>JBEIPA010000008.1:0-203684 GCA_040377305.1 Flavobacteriales bacterium | reverse complement strand
AATAGAGTAAAGGGGTTGTCAATTTGTTCGCAATCGTAGATTGCTCTCTTGTGAACTATGTAAGTTCGGACTTGTCCGAACTCCTTGAACAACGGGTGTCTTTTTTCTATGATTCTATGTGGTTAATATGAGTCGAAAGCATGTCAAAGGTTAGGTGCAAATAGAGTAAAGGGGTTGTCAATTTGTTCGCAATCGTAGATTGCTCTCTTGTGAACTATGTAAGTTCGGACTTGTCCGAACTACTTTAACAAAGGGTGTCTTTTTCTATGATTCTATGTGGTTAAATTAAGCTGATGTCAAAGGTCCGATACAAATACAACACGAAAACACTCTCTTACGAAAAGGCCGTAACGCCTATCCGTACACAGATTTTCCGTGTGATATCTTTCCTTGGAACGGCCTCGGTAATCGGAGTTATTTCAGTCATCATCGCCTTCAAATACTTCGATTCTCCAAAAGAGAAGCAGCTGCGTCGTGAACTCGAGAAGATGAACACGCAGTACGATCTTCTGAACAGACGTCTGGACAATCTTTCACTCGTCCTCAATGACCTTGAAGACCGCGACGACAATATCTACCGTGCCATTTTCGAAACGGATTCTATTCCGGATGATATTCGTCATTCCGGATTCGGTGGTGCCGACCGTTATCTTGATTTGCAGGGTTACTCGAGTTCTCAGCTGATGACTTCCACCACAATGAAGATTGATAAGCTCGCAAAGCAGATGTACATTCAGTCGAAATCGTATGACGAAGTAATCAAGCTAGCCGAGAATAAAGAAAAACTCCTGGCATCTATACCCGCTATCATCCCGATTTCAATCCTGAATCTCAAGGGAACACCATCCGGTTACGGCTACAGAACGCATCCGATTTTCAAAATCGTGAGAATGCACACCGGAATGGATTTCAACGCTGCGATCGGAACTCCGATTTATGCAACCGGCGATGGTGTTGTTGAACGTGCAGATGCAGAAGCGTCGGGCTACGGAAACCACGTGGTCATCAATCACGGATTTGGTTACGAAACGCTGTACGGTCACATGAATAAGATTCTGGTCACACCAGGTCAGGAAGTAAAACGTGGCGAGATTATTGGAGAAGTTGGAAACACCGGACAATCGAGCGGACCACACGTGCATTATGAAGTAATCCGTAACGGAAACAAGATTAATCCGATCAGTTATTACTTCCTTGATCTTACGCCACTCGAGTACCAGGAAATCATTAAGCAATCGAGCCAGTCTAATCAATCGTTCGACTAATGTCATTCCAGCGAAATAATCATCGCATTACTTCCTTGCTTCCTCGATTGGTCAGTCGACGTACAAGAGTACGCCTCCTTTCCAATCAGCGTCGCAGCGTCGTACTGCTCGATTCTTTCACTGGAATATAGAAGCTAAATATATATGTTGCTCGTAACTCGATTTTTGGTTATTTCATTTTTGGTAGTGGGTGCAGTCAATGCGCAGACCAAAGATCCGGTTACTGTGACTACGAGTGGAAGTGAGCTTCCAGCTTATGATACAATCACTCTCGGTGGAGTTGGTGATATCATGATCGGCACGAATTATCCGGCAGGACATCTTCCACCGGATGACGGCAAATTCATTTTCGATCCGGTGAAAGAATATCTTACTTCTCCCGATCTCATGTTCGGAAATGCAGAAGGAACTTTTCTTGATTCCGGCGGACAAATGAAAAGCTGTTCAGATCCTACGAAGTGTTATGCATTCCGTCAGCCAACACGGTACGCGCAGTATCTCACCGATGCCGGTTTCGATCTGATGAGTATGGCGAATAACCACGTGGGTGACTTCGGTGAAGCAGGAAGAACTTCGAGTGGGGCAACACTTTCGAAAGCCGGATTGCAGTGGGCCGGACTCGTTACAAAACCTTATGTGATTTTCACGCTCAACGGAATCAAATACGGATTCACAGCATTTGCACCGAACACCGGAACGCAGGATGTGCGCGATATTGAAGCCGCAAAAAAAGTAGTGAGTATGCTCAACGATTCTTGCGACATCGTGATTGTTTCCTGTCACATGGGTGGAGAAGGAGCGACGAAGACACACGTAACCCGTGCAACGGAAATGTTCCTCGGAGAAAATCGCGGTAACCCGTACGCGTTCTCGCACGCAGTTATTGATGCCGGCGCTGATATATTATTCGGACACGGTCCGCACGTAACACGAGCGATTGAATTGTACAATGATCGTCTCATCGTTTACAGCATGGGCAACTTCTGCACGTATTCGCGATTCAATCTGAAAGGCAACGCGGGTTATGCGCCGATCATTCACGCCAACCTCGATCGTAAGACCGGAAAGTTTCTCTCGGGAAAAATTATTCCGATTGTTCAGCTGGGTGAGGGTGGTCCTTCACTTGATCCGAAAAAGCAGGTGATTACGGAGATGCAGATGCTCACCAAAGCAGATTTCCCGGAGACCAAAATCGAGATCCTCGATGATGGTACTATTAAGCGAAAGTAGTTTCACCACTAAGTTCACTAAGGCACAAAGAAACAGCATAGACCTTTGTGTCTTCGTGTGCTTTGTGGTCAAAAGAAAATTTTGATTAGTACTTGATCCGTCTCGCCTGTAGGAATCGCGCAGTGTAATATTTCATGTCGTAGTAGTTGTCTATCACAACTCCACGGCTACAGGAGTGAATCATCTTAATCACACCCGGACCAACTTCAATCACAAGCGACACGTGACCAACACGAGTATTGGCTTCGTTACGTCCTTTGAAAAGAAGGATATCCCCTGGCTGAACCTCTTCCAGACAAACTTCTTCGCCTGCACTTGCCATTCCAGCGCTTGAACAAGGGAGAGAAACTCCAAGCTTGCCGAATCCATACGCTACAAAGTGTGAGCAATCAAACCCGGTTTGAGTGGAATTGCCGCCGTACTTATAAGGAAGTCCGAGCGACTGCTTGCAGATGGCGATAACGCTGTCTGTTATGCAAATCCGGTTTACACTATCGATGTACTTCTGATTGATAGCAAAGTCAGAAACACCAGCCGTGTCGTTCAATGGTACATACGCAGCCGCTTGATTTCCAACGCCTCCGAAAGGAATCAGAAAAAATGCAACCGCAATAAACGCCAGAGCTTTTCCGAACATGGGCGCAAATTTACGACAAACCATCGGAAGATCAGGCGATTAGTTTTTCACAGAGCCGATTCCCGTCTTTTTTGCCGCAGATTCGCAGATTTTCACAGATTTTTCAACGCTTATCAACACCTCGCTTTCTCCAGATTGTATCATCGTATCATTGCATCACTGGATCATTTGCGAATGCCGTACAAAGAAAAAGTCGAGGAAAAGCTGTTCTACAGCATCGGGGAAGTCTCCGAAATGTTTGACGTGAACTCTTCACTCATCCGTTTCTGGGAAAAGGAATTCGACATCATCAAGCCGCGGAAGAACAACAAAGGCAATCGCATGTTCACGAAAGCCGACATTGAAAACTTCCGTCTCATTTTTCATCTTGTGAAAGAACGCGGCTACACGCTTCAAGGCGCGAAGGACAAATTGAAAGGCACCACGACTGATGAGGCGAACGCAAATGTGGAGGTGGTGAAATCGTTGGAGCGGGTGAAGGGTTTTTTGTTGGAACTCAAAGAAGAGCTATAACTGATAGCTGATCAGTTTGTGTTTCATCGGAAAGTCGCCGTTGAATCGTAAACGAAATCTTTGAGCAGTTCTTTTTGTTTTGCGCTGCCATTATCTTTCATTTTTCGTAGTTCTTCGTAGGCGTATGCTTCGGGAAAGAAATAAGTGCTGTCGCGATAGTCATCGTAGTTAAATCCGATATTGGTTTTGTTCGGCAAGAATTTGCCTTCGGAATTTGCCATGAGACTGTAGGTTACGATTTCTTCCTTAATGATGTGCTCAATTGAATCCTGTTCAGGACTGTATGCAAACACTTTGATGTGATGTTCAACGAAGGTTTCAGAAGCGTTAACAAACACCAACTCGGTTTCTGAGGTTACACCAACGTGAATGCTATCTATGTAATACATTATTCCCTGAAACGCGGATGCGTTGATACTGAACGCCTCCTCCAAGCGACCATTGAGCAACCTGTAATAATTTTTGTCAATGGCACTTTGATAAGTACCGTGCGACCACTGCGTCAGAGCAACAAAGCCGGGTAACGAAAGATCCGGTTCGTTGTAACCACTATGATCAATTACGGAAACAGTGCCAGCGTGTTGCCAATAGCTTCCGTATGCTTCATAGAATATGTAAGTGTGAATCCAACCGTCGTTGACGTAAACAATTCTTTCTGTCTCCGGATCAAAATCCAGTTGAGCTTCGACAATTTTCGCAGCAGCGACGTAGTGGAATGTCTCATCACGAACTTCCATGAGAAAACGATCAGATGGTTCCCATGAATAGTTCAGCATATAACGAATGCTTTGCTCATCATAAATGTCGAATGAGGAAAAAGTCATTTCGAAGTCAATTCGGTTTAACGGATGGAAACTGTCGTCGTTGAAACCTTTCAAACGAACAGTATCCGATTCAGTCGCGAAATAATAAAACGGTTTCTGCTTCAGAATTGAAAATGTCGCTTTCATTCCTTCACCGCGATTCAACAACCCATTAAATACACTCGTATACTCCCCATTCAAATATCTCCTCGACTGCGCAGCTTCACAGCCTTTTCTCCACGCCAATTCACCCAACGGAGACCAGCTCACGCAGAACCAGAAAACAATTCCTACGATGATTAGGCCAGCTCGCATGTGGCAATATTATTTCATTCGCTACTACGCGATAGTCTCACTTGAACAAGTGTAGCACTTTAGTGTTCCAATGAAATTCGTTTAGTTATTCCAGAGCAAAACGTTTAACGTGCTTCCTCCTACAAAACCACTGTACTCATCGAATCGTTTCGTGGTGTATTGATAACCTCCGTATGCGGTCCAAAGCATGCGCCGGTTGGAGATGAGCTGCAACCCTGCAGTTGGTGTTGAATGAAACGTGGAGAAGTTCCGACTGTATAATCCACCGATCTCAAGACCGAACATGGGTATGAGAAATTTGCGTTGTACAGCACCTTCAAAGGAGAGATTCAAACCAAAGTTGGAGAAGAAAATATCTTTCACTCCTTCTTTGTTGCTTTTCATGATACTCAGATTGGTGAATGTTTTCACACGACCCGGACCTCTTCGTCGCCCTTCGGTTTCTTTCGCTTTGGCGTAGATGATGAATTCGGTGACAAATCCCTGAAATGTTCCTAGTGAATCGCTGTTCTTAGGAGTGTAGGTTTTGTATCCGGCGCCTGGCATGAAGTAGTCATCCCATTCAGTTGTTCCATCATAGGTTTGCGCGGAAAGAGTAATGGAGAATAAAACGAAGAGTGCGGTCAGTAGTTTCATAGTTGTTCCTTTTAGTTTTTTGTAAAGGAACACGCACCAGCTTGCAAGGGAAAACGGTTTTACCTGTAGAAATTTTTATGCGTATCGAATGACGCAACAAATTGCAGGCTTGAATCGGAGAAGGAGAAATTATTGCGGAATCTGCAACTCAGTTGAATCAAGTTTGTGAATCGCGCGGAATTTTCTTTAAAAAGAAAGACCACCTTCTCAGATGGTCTTTTACTTTTTATCTCGATTGTATCATCGAATCATTGTATCATCGAATCATTCCTTATAGAGAATAAAATGCTTCACCGTCTCAAACGTCCCGCCTTCTTTATCTGCTTCGAGTTTCACCGTTTCTTTCACCGTTTTATATCCCGGTGCAGAAACTGTGATTTCGTAGGTCTTATCTCCAACAAGTTCAAGCTGGTAATTTCCTGAAGTAGATTTCGATGTATTCACTGCTGATCCGTTTTCAGTTACACTGATGTCGGCATCAATTGCTTTTCCGTCGCCGTTATAAACTGTTCCCGTGATCAATGATGTTACTGGACCTTCTTTCTTCTTCGCCATCATTCCGGTCATATCAATGATCCAGATGTCGCGCTCTCCAAGTCCGCCTTCACGATCGCTGTCAACGTATGCCGACTTCCCGTCTTTCGCAAGCAGGAACATACGCTCGTTTGAAATTGTATTGATCGGATAACCCATGTTCACCGGAGTTGTCCATGCACCGTTTTCCCAACGCGTCATGAAGATGTCGTAACCACCCATGCTGTTGTGACCATTCGAACAGAAGTACAAGGTCTTTCCGTCTGGTGCAGGGTAAATTCCGCCTTCATCGTGTTCGGTATTGATTGTCGGACCAAGATTCGTTGGCTCGCCCCATTTGCTTCCTTCTTTTTTCGACATCCAGATGTCTGAACGGCCGTAACCTTTTTGTCCTTTGTAAGGAAGATCTTGCCCGCGCTCACTCATGAAATAAAGTGTGTTGCCGTCAGGAGAAAGTACTGCACCGTCTTCGAAGTAAGAAGTATTGATGCCTTTACCCATGTTCTTTGGCGTGCCCCATTTTCCGGAACCTGATTTTTTCGAAACGTAAATTTCTCCACCGCCACCTGCTTCAGCGCTGTTCACGTACATGAAAAGCTGTTTGCCATCGGGCGCAATGCTACAGGATGCATCATGTCCTTCTGAATTCACAGAACCTTTTGCAAGACCCGCTGCTCCCCATGTCAGGTTCATAGAATCCCACGGACACTCGTAAACATCTTCGAAGTACTTCTGGTCACCTTCATCATCAACACGATCTGATCTTCCTTCCGGACGACGTGAAGTGAAGATCATGGTCTTTCCATCTGCAGTGATTGAAGGACGCTTGTCATCATAAGGACTATTTACAGCAGCACCAGCATTCGCAACTTTAACGGCCTTTGGATTCGCCATCATGGTTTTTGCAGTCTGACACTGATTCATGTAGTAGTCAATTTCTTTTGACTTTACAGCGTTCGACATGTTCAGAGCTTTCGCAGCCGTGTATTCAGTCATTGCTTCGTCGATCTGGCCTTTACGCTGGTAACAACGTCCAAGCATAAAGTTGATATCCGGATGTGCCGAAGCATTCAATCCTTTTGCTTTCTCAAAAGCATCTTCTGCTTTCTCGGGTTCATCCAGATAGAACAGACACTCACCCACGTGAAATGCAATTGCCGCATCGTTCGGATTTGTATTCTGAACTTCTTTATAAAGATTCAGCGCTTTGAGATAATCTCCTGCATTGAATGCCTGACTTGCATTGAACAGCTTGATTTCGTCAGCTCCTTTGTCGATTGCGTTCTGCGCATAAGCAGGAGTCACCATCACAAAAAATAATAGCGCGAGCAGGGGATATAAACGTTTACTCATAGGTTTAAGTTTTTTCAACCGAATGCGTGAATCCTAACTGTAAGCGGCAGGATTTCATGGGGTCCGATTTCTAAGGTTAACAAATATAATCGAACGGGCCCAAAGACCGACGGGCTCAGGCTATTTTCATCAGGAAAAGTTCAATGGCTTTGCGCTTTTCCAAATCGAGATTATAGCTGATACTTCTGGTCAGGTATCCGTTCACATCAACACCGGGGTAATGCACAGCATTGTACTTCACTACTTCATCCATATTCTCCAGGCCATGACGTAACGCTGACGTGAAGGTTGCCTCATCTTCAGGCGACATTTTTTTTCTGGATGCCCACACTGCAAATACAAACGGCAATCCGGTGAGCGACTGCCAGCCTTCGGACAAATCGTACTCGTATTTGAATTTTCCGTTCATGGAAAACGTACGATCCCCAATCACCACAGCGGCAGTTGTTCCGCTGATGTTCGATTCAAACCCGCTTTCAGAATTGGTCCACGAAGGAGAGATTTTCCACAACTCACGAGCCAACACTTGCACAAGATTGACGGATGTGCGCGACTGATAATCGAGCAATACGTTCTCAATTTTTTCAACGGGAACTTCGGAATAAAGTTTCACGGAATCGACTTTTCCTACGGCACCAATGCAATATGGACTTACAATCTGGTAGTCAGGAATCGCTAATAACGCTGCAACCGGAACGAGTCCCAGATCTGCTTCACCGGCGATTAACTTGCGTGCACATTCAGAGGGAATGTCGAGAGAAACATCCCAACCCGGCAATGACTTCTTCTGCAATCCGAAAATGAATGGCTTGGAATTGAGATACGATACTACTGAGATTTTCATTGCTGAATCATTCCTTGTCCGGCGATGTTTTGCCCCTTGATCGCTTCTTCATTCTTTACTTGCAGCACCGCTAATGTTGCAGCAACAACGGAAAGAATAGGGGCAATAATCACGCCGATGAACGGCAGCAAAAGTATCATAGAAAATATAAATCCGTTCCCGACTGCAATGCCTTTGTGTTTTCGGGTGAATCGCGCCCCCTCACCAATGGAGAAACGCATACGTTCGTAGGTATAGTCCATCATGGCGAAACCCAGGAAGTACCACGCTATGATATACAGGAACGGAACCGTGAGCCAACCAATTACCGGAATCCAACCGATGATCAGGCATGCGAGAATGATTAGTGTTTCAAATGCCATGTTGCGTAAGGTGACGAGAATTCCACGCAGCATATCGTGAATGAATTGCCCGAAGTTGAACGGGTATTTTTTGTTGTTGATGATCTCATCCACACGCTCTGAAAGCAACGCCAGTATAGGCGAACATATAATGAGCACAATGTATTTGATGTACGATGTGAGAATGATCAGGAAGAAAACCTTCAGGATTATTCCGACCACCAGTCGTCCTACCATGGCGAGAATGCCCGTCCACTCTTCCATGTTTCCGGTGTCGGTCCATCCATAATATTCCAGCGTAGAATCAACCACCCAATCGGCCAGACCAAGAATCGACCAGTATCCTGCAATGAAAAGAACAATCAGGATGAGGACCGGATAAATGAAGTAGTGCCAGAGATTGTTCTTAGCTACGAACTTTAAGCCGTCGACGTGACTTGAAACTCCTTTTCCGAAATCTGACCAAAATCCCATATTCGCTATGCCGATGTGCCAATATGCCTATTGCATGAGGCGGGCGTACAGCCGACAAAGTTAGTTTTCGTTCAATATTTGCCTGACCTGGAACGTAAAATGTGCCATAGGTCTAACATCATTTATGAGGCATATTGCAATCGGCTGATAATAAATGAGTTGCTAAAGTCTTAACTGCACTCTTTTTTCATCGGAAATCGGCATATTGGCAGATCGGCACATTGTTTTTCATATCTTTGCCGTCCCGATAAAAAAGGGGTAAATCATAAATTATTAATCAAAAATCACAATTGATCATGTATCACTACGAAACCGTCTTCATTTTGACTCCCGTTTTGTCTGAGGATCAGGCAAAGGAGGCGGTAGGCAAGTTTCGCAAACTCGTAAAAGAGTTCGGCGGCACTTTAGTTCATGAGGAATCTTGGGGCCTAAGAAAGCTGGCTTACCAAATCCAAAAGAAGTCTACCGGCCATTACACACTGTTCGAATTCACTGCTAAGAACGGAAACATCATTTCTGATCTTGAAGTTGGATTCAAGCGTGATGAGCGCGTATTGCGTTTCCTCACTGTAGCTCTGGATAAACACGGAGTTGCTTACGCTGAGAAACGCCGTACAAAAGTAAAAGCTGCTAAGAAAGACGCGGCTGCTAAAACTGAAAACGCTTAATCTAAAACCGAAAAGACATGGCAGAAAATAGCTCTGAAATTCGCTACCTGAACCCACCTTCGGTTGAGGTAAAGAAGAAAAAGTATTGCCGCTTCAAAAAAGCAGGCATTCGTTACATCGATTACAAAGACGCAGACTTCCTCTTGAAGTTTGTAAACGAGCAAGGGAAACTTCTTCCGCGCCGTTTAACTGGTACTTCTGTAAAGTTCCAGCGTAAAGTGGGTGCTGCTGTTAAGCGCGCTCGTCACATCGCAATCATGCCATACGTGGCTGACCAGCTTAAATAAGGAGGACGAAACATGGAAGTAATCCTGAAACAAGACGTAAGAAACCTCGGATATGCAAATGATATCGTGAAGGTTCGCCCCGGATATGGCCGTAATTTCCTTATCCCACGTGGTATCGCAATTCTCGCTGACAACCAGTCGAAGAAAATTCACGCAGAGAACGTAAAGCAGCGTGCGCACAAAGAAGCTAAAGTGAAAGACGAAGCTGAAAAGAGCGCAAACAAACTGAAAGATCTCGTGGTGAAAGTTTCTACACGCGTTGGTGACAATGGCAAGATCTTCGGATCTATCACTTCAGTTCAACTTGCTGATTCACTTCGCAAACTTGGATTCGATATCGATCGCCGTAACATCACAGTTGATGCAGCTGACACAGTGAAAACTGTAGGTTCATACACTGGAAAAGTTCGCCTTCACAAAGAAGTGCTTGCTACTTTCCAGTTCGAAGTGGTTGCAGAGTAATAGCTGATAGCTTATTACACGCTACATAATTAAAAAGTCCCGGACTTAATTGTCACGGGACTTTTTCTTTTATCAGCTATCACTAATTAGCTATCAATAGTAGCTTCCCGTTTGCGGATCTCTCTCGTACGTCCAGCTCTCTTCCCGGCGTCCTTCATCGTTGAATATTCCTTCTGCGTCTACATCGTAAGAGATTACGGTCATGGCCATGAACTCTTCCGGACGATCCTGCACTGTATAAGAATGCTTCAGCAATGCATCTGCACTATCGATTACGTAATCGTAGTATTCACGTGCTGTAGCTCTGAATAAAGAGGCATTCGCTTTCACGTAATCTATTGCTGGAATAAAATCACGAGGTTCTGTGTCTTCATCAACCCACGATGGAGTTAAGCTGTCGAGCGTATTGCATGTTCCCATGTCGTCTACATCATACGCGCTGCTTGCCAAAACTTCGGCGTAAGCAACTTCATACAGCAATGAAAGCTGGAGTTGATATTCCTCCATCTTATCATTCTGGCCATTGCTGTTGTTGAGCTTGTGATACAATGCAGCGAAGTCGTACTGGTTCAACAGGAATTGCTGTTGCATTTCTGTACTCGTCTCCGTTGCTTCCGCAAGGTCGGTTTGGTATTCCGGATCGCGGCCGTCGAAAATGAACATGCTGTTGATTGTATACGCATCAGCATAATAACTGCTGTCGCCCACTTTAATGTCGTCCATGTAGTCAAGACCAACTTCATCGAACCAGGAGTTGTAGTACACATACTGCGTTCCCGATGGATTGAAAATTACCGTGGAATAATCCCAGAAGTAAGCAGTGCGCGTGCTTTCCCAGTCTTCCATTTCTTCTTTCGACACTGTAGTGTCTGCAATCACCTTACGATCTTCATCCAGCATTTGCCAATGATGTGTAGTAAGATCGCGGCGATGCATGTAGTCAAGATCTTCTGAAGATGTGTATGGCTCAACTTTTAAAGTGTCCCACTCATCAAGTACGATGTAGTATGTATTCTCTGTTGGATTATCATAAGCCAGACGGAATTCTGAACTCACCAGACCTGCTCCTCCGGCACTTCGCTGATAAGCAACATAAGCAAGCGAGGCTCCAAGTACAACAACGACACCAACAATAATGAGAATAATTTTTATTGCAGGACTTTTCTTCTGGTCCGCCGGTGCTCCAACGTGTGTTGAATAGTTCGTGTTACCAATACTGGTACTGCGCGTATTTCCTTGTGGATTATACGTTCCGGGTTGTGAGTACGTGGGTGGAACGTAGTTGGGCTGATTCGGATTCGGCGGTGTGTAATTCTGCTGCGTGTAATCAGGTTGTGTGTAGTTCGGTTGTGTGTAATCAGGTTGCTGATACGTTCCCGGATTCTGCCATGCAGGCGGAGGTGGAGGAGGTGCGTTCGGATCAGCCGGATTCACATACGGATTTGGATTCGTCTGATACGGATTCGGATTTTGCCCATAAGGATTTTGTTCGGTGTTATACGGATTCTGCTGACCAGGCTGTCCGGTATTCGGCGGTTGACGATAGTTTGTATAATTCGTGTTGTTCGCATTTGAGTTGCCGCCGCTGGATGCACGAATAATCAAACGAACGATTGCAATGATCACGACAATAATTAAGCCGATCGGTATAAAGTAAAGAGTAACTAGTGGAGCCATGGTTAAATATAGTAGAAGCGGATTGACTGGATATTATGGAAACAGAGTTTTTTATCAGCGAATTCTCAAGCGGCCTATTCGTGGCGTAAAGCCTCAATTGGGTCAAGATTTGAGGCTTTAACAGCAGGGTAAATTCCGGAAATCATGCCTACCACGAAGCAGATTCCTAATCCGAGGAAAATCCACATCCAAGGCATAAGAAAAGCGCCGCCCATGCCGTAAGAAATCAATCCCGAAAAAATCATTGCAAGTAGAATTCCGATCAAACCACCGAGCTGACAGATTACAATAGCTTCTACGATGAACTGATTTCGGATTGCTCTTCGGGTTGCACCCAAAGCCATTCTGGTGCCAATTTCCTTGGTACGCTCAGTGACTGAAACCAGCATGATATTCATCAATCCGATTGCCGCTCCCAGTAGCGTTATGATTCCGATAATGGTTGCGCCCCAGGAAACATATTGGAGATTATCGATAAGTGTGGTTGCAACACTATCGCTTTTGGTAATCTCGAAATTGTCTTCATCCTGAGGTTGCAGCTTGCGGATTGTACGGAACTCGCCGATCGCTTCACCGATTGTTGCATCCATGAGACCGGGTCCTTCCGTAAGCACGTTGATCGTATACGTCATATCAGGACGAGAGAAATACACGCGTACGTTTTCTATGGGTAGGAGCACAATTTTATCTCCGCCCATTCCCATCGAATTGCCTTTTGCAGCGAGCACACCGATCACCACATACTTGTTGGCACCCACACTGATTACTTTATTGAGCGGATCTTCTTTTTTAAAAAGCTCGCTCACCATGTCTTTTCCAAGAATGGCTACGTGCGTACCATCGTGAACTTCCTGCGGAGTGAAATTGCGTCCTTTGTCGAGCGAGTATCCGGAAACGTCGAGGTAATTTACATCCGTTCCGAAAACCTGCACATTCGGATTCGATTTCTCTGATTTGTATTTGAGCGTTGAAGACCAGGAAGCAATTGTAGAAACTGAAACCGTCCCCGGAAACTCGAACTGATTCGAGAAAGCCATTGCTTCCTCAAAGTTAATTGACTTGTGACGGCGGGGCTGTTTACCGCTTCTGCCAATACGTACTACCGTTTCTTTATTCCGAATGGTAAAGGTGTTTGCACCCATGCTACTGAAGTTGCTGTTCAGCGAGCCTTTAATCACGTCAATCGATGAGAGGATGCCCACCAGTGCTGCAATTCCAAGCGCAATGATGATCATAGTAAGTACAGCCCGAAGCATCTGCCCCTTAATGGAGGACAAAGCAACCCTGATATTCTCAAGCGAGCGGGAATTCATACCGTACAAAGGTACGGTTTAGACGACAGGCATCAGACGCCAGACGGGAGTAGTTTAAAAGTTCATGAGTTCTCGGTCTTTTTCTCCCGTCTCCCGTCTGTCGTCTCCCGTCTAATTGTTAAATTTGTACCACTCAAATGAGATTTCTCACTTACACTATATCCTCTCAAAATGGTTTTTGATCTTGACATGATTAAGCGGGTCTACGGCGCTTTGCCCGCGAAAGTTGAAGCTGCACGTAAACTCGCTGGACGTCCGCTCACACTCACAGAAAAAATTCTTTACTCGCACTTAGTCGATGCTATGCCTGCAAAGCCATTCGAGCGCGGAAAAGATTACGTTGATTTTAATCCGGATCGCGTGGCGATGCAGGATGCAACAGCACAAATGGCATTGCTGCAGTTCATGCAGGCCGGACGCAAGAAAGTTGCTGTTCCTTCTACTGCACATTGCGATCACCTGATTACTGCGAAAGACGGAGCTTCTCCGGACTTAGCAGTGGCAACGAAAGAGAGCCGTGAAGTATTCGACTTTCTCGCTTCTGTTTCCAACAAATACGGCATCGGATTCTGGAAACCAGGTGCTGGAATTATTCACCAGGTTGTTCTCGAAAACTATGCGTTCCCGGGTGGCATGATGATCGGTACAGATTCTCATACGGTAAATGCAGGCGGTCTCGGCATGGTTGCTATTGGTGTTGGCGGTGCTGATGCATGCGACGTAATGGCTGGACTTCCCTGGGAGCTTAAGTTTCCGAAACTCATTGGCGTAAAGCTTACCGGAAAACTAAGCGGCTGGACAGCACCGAAAGATGTCATCCTGAAAGTGGCTGGCATTCTCACTGTGAAAGGTGGAACTGGAGCAATCGTAGAATACTTCGGTGAAGGTGCAATCGCATTGAGCTGCACAGGTAAAGGAACGATCTGTAACATGGGTGCAGAAATCGGAGCAACTACTTCAACATTCGGTTACGATGAATCGATGGAGCGTTACCTCCGTGCAACAGGACGCAATGAAGTGGCTGATCTTGCCAATGGCGTGAAAGCTCACCTTACTGCTGATCCGGAAGTATATGCATCTCCGAATAAATATTTCGATCAGGTAATTGAAATCAATCTTTCTGATCTCGAGCCTCACCTGAATGGTCCATTCACTCCGGATCTGGCAACACCAATCAGCAAGATGAAAGAAGTTGCTGCTGCAAACGGCTGGCCAACGAAAGTAGAAGTTGGTCTGATCGGTTCCTGCACCAACTCTTCGTATGAAGATATATCACGCGCGGTTTCAATCGCGAAGCAGGTTTCTGCAAAAGGACTGAAAGCAAAAGCAGAATACTGCATAAACCCGGGATCAGAAACAATCCGCTTCACAATCAATCGCGATGGATTCCTGAAAATATTTGATGAGATCGGCGCAAAAGTATTTACGAATGCGTGCGGTCCTTGCATCGGAATGTGGGATCGTGTGGGAGCAGAGAAGCAAGAAAAAAACACGATTGTTCACTCATTCAACCGCAACTTCGCAAAACGCGCTGATGGAAATCCAAACACGTTCGCATTTGTTGCGTCACCTGAATTGGTAACAGCACTTGCAATTGCCGGCGATCTTACTTTCAATCCGATCACAGATTATCTCGTGAATGAAAAAGGGGAGAAAGTAAAACTCGACGAACCATCTGGTGACGAATTACCAACGCGCGGATTCGCAGTGGAAGATGCAGGTTATCAGGCACCCGCTGCAGATGGCAGCAATGTTGAAGTAGCTGTATCACCAACTTCAGATCGTCTTCAGCTTCTTGATCCATTCGCTCCATGGGAAGGAATTGATCTGAAAGGATTGAAGCTTCTCATCAAAGCAAAAGGTAAGTGTACAACCGATCACATTTCAATGGCAGGTCCGTGGCTGAAATATCGCGGTCACCTCGACAACATTTCAAACAATATGTTGATTGGTGCTGTGAATTTCTTCAACGAGAAAACAGACAACGTGAAGAACCAGCTTACCGGTACTTACGAAGGTGTTCCGAAAGTTCAGCGTGCGTACAAAGCGAATAAGATCGGTTCAATCGTAGTTGGAGATGAAAACTATGGTGAAGGCTCTTCACGCGAACACGCAGCGATGGAACCACGTCACCTTGGAGTTCGTGCGGTGCTTGTTAAGTCGTTCGCACGTATTCACGAAACAAACCTGAAGAAGCAAGGAATGCTCGCGCTTACGTTCAACGACAAAGCGGATTACGATAAGATTCAGGAGAACGATTCTATCGACATCATCGGGTTGACTTCATTTACACCAAACACTGCACTTACAGTTGTGCTCAATCACGCAGACGGAACTTCTGATTCGATCAAAGTGAATCACACGTACAATGCGCAGCAGATTGAATGGTTCAAAGCAGGCGGTGCGTTGAATATCATTCGCGCAAACGTAAAGGCATAGTCTTAAGTTTTGTTCAACAAAAAAGGGATGCAATTTCTGCATCCCTTTTTTAATTCATTTTTTCCGGAAGCTTAATCCTGGATAAATCTGGAATTCAAAGCTTCTTCGCCAATGATTACTGTCATGAAATACATTCCTGACGGGATGCCTTCACAGTTTACCAATGGTGTGTTGAAGTCATTGCCCGCTACAGTTACCTGATAGCTTGTTACAAGGCGACCTGAAAGATCCACAACGGTTATCGTTGCAACTTGTCCGTCTGCTCCTTGCAAGTTTATTGTTGGAGTAATTCCTTGGCCTACCGGATTCGGATAAATTAACAACGACATAGGAACCGTTTCGATGGTGGTTGCATCCGGATTGGTTGCTTCAGGATTCTGCATACGCGCAGGGCTGCTGAAAGTAACTGAGCACTCGGATCCGTACACGTTCGACCAGACACCGCCAACTTTAGCACGTACAGAAACCATATAGGTGCCTGGAACGAAGCCTGCGATTGAACTCACGTAGAAGCTGGTTGAATTATTGCCACGAGTACGGGTATACGTTTGCGCACCTACGAATTTCCATTCATAATCCTGAGCACCAACAACCGCTGTGCAATACAATGGCTGCGTGAGTGCAAATGGTCCACCGCAAGTTGTAACGGTTGGTGAAGGTGGATTCGCTTGCATGGAGAATGTGCAGACAGGCCCGAATGTGCCCCAGTCGCCACCAACTAGCGCGCGCACTTCTACGTCGTAAGTTTGGCCATACTGTAGTCCTGGAAACCATGAAAGCGGAATGGATGTAGTCGAAGCACCGCGCTGCCGTGTATAATTATACGGTTGCGTGCCGTTGCTGATTCGGTATTCGTAGTTAGCAGCACCTCCAACAGGAACAACATATAATGCGCTGGATAGCGTATGATTTGTTGCACCGCAACTCGTTCCGTTTAACTGTGTATTAGGTACAGTTGCAGCCATGCTCAGGTTACAAACCGGACCATAGTTCTGCCACATATTGTTTACATATGGACGAACCTGAACCTGGTAAGTATATCCATATTGCAAGCCCAGGATCCACGACAAAGGAATGCTATTCATTCCGTTACCTTTTACGCGGCTGTAGCTGTAACCAAGCGCGTTATTGGTGAAACGATATTCGTAATTCGTTGCACCTGGTACAGCAACACAAGCAATTGTTTGTGAGAGGTTGCAATTTGTAGCCTCGCACCACACACTGTTGAGTTGTGTCGAGTTACTGCAATCGTTAGCTGAAATCGCCGTTGAATTTGTTGCAGTACAACCAATGCCATCAGTAATTGTAACGGTGTAGTGACCGCTGCATAATCCTGTTGCGCTGGCTGAAGTACCACCAGATGGTGACCACGAAAATGTATACTGTCCGATACCACCGCCTGGATTTACAATGCTCGCTCCGTCGCAGGTACCCGGACAAGTTTCAAGTGTACTGTTGATCGTAGATTGAATATCAGAAACGTTATAAGTAGTTGTAGCATTTGCAGAGCCACAACCAGCAGAAGTAGCCGTTACGGTATACGTACCGCCATTAGCACCCGTTGCACCTGAAATACTTGGACTCTGAATTCCTGATGAGAATGCACTAGGTCCAACCCAGCTATAAGTTGGCGTAATAGGAGAAGTGAAAGTTGCGGTCAGATTGATGTCGTCTCCATCGCAAATAGGAGGTTGGCTGGAAATGAAGGTCAACTGTGGAATACAGTTCACTACAGCGCCACCGCTAAGTTGAATATTCGTTGGGCCTGCAGATGGATCGCGAAGCAGCAACGGAATTGCACCATTGGTTGCAGCATCTCCATATATACGCACCTCAAGGTTAAACAGGTTATTGTATACACCTGTGTTCGGCAATGTACACGTGACATTGAACACGTTTGTTGTGTTAAGTGTAGTTGTACTCAACGGCGCAGTAAATCCGTCGGCACTCGTGTACACATACACCTTTGTTACCCCGGCATTAGTTGTACGCTGTGTCCCAAAACTGAGCACCGTTCCGCGCACATCAAGGACAAATCCACTATTCGCGTTTATCGTAAACGTGTAGTAGTCACTGCCTGCAGGAGCGGTAGCAGCAACAGGCCATCCGGTAGAGGAAAGGGAGCCCGAGGATACCGCTGCTGATAATCCGGCACCACGTGTAACTGTGGTAGCTGTTACATTGGAATTATTGGAAAAAACAGGAATGTTCGTATTTGCGGCATTAGGCAATGCAGATGCATCGTATTGCACAAGTGTTTGACCCCACACCTGGCTCATTATGAATGAACCAAGTAATAGTGCAAATAGTCGGGGCACTCTCTGACTATTGCGTAAAGTGTTTTTCATGTGTGTTGTGTTAATTTGTGGATCTGTGTATTGTAACTACGTTTATCCGAGCATCTGAGATTGCCCAATAGGTACTATTCGAAATATTGTGCCTGTCCGCTAAATCCCGAAGGTCTTTAAGGAATACACAAAAATCAGTGAGATATGAACGTTATTAATTCGGGGTTATTCCTATTCAAGTTGCGAATGTATGGCTATTTGTCTACATATGTAGAATGATTTACGTCACTAAATGGTTAGTTCGGATTGCCATTTTCAGGAATGACTTAAATAATTTAGTTTCGCGGTGATCCCATGAAATCTTGTCCAATATTTGTCCTGCTGCTGATTGTAGGACTAGAACTTAACGCTGGTGGAACAGGTCCCGATAGGTCCGGGCGCGATTCACTCCGTCGTTACCACAACACAGTGGATACGAACTTTGTCAAGAAGTATCCCGATCGGTTTATTGTAACGCTTTCACAGTCATATCGTCAGTATGATGTGCGTTTCAGTCAAACCTTGATGTCTGATACAGCAGGAATTGGTGCACCGAAAATGATTGCGGATGGCAATGCAGTTACCGGAATCTCCATCGACTTCGATAAAATTTCATTCTGTTTCGGATTACGTTCTGTTCCTCCAACAGATACAATCATTGCGCGCAGAGGAAAAACAAAGTACAGCTCGTATAGTCTGTCGTTTACTTTCTATCGCTTTCGATTTGAATCGTCGTATCGCAAGTACAATGGCTTTTATGATGTGAAGACACCTGTGTATGATACAACCTTCCAGCACGATGGTGTCTATTTTCAGAATCCTTCCATGACGGTGCGTTCCATTCGCGTGAAAACACTTTTCGTGTTCAATAAGCGGAAGTTCTCATACAGCTCGGCATACTTTAATACGCAACGCCAATTGAAGTCAGCAGGATCATTACTTGCAGTGAGCAATATCTACGATTACAATTTCACATCCGATACGTCGATGATTCCGGTGGCATCCCGACCCTTTTACGGAATGTATGGTATGATGAACCAGTATCGCGTGCAGGGAATTTCTATCGGACCTGGTTATTCATTTAATCTTGTAATTTTCAAAACGCTTTATCTCAACCTCACATTGACCAGTGGATTTGATTTCCAGCATCGCAACATTACAACATTCGATAATTCATTCTCTTCGAAAAAGTGGCGTGTAGGAGCAGCAGCAGATTTTCGTGCAGCGATGGGTTTGAACGGAAAGCGAATGTTTTTCTCACTGACTTATCGCGTAGATTACAACTCTTACGTAAATACCGGAATGCGAATTGAACCGCGCTATCATTCAATTGATTTCAACTTCGGTTACCGGTTCAAAATGCGCAAGGGAAGATTGTATCGCTCACTGAATGATAATAAGTGGTATCAGCTCATCTGATTGTCAGCCTTCTCCCGATACCTCGAATAACACACAGAAAATGGAAGATTTCAAAATTAAAGGAGAATACATCGAGCTAATCGCATTGCTGAAAGTAAGCGGCATCGCCGACACAGGTGGCATAGCAGGAATTCTCGTCACACAAGGTGAAGTAATGGTTGATGGTGTAATTGAATTGAGGAAGCGCGCGAAGCTTAGACCGGGCATGAAAGTTAAAGTCGGCGATCAGGAAATTCTTCTGACGTAGTTTTACCACATAGGGTCATAGAAAATTTATTTATTTGTTTGCGAAGCGAGCCGGGCAAGCCGGTCCGTCATAGTTCACAGGAGAGAAATCGCCTGCGATTTCGATCCTCGTGTGTTCTATGATCGCGTAGCGCCTTAACACCTAAGGCAAACTATGATCCTAAGTGGTGAATTATTTCGTGTTCTCAATCACGTAGTTCGAAATCTTCGTCAACAGGTGAATGCGGTCTTTACCACGCACACCGTGCAGATGTCCAGGATACATGTAGTAATCTGTTTGCACACCTTTGCTGATCGCCTGCTGCGTGTAAGCAAGCGTGTGTTGCCACACAACAACATCGTCTGAAGTTCCGTGAATTTCCAGCAGTTTTCCTTTCAGATTCTGGACGTAGTTCAGCGTGTTCGCTTCTTTGTATCCTTCCGGATTTTCCTGAGGAGTATCCATGTAACGTTCTGTGTACATGATTTCATAATACTGCCAGTCGATTACTGCTCCGCCCGCAACTCCGCAACGATACACATCACTACGTGTAAGCATTGACGTTGTCATAAAGCCACCGTAGCTCCAGCCGTACACCGCCATGCGATTTCCATCGATCCACGATTTCGACTTGAGGTAATCGCTTCCTTTTTTCTGATCAGCGAGTTCATTAGTACCCAGATGACGGTGAATCGCTTGTTCGAATTCAGTTCCGCGATTGTCTGAACCACGACCATCCACAGTGAAAACAACATATCCTTGCTGCGCCATGTAGTAGAGGAACAAATCGTTCCCTGCCATCCACGTGTTCACAACAGTCTGCACGTTGGGTCCGTTGTACACATACGTGAGTGAAGGATATTTTTTCGTGGAGTCGAAGTTTGCTGGTGTAATTTGGCGGCACCAGAGCGGTGTTTTTCCGTCAGCTGCCATGATCGTGAACAACTTCACATTGCACTTTGTGTACGCCGCCAACGGGTCGGGTGCTGTGTGAATCGTTCCGAGAAGATCACCTGTACTTTTGACTACCGAAATTGTTTTAGGCGTTGTCAGGTTGCTGAAGTCGCAAATGAATTGAGAAAAGTCTTTGGAAAATTTCGCCGACGCGGTTCCGCCCAATGTCGGCAATTGTTTGAAGGATGGAATTCCTTGTGCCAAATCAACCCTGCAAATTATACGATTGATGGAGCCCTCAGGAGCACATTGAAAAAAACAAGTGTTACCCTTTGGATCAAAACCATAGACTTCGGTAACAATGAAGGCTTGTCCCTCAGAAGGTTTAGGATAGGTTGGTGTTAGTTGTCGTAACAATGTCCCATCGGTTTTGTACAAGTACAATGCATTGTACCCCTCACGTTCCGAATTCCACACAAACTGATCATCATGCCCAGGGACAAATTTCAAGGTGTACATCGGCTGCACCCACTCTTTATCCGTTTCTTCAAAAAGAGTTTTGTCGAATGCACCGGTCTCTGCATTGTAACGATTCAGCCACAAATGATCTTGTCCGCGGTTGACAACTGAAATGTAAATCCATTTGTTGTCGGGACTCCACGCAATGTTTGTGAGATACTGTTCAACGGGTTCTCCTGTTTGAAGGAATACAGTTTTACCCGTTACGGTGTTGTAAACTCCAATCGTAGCCTGGTGACTTTTTTGTCCGGCCATCGGATAGCGAATCATTCGTGCCGTTGCAGGAATAGAACCGATTTCCATGATGGGATATTCGGTCACCATCGTTTCATCCATGCGTGCAAAAGCCAATGATTTTCCGGAAGGCGACCAGAAAGTTCCTTTGTAGATTCCGAACTCTTCACGGTGGTACGATTTTCCGTTTACAATTCCCGGATTCAGATCATTCGTAACTTGTTTTTGCTGACCATCCATCATCACAAACAAATTGTTGTTGGTCGTGAATGCGGTGTAACCCGAAACATCGGATTGGTCGTGATTCTCTGCGCCACCTGGGAACAGCTCACGCTTAGTAGCAGTAGCCGTTCTCGATTTCAGATCGAACGTTACACGATAATCCTGTGCGTCGTAGTAAAACTTGTTTGCGTCAATCCAATGCACAGCAGGAAAATACTTCTCTGGCCCGAGAGCGGTGAGTTGTTTCTGCTGCACCTTAGCATTCAGTTCGACGAGTGTAACAAGCGTCTTAATTTTCTTGCCATCGCCGCTGGAAGAACATAGTTCCTCACCCACGCCAATTGTGCGAATCCACGAATAACTATTGGTGCCCGCGATCCATTGCAGATTGAGCAAGCCGGTAGGAGAGAGTCGTGCTCTGCTCATGACCACTTCATCCAGGGTTAGATTTTTCTGCGCGTTAACAGTAACAAACAGCAATGCGGTGAACAATACAGCGATGTACTTCTTCATATCGATTTATAGAGAGATGATTCCTTCAATTTCAGACGCCTGTTTGTATACGGTGATAATGGCCTCGGCGTCCAGCATTACTACACGAACGGTCAAAGACGTGTATGTACCCTTCGAACTCGGTTGCAGTTTGATTTCCGCCTCGTCGTTAAACAGTCTTTCCACCAGCGCAATTTTCTGATTGTCGGATGGAACAATGAACTTGAACATGTAAAGCTGGGGCCAGGAACCTCCTGCGTTTAGCTTGGCGCGTAGATCGTCGTAATTAATTTCTGCCATTTCGCTAGCGAAGTTAGCAATTCGAATCTTCTAATTTCGAATCAAGTCATACCGTCAAGTTTTCTTCGGTCCCGCTTCGTAGGGCGTCCTTTTCCGGTGTAAAAAAACGGGCGTTCATACTCTTTTTCAAGCTTTTGTCGCTCATACTCTTCGGGAGGCGTTAGGTCTTCAAAATAACCTGCCACGAGTTTCGCTCCCAGCCGCGATTTAGGAAAATCCACGACCCGTATTGTACGCTGGATCGTGCCACTTCGGAAGGAAATCAGGTCATTTGGTTTCAGTTCTTTTGCCGCTTTGACAGCATCACCGTTCAACTTGATTTTGCCTCCGCGACACGCTTCCGCTGCTTCGGAGCGTGTTTTGAAGAGGCGTACCGACCAAAGCCATTTGTCTATGCGGTGATTTTCACTCATGTTTCGAATTTACGAAATGATGTAATCAGTTATATTCGCAACCATGATCGCTTACAACCCTAAAGACCGCTACAAGTTCATCCTCTCTTTCCACAAGAGCGATACGTTCCGCATGCTCATTCCAATCATGATTGGAATTTCCCTCTACACTGCAGGAATTGTGTATCTCATTAAAACTGTTTTTGGCTGGACCTTTGAAGGAACTATTGCGATTCACTCCTTGATCGGATTTGTGATTTCCCTGATGCTGGTATTCAGAACCAACACTGCTTATGACCGTTGGTGGGAAGGAAGAAAGCTATGGGGTGGATTTGTGAATCACAGCCGAAGCTTTTCCATGAAGATTGCGGCATTTTTAACCAAAGAGGATGCGCTCAGAATTCGGGCACTGCTTACGAATTATTTCTACGCGTGTAAGGATCATTTAAGAAAGGAAATGTCCACCGAAGGTTGGATAGAAATTCCCGGCGTGCAGATGGATCGTTACAAGAATGCGTCACATGTGCCGAACGTGTTGTTGGCTGATCTTATTAGTGAAGTACACATGTTGAAGGATCGCGGTGTCATTACAGATGTAGAGATGCTTATGCTCAATGATGAACTCCGTTCTTTCGCTGAGAATATGGGAGCCTGTGAACGAATTCACTCAACCCCGATTCCATTCTCATACAGTATGTTCATTAAGAAAATCGTTTTTTTCTATACCATAACTATTCCGTTCGGTATCTCTACGACTTATGGCTATTGGACAGTCCTGATCGTAGGATTTATTTTCTACGCATTCGCCAGTCTTGAGTTACTTGCAGAGGAAATTGAAGATCCGTTTGGACATGACGCGAATGACTTACCGACAGACGAAATTGCGGACAAGATAAAGAAGCAGGTGAAAGAAATATTTGACGTGCAGAAAGCAAAATCGCGTTGGTAAAACGCACCTGAGTCAAAACAACATTGATACCTAAGCAAAAATAGAACCGTGGAAGAATTCACAGTAGGTGCAATTGTCGATCACGAACACTACGGTAAAGGAAAAATTACCGGAGATCAACCGGTATTCTGGACCATCGATTTCGGTGCTCGCGGAATCATGGAAGTCTCGAAACGAAAAGCAGAACTTCTCACATTACTCGCTGCTCCCGGCGAGGAAAACAGTCAATACCCTTTCACCATGGACGAACTCGAAAAAACATTGCGCCGTATTCTGGATGACTATCATGTTGGCAGTAACGTTGAACTCGCCGGGAAATGGCAGGGCGGAAACATGATTATGGAACCGGGTGATACTTCACTGAAGTCGAAGGAAGTTTCTATCGAATCGTTCTTCCACAAGATTGTTATGTTGCGCGATCGCCTGCGTGTACTCGAACAGAAAATTAACGCGCATCAGAAACTCACCGACGAAGACAAGGTGGAGATGCAACAATACATCACGAAAATTTACGGAAGCCTCACAACGTTTAATGTGTTGTTTCAGGATAAGGATGATCAGTTTGTAGGGGAGAAGACCACCTAGCAATGTGCTAATGGGTTAATGTGCTAATGTGCTGGGTTAATGCGCTAATCAAAAACCAAGATCACCTGTTGTTCTACTGTGTCTTGGTTTTGAGTTATGCTCATTGTAGGTCCCCATACCTTGAAAGTACCAATCACGTCATAACCGTAATATCGAAATACTGCTGACGGAGGGCTGAATTCTCTCCCAGCCGGCACATTCACACCTGGTATCCGAACTCCATAAAATCGCACCGTATTTCCATCATATAAGAATGCTGTTGGGAACATTAAGCTGTATACTGCGGGTTCGGTATAGAATTCACTGCACTCTTTACAGTCAAGTGCCAGTTTTGAAGTATCAATCCAGTCGGGACCACTGCTAAACTTGAAAGTAAGGTCAATTGTGTCAAGACCGAGTTGATTGTAAGAAGTATCTGCTGCAAACACTTCTGTTAGCATTTGCTGTTCTTCCATTTTCCATTCCTGCTTGAATGCAATTGTATCTGGGAAAAATACTGTGTCGCCATCTTTAAGTTGCGGCTCTGTACCACACGAAAGGATGAGAATAGTCGCAAGTGTAATGCTCACAGATAATATCGTTACGCGCATCTGAAATTTATTTTTCATTTCACGATTAATTGAGAAGCCATGCTCGTCGTGTCTTCGACTCTTTCGTACGTCGTTACTTCCGGACCCCAGAAAGTCCATGGGCGAATCATTTCGTAACCGTAATAAACAATTACCGGCCCATCTTGAGGATGACCGTATAATTCCTCGTATTTAGGCAGACCCCAGTTGGGTAAAAGGGTACCATAAAACCGAATAGTATTCGTAGGAAACGTGAACTCATATGGGAGCTCAATAGAAGGGTCTGCGGGATCGAGGTAGTAGTATGCAGTACTGTCTTTCCAAGTAACCGTATCTGCCCAGTTTGGACAGGTACATGCGAAATGAACATCGTACAAATAAAATGTATCGAGCTGTTTTCCGGTGGTATCAAAGCTCACACCTGCATATTGACCGAACAAATCAAAACGCGATTTACGTTCATCCTTGATCGCTTCTCTGATAGCTTTGGCAGAGTCTATATCGAAAATAATGTCGCCATACTCAAGAGGTTTCGCCGGTGGTGCGCACGACGAAACAAAGACAAGTGAAAGAAGTACAATGATCAAATTTACTCTCGTCTTCATTAGCACATTAACCCTCCGCCGCGGCGGAAGCAGATTAGCACATTATTTTAAGCCGAACTTCTCCGTCGCCATCTCTTCAATCGCTTTTCCGATGGAAAGACAAGCAGTCGCTGCAGGAGAAGGAGCATTCAATACGTGAATCGCATTGTTGCGATGTTCAATCTTGAAATCGTCGAGCATATTTCCTTCCGGAGAAAGCGCCATTGCACGAACGCCGCTGCGTGATGCAACAATATCTTCCGATTGCAATGACGGAATGAGTGTACGCAAACGTTTCAGAAAGTAGCGCTTCGAGAATGCACCACGGTATTCATCAAGACCGAACTTCATGTTCTTCGCGAAGAATTTCCACGTGCCCCAGAAAGTGAAAGCGGATAGTGTATCGCGTAAACTAAATGAAGTTCTCTTGTAGCCTTCGCGTTTGAAAACGAAAACTGCATTGGGTCCGCACTCAACGCCTCCGTGAACCATGCGAGTGAAGTGAACACCGAGAAAAGGGTATTTCGGATTCGGCACAGGGTAAATCAGGTTCTTCACTTTCTTCATTCCGATTTCCGTGAGATCGTAATAGTCTCCACGGAAACCAACAATAGCCGCATCCGACTTCGTTCCTTCTTTCTTCGCAATGCGATCGCTCTGCAATCCTGCACAAGTCACAATGTACTTCGCTGTGAACGTTACGTTGTTCGTGAGTATATCTGTTGTTGCACCCTTGTGTTCGAAATCTTTGGCTTCTGTTTTGGTGAAGACTTTGCTTCCCGGAAAATTCTTCTCAAGGAGTTCACCAAGTTTTCGTGTTACTCCGGGAAAATCAATAATGCCGGTGCATCCAACCCAGATTCCGGCAATGCCTTCAACAAAGGGTTCGATTTCTTTAATACGTTTTGCATCGATGAGCTCAATGTCTTCCACGCCATTTGCTTTCCCGTTGTTGAACACTTTGGTCATGTGCGCTATTTCACTTTCGTGAGTCGCGACAATGATCTTACCGCAGATATCGTGTGCAATGTTGTGCTCTTTGGCAAATGCAACTAATTCGCGCCGTCCTTCCACACACAGTTTCGCTTTGTATGAACCTGGTTTGTAATAAATGCCGGAGTGAATTACGCCCGAGTTGTGTCCGGTCTGATGAGGAGATAAATGATCTTCCTTTTCCAGTACAGCAACTTTGAGGTGAGGATAACGCGTGTTGATTTTATATGCAGCGGCGAGGCCTACGCAACCTCCGCCAACTACAACTACATCGAACGAATGATTCACAGCTTGAAATTTAGTTCTGCGAAGATAAAGAATCGGTACGCATTCCGGATGAAGGTTTATCGGGCTATAACCACCTGACGTACTGCGATTCCTTGCGCACTGTTAATCTGGAGGAAGTAGATTCCATTTGGTAATCCGGTTACATCAAGTTGGGTATTTGTTTTGGTGATCGATGTAGTAAACACAACTTCTCCGGCAACATTCACCAGCGTGAGTAAACCGTACCCAAACGACTCAACATTCAAAACGTCTCCAGCCGGATTCGGATAAACCTTCACTGCAGCTTGAGATGCGTCATCAATTCCAACACTATTTACGAGGAAGCAAGCGGATGTATCGGTGCAATTATTCTGTGTCACCACAACCGCGTAGTTACCGTTCACCGTTACTGTGTAATTCTGATTGGTTGCTCCGGGAATTGCGGAGTTGTTGCTGCAATTGATCCACTGATATTGCGCGCCGCTTGCTCCGGAGGTTAGTGTCAATCCGTTTTGCGTGATAGAAACATCCACAGTTTCAATCGTTAAGTTTATTGTGATTGTACTGTCACATCCGGCAGCGTTTGGAATTATTGCAGTGTAAGTTCCGCTCATGTTGTAAATGGCGCCGTCCGGAGCAAGATAACTTCCACATGCAGTCGGATTGATTGTGCCCGAGCTCGGTTGCGTAATCGTGAGATTGACGACTATAGTGTATTGTGCACTATCACATGCTGCAGGATTCACAATCGTGTCGTAATACACGCCTGAAGTATTCCATACGTGCAGTCCGCTTGGTGAAGTAAAACTATCGCAGGTCACGGGACTGATCGTATATCCAGCATTGTTGCACTCGTAATATTTCTGAACGAAGAAATCTCCTCCTCCATTCGAGGTGAGATTGAAAACTCCTGCGCCTGGATCGAAATCCGTGGTGATGCCGAAGACACCGGTAGTATAAATGCTTCCCGCTTCATCCCGATGTATATCAAAGATCTGAACACTGCCGGTTCCGCTGAGATCCTTTGCCCATAAGAAATTACCGGCGGAATCAAGACTTAACAGAAACGCATCGTAGGATGCACCTGGGCCGGACAAACTTGTCGTGCCCGCACCTGGATCAAAGTCTACGGTACCAGTGAAATATCCGGCAACGTAAATGTTTGCTTCTTCATCCAGCGTTAAACGTCTTCCATAATCTTCAGTGGTTGAACCGATGCCGACTGCCCAGCGAAATAAACCTGCAGGGTCGAGTTTGATCACGTAAATGTCATAGTCGCCATGCCATGCAGTAGTAGCTGTTCCCGGACCTCCATCGAAATCGGAGATTCCCCAAAAGCGACCTGTACCGTACACGTTCCCGGCTGCATCCACTGCAATTGAAGTGCCGTTCGCATTCGGAATGCCTCTGATCTGTCGCGCCCACACCAACGTGCAGTTGCCTGTCCATTTGGCGAGGAACGGTTCTCCGTTTCCATCAGACGCAAGATTCGATACTCCAACTGTTGGATCAAAATCAGTGAGGCCTTCGAATGTGCCGCTGGTGTACACATTCCCTGCACTGTCGGTTGCTATTTCATTTACGACTTCGCTTCCACCGGAACCACCGATCCGTCCTGCCCAAATGAAATTGCCGGCGAGATCGAGTTTCAATACAAAGCCATCGTATGAGCCGAATGATGTCAGGGTGTATGTTCCTGCACCGGGATTGAAATCAACGGTCGCCTGAAAATCGCCACCGGCAAGGAGGTTGCTGTCGTCGTCAAATGTGATTGTGTAAATGTGTTCACCACCACCGGTTCCGCCAAAGCGTGCAGCCCAAAGAAATCCTGCATTCGCATCTAGGCACAGCAGGTAAACATCTGATCCACCAACAACATTAGCGGTCATATTGTACACACCCATACCGGGATCAAAATCGACGGTGTTGTTAAATAAACCTGAGGTGTAAATATTTCCGTCCGGTCCGATTTTAATTTCATAGCCTGCGTCGTGCACGGTTGTTGCTGCACCAAAGTTGATGGCCCACACAAAATTGCCCGCTGCATCCAGTTTCTGAATGAACACGTCTGCGGTGCCAGCCGGAGTTAGGTTGTATGTTCCCGGGCCCGGATCAAAATCTGTTGCTCCGGCAAATGTTCCGGTAACATATACGTTGCCCGATGCATCTGTCGTAATCGCATTACCATCATCGCGGAACATGGTATTTGATGAGCCTGTGCTCGTCGCCCATTCAAAAGGCAATTGCGCAAGAGCAGATGTAGAAAGAAAGTGGGTTACGAATAGAGAAAGTAAGAAGCGGAATTTCATTTTCAGGTTTGTTTAGGTATCGGTGTTGTGAAATTAATAAAATCACATATTTCCAATCCCCAAAACCGACGACTTGCTTCCAGAATCGTTAAATCGTCAGAGTTAGCGAATACGAGTGCGTTCTTCTACCCGCATTCCCATATATCCACGCAGGAAAGCTACCAGCCCACCAAAGAAATAGATTCCGCAAATCCAATATCGCCCAAGGTCTTTTCGTATCCACTTGCCCAAATCTGATCTGCGAAAGCCACGAGGCAATTCTGTGTGATTCCACAAGGCGTAAATTCCAATTCCGCACAGCATGGCAACAATACCAAAGATCATAACGTGTTTGGGTCTGATTCGTGTGAGCATGCTTAAAGTTATTCGTTTTACGAATTGTCACAAGGGCGTCAATGATTTCCAATATATCTCACAACTTTTTACTCCCGTCCCCCGTCTCCAGTCTGTCGTCTCACTACCTTTGCACTATGTTACAAAACGATCTCATTCTTCGTGCAGCACGCGGTGAAAAAACGGAAAGAACTCCAGTCTGGCTAATGCGTCAGGCAGGACGTGTGTTACCTGAATACCGCGAAGTACGAGCGAAGATGGGTGGATTCATTGAACTCGTAAAAACTCCTGAATTCGCGTGTGAAGTAACTGTACAACCGGTCGACATTCTCGGTGTTGATGCAGCAATTATTTTCTCGGATATCCTTGTGATTCCGGAAGCAATGGGTCTTCCTTACACCATGGTGGAAGCGAAAGGTCCGTGGTTTGAGAATACAATTAAGAGTGAAGCGGACATCAATAAATTGCGTGTTGCGAATGGTGAAGATGATCTTTCGTATGTGTGTGATGCAATTCGTCTAACCAAAGCTGCTCTTTCAAACAGAGTTCCTTTGATCGGTTTTGCCGGAGCGCCCTGGACGTTACTCGCATACATGGTTGAAGGAAGCGGATCAAAAACATTCTCGAAAGCGAAGAAGTTTTTATATACGGAGCCTCGACTTGCCGAAATGTTGCTTGAGAAAATTGTGGAGAGTACGATTCACTATCTCAAAGCACAAGTGAAAGCGGGTGCCGACATGCTTCAGATTTTCGATTCATGGGCAGGCGTCCTTTCTCCGGCTCAGTACAAACAATTTGCACTTCCCGCAATTGCACGAATCTGCGACGAACTTCATGGGTACGCACCAATCACCGTTTTCGCGAAGGATGCATTCTTCGTTCGACAGGAATTGTCGCAACTAAAATGCAACACCATCGGTCTCGACTGGACTATGGACATTGCAGAATCGCGCAAGCTCATTGGCAACGGAAAAACTTTACAAGGCAATGCAGATCCATGTTTGCTGTATGCCGATTTCGATACCATCAAGTCGGAGACAGAAAAAATGCTGCGCGCATTCGGACCTGATCGTCACATTGCAAATCTTGGACACGGCCTTTATCCTGATCTCGAAAAAGAGAAGGTGAAATTTTTCGTGGATGTTGTTAAGAATTTCCGCTTCTAAATTCACCACATAGGATCATAGTCCTTTGTTTTCTAGCGATAGTCAAGAACTACATAGGTCACATGAGTATCATCAGCTTGCTGATGATCTCTTGTGTTCTATGACGGCCGAACTTGTTCGGCTCGCTTAGCAAACACAGAAATATCTATGATTCTATGTGGTTTACGTTTGCAGATTTTGCAAATCGGGCTAACCTTAACTTGCAGATTCTGCCCACTCATCTCAAAACTTTTGCTGATATTTCAAGTGGTCTTGACGCGACAGCTGCGTGTTCTATATTTGACCGAAACAAAGCACACCGTATGAGAATTCACTGCACGCTCCTCCTTCTGTTGATCACAATCGGATCATTCGCCCAAGGAACGTCTTCCGTTCGCGGACAAGTTTTAGATAAGGACACGCGCGCACCACTTGTGGGAGCCGTAGTTCAATTGTACGGCGACTCCACCATGAAAGGCGGAGCGGCTGCAGACGTTGATGGCAATTTTCGAATTGACAATGTTGATGTAGGTCGATACACCATCCGGGTGCAGTTCACGGGTTATCTCATGCAAGTGATTCCAAACGTGATTGTGAATACCGGAAAGGAAACGATTCTCAATCTCGAATTGGAGATGAGTGTCGCAACTACAAATGAAGTTGTAATTGTTGGACAGAAGAAAGACGGAACAGTCAACGAAATGGGGGCGGGAAGTGGCCGCATGTTTTCGGTAGAAGAAACGAATCGTTATGCAGGAAGTCGTGGCGATCCTGCGCGTATGGCGTCGAACTTTGCGGGTGTGCAGGGAGCAAATGATTCCCGCAACGATATAGTCGTGCGTGGAAATTCTCCAGCAGGAGTTTTGTGGAGAGTAGAAGGAGTCGATATTCCGAATCCGAATCACTTTGCAATTGAAGGAACTACCGGTGGACCTGTGAGCATGCTGAACAATAAAGTACTCGCGAATTCAGATTTCTACACAGGCGCGTTCTCGGCGGAATACGGAAATAGTATTGCAGCCGCATTCGATTTGAAATTGCGCAACGGTAACAATGAGAAATTTGAGTTCAACGGTCAATTCGGATTTCTTGGGACAGAACTTTCTGCAGAAGGTCCAATGAACAGAAAGAAAGGTTCGTCGTTTCTTGTAAACTATCGCTATTCAACGCTGAAGATGTTCGAGGCCCTGAACATGCCAATTGGTACGGGAGCCGTTCCTTCTTACATGGACGGTGCTTTCAAACTGAATTTTCCCTTGAAGAACGGTGGAAACCTCTCGTGGTTCGGAATAGCTGGAAACAGTAAGATCGATATCAGGGTGAGTGATCTCACCGAACCTAACGATGAATTGTACGGTGTTGATAATCGCGATCAGTATTTCCGAACGGGAATGGGCTTCAGCGGAATTGTGTATGCAAAGTCGCTCAGCGATAAAACATTTTTCCGTGGAGTAGTTGCAGGTAGCGCACGTTACTCGGCTGCGAATCACGATCTCGTGTGGCGCGATTCAACATTCGCAGTCGATTCAATTACCGCAAAGATGGGTTACAGAAACAATGAACAACGATATTCGTTCAACTTCTACTTCCTGACTCGTGTGAATTCAAAACACACAATCAAAGCGGGGATGTTCAATGATCTTTACATCAACGACCTGCACGATAGTATTTATTCCCTCGTTTCACAGGAATGGCAAGTGCGACAGGACTACACAGGCAATTCGATGTTGTTTCAGCCTTACGTACAGTGGAAATTCCGTCCAACTGATTTAGTGACGATCAACAGTGGTGTTCACGGACAATATTTTACGTTGAACGGAAGCCTGGCGGTTGAACCTCGCTTGAGCGTAAGTTGGCAGATGACCGACAAGCAATCTGTACAGGTTGCGGGCGGAATGCACAGCCAGATGTTACCCGCGTATGTATACTACACGCACGTTGCAGGAGATTCACTGAAACGTTTACATAATAAGGAAGTCGACTTCATGAAGAGCATTCATTCCGTTGTTGGTTATGATCTTACCATCGGCAACAACATGCGCGTGAAAGTGGAGGGTTACTATCAGTATCTCTACAACGTTCCGGTCGAGAAGAAATCATCTTCATTCTCGGTGCTCAACCAGGGATCCGGATTCTCCCGATTCTTCCCCGATACATTGGTGAATACAGGAACAGGCCGCAATGTAGGTGTTGAGTTTACACTCGAAAAATTCTTCAGCAAGAAATTCTTCTTCATGTATACAGCTTCTGTGTTCGATGCCAAATACACGGGTAGCGACGGAATCACCCGCGATACAGATTTCAACACGCGTTATGCAATGAACTTGCTCGGTGCTTATGAATTCCAGATTGGAGAAAAGCAAACACTTCAGTTCGGGACAAAAGTTACCATGGCTGGCAAACGCTGGTACACACCAATAGATACTGTTGCTTCAGCATTGGAGAACGAAGAAACATTTATCGATTCTCTTCGCAATACACAGCAATTCAGCACACCGTATTTCCGACTCGACGTTCGTGTAGTCTGGAAATACAATGCGAAGAAGGTCACTCACGAAGTTGGAATTGACTTGCTCAATCTCACCGGGCAAAAGAACATTCTTGGCTTGACGTATTCACCGAGTTCAACTCCCGGAAAGAGTCCGATTCAGGAACAGTATCAGCTTGGGTTTTTGCCGTTGTTTTATTATCAGATAGATTTTTAGTTCGCGCGCGCGTATAAACCTTAAAGGTTTTTAAAACCTTTAAGGTTTGCTACATTTAGCCATGCGCGATCTAAAATCCATCCTCGTCTATTGCGGTGCCAACGCTGGCAACAAACCCATTTACCGCGACGCTGCCATTGAACTCGGAAATTATCTCGCAAAGAATAATCAAACACTCGTGTACGGTGGCGGCTCAATCGGTATCATGGGAATCATTGCGGATACAGTTCTCGCAGCAAGCGGAAAGGTGATCGGCGTTATTCCTGATTTTCTCAACGTGAAAGAAGTTGGTCACAGCGGTCTTACTGAAATACACGTGGTACAATCCATGCACGAACGAAAGGCGAAAATGGAAACCTTGTGCGATGGAGTAATTGTCCTTCCCGGCGGTTACGGAACCATGGACGAAGTTTTCGAAATGCTCACGTGGTCGCAATTGGGATTACATCGCAAGCCGATAGGAATTCTGAATGTGAATGGATACTGGGATCACCTAGTGGCGCAAATGGACAAGATGGTGGAGGAAGGTTTTCTCAGCACGAATAATCGCAAGCTGATGATTGTTGATTCTACAGTTGAAGGCTTGATGGAGAAGATGAAGACGTTTGATGTGAAGACGGAAGAGAAGTGGATGGATCGTGGCGAATCCTGAATTCACATGTTTTGCCCCTACAGGGCAAGTCTACGGGTCTTGGTCATTTTTTGTATGCATGTTTGGCTCCTATGGAGCCTATTTTTCACGATGGCCTCAGCGAGGCCAAACATGCATACAAAAAATGATCGCCGGAATGAAAATTGCCCTGTAGGGGCAAAACATCTGCGCGAGAATCAGAAAGAGAAATACTCTTTCATGTCAACCACCAGCGAGCGAACATTCTCCAGATTCTTCACGCCCTCCGATTTTTCCAGCAGCGCATTCATCTTATCCTGGTACTGCTTTCTGCCTGAATTGATCCACTGTGCAGCATAGTAGTACGCCTTAATCGTAAGATCATTCTCCATGTTCTTCGTGGAATTCGCCGTGAGTTTCTCGTAACGCTTGTAGCATTCCTGCACTTTCTGGTAATCTTCCAGAATGAAATACGACATAATCAACGTTGCGAAAATCTGATCGTACATTCTGTGAAATGCAACCTGCTGATAGTTGAACAGTAATCCTTCAATGAGCGGAGGAACACGTTTTACATCTTCGTAGCTATTCATCAACAACAAGCAACAGAAAATATTGCTGATGTTGATATAGCGCACATGCAGGCTTTCTTCTTCCCACATCGGATTCGCCAGAATTTCTTCGCAGGACTTTTTATACAGCGCAATTTCTTCTGCTACTTCGTTGCTTCGGCTTTCGTACCAGCCTTTGCGGTAACAGAAACCGTAATTACTCGCAAGCAAGCTGGTTTGAATGCTGATGAAAGCAATCTGTGCGGAGTTAAGATAGTTGCGCCAGAATTTCGGTGTTTCTCTTTTCTTGAGCAGCGTGGATGCAATCTTCTGCAACTCATCTTTCTCTACCCAGGAAATGAGCAGTTTCAGTTTCAGGTAATCAACATTGAGTTCAATATCATCGGTGAAGGAGAAAATTACATACGGCGATTTCTCCAGCTCATCACTGATGTTATTCAGCTCGTCCAGCATCTCCTGCGAATAGAAACGCTCGTCGTTCATGAAATCCATTGCATAGCACCAGGCATAACGACTCAGAATGCGAACTGCAAAAGAAGTGTGCTGCTGAAACGACTTGAAGTAGGAAAGATGTTTCTCTGCAACAAGATCGTCACCGGAAGTTTTGTCTTTGAAGTGAAGATAACTTCTCAGGTAAAGATGAATATCGTTGAGGGCTTTCTCCGAATCAATCACACGTGAATTGGTCTCGAGGAAACGGACAGATTCTGTCTTTTTCTCGCGGACGTTCGATTGTTGCGCAAGAAACTGCAACACCGATCGCGACGTAGAAAAGTCTTCAATTTTCTCTGCAATGTCAACGAGAACTTCCGCCAGCACGTTTGCATCTTTCAGATTTCCTGAATTCACCAGAACTTCGATCTTGCCAACGTTATGTTGTAAGTACGAAGGGTAATTCCGGCTGAGAAAACCGGTGAGCTTAAATGTGTGGTGAGCGAGCTGAAAGAACTTTCTCTTCTCTTGTGCGCCTGCTTTACCGTAAATCATTTTGCACAGCTCATCGGAGTCGGCTTCTTTCCATCCGTGTGTGTGAACGGCATCAACCAGTTTGAGAGGCAATTCAGCACCATTCTTTTTCAGATAGTCGCGAAATTCCCGGAGATGATCTTCTCCAAGCAAAGCCACAACTTTCTGAATGCTTAACATATCCTGATGTGTAAATTATGATCGTATAGTACTGAGCGCTTCGGCATGTTCACTACCCAAGTGCGATCCAGTTGATTGGCTGTTGTCCGTTTTGCATCAAATAGTAATTCGCCTTCGAGAAATGGCGACAACCGAAGAATCCATTCGCAGAGAACGGAGACGGATGTGCCGCTTCCAGAATATGATGCTTGCTGATATCAATCAGTGGTTTCTTATTCTGCGCGTGACGTCCCCACAAAATGAAAACAATTCCTTCTCGTTTCTCACTCAGATTGCGAATCACAGAATCAGTGAATTCTTCCCAGCCACGACCTTGATGCGATGCTGGTGTTGCTTCACGCACGGTTAACGTTGTGTTCATAAGCAACACACCTTGCTTTGCCCAACCAGTCAGGTCACCAGTTTTCGGATAAGGTACATTCAGATCTTTCTGCATCTCCTTGAAAATATTCACGAGGGAAGGTGGATGCTTGATTCCTTGTGAAACTGAAAAGCACATTCCGTTCGCCTGACCGTTTCCGTGATAAGGATCTTGTCCGAGAATCACCACTTTCACGTCTTCAAATGGCGTGTGATTGAATGCATTGAAAATGAGCGGACCTGGAGGATACACCGGAAATTGCTGTTTTTCTTCCAGAAGAAATTGCTTGAGTTCCGCGAAATAGGGTTTCGCAAACTCGATATTTAGCGCAGCTTTCCACGATTCGTGAATCTGTGGTGCGTTGGAAACAGTAGTACTCATGATCTGATAAAATCTTAAATGATAAAACTCCGTATATAAAATGCCCCAAAAAGGGTAGTAAATGTAATTTTTATGCGTGTGAATAAAAAATCGCATTTATAATTCATGTAGTAACATGATTCGGCGTAAATTTGCACGGTATTTGCAAACACATACAAAACAACTAACCCGAGGAAAATGAAAAATGTATTCATCACAGCTCTTGCTCTTTTCGTGATTGCTGTTTCTGTTTCATCATGCAAGAGCAAAGAAAAGTGTGAGGCATACACTTCAACTAGCTCTAAAGCTGAGCAGAGAAATTCTTAATCAAGTTCATTCTTGATGAAAAGCCTTCCAGACCGGAGGGCTTTTTTATTAACACATAGAATCATAGTTTGTGCTTGGTGTTAAGGCGCTTCGCGATCATAGTTCACAGGAGAATATCGCTTGAGCGATATTCTCCTGTGAACTATGTAATTCTTGACTAACGCTGGAAAATAACGGGCTATGATTCTATGTGTTTAGATCCACTCAAAGCTTACAGTCTGCTTCAGATCCGGATGCAGACTTTTAGCCACCGGACACGTGTACGCCGCATTCTCCAATATCTGCTTGTCTTTATCCGTCAAATCCTTTCCCGGCACGCTCAAAGCAACCACAATTTCAGTCACACGTCTTGGTTCTGTACCCATGATCTTGGAAACGTCGGCTTTCATTCCATCAAGGTTGATATTGTGACGATTTGCAACTATTCCCATAATCGTCATCATGCAACAGGCAAGCGAGGTTGACATGAGATCGGTAGGGGAAAAAGCTTCACCTCTTCCGTTATTATCGGGTGGAGCATCAGTAATAATTAACTGGCCCGAACGTTGATGTATGGATGAGGTTCTAAGCCCTCCGAGGTATTCTGTTTCGGCAATTTTCGACATGAGTTATGGGTGTAAAATCGATGAATTTTCTTGCTAACTTTGTTAGTAAGCTAATGCAGGCAAAGTTCGGTATTTGTATGAGATTTAAACTTCTCTTTTTGTTCATGATTGTTGCTTCGCCCGCGTTGTTCGCGCAGGTCGATACGCAAATCGTGCAAACAAATGCCAACCTGTATGAAGATGCCGGCTTGTTGTACCGCAACGAAGCAAATGGTGGAATTATCATCAACTCTCACGGATTCGGATTGAATTATCGTCGTTGCAAACATGTTACTGCTGCGCGCAAAGGCATTTGGGAATTCGACGTGACGAATTACAAGCACCCGAAAGAAGTTAAAGTGACCAATCCGTTTTACGATAACGCGAAAGGTTACTACTACGGAAAGTTGAACAGCTTCTTCATTTTCAGAACGGGTGTGGGAATTCAGAATGTCATTTACACAAAGCCGGAGAAGAACGGAGTTGAAATTCGTTACGTGGCATTCTTTGGGGTGTCTGTTGGAATTGCAAAACCGGTTTACCTGGAAATTCTTTACGACAATCAAATGCCAGGAACCAAACTTGTAGTCACGGAAAAGTACGATCCCGACAAACACTATCCGGATAATATCTACGGCCGTGCACCATTCGTTCGCGGATTAGGTGAAATTGGAATTCGTCCGGGTGGTTACGGAAAAGTGGGATTGAATTTCGAATACGGACCACTCGACACAGAAATTCGTTCAGTCGAAATTGGATTCATTACAGACGTGTATATCACTCCTGTTAAAATCATGGCTCAGGATAAAGATCAGATCGTTCTGATGTCGCTGTATTTGCAGTTTAGCATGGGTAGAAAGTGGTTTTAATTGTCAACCCTCGACTCCGCTCGGTCTGACAATTCGCAAGCAACAAGATTAGGAAAATGGCAGAAGTACGCGAATCAAAAATCAAAAAACCAGACTGGCTCAGAGTTAAATTGCCAACCGGAGAGAGTTATCTCAAGGTTCGCAAGCTCGTTGAGGACCACAAACTTCATACAATTTGTGAGAGTGGAAATTGTCCGAACATGGGCGAATGCTGGGGCGCAGGCACCGCAACGTTTATGATTCTCGGCAATATCTGTACGCGTTCATGCGGCTTCTGTGCAGTTGCAACAGGTCGTCCGCTTGCTGCCGATTGGAAAGAACCGGAACGTGTTGCAGAATCGGTGAAGCTCATGGAAGTGAAACATTGTGTCATCACTTCTGTTGATCGCGATGATCTGAAAGATGGCGGAAGCGAAATCTGGGCAGAAACAATTCGTGCAGTGCGTCGCGTGAGTCCGGGAACAACACTCGAAACTTTGATTCCCGATTTCAAGGGAGAAATGCATAACGTGCAGAACATTGTTGATGTAAAGCCTGAGATTGTTTCTCACAATATGGAGACAGTTCGACGCCTTACAAAACAAGTTCGCATCCAGGCGAAATACGATCGCAGTCTTGCCGTGTTGAAATACTTGCACGACGGTGGTTGCAGAACAAAATCCGGAATCATGGTTGGACTCGGAGAAACTGACGAAGAAGTTTTCGAGACCATGCATGACCTTCACAGGGTTGGCGTTGACGTTATGACGATCGGTCAGTACTTACAACCAACCAAAAAGCATTTGCCGGTGAAGGCATTCGTGCATCCGGAAAAATTTGCACTCTACAAGCGAATCGGTTTGGAAATCGGAATTCGTTATGTGGAGAGCGGACCGCTGGTGAGAAGTTCATATCACGCGGAACAGCACATTTAATTCTTTGCGGTCCTTTGCGTCTCTGCGCCTTTGTGGTTATTGACCATGAAGATCTAGGTTCTCACAAGAAGGCCACGATTCAGGTTCTCAGAAGGAATTTCTTTGTGTCTTCGTGAACGTTGTGCTGAATATTTTATCTCGGTTCGAGAGAATCATCAACATCCAGATCCCGGAACGTACACAGCGTAATCTTGTTGTTCTTCACCAACGATGGAAGTGGAGTAGAAACCAACTCCGCCAGTTCACGTTCACGACTATCGAAGTACGCGAAGTTAATTCCGGGCAGAACTTTATCATCGGTGCCGGCATTTTTCAACGCATGCATCTCGTGGCGCAAAGCAGGATCACCAAGATGAAACATGAATTCCGATGCAAATGTTTTCGACGTGTAATTGTTCAGCAGGTATTGCAGGTATCCCGCACTCGGCTGACCATAAAACTCGTCGAGCAAGCAGTACGGAAACAAAAGTCCGCGTTCATCAGCAAGTTTTACACGACCTTTTGATCCGGGTGCCGACCAGAATCGCTGGAGAAATCCAAGCTTCATACCTTCACGCACAGCAGCATTGAATATCTTCCCATCGAAGTTCATTTTCTTAAGCTTCGATGTGCTCCACGGTTGCGGACTGCGGATCGGAATCGCAAAGAATTCTGCAAGTCGAATGTAATCACGGAATAATTTGTTGTCGATATACACAACGCCGTGATGATTCGACAGAGAATCAATCTGCCTGGAATTCTTGTCGTACCCGGCGTCCTGCAGAATTGCTTCCAGCGCATGAACTTGTGCTTCAATTTCACCACTCAGCTCATCGCGATTATAATTCGTGCCGTCGAAGAATGTATCAGGACCTTTGAACGGAGAAGCGGGATTATTCGCATCTCTACGCAAAGTTTTTGCTGCTGTTAATGGAAAACCCGCTGTTGCGGAAAAGTGCAAACCGATTCCAAAGCTCAGCCCTTCGTCTTTCCGAAGTTTCACCAATTGCTCAATACGATCGTGAGAATCGGGAAAGCAAACAAACGCAGCAACGGAATTCAATCGGCGTTCTTTCAGTGCTTTAATGATGCCGCTATCGATGTAATTGCAGGCACCGTAGTCGTCGGCGGTTAAGATGAGTTTGCTCATGATGATGGGATGCTCTGATGATTGGATGATAGGATTGGGTTAGCACCACTAATATAATCCGATCATTTTATAATCCAATCATCTCATCATGGTTCGGGTTCGCTGGCGCCGATAACCTTGGTCGCATCCTCATTGCTGAGTTTCTCGACATCCTGTAAACGAAGTTGAATTTTTCGTGTGCGTGTAGTGACGAGTTTTTCAATTTCGTCGTTTGCGTCCTGAATATTCTTCTGCGCTTTTTGGAGAACGGTGCTGAAGTTTCCGAATTCCGTTTTTACAGCTTTCAGAACTTCCCAAACTTCACCGCTACGTTTCTGAATTGCGAGTGTGCGGAAGCCCATCTGCAGACTATTAAGTATGGCTGCGAAAGTAGTTGGTCCGGTGATTACGACTTTATAGTCACGCATGAGCATGTCTACAAATCCTGAGCGACGAATAATCTCTGCGTAAATTCCTTCGAAGGGCAGAAACATGATTGCGAAATCTGTTGTGCCCGGAGGATCGAGGTATTTATCGCGGATGTCTTTCGCCATCACGCGAACTGTATTCTCCAACGCTTTTCCTTCCCGTTCAATAATAGCGACATCACCAACATCGTATGCTTCCTGCAGTTTCGCGTACATGTCTTGTGGAAATTTCGCATCGACAGGAAGCCAGACCTGAGAACCGTCTTCTTCTTTTCCCGGAAGCTTGATTGCGAATTCCACGAGTTCGGAAGAACCTTTCTTCGTTTTCACATTCGCTTCGTATTGCTCAGGAGCGAGAATCTGTTCTAGCAGCATGGCCAACTGAACTTCACCTATACCTCCACGCATTTTCACATTGCTCAGGACTTTCTTCAGTCCGCCAACATCCTGCGCAAGCGTTTGCATTTCGCCCAAACCTTTCTGTACGTTCTCCAGGTGTTTGCTCACCTGTTCGAACGACTGACTGATTCGCTCATTTAATGTCTTCTGCAACTTCTCATCAACAGTCACCCGCATTTCTTCGAGTTTCTTCTCTGTCAGCTGCACCATTTCCTTCTGTTGGTTTTCCATCTGAGCGAACTTCTCACGTTGCAAGTCATTAAACGACTGTACGTTTTTATCGAAGCTGCCCTGGAATTCCTTCAGCGATTTCTCCTGCGATTCTTTCAAAAGCTTATTCTCGCTTCTGGTTTGATTAGTAACATCCGCCAGTTTCTCCTCGAGCTTGGTATTCACTTTCTCGAGTTGAGCGTCGTTCTTATCAGTAAGTGTCTTGAATTTCTCTTCGAGTTTGTCGAGCGATTCGCGTTGTTGTTTCGAAAGTCCACCCATTGATTCGGTGAGTTCTTTCCGGAATTCCCCAATGGTCTGGTTCAGTTCCGTTCGGTTTTCCTTCAATTGCTGCATAACCTCCTGGCGATTGTCCTTTAATAAGGAAGCGATTCCTTCTGTGGAGGAATTGTTCTTGCGCACGAGGAGAACCACAAGCGCGAGAAGACACAAAACAGAAAGTATAATGGAGATCCATTCCATAGAACGAAGATAGGGAATGAGGCATTAAGGCATTAGGGCATTGTGGCAAATGGGCAACACAAATTGAAAACGATTTCTAACCTAAATACCCTAATGCCCTAATGCCCCGACCGAAGTTCGCTGTTGGCCCCAAAAGAAAAAAGGGTCTCCTCCGAAGAGAAAACCCTTTTTTTAATAACCTGTTAAGGCTTATTTCACGTGCTTAGAAACAACTTTCGCAAGCTCGAACATAGAGATTTGCGACTTGCTTCCGAATACTGGCTTCAGTTTCGCGTCAGCATTGATCATGCGGCGATTCTTTTTGTCCTGAAGACCGTTCTTCTTGATGTACTTCCAGATCTGAGAAACGATCTCAGTACGTGGCATCGGCTTGCTTCCGATTACTTCAGCGAGTGCTGCAGATGCAGTCAAAGGCTTCATGAACGCAGGATTTGGTTTCCGTGCTGTTTTCTTTTTTGCTGCTGCCTTTTTAGGCGCTGCCTTTTTCTTAGCTGCTGCCTTCTTAGGAGCTGCTTTTTTCTTAGCTGCTTTTTTAGCCATGGTTACTTTTGATTAATTAGTTAAGTGTTGAGTCAAAAATAGTTTCTACTCTATAGCGCACAATAGGAGAACGTAGAATGTTATCAACCGTTTCTTCTCTTAGAGTATTGAAAACTTTTTTGATTTTTCTCTTCTGAAAACCGCTCTTAGGTGTCTTTTTTCATTGGAGAAACACTTTTCAGCCGTTCCGGTCTCCAATGAAAAAGTACGGTTTACCAATGAAAAAAGTCGCTGTTTTTGTGTGTCAGAAAAGCAACTTCTCAATGAAAAAATCCTGCTCCCCAATGGAGATTTTTCTACTTCGCTGTTGTGACGAAGGCAAACCGGATTTTTTCATTGGTAAAAATGGTCGCGCCTCTGAAAGCCTTATGCAGCAAGGGATACAGAGGGTGGTGTCAATGAAAACCGAAATGCAGAAAATGAAAAAAAGCCGCTCAGAAGAGAGCGGCTTTCGTGGTAGCCCGTAGGGGAATCGAACCCCTGTTTACAGAATGAAAATCTGCTGTCCTAACCCCTAGACGAACGGGCCAATTTTTTGTAAGAACGACTCCCTTTTTTTAATTAGGGAGCGCAAATGTAGCTGTTTTTTTAATTCCAACAAAAAATCAAACACGAGGTTGCCCACAAAATATTGCGACTTCCAGAAATGGCCGTAGAGCGATTTTAATTTTTGTTGGCTACTCAAGGTCAGTGTCGGCCTGAAAACGGAATCCGAGGCGCTTACCGGTCTTTACAGACATCATGGCGCTGGCTTCTTCAACCTGGCCGAGACTGATCACCTTGACCTCGTCGAATGGTGGCGTGAAGAGGTCGAAATCCAGACAGTAAAGAATTGCCGACTCCACAATATTGAGAAGCTGCTCCCGGCTAACCACGCTGTTCTGGAAGTCATTGTAAAGGAATCCGAGCTGACGTTTACCTTCCACAAAGAAGTGATCTTCATAGTTCACGAAGATGCGTGCCACCAGGTATCCAAGGTCATTGCTGCGGCTATACTTAAACGAATCGGCGAGGAAGTTGTAAATGTTGATCATCCCGCAATAGGAAGCCGATTCATTATCGCGGACATACGAGGACTTCCACATCTGGTGACTTGAATCGAACTCAAACACGTTGGTGTGCATGCTGAAGACGAGTACATCGCCGGCAACGCGCATTTCGAATTCAAACTCGCTCTTGTCTTTGAATTCAACGACCAGACGCTTGTCGATTTCGTTGGCCTTGGGTTTGAGTTCTTTCGCCAGATCGCGGCACACTTCTTTCAGCGTCTTGAAGACAGCAAGGTTCTTGGCGAATACGTCCTGCTTAAGGGAAGATTTCTCTTTGAGGACTTTCAGGATCATTTCGTTTGTTGTCGGCATACGATGGGGTGTGTTTGCGCGGTTAAACCTTAAAGGTTTTAAAAACCTTTAAGGTTTAGTACGCGCGTGCAAATACAACGCGTTCTTTCGAAGGCGCACCGGTAAGAATACATTTTCCTTCTTCCTGTTTGTTGTTCAAAGGAATACAGCGAATGGTCGCTTTCGTTCTTTCTTTAATCTTGGCTTCAGTGGCAGCTGTTCCGTCCCAGTGAGCGAAAATGAATCCGCCTTTGTCGAGGGCCGCTTCGAATTCTTCCCACGTATTTACGTAGTGACTCATTGCTTCCCGACGTTCAAGTGCTCTCTTATATAGTGATGACTGAATATCTTCCAGCATCGTCGCAATGCGGTCAGCAAGACCATCCATCGGAACTACTTCCTTAGTCAGTGTGTCGCGACGAGCCATTTCCACGCTGCCGTTGGCAAGGTCTTTTGGTCCGATTCCAAGTCGCACAGGAATTCCGCGCAACTCATGTTCTGCAAACTTGTAGCCCGGACGTTCTTTGTCGCGCTTGTCAAATTTCACCGTGATGTTTTTCGCACGCAGTTCCAGCATGATCTTTTCAGCAGCTTCTCCAATAGCAGCACGCTCCTCATCGGTTTTGAAAATCGGAACGATCACTACCTGTGTAGGAGCCAGCTTCGGCGGAAGAACCAATCCGTTATCATCGGAGTGACTCATAATGAGCGCACCCATTAAACGTGTTGAAACACCCCAGGAGGTTGCCCAAACGTACTCGAGCTTGTTCTCGCTATTTGCAAACTTCACTTCGAATGCCTTTGCAAAATTTTGTCCAAGGAAATGGGATGTTCCCGCCTGCAAAGCTTTTCCGTCCTGCATCAATGCTTCGATGCAATAGGTTTCTTCTGCTCCTGCAAAACGTTCACTCTCCGTCTTAATTCCGCGTATCACCGGGATAGCCATGAACTGTTCCGCAAAATCGGAATACACGCCAAGCATTTTTTCTGTTTCTTCTATCGCTTCTGCTTTGGTTGCGTGCGCAGTGTGACCTTCCTGCCAGAGAAATTCTGCAGTACGAAGAAACAAACGCGTGCGCATTTCCCAGCGAACTACGTTTGCCCACTGGTTAATGAGCAAAGGCAGATCGCGGTGGCTTTTGATCCAGTCGCGGTATGTATTCCAGATGATGGTTTCCGAAGTCGGACGAATTATCAGTTCTTCTTCCAGCTTTGAAGTCTCGTCAACAACCACCTGACGTGTTTCAGGAGTATCGCCAACTGTTTTCAGGCGATGATGTGTTACAACAGCACATTCCTGAGCAAATCCGGCAACGTGTTTTGCTTCCTTGCTCAGGAAAGATTTCGGGATTAATAACGGGAAGTATGCATTGACATGTCCTGTGTCCTTAAACATCTTGTCCAGCGCCTGTTGCATCATTTCCCATACAGCATAGCCGCTTGGTTTAATGACCATACAGCCACGGACGGCAGAATGGTCGGCAAGGTCAGCTTTCATGACAATATCATTGTACCATTGGCTGTAATCCTGACTGCGGCTTGTCAATATCTTGGACATAAATCCGGGTGTTTTTTGGAATGATTTTTGTAACTTTACTAGAATAGAATGCAAAAATAGCACATTATCATCCCCTGTGCGAATTTGCTGAATTTCAAAGGTAATCTGATCCAAATGAAAACTGCCGTGAAAATATTCTTAGCCTCAGTATTGCTGATAGGCTATAGTTCCTGCAAATCGTTCAAGGATCTTTCGAAACAGAAGGATGGGGACGATGTGTACTTCTCAATGAAGGACGCGAAAAAAGAACGTGCTGCTGAGAAGAAAAAAGCAGAAGCTGATCAAAAACGTAAGGAAGAAGAGGCTGCTCAAAAACAGATTCAGGCGAATAATGCCAAAGCAATGGCTACTTCACCGGGTACTGACTATTACGATCAGCCGTTTGACTACGATGATTATTACGATTACGAATACGCTGCACGCCTGAGACGTTTCCATTCTTCGGCTCCTGCGACGAACTATTACGACAACTATTACACGAACTCGTACTACTACAACCAGAATCCGAATTACTACGGAACAAGCTTGTACAACAGCTACAGCTTCTGGGGACCTTCCGCTTACGCGTATAACTACTGCCCATCGGCCTACTTCTATTACAACAGTGGTTGGGCATGGGGAACGGGAATGTATTATGGCAATCCTTATGGTTATGGTGGATATTATGATCCATGGGCAAACCAAGGTTGGGGATACAATCCTTACTACAGCTACAATCCGGGATGGAATAGTGGTTACTGCAATTACGGGTACAATCCGTATGGATATGGTTATAACCCTTATGGTTACGGCTATGGCAATGGTTACGGCTATGGTAACGGGAACAATTACGGTAATGGCAACAATAACAACTATTACTACAACTCATTCGACGAGAATAGCGACTACTATGGTCCACGTCATCAACCAACAGCGACTGATGGTCGTGTAGCTGGTTCGGGCGGTCCGGCATTTGGTGAGCGCTACACTACGGCTATTGCTGAATCACATGGAATTCAGGATGCAACTATTGAAGACGTTAATCGTGTAACGCGCGAGACGTATGTAGCAACGCAAGCGCAGAATACAGGACGCGATGCGAATGCACCTACAAATGCGCAGCCAGGAAGTACGAATGTGGGTCGCGATGGAGTTCCAACAACGACAAATACACAGCAGCAAGGTAACGGTGTTCCTGCAGCACCTGATTTCTCGAACGGCGGTACTTCGCAGCAACGCGACCAGACACCACCGGCTCCAGACTTCAGTCGTCCAAGCAATACTACAGCTCCGGAACCTACACCTTCTTATCAGGGTGGTCGCGATAACAATGGAGGTAATTCTCCTGCGCCTGCCAACAATGGTGGAAGAGACAATGGTGGTTCTGGTGGTGGTGGTGGAAATAACGCAGGTGGCGCCGGAAATCGTCCGCGGTAATTAGAATTTACGAGTGATGAAGCAGTTAATCCTGTGCGGTGCTTCCGTACTACTTTCCCTTTTTGCATTTGGTCAGAATGAACAGGATGTGTTGCGTTATTCCCGACAGGGATTTGGCGGCACAGCACGGTTCGTTTCAATGGGCGGGGCATTCGGTGCATTAGGTGGCGACGTTTCAACCATGTCGACCAATCCTGCCGGCATAGCTGTGTTCCGCAAAAGCGATTTCTCGTTCACGCCGTCGTTCTACAACATGACGGTAAATTCGACTTACAACGACACAATGAGCAGCGACCAACGCTTCAACATGAAAGTTGATGAGTTCGGTTTTGTTGTTGCTACCCGTCCTGAAATACGAACCGATCACGGCTGGCAGATGCTCGCCATGGGAATTTCATACAACCGCACCAATTCGTTCCAGGCGAATCTGATGATGACCGGAACTTCGAACACTTCAATGCTCGACAGTTGGACCCGAAGTGCAGCTGGTACTGGTCCTTCAAGTCTCGATTATTTCAACGAAGGTCTGGCCTGGGAAACATATCTCATGGATCCGTACATGGATACGACTCACTACATCGATCGTGTTCCGGATGGAGATTCACTTCGGCAGTTCAAGCAGGTTGAAATGCGCGGAGGAATGGGCGAGTGGACATTTGGTGGTGGCGCGAATTACGATAACCGACTTTACATCGGCGCGAGCATTGGTATTCCCACCGTGAAGTATGAAGAAACGACTTTCTACACCGAAGAGGAAGTGTACGATACTGTTTCGAATTTCGACTATCTGGAGTTTCAGCAGTATCTCGAAACTAAAGGCCGCGGTATCAACTTCAAGGCCGGAGTGATATTCCGTGCGACAGATTGGTTACGAGTGGGACTTGCATTTGCTTCACCAACGAATTTGAAACTCAGCGATACGTATTTCTCGAAGATGAAGTCCATTCTTGGTGATACGTTACGTGCGTATGAATCGCCAAGTGGAAACTATAATTACACCATTCGTACACCAATGCGTGTGACCGGTAGCGTTGCGGTTGTGGTAGGAAAGTTTGCGCTCATCAGTGCGGAATATGAGATGGTCGATTACTCAGACGGCAAACTCAAATCGACCGACTACAATTTTTTCGACGAGAATGCGCAGGTGCGAATGAAGTACAAAGCTGCGAGCAATATCCGTGCGGGTGTAGAAATGAAATTTGTTCCGTTTAGTGTTCGTGCAGGGATGGGTTACTATGGATCACCGTATAATCCGCAAGTGAATAACGAAGTTGCCCGCTTGTATATCACAGGTGGTGTGGGTTACCGCGATCCGAACGATGCATTCTATGTTGATCTTGGATTTGTATCACAGCGTTACACGGAGAATTATTTCTTCTATGATCAGTCGCTGGCAAAACCGGTAGAGAACAAGTGGAAGTCAATCAATGTTCTGCTTACGGTTGGTTTTCGCTTTGGCGAACAGCCGGTGACGGAGTAATGATCAACTGATGTAAAAAAATAAAACGTCCGGAAGTATAATCTTCCGGACGTTTACGTTTTATCTGGTTGTGTTATTCTTCAATGATCAATCGTTCCGTCTGAATGACTTCACCTTGCATGATCTGCACGAAGTAAATTCCAGGCGACAGTGTGCTGATATCAATCTGTGTTTGTTCAGCTACTGGTTGTACCGTTAGTACAGAACGTCCCATTGCATCCGTAATGAAGATCTGATTCGCAACCTCTGTAGTGTTCACCGTGATTAGTTTGGTGGCAGGGTTAGGGAAGATCGAAGCTGGATGCGTGTCATCTTGATCGTCGATTGCGTGTTGTGCCATGCGACAGCCAGGATCATTCGTGAGAACAATAACATCCATCCCGGTACAACCGTTTCCATCCGTAACTGTCATTGTATACGTTATTGGAGATGTAGGACAAGGCCAGAGAAACATTGGAGCGTGACAAGTTGTACCCGTATGCGCTCCCGAGTGAGAACACGCCAACATACTGGTGGCAGCGGCAGGAGTCGACGTCCATACACATGAATATGGACCGGTACCTCCGGTTACGGTAGGAGGAGGGATGGTGTCGATGTTCGAGTAATTGCTACAGCAGATAAACATATCCGGACCAAGTGTAACTGTAGGGGTTGGATTCACATTCAGTGTATAGGTTGTAGTACCCGTACAACCAAATAGAGAAGTCCCTTGCACAGTATAAACTTGAGTTGATGTTGGACATGCCGTCGGACTCACACAATTGGTGCAACTGAGCCCGGTTGATGGACTCCACACATACGAGAACGGACTTGCACCAGAAGCGGTCAGCGTAGCACATGATCCTGCACAGATCGCTGGTGGACCTGTTACTGTGATAGTTGGAGGACAAGCCACAAAAAATATGTGTTCAGCAGAACCATTACCGCAGCTGTTTTGTGTTTCTAGTCGTGCTTTGTAATGTTTGCCACAAGGAAATAAACAAGGTAGAATTGCAGAAATGTTCACCGAACCTGCCGGTCCAGGAGTCCATGTAGGATAACCGCACCATAAAGCACCAGCAACTGGCACTCCGAATGCATCTGTTTCAATTACTTTCCAGCGGTGTGAAGTTTCATTGGTTGATCCGGATCCATTGAGTAGGATTGGTGCACCTGCACAGAACATAGCTGGGCCCGTTATGACGGAGGTGGGCAGCGGATTTACGATGACGTATTTGGAATAGGTAACGGAAGCACCACATGGATAGTTAATTGTACAACTGATCCATCCGGTAGCAGTCATACTAATGGTGCATTCATTGTGAAGTCCGGGAGGACTTGTGCTCGAAATTCCACCTGGACCGGGTGAGTAAGAAGATCCTCCTGACCATGTAATACCAGTGGATCCGGGAAAACCATTTATACCACCCGTAATGGCCGAGTTTCCACTCCACATCGTGAATACACCCGTACCAGAAGCACAAATGGAAGTTGGTCCACTTATCACTGGAGAAAGTTTACACACGCTGATATTATCCACACTACCCGTAACCCACCGACCCACCGATCCTTCAGCAAATGTTCCGTTCTGAACAGCTGTGAGTCCTGTTATACCTGGATCAATTGGAAAGCATTGTGATCCCATCGATACCGTGCGCAAAGGATCGGAAAATAGACTTATTAGACCGTGGGTCGCATCGAGTCGTTGCAAACGTCCGTAGTATATTTTTGAACTGCTCCAACTCGGCCCAAGAGAAATGGGAGCTGAACTTGCCCATGGAATTGGCGTAGTCGTAGTGGATCCATATGCACCACCCACACGCAATTTTGATTGCCCGCGCAGTTCCCACGAATTAGGATTTGAGGTGCCGTATGGAGCGATCAGATATGCTTCTATGCAATGTGTCCGGTAATACTGAAAAGTTGCACCAGACCAATAACCATGAGCGCTCACGACACCTGCACCTGACCCTTCCGTAAACGAAACTAAAGAATGAGCGGGTCCCGAACCACTACTTACCTTGAATTCGAAATCGCATACCCAATTGTTATTGAGCACACCACCAGTTAGGGTTGTGTGCACATATCGTGCAGGTCCACCAGATCCCGCCGCGGACATGGAAATATTGGTACCGCTAAGTGAGACACCTGTGCCCACTTGGGTCCATGGTCCTGGAGCAGCGTTACAATCGTAGACATCGCATGGCGCCTGCGCATGAGTGAGTGTGCTTGCTACCAGCGCAATTAATAACGTTGCACGGCTTAGCCATTTAGATTTTGAGTTTGTTGTTTTCATAGAGTAGGTTTATTTGTTAAACCTAACTCTCTATTATCGCATCACCTCGGCACATGTAACGTACGCACGCCACATGTAAGGAACGGCGATAATGATGTAAGCAACGGTTATTGCTTCATCTGTTCGAGAAGATGTTCGATAAATTTTTCACCTTCCCCGAATGTCATCGTGCAGCGTGTATCTGCTACTTGAAATAATTTCGCACCGCTCCAAGGAAGTTACTTAAACAAAAAGAGGAACCGCTTTCACGATTCCTCTTCCTATTTACTTTGACTGCAGAGTGCCTTTCGGCACAACTGTCAATTATTTTGTAGCGCGTGAGCGAGTAACTTTCTTCTCAACTACAGGCTCAACCGGGCGACCGTTTCCGAGTAGGAAATCAGCATCTACCAAGATGCGTCCGCAATGTTCGCACACGATAATTTTCTTGTGTGTACGGATATCCAACTGGCGCTGTGGTGGAATTTTATTGAAACATCCTCCGCAAGCATCACGCTGTACGTGTACAACAGCGAGGCCGTTGCGAACGTTCTGGCGAACGCGTTGGTATGCATTCAGCAAGCGAGCTTCGATTTTCTGCTCAGCAACTTTTGAGTGCTCAAGCAATTCTTCTTCCTCCTTGCGTGTTTCTGCAACGATGTCTTCGAGCTCTTCTTTCTTCAAACGCAAATCTTCTTTACGCTCGTCGAGAGTAGCTTGTGAACCGTCAATGATTTCTTTTTTCGCAGCGATCTGAGCTTTGAACTCTTTAGTACGCTTCTCAGCAAGCTGAATCTCGAGGTTCTGAAACTCGATCTCTTTGCTCAGGGAATCAAACTCGCGGTTGTTGCGAACTTTCCCTTGCTGACCTTCATATTTTTTAATTGCAGCTAACGCGTCTTTCGAAACGTTTTTCTTATCGTTGATTGAATCTTCCAACGCCTTGATTTCGTCGTTGAGGTTGTTTGCACGCGTCTGCAAACCTGCTACTTCGTCCTCAAGATCGCGAACTTCCAACGGCAATTCTCCACGTACTGTACGGATACGGTCGATCTGTGAATCGATCTGTTGTAATTCGTAAAGTGCTTTGAGTTTTTCTTCTACCGGGATGTCCGATTTCTCATCGGCCTTTTTCGCCTTCGTCATGTTCATACGTGGTAATTTATCGGATTTGTGACAATTTCCGTTTTGCGGACTGCAAATGTAGTGATAAATTCCCTTAGCCTGTCGCTGATAAGGTCAATTGTAAACTGCTCAGTTTCAAAGTGTCCCACGTCAGCAATCAGGATTTTTCCTTCCCCGTCGAAGAACTGGTGGTATTTGAAGTCGGCCGTGACGAATGCATCAGCCCCGGCCCGAATTGCATCCGGAAGCAAAAAACTGCCCGATCCACCACAAACTGCCACTTTTTTGATCTGTTTTCCGGGCGTTGGTGTGTACCGGATCACGGGCGCCTTGAGCATGGTTTTAACCAGACCTAAAAACTCATTCTGACCCAAAGGAACGGCAAGATCACCGACCATTCCGGAGCCCACTTGCTGCCACTGATTAGTCATCGGGTAAAGATCGTATGCAATTTCCTCGTACGGATGTGAAGCGCGCAACGCCTGCAGAATTTTTCCTTCCTGATGAGTTGCATATATGATTTCGATTCGCTCTTCCGGTTCACGCATCATCTTTCCTTTTTCACCAACAACCGGATTCGAGTGCTCATTACCGCGATACGTTCCCGTTCCATCCAGATTGTAACTCACTTTGTCGTAATTTCCAATGGTGCCTGCGCCTGCTTCCCACAATGCCTCACGAACTTTCTCCGCAGAATCAGCCGGACAAAACGTCACAAACTTTTTTAACAAGCCCGACTTCGGCGCAAGAATTTTTGCGTTCTGCAATCCAAGCACGTCCGAAATTTTCTTGTTCACCCCGTTGTGAACATTATCTAGATTGGTGTGAATGGCGTAAATGGCTACGTTGTTTTTGATTGCAGAAATAACTGTTCTCTCGACGTAGTTTTTTCCGTTGAACTTTTTCAATCCGGAGAATACAATCGGGTGATGAGCAACAACAAGGTTGCATCCATGCTTCACAGCTTCATCGATAATGGCTTCTGTGCAATCGAGAGAAACAAGCACGCCGGTGATTTCCGTAAGCGCATTACCCACGATGAGTCCGCAATTGTCGTACGATTCCTGGAGTGATGGCGGAGCCCACGATTCGAGATTAGATATTACTTCGGAGATTTTCATCCGGTAAAGATAGGCCAGAGGAGTACAAACAGAGAAAGCGGAAGTGGCAGAGCTTTAAATTAATCTCACTCCGTTTTACGGAAAGTATAGCGAACTCCTACCTGTGCTACAGGATCGAGCCTGTCGATCATCCCATCTTCAAGGTAATATCCCTCAACCAAAGCGTGACCTGGCAATAACCATATATTCTCTGCAGCTGTAAACGATATTGCGAATTGATCGTTCAGGGCATAACCTAGATGTATTGCAGCACCGCCATAAAATGCGAATGCCAATCCAACTGCCATTGTTCCGCTGGTTACCTCAGTTAAGACGGTAGTGGCTTGAGGACTGAAAGTAGTTTTTTTGTAATAATGTTGCCAATAGCGGTCATAAAAACCTCCTAATCCAAGTCCAGCAGAGAACTTGGCTCCCCAGTAAAATCTGTTCCCAAATTCCAGATTAAGATTAGCTGTCCATCCCGTGAAAGACAGTCGTGAAAATATTGCGATACGTTCCTTTACAGAATATCCCGGAGAGTGCGGATCATTCGAATATCCCGTTCCATAAGAACTTGTCTGTGCAAACGTCGCAATCACCACTGATTGACTAAAGAAGCAATGCAACCTTTTCTGAGTGGCCCAAGTGAAAGATACAATCGGAGCGTACAATCCTTGTGATGGGACTGTGCTATCGAGCTGCAGCATGTGGTTTGGAATTGAAAGCCTGGAAACTCCGGTTTCGAGTAATATGAACTTGCGACTAATATCCGGCACAGGTTTCGTGTTTCTCTTTATTAAATAATCGTCTTTACCCAATGAAACATTCTTCGTTTTGCTCAGTGTAGCGTCTAGTGGAATGTATTGATCAGGTGTTAGTTGTTGAACAAACAACCCAACAGAAAAACTACACGTGGCGAACAGGAAAATAGTGTGAAGTTTTCTCATTGGAATCCTGTTCTTCGGAAGTTGACAAGCTGATCTGAATGAACTAATTTACTCATTATATCCTTTGACGGTCTAGTAGTAAATCGTGATTGTATAATTGTGTAGAAAGGCCATTGTTTCGTGTAAGATTGAAGTACGTCTGCGTTTCAGGCAGCTTAACTCCGGCCTAACCGCTATCTTCGCATTAGTGAAACTTCTCCGCATACTCGCTTTCCCAATCGCCATAATTTACGGCTTTGCTACCTGGCTTCGCAACAAGCTGTTTGATCTCGGAATTTTTCCAGTGACAGAGTTTCGTGATATTCCTTTGATCGGAGTGGGAAATCTTACAGTTGGCGGAACAGGAAAAACCCCGCACGTTGAATATCTCGTGAAGTTGCTGCACCCGAAGTACCGAATTGCAACACTGAGTCGCGGCTACGGAAGAAAGACTTCTGGATTTCTTGTTGCCGATCGTTCCATGACGACTTTGGATATTGGTGACGAGCCCAAACAATTTCGTCACCGTTTTCCGGAGGACGTTCCTGTGGCTGTAGATGGAAACCGTGTGCGTGGTGTGAAAAAACTGCGTGAACAATTTCCGGATCGTCAGGTGATTCTACTCGACGATGTTTTTCAGCACAGGCGAATTAAACCCGGCTTGCAGATTCTGCTTACCGATTATTCGCAGCTGTATTACGAAGATTATATTCTTCCAACCGGGAATCTTCGGGAATCAAAACGAGGATCGAAGCGTGCCGACATTATCATCGTGACGAAAACGCCTGAGATGTTTTCTCCGCTTGAGCGAAAACGTGTGATGAAAGATCTGAAAGCTGAACCGTACCAGAAAATTTATTTCTCTACGATTCGCTATGGCAATATCATTCCGTTGAAAGGCATGGAAGGACTGAACGAAATTCCTCGTGAACAGATTGCAAGCGAAGGCTATACTGTTTTCCTGATGACGGGTATCGCCAACGCAGATTCGCTTCAATATTATCTTCAGGATCAGGTCAAGGAATTGATCCCGTATAAATTTCGTGATCATTACGAGTTTTCTCCTGCCGATCTGCTACGTTTGCAGGAATTGTTTAAAGCTAACACGAATCATAAGAAGATTGTGCTGATGACCGAGAAGGATGCGATGCGTCTGGAGAAACCGGGACTCAAAGAATACATCGGCGATCTTCCGCTTTACTACATTCCGATTGAAATTGCGTTTCATGATGACGCAGAAGATTTTAACCTCCAAGTAACTGAATATGTTCGATCGCATTCAATCAACCGTAAAGTTTCTCAATGAGAAGACCAACGGATTCGTTCCTGAAACCGGAATTATTCTCGGCACCGGTTTAGGCGGACTCGTTAATGAAATCAAAGCTGATTTTGTAATTCCGTACGACACCATTCCTGATTTTCCGGTATCGACCGTGGAAGGTCATTCAGGAAAACTGATTTTCGGCAAGCTCAGCGGAAAGAATGTAGTTGCTATGCAGGGTCGTTTTCATTACTACGAAGGCTATGGAATGCAGGAAGTAACTTTTCCGGTTCGTGTGATGAAGGTTCTCGGTATACAGCGCCTGTTCCTTTCGAATGCATCCGGTGGCGTAAATCCTGATTTTGAAATCGGTGATCTCATGATCATTACCGATCACATCAACTTATTTCCTGCACATCCGCTCGTTGGTCCAAACGATAAGCGATTCGGTCCGCGTTTTCCGGATATGAGTGATGCATACGACAAATCATTGGTGAAACTGTGCGAGAAAGTTGCAGCATCATTGCAAGTTAATGTTGTGCACGGTATTTATGCTGGATTAAGCGGTCCAACATTCGAGACACCGGCTGAATACAAATACGTTCGCAATATCGGCGCTGATACAGTTGGAATGAGTACTGTTCCTGAAGTCATCGTTGCGCGTCACATGGGTCTACCTTGTTTTGCCATGTCGGTGATCACAGATTTGGGTGTTCCCGGAAAAATTGTTGTGGTTTCACACGAAGAAGTGCAGCATGTGGCGGCAATTGCAGAGAAGAAGATGACGAAGATTATTGCCCAAATGGTAGCGGAGTTATAACAAAAGCATTCCCTCGTTATTAGTCGTTGAGGAGATGCGGAATTGGGGGATTGTGGGATTTGGGCGGTTCATACCACTTGTAGTCCCAAATCCCCCAATCCCTTAATCCCCTAATTCCTTCTCCCGCGATTTCGTATCTTGACCTCTCAATATCTCATCATGAAGAAAATCTACTTTTTCCTATTAGCACTGCTTCCTTTCGCAGTGAACGCACAATCGTATGCTTCACAGAATGTCAATATGATCGGACATTGGTTCAATCCTACACAGGATCCGGAACCGGTTTACGGCATCCAGTACCAGGGTATCTGGGGTTGGGCAGACACCGTGAACAATCGCGAGTACGCAATCATGGGTGCATCTGACGGAACATTCTTTATCGACATTACAAATCCTGCGTTACCTGTGTTGTGCGATTTCATTCCTGCGACGCATGGTGATCTGATCTGGCACGAAGTCAAAACGTATCAGAACTATTGCTACATCGTATCAGATGACGCTGCACCAAACTCTTTCATCATTGCAGATATGAGTTACCTGCCGGATTCAGTTCACATAGTACGTAACGACAATTCCATCTTCGAACGTTGTCACACAATTTATGTTGATGGCGATAACCTCTGGTGCGGAAGTGTAACCGGCGATAACAACGCGTTCTTCTATTCAATGGCTGTGTACGATCTTTCTGCCGATCCAACTACGCCAACGTTGATTCGTCACCTTGGTCAGGATTACAACAATCCGGGTTCAGTTCACGATATGTTTGTGCGCAATGACACGGTGTACGCGTCAGGTGGTTACGACGGATTGTTCATTTACAGATTCTCAACCACGTTCCAGCAGATCGGAATTCTGACTTCGTACCCCGAGAGCGGTTACAACCACAGCAGTTTCTTAACCTCCGACGGAAGCACGCTCATCTTTATGGATGAAGTTCCCGCAGGTCGTGGAATCAAATCAATTGATGTTTCTAACATGGGGAACATTTCTGTGAATCAAACTTTCCGTTCAAACACCGGCAACACACCGCACAATCCGTATATCATGGGCAATGACATTCTCATTGGTGCGAACTATACAGATGGACTGCAAGTGTTCAACATCAGTAATCCTTCGAACATTGTGCGCACTGGCTATTTCGATACGGATACGCTGATCAATTTTCCAAACTATACGCAGGCTTACCACGGATGTTGGGGCGCTTACACCGATCTTCCTTCAGGCTTGATCATCTGCTCTGATATGCAGAACGGATTGTTCATACTGGACATTACCGCCGCGATTACTGGGGCATCTGAATTCGCAACACCGGCAGTCGACCTAACAGCGTATCCAAATCCATTCAACTCGAATTTCTTCGTGAACATGAACACAACACATTCACAAAACGTGAAGTGGAGTGTGTACGACGCAACTGGTCGCTTGGTGCTTTCAGCAACTGAAAGTGTTCCGGCTGGGCCTGTTATCCTTGAAATTCCTGCTGCAGACTTAGCTCGCGGAATTTACTCTGTGATGATAGAAGGAGAAGAGATGGTGAGTACTGCGAAGCTGGTGAAAGAGTAAGCTGAACTGATTATACAGTTTATTATTTCTGATGCCTTTGTTTGAGAGAACGAAGGCATCTTTTTTTTAACCCTGCAAGCGTTTAACTCCTGCAGGGTTCGCGCGCACGTGTAACCCTTCAAGGGCTTAACCCTTGGAGCGTGTCTGAATCTCGAACCCCGCAAGCGTTTAACTCCTGCAGGGTTCGCGTACGCGCGCGCGTAACCCTTGCAGCGTTAGCCATCCTGGCTAAAAAATTTAGCTATGCGTTAAATACCTTGCCGTCCGCTTCCTGCCTCTCTAGCTTTGATCAAAAGAGGGAAAGCCATGATCGCGAGCAACATTTACGACAATCAAACATTTCACGGGCGCGGTGCGCAGATAAATCCAAACAACCGTTTCTTCAAGCAGCAACGAGTTATGGAGCACATCGAGGTAATTGATGAGCCCATGCTGCTCGATGACAAGACGGAGTATCTGCAGACGTTTCCAAAGACGATTATAAATAAAGTCGATAGCCCGGATCTGATGAACTTGTCGTTGAATCCTTATCAGGGTTGTGAGCACGGGTGTGTGTATTGTTATGCGAGAAATTCACACGAGTTCTGGGGATATAGCGCTGGGCTCGATTTCGAACGCAAGGTGATTGTGAAGATGAATGCATTTGAATTGCTCGAGAAAGAGCTCAGCAATCCTCGTCACAAAGCAGAGCCGATGATGTTTTCCGGCAACACCGATTGCTATCAACCCATTGAGCGAAAGCTTCAACTCACGCGGAAGATGCTGGAAGTTTTGCTGAAGTTTCGTCACCCTGCAGCAATGATCACGAAGAATTCTCTCATCTGTCGCGATATTGATATTCTTGCGGACATGGCGAAGAAAAATCTCGTGCATGTGATGATCAGCATTACCGGAATGGATGAAGATGTTCGTCAGAAACTCGAGCCGAGAACTTCTACATACAAGAATCGTTTTGAGACATTGCGCATTCTTTCCGAAGCAGGTATCAGAACCGGAATTTTATTCGGACCGGTTATTCCGGGATTGAACTCACACGAGATTCCGGAAGTACTCGAAACTGCAGCAGCCAACGGAGCTCGGAGCGCTGGCTACACGATGGTACGTCTCAACGGACAAGTTGGCGATATCTTCCGCGACTGGTTACGCAAATCGTATCCTGATCGTGCTGAAAAAATCCTGCATCACATCGAAGGCGCTCACGGTGGAAAAGTCAACGACACGCGTTACGGAGTTCGCATGACTGGTGAAGGACAGATGGCGGAGAGTATTGCGAAACTGTTTAAGCTAACGGCAAGTCGTCTTGGGTTGAATCAGGATCCCATGCCCTGGAATACGCAGGACTTTAATCCGAAGGCTGGGGCTGCGCAGTTGTCGCTGTTTTGAAATGGAACGCGGATTTTGATATAAGTTAATTGTTAGGTTATCGCTCGGATCAGTGCGGTAAACTTGAAAGGCTGGATATTGGATTTTATGAGATAGGCTTGTTAAAGTTGAGGATGAATGGAACGCGGATTTTGAAGTGTGTTTGGTGTTAGCGGTGAACATGGAACGCGGATTTTGATATACGTTAATTGTTAGGTTATCGCTCGGATCAGTGCGGTAAATTTGAAAGGCTGGATATTGGATTTTATGAGATAGGCTTGTTAAAGTTGAGGATGAATGGAACGCGGATTTTGATGTGTGTTTGGTGTTAGCGGTGATCTCGGATCAGTAGGGTGAATAGTTCGTTTAGATTTTGGGATTTTATGAGATAGGCTCGTTAGGTTTTATATGAATGATAAATACAGATGTTATGTTACACAGCGATGTTACAGGAAAAATTCTGCGTGCGTATTACAACGTTTACAATGAATTGGGATATGGATTTCTTGAAAAGAACTACGAGAAAGCCATGGCAATTGAGCTTCAGAAGATGAAAGTTAAGTTCAAAACGCAAGAACCAATTACTGTTTATTACAGAGATCAGCAGATAGGAATTTATTTCGCTGACATGGTTGTTGAAGAAAAGGTAATTGTTGAACTGAAAGCGGCAACCAAATTAGCGCCAGAGAATGAGGTCCAATTGTTAAATTATTTGAGAGCGACAAGAATGGAAGTGGGGATGCTCTTGAATTTTGGTGAAGAACCAAGTTTCAAACGTAAGATTTTTGAAAATGATCGTAAGGCATCTTGAGCCCAACCAAGTTTATCTCATAAAATCCAATAACCGGTTTTTCTATCTACCGCGATGATCCGAGAGGAGGACTAACACGCCCTGGGCATCAAAATTCGCGTTGCATTAAGCCACGGGAGATCTCAATCTAGGCATTGGATTTGCTTTATCTTTGACCGTGCTGAAATTCTACTCGCTGTTTCTCTCAATCTGCTGTGCGCTGTCGCTAAACGCGCAACGCAACATCTTCGACGGCTTCGATAACAACGATAACGGCTGGCCCGAATCCCTAACCGACGCAAATACTGTTTACGTTAAAGACGGTCGTTACAACCTCGAATCAAAAAACGATGGATATTTTCGTCACACATTCGCTGTTAAAGGCGGATTCGAAAAACATTTCCGGATTGAAACCAACATCGAGCGCGACAGTGGAGTAGGAGCTAACAAAGGCGTTGGACTCGTGTGGGGTCGTGCGGACAATGACTCAACATACATGGCATTTCTTGTGTATGGCGACGGTAGTTTCATCTTCGAGAATAAAGTGAAAGGAAAGCTCGCTGTAGTTTCTCCGAATTCATTCAACTACGCCTACAGTGGCGACGGTTTGAACAGCATTCGTGTTGAACGCAACATGGAAACGAATCAATACGATTTCTCCATTAACGAACAACTTGTGTTGTCGGTTCCGTATGTAGCTCCATTGAGTGATGAAGTTGGAATCCACGTTGATCTTGCAGGAAGTTACTTCATGGATTACTTCTGGTTCATTGAGCAATCGAACACAACTACTTCATACGTTCCGGCGTCATTGGTAATCAGCGAAGGTTGTGGTCAATCTAACTTGATGTACACGTGTGATTACGGCTATTCCTTTTGCGTACCATTCGGATGGCGTGTTGACGAGTATAAGGAAACGCATCAAACCGTATGGCCTGCAGGATTTCCGTATGTAGTGAACATCGACTACACGCGCCTTGCGATCGAAGACAGCTTCAGCATTGCCGCGAGAAATGACTTCAAAATTTATTCGGATTCACTCGATGTCAAAGAAAGAGAAGGAACCACATTCCGAAAAATTGAATCGCAACCCGGAGTAGAAGTATTTGCAGCTACTTATCGTTATGTTTCATTGGAGGGAAATGCAACAACGACGTATCGCTATTACGTTTATCACAAACAGTCAGGTGGATTTGCGCTCGTAGAAACGATTGTTCCGATTTGGGAAGAGCAGTTGAGTCTCGACTTCGATGGCGCGGCATTTACGATTGCGACTACGATTCAGTGGAAGTAATTATTTCTTCGAATACTTTCCACTCTCCGGATCAAATAAGTACAAAAGTTTCACATCGGGATTCTCTGAAACATCCCAGTTCGGATGCATCTTTTTATTGAGTCGGGTGAGATCCTGATCACATTCAACCACGAGCATGGAACTTTCCCAGCCTTTGATTTCAACCGATGACGGATAAGCAAGTATAGAATGCTTCTCTACACAACGTTGCTCATTGATTATTTCCGGAAAACTGTAAATGTCTATGAAGTTGCTTCCTTCGGTATAGCATGTTACCGCCAGATATTTTTCATCGGTAGACAAAGACATATCGTAGCAGTTGGCCGGAAAGTTCTGTGAATCGTTATTGTTGAAAACCGAATGATTGAGAATCTGTATCTGACCCCTCTCCGGATTAATAAACCAAATGGAATGTTGATTGTTGGTTTCGTCATTCCACGCCACGAAATAGAGACAGCCTGGAATATTATTTGTGTTTTGACTTGTCGCCGAGTAGGAAACGAATTGCACCTGGCGGATAGAGTTCGTGGAAACATCAAAAATACTGTCGAGGAGTTGCACGGGCACATTTTCCCGATCGCGAATCTGTCGGATGTACTGAAACGCACTGTCGGGCTGATTCAGTTTCTGAAAGATGGAAGTCCGTAACTTGCAGTAGCGTTCCTGTGCAAGCAGAACATCTGAACCCGTGGCTGAATAATAATCACCCGGCTCACCTATATTCGCAAGAATAGCATTTGACGTACTCCATTGCTTTAATTCATGAAAATGCATTTCAGCAAGATAGAAAGCTCCCTTGTAATACTCTCTCCGGTTCCAATTGTCTGATTTGCGTGGGCCGCTCAAAGTATCATAACAGTGCATTACCGATTCGAAGCATTTTCTGGCTCCAGCGGTATCACCTAAAGCTCGCTTAGTACTTCCGGCAAGATTCAGTGTCATCATTGCAAATCGTGGTCGATCAACGTAAGCACCGGAATCAATTAAATGATCCAGAACCCGAATGGCTTCTGCTTTTTGACCGTTTTCTATGAGATTTTCCGCATAGAAATAGTCTTGCTGTGCATGAAGATGCGAAGCAAGAAAAATGAATGTAGAAATGAGCAGCGTTCTCACTCTACAATATACGCAATCTGATTAGTTGATTTCTGATGTCTGATTAGCTGATTCCGTTACGAGTTGTTCTCCAACACAATAAATATGTAGAAGAATATACCACTTGTGAAGTCCACCTGCCCTCTTATAGTCTCTTTTTAGCAAATTATCACATTACCATATTAGCACATTGCGGTAGGCATGTTTCTTGTATTTTTGCCCGCATGAAGCTGCGAATCACCCTATCTCTTCTGCTTTTCTTCGGAGGAATTACTTTCCTTGGCGCACAACCAAAATTTGATTTCGGTTTACACGGTGGCGCACTCGTTAGTCACTTACCCGACTTTTCGAACGCTGGTTTTAACAAAGTTTCCGGAACGGCTGGATTCATCATCACTCGTCGAGATAAGTACAAGAACTATATGCAGATGGAAATTAATTACATCCGCAAAGGCGCATTTCGCAAACCGGTAGACGACAATCCAAACAAATTCAATCTCAGCTTACATTATATTGAGATTCCTGTGTTCTATCGTTTCGAGAGTTTCGCGTTCTCATCGCGCGCGAGAGAACAACGGGTTGGTATTGACCTGGGATTATCATACGCACGATTGATTTCACCACGCATGTTTAAGAATGGCGAACAGATTGCATTCAATGAAGTGTGGTCCGATAAATATGATTTGAGTGCATTGTTTGGAGCGCACTTACGAATCAATAACAACATGTATTTCGACATGCGTTATTCATTCTCAATCAATCCTATTCTACGCAGGAATGTTTTGCCGTATGATATCACGGAATTCAATACCCAGCAAACGCACAATCATGTGATTCAGGCAGGTGTGTGCTTCTATATGCGTGGCCGTTACTACTAGTTTTTACCACATAGTAACATAGCCCTTTGTTTTCTTGCGTTGGTCAAGAATTACATAGTTCACACGAGGAATCGCCCAGCGATTTCACTCTTGTGTACTATGACGGACGAGTTTGCTCGGCACGCTTAGCAAACAAAGAATTTCTATGATTCTATGTGGTTAATCATTTCCGCATTTCCGTGGACGCTCTTCAATGATCATATCGCCTTTCATGATCATTTCATTGAACGCAGCTTCTATAACAGAAGTCTTTGCAATTTGCCCGGCAGGAATGGTTATCCACTCGCGGAAATAGCCAGGAGCATGAACCATCAATACGATTGAATCTCCGGCAAGTGAATCCGGAATGATCATTTCAAATCTCCCTTTGTTATCTGTCTCGGCGGAAATATTGGTTCCACGCAAAGTGACAACAGCATAATCAACGTGCTTTCCAATCACCGTATCCATGATTGTCGCCTTCAGTACGGTTTGCACTTTCTTTGAAGGAACATTGATGCAGACCGGACCAGTCGGATGCTTTTCGTTGATGACCACGGTTGGATTGTACCGTGGTGCCGGAGGAATTGTGTCCTGTGCTGCCAACGAGCCTGCGCCACCTGCAAAGAGAAGTGTAGCGAAGAATGCATTGAGTCTGTAATTCTTCCCTTGCAATTTTGTTTGTACAATCAATCTGTTGAGCTGACTTCCGCGTAGCTGTCCACACATTTTGCCCGTGTGATGTTGGATAAACTCCAACACTTCATTGTCGGTCATGCCGGTGAAGTCGGTTACGTTCTTCTCGCAAGCAGCGCAAAACTTACCCCGTCCGACCGAGCCATCCGGGCGGGCGTGATCAGTTGGCGTCATCTTGTCCCAGTCTTCTGTACAAGGTTTTTCAATGCGGATTGATATCGATTTGCGGCTCATACTGCGTTATTTATTCTTGCGGAAAATTGATTTCTTCTTTTCTTCTTCTTCTTTTTTCGGTTCGACCCATTCGTAATCGTACGCAACAGCACCACCGAGCATCATCCATTCGTGTTCTACAAGTGCAACTTCCATTGCAGGAAGAGTTTGAGATGGAGACACTGCAACTAATACGTCTGCGTAACCAATGTATCCAACACGGATGGACATTGAATCGGTAACCTGCGCACCCGGAATGGTGAGAACTGCTTTGCCAGTTGAATCTGTATAAGCGAAAATGCCTGTTCCCTCCAATGAAACTTGTGCTGTTTGTAAAAGTGCACCTGTGAGACTATCAGCATGAACGATCACGGTGAGTTGTACATCGCTCAAACCAGCATTGGTTGTATCACGAACACAAACAGCACCAGTCGGATGCTTTTCATCGATCACTTGTGTTTGGACCGTATGCGATGGAGCCGATTGTGCAGAAGCAGTTCCTGCGCCAAGTGCGACAAACACGCCGGCAACAAATGCATTCAATCGCGATTTGTTTTTGAATTGTGTTTCTATTATCGCACGATTCAGTTGATCCTTGCGAAACTGTCCGCAAAAACCATGAGGATTATCTTTCGCCATCTGCAGAAGTTCGTTGTCAGTGAGCGTGGTCACATCAAAAACTTTTTTCTGACAGCTATCGCAAAAGCGACCCCGTCCGAACGGATTTTCATCCGGGCGGGCTTTTTCTGTCGGGGTCATTTCTGACCATTTCTGTGAACAGGGTTCATCAATTCGGAGGGCGACGCGGGTGTTACTCATACGTTTCGGTTGCTTAATTACATGTATGATGTAGAACGCGTTGAGTTTCCATAAAACCGAGGAACGAGGGATGGGGAATGGGGGATGAGGGAAGGGGGCCGAAGGTTGTGATCATATTCAATTTCATAAAAACACTTAATTCTCTGCAAACTGCTGGATTTCACATTCCGCATACCACATTCCTCATCCCTCATTCCTCATCCCCCATACCCCCTTTTTGCGTAATTTCGCACAACATTTTATGAGCGATTCTATTTACGATAAGTACCAGCCGGTAATCGGTCTCGAGGTTCACGCACAGCTTCTTACAAATACCAAAGCGTATGCAAGCGATGCGGCGGAATATGGAGCGATGCCAAATACTTTGGTGAGTCCTGTAACACTTGGACTTCCGGGTGTACTGCCAATGTCAAACAAGCGTGTGATTGAATTCGCAGTTCGTTTGGGATTAGCAACGCACTGCACCATACGCGAGCGCAATGAGTACGCACGCAAAAATTATTTCTACGCCGATCTTCCGAAAGGATATCAGATTACGCAGGACAAAACTCCGATCTGCACGGGTGGATACATCACGATTAAAGATGATGCGGGTAACGATAAGAAAATCGGACTCACGCGCATTCACATGGAAGAGGATGCCGGAAAATCAATGCATGATGTAGATCCAACCGATACGCTCGTCGATCTGAATCGTGCAGGAGTTCCGCTTGTGGAATTGGTTTCTGAGCCTGATATCCGTTCTGCGGATGAAGCATATCGCTATGTTACCGAAGTGCGTCGTTTGGTTCGCTATCTCGAAATCTGTGATGGGAATATGGAAGAAGGTTCTCTTCGTTGCGATGCAAACATATCGGTGATGCTGAAAGGCAGCAAGGAGTATGGTCGCCGTGTAGAGGTGAAAAACATGAACTCCATTTCAAATGTGAAACGTGCAATCGAACATGAGATTAAACGTCACATTGATATTATAGAAGCAGGCGGACAAGTCGATCAGGACACCCGCAGTTTCGAAGCTGTTACCGGAACTACATTTTCATTGCGTAGTAAAGAAGCCGCAAACGATTACCGGTATTTTCCGGAGCCGGATTTGCAGCCCGTGATTGTTTCACAGGAATACATCGCGAAAGTGAAAGCGGAATTACCTCCGTTGCCTGCTGAACTAGTCGCACGTTACACGACGGAACTCGGACTTTCTGCATACGATGCTGCTGTTTTAACCGATGCGAAAGAAGTTGCTTTGTATTTCGAAAGCGTTCTGAAGCACACGAAGAATGCAAAGGCTGCAGCGAACTGGGTTATGGGCCCGATAAAATCATACATGAACGAGCATGCGGTTCACATTACGAACCTCCAGTTTACGCCCGTGCAACTCGCCGACTTAATTTCTCTGATTGATTCAGGTAAAGTTAGTTTCGCAGCGGCGGCACAGAAAATATTCCCTGTGATGATCAATAACGTATCGAAAACTGCGTTACAGATTGCAGAGGAAAACAATCTTGTACAGGAAAGCGATGAAGGCGCACTGCTGAAAATTGTAAAAGAAGCCGTCGCGAAATTTCCTGCGAAGGTTGCCGAATACAAGAGTGGCAAAACCGGACTCGTCGGACTTTTCATGGGCGAAGTAATGAAACTCTCCAAGGGGAAAGCCGATCCGAAAGTGGCAAGTGAACTCGTAACCAAAGTACTGAACGAACATCCATGAGAAAACTAGTGTGCATTTTGCCATTGGCGTTGGCGCTTTTTGCGTCGTGCGGATCTGAAGAAAAAAAGGTTGGCAACACCGTTGTGTACGGTAAACTTGACAAAGCTGATGTCGACACGATTTATCTTGTGAACGTAAGCCAGATCGATCCGATTGTTCTTGATTCCTGTTTCGTCGGACCAGACGGTGTATTCGAGTTTCGTGCAGATCTCGAGTTCAAAGGCTTTTACAATATTGAAGTCGGAAAAGGCGCGGAACAGTTTGCAACAATCATTCTTGAACCGGGCGATTCTGTGAACTTCACGGGTGATATTACGAATCTCGGTTACTCCTGGAAAGCTTCTGGTTCTGAAGACACGGAACATTTTCTGGCGTTCAACGAATATTTCATGGAGTATGACGTTCGTCGTCGTCCGTATGTGCAGCGCTTAGATTCTTTGCAACGTGCATTCCAGATTCAGCTCGGTATGATGACCGATACAATTGCTGCGAAGAAACTGGAGAAAGAAGTTATCGAACCTGCTTTCAATCAAACACAGGATATTCTCAATGGAATTGCCGACGAAGCGACGCTTTGGTTGTACGATTTTGTTGATGCGCACCCTGCTTCTTTCGCAAACATTCCTGCCCTGCGATTGTTGGATCCATACGACAACTTCGATTACTGGGAGAAAACAATTGAAGCGCTCGAAGTGAAATACAAAACGTGTCCGAACGTAATCATGCTCCGCGAAATGGTGGAACGTGAACGCGCAATGTGCGTTGGACAAGTTGTACCCGACATCGTATTGAACAACGCCGAAGGAAAGCAGATGAAGTTGTCTGACCTTCGGGGCAAAGTTGTATTGATCGACTTCTGGGCATCGTGGTGCGCACCGTGTCGTGCCGAATTGCCGAATGTTGTTGCCAACTACAAAAAGTACAACGACAAAGGATTTGAAGTGTACAGCGTATCTCTCGATCGTACGAAAGAAGATTGGCAAGCTGCCATTGTGAAAGACGGACTGTTGTGGAAATACCACGTGAGTGATCTCATGGAATGGAACACGCCGCTGGTGCAGATTTATAAGTTTCAGGGAATTCCGTTCACCGTACTTATTGATCGCGAAGGGCGAATGATCAAAAAAGATGTGCGTGGTGAAGACCTCGGTTTGATGCTGGAAGAAATATTTACAGCTGAGGACAGCACCCGAACGAAGTAATTTTCTGAACGAAGTTTCGTAACAATTAATATCATCACCACGTCTCAGTGCCAAACGCACCCGATATGAAAAAAGTTTTACTCTCCTGTTTAGTTGTTCTTGCAGCCTTATCTGTTTCAGCGCGCGATGCGTATTGGCAACAGTTTGTGCATTTTGAAATCGATGTTCGCCTCGATGACCAGAATCACATGTTACATGGCTACGAAAAGTTGACGTACAAGAATAATTCACCGAATGAGCTTTCATATATCTACATGCACATTTGGCCGAATGCGTACAAAGACAACAACACAGCGCTTGGTCAGCAACTGAAAGAAAACGGTGAACTGTTTTTCTACTACGCGAAGGATGAAGACCGCGGTTACATCGACAGTCTTGATTGGCACGTTGACGGAGAAATGGTTCCTGCAGAAATTGATTACAAGAATCCGGATATCGTAAAACTTATTCTTACGAAACCACTAGCTCCGGGCGGACAAGTAATTATCACAACTCCGTTCCGTGTGAAAATTCCAAGCGGAAGAATTTCGCGCTTGGGTCACATCGATCAACAGTACCAGATCACGCAATGGTATCCGAAACCTGCAGTGTATGATGCAAATGGATGGAATCCGATTCCCTATCTCGATCAGGGTGAATTCTATTCGGAGTTCGGAACCTATGATGTGAAAATTACTTTACCGAAGAACTACGTTTTGGGTGCAACGGGCGACATCGTAGACAATCAGGCAGAAGTAGATTGGTTGAACCAGCTTGCTGAGGCAACAAAAGGGAAAAAGGAATTCGATAAGAAAGATCTTGCACACCCGGCTTCTTCAACGGAAATGAAGACCATACATTTTCACCAGGAGAATGTACACGACTTTGCATGGTTCTGCGACAAGCGTTACCATGTTCTCAAAGGAGAAGTAGTGCTTCCGCATTCAAAACGCACAGTGACTTCCTGGGTCATGTTCACGAATCAATACGCGCATCTGTGGAAAGACGGAATTGAATATGTGAACGATGCTGTTTATTATTACTCGCTTTGGAACGGAGATTATCAGTACAATCATTGCACAGCAGTTGACGGAGCATTGTCTGCAGGTGGTGGAATGGAGTATCCGAACATCACGGTAATCGGTGGCGTGCAGTCGGCAGGAATGCTGGAGACCGTAATCATGCACGAAGTTGGTCACAACTGGTTCTACGGAATGTTAGGTAGCAACGAACGCGTTCATGGTTGGATGGATGAGGGAATAAACTCCGCAAACGAATTGCGTTACAACGAAACGAAGTATCCGAATGGTGCGTTGGTAGGAGGGAAGAACGGTCCGAACAAAATGGCTGGAATGTTCGACCTTGGTCGTTACAAACAGAAAGCACAATACCATCAGTTCTACTGTTTGAGTGCTCGTCAGGGATTGGATCAACCGATTGAAACACATTCAGCAGATTTTCTTTCTTTGAATTATGCTGCAATAATGTATTCAAAATCGGCCGTGTGTTTTGACTACCTGCGCGGTTATCTCGGCGATACACTTTACGACAAATGTTTTCAAACGTATTTCGATCGCTGGCATTTCAAGCATCCGCAACCAGCTGATCTCCGTGCAACATTCGAAGAAGTTTCAGCCCGCCAACTGGGATGGTTCTTTGATGATATGATCGGAACCGATAAGAAGCTGGATTACAAAATCACCGGCGCAAAGAAAGTAGACGGCGGATGGAAGATTAGCTTGAAGAACGTTGGTGAAATTCAGGCGCCGGTTTGTGTAAGCGCTGTGAAAGATGGAAAAGTAGTGAAGTCAATCTGGTACGAAGGATTTGCAGGAGAGAGCATTCCATTCTTCCCGGGTGTTGAGGCAGATTATTTCATCGTTGATCAACCGGAAGATGCACCTGAAGTTAATCGCAAGAACAACCGAACCAAGACCAGTGGCATTCTGAAAGAGGTTGAGCCATTGAAACTGCAATTCTTAGGAAGCCTGGATAATCCTGCAAGGACGCAATTATTCTTCACGCCAACACTTGGATACAACAAGTACGATGGATTTATGTTGGGTGCTGGATTCTACAATCACGTCGTTCCGACGAAGAAGTTCGAATGGTCTGTTATGCGGATGTATGGATTCGGCAGCAAGGAAGTTGTTGGACACGCAGATGCCTTCCTGAATTTTGTCGACGTTGGAATCTTCCAGTCAATTCGTCTTGGTGTAAATTGTAATCAGTACAGTTACTACACGCCGAACTCAACGGACTTCCCGGTTGGAGAAGTTCCTGATCGCACCCTTATGTTCCGTAAGATCGCACCGGAAATCGGATTCACTTTTAACAAGAAAGTGGCGCGTAGTCCTATTCAGCATCAGCTTGTGCTGCGAATGATCAATACATCGGTAGATCATTTGATCATGTCTGTTGATTCCACAGGATCTGATATTACTTACGAGCCTGTCGTAAATAATTTCTATGAGGCTAAGTACATGGTGCGTAATAGCCGAAGTGTTAACCCGTGGAATATGGAAGTGCGTTATCAAATGGGTGACGACATGTCGAAGCTCAGTATGACGGCGAATTACACATTCAACTACGCTAACGGAAAAGGATTCCACTTTCGTCTGTTTGGCGGTACATTCCTCGACAACACGAACAGCGGGCCTTATCGCTGGAGAATGAGTGGCTACAGCCCGCGCGGTTTGCAGAATCAGGATTATCTGTTTGATCATATTTTCCTTGGACGAACAGAGCAAACCGGAAAGTTGGCAGCTCAATTCGCTGAAGAAGAAGGAGCATTCAAACTTTATTCTCCGATCGGGCAAAGCAATAACTGGCTTGTTGCGATGAACCTGAGAATTGATTTGCCGGTGAAGAATCGTTTCTTAAACAAGTTTAAGCTGTATGCTGATATCGGAACGTGTTCGAAAGATGCGCTCGCAACCAACACCATCCTGTACAATTCAGGAGTGATGTTCTCTGTAATTCCGGGCGTTTGCGATATCTACTTTCCGATTCTGATGTCTTCTGATATCGATCAGTATTACAAAACAAACGACTTAGGTTATGCTTCAAAAATCCGTTTTACATTCAACATCACGCGCTTCGGTCCTGCGAATTTTGGCAGTCTCCTGAGCTCGGCTTTCTAATGAGCAACGGAAAAGGAAAAATTTACTTCGCATCTGATTTCCACCTCGGAATTCCTGATCACGCTGCAAGTATCGCACGAGAGAAGAGAATTATTCGCTGGTTGGAAGAAGCAGAGAAGGATGCAGCAGAAATTTTCCTGGTTGGAGATTTGTTTGACGCGTGGTTTGAATACAAGCGTGCAGTTCCGAAAGGATTTGTTCGCTTACTCGGGAAGATTGCTGAGATCACCGACAAAGGAATTCCCGTTCACGTTTTCTCCGGCAACCATGATATGTGGATGTTCGGTTACCTCGAAGTGGAGTGCGGCGTGAAATTATACCATGAGCCTATTGTACGCGAATGGAACGGCAAGAAATTCTTCATCGGTCATGGGGATGGACTTGGTCCAGGCGATCACGGATATAAATTCATTAAGAAAGTCTTCCGCAATAAATTTTCTCAGTGGCTGTTCGCGCGCTTTCATCCGAACTTCGGTCTGTGGCTCGCTGACTATGTTTCACGCATGGGCCTCGACAAGAAAGAAGACCAGAAAACGTATCACGGTGACGACAAAGAGTTTCTCGTCTTATTCTGCCACGAGTACCTCAAGCATCACCAGATCGATTACTTTATTTTCGGTCACCGTCACTTGCCACTCGACAAGAAAATTGGGGAGAGTGCACGCTACATCAATCTCGGCGATTGGCTGAGTTATGATACGTATGCAGTGTTTGATGGAGTGAACCTCGAACTGAAAGAGTACAAATAATCTATTTTTCGTCATGAAAAACGTCCGTCACATTTATACGATTCGTCTGCTTACAGCTGAGGTTATTCAGCAGGTACAGCAGTTGTTGGATGCTGCTCCTTATATCGATGGTAAATTGACGGCGACAGACGCGGCAAAGGCTGTGAAGAATAATCAGCAGATAGACGCGAATGATCGTACTGTTCTTCCTCACTTGCAGCAGTTGATCGGAAACGCGCTGATGGCGGAACCTAAGTTTCAACATACATTCTACGCAGTAAATGCCTTTCCTTTCCTCTTCAGTAAATACGGACCGGGAATGGGATACGGCAAACATGTCGATAGTCCTTTCATGGGAACTCCTGCTGTACGTACTGATCTGGCGATGACCATTTTTCTGGATGATCCATCTACATACGAAGGTGGTGAACTCGTGATCTGCGATGGCGAGAACGATGTTGTCTACAAACCACAAGCCGGCGAAGCTGTTATTTATCCTTGTCAGTATCTGCATTATGTAAATGAGGTTACGAAAGGAACACGGCGCGTTTGCGTTACCTGGTTCCGATGTTCCGTTCGAAGTGCAGAACAGCGTCAGATACTTGCTGATCTTAAAGAGACACACGCCGCAATGGCAGCAACAGATCCACAAGGAAAACACACGCAGATTTTACTTCAGTCGTGGAGTAATTTGTTGCGGATGTGGGGTGATGTGTAGGCCAAGTTGGTAGTTGAGCCTCTTCACCACTCCTGGTGATTAGCTGAGTTATGATACGCGTGCGATCTTTGATGGTAGTCAATTGGAGTTGAAAGAATATTCACGTTAAAAAATCCGTGAAGATCCGCTCAATCCGCTAGATCCGCGTTCTATTAATACTTCAACTTGGCTACCAAATCCGCCAACCTAGCCGAATACCCCATCTCATTATCATACCAACCCATCACTTTCACCATGTTGCCAACAACGCTGGTGAATTCCGGATCGAAAACGCAGGAGTGCGTGTTGCCAACAACATCAATGGATACAATCGGATCGGTGCAGTATTCCAGAATGCCTTTCATCTCTTTCTCAGCAGCTGCTTTGAATGCTGCATTGATTTCTTCAGCAGTAGGAAGTTTTTTCAGCTGACAAGTAATGTCAGTTATAGATCCGTCAGGAACCGGAACTCGAATTCCAGCACCGCCAAGTCTTCCATTGAGGTGAGGAAATATTTTCGTGATTGCTTTCGCAGCACCTGTTGATGTAGGAACCATTGAAACAGCAGCAGCACGCGCGCGACGTAAATCTTTATGCGGAGCATCATGCAAACGTTGATCGCCGGTGTACGAGTTAACCGTGGTGATGTAACCATCGTCAATCTGCCAGTTGTCATCGAGGATTTTAATCATTGGCGCTGCACAGTTTGTGGTGCATGACGCATTGGAGATAATACTCTCGTTTGCATCCAACACGTAATCGTTCACACCCAGAACAACGGATGTTATATCGCCATTCGGTGGAGCAGAAATGATTACGCGTTTCGCACCAGCCACAAGATGAAGCTGCGCACTTGCACGATCGAGGAATTTCCCGGTTGATTCGATGACCACATCAACATCGTGCAACTTCCATTGCAACTGTGCAGGATCTTTGATTGCCGTAACCGGAATCTTTTTTCCGTCGACAACAATTGCACCTTCTTCAGCTGTTACTGTTCCCTGGTAACGACGATGAACAGAATCGTACTTGAACAAGTGAGCGAGTGTAGCACTGTCGGTAAGATCGTTGATGACTACAACCTCCATGTTTTTTCTCTGCAGTATCACACGCAACGTTGTGCGACCGATACGACCGAATCCATTAATTGCAACGCGAATGGGTTTACTCATACTGTGAAATATTTTGTGTGGAATTTGTGCTCCGCGAACGGATTCCTAAGACAAAGATAGATGGGAGTTGTGAGATAGGAGACGGGAGCTTAAAAATTAACGTTTTACTACATTCCCGTCTCCCAACTCCCATCTCCAAACGGATTAATAAAACTCGTACTCATATTCGTAAACAAACGTCTGGCTAAATGAGCCATATTTCTGTGTCAACTCATCGCGAATGATGTTTCCCTTCTTGTCTCGAGTAATATTGTGTGAGTTAATCAATTCGGGAACCGGCAATCCATCTTCTTCCGCTAGCCCATCGGTAGGTGGAAGAACATACATAAAATCACCTTGAAATTTCGTGAATTCTGCTTCCGATAATTTAATTCCATTACGTTCTGCACCGGTAACGTGCCCGTAAGCGGAATAGACAACTACATAACGTGTTACTTGATTAGGGGAAACCGAATCGACTATTTCGGTTACTCCATGCTCTCCATGTTTGTAGGTGTAATCATGAATTAATGCACGATCTGTGTTATACGATCTGACCTTCACCAGCAATCCGTTTTTATAGATCACCGCGCTGTTGCCGGTTGAGTCGTACGAGTACGTGACATCACCACCGGAATTGTACCGCTCTATCTTAAGATGATTCATTTGACCACGATTGTATGCTTCTTCACGAACTATTCTTGCGTGTTGATCGCGAAAATAGACATGTGTAGCCTGCGTTGAATCATATGATTGGTAAAGCGTAACCTTGGTCAGGGTATCGTTGATGTATTCCGTGGTGTACTTATGATAGAACATACCTTGCTTCGAATATTTTGCAGAGGTTATTTCGCGACCATTTGCATCATAACTATAGACGTGGTAGTAGCTTTTATCATCTTTGCTTTCTCGCACAACCCGTCCTAACCGATCATAGATGAGGTATTGATTCATCATTCGTTCTCCTTTGTCCATTACGAGATAGATTTTTACCGATTTCACATGATTGTGCACGACTGCTGCAGAATCGGGCATGGTAATATTTTGCGCGCCCAGTGTGCAATAGAGTAATGTCAGAACGAACACCAAATATTTTCTCATGTCAGTAAAACTCATATTCATACTCGTAAACATACGTCTGACTAAACGATCCAGACTTTTGCACAAGATCATCACGAACAATATTTCCTTTCTTATCGTAGGTGAAATGATGTTCATTTACAATTTCTGCTGCAGGTAAACCATTTTCACGCTCGGGTTGAGATTCGGGAAAAATGAAGTACACTTCTTTCCTGAAATTCGCCCAACTGCTCGCTGACATTTTCTGTCCGTTTTGTGTAGCTCCGATTGCAACATGCGCTGCGCCATATTCTACTACGTATTTCTGAGTCGGTTGAATGCCGGTGGAATCAGTAATTCCTGTTACTTGTTTCGCTTCATTGTAGGTGAATGTGTACCAATGCAGAAGCTTTCCGTCTGCATTGTAAATGTGTCTTTCAGTCAGAAGATCTCCTGTACGAAGCGACGCAGTGAACATGTAACCGGTGGAATCGTAAGTAGCAATCTGTTTGCCCTTACCGTCGTACCAATATTGGTAACGATTGATCATCCCAAGTTGATTGTAATGTTCTTCTTTGGTTTTGCGCCCGTACTTGTCGTAGTAGTAAATATAAGATGGCTGTGCACCATCTCCATTCAGAAACAAGCGCACTTTGCGACTGGTGTCTTTATCGATATGCTCTTCTGTGAACTGTTGAATTCGCTCTCCGTCTTTCGTTTTCTGCGTGGTGGAAATTTTCCTTCCTTTCTCGTCGTAAACGTATTCGTAGTAGAACGTGTTTTCATTTTCACGTTCAGTAAGTAAACGGCCGGATTTATCATACGTCAGGAGCTTCTGCAAATAGCGTTGCCCATCGGCAGAAGTGAAATACACCTTCGCGACTTTCACTTTGTTTTTTACCACCGCAGCAGAATCGGGAAATGCGATTGTTTGCGCCATCATCGCAGTAGTCACAACGAACAAGGAGAAGAATAGGCTGAGTTTTTTCATTTCTGTAATTAACGTGCAATCAACGTGCCGGATTAAACAAAAAAGACCTCCGTAGAGGCCTTTTCACTAGAGAATTTCAATGTGCTCCGCCGCAATCCGGTCGTATTTCCATACACCGTAAACACGAACTTTTTTCTTGCCTACGATCATGTCTTTGTGATCGTGAATTTTGATGTCGTCCTGACCGTAGTTATCCGGAAGATCTTCCACGAGGTTTGGACCATTTCCAATTACAATATCTACTGTGATATATTCATCTGCTCCCTGCGACGGATACAAATCGAAGTACACCGTTTCAGTGATGTACACCATGGATGGAATTTCAAGATAGCCATCCGCATAAACGAGTTTGTCTTCCAACGCAGCGTAACCATTCGTGTCGGTTGTCACTTTCGTTGCACCGAGTGTAGAATAATCGAGCGGTGTATCTTCAATCTTCTCGAAGCTCTGAATATCAATTGAGCCAAAGTCGCCAAACGAGTAGGGTGCATCATAAATTCCGGTGATGCGGATTCTGTCGCCCGTTTTTACTTCGGTTCCTTTGTCATCATGAAGCAAAAGATCTGAACGTTTATAGTCATCCGGCAAACGTTTCATTTCGTTGTTGCCCGACCCAAGATTCACACTCACCGACATGTAATTTCCTTTGTGCTGTCCGGAGCGCTCCCACAACTGAATATTCGTGGAAGATTCTGTTTCATAAATGCTGCTTCCAACCGAAACGTAACCTTCGATGGTCACGCGCATATCATTAAATTTCTCTGTCGTATCCATCGCATCAGCGAACGTAATTGCCGTTGGCGGTCCCCATTGACGCATGGAGTCTGCTTTCGCAATGGAGTCGTACATTTTTGTAACCGGATCGTTGTTCGGATCGTAATCGGTGCCACCGCAGGAAGAAAATCCTAATATAGCAGTGAGGGCGAAGGGCAGTAGAAGTGTTGATTTCATAGCGTGATTTACTACCTCAAACATACTCAAATGTTCCCTGTTCCCCGTTCCCGGTGGTGTGTTATTTTTTGACGGAAACAGGGAACCGGAAACAGGGAACGATTACCTTTATCGCATGCTCGAATCGCTGATGCAAACGGATGTTGACCTATTCCTCGGAATACATCATGTCCGCAACGGATTTTTCGATTTCATTGCACCGTGGTTCAGCAATCGGTGGATTTGGATTCCACTATATCTCTGGCTTGCATGGAAGGTTGTGAAATATTACAAATCACAATCGTGGGCAGTCATTCTTGCTGTTGTACTCATGATTGTAATCAGTGATCAGGGGGCAAACCTTTTTAAGAATGGCATCAAGCGTCCGCGACCGTGTCACAATACAGAATTGTTGGCTCAGCATGAAGTGCTCTCACCGGAAGGATGCGGCGGACCTTACGGATTTTTCTCCGGCCACGCCTCCAACAGTTTTTCATTGGCACTCATCATGTTATTGCTGGTGAAACGGAAAAATCTGGATGGATGGCGACCGTGGTTGTGGATGTTCGCATGGGCATTCGCAGTTGCCTGGAGCCGAATTTATCTCGGCGTTCATTATCCGGGAGATGTTTTGTGCGGAGCAATTTTCGGAACGATTGCAGCAGCCTGCGTTTATCTTGTGTTAACTAAAGTTTATCTCGAAAAACGAAATGCTTAACCTCCTGCTCATATTCATCGGTGGCGGAATCGGTTGCATAACCAGATACGGGGTGTCGAAGATGATTTTGGCTACACCCGAACAACAATTCCCAATGGCAACGTTGATTTCTAATGTTGCCAGTGTTGTTGTTATGGGACTCGCACTCGGATTCTTCGCTGAGAAAATGCAAAGCGAATCGTTGCGTGCATTGGTCATCATTGGTTTTTGCGGAGGCTTCAGTACGTTCTCCACGTTCAGTTTCGAGACATTGGAATTATTCCGAAGAGGAAATTATTTATTCGCAGCCGGAAATATTCTGCTGAGCATTTCGCTTTGCATGATCATCCTCGCTGTGCTGACAAAAAAAGCATCATGAAGAAAGCACTCGTACTCATTCCCGCATTGTTTATCATTCTTGCATTCGCTGCGCAGGCGAAAAAGAATCCACCACCAGCTCCGGCAGTTGTTCCGGCTCAACCAAAACTGGTAGTGGGAATCGTATTGGATCAAATGCGTTTCGATTATGTTTACCGCTATTGGGACAAACTCGGTACCGACGGATTCAAACGTATGTTGTCGCAAGGATACGAGTGCCGCAACACGAATTACAATTACATGCCAACGTACACGGGTCCGGGTCACGCTTCGATTTACACGGGGACAACTCCGGCGGTACACGGAATTATCGCGAACGATTGGCTTGATCGTGAAGCCGGAAGATCGGTTTACTGTGTTCAGGATGAAAGCGTGAAAGGTGTTGGCACAGGTTCGGATGAAGGAAAACGCTCACCGAAACGTTTGCTCACCACAACAGTTGGATCGCAACTTCATCTGGCATCAAACAACGGATCAAAAGTTTTCGGAATTGCGTTGAAGGATCGTTCGGCAATTCTTCCTGCTGGACCCACTGCTAATGCTGCTTATTGGTACGACGGTTCGACCGGAAGTTTTGTAACGAGCACGCACTATATGACTACACTTCCTACGTGGGTCAATGAATTCAACAGCCGGAAATTACCTGAGCAATATCTTTCGACACAATGGACAACGTTGCTGCCGATCGAACAGTACACGGAAAGTCTTCCGGATAATTCGCCCTACGAAGGAATGTGGAAGGGAGAAACATCACCCACTTTTCCGCACAATATTCCTTCACTGAAAGCGCAGAATGGAAATCTGGGATTGATTCGCGCTGTTCCCGGCGGAAATACATACACGCGCGATTTTGCACAAGCTCTTATTCAGGCAGAAAATCTCGGCAAAGGAAAGTTCACGGATTTTCTTGCAGTGAGTTTTTCTTCACCCGATTATATCGGACACATGTTCGGTCCACAGAGCATTGAAGTTGAAGATTGTTACCTGCGCATGGACAAAGAGCTTGCAGATTTTCTGAAGTTCATTGACAACTGGGTTGGGAAAAACAACGCACTTGTGTTCCTTACTGCAGATCATGGCGCTGTTGAAAATCCCCAGTTTCTCATTGACGCTGGAATTCCAGGTGGATTTTTTCGTGAAGACATTGTAGAAGATTCCCTCAAGAGAAATCTCAAACGCGTATACGGTGATACACTCGTTTGGGGAATTGCGAACGACCAGGTGTACTTCAATCACAAACAGATGGAAGCAAAAGGAATCAAGCAGGAAGAACTTCAGCGCTACGTTGCTAATTTCCTCATGCGTTTTCCCGGTGTTGCATCGACCATGACTTCAACTGATCTCGCAGCCAACGAATACAACGAAACCCCGAAGCATCTTGTGCAAAAAGGATTTTATTTCCGTCGCTCAGGTGACGTTGCAATAATTCTCAATCCAGGTTGGTTATCGGATTGGCACCGCAGCACAGGCACTTCTCACGGAACTCCGTGGTCATACGATACACACGTTCCGCTTTACTGGTGGGGCTGGAAAGTTCAGAACGGAAAATCGGATGAGCCCGTTTACATCGAAGACATTGCTCCAACGCTTTGTTTGATGCTGAACATTCAGAGTCCGAATGGGTGTACGGGTACTCCAATCACGGGCATTACGAAGTAGAAGTTAGGAAGGGAACGCGGATTTTTGTGTTTCGTTGTTTTCTAATGCTGCTCTCGGATCATTGTGGTAAATACTTCGACTGAGAATTGGATCTTATGAGATAGACTTGTTAGGCTTATCTCATTAAATCCAATAACGGAACGTTCTATACACCGTGCTGATCCGAGACAGCCGCTAACACCAAAGGCACATCAAAATCCGCGTTCCTATTCTGTAGTCTTGCACTAGCAAACCTGTCTCATAAAATCCAATACCGAATGATTCTATGCACCGCGCTGATCCGAGATAACCGCTAACACCAAAGCATATCAAAATCCGCGTTCCTTTTTTATTGCCTTGCACTAGCAAACCTATCTCATAAAATCCAATACCGAAATCTTTTATGCACTGCGCTGATCCGAGATAACCATTAACACCAAAAGCACATCAAAATCCGCGTTCCTTTTTTCTCCAGCGCATCACTATCTTAGCGGCATGAAGCAGATTCAACCCGAACTCAATCGTCTCACCACCCTTCAGCGCCAGATCTTAAGATGGTTGCGTAACGAAGGTGGCGGTTGTTTGCCTGTTTCGGTGTTGTACACAACCTTGTTCAACAATCAAACAAATCCGGATACGATCATGCTGGCAGAGCGCATGGCTGAAGCCGTAGAGCAGCTCTTGAGGACGGGATATGTGGAACTTCGGTATGACGCTCCCACAACAAGCAAGTTTCCTTCCCTCTACGATTTTGGAGGACTCCACAAGAATTTGGCAAAGCAAAAAGACGGCTCTTTTCACTGGAAGAAGGGTGTATGTCCCGAATTGGCTCTGACTGATTTCGGAAGTCATTATGTGAGCCGCATGGCCTAGATCGTGGCCATGGGAACGCGGATTTTTATGTTCGTTGTTTTCTAGTACTGATCTCGGATCACTGCGGTGTATACTTCAGCTTGTATTTGGATCTAATGAGATAAACTCGCTATACTTTGGGCTTATCTCATAAAATCCAATACCGAAACGATCTAACTACCACACAGATCCGAGCACACCGCTAACACCAAAAGCACATCAAAATCCGCGTTCCTTTTTCCATCCAGATTCACGATCTATTTCTTAATTTCATCTTTCTTAAAACCCGCTTTCGTGAAGAAATATAAAGTAAAAGAAATGCGCACATTCTCCTCTGATGAGTGGATGGCGAATTCGACCAAGAAGTATCGTAAGATTTTCGACAAAGCAGAGCTCGCGTATGTTCGTTGCGAGTTTTCGTTCTACAATAAATTGTTCGATGAAGAAACCTGGGAGTGCACTGTCATTCTCAAGTGTTTCGAAATATTGGGAGTGGAGCGGAAAGAAATTTGTTCACTCGATACAAAACGCGAGATAAAGATGGACGAAAACATCGTATACATGCGCGATGGTTGGGGCAATCCGAAAGAAGGTGTGTATTGGAAGAAGGGTGAATACATTTGGGAGGCGTGGATTGACAGTGAGAAAGCTGCTGAAACCCGTTTCGTGGTGAATGAAATCGGGAAGGTGACGAAAGAGTACAATCCGTATTTCAAAGTGAATCACTTGAAACTCTACTCCGGTGATTTTAACGGATGGGAGAGTAAAGATCGTGTTTACCTGAAGCAGATCAATCGCGATAAAACGCAATACGTGTGGGCTGAAATGGAAATCGCGAACAAGAGCGAGATGGATTGGGAGTATGAACTCACGTTCAATTTTCTCGATGATGCGCACCAATTGAAAGGACAAGTGCAGCGTGAAGGAAAAGTCGATAAGGCAAAGAAAGATTACAAATACACATTCGATGTTGGCTGGGGAAATGCAACTGCAGGTTCCTGGAAAGACGATGTGTATTTTGTGGAAGTACTTTTCATGGATACGCTCGTGGCCCAGGTACGTTTCGATGTGAGCAATGTCGATGTGGAAGGCAACCCGGAGTTGTTGACTGGAAATGAAATGCTGGTGAAATCTGCTGCTGGTGGAGAAACTGGCGAGCAGGAGAAGAAGGCCGAAGCAACTGTTGAAGAGAAGACGATGGAAGAGTTGCTAGCAGAGCTGGATTCTCTCATCGGATTAACCAACATCAAGAAAAGTGTTCGCGATCACATCAGCTATCTCAACTTCTTAAAAGTCCGTAAGGAAAAAGGATTTGAAGAGAGCGGCAAAATCAATCTGCATAGTGTTTTCACTGGTAATCCGGGAACAGGAAAGACTACCGTGGTGAATATGCTCGGAAAGATTTACCAGAAAATGGGATTGCTTTCGAAAGGACATGTGGTGGAAGTTGATCGCGCAGATCTTGTGGGTGAATACATCGGACAAACAGCACCGAAGACAAAGAAAATTATTGAGTCGGCGAAAGGTGGCATACTTTTCATTGACGAAGCATATGCACTTGCCCGTGCAGGTGACGATTCAAAAGATTTCGGAAAAGAAGTAATCGAAATACTTCTGAAGGAAATGTCGGACGGCACAGGTGATATTGCTATCATGGGCGCAGGTTATCCGAAGGAGATGGAAGCATTTTTGGATTCGAATCCCGGAATGAAATCGCGTTTCTCTCACTACTATGAGTTTGAAGATTATACGCCAGACGAACTTCTCGCGATCGCCACTTCAGGAACACTGAAGAAAGGCGTGAAGCTAGCCGAAGACGCGATTAAGTTTTTGGAGGAAGCGTTTATCGAAGCTTATCGTACACGTGATCGCACTTTCGGAAATGCACGTATGGCGTTGGGTGTTGTTGAATCTGCCAAGATGAATATGGCTTTGCGTTTGATGCAGGCCGGTGATGTTGCAACGATGGATAACGACGCATTGAGCACGTTAACCGTTGCCGATGTTGAAAAAGCATTCGGTGGCAGAGCGAAAAAGAAGATTGAGATTGGCATCAACGAGAAATTATTGCGGGAAGCACTTGATGAACTCAATGCACTGGTTGGGATGAGCAACATCAAAGCTGAAGTTAGCGAGCTCGTGAAGTTGGTTCGTTTCTACCGCGAGACCGGAAAAGAAGTGATGAATCGTTTTTCATTACACGCGATCTTCACTGGTAATCCGGGAACAGGAAAAACAACTGTTGCGCGTATCATCGGCAAAATCTACAAAGGACTTGGTCTCGTTGAGAAAGGTCACGTGGTAGAAGTTGATCGTGAAGGACTCGTTGCCGGATACGTCGGACAAACTGCAATCAAAACTGCGGAACGGATTCAGGAAGCACAAGGTGGAGTTCTCTTCATCGATGAAGCATACGCACTTGCGAATAGCGATACGTCACATGGTTTCGGTGCAGAAGCCATTCAGGTCATCCTGAAAAAGATGGAAGATCTCCGGGGCAAATTCGGTGTCATCGTTGCAGGTTATCCGGACAACATGAAAGATTTTATCGAAGCCAACCCGGGATTGAAATCGCGTTTCGATCGTCACTACGAGTTCATGGACTACACGGCCGACGAGCTTTACACCATTGCACTTTCCCTGCTAGAAAAAGAAGGACTTACACCTTCACCTGCAGCACTCGAACATTTGCAGAGCTATCTCGGTCAGCTTTACACCAACCGCGACAAGTATTTCGGTAACGCGCGCTCCGTTCGTCAGATCATCGGCGAAGCAGTGAAGAACCAGCACTTACGAATGGCTGCAATGGATTCAGACAAGCGAACGAAGGAAGTGTTGCATACGTTGGCGTTGGAAGATGTGGCGGAGTTTGTGGTGAAGGAGGAGAAGAGTAGGGCGAGTATGGGGTATAGGTATGGTGGGAAGTAACAATATTTGGAAGACGAACCGGCAATATCAAACAATTTGAGCGTCTTTGTCAAAGAACAAAAGTTGTATAACAGATCATAAACCGTGAAGTCAATCTTTCTCACCATACCCGTAATTATCCTACTTGCCTGTTGCAGTGATACTGTGGTATCGAAATATGATGACGGAACTATTCAGAGCGTGTATAAAAAATGCAATGAACCGGACTGTTTAGATACAATGTGGTATTATTTTGAAAATGGAGTAGTAAGTAGAAAGGTTACAAGTGAAGACAATGTTTATCAAGGAGTTGATTCTTGCTACCATGATAATGGCACGGTTGAAAGGACTTGCTTCTATGTTGACGGTAAGAAGGATGGGTTGGAGACTGTGTTTGAAATTGACGGAAGAATAAAATCTAAGGAAGTTTTCAAGCACGATACAGTCTCATTAAGAGTTTTGTATCACAATGGAATCCCTTCTGATATGGTATTTGCTTTTGTAAAAAATGTCGGCGGTGCAAATATTGTTTTTGATTCACTAGTTTCCGCTCCCATCCTCACTGATTCAATAGTTGCTACTTACATTGATAGTTTCTTATTGAAATAATGCGCACCGATCTTTTGCGCCGTTACGGCCCGTCGCCGTGGTGGCCCGCGGCAGGCGTCCTAAAGTTTATTGAAACCGATACCCAATCTGAAGAGTCAAACACGAATTCTTTATCATCAAATCATTCGTATTATAATTTCCCTGGTAACGATACCGCGAAAAATTATACCGATAGAACAACTCAAACGAAATAAATTTCTGCGTCCATCCGATTCGTTTGTCGACACCCATTCCTATAATTGCAACACTGCTGGTTTGTTCGCTAATCAGAAAATGTTCGAAGGTGAGTTCGGTTGTGCCGCCCCAGATGTCTTTGCCGTCGGAATTGCGCGTGACTACAGCAGATGAAGAGAGAAATGTTTTAATTGCGTAGCCTGCATCGATATGGAAAATTGCACGCGCGTTTTCTTCCTGCGGAGTTAGGCCAATTCTGGCGATTACCGGAATGTATAATTCATACGAACGCATACGATGCGTGTACCCGAAAGACCGGTCGTAGAAGAAAGAATGCCCGTCTGCGAAGTAGTAGGTGTTGAATTTGCATTTCTGACTGAGTACTTCCAGTCCCAATTGAATGTGTACGTTGGGCGTTACGAAGAAGTGAAAGCGGAACATTCCGTTCAATTGGAGCAAAGGAGAGGCTGCTTCACTGTGTCTTTCGTCAATTCCAAAGAAAGAATAGCCTGATCCGGCGGCGAGACTGAAAGAATAGATTCTTCGCTCGTATTGTGAAGACAAAGGAGGACGAAACGCGAATGCCTGTTGCGCTAACAACAACACGAATGCAATCAATATGTGTTTACGCAGCATCATTTCTTCTCGTATACTTTTTTACCACCGCTCCATGTTTCAAGTACTGCGATATTCGGAATTTCATTCACCGGACATTCAAGAGGATCGGCACTTAGCACAATGAAATCGGCAAACATTCCGGGTGCAATTTGTCCTTTTTCTTTTTCCTCGAAGTTGGAAAATGCAGCCCACGATGTCATACCCCAGATTGCCTGTTTACGATCAACCGCTTCCTGCAACATGAATCCTTCAGCCGGAAATCCTTTCAGATCCTTTCTGGCAACAGCTGAATAGAGCGTGTACATGGGATTAATATTTTCAACCGGGAAGTCAGTGCCCAGTGCAAAGATACCGCATTCATCGAGCAGTGAACGGTAGGCATAAGCACCCGCCATTCTCGAAATACCTAAACGTTTTTCCACCCAATACATGTCGGAAGTAGCGTGCGTTGGCTGCACAGAAGGAATCACGCCATACTTTTTGAAGTAAACGCGATCATCCGGATTTACAACCTGTGCGTGTTCAATTCTCCAACGGGCATCGTTATTCTCCGGCAGTAATTCGCCAAACATTTGCAGCACTAAACGATTGGCAGAATCACCAATACAATGTGTGCACACCTGAAAGCCTTTATCGCGACACTGTGTGAACTTCTCTCTGTAATGTGCCGGCGTACGCAACAGAAATCCGCTGTGACCGGGAAGATCTTCGTACGGCTCTAATAAAAATGCTCCGCGTGAACCGAGTGCGCCATCACCATAAAACTTGAATGAACGAACATTGATGTGTGGTGTCTTCGTCGGGCCTTTCGTCATGTAATACGCGTAGTTTGGTGAACTATCGCTCAGCATGATGTACAAACGCATTTTCAGTTCACCGGACGATTCCATTGCGGTGAGCAGATCAACTTCTTCTTTCATCAGGCCGCAATCATCGAGCGTAGTTAAACCGACTTCAAAACAATTTTTCTGAGCTTCAAGAATTGCTTCGCGTATTTGCTTCTCATCCATCGGAGGAATCACACGATCAACCAGATCAACTGCATTGTCGATGAGAATTCCGGTTGCAGCACCACGGGTTTTTACTTCACGTCTGCGCTGACCGGGCGTTTCAATTATTTCACGCAGGATTTCTCCGCCTGATATTTCTGTGGAATCAGTGATATTCGCCGCACGCAATGCCGCAGAGTTCACTAACGCTGCATGACCGTCAATACGTTTCAGCATGACTGGTGTATTCGGAAACAAACTATCCAGCATATCCTTGTCAGGATAATATTTCACAGACCAATCGTTCTGATCCCAACCACGACCAACAATCCACGCGCGTTTATTCGTCTCCGCAAATTTCTTTACTCGATCAAGAACTTCGTCAAATGATTTTGTACCAACAAGATTGCACTCCCGTAATCCTTTCGCGTATCCGTAGAAATGACAATGTGCATCAATCAATCCAGGAAGAACTACTTTGCCATCCATGTTGATGATACTGTCTGCTTCGTATGTCGCCAGAATAGTAGTATCCGTTCCAACCGCAATAATCCGATCATCTTTCACAGCAAAACATTCCAGAACGGTGAACGATGCATCTGCGGTGTAAACTTTTGCATTCGTTACAATGTAGTCGGCCGCTTGTTTTTTGTTTGAGCCGCAACCGTACAAGATCAGGATCAGGAATGCGCCAATCACAAAGCTAGCCGGCACAGCGTACTTCGCTGAAAGATCAGTATAAAATTGAAAAGCTGTCGTCCGCTCGTGGGATTGCGTCGCGTGGCTCGCAATGACGTTTGGCCAGCTTTGTTCTTGGCGTTTTGGCGTCTTCGCGGTAAAAATACCAATCAACAGTGTCAAGTTGTTTCGCATCACTTCCGTATAGCTGTTGTTGAATTCGCCTGAGCAGTCGGCATAATGACAATATCGTTGATGTTCACATGCGCAGGACGCGTCGCCACCCACCAGATTGTTTCTGCAATGTCTTGTGCAGAAAGCGGTGTCAATCCTTTGTAAACGTTCTTCGCTTTCTCATCATCACCTTTGAAACGAACAATAGAGAATTCTGTTTCCGCCATGCCCGGAGCAATCTGCGTGACTTTAATTCCGTGCTGCACCATGTCAAGGCGCATCGCTTTCGTTAACGCATCAACCGCATGCTTCGTAGCACAGTACACATTTCCATTCGCATACACTTCTTTGCCTGCGATAGAACCAATGTTAATGATGTGCCCTTTCTTATTCGCGACCATCAACGGAGCAATGTTGCGCGTCATGTACAACAAACCTTTCACGTTGGTGTCAATCATGTCTTCCCAATCAGAAAGTACACCTTCCTGTATCGGACCAAGTCCGGCTGCAAGTCCTGCATTGTTAACGAGTAAATCGATATTCTTCCATTTTTCGGGAAGAGACTCCACGGCTTTCTTCACTTCATCGTGACTCCGAACGTCGAAGGTCAACGCGAGCACATCAATATTGTACTTTTCTTTTAACTGACGTTCCAGAACTTCCAATCGCGTTTTACGACGACCAGTAATTACAATGTCCCAACCATTCTGCGCGAATAGTTCTGCTGTTGCTTTTCCGAATCCGGCACTTGCTCCTGTTATGAATGCTATCACTTTTTATTGTTTTTAATCTGCGTAATCTGCGCATCTGCGGCAAATAATATTTAATGATTTATCGAGTCGCACAACAGCCTATGAAAATGATGCGTTCCCGTTTCCCGTGTTGGAGAATATCTCCCCTGATTGTAAAAGCGAGAACGAACACCACGTTGTACATTCTCTACAATCGCTTCGTCTTCACGTTCTACTTTATCCAGCATGGCACCGGCGCCGCGTTCGAGCTTTGACGAATCGTTGATGAAAGTGATAAACGAAACTTTCGTCAATGAAGTTCCCATCGGACGAACGATATTCAACGACAATCCCCAAGGATAGAAGTTAAACATCATGTTCGGATACACCCACCAGTAATAAGCCGAAACTGCTTTTCCGTGATCGGGATGTGTTGCAGGCAATGTAAAAACATCTTCATCGCCGCGCGACAAAGCAAACTGCAGGCTGGAATACTTGTAAAGTTCGGTGGTGTAAGTTCCGTAGTCAATTGCGGCGTTCAATCCTGCGTGAACGAATGGAATGTGAAAACCTTCGAGGTAATTTTCGCAATACAAAGCCCAATTGCATTTCACGAGGTAATCGCGAGAACGTGTTGCATCTTGTTTGAATTCGTTGAGATTGAGAAACGACATGCGTTTCATCATATCACCGAATACAATATTGAAATCAGCGGAAGGTTTAATTCCCGCGAACAACAAGCGATCCCATTGTGCAAACGGAACTTTCGCAAGATCATCATTGGTAGAAGGGAAATTCTCCACGCCTTCGAATTCGGGCATGGATTTAAACTTTCCGTTCATCTCAAAGCGACGGCCATGATAACGACAGCGGATTTGTGAATCGGTGCAGTTATGTTCTACGAGAATATTTCCGCGGTGCGTACATACATTCGATAAGCAATGAATTGCATCGTCTTTATCGCGTGAAAGCACAATTGGTTCGTCGAGATAACCGGGCAATAGTGTGTACGGAGAAAGTTGTCCGCTGATTCTTATCTCATCGCTATCACCGAGATATTGCCAGCTCTTCGCGAAGATTTTCTCTTTTGATGCACCAAAGACTTCATCCGAAGTATAAAACTCCGAATCAATGGTCGATGCTTTGCGGATATCCGCATCAACTGAGAACTTCTTCATGATTACTTCCCTGCGAGTTTACTGTGCTTGCGCCCGTAGAGGAAATACACAACTAATCCGATTCCGAACCAGATTCCGAACCACAGCCAGTTTGAACCAGCCATTCCGGTTAGGAGATAGCAGCAGGATACAAGACCGAGCACAGGAATCAGTGACAGATTCTTGAGGAAGGATAGAATTGTCATCACGAAACACACGATGAAGAAGCCAATCATTGGAATGTTGTGCGATACGGTGTCTTCAGTAAACACAAATGTGTCTCTGAAGAACTCCGGAAACTGGAAGATCAGGAATCCAAATGTTGCGATTACGATTCCCGGGAAAATGAACTTCGCATTGATATATGGCAAACGGAATTTTCCTTTTGTGGCTTCACCTTGTTCTGCCTTGCTCATTTGCGGCAACAATAATACACCGCCGCAAACGAGAACAAATGCGAAGAGTGTTCCGATGCTTGTGAAATCGAGAATGAAATTTTCATCGGTGAAGAACATGGGCAATCCAACTACGAGCCCGGTAATGATCGTCGCAAATCCAGGTGTTTTATGTTTCGGATGAATTTCGGAGAATTTCTTCGGCATCAATCCGTCGCGACTCATCGTCATCCAGATACGGGGTTGGCCCATTTGGAACACAAGCATCACGCTTGTCATAGCCACTACAGCTGCAACGGAAACAATGTAGAGCATCCACTTCACGCCTTTGATAGCGAAGATTTCTGCCAACGGATCTGTAACGCCAAGCTGTGTGTAAGAAACCATTCCGGTGAGGACAAGAGCAAGCAGGATGTAAGCGACTGTGCAGATAACCAACGAGTAGATCATTCCTCTCGGAAGATCGCGTTGTGGATTTTTCGCTTCTTCTGCAAGTGTAGATACTGCGTCGAAACCTATGTAAGCAAAGAATACTGCAGATACACCCGCCATTACTCCTCCAAAACCTTTCGGCATGAAAGGCGTCCAGTTGTCAATATCGATATAGAAGAAGCCAACGATGATAATCAGAACAACCACAGCAAGCTTGATGTACACCATGATGTTGCTGATGTTACGCGACTCACGGGTGCCGATGAACACCAACCAGGTGATGAAGAAGTTGATCATTACTCCCGGCAAATCGAAAATGACACGCAGGCTTCCGATCATCGGAGCGTTTGTCCACGCGAGATAACCTTCTGTTCCTACCGCGTTGGCGTCGAATGCGGCGTGTGCTGCTTTGTAATTGATCGTTAAGAACTCGGGTAGATGCACTCCGAATCCACCGAGGAGATTTGTGAAATATCCCGACCAGGAAAACGCGATGTAAATATTACCGATGGAATATTCCATAAGCAATGCCCAACCGATAATCCATGCGAATAATTCTCCGAAAGAAACATACGCATACGTGTACGCACTGCCCGATACAGGAACACGAGCCGCGAATTCTGCATAACACATCGCGGTAAATCCACAAGCAACTGCGCAGATTATGTATAGGAGAATTACAGCAGGCCCACCATTGAAACATGCATTGCCGATTGCGCTGAATGTACCGCCGCCTATGATCGCAGCTACGCCAAAGAATGTAAGATCGCGAACAGAGAGGACTTTATTCAGGCCATGACCGTGACCTTCGTCGCCGATGGCTGCAGTGGCTGATTTTTTTCTGAAAAGGGAAGTGAAAAAAGACATAGGCGGAACAGGAGTACCTGTAGGGTAGTTTGATGAGAGCCAAAAATAGGGAAAAACGGGGCGCAGAAAGTGGTAAAAATCGGGTCCTTTCCAATGAAACTTGACCGTTTTCTGACCGTAACAGGCTCCCAATAGGAGCCTGACGTGTGTTGCGAAGCAACACCCCTTTTATATCATTTAGATTTTTCATTCGCTCAGCGAATTGAAAACAGCACAACACCTAAAATGTTCTGAAGAAAGGGAATCTTTTTACCAATCGCTCCCGATCAATGCACAGAAGTATTGCAAAAAGCAGGAACGGTACCGCTGTGATTCTATATCTCACCAATGCACCCAGAACCGGAGTTGTGAGTCCTGTAACCGTTAACGTAATCAGCGCATAGCAAACACAAAACCAGAACAAAGCTTTTGATGATGGTTTTTTGTACCACAACAGCATCGCTAGAATGAGTGCGAACATGAAAATATTTTCCAGCGTCGCAGGAATGATCATCACCGGACTTATTTCCCAGGGCCACGGACGGAAAATACTTCGTTGCAACGCACCGGGAACTTCACGCAGAACAGAACTCACATTGGGTTGGAGTTGTTTAACGTTCATCAGACTTCCCGCAACCGGAGTTGATGACAACATCTTGTATGCTTCATGTTTTGTGGTTGTTCTTCGCAATGTATCTCTGAAATCATCAGCGATATTCCAGTAAATAATTTCCGTGTTAGGAGCAACTACATATTCATAAAATATTCTCGATTTCTGAGTCGTGATTGATTGATCCGGGCGGATATAAACCACGTACATCGAATCCATCAGGTATGTTCCACCACGCGCCAGATTCAAAAAGTCATTTTGCTTGTTCGCGATGATTTTGAATGGAGAGAATTCGGGTTTCGCTTTGTCGATACCCAATGCAATTCCAAAAAGCAGTACGAGTAAGCTGACAAACTTCACGAAAGCAAAGCGTGGATGTTTCACCAGATGCAGTGCAAACAATAACGACGGAATCACAAAGACCAGCATATACAATTTCGTCATGGCCAGAAGAGCAACCGAAATGCAAATCCAAATGAGGCGGTATTTCTTTTTGTCTTCGGCAAATCTCCATGCATGAAGAATCAGCATCCCCAATGAGAAAAAAAGAATTCCTTCTTTCAGCACACCGGAACTCCAGAAGAGGAGGGAAGGAGAGACAAACAAAATGAACGCGACAACTTTCTTCCATTGCCAGAGAAACTTGTACAGCCAGTGATACAACGCGCACAATCCGATGAATGCAAGGAAACACATAACCAATGAATGCGTGTGATAATTTCCACCGGAAATCAAACGCAGAATTGCATTGAATCGGATGATCGTATGTGAATCGTTGAACAGGTTATTCTCGAACTGCTGATCCCAATGCTGCATCTTATCGACATACTGGTGTTGCATGCGTTCGTCAATTCCGATTCCGGAAATTAAACGGAAATAATCCCCTGTTGAATTGTCGAGTGCACGGTAAACGACTTCACTATCGTCGTAGTATTTCCAGATGTCGGCATACTCGCGCTGCGGATAGTAGTAGGTGTACACGTACCAAATTGCGATTCCGGCAATAAGCTTTAGGGCGAAAAACCAGATTGCGGAGGTGCGTGGTAATCCAGGTAACAGAAAATAGCGATGACGGAAAATGACCCAACAGGCAATCAGCAGAAAAATTGTGTAGAGGAGCCAGGACATGTCCAAAAATAACTAAAGAGAAGTCAGCAACAGCAGTTGAGTGTGAAGTATTCAGTAGTCCTTTATTGATTAATTTTGAAAATGCCCCTGCTAAGAATTTTTCTACTCGTGGTATCTGCTGTTATCATCGGCAATCTGCGGCTTGGTGCGCAAACTGAGTGCGGTTGTGTACAAACCGGCTCTTATCTCAGTCAACATGCGAAATTAATTGCGGCAAGAGCATTTGCAAGTGCTGATAGTCTCGCGAACACTCTGAAAGACGACAACTGTAAATATCTTGCTGAGTTTGCTCATGCAGACGTTCAGTTTAAACAATCGGAATACCGCAAAAGCGAAAGGATACTTCTCGACTCAAGGATTTGGATTTCCGACGATGGTTGTCATGATTCGCTTAAGGCCATGTTCTATTTTCTCTTGGCGAAAGATTTTCACCAGACCAATCGCAAGGATTCTGCGGTAGATTTTCAATTACGGTGCAGTGAGATTTGTGAATTTCATGATTACAACGAGCTGTTGTATAAATCGTATGCAAATCTAGGCATCATGCTTACTGATATGGATCAGCCATTTAAAGCCGTGAGCTATCAGATCAAAGCACTGAATGTACTTGGAGAGTTGAATGATAGTTCCGGTACAGCGAGAATATCGGCTTTGATTGCCGGCACGTACGGAACGATCTTCGAGGAAGGACATGATTCAACCTACCTTGACAGCGTAATTTATTACCTCAACATCGCGTTGCCATTGGCGAAATCTGCCGGTAACAGGAAAGCACTCATTCACTCCTATGATTTATTCGCAGAATATTATCTGGCAACCGGACAGAACGAACGTGCTTTGATATATTGTGATAGCGCGCTGATGAGCATTAATCGCAAGTCGGATAAAGTGACTTTGATCCGGATTTACGGAACGCAAAGTGAATCGTGGTTTGCGCTGAACAATACAGAAAAAGCGTTGATGTATGCCGACTCTGCCGTTGCACTGTCCGAAGAATGGGGACAAGTTGATCTCATCATCGCTTCCCTTGAAATTCAGATGAAGGCGCTGATGAAACTTGATCGTTACAAGGAAGCTTTTGCTGCGCAAAGCAGAATGACTCATCTCAATGACAGTCTTGCGTCGCTGGAGAGGACGGACATTATCAATACGCTTGAGCAGAAATACAACAAAGCAAGAAACGAAGAGGAGATTGAACGGCTGAACCACGAGGCCGAGGTAAAGAGTCTTCGTATCAATATTCTGATTCTGGGAATTTCGGTTCTCGTCGTTTTGCTGGTGGCAATATTTGTGTTGTTTCGTCAGCGTTCACTCAAGGCGGCACAGGAAAATCTGCAAGCAGAATTGCGTTTGAATCGTGCGCGCATGAATCCACACTTTTTCTTCAATGCGTTGACTACTTTGCAAACTTTCAGCATGAAGAAGGGCAATGAGGATAAAGTGCCTTTGTATCTCGCACGTTATGCGAAAGTGATGCGACAGACGTTGGAAAGTACCTACAGCGAACTCGTATCTGTTGAAGAAGAAGTGGAATACATCACCGGTTATCTGGAAGTACAAAAACTTGTGTATCCGGATGTTTTTGATTTTTCCATTGACATTGGGGAACTTGATCCGGAACAATACATGGTTCCGTCCATGATTGTACAACCGTTTCTGGAAAACTCCATCGAGCATGGTTTCAAAAAGATTGGATATAAAGGTGAGATCAAGGTTCTGTTCTCAATAACAGATAACTCCCTGGTTGTAGAGGTTCTTGATAACGGGACTGCGAATGCCGGTGGCAATGCCCATGAAGGGTATCCTTCACGTGCCGGAAAGATCATTGAAGATCGCTTGATGCTTCTCGATAAATCGCGGGGTTCGAAGTCGGAAATTAAAGTTGGTTTTACCAATGAAAAACGCGGCTTTTCTGCTTTGGTTAAACTACCTTTGATCAACGCATGAAAACACTGATTGTAGACGATCAAAAAGAAATTCGCGAAGGCTTGCGCTTGATGCTTGAGAAATTTTGTCCGCAGGTTACGTCCATTCACGAAGCCGACGGAGTAGTGGCCGGGATACGCGCCATTCACGAAATTCAACCGGACCTGCTTTTTACCGATGTAGAAATGCAGGACGGAACCGGAATGGACATGCTGAATAAAGTTCAGGACATTAATTTTCAGGTGGTATTTATTACTGCGTACAACAAATACGCGGTGGATGCATTTCGTTTCAGTGCGATCGATTTTTTGTTGAAACCCGTTGAGCCGGATTTACTGGCAGAAGCGGTAAAACGTGCTTCATTCCGCGCGAAACAAAACGAATTGATGAGTCAGTTGAGTGTGCTGAACAACCGCATGCGCAATTCGGATGAGGAGAAGAAAATTGTGCTGAAGGATCAGAAGGCAATTTATGTAATCAAGGTAAGCGACATTGCTTATCTACAGGCAGAAGGAGTGTACACACACTTTTTCATTGGTAATGGAGAGAAAGTGATGGTCTCAAAAAATATCAAGGAATACGAGGAACTGCTCGAAGGATTTGGCTTCATGCGCGTACACAACACGTATCTCGTAAATCTGAACCGCATAGTTCGCTTCGATAAAACCGATGGTGGAAGTCTGGTGCTCGACGGTGGACAAACGGTTCCTGTGTCGAGCAGAAAGAAAGATGCGTTGTTGGAGTATCTGAAATCGGTTTAAGCTAATCCAGAAAATGACAAAAACGAGGAGTCTTCAACAGAAGCTCCTCGTTTTGCATTGTAGGGATTATTGTTTCTGTATGCTCTTCGTGAATGTTCCGTCTTCTGTATAAACGCGAAGTACGTACGTACCCGCAGCAAGTTCACTGAGCGAAAGAGCGCCACTATAGTAGACTTCTTTCACGATGCGACCGGTAAGATCACACACTTCAATTAACGTATTGTTTGCTACTCCCGGCAAATAAACTTCTGAGTATGTAGGATTCGGATACACGAGCATGATGTTACGGTTTAATTCAAGGGTTTCGGCAGTAAGGAATGAGTCGCATGCACTGGTATCTATACAACCATTGAGGTTCACTTCAACTGCATAGGAGCCGTTTGATGAAGGAACAAATTGTTGTGCTGTTGCACCTGCAATTGTGCTCATACTGTTTACGCAGTCGAGCCACTGGTAGGTTGCGTTGAGTTCATCCGCAACCATTCCTCCACCTGTTGTTGTGATTGATGTAACCGGCATAGGATTTACTGTTACGCTTAACGTTGCCATGTTTGATGTTCCGCAGAGGTTGGTCACCGAAACAGAAACTAATCCTCCATTACTATCAACTATTCCGTTCAGTGAATTTGCTGAAGTGGTTCCTGTCCATCCTGAAGGATAAGTCCAGTTGTACGTTGTCGCATTCGCAACTGAACTGCATGTAAATACATACGGACTGTTTTCGCACAGAACACTTGTTCCGGTGATAGCGGCAGGAGCGAGTGGAACTGTGTCCGTGAAGACAGAATAGCTATTAGGGACGGAGCTGCCGCACGTATTATTCGCAGTAACCTGTACAGTTCCGCTGATATTTCCTGTGACAACATTTATTGATGTTGATGTTGATGAGCCGCTCCAACCTCCAGGCAAGGTCCACGTGTATGATGTTGCACCTGGCATTGAGGAACAAGAGTACGTCGCATTGGAATTTCCACATACTGTATCTGGTCCGCCAATGTTTACAGGAGACGCAGGAATATTTGTTACAGCAATGTTGTACGAGGACGGATTTCCGGTTCCGCAGGCGTTGGATGCAACAACGGAAAGTGTTCCACCAGCAGAACCTGCGATTGCGGTAAGTGAATTGGTTGTGGAGTTACCGGTCCATGTTGCAGGTAGTGTCCATGTGTAGGTCGCGCCTGGATAGCTCGCTACCGTATACACCTGTGTACTTCCTTCACAGATCGGCGATTGACCTGTTAGTGGTCCAAGATTAGTTGGAATGTTATTGACAACAACCGTTATCCAACTCTGTACACTTGTTCCGCAAGAGTTAGTTGCTGTAACTTCAATAAATCCACTTGCAGTTCCTGCGGTTGCGGTGATCGAGTTAGATGTTGAATTTCCTGTCCAACTTGGTGGTAACGTCCAATTGTATGTTACTCCCGCAACCGGTGTTACGCTGTAAGTATTGATTGCACCCGGACACATAGTATCTGGTCCCGAAATTACACTTGGCATTGCCGGAATGGCGCTTGATGTTACAGCCAATGTTGACGCTGAACTTGTACCACACACGTTGCTTGCAGTTACCGAAACGGTTCCGCTGCTTGATCCTGCAGTGCTCGTAACAACATTGCTTGGTGATCCACCCGGCCATCCACCCGGAAGTGTCCATGCGTAAGTTATGCCTGCAACTGGCGTTACACTGTACGTCACAACATTGCCGGCGCAAACTGTAGCCGAACCTGAAATGGCTGATGGAGTTACTGGCATTGTTGCATGGGTCACCGCCAAAGTAGATGTTGAACTTGTACCGCATCCGTTTGACGCTGTACATGTAATGTTTCCGCTTCCCGCACCTACGGTTGCAGCGATGGAATTTGAATTCGAACTTCCACTCCATAAACCAGGCAGTGTCCATGTATACGTTACTCCTGCAACCGCAGTCACACTATACGTTTGTGTCGATCCAACGCAAACAGGAGTTGCACCGGAAATTACCCCGGGTGCTGATGGAGCCGCAGTGCATTGATTCCAACGCGACACAAAAATGTCGCGCATACCGCTGTTTGCAAGTGTTGTTGTTCCTGCACCCGGATTGAAATCCATGCTGCCGCTGTAGTGACCAGCATAGTACACGTTGTTTGCAGAGGTTCCGAAAATTGCGTTGCCCATATCGGCACCGGCACTTCCTAATGCGCCGCTCCAAATAAAATTTCCGGAGCCATCAAGCTTCATGACAAAAATATCTTCAACTCCAGCCGAAGTAGCATTTTGGGTTGTCGCAGATGGATTGAGATCAGCAGTGCCGGAGAAGTATCCTGTCGTATATACATTTCCGCTTTGATCTACAGCAGTTGCATACCCCGCATCAACACCCGTTCCACCAATACTTTTCGACCACGAGTATGCGCCCGCAGTTGTAAGTCGAAGAACATACACATCAGTGTTGCCCGACATCAGGTCAGTTTGCATGTTTGCTGTTCCAGCACCGGCATCGAAATCGATGGTGCCAGCGAAAGAGCCTGTTGCGGTTATTCCTGCTGCTGTAATAGCGATACCTTGTCCCGCTTCGTTGTAACTACTTCCGTAGTTAATGCACCAGCCGAAGGTTCCTGCTGAAGACAGTTTCTCGATGAAAATATCATTCTGACCAACTGCTGTACGGTTGAGTAGAGGCGCGGTCGGATCAACATCCACTGTTCCGCTGTAATACCCCGTGATGTAAACATCAGATCCGGTTGGATCAAGTGCAATTGCGTTACCCACTGATGTTCCTGTACCGTTGAAACCTTTACCCCACACATAAGCACCTGTCGCATCGAGTTTGATCATGAATACCTGAAGGTTTCCTGCTCCGGTGTAGATTGTCACAGTTGGTCCACCCGGGTTTACGTCCATGTTGGTACGGAATAGGCCGGTGTAGTAAACATTTCCAGATCCATCAACTGCGATACCCATTCCTTGTTCGTTTTGAGTACTCGCAGCAGAATTCGCAACAGCCCAGATATAATTTCCATTATTATCCAGCTTGCAAACGTAAACGTCTGCGCCGCTTGAAGAGGTGAGGTTTGCAGTTCCCACACCAGGATCGAAATCAACTGTGCCGACGAAGTATCCAGTAAAATGAATATTACCACTTGGATCAACGTCGAGCGCGAATGCAACTTCGCTGCCAGCGCTACCACCAATTTGTTTTACCCAAAGCAGACTTCCGTTGGCATCTAGTTTCTGAACAAATATGTCGTACGAACCTGCGGAGGTCAGATTTAATGTTCCGGGGCCGGGATCAAAATCTACTGTACCATAGAAGTATCCCGCAGTGTACACGTTACCCGACGCATCTACTTCAATACCGTGAGCTGCATCATTATTGCTTCCACCAGCGGCGCGGGACCACATGTGGGAAATAGTTTGTGCCTGTGTTTGCAATGCACCTAAAATGCCAATTGCATATAGTAGAATGAGCTTTTTCATGGGTTAAGAAATTATTGATTTCAGCACTGTGATAAGTATTACACCAAAATTATTGAGACCGGAACCCCTATTTCGGTGTGTTTAACAGACGCGGTAGTTCCATCAAACAGATGTGCCGTATTTCTTAAATTCCGTAAAATGAAAAACCGCCCGCAAACTGAGTTCACGGACGGTGTGTAGGATTAGGGGGAATTATTCCTACAACTTTACTTCACCACTCTGATTATATTTTTCTTACCAGCAGATTCTGTGGTGAGCAGATAAGTTCCTTGTGGAAGTTGTTCTGTGTTAATTGACAATGTGGTGGATGAAGTTTGAGTGGAAATAACAGCTTCACCTAAAATATTGTACACTGATATTTGCGTGGTCCCATTCATTCCTGAAATCTGAAGTGTACCGGCAAATGGATTCGGACTCACTGTTATTAGTCCAAAAGCATTTTCATTTATGCCTATTCCCAGAATGGTGTGACAGCCGGATGTATCGTAACAAGTTCCGTTGGAAATTACAACGGCATACGATCCATCAATCGCGGGTGAGAAGTTTTGATTGGTAGCTCCGGAAATTGCCGCGAAGTTGTTATTACAGTCAACCCATTGATACAACTGACCGCTTTGGTTTGACGAGAGCGTGAATCCGTTTGTTGCCACGCTGGTGTCTGCGATATAGAGATACAGATTTGTGGTAACCAAACTGTCTGATCCGCATACGCTTTGTAATGTGTCGTAAAAGGCGCCGGGAACCGGATACATCACATTGTTATGAAAATAGAATGTATCACATACCGCCATAGATGTTCCAACTGAAATTGGTGCGCATACACCCCATTTGAAAATGAATGCTTCGGTGTTGAATGAGGGCGTACTTAGCGTATAGTTTCCTGCAGGATCAAAGTCAACAACATCGTTGAATGATCCACCGCCGTGAATCACAAAACCTGCAGCTTCATAATTGCAATCGATTGCGCGGAAGTCCCGTGATCCGGTAACATCAGATGCTAATCCTGAATTTTGTAATTGTAAATCGTAGCCGTTGATTGCGATGGCGAAAAGATCGTTGCCGGTTCCCGCAAGCATCAGCGAATCATTGAGAGCGGGTGCTGCATCGAAAATTACACTTTGCGTACGACCGCCAATGGCAATATAGTTGGCGCTATTGCCGATTGAAGTAAATGTGTCATCATTTGCTCCACCTGCAATTCCTGTTTCAATCGGAGTCAACGATTGTACAAGGTTAATAACGAAGACATCACGAAATCCTGGAACATTCCCATATAGCATCCATGTTCCGTTTCCCGGGTTTGCATCCAGCGAATCCTGCAACGTGCCAGCTACAAACAGTCGCTGTGTTCCGGCATCATAAACCATTCCCATTTTCAGATGCGTGTCGAAGGTTCCATAGTCCAAAGTTGCTCCTGTTGTATCAAACCTTACAATGAAGGCGTTCGGCCAAAGGGTGCTATTTACAAGTGTTAGTGCGCCGTCGGGACTAAGATCAATTTCATCTTCGAAATAGCCCAACGCAAATAGGTGATCGGATGTATTCACAACCAGACTGTACATGCCATCGAAACCGTTTCCATCGAAGGACCACGCAGTTTGATAGTTTCCTGATGCAGTCAAGCGCGAAATATATACCTCGGTGTATCCCGTAGTGATGAAGTTTGCTACACCCGCGCCTGGGTTAAGATCAGTCGTGTCTTCGTAGTTGCCACCAATAGCAATCGACGAATCACTGAAAAATGCAATGCAGTTGGCTGTTTCATTTCCTGTGCCCGATGCAACTTGTTTCGCCCACATGAATTGGCCATTCAGAATGTCACACTTCAATAGGAACGCATCGGTTCCACCAGACGAAGTCAGCGTACTGACACCCGAACCTGCATCAAAGTCTACTGCATCAGAAAATTCTCCGGCTATATAAAGATGTCCGTCGGGACCTTCTTCAATTTTCAACGCGGTGTCGCTTCCGGTTCCGCCTATTCCTATTACCCATTGGTAACTTCCATTGTCGCTCTGGCACGAAATGAAAATGTCTGCTCCTCCGTTGGACGTCAATGTGGTTGTGCCGGTTCCCATATCGAAGTCGACACTTCCCGTAAATACACCAGTTGCATAGATGTTGCCACCAACCCCTGGAGATTTCCAAAACATGTCGAATATTTCGGAAGTTCCTCCGGAAACACCGGCGTATTGTCCGGCGTTACTAAAAAGTGCAGTCTGACTGAAAATCTTGCCCGTTAAAAGAAGAGCTGAAAGTACAAGTACTGTTTTTTTCATAAGTAGGGAATTTTAGTGACAACGAATTTATCCCGTTCAAATTCCAATGGAACGTCATCTTAATACCTGTTCCATAATCAATAACATTTGTAGTCACTTCGGTAACATGTGTGACAGACTTGCTTGAAATGAAATGAACAAACGATAGAGTCTCTGGCGTAAGACCTGGTATTAATATTCGTCCGGTCTCTGTTAAGGCATGTACTCCACTGAATCACAGACGCAGATTTTTCACGCATCAATTTTCTGGTGGGTTGGTAAGAGCGGAACTCGATCCGTTTTTTTATGACGTGAATTGAAATTAATTTGCATCAAAACAATCCCATGAAAACGATAGTTACCAATTTCTTCATTCTCGCATTTGGTTTTGCATCATATGCGCAATCCACCACTCCAGCCTGGCAGTACATTGAATCAAGGCAGGCTTTTGATGTCGAACACAGCAAAGCCCACCCATCAGGAGGTGTCTTCGTCGCGGTCGGAGATATGTTGGGCTTTGACGCGATTTGTTATTTGCTGGATGCCTCAGGTAATTATGTTTGGTGGGACTGGTATAACTATGGACAGGCCGAAATGGTAGTTGATGTTGAAACTGATGCAAGCGGAAATTGTTACGTGCTGATTAATACGACTGCACTGAATCAGGTAAACCTTGGTCAAAACATCATTGTTCGAAAGTACAGTCCGAGCGGAAGCGTTATTTATACAACACTGTTCAATCATGTTGATAGTCAGTTCAGCAATGAGAATGACGAAGCTTATGATCTGGCACTTGATAAGAACGACAATGTGTACGTGGTTGGTAAACATTTCCACGGTAATTGCACATGGGCCGAATCTTACACACTTCGATTCAAATTAGATCCGTTCGGTACGCTGCAATGGGAGCACGGTGATGTGAACGGAACACTGGATGCGACCAGTATTTGTTTTAGTTCGCTCGATCGCCTGTACATGCCAACAGCGGTTCAACAAGCAGTCGGTCCGGTTTTGGTTCAGGTTCGTGAAATTGACGTGAATACTGGTAACGTAATCGGTATAGGTAATCTTACTTACAATGGTGGGCTTGACGGATTGCGAGCTCCAAAACTAACCCCGGATCCATTCGGCAATATGTACGTCCTCGCGAAGTTTATGTCCGGTTCATTCGCAAATCAACCAACAAGTCCATACGTCGCTAAAGTCACACCGTCTTGTCAGGAAATCTGGAGTGATACAATCAACGACAGTTGGCAAATTAACTCTTATCAACCGGTTGACATACTTAGCGACGTGAATGGAGATGTGTTTATTGCCTACAACGTTCCCACTTATTTTGGAGTGTGCGAAGCAATGGTCGGGAAACTCGACTCTTCAGGACAGGAAATTTGGGAAGTTGCTCTCGGCGTGTCCGGCATACATAACTACAATTGGGATCTTGATATTACATCGAACGGAGATATTTTGACGGCCATCAGTATTTCAACGAATTCCCAGGGTGGATCAGTTTTATATCGTCTGTCAAATCAGAACGGGAGTGTGTTGTGGAGTTCTCAACAGTATGCGTACGGTACAATGAATGCACCACGAGGTTGCATAGCAATTGGAGGAGGGACAGACGTTTATCTCACCGGGTGTGCCGATCAGGAAACGTACACAATAAAATTCGGAAATGCTGCCGTAGGTGTAAATGAAAATTCTGAAAGCACATCACTCTTCACTCTAAAATCTTCGGATGGCGTATTCGTTTTGAACTCCGCAGAAAATATACAGCGTATTGAAATTTATTCTGTTCGTGGAGAACTTGTTAGTGTTCAAACATTGAATTCAACTACTGCAACAATTGATCTCTCTACTGTGGCAGAAGGAATTTATTTCTGTACTGCAACAACGGTTAGCAGACAAACCAGAACATTCAAGTTGTTGAAACACTAAACGCTATTCGAGCACGGCTGTGGATGGATCTTCTTTGTCGTACCGAATCTTTACCTCATCACCTTCGCTGTACTTGTCATACTCAGCGGAGGTGACTGAAATTTCAGCTGTCTGGTAATCGCCCATGTGCATGTCCAGTGTGAGGCTCTCAATGATTTCATCTGCTGTTTTCGGTGTCGTGTCCTTTGGTGGTTCAGGTTTCGGATTTTCTTTATCCGGTTGAGTGAAGAAATTTACGGTGATGTAATATTTGAGTTTCGAACCACGACCGGTTTCCCGCTTGGAAATAACCGTTCCTTCAGTAGGAATTCCGGTTTCACGGAGTGATGGACCGCAGGAGAAAACTGCAGTGCAAATCAGAAGAAGAAAAATTGCGGTAAATCGGTTCATACTACGGGGTTTGGGAAGAGTTCAGGTTGCAATGCCAGGAAAATTCTCACAAGCATTATCAGTATCAGCAGAATCATGATTACAACTCCATTGGTGCTTTTGATCTCGTGACGAAAGCGCATGAAAGAAATCAAACTATAAACAGACAGTCCGATAACAATGAGTGCTGCCCCAATTTGTGTATTCGGATTTCGGGAAATCAGATTCAGAAACACCGCCGTCATAAACGTGTACGTAAATAACATACGCGGCACTTTCTTAAATGCGCGTGGTATTGAATCAATCTCAGTAATCGGTGTGAACTGCGAAAGGATTTCTTCGAAACGCGACCTATCTGTAATTGTATCTGAAACAGCGATCACCGGTTTTGTATCTGAACTAACAGTATAGATCAACAGAATATTGTTCGGTGTTCTTTCCAGTCTGGTTATATCGGAATACTTAACTGTAATGCTGTTGCCCAGTCTTGTAAATTGAAGGTCGGTGTCGGATGTGAGCATGCGGAATTTAATTCCCGTCGTGTAAAGTCTGAACATTAAAATTACTGTTGCGAGCGCGACAAATCCGAAAACATAGCCGACGTAAAACCCGTAGTGTTTGAGTACCGCGGGTTCAAGAAAGCGCAACCACAGGTAGATGAACAGGATAGAAACAAAATATACACTTCCCTGCAGAAAAGTGTTCAGGATCACTTTTCCTTTCGCATCGGGTCGTAATGTGAATTCGTGAAACATGGTTCAACTCAAATGTACCTGTTTGAGCCATTTTCGAGGGATAAATGCTCATGATTTGTTGAAAAATAGCCTTTTTTGAGGCGTGGTTCTGCGTAATTTTGCACCTCACAAAGTCAATCCTCGACTCCGCTCGGTTTGACAATGGGTCTCAATCGAGGGCGATTGTCAGACTGAACGGAGCCGAAGTATGACAAAAGCAAAATCTCATGGCAGTTACATCTTCAGAAACACAAATCGCAACACTCGAACAGGCAAAACAACTTGGATTGCTTCCGGAAGAGTTTGATCAGATCACTTCTATTCTCGGACGCACCCCAAACTTTACTGAGTTGAGTATCTACTCAGTAATGTGGAGCGAACACTGTTCATACAAGAACTCGATTACCTGGCTGAAGACGCTGCCGAAAGAAGGTCCGCACATGCTGGCGAAAGCTGGTGAAGAAAACGCAGGCCTCGTTGATATTGGCGATGGACTTGCGTGCGCATTCAAAATCGAATCGCACAATCACCCTTCTGCATTGGAGCCGTATCAAGGCGCAGCAACCGGAGTAGGTGGAATCAATCGCGATATTTTCACAATGGGTGCGCGTCCTATTGCAGGATTGAACTCATTGCGTTTTGGTGATCTCAAACTCGAGAAAACGAAATGGCTGGTGCGCGGTGTTGTAAAAGGCATTGGCGATTATGGCAACGCATTCGGAATTCCAACAGTGGGTGGAGAAGTGTTCTTCGATGAGTGTTACAATGTAAATCCACTCGTGAATGCGATGAGTGCGGGCATTGTGAAAGTAGGAGAGACGGTTTCTGCAATTTCTTACGGAGCAGGAAATCCGGTTTTCATTGTGGGATCATCAACAGGGAAAGACGGAATTCACGGTGCAGCATTTGCATCAAAAGATATTACAGAAGATTCAGCGAAAGATCTTCCTGCTGTACAGGTTGGAGATCCTTTTCAGGAAAAACTTTTGCTTGAAGCAACTTTGGAAGTAATCAAGACAGGTGCAGTTGTGGGCATGCAAGATATGGGAGCAGCTGGAATCACGTGTTCGACTTCTGAGATGTCGGCGAAAGGGAAGAGCGGCATGAATGTGTGGCTGGATAAAGTTCCGACTCGCCAGGAGAACATGAAGGCCTGGGAAATTCTTCTTTCTGAATCACAGGAGCGCATGCTGATTGTGGTGAAGAAGGGAATGGAAAAACCGGTGTTTGATGTTTTCGAGAAATGGGATTTGAATTGCGTACAGATCGGTGAAGTGACTGATGGCGATCGCATCAGGTATTATATGCACGATACACTCGTTGCAGATGTACCGGGAGATTCTCTCGTACTCGGTGGCGGCGCTCCAATCTATAAGCGTGAATGGAAAGAGCCTGCGTACTTTGCAGAAGCGAAAAAGTTCACAATCGATTCAGTGAAAGAACCCGCTGATCTGAAAGCAGCAGCGAAACATCTCGCCGGACATCCAAACATCGCATCAAAGCGCTGGGTGTTCAATCAGTACGATTCAATGGTTGGAACGGTGAACATGAGCACGAATGCTCCTTCTGATGCTGCTATCGTAAACATCAAAGGAACCGACAAAGCAATTGCGTTGAAAGTAGATTGCAATGCGCGCTATGTGAATGCAGATCCGGAAGTCGGTTGTGCAATCGCAGTTTCTGAATCAGCACGCAATATTGTTTGTTCAGGCGGAGAGCCTTCTGCAGTTACAAACTGTCTGAACTTCGGAAATCCATACAACCCGGAAGTATACTGGCAGTTTGTTGGGTCTATCAAAGGAATGGGCAAAGCCTGCGAGAAATTCAAAACACCGGTTACAGGTGGTAACGTGAGCTTCTACAATCAGTCTTCTTACGAAGGTCCTGTGTTCCCAACGCCAACAATCGGAATGCTGGGTCTTGTGCCTTCGAAGAAAAATATCATGACGTTGAATTTCAAAGACGAAGGCGATTCAATCATCCTCGTTGGAAATTGCCGCAACGATATTTCATCTTCTGAATATCTCTATTCATTCCACGGTGTGAAGAATACTCCAGCTCCGTATTTCGATCTTGATGAAGAGTTCGATATGCAGAACGCGGTGAAAGAAGTAATCAAATCGCGCACTGTGAAATCTGCACACGATTGTTCAGATGGCGGCTTGTTCGTAACGCTCATGGAAAGCGCAATTGCAGGCAACCTTGGCTTCGACATCAAATCGTACGACAAAGTGCGTAAGGATGCATTCCTCTTCGGAGAAGCTCAGTCGCGCGTTGTAGTTACGTGTGCAAAAGGTGATGAGCAGAAAGTGATTGAGATGCTGGAGAAGAACGGCTCTAAAGGCAACGTGATCGGAACAGTGAAAGGAAATTCATTCGTTATTGACGGAGAAAACTTCGGTTCACTTACTGAGTACAGCGATTTGTACAACAAGTCGTTGGGCGCAATGCTGAATTAATGTGCTAATGTGCTTCCGCCGCGGCGGAGGGTTAATGTGCTAAAGTAGAATTTAACATAGTTACTCCCGTCTGTGGTCTCCCGACTCTAGACTAACTTCGAATTCCTCATCACAGCCATAATGTAATACGCGGTCCGTACGACATTCGTCACAAGCATTGCAAGAGCAAAATCCTGCTTATCCGTTTGCCAGTCGCTGAAGACGATAGGGGCGAAGAATGTAAATTCGACCAGAAAGCCGATTACGATATTCTTTGTTTCGTGATCGCCATGCACCACGCGAATCATCTTCACGAGCATTGCAATAATCAGATAACATGCAATGAACCAGTAGAAGTAAAGTTCGTATTCGAACTCTTCTTCTTTCATGAGAATATGAATCCCCACGAGAAGGAGAATCGCCGACATCACCAATGCAATGATGTGCATGATGCGTGAAAGCGGATACGACTGCGGAAGGGTTTGTTCGTCGGTCATTACAACATGAATAACGCCGCAAGTTACCTCATGCGCCGCTAATTTCACATTTCAGACCACGGAATTCGGCTTTGGTGTTTACCGGAACAGACAAAAAGGGTGCAAAAAAAATACCGGGCGTAGGGACACCCGGTATAATTTGAACTTTTTAAAGGCCAGCGATTGCTATTTCCCTCGGATGAGGTGGACAAAACCGCTCACTTCAAACGCTTGTGACTGGAAATCAACGACGGTTGCGTGCCAATAGTAAACACCATCAACGGCATCTTTTCCGCCTTGTGTTCTTCCGTTCCATCCTGTGGTATTTACGTTCGGATCAGATGCTGTCCATTCGTAAATCTGAACACCCCAACGATCGTAGATGAACACTTTGACATCTTTTACACCAACAGTCGTTGGGAGGAATAAGTCATTCACACCATCGCTTCCCGGCGTGAATACATTCGGGAAAGAGAAGATTGCTTCACTCGTTACCAGAATACAAACCGTTGCGGTATCAAAACATCCAAACGTATCGCTAACGGCAAGGATGACGCAATAGTTTCCGGTATCATTCACCGTGAAACACGGCGCTTGTAAGCTCGAAGTTTGGGTTCCGTTAAACAACCAATTCCAACTTGTAATAGTTGACGGACCTGCTGTGTTATAACAAAGATCTACGGGTGCACCCGGTCCGATCTGACTTACCTGCAAGTTGCTTGTGTTTGTGGTGATCAGAGGATTGATAGCCGGACTGCTGTTAGTTATGACGACGGTATCGACTATTGAACAACCTCCACCATCAACAATGGTAACGTAATAGGTTCCGGCGCAAAGTCCGCTTATGGATTGTGTAGTTTGTCCGCCCGGTGCCCACAAATAGGTGAATGGTGCAGTACCGGTTGGATTGGCGGTAGCAGTTCCCTGACAATTTCCGCATTGCTCTGGTGTGGTAGCAGATGTAACCGTCATGTTCCCCGGGCTGATCGAAACAGTCGCAGTGTCTTGCGCGATGATTGTTCCTGCACACGAAGTATTAGTCAACACTGCTACGTAAGATGTAGTTACAGGAGGGCAAACCTGATAGGTGAGTGAAGTGCTGAGCTGATTTCCACTCATGTCGAACCAGGCAAATGTCCAGTTCGATGGACCAGAAGGCTCAAATCTCCATCCCTCATTCGTAGCGCTCCACATAGTCGGATAGTTGTAGCCTGCAACAGTGTATCCGTTCGTTGCTGTTTGGTCTACAATTCCAAGAATTGCTGCGCCACTGTTCCAGGAAGAACAAATTGGTTTGTCGCGTATATAAACGTCAATGATATTTGTTGTTTCATGCAACACCAGTTGCGATGTTGCCATCATGCTATTGCAGGAGAACATGGGAACATCCGCCCAACTCACAACGAATTGACGGCAAGGCGCAGTTCCATAAACCTGCCAGTTGACATTCGGAGTAACACCGATAGAGGGGTCAATGTCATGCCATGGTGCCATGATGGAATTCATCGGATTTGCATTCGAAGGATTCGCGTTGGCGATTGGCCATTGACAGTATTGCGTTGCTTGTGCCTGATCAAATGTTACAATTGCATTCGAGCCAATCACGATGTTGTTATACGTAACACCGAAGTATTCGAAGCAAAACGGCAGTGGAATCACACTACTCCAGATGTCGTCGATGGCGATGAGAATTTGGTTTCCACCTGTGAACGCATACGGAGAATAGGGAATAGCGGCAATGTTATATGTGCTTGTGCCATTGGTTCCCTGTACTGTTGCGTTGAGATTCACACAAGGTGCAGTTCCACAAATGGAAGTGTCGGTTGTAAATACATCCGGACAAGCTGATGCCTGCGCATTTGCATTTGTAGTGAATGCGAAAGCGAATAAAAGCAGAGCGGTAAATTTTCTCATAAAGCAGTTTTGCGTATTTCAATAACGAATCAGGCTGACTAAGATAAGAAAATGATAGGGGAATTGCTTCAGGAATTAGTGAACACTCAAAATCGGGAAATTCACCTTCATTTGAGTACCGCTATGCGAACCTCCGAACGTAAAATCACCATCGAGCTGTTCACTGAGCGATTGAATAATCGTAATGCCGAGCGTAGGACTTGTTTCCGGGTTGAAATCTTCAGGAATTCCCTTCCCGTTGTCGGATACAATGAGATTTACATAACCCGCCTTTTGCAGATCACGCGTGATACTGATATCTATGATTCCTTGCTGTCCGCTCAGAAAAGCATGTTTGAATGCATTCGAAAGAAGTTCATTCAGAATAAGACCGCAGGGAACTGCCCGGTTTAGTGTGAGTGAAATGTCGTGGATGTCTGTATTCACTTCGGGTATGCCTAACCCATTTGAATGGTAGGAAGAAGCAATTTCACGAACTAATTCACTCACATAAGGTGCAAGAGCAATTGAATCAGGGTTTTGTTTTGTATACAATTTCTGATGGATCAGCGCCATTGCAGAAACGCGATTCACCGATTCACGCAATGTTGCTTTGGCTACTTCATTTGTTGTTGTATTTAACTGCATGTTGAGCAGTCCGCGTACCACAGCAAGATTGTTTTTTACGCGGTGATGAATTTCAGCAAGCAAAATTTCTTTTTCTTTCAATGCAGTGGTGAGCTGTGCAGTTACTTTTTCACGCTCCTCGACACGCACTTCTAACTCCTGTTGTCTGCGATAATTCATCCATACAATCACGACCGTATTGCCCGCCATGATTACTGCCGCAGTCGTCAGGTTAAATACAAACGACGCTTCCTGAATTTCTCTTGATACATCCAATCCAAGGAGTAATTCCGGAACAATCAGCACCAGGATTACACTGCTAACCGTCATTGCCAGCAACAGGAAAGCATGCCATGGCTTGCGAAAATCCATCAGCCATCCGTTTGCGAAGAACAACGGAAAATAGAAGAAGTAAGTTCCGGATGCGAGTCCTAATGAGTTTGCGAAAAACCAAACCAGAATATTCGCCAGAAAAATAATGTAGAGCGCACCAAGATTGGGATTTTTTCGTCCTAATACCGGAACTCCAATCATGAGCACACACGCAATGGAAAGTGCAATGCTCATCTCCTTCGGTTCTCCCGCAAGAATGGATTGTATGATTGAAGCCAGGAGCGTGAACGAGGCTACCAGATAGAACAAATTGAGCAAAAGAATCCGCCGGGCATCAAACTGATCGGTAGTATTTTCGGTGCCTTTGCGGAGGAACTTCTGAAGAATGTTCATAGAAAGTTGGTGAAAGATAGAACTGTTTTTTCATTGTACTTTTGTTTTGTGAAAATTCCTTACGCATGAAAAATCAGGTCAGAACCTTCTTTCTATTTCTTGGGCGATTTTCATTGTTCTCGGTCTGCTTTAGTGTGCTGCTGGTCATAGCCCTCAAGTGGCTTCCGATTGGCTGGACACCACTCATGTTTTTTCGCGAGATGGGTAATGACATTCCTGAGAAAACACCAATCCGTCATGAATGGGTGAGCGCCGACGAAATGGCCCCTAATCTTGGACTCGCAGTGGTTTGTATGGAAGACCAGCGATTTCTTACACACCACGGTTTCGACTGGCAATCCATTGAAGAGGCTTATGAAAAATCGGAGAGCGGTAAGAAATCCGGAGGAGCAAGTTCGATAAGTCAGCAAACAGCGAAGAACGTTTTCTGTTGGCCCACAAGTTCCTGGATTCGTAAAATACCGGAGACTGGGTTCACATTCCTGATTGAAACTTTCTGGACGAAAGACCGGATACTGGAAGTATATCTTAACTCCGTGGAATTCGGGCCGGGCATTTACGGTGCCCAAGCTGCATCAACCTATTTCTTCGAGAAGGATGCGAAAGACATCAGCAATCAGCAATGTGCGCGGTTAGCGGCTGTATTACCAAATCCGCTCGAATATAATGTGAACGCTACTTCCGGAAGAGTTGTTACGAGAAAGAACCATGCACTACAGCAAATGGCGAATTACGGCTACGACATTCAGCTCACACGTATCAATGGTGATGTGGAAGAAGAAGACGATACATCCACTGACACCAAGTGATGAAGAACTATTTCATCCTGCTCCCGTTACTTGCGCTTACCTCGTGCAGTTCGTTCGAGCGGATGAAGTATCGTCACGTCGACAAAGTTCCGGCAACACCACAGCAATTTTCCACCGCAGAAAGAGAGTACAAATCTTTTGAGAAGAAATTGATTCGGGTTGATTCCGTCCCTTTACCTGTACAAGAAACCACACAAATTGTGATCGACACTTTTGTTGTGTCGGATGTTGACGTACTGGCACCGATCGGTCATGAAATGTCAACGCCCATGCAGGATCACTTAGCGGTTCCGGTGTTGAAAACGAATGAAACGTACATTCAGCCGGTTCGTCACGATTGGTCTGCATTCATCGGACTCATGCTCTTGATGGGCGGCTTCGCACTTTTGCTGTTTTGCATTGTGGTAATTCCCTACGCAGGTTTTCCAATCGTCGCTACGATATTGCTCGAATTATTGCTCCTCTACTTTGTGTGGAGGTCCATTGGAACCGGTACTCGGTATTTGTTAACCCGGTATCGGAGGAGGAGTGTTGACTTCAGCGAAAAATAATCTACTTCACGCGCAGAATCATCAGTCCGTCGCGCACAGGCAACAGCAGTTGTTCTACGCGATCGTCAGCACACACTTTTTCATTGAATGAAGTGATCGCAATAGTTTCCGTGTCATTCGCCTTAATGGGTTGCAAAACTTTACCGCTCCATAAAACGTTGTCAGCGATTATCAGTCCGCCTTTCCGCATCTTACCAATGATCATGTCGAAGTAGTTGCTGTAATTTTCTTTGTCAGCATCAATAAAAACAAGATCAAACGTCTCGTTTATCTTCGGAATTTCTTGAGTCGCGTCGGCGTTAATTAATTCGATTTGGGAAGCATACTCCGACTTCGCAAAATATTTCTTTGCAATCGAAGAAGTTTCATCATTCGTGTCGAGCGTGATTAGCTTGCCGTTAGTCTTCAATCCTTCCGCAAGACACAACGCGGCGTATCCGGTAAATGTTCCGATCTCAAGAATCACTTCCGGTTGAACAAGCTTGCTTAGTAAACTGAGAAATCTTCCCTGCAAGTGACCCGACAACATTCTCGGCATTGTGGTTTTCAAATGGGTCTCGCGTGAAAGTTCCGTCAACAATTCTGATTCTTTTGCTGAATGAGAAGTCGAATACGCGTCAAGTGCTGGATCTAAAAATTGCATTTGCAAAGAAAACCATTTCCGGGGTGCTTCTTTCATTGCGTGGAACTTTGATAAAACATCAACTTGTTGTTGACATACAATACTGGGTTAAACTGCTTGTTTTGAGGGATGTCGCATGTGTGGAATGGGCCGTGAAACATGCGTTTTCTTCGTTGTTATACACATTTTCGTGTTTGTAATTGCGACGACTACACCTTAAAGTGTGCACCACGTTTTTGGATTTTAGCCCTATGTTAGGCATGAGGTATGCTGTCGTAATTCTATTTCTGCTGGTTTGTCCGGCATTTTTGAGTGCGGCACCGAGAGATAAAGAAAAGCAGAAGCAGGAAGATCAGTTGTTGGAAGACGCCGAGTTTTTCTACGGAGAGAAAAATTATCTCCGTGCATTGCCTTACTACAAAAGTCTAACACAACTCGACTCACTTAATCCGTATTACCACTATCGCCTCGGAATTTGCTATTTGTACAAGAACGACGAGAGCGAGCAATCTGTCATAGAACTTGAGAAGGCTAAGATGATGGATCCGGAATTGGAGCGGGTTGATTTTTATCTCGGACGTGCTTACCATCAGAACTATCGTTTCGATCAGGCTGTGAAAACATTCGAGTACGCTCTACAGGATCCGGACAACGATGCGAACGAAACGCAGGAAATCCGAAAATATATTTCTTACTGCGAAAGCGCCCAGAAAATAATGAAGGATACAGCCGAGGTTGAGATTAGAAATCTCGGTCCGGAGGTGAATACCGAAGCGGGCGAATATGTTCCTGTAATTACCATTGACGAAACCACGCTGATATACACTTACCGCGGTAAAAGAAGTACCGGCGGATTACAGGATCTGAAGTTCCGCCCGGACACAGCTGGCGATTATTATGAAGACATTATGATGTCTCAACGAGTTGGGGACCATTGGCTGAGTCCTGAAGCAATCGGAACTTTGAATACCAACATGCACGATGCAAGCATTGCTTTGTCCAACGACGGACAGATTCTCTTCATCTTCAAAAGTACAACCAAAGATGGCGGTGATATTTACCAAAGCGTGTTGCGCGGAAACGAATGGACAGCACCAGAACGTCTAGGTCCAAATATCAACTCGAAGTATTGGGAAGGAAGCTGCTCACTTTCCGGCGATGGTCAACTTTTGTATTTCGCAAGTGATCGTCCAGGTGGAATGGGTGGCAGAGATATTTATGTTTCACGCAAACAATCGGATGGAGAGTGGGGCCCGGCACAAAATCTTGGACCGTCGGTTAATACACCATTCAACGACGATGCACCGCACATTCACCCTGATGGAATTCACCTTTTCTTCAGTTCGCAAGGGCATACATCAATGGGTGGATACGATTTGTTTTACTCGACCATGAAGCAAGGTATTTGGGCGGAACCAATCAATCTCGGGTTCCCGATTAATACACCTGCCGATGAGCGCTACTATGTTTTAACTGCAGACGGAGGAACAGCTTACTATTCCGGTGACAATAAAGGTGGATACGGGCAACAGGATATTTACACCGTTACACCTGGGTTTCAGGGTGAACCACCGGTTCTTGCTCTCGTAGTTGGATTCGTTACGTTGAATGGTCAGCCTGTTGATTCGAAAATCAGCGTTACAGATTCTCTAACAGGAAATAATTACGGCGAGTATCACTCAAACGCATCAAGCGGTAAATATCTTATCGCACTTAAACCCGGCAACGTGTATAAAGTTGCGATCGAAGTTGAAGGACAGGAATCGTTGTATGAATACGTCAACGTAAAAGACATTGACACCTATGTACAGGTAAGTAAAGATTACAACTTCACATCGGATACGACTGCTGGCGACTCTGCCGGACGAATCCGTCCAATGGTTGCGGACTCGAATGATGTACTTCAGAAAAAGCTTGATGAGCAGTTGAAGAAGATCAAAGAAGAACAGAACGATCAGGTGTATGAGCAACGGATGTACCAGCAAATGCTCAAGAAGCATGGTCAGGAATACGACCCGGGCAGAACGTTTATGGTTGAGCTGGGAACATTTGTAGATCCCAAAGATTTCGACTCAACAAAGTTTGCAGGAATGGGTCCGTTGATTGTAACAAAGACACCTGAAGGATATACGCGCTATTCAGTAGGTCCCTTCAAGACACTGCTTGATGCAGAACTTTATCGCACGCGATTGAACACACGTGACTCATTGATTGCAACTACTTCGGAAGTTGTAGCAATTAAGAACGGAGAGCGGCAGACAATTCCATCGTTGTACCGAACGGAGTACCGCCGTAAGGGCTATGTGCCACGGGAAGAAACACAGATCATCAGAAGTAGTACTGGAACGCTTGTGACCGCAACACCGGAGGGAAATGGTGTGGGTTACGATAAGATTGTAGAAGACAACGGAACATTTCAGGCCGATGGTCTTACGTACAAGCTGGAGGTCGGTGCGGTAACGGATTCAACGCAGTTCGATCTCGCGAAGTGGGAACAATACGGTAAAGTAGAGAAGAAGCTTTATCCCGACGGAACAATACGCTATACACTTGGGCCGTGGAATACCTTGAAGGAAGCAGAAGATTTCAAACGATACCTCATGTCGAAAGACAGTGCTGCAGCGAAGTCAATTGTGACTGTATTCTTTTTCGGTCAGCGCAAAACAGTTGAAGAGTACTTCAATGAACCATGCAATGGAAATCCGGTTGACCTTAGTTGGTTCCAGGGCAAGTCACTTAACGATACTGCAGTATACAACCGCTTCCTGAAACTCACAGGTAATTATTGCACCGAAGGTTTGACGTACACCGTACAGATTGGTGCATATCGTCATCCGGAGAACTTCAGGTATCCGCAACTCGCTGAGTATGGCGTTGCGAAAGTGATCGCTTATCCCGATGGAATAACACGCTTCACGCTGAAAGAATTCAAGACCATCAAAGAAGCTGAAGTATTCCGCCAGCAATGCATCAAAAAAGGAATTAAGGATGCATGGATCACCGGCTGGTACAAAGGGGAACGCAAGACGCTTGAGGATCTCATCCGTAATAACTTCTACGGGAAGACAATTGATTAGCAAGCACGCTACTTTCCCTTCCCACATCCTTCATTCCTCATTCCTTATTCTTATTTTTACTGTGATGAGGCGTTCGCTGGTCGTTTTCTTAATCCTTCTTTCATGTGGACTTTCCGCGCAGAAGCTTGATCATCTCGGGCTGAATGGAATTCGCTTTGGAATGAAGCTCAGTGAGCTCATTGCACCTCAATTGATGCTGGATACTTCTTCGGCCTATGCTGACACCGCACTTTATTTGCGTAACACGCGTTGTCACATGTATTACAGCAAAGCTCAAAATCTAAAGCTCGACGGATATTCAGCCTCAAGAGTTGAATATGAATTCTGCGATAGCACCCTGAGCTACGTGTTCGTGTACGTAAGCGGTAAAACAGAAATTGCAAACGCACTTGCATCACTCAAGCTTGATTTTCCAAAAATGAGTTGCGGGAAGAAAGTTCCGCTTGGAACCTGTTCGCTCATCGATACAACATACGATGGTGTACGAATGATCCTGCACATCGATCAGGCTACAAATGAAATGAGTTATGTGCTGATCCCGAGGAAAAAGGCGGGATAATTATTTCCCTAATCCCAGGTATTTCAAAAACGCCTTATTGTTCGGCTCACGTCCGAGGAAATTCGACACCAGTTTCAGTGCGTCGTTGCTTCCACCTTTCGACAGTACTTCCGTTCTGTATCGTGCGCCCATTTCCGGAGCAAGTGCACCTTTCTTTTCGAATTCGGAGAACATATCGCAGGAGTACACCAGCGACCACAGATAGCCGTAGTATTTCGATCCATAACCGTTCAGGTGACCAAATCCTCCGGCGAAGTGGGTTCCTTCCACCCACGGGTACAGTGTGATTTGATTCTGTAGCCTTGCATTCAACTCGTAAATTCCGATTGCATCAGGAGGCTTCGGATTGTCGTTAAGTGTGAAATCCAACGTGCCGTAGTAAACTTGTTGTAGCGCATTCAATCCGGAGTTTGCGGTACGCGCGCTTATCATGCGATCCACAAGGTCAGAAGGAATCACTTCACCCGTCTTGTAGTGCTTCGCGAAAAGAGAAAGCACCTCTTTCTGCCACGCCCAGTTCTCCATGATTTGCGAAGGTGCCTCAACAAAATCAATTGCAACATTCGTTCCTGCAAATGCAGCGAGTTCTGTTTCACTGAGAATTACATGCATGAGGTGTCCAAACTCGTGGAAGAACGTGGTCACCATCGAATGCGGCAACAAAGAAGGTTTTTCCGCAGTGGGCTGTGGGAAATTACAAACCAGCGCGGCCGTTTTTAATTGCTTGTTACCGGTGAGGAATGTTTTCGATCCGGTAAGACCGAAACATCCAAAGTGATTGTACTTATCGGCACGCGGATATAAATCCAGATAGAAGTAACCGATAAGCGCATTCAACTTGTTGTCGTAAACCGAATACGCAACAACATCTTTGTGCCAGGTATTTGCTTTCTCGTCTTTCACGAAACGTACATCGTAGATTTTCTGGTACACACTGAAAATCCCATCGATACACGCCTGCATCGGAAAATATTCTTTCACTTTTTCCGGATCAACATTGAAATCTTTCTCGAGTAATCGCGTGGTGTAGTACGCCGCTTCGTAAGGCATGAGCGCCACTTCTTCATTGCCGGTTTCTGCCGACTTCAGAGCAAGAAGCTTGTTCAGGTCTGCCTGTGCTTTCGGACGTAAATCAGCTGCGAGGCCTTTCTCGAAATCCCAGACACGAGCCGGATTGCCCGACATAATATCACCCGTTGCAAACTCTGCGTACGTATTGTAACCAAGGATTTTGGCTTTTTCAGTCCGCTTCGCAAGAATCTTGGCAAGGATTTCTTCATTTGCTGCGCCACCAACATTCATTTTCGCCATGTACATTTTCTGACGGGTTGCAGCGTTCTTACATTGCGACATGATTGCGGTGTAAGTTGGAGTAGACAAATCGAAGATCAACGTGTCTTTTCCTTTGCGATAGGGCTTCAGAAATTCTTCAGTCAGGCCGGCAACCGCATCGCTCTTCACGATTACTTTGTCTTTGTTCGTGGAAATATTCTTGGTGAAGGAAACCCCAAGCTCGTTGATTTCCTGATTCAGAACTTTCAGTTTGTCGCGTTCACCTTTCGCCAGTTTCATACCATTGCGCAAAAAGTCACGCATGATTTTATCGAGAAAGAACTTGCGTTCACCGCTTAATGATTTTGCTTCGGCACTTGCGGAATATTCACTTACGGAGCGATAAAGCTGCTCATTCAGAAAAAGCTGATCAATCAATGTCGTAAACCGCTCGAGTTTTTGTCCCGTAAGATCACGCATCTTTTTATCGGTGTGCGTATTCACGAGCAGCTCGTACACGGATTGTTGTTTCTGCAAGACATTGAATATATCGTCAACAACCAACATGGTGTTTTCGAAAGTTCGCTTTGCACTGTCAACGCCGGCCACTGTTGAAATCAGCATGGTGACGTTATTCTCGCTATACATTGCTGCACTGTTAATTTGTGCTTCAGTGAGTGCAGTAAAATTGTAAAGTTCATTCCATTGTGGCATCAACGGATTAGCTGTTGTCACCGAAGGATGAAGCTGTGGTGCCGGTGTTCCGGAAAATGCAATTACAGCGAAGAGAAGGAAGAATAGGGTATGGTTCTTCATAGCGTTATTGGTTGTCATTCAATTTTTCGTAAATACCGGGGATAGAAATCTCCATCTGGCGTTCAGGGAATCGCGGAGAAGCGAAACCAAATTTTTTGTAAAGATCATGAGCATCCAATGTGCCCAACGTAAATCGTCTCAAGCCCTGCAGTTCGGGATGAGCCATGATGTAAGTCATCAGCTGTTTTCCTGCACCACGACCTCGGTAATTTTGTGTGATGATCACATCGCACAAGTATGCAAACGTTGCGCGATCAGTGATAACACGTGCGAAGCCAATCTGTAATGCTCCATCATAAATTCCGAAGCACATGGAATGTTCGATTCCTTTTTCGACGGTGCGACGCGGAATTTTCTTTGCCCAATAGCTCTCTGCAAGTTCTCGGTGAATGAACTCCACGTCGAGTTTTGATTTGTCTTCGCTGATGATGAATTCTGTTACCATTAATCTTCGTCTCCAATGTGAAACCTGTGCATTGCCCTATGCAATAACGGAGCAAGTACAAAACCAATCGTCGTGAGAAACGCAATCCCGCTGAATAATGAATAAAGTGCGGCAAACAACTTTGCACCCTCGGTCTCCATTCTATCAACAGGACCCATTCCGGTTAATATCATTGACGCATTCAGAAATGAATCAATCCACGGGAGTTTACCCAGGATGTGATATCCTACTGTTCCGATCAAAATACTGATACCGATTAGTACAGCAGCAATGAAAATGTTTCGCCATAATCGTTTGGCGAATTTTTCTTTGCTGGCCAACGGGGCATCCTTGTGTTCGTATTTCATGGATTTGAATTGTTCACGACAGCAAGATGCGTGCCGTCCGGACTAAAAGTAATTCGGGAAACATTGGTCACGTTGTAGCTCGAAAGATCAGCAGCAAGTTGCCAGCTGGTATCTACTCCCATTTTCCAGGAATATAATTTGGAGCCGGAAGCCATCATCAGGAAACCTCGTTTGTCGACACCATAATCTTCCGATCCATCCAGACAAGGAATGGGTGCAAGCTCGGGTGCAGGTTGACCGTTGATGTCGACAGCCTTGATCCATTTCTTCCCTTCCGCATCGATCTGCACATACAACAAAATCTTTCGCTTATTGGTTTTGTAGGTATTCATGCAGCGACCGATATTGGTTGCGATTGTGCGTGTAACCTGAGTACGCGTATCACACATGATCAGGCTGAACGGTGTTGTTAGCTGAAACATGAAAATGGTTTTGTCATCCATCCAGGTGTGATAACCGACTCCCGTAACTTTCGGAAATAGCACTTCCGACTTCATGCTCACTTTGTTGTATTTCCATAAACGCTGCGTGGAATCTGCCTCGACAACAACACATGAAATGAATCGTCCACCCTCCATGTATGTCGGAGAGTATTCGCTAACTCCCGTTTGTGTTAAACGTGTACTCGATTTACCCGTGAGATCGTAGCGATAGATTTCCGTCTGTCCGCTGTCGCGCTCCGAAGTCCAAAGCATATAGCTTCCGTTCTCAGAGAACGAAGGTTGACTATCATATCCTTCGTGATTACTCAAGTTGAATCCCGACAGCATTTTGTACGTTCCTTGTTCATAGGAATATTTGAACATCCACACTTCTGTGTTGGGAAGTCCGGAAGCCGTTGACGTGTAATTTGTGAATGCAGTGCAGAATAAAAAGCACACAACACTCGCACCGTAAATAAATTTTCTCATCAGTTTTGCGGATATTTTACCCCGGTTGATCCCGACTCTCCGAATGAATTCGTGCGCACAAATCCCGGCAGTTCATTCTGATTTTCCTTATTAAAATTCCGCGGGATGTACATCAGGCTAAAGTAGTTAAATGATGCGAGAATTAGGAGTATGCAGGTTCGTGAAACCGCCGTCAAATCCCTAACTTTATGATATGCGTTTGACCATTTCTTTGCTTTGTTTGATCCTGTTCTTTTCCTGCAAGAAGGGCGGGGACACTCAGGATCCCGCAATCGAGATTACCTCACCTGCGGATGGTGCGCAATATGATGTAGGAGATACGATACGCATCGTCATTGAAGTTGCCGATGATGTAGAGCTATCGGAAATCGAAGTCAAACTCACGGATGTAAATCTGATTCCCGCAATGTCCACGGCAACGATTGCTGTCAGCGGTTCGGGTGGAACAATACAGTTGGAGTATTTTCTGGACGATCTCTCTTTGCTCTCGGGTCAATATTATTTGCATGCAACTGTGCATGATGCGGCGCGAAATAATGCGAAGGATTTTGTGTTACTGAACATCACGGAATCGCCTCGTGAATTAAAAGGTGTGATTGCGGTTACTACGCTTCCTGGATTTGTTACTGTTCACAAGATTGACACATCGTGGACTTCATTCAGTCTCGGGACATTCAATGGCGATTTCACGGATGTTGCGGTAAGCAATTACTGGCAACAGGTAGTTATGACTGGTGCTGTCACCGGTTTAACGCGTTGCATTCCGCTGGGAAATTACGCCGGGTGGACAATCAATCCTTTTCCGAGTACAGGTGCTTATTGGGGAAACGTAATTGCACATGAGCGCGATTGGTTGATCAATTATCGCGCAGATGGAGTAATTAAAGCCTGTACGTGGAATGGAACTATCAGCACGAGCTATAATGCGAACAACGGATATTTCTTCCGCAATTTCGCTTTCTCCGGCAGTAAGCTCTATGCCGATCAGGTAGACGCTACGGGGAATTCCAGAATCATGGGTGTTTATGTAGGTGGTGGAGGAGCCATTCAGCAAACCATTCTTTCCATTGATCCGATCGCACTTCTACCTCGCGATGAAACCACAGTTTACGTTGCAGGAAATCTCGCTGGACAAGGCAAACTCCTCATTTACGATTACAATATGAATGGAACCTGGGAGCCGATTGCATTGCCCGCGGGGAAATTACTTTCTGTTGCAGAAATAAATGCAAACACTTTGCTTTTATCCATGGATAATGGAAACGTGTACACATTCACGTATGCACCGGTAGGAGTACTTGTCTGGAATTCTGTTTCCGCACAACAGGTTCGATATGATCATGCAGAAGGAACAGTTTTTACTGCAGAAGGATCAAACGTGAAGCGGTATGATTATCCCGGCACAAATGTAATTGATCAGATTTCTCTGGCGGATTCAGTGCGGGACATTGAATTGTGGTACAACCGATGACTATTTGAAAATTTGAAGATTCGAAAATTCAAGCGCTACCCAAATAAATAAGGTTGCACTATTCGAATCTTCAAATTATCGAATCTTCGAATTGCGATTGCTGCTGTTGTTAAAGTAGAAGTAGGGAACTATTCAATGACAACACCCATCTTACAGAACTTCTCAATGCGCTGCTCAACACGGTCTGCAACGCTGAGTTTTCCAAGTTCTTTCAAATGAGAAATGATGGTCTGCTTGGTTGTTTCGAATGTCGCATCCCAGTTTGTGTGCGCACCTCCAACAGGTTCTTCGATTACACCGTCAACTAATCCCTGTGATAACATATCCACGCCTGTAAGCTTCAGCGCTTCAGCTGCACGCTCTTTGAAATCCCATGTTCTCCACAGAATAGTAGAACAGTTCTCCGGAGAAATTACCGAGTACCATGAATTTTGTAGCATCAATACGCGATCACCAATGCCTATTCCGAGTGCTCCACCAGATGCACCTTCACCAATAATGATGCAGATGATAGGAACTTTCAGGCGCGACATCTCGAGAAGATTTCTCGCAATCGCCTCACCTTGTCCACGCTCTTCAGCTTCCAGACCAGGATAAGCGCCCGGAGTATCAATCAAGGTTACAACCGGCTTGTTGAATTTTTCCGCGAGTCGCATCAGACGTAATGCCTTACGATATCCTTCCGGATTTGGCATTCCGAAGTTGTGGTACTGACGTTGTTTTGTGTTGCGGCCTTTTTGCTGACCGATGAACATGACTGTTTGTCCATCCATCAATCCGAATCCGCCAATCATTGCGTGATCGTCTTTCACTGTGCGGTCGCCATGGAGTTCCATGTATTCGCCGTTCGTGAAATACTTGATATAGTCGTTTGAATAAGGACGATCTGGGTGGCGCGATACCTGCACACGTTGCCACGGTGTAAGATTACCGTAGATTTCTTTCTGCTTGGTAACGATTTTTTCTTCGATTTCTGCCAAAGATGAAGTCACATCTACGCCGTTCTTCGCCGCAGTAGTCTTCATTTTATCGCGCAGCTCCACGAGCTCGGCAATAGGCTTTTCAAAGTCTAAGTAATTCATGGGGCAAAGATAGGAATAGATCGGAGACGGAAGATGGGAGACGGGTGTGTGGAACTAATCAAACCTTCGAAGTTTCAATTAATTTAAAGGTTTTAGTGTTTCTCCCGTCTCCCAACTCCGATCTCCCATCTTATCTTTACATCGTGATCGTCTATCCGCATGCAAAAATTAATTTCGGTCTGAACGTCGTTTCAAAACGCGACGACGGCTATCATAATCTCGAAACGGTTTTCTATCCCGTGCAGTGGTGCGATGTGATGGAAATTCTTCCGGGTCCTCAACACAGCAAAGGAATTGAAGTGCACATGACCGGATTGCCTGTTGCAGGAAAGCACGCCGATAATTTGTGCGTGAAAGCTTACCAGTTGCTGAGACAGAATTATAACGTGCGATCTGTGAAACTCTATCTGCACAAACAAATTCCGATGGGTGCAGGATTGGGCGGAGGATCTTCAGATGCAGCTTTCTTCGTGAAGAAAATGAATGAACTTTTTTCGCTGGGAATTTCGGATGATGACATGCGAGCACTATTAATGAAGATTGGATCCGATTGCGCTTTTTTCGTGGAAGGCAAACCGGTATTCGCCGAAGAGCGGGGAGATAAATTCACACCGATTGATTTGTCGCTTGCGGGGTATTATGTGGCGATTGTATATCCGGGAATTCATGTTGCAACTTCAACCGCTTTCGCCAATATCATTCCCGGAATTCCGGTTTACAATTGTCTTGACGTCGTAACAAAACATCCGATAGCAAGCTGGAAGAATTTACTCGTTAACGATTTTGAGAAAACTGTATTCACAGCGCATCCTGAAATTGCAGTAGTGAAACGTAAGCTCTATGAATCAGGAGCTGTTTACGCATCGATGAGCGGGAGTGGATCTGCAGTATACGGACTTTTCGAGACCATTCCTGATCTGCAATTTGAAGATCCGAAGATTCGAACATTCGGGATGTCCCTGTGATTTGATCTCAAATTATTTCGGCGCCATTCTCAGCATCACCAAAGCGAGTCCTGCGAAAATCACATTAGGAATCCATACAGCAATCGAAGCTGGCATTGATCCCGAAGCTGCATAAGATGTGAAAACCTGCATGAAGAGAACGAAGATGAATCCAATCGCGATTCCAAGTGCGATCTGCAATCCGATACCACCGCGAACTTTTCTGCTTGATACTGCAACGCCTAGCATGGTCATGATGAACGTAGCAAACGGGAATGCAATTCTGCGGTGACGTTCAATCTCGTAGTACTTTACGTTCTCAGAACCTTTCAGTCTTTCATTCTCAATGTATCGTACGAGTTCTGATGTCTCCATGCTTTCCATCACGTTTTGCGCGCGACTAAAATCTTTCGGACTAATATTTATTGCAGTATCAATTCGTTGTCCCGCAAAAAGAACTTCTTCGCGCTCGTCGGTGTAACGACCAACGTAATCGAGAATTGTCCAACGTTCGGTTGTACTGTCGTAACGAATTTCGCGGGCATCAATTTTAAGTGGACGGTTCATTCCGTCGAATTTCTCGAGTGTAAAACGCGTTCCGACATTCTTTTCGTTGTCGTAATCTTCCATGTAAATGAATACACCCGGAGCAATCTGTCGGTGGATGTTCCGGTCTGTATTGATGAATCGCGCACCTACATATTTGGATTCGAACTCGAGACGCGTTTTATTGGCCTGCGGAATAAGCCAGTTGCCGAGGTAGAAGGAAAGTCCGCCGATAAGTGCAGCACCCACCATATACGGACGAAGAAATCTCCAGAAACTTACACCACCGCTGAGGATTGCGACAACTTCCGTTCGTGCGGCCATTCTTGAGGTGAAGAAAATCACGGCAATGAATGTGAAAAGATGACTGAACAGATTGATGAAGTAGGGGATGAAGTTCGCGTAGTAATCGAACACAATTTCACCCAGCGGAACATCATGCGAAATAAAATCCTCAATCTTTTCCGAGATGTCGAAAACGATGACGATGCAAATGATGAGGAGAATTGAAAAGAAGAATGTGCCGAGAAATTTTCTCAGGATGTATCGATCGAGTATCGGGAATATTTTCGACAACATCAGAGTCGGTTAGTGAGTTGGGGCACGAGCGCATTCTTCCACTCAACAAATGTACCATCCTGTATACGTGTTCTTGCTTCTTTAACAAGACTTAGGTAAAAGGCGAGATTGTGCACTGAAGCAATCATTCCTGCGAGTATTTCACCACTGTGCATGAGGTGACGCAGATACGCACGGGAATAATTTGAATCGACCCACGCTGTTCCGTCAGGATCAAGCACAGAATGATCGTTTCTCCAACGTTCATTCCGGATGTTGATGATTCCTTTTCGCGTGAAAAGCAATCCGTGACGTGCATTACGCGTTGGCAACACACAATCGAACATATCAATACCGAGTGCAATGCATTCGAGAAGATTTTCCGGAGTTCCAACGCCCATCAGGTAGCGCGGTTTGTGTACAGGAAGAATTCCGGTTACAAGATCCGTCAACTCGTACATGTCGGCTGCTGGTTCTCCAACGGAAAGTCCGCCGATTGCGTTTCCTTCTCGATCCTGTTCTGCAATAAATTCAGCAGACTGTTTGCGCAAATCTTTGTAAACACTTCCCTGTACAATCGGGAAAAGCGTTTGATTGTAGCCGTATTTCGGTTGTGTAGAATCGAATTGTTTGATACAACGTTTGAGCCAACGATGAGTCATCTCCATCGAATTCTTCGCATAAGCGTATTCGCACGGATAAGGTGTACACTCGTCAAACGCCATGATGATGTCTGCACCAATGTTGCGTTGAATGTCCATCACATTTTCCGGGGTGAAAACGTGTTTCGAACCGTCGATATGCGATTTGAATTCAACGCCTTCTTCGTTCAGTTTGCGTGTTCCGCTGAGCGAATAGACCTGAAATCCACCACTATCGGTGAGAATAGGTTTATCCCAGCCATTGAACTTGTGCAGTCCGCCAGCCGCATTGATAACATCCGTTCCAGGTCGCAGATACAGGTGGTACGTGTTTCCCAGAATAATCTGCGCCTTGATATCGTCGGTAAGTTCCCGCTGATGAACAGCTTTCACTGTGCCTGCTGTTCCAACCGGCATGAAAATCGGGGTTTCAATCGGACCGTGGTCGGTTTCAATTGTACCCACGCGTGCCTTTGATTTGGGATCGGTGTGGTGGAGAGTAAATTTCACTGGCACGAAGATACGTGTTAGACGCCAGACGACAGGCTACAGACGGGAGTAGACTTAGAACTGCTGAACTACTCCCGTCTGTCGTCTCCCGACTGACTTCTGTTAAGAAGTTTGTTCAAATCAGTCACATTTTCACAACTATTCGCGGGAATCGCCAGTCTACCTTTAGCAGATGTTTAACCTTGAACAACTGCTGCAGATTTCGCCGGGAATGATTGTGTTCTGGGTAATGGTGTTGGGTTTTGTCCTCATCATTTTCTACTACCTCTTTTACTTTCTCAGGGTAGGACGATACAAACCCACACCGGTTACACTTCAGGAAACACCACCGATTTCGATTGTGATCTGTGCGAAGAATGAAGAGAACAATCTCACGCGTTATCTTCCGGTAATTCTTGCTCAAGACTATCCCAATTTCGAAGTTGTGATTGTAAACGATTGCAGTTGGGACAACACTGGCGATATTCTCGAAGAGTTTGCGAAGCGCCACAAGAACGTGAAGGTCGTTACGCTGAAAGAAGACGAGTACTATCAGCACGGAAAAAAAGTGGCGTTGATGCTGGGAGTCAAGGGCGCAACGCATGAACTGATGTTACTTACGGATGCTGATTGCAAACCAGCTTCCGATCAATGGCTCAAGCACATTGTAATGCGTTTCAATGTTGGTTCAGACATTATTCTGGGATACGGACCGTTCATTCCGGAGAAAGGATTCCTGAATCGTATTATCCGCTTCGATGCAGCGATGATTGGCATTCAGTATTTGTCGTTCTCCATGGCAGGAACAACGTACATGGGCGTGGGAAGAAATCTCGCTTACAAGAAGAAACTGTTCTACAAGGTGAAAGGGTTTGCATCGCACTATCACATTCCTTCGGGCGACGATGATTTATTTGTGAACGAAGCAGCACCGGGACAAAAGGTCTCGGTAGTGATGGAGAAAGAAGCGTTCACGTATACACAAGCTAAGGACTCATTCAAATCCTGGTGGAGACAAAAACAACGACACCTGCTTACCGGAAAACGGTATAAGTTCAAGCATAAATTATTGCTTGGATTGTACATCGTCGCTCAATGGCTGTTCTTCGCAGGGTTTATTACCTCGCTCATCCTGCAATTTCAGTGGATGGTCGTAACGGGCCTGTTTGCGTTACGCCTGTTGATTCAAATGCTTATCTTTAATAGTTGCTTTAAGAAACTGGATGAGAAAGGTTTATTGCTCCTTGTGCCAATCATGGAGTTGTACTTCTTGTTGTTCTACCCGGTGATTACCTTTGCACGCGTCTTTAGAAGAAAGACACCATGGAACTGAACGAGAACGAGAATTTATCGGATAAGGGTTTGTATGATTACAAACTCGTGAAGCGTGCCCTCCAGGACGGTGACCAGAAAGCGTATGCAGAATTAATGGGTCGTTACCGCGATTCAGTTTACTACATGTTGCTGAAAATGGTCAACAACAAGGACGACGCTGAGGATTTGACGGTAGAAGCATTCGGTAAAGCATTCAAACGACTTTCTCAGTACACGCCAAACTTCGCTTTCAGTACCTGGTTGTTCCGTATTGCAACGAACAACTGTATCGATTTCATTCGCCGTAAACGCAAAAACACTTTCTCACTCGATCGTCCGATTGAAGACGAAGAAGGAGGAGAAATGGTGGTTGATATCCGTTCCGACACCATGGATCCGGAAGAGCACATCATGAAGAAGCAAAAAATCATGATGCTTCATGATCTTGTTGATAAGCTGAAGCCACGTTATCGCACGCTGATTGAGATGCGATACTTTCAGGAACTTTCTTACGAAGAAATCGCTGCTGAACTTGATCTTCCATTGGGAACGGTGAAGGCGCAACTATTCAGAGCGCGAGAATTTCTCTATAACGTCCTGAAGAATACGCAGGGCAAAATCTGATTTTTTTACGAATCACAGTGGTCACAAATGCATTGCGAGGAACCAAGCATTCCCGTGAAACACTATCCTTGTGACTTCTTTGTGTAATTTCGCGTCGTATATGGAAACAGTGGAGACAATCACAAAGCATTTCCCGAAGTTGACTGAAGAGCAACTCGATTTATTCACGCGCATGAAAGATTTGTACGTGCATTGGAACGCTCAGATCAACGTGATCTCACGCAAAGACATGGACGCATTTTATACACACCACGTTTTGCATTCACTGGCCATAGCAAAAGTAATTCGGTTCACTCCCGGCACAACAATTCTCGATGTCGGAACGGGAGGCGGATTTCCCGGAATCCCATTGGCGATCATGTTTCCGGAATGTCGTTTTCACCTTGTTGATTCCATCGGAAAGAAAATTAAGGTGGTGAAAGAAGTTGTGGAAGCACTCGGACTGAAGAACGTTGTTGCCGATCAGAAACGTGCAGAAGAATTAGAGAACACCTACGATTATGTAGTCACTCGCGCTGTTGCTCCGTGGGAAGAAATTCACAAGTGGACACAGGATCTCATTCACGACGAAGGAAAGAATGCTTTACCAAACGGTTGGCTCTTACTCAAGGGCGGCGATCTGAAAGAAGAATTCAAGTCGGCGAGAAAGTGGCTGGTCGATCATCCAATCAAGACGATGTTTGATGACCCGTTTTTTGAGACGAAGAATGTGATTTACGTGCCGGCCTAGTTTTTTCACCACAAAGTTCACGAAGGCACAAAGAAAAGGACGCTTTAAAACTTTGTGCCTTCGTGAACTTCGTGGTTGAATTATGCCAAGGTTGCAGGAGAATCCTGGAACTGCAGATTATTCAGCGAACGATAGACGCCATCTTTAATCTGCATCAACTCTTCATGGGTTCCGCTTTCCGCAACAACTCCTTTTTCGAGAACAACAATCTTGTCTGCGTTACGAATTGTGCTCAAACGATGTGCAATCACGAATGAAGTTCTTCCAACCATCAATTTGTCGAGCGCTTCCTGTACGACGCGTTCGCTTTCAGAATCCAGTGAGCTCGTTGCTTCGTCGAGAATGAGAATGCTTGGATCTTTCAGTACAGCACGCGCAATGGCAATTCGCTGACGTTGTCCGCCGGAAAGCTGAATCCCGCGATCGCCAACTTTCGTTTCGAACTTGTCGGGGAAGCTTTCGATGAAGTTGTAAGCATTTGCTTGTCGTGCAGCGGCTTCAATATCTTCTTTTGATGCACCCGGACGACCATACGCAATGTTCTCTGCAATAGTACCACCGAACAGCAATACATCTTGCGGAACAATCGCCATGTTCTCACGCAATGCAGTAAGATCATATTCCTTCACATTCTTACCATCGATGGTGATACTTCCGTTGTCCGGATTGTAAAACCGCATCAGCATTCCCGCCATTGTTGATTTACCGGAACCGCTATGACCAACAAGTGCAATGGTTTGTCCTTGCTTCACGTTGAAAGTGACTTCCTCCAGAACGGTAAATTCTTTCCGTGTTGGATAAGCAAACTTCACATTTCTGAATTCAACTTCACCGCGTAACTTGAGTTGTGCGCGTTCGCGTGTTTCATCGAGACTAACTTCTTCAACTTCTTCATTCAGAATATCGAAAACACGATCTGCAGCACCAATTGCACGTTGAATTTGTGCGTACTGTTCAGGCAATCCACCGATTGAAGCCGCTACGAACATGGTAGTCATCAGAAACGCAACCATTTGTTCCGGAGTAATATCCCCACTCACTTTTAGACGCACGCCGTACCAGACCATGAGCATGATGGATCCGAACAAACAGAAGATGATGAAAGCGAAGAACATCCCGCGATTACGTGCGTTCTTCATGGCAACGGCGATAATCCGGTCTGCCACATTGCGATATCTTTTGCCTTCGTAACCTTCATTTGTAAATGCTTTTACGTTGGCAATTCCCTGCAGGCTTTCTCCAACAATCAGGTTCGATTCTCCGACCAGTTCCTGCAGCTGCTTAGCAATGGCTCTGATTTTTCTGCCGAAGACCATCGCTATAATGGCAACGGGTGGAACAACACAAATCATCAGCAACGCAAGTTTCCAGGATGTGAATCCGATGAGTACAATACCCCCAACCACTATAATGAACTGACGAAAAAATTCAGCAAGCGCAGTCGTGAACGTTTCTCCGATCTGAGTGATGTCCGCACTAACGCGACTATTCAACTCAGCTGCCATATTCTTCGAGAAGAAAGTCATCGGTAAGCGCATGAGATGCGTAAACGTTGCTAAGCGAACTGAAGCCAGCATATTTTGAGTTGCATTCTCGAAAAAGTAGACACGGAAGAACGAGGCAACAGCCTGAGCGCTCAGCAAAATGATAATCCACAAACCGTATTTGTCGGCCGCATCGAGGAGAGATTCTTCGCTTGCATTTTCACGACCAATAATTCCCATCAGATTACCCAGAAGTTGAGGAAATAATAGGGCAGTGGCACCCGTGCACAACAGGAAGAACATGCCGAAGTAGAATTTCCAGCGGTGTTTGCCCATAAATGAGAACAAACGAGATGCCCGCTTCAGCGAATCTGCATTGAGTTTCGCTTTCGGTAGTTCCTCTTCCGCGCGTAAATTGCTTTGAAATCTTCCTTTTTTTGCCATGAGCGTGCAAAGATACAGTCGCTTGAGGTCGGAAAGTATTGCATTTGGACCTCAAAATCGGCGAATTGATTAATAAAATCGTTGAAAATCAGCCTTTTTTAAGTTTTTTCGGCATTGGTGTTTGTCAGATAATAATAGAAAACTATCTTTGCATCCCGAATCCGAGAACTGGATGAGATTTTAAAGATTTTAGGTCATGTCAAAACAGAAACGCACTTTTCAACCTTCACGTCGCAAGCGTACTAACAAGCACGGCTTCCGCGAGCGTATGGCAACTCCAAATGGTCGCCGCGTATTGGCTGCACGCCGTGCTCGTGGCCGTAAGAAACTTACAGTTTCCGACGAAGCAACTCATAAAGGATAAGTTTTGAAAACAATCCATATAGAAAAGCCGATTCATTTTTGAATCGGCTTTTTTTATGGGCATACTAAGTCCGAGTGAACTAAAGAGACAACGTTTTCACTTTTCGCATGAACAGGATTGCCGCAACACACATAGAACCGAAAGCAAGAGGTGTGATAATGATCATGAGTGATACAAGATTTGCTTCAGCGTCTGAATATTCGCGTCCGGAATCCATCAGAGTACTCAGAATCCAAAACATTGTTCCCAATAAAAAGCTCAGAAGAAGTACACCAGGTTCAGAAATAGATTCCACTTTGGATTTTTTCTTGCACTGTTCTTCATAGTACAGACTGATATCCCGCATGATCACGAATAGCATGTACACGTTGTATCCTGGAATGATCCACCAATACGAAAGCTGTTCAAGCCTAACTGACAAAGACTCTGATTTTAGTGCGATGAGATTTTTGTATACGCGATTCAACCAAAGGATAAAATACAACGTTCCGAGAATTGAAAATGCGAGTAGGACGAATGCGAATGCCGAAGTAAGAAGCATTGCTGAAGGATTCTCTGATACGGAATCGTTCTGGAACAGAAGAAAGTTAGCGCACAATCTCCATAACGTACCGGCAACAATTGCGATCAGACAAAAGGTGGCTGAACGAGAGAATGAATTTGCTGTTTTCCAGTCGACCAATACATTCGGTAGCTCAGTACCGGATTGTGGAACTGTGAATGTTTGGTATGATGGATTTGCGTCCGAAAGGATTCCCTGTTCGGTTCTGTATGCATCTGCAAGCTCAACAACTTTTTGGGTTTGTGAAATCAGAAACCGGTCCCGGAATTCAGCTTCGAAGACGGTTAGCTTCCGGAGAACATCTGCAAGTGCGAATAGAGAAACCGCAAGCCCACAATGAACAAAGGCCTGAAAGACATAAAGTACTGTTACATCGTTAAGCGTGTCCAGCGCAAGGGCGGCGAAGAAACCTCCAATGACCGCTGGAAGTATGTAAAAGCCCCACCATACACGAAGAGAGGTGTGTTTAATGGGTTCATGTTCTTCATTCCGGAAGTTGAGTTGCTTGCGGTACCAGAGTTCCTTCATGATTTTGTAGGGACGCACCAGGTTCATGAATGGAACAAACCAAGCTCCAATCGACCAACCCGCACTGAATTGAATCTTCTGGATTCCAGTACGATGAAGATTATAATATGCACGTGCCATCCACATCATAAACACGACCGGAAAAAAAAGATTGAGCGGAATACCCAGACTCGAGTCAAGCAACACCAGCTTACTGAACAACTTATGCCTCATGCCTTGCGTAGCATAGGCCCTCGCGACCATGATCGTAATCAGCATTCGTAGAACCTGCAGCCAACAACAAATCTTTACGGCCAGCAGTACGTATTTGCCGCGGTTCTCGTTGGACAAAATGTACAAATTACTAATACCTGGATACGGTGTTTGCATTACAGCGGACAAGCGTTAAAATCAACGGAATATGAAAGAAAAGCACAAGATAAACACAGACCTTCAAATTCGGAATTTCAACGGATTTCAGAGTGATGAGCAGAGTAAATAAACATATTAACAACCGTTGAAAACAAATAAAAGAGCCCACTTCGCGATTGAGTAAATTCGCATGATTTTATCAGCACTATGCCAAAAGACAACAGTATAAAACACGTATTGATCATCGGTAGCGGGCCGATTATCATTGGTCAGGCTTGCGAGTTTGACTATTCAGGATCACAAGCGGCACGTTCACTTCGCCAGGAAGGAATTGAAGTAACGTTGATCAACAGCAATCCGGCGACAATCATGACGGATAAAGTCACCGCAGACAATATTTACCTGCTACCGCTTACGTCGCAGTCTATCGTTAAGATTCTCGAAAAGCATAAAATCGATGCGGTGTTGCCTACAATGGGCGGACAAACTGCATTGAATCTTGCACTGAAATGCGACGAGCTTGGCATCTGGAAAAAATTTAATGTGCGGATGATTGGTGTCGATATCGACGCAATCAAAGTAACGGAAGACCGCGATCTGTTCCGTGCACGCATGGAAAGCATTGGAGTAGGCATGGCTCCATCGAAAATTGCCAAGTCTTTTCTCGAAGGAAAAGAAGTGGCGCAAGTGTTTGGTTTTCCATTGGTAATTCGCCCTTCTTTTACGCTCGGAGGAAGCGGTGGTGCTGTTGTTTACCAGAAGGAAGAGTTTGATAAAGCACTCAATCGCGGATTACAAACATCACCGATTCACGAAGTACTGATTGATAAAGCTGTTCTTGGCTGGAAAGAATTCGAGCTCGAACTTTTGCGCGATAGCAATGACAATGTGTGTATCATCTGTTCGATTGAGAATTTCGATCCGATGGGAGTTCACACAGGCGATTCAATTACTGTTGCTCCTGCACAAACGCTTTCTGATGTTACTTACCAGCTGATGCGCACGCTTGCCATCAAAATGATGCGATCGATCGGAAATTTCGCTGGCGGATGTAACGTACAGTTTGCTGTGAGTCCGGATAATCAAGAAGAGATTATTGCAATTGAAATTAATCCTCGTGTGTCGCGTTCATCTGCACTCGCATCGAAAGCAACCGGATATCCAATCGCGAAGATTGCATCGAAACTTGCGATTGGTTACAACCTCGACGAGCTGATGAATCAGATCACGCAAAGCACTTCGGCTTATTTCGAGCCCACGCTTGATTACGTGATCGTGAAAATTCCACGATGGAACTTCGATAAGTTCAAAGGAACAAACCGCGAACTTGGGTTCCAGATGAAGTCGGTAGGAGAGGTGATGGCCATTGGTCGTTCTTTCCAGGAAGCATTGCAGAAAGCGGCACAAAGTCTCGAGATTAAACGTAACGGACTTGGTGCCGACGGAAAAGAGAATACCAATCAGCAGGAATTGCTGGCAGGATTAGAACGACCATCGTGGAATCGCTTGTTCATGATCTACGATGCGTTCAAGCTGGGAATTTCTCTCAAGACCATTCACAAGCTTACGCGAATTGATCATTGGTTCCTTTCTCAGATTGAAGAGCTCGTGATATTTGAGCGCGAGATTGAAAAATACAACATCAGCAACATCTCGAAGGATCTGATGTACGAAGCAAAACAGAAAGGTTATGCTGATCGTCAGGTTGCGCACTTGTTACGTTGTCTGGAAAGCGAAGTATACAAGAAACGTTCTGAGGAATTCGGAATCAATCGCGTTTACAAACTCGTTGATACTTGCGCCGCTGAATTTGAAGCGCGCACACCGTATTACTATTCCACGTTCGAAAGCGAGAATGAATCTGTACGCAGCGACAAGAAGAAGATCGTTGTTCTCGGATCAGGACCGAATCGTATCGGACAAGGAATTGAATTCGATTACTCCTGTGTTCACGGCGTTCTTGCAGCGAAAGAATGCGGTTATGAAACTATCATGATCAACTGCAACCCGGAGACCGTTTCTACAGATTTCAATGTTGCAGACAAACTATACTTCGAGCCGGTTTTCTGGGAGCACATTTACGAAATCATCAAGCACGAGAATCCCGTTGGTGTAATTGTTCAGCTCGGCGGTCAAACGGCATTGAAGCTTGCAGAAAAACTGGACCGTTACGGAATCAAGATCATCGGAACAGATTATAAGTCGTTGGATCTTGCAGAAGACCGCGGTAGTTTCTCTGCATTGCTACGTGACTGCGGAATTCCTTATCCGAAATTTGCTGTGATTGAAGATGCAGAAGAATCAATTGCGCTTGCACGCGAACTTGGATTCCCATTGCTGGTTCGTCCGTCATATGTTCTTGGCGGGCAGAGCATGAAGATCGTGATCAACGAGCAGGAACTCGAGCAACACGTTGTGAAGTTGCTGAACGATATTCCCGGCAACAAAGTCTTGGTCGATCACTTTCTCGAAGGTGCCATCGAAGCTGAAGCCGATGCGATCTGTGACGGAGAAGATGTATACATCATTGGCATCATGGAGCACATTGAGCCAGCAGGAATTCACTCCGGTGACTCATTCGCAGTGCTTCCTCCATTCGACTTGTCGGAGAACGTGATGAACCAGATTGAGAAGCACACGAAGACCATTGCGCTCGCGCTGAATACGGTTGGACTCATCAACATTCAGTTCGCTGTGAAAAATGAAACGGTGTACATCATCGAAGCAAATCCACGTGCATCGCGTACGGTTCCTTTCATTGCGAAGGCGTACGATGAGCCGTATGTGAACTACGCAACTAAAGTGATGTTGGGCGAGAAGAAAGTGAAAGACTTCAAATTCAATCCGCGCAAGCACGGTTACGCAATCAAGATTCCGGTGTTCTCATACGAGAAATTCCCTGATATTCAGAAGGAGCTTGGTCCGGAGATGAAGTCGACCGGAGAAGCAATTTACTTCATCGACGATTTGAATGACGAGTATTTCCACCAGATTTATTCTGAGCGGAATCTGTATTTGTCGAAGTAATCGAACTTTTCCAAAGTTGGGCGATAAACTTGATTCGAACGAGATTACCCAAAGCTGGATGTTTGCCTTCATCGGACTTTGGAAAAGTTATCGAGGAAATAACCAGGTGGCATAAGCGAATTATTCAGCACAACCGTCTTCGTTTATTTCCTAGTTTCGTTTGATGATCCCGCTTGAGCCCACACATTATTACCACGTTTACAATCGTGCGAACGGTTCTGAGAAAATATTTCTGACGAAGAATAACTATGTATTCTTCGAAGCGAAGTACAAGCATTACATCGGTCCATTTGTGAAGACGTATTGTTACTGCTTAATGCCGAATCATATTCATTATTTAATTCAAGTGAAGAGCATCGAAGAAATCTCTCTTTATCTGGAATCCATGGAAACGAACGGAGAGCAGTTAGTAGTTAAGTTTAAAACTGATCCGGAGAAGTTTATCAGCAAACAGTTCAGTAACCTCTTTAGTTCTTATACCCAGTCTTTTAATAAACAACAGTTCCGAATGGGAAGCTTGTTTATGAAGAACTTCAAGCGAAAACACGTGAAGGTTGACTCGTTTTTGAAAAAGCTGGTACATTATATTCACAATAACCCGGTTGAAGCAGGCTTGAGCGATAGCCCTGAAGGCTGGATGCAATCTTCTTACAATGCAATTCTGGCTGGTCATTCCGAGTGTGCACAGGAAGTGATTGATTGGTTTGACAACGCAGAGAATTTTCGAGCTTTTCACAAGTTGCCGCCTTCGCTTGATGATGAGGAATATTAGCAAAACTTTTCCAAAGTTTGATGAGGGCTCGATTGAAGCCTGGGTTCATAGCGGTTGCAATCGGCAGTTTCGCTCAACTTTTGAAAAGTTCACTTAGCCTTGTACAATTTATTGTGCGCAAACGGATCATCGTTCAATAGAACCCAGTCATTCGTGGAGTGAAATGGTGTAAACTGTACTTCTTCGAAATAGTAGTCGCCATTCGGGGGCTGTTCTTCACTTCCGTGTTCAATAATCCTGAGCCAGTTTAATTCCTGTTGATCTGCAAGCCAGCGAAGTGAAGGTCCTGAAATGTTGCCTGAAATCAGAACTACTTCACCTGTACCGTTGATCTGTGCACGCTCCTTCACAATAATGGCGATGGCATCACGTGAGCCGCTGGCTTGTTTCCATTCATAAACACCACGGAGATTGAAGCAAGTGAAGAAATGTAAGACAACCAGAACAGTAAACACAAGCAGTAAAGTTTTTCTGACCATTTCATTCACTCTGACAAATTGAATGGACGCTGCAATCGCCAACAAGAAGAAAAAGAAGAGAAACAAGGAACTTCGGGCCGGCGGATACCTTGAGTCAAGAGCATAATATTGCAGGAGCATTAAGACGATGACGCCAATTAGTAGCTGAAGCGCAATTCCGTGGAAGGAAGTCAGGTAGCCTTGCAGTTTGTATTTGCGGACTAACATAACTCCTGAAACCAGCACGGCGACGAAAAGGACTACGATTGGTAATTGAGAAGACGCAAATGAATTTTCGCCAGCGTATGGAGCATCATACAACATGCCCCAACAGAGACCAGCTATCGTCTGACTCCAAAGTGAGGTAAATCCAAAATCCAGGCTGTCATTGCTCTGCAGTTGACTGATGTGAGGAAGGACGAGGGTGAGAAGCCCGACAGGAAACACGAGGACAAAAATGAAGTTTGACTTGGTGCGCAACTCTTTGTCCGCAAAGAACGCAATGAAGATGATCGCTAGCACGACGAAGAAAAAGTTGAGCATGACGAAATTCGAGAGGACTGAAAATGAGCCGAACAACAGCGAGTAAACGAGAAGCTTTGTTTTCTTTTTTTCGACGAAGCAGAGCAGATAATAAATACTACCCGCCATTGTGCCTAACATCAATCCGTAACCTCTCGCCAGGGAAAAGAAGTCGAGCATGTAAGGATGGGCATTTAGAAATGCAAATAGTGCCACCGCGAAGATATCGTCGCGCAAACGCAAGGTGATCCGGGCGGTAAACCATAGGAAGAGAATGTGCGCAATCAGATTTGGTAAACGCAGGGAAAGTGGAGAGTCACCGAATAGAATCAACGAACAGCGCATGCTCAAAGAATTCAACCAATGATGGTTCGCACTCCAGATTCCGTACTGCTCGGGGTAAAGCTGAAACGTGTTCGCGTAGTGTTCCAGTGAGTGGAGCTCGTCGATAGTCATTTCAATCCTGACAGCTCTGACAATCGTGTAAACTGAAAGTAGTATACCGACAGCCAGCAGAGATGCAATTAACCAACGTGGTGGTATGGCTGTTTCTGACAAGTTGCGGATTCGCATCGTATCAAATGTAGGAATTATAGAATGGGGGTGATTACAGAGTTGGAACGGTTCATTTTTTTAATACACGAGTTGTTTACCCGATTCCGCTTCTATTTCACCGCTAATTACATTCAACTTACCGCACTTCTATTGTCAGATAGTTTTGCATGACTAACTTTATGAGGCTACACCCTTGATTATGAAGTCCCGTACGGGAAAAATCCTTTTGCACGTTTTTGCTTCGCTGTGCTTTCTCGCAGTGCCGGTGGTATTTTCTCCGGACTTCGATCTAAGCTTCCGGCTGATGGAAGTTGGCGGATTTCGACGCGATCTTCTCGCGTACGTTTTGTTACTCGGCGTATTCTATGCACACTATTATCACTTCATTCCTAAGTTTTTTCACTCGAAGGAATACGTGATTTATGGAATTACTGTGTTGCTGTGCTTCGGACTTGTTGCTGGTGTTCCCTTGTTAGTTAAAGGAAAACCTCCATTGCATCTAACAGAAATGCACCCTCCGGTTCCGAACGAAGCTCCGCGTCGGGATGGACCGCCTTTAGTGTATGCCATGGAACGCAACATTGTGCGCTTTGCAATGGTTATAAGTATAGCATTGTTGTTGAGTATTTACGATAGACTTCGCAAAACGGAACAAGGCAAAGTGGATGCCGAGCTTTCTTATCTGAAAGCACAAATCAATCCGCACTTTTTGTTCAATACACTCAACAGTATTTACTCGCTCGCCATTACCAGATCTGAACACGCGCCAACAGCCGTTTTGAAATTGTCGGCGATGATGCGTTATGTTACAACCGAAGCACACAACGATCGCGTTCCCCTCGAGAAAGAAATTGATTACGTGAGTAATTATGTTGAACTGCAACGAATACGCCTCGGGCAAACGGTTTCTATTGAATATCATGTGAACGGTGAAGCAGGAAATAAGCAGATTGCGCCCTTGGTGATGATTCCGTATGTAGAGAACGCGTTTAAGTACGGTGTAAATCCGGAGGAAGAAAGCTACATCAACATTCAGATAACCATTGAGCAATCGCGATTGACGATGTTCGTTAAGAATAAAATTGTGCGTGTTGATTACAGTGACGAATACAAGAGTGGTCACGGTATGGAGAATGCCGCACAGCGATTGAAAATGGGATATCCCGGAAAACATACGCTGAATTCCGGCCGCTTTGATAAGGAATATCTTGTGAACCTAGAAATAGATTTATGAAACTATCTGCTATTGCCATCGACGACGAACCACCTGCGCTGAGTATTATCACTGAGTTTGCATCCCGCTGCGGATTGGTTGAGCTGCAAAAAACTTTCACGAAACCTACGGAAGCAATTCGGCATCTAAAAAAGTTTCCTGTCGATCTGGTGTTTCTGGACATCAACATGCCTTCTGTTTCCGGGCTCGAATTGTTCAAGGAGATTCCGGAGAATACACAGGTTATTTTCACAACGGCACATGCAGAGTATGCTGTTGAAGGATTCAACCTCAAAGCTGCAGATTACATTCTTAAGCCATTTTCTTACGAGCGTTTTGTTCAGGCTGTTGAAAAAGTGAATCAGCTCGCTGAGTTGATGCGTTCTTCTGAGGACAAAGGAGCGAACCACATGCTGGTGCGAGCTGACTATAGTCTGATCAAGATCAATTTTACGGACATCGCGTATATCGAAGGACTGGATGATTATATCAAAATCCACCTCGATACGGGGAAAATGGTGGTTGCGCGCATGACCATGAAAAAGATCCTCGAACGCTTACCAAATTCGGCGTTTTTCCGGGTTCACCGTTCATTTATCGTGCCTTTGCAGAAGATTCAATCGGTAAGGAACAAGCAGGTTTGCCTACCCAACGTCCAGGTTCCATTAGGGGCTAGCTATGAAGATGAGTTCTATGCGGTGTACAAACAATAGGCATATTAACCAGTTGTAAAGTAAGCCTGCACATCTCGCACTTTTACCTCTAAAAGTCCGGATTTACCTATTAAATTTAGCAAGACTTAAAGGTTTCTTGATCTTTAGTTTACAAAATCCAAACTGAAATGAATTTTCCTGGCCGCAAATTTCTGGCCCTTGCAATTTGTGCATTGGGCTTTTCTAATGTGAACGCACAACAATGGGGTGAGTACACGTTGATTGGTATCAATGGTAGTACGACTGTTCGTCTCCGTGATACAACCAACGCAGTATATCATTCCTGGACTGGACTTTCCGGAACAACTGCATATTCGAATTATATGTTACCTGGCGGAGTTCTACTTCGCACCGTTGATGTAACAAATAATGTTTTTGCAGGTGGCGGCATGTCTGGTCGCGTACAGAAAGTGGATTGGAACGGAACGATATTGTGGGATTACACGTATTCAACAACCACGTATTGTGCTCACCACGATATTTGCTGTTTGCCCAATGGAAATGTGCTCCTCATCGCTTATGAACTGAAAAATGCAGCAGCAGCAACTGCTGCGGGTTCAAATTACAATGGCACACATTGGCCGGATCACATTGTCGAAGTACAGCCAACCGGAACTACAACCGGCACGATTGTTTGGGAATGGCATCTCTGGGATCACTTGTGTCAGGATGATGACGCAAATGACGGGAACTATGTGACGAATGTTGCAGATCATCCGGAGTTGTATGATATCAACGCTGTAACGATTTCCTCGCAGACGAAGGATTTCTGGCACATGAACGGAATCGATTACAACCCCATGTTGGATCAGATTGTTGTAAGTGCACACAACACGAATGAATTTTATGTGATTGATCACAGTACCACTACTGCAGAAGCAGCAAGCCATTCAGGCGGACGCAGCGGCAAAGGAGGAGATTTTCTTTATCGCTGGGGAAATCCTACCCGTTATGATCATACTGGTATCGCAAATTTTGATGTGATACACGACGCACATTGGATTCCACAGGATTGTCCGAACGCAGGACGCATTGTCGCATTAAATAACGAAGGTATCTCCACAAATATTTCCTGCGTAGATCAGGTCATGCCACCTTATTCGGGATTTAATTACTCTTATTCTTCAATGGTTGCTTATGCGCCTGCTACTTACACATCACGACTTACATGCACAAACGGAACATCGAACATGGGCAATTCGCAGCAACTTCCTAACGGAAATCAGCTGGTGTGTCTTGCAATGAGCGGTGTGATGTATGAAGTTGATCCTGCAGGAAACACAATTTGGTCGTACACAGCAACGGGAGCAGTATCACAGGCATTCCGTTATTCCGCTTGTCAGATTACGAGCGCTGCTCCTGCGATTCCAACAATCACTTCAAACGGAAATGTGTTGACTTCAACAGCTGCCACAACTTACCAATGGTTTGTTGACGGCGTGTTGATTCCGGGCGCAACTTCCCAATCGCACACGGCTGCGGTTACAGGTGCGTATGTAGTTCAGGTCACCGATTCAAACGGATGTTGGTTGAGTTATTCAACACTCTACGATCATTCATTGATCATGGATGTGGCTTCATTCGATCAGGCGCACAATCTGACGGCGTATCCGAATCCAACAAATGGAATTCTCAATCTGAACGGAGAAGTTCTAAATGGAAATTTCACAGTTGAAGTGATTGACGCTGCGGGCCGTTCAGTGATTAAAGTTCAGAACCAGAAAATCGTAGACATGTCTGCGTTTGAGAACGGAGTCTATTTCGTGAACATTACCACGGAGAATGCGGGTGTTATTTCACGTCGCATAGCACTGAATAAATAATATAAAAGACCAGATTATTATGAAAAGAATTTTCATTTGTTTATTCGTTATCGCGTCGTTCACCTTATCGGCGAAGAAAGTTATGTTTCGTGTAAACATGGAATCGTGGCCTAAGGATTCTACGGGAATTCAGGTTACCGGCAATTTTCAGGATGAAGCTGGTTTCGCTACCGATTGGGATCCGGGAACAACTGCAATGACACAAGGTGTTGCCGATACGAACATCTATTGGTGTGTGGTTGATATTCCTGCATTTGCGCTTTACGAATTTAAATACGTAAACGGAATCCACGGATATCAGCAGGAGTTTGTTCCGTTGGAATCGCGTGTGAATTATAACTTCATCGACAACCGTTGGTTTTACCTCGATTCACTTTCTAACGACACGTTTGTCTTACCAGATGTACGTTTCGGCGGAAATGCTCCCGCAGGAAAGAATTTGATTCGTTTTTATGTTGACATGACGAATGAAACTTCCGTAGATCCAACCGGTGTTCATTTGCGTAGTGATATGAACGCCTTTGTTGGAACTGCTTCCTATATGTTCACTTTTGACGGAGTGGTACATGAGTACATCGATTATGTGGATAGCGGCATGACCACAACTCATGAGTATTGGTTTGTGAATGGTATTGGAGTGGGTGGTATCGAGGACTTGCCATCATGGTGCGCAAATTCAAATGGTTATCGTGCAATAGTTGCCCCACGCGATAGTATGCTTCCCATTGTGTGTTTCTCTTTCTGTGATGTTTGCAGCACGGTTGGAGTCGGTGAATCGAATTCGCTTAATTTTACAGTAGTGCCGAACCCAGCTAATGAAACCGTGAATCTCACATTCGGCTATGTTGATCAGCGAACCATTTCAATCGTTGATTACACCGGACGCGAAGTAATGAACGTAAAGTCGGCAACGGCTTCATTGCAATTGAATATTGAGACTTTGGCGAGTGGAGTTTATTATATCCGTTCCATGACGAATTCAGGAAGCGTGCGCGTCGAAAAATTCGTTGTTGAGTAATAAATTGCTGATGAAGAAATTTCTATTCACGTTGCTCTGCGCGTCAGGCATTACGCTCGGAGCGCAGACTAATTTTTACGCGGTTGATACCATTCAGGTAATCGACATCACTTTTACACAACCGAATTGGGATTACCAGATGGATACTGCAAAAGCAGGAGCCGAAGGTTATACACTCGCAGCTCTGTGTGTCATTAACGGAGTGGTGTACGATAGCGTAGGCGTGAAGTTCAAAGGAAACAGTTCCTACGATTCCAGTCGTGCGAAAAATCCTTTACACATCAAACTTGACTACATTCATGGAAGTGCGACTTATGATGGATACGAAGATATCAAGCTTGGTAACGGATATTCTGATCCGAGCATGGTTCGTGAAGTGCTCGCCTATGAGATTGTTCGCAACTATATGCCCGCACCACAGTGTAATTTCGCACGCGTAACTATTAACGGTGTCTATTACGGCTTGTTCAGCAATTCCCAATCCATCGATTCTGAATTCAACAGCGATCATTTCTATTCTTCTTCGAATTCATTTTTCAAGTGTACACCGCAAAATGTTGTAAGCGGACAAGTTCCGAATTTACTTCACCTCGGATCTGATAGTGCCAACTACTACACGCGTTACGAAATGAAATCGGACTACGCCTGGAAGGACTTGATTGGATTATGTGACACACTTGCGAACAACTACGCTGAACTCGATACAATACTTGATATAGACCGAGCTTTGTGGATGATCGCATTCAACAACGCAACCGTAAATCTCGATTCGTACTCCGGCGCATTTTCTCAGAATTATTATCTGTATCGTGATGATAACGGACGCTTCAACGCGATTATGTGGGACCTGAATATGTGTTTCGGTGGATTCACGAATACAGGTACATCCAATCTTAATGTATCGAGCATGCAAACGATGACACCGATGTTGCATTACAATTATGGTGCACGCCCGTTGATCATGAATTTGCTCAGCGATAGTGTTACGTATCGTCAGTACATCGCACACGAACGCACGATTATGAATGAGTTCTTTGCGGACAGTTCATATTATTTCCGCGCAATGCAACTTCAGACATTGATTGATAGTTCTGTGCAGGCAGAGCCCAACCCCTTTTATACGTACGGGCAGTTTCTCAACGGACTTACAACTACAACCGGGATGATACCGGGAATCACTACGCTTATGGAACCGCGTAAGACTTACCTGCAAGGTACAGTTCAGTTCACGGCAACTCCTCCAACCATTACGAATATCATTGCCACACCGGCCGCTATAGTATTGAACGACACTGCGTGGATTACCTGCAGTGTTGTCAATGCTAATTCCGTCTTTCTCGGTTATCGCGATCAGATCTGGAAGAAATTCACGAAGGTGGTGATGTACGACGATGGTCTTCACGGCGATGGTGTAGCAGCAGATGGAGTTTATGGTGCTGCAATGCCGGGTACTTCTCCTTTGATGCAGTATTACATCTACGCAAACAATCCCACTGCCGGAATATTTTCACCGGAACGGGCAGAGTATGAATTCTACAATTATTACGTTTCGGTTAGTACAGCTACAGCGGGTCAGGTTGTGCTGAATGAATTAGTGAGCTATAATTTCATTGGTTGCACAGATGCAACTGGCGCGCATGAAGACTGGATTGAGTTGTTCAACACAACTGGAACTCCACTCAACCTCGAAGGTTTGTACATCACTGATGATCCCGGAAATCATCTGAAATGCGCATTACCATCTTACGTTATTCCTCCAAACGGATTCGCATTAATATGGGCCGATGAGGATGCTGGAAATCCCGGAGAAATACATGCCAACTTCAAACTGGCGTCTGGTGGTGAGTACGTTTTGTTATGCAACGCACAAGGAGTCGTGCTTGATAGTATCGCATTCGGAATTCTTGCATCGGATCATTCGTATGGACGTTGCCCGAATGGAAACGGTCCGTGGATCACATACACGTGGGGCGGTTGTGCAGGATGGAATATTTGTCCTACGGATGTTGATGAATCTCCGGAGCAAACGGGAGTTGCTGTTTATCCGAATCCAACGTCGGGCGTTTTGAACGTGGTGAACTTCGGTGAAGAAACGATCACGTATGAACTACTGTCTTCCACAGGACAAGTTTGCATGTCGGGACAATTTCTCAATAAGAATAATCAGATTGATCTTACTGAGTTCGCAACCGGCATGTACATTCTCATGGTGCGCGATGAACACGGAAATTACGTGACTTCGGAACGGATAATTAAGGAGTAATCAGACGATAGTTGATAGGCGATAGGCAATAGTAAAATCGATATTTCTATTGCCTATCGCCTATTTCCTATTAACTATCTTTGGTCATGCGCCTTCTCATTCTATTCTCGCTGATCTGCACAACTCTCGCAGCACAACGTCCTGTTTTCACAAACTCAAAAACGTACGCTGAAGTCATTGCAGAGTATAAATCGTTGGATAAGCCCGGCGATATTTTGTCGATTGATCAGTGGGGCATGACGGATGCCGGGGTGCCTTTAACCGCTGCTATTCTTTCTGCGGATCAGACTTTTTCTCCGTCAGGTGCGGAGATTAAGAAGAAGTGTGTGATCATGATCAACAATGCAATTCACCCCGGTGAACCGGATGGTGTGGATGCATCACTTCAACTGACACGATATTACCTTTCAAATCCAAAGTCACTTCCGATAAATGTGATCCTTGTCATCATTCCGATTTATAACATTGATGGTTATCTGAATCGTGGGAACAATTCACGTGCGAATCAAAACGGTCCAGCAGAATACGGATTCAGAGGTAACGCAAAAAATCTGGATCTCAATCGCGACTTCATTAAGGCCGATGCACAGAACACGCTGTCATTTCAACAATTGTTTCAGTTCTGGAAGCCGGATATTCTCATTGACAATCACGTTTCAGATGGCGCAGATTACCAATACACCATGACTTTGATCGCTACACAACGGAATAAACTTCATCCACTTCTTTCTGAATACATGGACAAGAAATTGGTTCCTGCCTTGTACAGTGGCATGAAGGCCTTGGGAAATCCAATTTGTCCATACGTTGAAACGATGGGTGAAACTCCAGAATCGGGTATTGTTGCTTTTCTGGAGACTCCGCGTTTTGCAACGGGATATGCAGCTCTGTTTAACTGCATTGGATTCGTTCCTGAAACACACATGCTAAAACCATACAACGATCGGGTGTGGGCAACATACGATCTGATGGTTACGATGATCAATCAATGTTCGAAGGATGGTGCGGAAATTACCCGATTGCACAAGGAAGCCAACGAAGCTGTTAAGAAGCAAACTGAATTTCATCTGGCTTGGAAACTAGACACGACGAAATATGATATGTTTGACTTCAGAGGATACGAATCGACTCATGTCATTTCAAAGGTCTCGGGATTACCTGTATTGGCCTACGATAAAACCAACCCGTATGAAAAGAAGATTCGGTTTTACAACACGTATGCGCCGACAATGACGGTGAAGAAACCTGCAGTCATGATCATTCCGCAGGCATGGACAGAGGTGATTGAGCGATTGAAGGTAAATCGCGTTGAAATGTCGAGGCTCTTAAAGGATACGACGCTTGATGCTACCTTCAGTTATTTTGAAAAGGTGAATACACCCGCCTATCCGTATGAGTCCCATTACAACCATCGCGGAACACAGACGAGTGAGCGGAAAGCTACAGTTCGTTTTTATCGTGGCGATTACATTATCGAATTGAATCAGGTTGCGAATCGTTACATCATGGAAACATTGGATCCCAGGGGTGATGATAGTTTCTTCGCGTGGAATTTCTTTGATGGTGTTCTTAGTCAGAAAGAATGGTTCAGCGATTACGTGTTTGATCCAATGGCAGAAAAGATCATCACAGAAAATCCGAAAATCAAAGCGGAACTGGATTCTGCAAAGCGTGTGGATACGACATTGGCAAACAGTCACTGGATGCAGATGAATTTTGTTTACCAGCGATCGACATATAAGGAACCTTCGCACAATCGTTATCCGGTTGCGAAATTTGAACAGCATGTCACATTGCCGAAAGGAGACTTCAAATGACCAGGCGATTCAACATCCGCGTGTACGCGCTCATCATCTATGATGGGAAGTTATTAATCACAGACGAAGAACGCGGCGGAACAAAAATGACCAAGTTTCCTGGTGGCGGACTCGAATGGGGTGAAGGTATCGCCGATTGTTTACGTCGCGAGTGTAAGGAGGAAATGGATCAGGATCCGATTTCATGGGAGCATTTTTATACCACCGATTTTTTCATGCAGTCTGCTTTTCGTGCAGAAGATCAGCTAATCAGTATATATTACAAAGCGAATCTGCCTGCGCCGGAAAAAATTCGCGCATCAGAGATTCCGTTCGAGCATACGCGGAATGAAGAAGGTGCGCAAACATTTCGCTGGATTTCATTGGAGAAATTGGATGCTGAACAAATGACTTACACGATTGACAAACACGTCGTTCGATTAGTGCAATCTGAAATGTGATTTGCAACGATGGATCTAGATTAAATCAAGATTTACTTCATGTGTTTCCGCTTGTCTGATTAGCTCATCAATCCCATCGGTCCTGGCGTAAAGCTGTTTCGCCTTTTTGAACATCTCAAGCGCTGCATCAAATTCATTTTTCTTCAGGTGATAGATTCCCATACTGCGGTAAGAAAATGAATCGTCTGGATCCAATTCCATCGCTTTACGGATATCCGCAAGTCCACCGGCTTCATCGCCCATCTCAATTTTCACAATTCCGCGGTTGCTGAATCCATAGGAGAACTGATCATTGATCTCGGTGACGAGGGTAAACACTTTCAGTGCCTCCTCATATTTGCCCTCGTTATACAGCACGTACGCGATGTTTGCATTAGCGTAAAGATGTCCCGGATCGTTGGCAAGCGCTTGCCGAAGGAATATCATAGCCTCTTCATTCCTTTTCACCATGGCAAAACAGGTGCCCGTATTGCTGAGGTCATCGATATCCATTGTATTCGATGCATGCAAACGTTTTAAGAATTCGAGGTCATGCTCGATTGGACCCGCACGCAGAATGCAGAATACTGCGACCTTTGTAATTAGCGGTTGCGATTTGCCCTGAGGTAAGTTGTTGCGAAGAAGTTCAGCAGCTTTTCTGTATTCCTTCGCTTCATAAAAGGTGAACGCTTGCTTGAGTTCACCTTTGATTTTTCCATAACGGAACAGATCACGCAATTGCTTACCATCATTGTATGTTTGTGTGCCATCGTCGAGCTGAATCGGATTATCGCTGGGGATCAGGTTATGAAACACATCATAAATTGCCGAGAACAGAAATAGGACAATGAAAAAACCAGGATACGAATAGCCAGGATAGGTTGTGCTGATTCCGAATGCAACCCCGGCTACCAGCAAAGAAATTAAAGCGCCACCCGCTGTATAGATTATCTGAATGTTAATCGGTATTTCTCCTGAACTCGGAATGCAAACTCCTTTGTTCCATCCGAACGGGTTGTAACGCAGGAAAATTTCCATTTTAGGCAATTTGATTCGCATCGAGTCTTCTCGCTTGCCATAAGAACCTACAAAAACAGTTGCACGATTTTTTGTCAGCAGTACTAATGGAATCGCATGACCCAATTCATGAATGAGGACCGTAAGCGGACGTATGAAATACAGTGAAATGAAGAAGAGCGAGTCCTGCCACAACATGCGTCAACTATTTCACTGCCGATTTTATCGGAATCCAGATTTCCTCTTCTGATTCAGGATCATTGTTCTTGTATTTGCTTCCGAGTACATCGAAGTGCGGACGTATATCAAGTTCATATTCCGAAGATGGAAACCAGTTCATGAAAATGTTCTGAAAGAACGGACCTGCATTTGCCGGCGTTCCTTTGAAAAGAAATACGGCGTACAATCCAGCAGGAACGATTGCTGTCTCCATTTCATTAGGCACCAGAGCGAATGATGTTACTTCGGCCGCAGCCCATTTCTCAAATGTGGTTGCCGGATTAAATGCGCGGTAATAACCTTCCGGAAAATTCTGTACGCATAACAAATCGGAGCCAGCGCGATTCTGAATTTCATTTCTGCGTTGCATAAACGTGCGGAACAGCTCTCCAGTTGTGTTATTCACCAACGACATGCTGTGTCGCATGCCGATGATCTTCATTTCACGGGAATTTTCGGTGCGAAGGAACATATCAGACTCTACGGATTGATTTTAATTTGTGTGTGTACTTGCCGCTTTCTTCCGGAAAAATGCCATTCTCATCAATACCATCAATGCGCACCTGTCCGGAGGCGTGAATAATTGTATTCTTGCTGAGCAGCATTCCTACATGAGTTACTTTATCACTATCACCAAAGAAACACAGGTCGCCCTTCTTTGCCGACTTCAGATTCTTAACTGCTTTCCCAACGAGCGCTTGTTGCCATGAATCGCGGGGCAATTTTATTCCGGCGAGCTTGTGCGACATCTGCATGAATCCGGAGCAATCGATACCGAATGGAGTTTTTCCTCCCCAGAGATACGGTGCATTCAGATATAGGTGTGCATACTTGAAAATGTTCGCGCGAGACTGTTTGGCTTTCTTGCCTTTATAAGTGAATCCTGAATCACGCAGTGAAGAACCAACCGGAATGCTCGTAATGAATTTGTCGGTTTTGTTTTTTACCTGTCCCAGCAGATTGAGTGTTACCGGAGCTTTCACTTTTTGCAAGGCTTTGAATTCTTTCGCTGTAATTTCAGAATGATGTTTGCGATGAATCCAACCTTCGTAATTATCGTAGTCGGCTTTTACCTTGAGCCAGTCCGCTGATTCTTCGATTACAGAATAGAGATCGCCAAAAATAAGCTGATTGATCTGTTCCGACTTGTGAGAGGCTTCAGCGCGACAAGAAACCGCTGCGAGTTTGATAATTCCGTATTTCATGCGTTATGTTCTTTACGATGGGTGATTTTACTGTGAAGATCGGTTACAATTCCGCTCGTTGTATTTGTGAACAAGAACGGAAAGAATGCGTGCACAAAACATGCAATTACGGCGTAAATAAGTTTGCCAACAATAGTAAATGCAAACCACATGTGCTGAAAGTAGTTCAAACCGACTTCTTGCGGATGTTTCGTGAACATGTTCATAGCTCAATTTGTTTTATGTCGTGAAGCTCCACACCGAACGCACGGTCAGCAGCTATTTTCATTTGATCGGTATCGCCGGTCGTGAACCATTCGTCTTTGGACTCACCGTTCATGCCTTCCCAGTTCTCAAAGATCCACTCAGCCATTTCAGCAGAAGGATCGAGTAGGGTAGAGTAGGTGAAACGCTGAATGCGCTGAGCGATTGCCGGATAATGTGTACATGCAAGCAATGTGTATTCCGCATCGCTGATCGGATTAAAAATATCTGCAAGATCTTCGTCGAGTTCTTTCGAATCAATGTCGCCTGCTTCAATGCGAATGGAAAGGGTTTGCGCAACACGTTGAACTACGTCTATTCCATTTTTCTCGAAAATATTCTTGTACGATTCCGATTCAATTGTTCGCGACCCACCAACAATCGCAATGGACTGTGGACGATGTTGCATCACCAGATTAATGCCATGTGGAATAATTCCGGTAATGTTCTGCGAAGGTTTAATCACCGTACTCGCAGCATTACACGCCACAGCAATCTGATCGACTCCCATGGAATTGAACCACGCAATTACGTGATCCATTCGCGCGCGCAATTCTTCTTCTGAAACTTTTCCGTAAGGTGTAAATCCCGAATCAGAAAAGTAAATGATGTCGGCTGTTGTGCGCGGACGAACCAGCTTGTACAACCCGATTCCACCAATGCCGTAATCGCAAATTCCGATCTTCATGGATATGTGAGATAAATGTCTTTGATGTTCTTGATGTCGCCCGAATCGAAAGCGAGAATGCAGGAATTCCAGCCCACGTTGATCTTCTCTACTTTCCTCGAAGGAAAACGGCTTTCGAGATACCACTTCATTTCATGTTCTGCGCGAATCGGATTATGTTTCAGCATTTCTTTCCAGGCCGGATTGGTCACAAGCTTCTTCAGGTTTTGTGAAAATGCTGGTTCTGTGATACGCTGTGTGTACATCATCATTTTGGATTTCAGAAGCTTCGGAAACTCATGCCACTTTGCAGGAACAGTGACCATGTCGAGGATCAACACTTTTCCTCCTGGCTTGAGCACACGCTTCACTTCATCCATGAGCGGATCCCAATCGAGATAGCGGAACGACAACATGGAAATGAAAACGTCAACTGAATGATCTTCCAGAGGAAGTTTCGGTCCGTTGAGCTGACGGAAATCGAGATTCGAAATACCTGCTGTGAATTTTCGCGCACGATCCAGAATGCCGGAAGAAATGTCGAGACCGATTCCATTTTTGATTCGCGGAGAAAGCTCTTTGAGCAAAGCACCGTTTCCGCATCCGATGTCGACCACTGTAATATCTTTGGAAGACGGAAAGTGTTTCACAATCCAATTCCATTCGTCTTTCCGCACTTTAATATCCTGAAAAACGGCATCGTATAATTCAGCAACGGGATTGTAAGTCGAATCGGCATTCGCGTGAGTCGGTTTGAACGATTTCATTATTTCGAGATCCGTTCCGGTGTACTTTTTCACCGAACCAATCCATCCATGCGATTTCTTTCCGACACAACCGGCAGCATACACATTAGGCGAAGCATCGGTTACTTTCCTGAATTTCTTTTTGTCGGAAGAGAAAGTGGTGTACCAGTGATAGCCGAATGCTTCTACCTTGAATTGCTCAGCGAAGTATGGCGCAAACCATCGGGCAGAACGACAACAATGAAAATATGCTTTTGCGTTTTCAGCGAATGGAATATTCAGATTCTTCAACTCATACGGGCTGTATTGCTCTGGATATTGCATCGTTCCGTACATAGGACCATACATTCCGGAATGACCGATGAAATGAAACTCGTCAATTTTGCTTCCCGCGGATAGCGCAGCTTCAAACAGCGCATTCAGATCTTTCTTACCGTGAATACCCACGCATTTCACTTCACCGGTGTAACGTGCTTTCGTTTCACGTTCCATCGTTGCGGCAATTCTTGCGAATTTATCGCTACCGGTGCGGTACTCAGTGGTAAAAACAATAAGAATCATTCAGCGATGCGGATTTCTGGCTAATTACAAAGTAAAGCTAAGTGATGCAATCCGGATTGGTTGAGCTGATAAGTGTAAACTGTGAACGAGTAAGTGTGGATTACTATCAATGTTCAGGCGGTGGAGCTTTCTTTCCGGCATGATCAATGTAAAACCAGTTACCGCCCGTCCATGTTCCGTGTTCATCTCCTTTTGGAGGTTTCACGTTGCAATCAAAAGAAACTTCTGAGACACCATTTTCGTAAGGGAAAGCACATTTGTACTGCGGGTAAATCATCACTTTTCCCGTTCGCTCATCGGCAAAACCAATTAGGCCATTTTTTAGAATTCTAAATCGACCTTCAGACACTGGATCGGGACCGTTGTCGAAGCCAAAAACTTTGTAAAGCACTTTTTCCTGTTTGTTGATTGCAATGAAGTCGCCATTACTTGTGCTACAAACAATGGCATAAGCCCTGAACGTATCGGTATAGCATGGCCAATATCTTCCTCCGGGAATCATCGTATCGCCCTTGGTATTTAGATATCCAAAACGACCGCTGTCGTCCTGGAATTTGACCCAGTAGGAATCTGAAACAGACTCAATGGCAACAGGCTTGACGAAAGCGGAAGATCCGAACAGAAACAAAATGAATAAAAAAGGAATAAGTTTTTTCATCTATTTCTTTTTAATTCCACGATCCAGCAAAGCCTTTTCCACCGCACCCATTCCACCGGAAAAAGGACTTCCACTGACCAACTTTATTTTTCTGTTGCCTGCTAGCAATATCAGCGCAGATGAACTCGATGTCATTTGCATTTGACGGTGCAATCGTGCTTCCGACAAATCACATAGGATTTGTTCTTGACTGTCAATCACTTTTCCTTTTCCATGATCCAGTTTACAGATTACTTCGAGCTCATTCCATGGAATGGAATTCACTTTCTTTCTGTAACGCGCAACGAGAATTGTAATCACCAGAAACAATAGTCCAATTCCAAGCAGCGCAATTGAAACTGCGGCGTTCAATTGAAGCCAAAGCTGAACGACACTATTTGCAAGCGTAATGATTGTAACGAGTACGGAAACAAACAGGAAGGTTGTTGTCCATTGTGCCGATTTTTTGGCGACAACAATCTGGTTGTTTAGTTCATAGACAACTGTTCCGGAAGAGTCAGCGAGTTTGTTCATTGATAGCATCAAGTTAAGGAATTTGACTGAACAGCGATCGCACTCACGAGTAAACGCTCAATGAACAAGTGGAAATAATAAAGGCGCCTCGGGGGGTGAGACGCCTTTGCAAGAAAGTGTGAGGATGTTATTCCAGCACAACCTTCTGTATACTACTGTTCGATCCGCTTTCCATGCGAATGAAATAAATTCCTTTGGCAAGATCCGCAGGAAGAGAAAGCATGGATGTTGCTCTGTCACCGGTTCCATTGAAACTGTAAACAGGACCAACCGATTTTCCGTCGAGTGTCATCAAGGTAAAATCAACGCGCTCACCGATTGCAACATTGTAATTCACGAAAACATTTTCTGTTGCAGGATTTGGAAACACGCTGAACGAACGGGTAATGTTCAGAATGTCTTCCATGCTTGCACCCACCGCCGGGGTTACAACTTGTGATGTGCTGTAAATATGATCACCAGTCTTCGCGCCGTTTCCATTTGCAGCATTACCTGTGCAATAGAATGTAACGTTGCCAACATTGGTTGTGGGTGCAATCCATTCGAACGTAAACGTTTTTGTATCTGTTGCCACGCCGGCGTTCAATTTGTGCGTCATGTTCTTGCGAACCACCGCGCTGACTGTCGCGTTGAGAATATGTGTTTCAGCTGTGTTCGTAACAACGAGTGTTCCCCCGTTTTGTGCAGGAGTTGTACCCGTGAGACAAACCAGATCGAATCCGAATAACGGTGCACCGACGCGGGAAACAGTAACGTTAATCGTGTACGTATCACCGGTCATGTATTCCCAACCAATGCCCAAATCAGGCGAACTGATAACAACTGAACCAAGTCCATCGTTGATCGGAGAACCTGTATGACAACCTGTACACGTTGATTCACCCGGCGCACCCGTACGTCCCGCTTTTCCGGTGTCGTCGAGTATATCGAAACTCATTGTTGCAAATCCCGCGAGTGCGATCGCTGCAACTAACGCTAATGTTGTCTTGTTCTTTTTCATAGTAATTCTTGTACGAATCAACCGCACAAAAGGCATGCGCATGCGTGAGGGGTTTGTTATGGATTACATACGAACTCTTTGGAATTCGGGATTAGTACACCTACCAGGTCGAGCCTTCGCGCTTACCCGTAGAGAAAACACGGGAGATGTTGAAGCCAAGTCGAATCTGCCCTTTTGCAAGCGAGCTTGTTGAATATGGAATGAACTGAACTTCGTTAATACCAAATCCATTGGTAATATGCACCTGGAAAACGTGTCCTCCGGTTTCAATATCCAAACCAATTGCGAATGGATCCTGGTAGACACTTTTGTCAGGAACATATTGATTGATACGATACGCATATTCGAATGTCAATGCCATGCGGGCCGTGAGCTTAATACGTCCGGATAATCCTGCAGCGAAAACATCATTCTTGTAGTCGCGAAAGTCGACCATGTTGAAGTGACAATGAAATGCGGTAACCTGCAACGAAAGCTTATCGTTGAACTTGCGCGCGATAGTTAGCGTATTGGAATAGGACAATCGCGAAGTGAAATACTGATACTTGTCAACACCTCCAGGTTGTGAGGCACGCGGATCAGCTTTTGTTGTAACGTTCATGATTCCCTGATACGTCATGCTGATTGGCATCTTGCCATCCATAGTCTGACGCAGAATACGTGTTTTAATTGTTCCATCAACAATCTTGTCGTAGGAGCTTCTGCCGATTCCGACCGTAATCCATTCGTTAATACCGTAATCAAATGCAATCTTGATTCCTGCAGGGCCATCGAGTCCAAAGAAATTTCCAAGAAATTGTTTGCCGAAGTTGCCGGAGCCCGAATACACTTCACCGAAACGGTGCATGATGCGGAAGTCAAGCAATTTTTTTCCGGTTGTTTCGCTGGACGGAAAATTTACAATCCGTGTGGTCTTGAATGTTGCGGAAGTATATTCTTTCGGTGCATTACCGGCTTCAGCTGCAGCAATGCTATCGAGGTAAGCCTGCATATCGTCTTGCGCCACTGCACTCAACGAAATAAGCAATACAAATAGGGTGATGTATTTTTTAATCATAGTTCCTTATTTTATTACGCGGTATTCGTGACTCCTGACTTAACCGGCAGGATTTATAGGAGGAATCAGTTGTTTGGTGCGCCAGCGAGAACCCACTTCTTGATTTGAACAAGGGAACAACTGTCGAGTTGATAGTTAGGCGGCATTGGTGTATAAGTCGGTTCGTGCCACGTAACACCAACAAGTAATCCTGTTGTAGCTACATCGTAAACCCCCTGATAATTGTCCAGATGAACATCGGCATTTGCACCTGCACCTGAATGGCACGCAACGCAATTGTTTTCGATGATCGGAACAATGTGATTTGTATATGAAATAGCTGACGTTGTATCACAAGGACGGAACAGACCGTCACCCGGATAAACATCTTCCATATTATCGTTATAACAACCGGTGAAAACAGCAGCCGCAACGAAAAGAGAAAGCGCGAATATTTTTTTACTCATCATATAATGTTTTTCCTAAGTGGAATTCGGGAATCCTGACTGTCAACGACAGGGTTCTTGGCTAGTTATCTTTTGCTCCTTGTGCAATCCAGATGTAAATCAGCTTGATGTTTCTGTCAGAGAGCGGAGGCCTATTAAGCGGCATGCGATCTTCTTCATCATTATCCGTAATGACCTCGTACAATTCACTATTGTTCGGCTCTCCTGGTTTAATATCTCCGCCAGCCATTACCTGCTCATAGTTTGTCATAGGGAATTCAGGGTTGGCCGTATCTCCATGACAACCGCTATGCTGACAGCCCATTTGAATAATAGGCATGATGTCCTGACTAAAACTAACCTGATGTTCGGGTAACACAGGTTCGTGCTTGCATCCGAAGAATATAGTTGCCGGAACAATGCCCATTATGAGCAAAACGAATAATTTCTTCATAGGATAAAGATAGTTAGATGTAACTACATATGAAAATAGGTAAAAGCGCCTTGATGTTGGGAAAATAGGATGTAGACTTTAGGGTTTTCCCATTCCAAACTGGAACAATCTCGCCTTTACCATAAAGGTAATTCCGTAAGGACTCGCGGTAACGTCGAGATGATCGATTACAGGCGTAACGGCATACCATCCGTACAAGGAAACTTCCGCATAAAGGAGGTTAAGACTAAGTTGTGCAACAGGAGATCCGTACAAGGTTAACACGTCGGGTGTGCGTATTATTCCAGGGCGATCCAATGTGCCGGGATGCCGCACGGAGTGATTAAGGATGAAATTAGTTTTGAATCCCAAGCCCAAAGAAACTGTTTCCTTCCACCCGAGATTTCTTGTGAGGAGCATTGAAAAAGGAATAGTTCTGTATCGGTCAAATATTCGAATGAACTCACCAGAGCTTCGTTCGTAATAATATTCGCGACCCGCACCTGCTGTTTCGTAACCGGTTTGGATTTCGAAACGAAACATGTTTTTCACTTTGGTCTTGTAATACATTCCAAACGCAGCAGTCCATTGTATCGTGGAAGTTTTGGTAGGTCCAAAGCCTCCCTTCATTTGCAAAGTGGAAGTATTCAATCCGGCCATCAATCCAAAATGTGCTTGCCAGGGATCTACAACATCGCGTGGCGCAGTTCGTGCGAACGTTGCCTGCGTGAAGAGGAGTAGAAGGAGACCGACAGAAATTCTCATTAATCAATGATAATGAAAAAGAGCAGGTAGTTAATCTGCTCTTTTGTAAGTGGTGTAATACATCCGTTAATATTCCGATCGACGTATCTGGTAGTTAATTGTTGCATTGATGAAGCGGACGTTTTGTGTGCCTTGTTCTCCGCTCCAGCGAATGAAGTAGCTGTAGTTTTGGTTGTCTACCACATTGAACGATGTATTCACCGAGCCTGCGCTCACGAACCAAACAATGCCGCCACTTGTGGTTGCAGAAGCAGTTGCAATGAGTTGTGCTGTATTTGAAGCGTATCCAGTGCCATCTGTTCTGTACAATTCAACAACTGATGGAAGTGATCCTCCATTCTTAATGAGTTGAGCACTCAATGCTGTTATAACGGCGCTGTCTGGTAAATGAACAGCAGCAACACAATATCCAACTGTGCCGGCGGTTCCGTTGCCGATCCACACGGAGTTGAGTCCATTCACGTTTCCGGAACTAAATCCATCATCAATTCTCGTATCGTAAAGCGGACTTACAGGCGTTAGTTCGAACGCGCTCACTTTATAATATTTTGTTTTTGGAGTGGCATAACGATACGAGTTGGTCGCAGGTACAGCAACGTTTCCTGAAACCTGTAGCTTCGCAGATGGAGTTGACGTTCCAACACCAACGTTTCCGCTAAGGAAAACTGCAGATGGTCCGATTCCGTTTCCGGTAACTTCGAGAGCAGGTGAAGTGCTTGTTGCATTTGAAACATTTATGCGCACAGCTCGTCCTGTGCCGTATGTGATGATTTCCAATGCTGTAGAACTGTTACCTGCTGCACCAACCTGAAAGAAACCAGCGCGACCCGAACCAGTGTTGTATGCTTCCAATGCACCACCGGATCCGTTGTGCGTTGAACGCAATGAGGCAGTTGTGTTTGCGGCATTCTGAACCTGAAAGTCTCCCGCAACACCCGTTCCGGTTTGAAAACCACGAAGTGCTGCACCCATTCCGTTTGTCGCGCCAAGCAAAGCATCAGTATTGTTACTTGCATTCACGACTTCAAAATGCCCCGCGCGACCAAGACCATAATGTTCAGACTGAATTGTGTGTGCGCCACTCGTTGCGTTATTGATCTGAAAAAATCCTGCACGTGCTCCACCTGTTACATAAGAATAAACACCATTACCAGTGCTGGAATTCGTAGAAACCTGAACGCCGTTTGCATTGCTCGAGGCATTGTTCACAATGAAATCTCCTGCAGGTCCCGTTCCTTCAGTTCGTGCACGGAATGCATAGTTAGAGTTTCCGGTTCCTGTAATGTATGAGAACATACCCGCTCCGGTTCCATTGGCAGAAACGGAAATACCGATACCGGATCCTGAGTGAGCAACATTAATTGCAGCTGATGAATTGGCCGCACTCGTGATGGAGAAAAAACCTGCCGGTCCTGTTACCGCTGTCTGGTAAACATCCAGTTTACCAAATGGTGAAGGATTACCAATACCCACATACCCCGTGTTGGTAAAATAGATTCCCTGCGTAGTGGTTAGTGTTGAATTGGTGAAGAAACGATAGCCACCACTGAAACGCATGGTCATTTCATCCTGTTGCGTCGACGCAGCTATAGTCGGACTACCACCGCCCCAATCACCAATAGAAAACGCGCCCAGATGCGAAGCTGTTGCATGATTTCCCAGCGCGAAAGCGCGATTGCCTGATGCAACGTTATTCGATCCGATTGCATACCCAAAAGTACCTGTCGCTGTGGTAGCAGTTCCTATCGCGGCACCACCAAATGAATTGATTCGCGCTGCTTCAACATTGCTCGTGCGAAACACAAGATCCTGTGCGTTTGTAGTGCCAATGAAATCACCCGCGGTAATACTGTTGCCTTGCAGCGTCCATGCGTTCACTGCGAAAGTTCCGGTAGGGCCGGTTGCACCGGTAACTCCTGTTGCACCGGTAGCACCATTGGTTCCGTTGGTGCCCGTAGGACCTGTAGGCCCGGTAGCACCGTTGGTTCCATTCGTGCCTGCGGTTCCGGTTGGGCCAGTTGCACCATTCGTTCCGTTTGCACCTGTGGGTCCGGTTGGGCCAGTTGCGCCATTGGTTCCATTCGTGCCAGCGGTTCCGGTAACTCCTGTTGGACCTGTCGGACCAGTTGCGCCTGTTGGACCAACTGCTCCAACGGGACCAACTGCACCTGCACAATCCAATGAATTCCAGAATCCATCAGTGTTAATGTCTTCACCAACTTCGCCGATTCCATTACCATTCAAATCCCAACAAGCAAGTCCATTCGATCCGGATGCGCCGGGTGGCCCCTGTGCTCCTTGAGTTCCTTGCGGTCCCTGCACACCTTGAATTCCTTGAATTCCCTGTGGACCTGCTGGACCAACTGCACCCGTTGCACCAGAATCTCCTTTACAATCAAGTGCATTCCACTGGTTATCACCATTTGAATCTTCACTTGGATCCTGAACTCCATCTCCATCGACATCCCAACAATTTAACCCGGGCAATCCTTGTGGACCATTCGCAGATTCTTTCGCGTACAGCGCATACGGAACAGACCACAACTGCGTGTAACCCATGTTAACATATCCGCTGTTGTTCGCATCAATGTAAATACGCAGATAAAACGGACCAGTTGCCCAATCGATTGCAGAGAAATTTGATGTTGGATTTTGTCCCTGACCGATTACAAGGTTGAACAAACCGAATGCGTTCGTTGTGTCAAGGTGATCTTCCTGATAGATTACAGCTAACGAAGCGTTCAGAATTTGCACCTGTACATCCACCGGGGTGTTAGGCATTTCTGTGCCAGCCACATCTCGTGCAACTGCCTGATAGTTGATTCCTTCCGGTGCTTGTGCGTTCAATCTTGAACATAACAGTAACACAAGTAAAGAGAGTAAAATTTTGTTCATGGGCCAGGAATAAGTTGCTGCTAATTTACTAAATGAAAACCGACATCACCAGAAGCAATTCTAAATGTGTAAACGCAGTGAAAAATCGCATGTGTATTTCGATAGTTGAACCTTTTTATGGTGAATTAGATCATCGACCAAACAAATTTTAGCGTCTTCGAATAAGTTCATGATATTCTTCTTTGCACTTTCAGATGATATGTGGTATATTGAGTAATCAATAAATTTCACTCATCGTGCGTTCCAAGCCACTCATAGATTTGCATCACTAGTCTGACAAATAACTAGCGAATGATCAGGAATTTCATTATATCTTTACTTTGATAGTTAAAACACACCGGACTCTCCCGTCCAATAATACTTTACCATTAAATGAATGATACGGAAAACCTTGTGTTGTCTGATGAACTGAAGAAGTACTTCGGTTTCGACAAATTCAAAGGTCAGCAGGAAGAGATTATTACCAACGTTCTGGAAGGAAAGGACACGTTTGTGATTATGCCGACAGGTGGTGGTAAGTCAATGTGTTACCAACTTCCGGCATTGATCAGTGAAGGGACTGCAATTGTAGTGTCTCCTTTGATTGCACTCATGAAAAATCAGGTGGATGCAATCCGCAACCACGGTACAGACGATGGCATTGCACACTTCATGAATTCTTCGCTTACAAAAGCTGAGATTCTCAAAGTGAAAAAAGATATTACTTCAGGAAAAACAAAATTGCTTTACGTTGCTCCTGAATCGCTCACGAAGGATGAGAACGTTGCATTTCTTCGCGAGATTAAAATTTCCTTCTTCGCAATTGATGAAGCACACTGTATTTCTGAATGGGGTCACGACTTCCGTCCGGAATACCGTCGCCTGCGTACGATCATTGAGGCAATCGGACAGGTTCCGATTATTGCTTTGACTGCAACTGCGACACCGAAAGTTCAGCAAGACATTCTCAAGAACCTCAGCATGACTGAGGCGACGATTTATAAATCATCATTCAACCGCGGTAATCTGTATTACGAAGTTCGCCCGAAAGTGAATGTGATTAAGGAGATCATCAAGTTCGTGAAGAAGAATGACGGCAAGTCAGGAATCATATACTGTCTTAGCCGTAAAAAAGTTGAAGAGCTTGCAGGAACTTTGCAGGTGAATGGAATCAAAGCACTTCCTTATCACGCAGGACTGGATGCAGGTACGCGCGCGCAAACGCAGGATGATTTCCTCATGGAGAACATCGATGTGATTGTTGCAACGATTGCATTCGGAATGGGAATCGATAAGCCGGATGTTCGCTTTGTTGTTCACCACGATATTCCGAAGTCACTCGAAGGTTATTACCAGGAAACCGGTCGTGCAGGTCGCGATGGAGGAGAAGGGCAGTGTTTGACATTCTACAGCTATATGGATATTCAGAAGCTGGAAAAATTCATGAAAGGCAAGCCGGTTGCTGAACAGGAAATCGGAAAGCAGCTTTTGCTGGAGACGGTTGCATACGCAGAATCATCGGCTTGTCGCCGTAAAGTGATTCTTCACTATTTCGGTGAAAACTACGAGCAGGAGAATTGCGGGCAGTGCGACAATTGCAAGAATCCGAAACAGAAGTTCGATGCAACAGACGATATCGGATTGGTACTCGAAACTGTTTCTGAAGTAAAAGAGAAATTCAAAGACAAGCATATCATTCATATTCTCACTGGTGTTGTTACAGCAACAGTGAAATCATACAAGCACGACAACCTGGAAGTTTTCGGAAAAGGAATCGACGACCAGAAGGAGGAATCTTATTGGAATGCGGTTATCCGTACTGCAGTTCTTGAAGGAATGCTTGTGAAAGACATTGAGAATTACGGATTGCTCAAGCTCACGAAAAAAGGAAAAGAGTTTTTATCGAGTCCCTGGAACGTGATGATTACGCTTGATCACAACTATGAAGGTTCGGAAAGCGACGATGATGATGATATAGCAGGTGGAGGAGGAGCGCGTGGTGGCGGTGCGGATCCCGAACTTTATAGCATGCTGAAAGATCTTTGCCGCACAGTTGCACGCTCGAAGAATTTGCCTCCGTATGTTGTGTTTCAGGAAACATCGCTCGAGGAAATGGCAATTCAGTATCCGATCAACATCGAGGAACTCACGAAGATCACGGGTGTTGGACAGGGAAAAGCAACCAAGTTCGGTAAGCCTTTCGTTGAGATGATTGCGAAGTATGTGGAGGAGAATGAAATTGATCGTCCGCAGGATCTGATCGTGAAATCAATCGTGAACAAATCAGGATTGAAAGTTCACATCATTCAAAGCATTGACCGCAAGCTGGATCTTGTAGACGTTGCAGAAGCAAAGGGACTCAAGATCGAAGATATTATCACAGAGCTCGAAGCAATCGTAAGTTCCGGCACTCGTGTGAACATCAACTATTATATCGACGAGATGATGGACGAGGAGAAGCAGGAAGAGATTGTAGATTATTTCCGCGAAGCAGAAGACGATTCAATTGACGCCGCTCTTGATGAACTCGGAGAAGAAGACTACTCGGAGGAAGAAGTAAGGTTGATGAGAATCAAATTCATTTCTGAATTCGGGAACTAGATCGTAGTATATTTTACTTTCAAAACGTCAGGTAGGTTAAACCGCCTGGCGTTTTGACATTTTAAGAGATAACTTCCGGGCTTACCGGATCAACTATAATCAAGGCCGACCGGAGAGATTCGACTCCATCTCCATTTTTCTGTCGCATTTCTTTGTCTCCGCCGTGTTTTATATCTGGCTATAAGTACCCATTATGGACTACTTATCGCCAAATATAAGTATCTCCTATTTGGCGATAAGTATGTTTATTGGTACATTTATAGCCAAATATAACGCTGCCATGATTATAGGGAGAGAAAAGGAGATTTCGCTGCTGAATAAAAAGATGGCTTCCGGCAGGTCTGAATTTGTTGCCGTTTATGGACGGCGACGAATTGGTAAAACCTACCTGATTAGAAATGTATTTGAGAATAAATTTACGTTCCGTCTCACGGGACTTGCCCAGGCAACATTGGAAGAGCAGCTTGCAAACTTTACTATGGCCATGCAGGAGCAGCATCCGCAGAAGCGCCGTAAAAATCCGGTTAACTGGATGGAAGCTTTTCAGCTAATCCGGCAGGTTGTTGAGAAATCAAAACGAAAGAAGAAAGTAATATTTATTGACGAACTACCTTGGTTTGATACCGCCCGCGCAGGATTTGTTCCTGCTTTGGAACACTTTTGGAATAGCTGGGCATCGGGAAGGAAAGACATTTTATTAATTGTTTGCGGTTCGGCGGCTTCGTGGATGATCAACACACTCATCAATGGTAAAGGTGGTCTGCACAATCGCGTTACTCAAAAAATCAAAATAGAGCCTTTTACGTTGAATGAATGTTCAGAACTGCTCAAGCATAAAAAGATCACTTTGGATTATTACCAACTGGTGCAGCTTTATATGGTATTAGGTGGCGTTCCTTTTTATTGGGACGCAATAGATAAAGGGCTCAGTGCAGCGCAAAATATCAATAAGGTTTGCTTTGAATTCAATGGATTACTTATTGCCGAGTTTGATAATCTTTTTAAATCATTGTTTGCGAAAGCTGAGCGGCATGAAGCCATCGTAGCCGCGCTTGCTAAGAAAGCCAGAGGACTTACCCGTGCTGAAATAAGCGTGGGAAGCAGGCTTGCTGATGGTGGTGGTCTTACCCGTTTACTGGATGAACTTGAAGAAAGTGGTTTCATTCGCCGGTACATCCCATTTGGAAAAAAATCAAGAAACAGTCTGTATCAACTATGCGATTTCTTTTCCTTGTTCCACATAAAATTTATCAGGGGTAAAAAATCGTTTGATAAAAATTACTGGTTGAAAATGATCGATAGCCCGAGCCATAGAACCTGGAGCGGTTATGCTTTCGAGCAGGTTTGTCTGGCTCACTTACCTCAGATCAAAAAGGCATTGGGAATAAGCGGGGTTGAAACAGAAACATCTTCCTGGAAAAGTATGTTATCGTCAAACGGGGCGCAGATTGATCTTGTAATTGACCGGAGAGATGGTGTAATAAATATTTGCGAAATGAAATTTTCAATCAGCCCGTTCCGGATTGATAAAAAGTATGATGCCGAGCTTCGAAATAAAATCGGAGCGTTCAAAAGTGAAACACAAACAAGGAAGTCTGTATTCCTTACGATGGTTACTACTTTTGGCTTGCAACTGAACACTTACTCCGGGAATGTGCAGAACGACCTGAAAATGGATCTCTTATTTGAGGCGTCTTAGATTTAAGCCGGAATTTCCAGATGCCACAAAATAATCGCACGATCATCTCCGGTTGAAATCAATCCTTCGTTTGTCCAGATTACTTTGTTCACGGAGTTTAGATGCCCGTCCTGCTTTTCCTTGTTGATACGAAGGAGAAGTTGTTGCGTGTCTGCATTCCAGACTTTCACTGTTTTGTCGCGTGAAGCGGTGGCAAAATATTTTGCGTCCGGAGAAAACGTCAGGCTGTAGATCGCATAGTTATGTGCGGCGATGTCCTGAATCAATTCAAAATTCTTTTCAGGATTCCACACTTTCAGATGTGCGTCGCGGCCACCACTCAAAAGATATTTTCCTGCCGGATGCCAGCACACACAGTTTGCTGCCAGGTCATGCGCTTTCCATTGATGTGTTTCCTGCATGAGCGGTAGTGAAAACACGTGTACGTTTCCATTACTGGTTGCAACTGCAACTGAATCTCCATCCGGATGAACGGCGAAATTGCGCACTTTCTCATTGCTGAGTTGGAGAGTCTTCAGCTTCTCGAATGAATTAAGATCGGTCACAATAATTCTACCGTCGCCTGAGCTTGCAAACAACACATGGTGTTTTTCGCAGATAGCAAAATCGAAAACCTGCGAGTCGAAATATTTTTCTGCTTTTATTTCTTTCTTGTTGATCGGATCAAGAAAGTGAACCGTTCCGCCACTCGTGCCGGTAACAATTATTTTCGACTGAGGAATTGCAATCAACGCAAGGATGTGCGTCGGCATCACTGCACTGAAATCAGCAGCCTGACCTGTTCTCAAATTCCACGAACCTAAACGCTGATCGCTGCTGCCGGAGAGAATTTCTCCTTCTTTAATTCCTGGTGTGATTGTGTAAACCGGACCTTTGTGGCCAGAGAAAACTATCTTCTTGTTTGCTGTAATTGTCATTTCTGGTTTCTTTCCTTCGTTTTGATGGAGATCTAACTGACACGAAAGCCAATCATACACACATCATCATTCTGCTCCAACATACCTCTCCAGTTTTCGAAATTCTCATCCAGAATCGTATGTTGAACCATCATCGGTTCGCGACAACTGTCGAGCAATAGTTTTTTGAGCGTATTGTATTTGAATTTCTTTCCGAGTGGTCCACCGAACTGATCAGCATAACCATCTGAAAACAGATAAATCGAATCGCCTGTATTCAACTGGAACGTATGATTCGTAAATGGCTTTCTGTATTCGTATTTACCAATCGGCTGCTTGTCGGCTTTTGTTTCGCGAATCTCGTCAACATCTGCAGGGATAATCCACAGCGGATTGTGTGCTCCGCAATATTGCAGCTCACGTGTTTTTCGGTTGTAACTCACCAGTGAAATATCCATTCCGTCCCGCACTTCGTATTGTTCTGTAGCGAAAGTAAGTTCGACGAGGTCGCTAAGTTTCTCCAGAATCTCACTTGGCTTACGCAATTTGAATTCACGCACACAACGATCGAGACTGTTTGCACCGACTACGCTTACCATTGCACCAGGAACGCCGTGACCTGTACAATCTACTGTTGCAGTGAGAAGAATATCTCCGTCCTCAAACATCCAGTAGAAATCGCCGGAAACAATGTCTTTCGGTTTGTACAACAGGAAGCTATCGCCAAGTGCTGCATACATTTCTTCGAAGTCGGGAAGAATGGCGTGCTGCAATCGTTTCGCGTAGTTGATTGAATCGACAACTTCTCTGTTCTTGACTTCGATCAGTTCTTTTTGAAAGTTGAGTTCTGCCGTACGTTCCGCAACCTTGTTCTCGAGATTTTGATTGATGTCTTTAAGTTCATCGATCAACTTGCGGATTGAGTGCTGCATTTTACGGAAGGAAGTAGCAAGCACACCAATTTCATCTTTTCGATGAATGTCAATCTGAACATCAAAATTTCCTTTGGCCACTTCAATTGCATCCTGTGAAAGAATAGCAAGTGGCTTGGAGAAACTTCGCGACACGAAATACGATACGACCAGCAAAAGTAAAACAATGATTGCGCAGCCAATGATGATCTGAAAGCGTAATTCATATACAGGAGCAAATGCTTCTTCTTCATCGATCTCCGACATGATCACCCAGCGCAGTCCGGGAATATTGAGGGGACGATATGCCGACAACACAGAAACTCCGCGATAGTCTTCGAAGATCTCGGAACTTGTGCTATCGTTGAGGGCTGCCTCTGTTCCTTTTGTTTTTACCTCCTGCAATCCGATTGATGTTTGCAGATTCCGAATCTTCCGAATGGTGGCATCGTCCGTTCCCAGATCGTGAATCATCTTGAAGTACGCAGCGCTGTCTTCAATCAGGAAGCGCGACTGATTACGGATTTTGTAATCGCTACCAACCAGATACGTTTCACCAGTGCTTCCCAGACCAACATCTTTCCATCCTCGCTTGTTCGTCATCACATCGTCGATTTTGTCAATCGGCATCTGGAAGATGAGAACGCCGATCATCGAGTCGCGCTGAATAATCGGAGCGCCAATGAATGCTGCATGTTGATTGTAAGAAGGATGATAGGGTTGGTAATCCGCAATGCTGTAATAACCTGCAGAATCCATTCCGTGTTCTTTCACGTTGCGATAGACTTCGGCGATGTTTGTTTTGCTGAATGGTCCGTCTTCGAGTGATGTGCCGAAATCAACTTCTTTGTAAACGGTGTATACAATATTTCCCGAGTGCGCGTCAACGAGAAAAATATCGTAGTAACCAAACTTCGAAAGATACTCGAGGAAGAACGGGTGAAAGTGTTCGTGAATTTTCGTGTAGATGCTGCTGTCGTTTGCGGACATCAACTTATACTTCTCCAGCGGTGGATTCGGATTATTCACCATGTACAGGTTCTGGAGAATCCTGCAGTTTGGATCGGGTGATTGCTCCGTAGCGAGATACGTTTTCTTATCGAGGTTGGTATTTAGCTTTTTGAGGTAAACATTTTCGAAGTACGCGTTGAGTGATGAATCTACACGCATCATTTTGCGCTGATTCATGTTCAGGTCAGTCGCTACATTGTTGTAAGCATCCTCAAAAAGTGCTGTGGCTTTTACAACTGTCGGATCATACGCAAGCGTTGTAACCTGGTCGCGGATGAGTGTGAAGTAATCCTCAATTTGCGTGGCTTTCATTTCGCGCACCGCTGTCAATCGGTCGAACGATTCCTTCTCGAGCGCGTCTTTTCCCTGATGATAAGACAGCACACCGATAAACACCATAGCCGCAGCTGCGATTACGATGAAATAGATGCCTAATCTGATCCAGATTTTCATGGGTGGTGGGGCTGACGAAGATAGGGAAAATCAGTCGGCACTCGTGCAGTAGTGCAGTTGGCAGTCAAGGATATAGCTACTTGATTTATAGGAGTATAGAATTGACAATCTGAGGTGACTGCTGACTGCCCAACTGCTTACTGCCTACTGAGAAATGCATGCCCACATTCGCCCTGTTTTTCCGTTATCGCGTCGGTACGAGAAAAAATCCTCCTCAGTCGTACAGCGATTCAACGCCCAGATATGATCTTCAGAAATCCCAGCCTCAGCAAGTACGAATTTATTCGCAGCCAACAAATCAAGTTGCCTTCCGGTGTGAACAGTTTCCGGAAATCCAGCCGCAATGAAGTTTGCAATTACTTCTTCACTTACTTGGTAATTGTCGCGACAAATTCCGGGGCCGATCGCAACGCGAATTTCGTTGAGCTCAGCACCGAGTGTAATCATCTTTTCAATCGTATTCTTTGCTATTCGTGCGAGCGTACCTTTCCATCCTGCGTGTGCAGCACCAATTACATTGTTCTTCGCATCCAGAAACAAGAGCGGATAGCAATCTGCAGCTCCGATTGCGAGAACGAGTCCCGGCTCTTTGGAGACGAGTGCATCACCGGTTTGCGAGCCAACTTGAGCAACGAGAACATCGCCACCATGTACCTGATTGAGACGTGCAACTTTGCTGGGATTCATTCCAACTGAAGTCAGCGCTCGCTCACGATTCATTTTGATGTTGTGCGGATTGTCATCGTGTCCGCCGAAATTGAGTGAACCGAAAGGAGCGCGGGAAACACCGCCGTGACGAAGAAAGAATGCGTGATTTGCCGTGATGAGCGGAGATGTGAGAAATTGAATTTCGCTCATGGTGTGGTTTTGTATGTAAACTTCAACAAAGTAGGCTTTTTATCCTGCGCTTCGTTCGTAACAAGTACATCGCCGTTATTGTAGAATGATATTCCTTCTGCTTTGTTGAACGTTTTTTCATCCAGCATTTCGAGGTGAATAACATAATCTGATCGCTGATCCTGATGCTCATATCCATAAACCATCAACGCATGATCTGTCGCGGAAAGAATGTAGAGATCATGTGTTATTGGATGAACAGCAAGCTCAGACATCTTGAATTTGAAATCCGGAACCGCTCCTTTCTTTTTAGTCTTGCTGGGAATTTCGATTTCATATACTTCGGCGAATTCAAGTAGTTTGAAAACGGAGAATTGGTATGCAGGTTCACTGCCCAGACGCTTTGCGGTTAGATCAAAGGCATACACTGCGCGCAAGTCCTTATCTTTTTTGGTGTCACCAATTCTGCTCTTACATGCAATGAGCAATCTATTTCCAAGCGAATCATAACACAAACCTTCACTGTTATCGGCGGGAATTCCGGTGATAAACTCGATTGTAGACGGAGTCGCTGATGAAAAGTTCACAACTTGATATAATATTCCATCGCTACGAAGGATGAACAAGTCTTCATTCACTTTACAGATTCCTTCGTAGTCTCCATCACCTGCAAAAGTGATTTGCTGACGAATGAAATTCTTCTTCGTGTCGTAGATGAAAATAATTCCATTCTCGTCCTGGACGCACGCGATTGTAGAGTCGTCAATAATGGTTTGTCCGGAAATTTCGTTGAGAATTGCGGGAAGAGTTTGAGTTGATTCAGGATTGTTGAAATCGTAACGCACGATAAATTTCACCGACTCAGTTTCTTGCTCCGAGGAACACAAGCTAAAACTCGCACAACATGCGAGTGCAAAGGCGATTCGTCCGAGTTTCATTGACAGTTTACGAGTTCTGTTCCTAATTTCTCAGCTCCGGTGAGATCGACGTTTGCTTTTGTCAGGTACATGATGGCTAGATCATACCTCATCCGCGCAATCAGGCACGAATCATGATTGAAAGCATCGTAGGCCAGTCGTAGATTAGCAAGTCCAAGTTGGGAATCATCAGCGCTTTTTCTAAGAATGTATTGGTTCCAATAAACGGCGCTGTCATTATTTTCATCGTACAATATACTGGCATAGTTCACCACGCTATTGAGGTAGTTTGAATCTGCCTGGATGGATTTCTGAAAGAATGACTTTGCAGTTGTGTAATCTTGTTCGGACAAAGCGCAATTCCCGAGGTTACCCAAAAGAGTTGAATTGTTGGGTTCATAGGTTAATCCTTCTTCAAATTTGAATCTCGCACCGGAAATGTCGCCGGAGTTGACAAGGTTGATTCCTTCTGAATTGAGGTCCAAAGCTTCTTGTGTTGTGAATTGAGAATTTCCAGTGATGATGTGAGTTAAAGGCTTTTCATCCTCGCCACAAGAAGTGAAGACCACAATCGAACAACACAGTGCAAGACATATTTTATTCATGTACTCTATATTTTAGTTTCCACTTTTTTGGTTTCACAAAGATCAAAAGTTTGGACCGATCATTGAAATGTCCCCACTTTTTCTTCTTCAACTGTCAAACGATAGTAGTATCATCTTATCATCCTATCATTTCGTAATTCCATCATAAAGATATGTACTCGATTACTTCTTAAACAGCCTCTCATCAAACGAAAACGCCTGCACATTCTGTATTTTAACTTTTGAAAAATCTTTGTGTCGTGGATTGATGATGAAATTGAAATCGCCCTGCACAACAGCCGACGGAACACGCATCACCAGATGTTTGTTTGCTTTTACAAACTGATCACCGAGTTTCTGTGTGTCGATGGAATGCGGAAACACTCTCCAGTTTTTCGGAAGCTTTGATTCCGGAATTTCATAAAAGCCGATATCCGGAATTTTGATTGAGACAATCTGATAGTCTTCCGGAATATTTCCAAGCGGAGTGTGTACTGCAATTTCCGTTGTACACAAAGCTCGCGACGCGCCACAGTAAATCACCGGAATGCCTTTGCTGTTCCAGCGTCCACCAGCGATTTCTGCTCCTTTACCGGAGAGATCGCGTGCGAACTTTGTTTTACTGAGACGGAAAACGATCATGCGAGAATGCCGTGTTCAATTCTCGTCAACTCATCGCGTAGCATTCCGATTCCGAACATGCTATCGAGTAAATCTTTCGGTTTGCAATGGAGGACAAGGTTGTCGCTCTCGAGCCACTTGTTGAATTTCTCGTCGGTACCGAAAAGCTCAATGCCCGTGTTGTAAAGCAAGGTGATGTGCAGAATCTTTTCCGATTGCAGTGTGTCGAACGTGCGCTTCTCTTTTTTGTAGCGTTGCATGGTGCGTTCAGACACGTGTAAGTAATTCGACCATTCGGTGATCGTGAACGGACTTGCCTGCGCAATGTTCAGGAACTGGGTAAACGGAATTCCTTCTCGGGCGGTGTCGATGAGTGATCGCGTTGATTTGTCGTCCATGGAGTTGAACGACATAGAGGATTCGGGGCGTTTGGATTTGGCCATGTGCTAAGTTACGACAAAAGTGTGGTGGGTGGGCGACAAGTGGCGGGAATTCTAACCCTGCAGGAGTTAAACGCTTGCAGGGTTATGCGCGTGCGCGCGAGTTACGACAACAATTTCGCACTAGTCGGTAGCAAACGTTTGAAAACGGATAATTCCGGTTGTTACACCCTGCAGGAGTTAAACGCTTACAGGGTTACTTCACCACAACAAACGTCTTCGTGAAACTAACATCCACACCCGCCACAACCGTCACAGAATAACTGCCGTTCTCCAGCGAGCTAACATCTACAGTATGCGACATTCCTGCGCTGAGCGAACTTCTCATCACTTCTGCGCCTGTGTTATTCCGTATGATCAATGTACTTCCCGCTACTCCTGCATCTTTATTCAAGTCAATTGTAAGCGGTCCACTCGTCGGATTCGGATAGATATTTACAATTTCCAGGCGCGTTTTCTTTTTGTCGCGATTCATGTAGCGCGCCGATAAAACACCAGCGGCTAAAACCGTAACGCCGATGCCGACTAAGCCCCATGGAATTTCGGGTCGGGCAACTGGTTCAGCTACCTCAACGGGAAGAGCCTGCGCCGCGATTTGTGCTTCTTTCGCATTAATGCGTTCCACCACTTCTTTGGGTAGCACGAATGAGAGTGTTCGGGAAGAAAAGTATTTACTCTCGACATCAAAGAAGAGTTGACAATTCCGTGCAGAGTCGTTCATTGACATGGAGGGCGATTCATAAACGACTTCATAAATTGATTGTATTTCTAAAGTGATGCGCTTGTAGATGTCGGACAAAGTAGAGGCGTCGTTCGTGAAGTAAGAAAGTCCTCCTGTTTCACGCGCAAGACGTTTGAGTGGAGACTGATCAACATCACCTAAGCCAATTACGTACACAGGAACATTTTTGGCTTTTGATTTCGCAATAATAGCAGCGAGTGATTGACGGGAATTATTATCCTTTCCATCGGTCATGGCAATTACAACCCGAATCCCGTCACCTTTATCGGCTTCATCGATCGCGCGACTCACGGCATCATAAAATGCCGTTTCACCGGTTGGTTCAAGGCCATAGATGCTATTGGTAATCGATGATTGTGAGCCGCTCAGCGGTAAAGTCACATCAACGTCGGTTGAAAATCCCACCAGACAGTTTTTGTCTTTCGCCGGATCTGTTTTGTTGACGTACGATGTAGCTGCATGTTGCGCATACCACAACGGGGTGTGATACCAGGAAGGGTCCTGAGGGGCAACGCGAACTGTAAACGTGGAGTCACTGTCCACTTCGCCATTGGTATACTGTCGCATTGTTCGTTTTTCGGTCTTCCAAACGTTTGCAGGAAGACTGTCCCAATGTTTTCTCAGCACATCATCCATGCGCATCGAACCGGAGTGATCAACTACCAGTGCAGTATTCACCGCCCAATCTTTTGAGATCCGCTTCACAGAAACAACTTTGCAGTCAAGATCATTTTCCGTTACATGAACGTTGGAACTATCCAGGTTGTAAATGGCGTGACCATTTGGACCCGATGCACGGAAAATCACTGATACATTTGGGAAGGAATCCGGAAATAATCGAATGACTTCGAGTTTAACCGTGTCGTCGACAACAATGTTTCCGTTGGCAGAATTTTGTGCGTTGACTCCAAGGTTAAGGAGCAGCGAAAGTGTAGTCAGAATCAGAAATCGGGCAGAAGTGTTGGCAATCATATTACAGCGTTTATGATTTAATGGCGCAACTGATGTAAAGGTAACCAGAAGTGACGTGAAGCAACCTCAACGTTCACACCATAGTAGTATTCGATGCCATGTTGTCATATAACTGCCATTGGCACGTATTTCGCCCTCTGCAACCGTAAATCAGTAAAAAAAACACACCATGTCAACCACTACAACCGGCAAAATCAACGTCTCAACCGAGAACATATTCCCGATCATTAAGAAGTTCCTCTATTCTGATCATGAAATCTTCCTGCGAGAGCTTGTCTCGAACGCGGTAGACGCTACGAAGAAGATTCAGGCGCTATCTGCAATGGGCGAAGCGAAAGGCGATCTCGGCGAAATGTTTGTCAAGGTGGCAGTCGATAAGGACAAAAAGACAATTACTATTTCCGACCGCGGACTAGGCATGACCGGGGAGGAAGTGGAAAAATATATCGCACAGGTTGCGTTTTCCGGTGCTGAAGAATTTGTGCAGAAGTACAAAGACAAGACAGATGCTGTAAATAGCATCATCGGTCATTTCGGACTCGGATTTTACTCCGCGTTTATGGTTGCCGCGAAAGTGGAACTCGTTACGAAGAGTTTTAAAGAAGGAGCAGAAGCCGTTCGCTGGGAATGCGATGGTTCTCCGGAGTATACGCTGACTCCTGCATCTCGTGAGCACCGTGGTACGGACATCATCCTCCATGTTGCTGATGATTCGCTGGAGTTTCTCGAAGAAAGCCGCCTCGGTGGAATTCTCGAGAAGTATTGCCGCTTCCTCCCGGTTCCGATTTTCTTCGGAGAGAAAACCGAGAAAGTGAAGAACGAAGCTGGTGAAGAAACCGAAGTGACTTCTCCGGAACAAATCAACAATCCGGCTCCGGCATGGACAAAGAAACCAGCCGATCTCACTGACGAAGACTACAAGAATTTCTATCGCGAATTGTACCCGATGAATTTCGAAGAGCCGCTCTTCTGGATTCACCTGAATGTGGATTACCCATTCAACTTAACGGGCGTTTTGTATTTCCCGAAACTCAAGAAGAGCTTCGAGATGCAGAAAGACAAAATTCAGCTTTACTCGAATCAGGTTTTCGTAACGGATTCGGTGGAGCAGATTGTTCCGGATTTTCTGACATTGCTTCGTGGTGTAATTGATTCACCGGATATTCCGCTCAACGTATCGCGTTCGTATTTGCAGAGCGATGGTAACGTGAAGAAGATTTCTTCTCACGTCACGAAGAAGGTTGCTGACAAACTCGAGGAGCTTTTCAAGAAAGATCGTGAAGACTTCGAGAAGAAATACGAAGACATTCGCATGTTTATTCAATACGGCATGCTGAGCGACGATAAATTCTGGGACAAAGCGAAGAAATTTGCGCTTCTCAGAACTACAGAAGGCAAAATGTTCACGCTGGAAGAATTCGAAGCGAAGATCAAGCCTTTGCAGACGAACAAGGAAGAGAAACTCGTATATCTCTACGCGAGCGATGTCAATACACAACACACGTACATTTCTTCTGCCCGTGAGCGCGGATACGAAGTGGTTGTGATGGACAGCATGATCGATCCGCACTTCATCAATTTCCTCGAGAGCAAATTGGAAAATTCCCAGTTCGTTCGTGTGGATTCTGATACAATCGAGAAGCTCATCAAGAAAGACGATGGAATGCCATCCAAACTTTCCGATGAAGAACGTGATGCATTACGTCCGCTCGTTGAAGAACAACTTCCGAAGGAACAATACAACGTGATGTTCGAATCGCTCAGCGAAACGGATTCACCGATGCTCGTTACTCGTCCCGAATTTATGCGTCGCATGAAGGACATGAGCGCACTGGGCGGAGGAGGAATGAACATGTTCGGTAACATGCCGGAGACGCACAACCTTATCGTAAATACAAATCACCCGCTGGTAACGAAAATCGTTGGCGAGAAAGATGCCGATACGAAGAAACAACTCATCAAACAGTCCGCTGATCTGGCGTTGCTCGCTCAGGGCTTGCTGAAAGGTGAGGAATTGACGAAGTTTATTAAGCGGAGCGTGGAACTTATTAAATAGATCGGAGTTATGAGATAGGAGACGGGAGTGAAGAACGTTTTCTGGCAATGTATGTGCTTGACATTCATTTACTCCCGTATCCCAACTCCCATCTCCAGACTAAAAAGCTACCTTTAAACGACATTACCTAAAACACCAAACCCAATGAAACGCGGTTCCATCATCCTCATCATTTTAGTCATCTTTTTAGCCATCGTAGGTATGAACGGATGCAGTACATACAACACGTTGGTAACATCGCGTGAACAGGTTCGTGCCGAGTGGCAGAATGTGGAGGCGGCGTATCAATTGCGTCTCGACAAAATTCCAAACCTTGTTGCAACCGTGCAAGGGCAGGCTGATTTTGAAAAATCTACACTTGAAGCGGTGATCAATGCACGTGCGAGTGCAACTCAGGTAAAAATCAGTCCGGAAAATCTGAATGAAGAATCCATGCAGCAGTTTCAGTCGGCACAGAACAACGTGTCATCTGCGTTAGGGCGACTTTTAGTAGTTGCTGAAGCATATCCGACACTGCAGGCTAATGGCGCTTTTACAGAATTGCGTGCCGAGATTTCCGAAACTGAAAACATGATTAAGAAAGCACGCACAGATTACAACGCTTTAACCGGTGAATACAATGTGCAGGTGCAGCGCTTCCCGCGTAACATGTGGGCGGGACTATTCGGATTCAAAACCATGCCTTATTTCGAGGCAGACGCAGGTGCGGAGAATGCACCGAAAGTTGAATTCGATTTTAAATAAACGCCATGTCGTCAGCAGCAGATTTTCTTACGGAAACGGAGAAACAGAAAATTGTCTCTGCAATTGAAGAGGCTGAAAAACGTACCGTAGGAGAAATCCGGGTGCATTTGGAGAACTGGTGCTGGATTGATGCGAAGAAACACGCGGAAGATTTGTTCATTCAATTGGGAATGGACAAGACTGCAGAACGTACGGGCGTATTGATTTATATCGCGGTTAAATCTCACAAGATTGCGATTATCGGTGATACAGGAATCAATGCAAAAGTTCCAACAGATTTCTGGCAGTCGACTTTAGATCATGCCATTGCCTGTTTCAAAGACAACCGCTACGCCGATGGAATTGCAGACGCGGTTACTCAATGTGCTGTTCCACTTGAACAACATTTTCCGAAGACGGATGCAAATCCTGATGAATTGTCAAACGATATCAGCTTCGGCTAAGTGCCTATGAAAAACCTGACCCGTTATTTGCTCGCAGGATTGTTCATGCTGATGCTGAGCTTCTCTTCGTTAGTAGCACAAGTGTCTACCGACAAATGGAAAGGGATTCCGGATCAGCCTTCTCCACCACGTTTGGTGAATAATTTATCGACGGAATTTCCCGATTTTCTTTCTGCCTCCGAAGAACAGGCACTCGAGGACAAACTAGTTGCATTCAACAATGAAACTTCCAATCAGATAACCATTGTTATTGTTGATGATCTTCAGGGATGGCGTGCAATTGATTTTGCAACCGAGCTTGGAGAGAAGTGGGCAGTCGGAACAGCGGAACACGACAATGGCGTAGTGATCCTTGTAAAGCCGACAGGTGGCGAAGGTCAGCGCGACATTGCAATTGCGGTAGGTGAAGGATTGCAGCCCAAGATCAATGCAACACGAAATGTTCACGTAAAGGACGATATCATTGTCCCGCTCTTTCAGGAGCAAAAGTTTTATGATGCGCTTGACCAGGGAACGGATGCGCTCATGGCAATGGCCAAAGACGCATACGACGATGGTGCAGCAGCGAAGAAGTCGAAAGGAATTTCCTGGAAAACGATTCTGTTGCTGGTTATCCTCCTGATTATCATGATTCGCATTGTGAAAAAGGGTGGTGGCGGAGGCGGATTCACAATGGGTCGTGGTTTTGGTGGCGGATTCGTTGGCGGTTCTTCATGGGGCGGCGGTTCATCATGGGGCGGCGGCGGTGGTGGCGGCTTTGGCGGTTTCGGTGGTGGAAGTTTTGGCGGCGGCGGCGTAAGCGGTAAATGGTAATTCACTTACCATGCGAAACGTTCTCACATTCATTTTGATTTTCACGCTGAGCGCTTCGGCATCTGCAACTCATTTTCCTGGTTCCGGGTCTCAACAACGCAAATACTACGACACAACAGTTTCCGAGCGTGGTTGGGTAGGACGAGCAGCGTACAATCAACAGGAATCGGCGAGTTTTATTGAACTTGGATTCGGTCGTATGGCGCGATTGCAACACTACAATGCTTTCGGAAAAGGAACAACAGCAGCAGCGGCTTCATTCACATTTGGTGCCGATATGGGTTACGATTCTTCACTCATCATCGCACCAAAATTGTCCATGGAATTTTCGAGTGTATTTCTGGGTGGAAGGGTGAGCTACGGCTACTACATGCAAGACGGAAATTCCAGCGGCGTCATCGGAATTGAAGGTGGATTCAATGTACTCAGCGTGGTTTTCGTTTACGTCGGATACAATTTTGTAAAGGGAAATTCCGATACACCAGTCATCACCGAAGGATCGAAATTCTCCATTGGATTTAACTATCCGATAGGAATGCGCAGAGTTCCCCCACCGAAACGACCTACACATTTGTGAAATGCTGAGAAGAGACTACATACAGCGAATGATTGATGAGTTCGCAAAAGTGTTGGGTACAGCTATGCAGCTGAATGCCAAAGGTCGTCGCGATGAAGCTCTACGGACTATTCGCGATTCTTATTCCACGTTTTTCGGAAATGACGCCCAAATGCTGGATCATTTGATGCCCAGCCAGATTCTCCGTAAACTCATCGAGGACGGTTATACGGCAGCGCAAATTGAAGTTTTCGCAGGCGGAGTGCGCACCGAAGCAGATCTGCTCATGGACTCAGATCAGCGCGCTGCCAAGGACCGATATGTTAAATCGCTCGCACTTTACGAGTACGTAGAGTCCGCAGATCAAGGTAATTTCTCCATTTCCCGTAGGAATGCCATTGAGGAAATCAAGTTCTGCATATCGGCGCTGTAACCTCCCAAACTTTTCCAAAGTTGACGAGGGTTGTTGAGCCTATTCATCCCAAACTTTGGAAAAGTTGTTGAAGGTTAATGAGTAAATCCCTCCCAAACTTTGAAAATGTTGCCAAAAGACCCGAATCGTTTATTAAATTTGAGACTTAACCTGACCCTATGAAGCACTTTATTCGTCTCCTCATTCTTGTTGTATTTTCTGCAACATTTTCCAACAAACTTGCTGCTCAAAAAGATGTTGAGCTTGTCAACTCAGCGATGGTGATCCTCGAAGGAAACATCTATTACGCAATTGGCAAATACAACAAAGCTGCAAGCTCGTACGCGAAAGTGAGCCGCAACGACACCAACTACATCACAGCATTGCTCAATCTGTGCTATGCTTACAATGAGGACAATGAAGACAGTTTGTGTTTGCTTCATGCCCGTCACGGAATTGAATTGGAATCCGAATCGCGTGTGAGCTTCTACAACCTCGCTGCAATTTCTCTGCGTGAAATGAAACGCTATGATGAAAGTGTCGCGGTTATGGACGAAGCAATCAAGTTATACCCGTATGCGTTTGGTTGCCAATATAACAAGGGGCTCGCGTATTACGAGGCGAAGAAATTCAAAGAGGCCGAAGCTGCATTCCAGGAGTGCGTGAAACTCAATCCGTACAATCCGATGAGCCATTACTATCTCGGTAAGTCTGCAGCAGATCAAGGCCGTCACATCCCGGCAATTCTATCGTTCGAGTATTATCTGATTCTTTCTACCAACAACGATCGTCAGGACAAAGTAGTTGTGATGGTAGAAGATCTTTACAAGAACAATTACGATTGGGATCCGGAAACACGACTTGATCCGGACAAGACCGGCGACGAAAGCTTTGATGCGCTGCTCGAGATCGTAAAATCGGGTGCGGCACTTAAACCGAGTTACGAAAACAAAACCGGACTGAATTACGATTTCGTAAAAGTGCGTCAGATGATGTTTGAAGCCATGGAGTACAAATCCGGCACCGGCAACTGGTGGATGGAGAATTACATTCCGTTCTTCGTAGATCTTCAGGCAAAGAAGCACTTCATCGCTTTCAACTATTGGACGATGAGCTCGATTTCAGATCCTAAAATTCAAAAGGGATGGAAGAAGAACAAAAAGAAGATCCGCGCTTTCGCTGATTGGATTGGCGAATACAATACGAAGAACAGCAAACACCCGGCGTTAGAAACGATCGGTGATAAGACTGATGCTGATATTTCTCTTTGGGATAACCGCATGGTGTTAGGTGTTGGTCACAGAAATCCTACCACGAAAAAACAATATGGTGAGTGGACATACTTCTATGAGAAATCAGGTTTGATCTGGTGTAAAGGCCCATTCAATGCTGCGGGTAAATACGAAGGTACGTGGACGTACTATTTTGAAAACGGAAATGTGAAGGAGCGAACCGTTTACAAAAATGGATTGAAAGAAGGCGAATCAGAATTGTGGTGGAGCAATGGAGAGAAACGTTCTTCCTATACCTACAAAATGGACAAACCGGAAGGTGATTTTGTGAGTTACAAGTACAGCGGTGCAAAAGACATGGCTGGTTCGTTCAAAATGGGATTGCTGAATGGTCCATGTACGCTCTACTATTCGAACGATAAAGAACGTGTGGTGACTAATTACACCAACGGCAAACTTAACGGAGATTTGAAATCGTATTACTGGAACGGTCAGTTGTCGAAGGAGTCAAAAGTTACGCTTGACAAAAAGAACGGGGAATCGAAAGAATACTATTCTGACGGAAAGATCTATTCTGAGGGCGTGTTCAAAGGCGATTTGGCTTTTGGTCCGTGGAAATTGTATCATCGTAATGGTAAGATTGCGCGCGAAGGGACTTATAAAGTTGCCGGCAAACGCGAAGGGCTCTGGAAAGAGTACCACGAGAATGGTAACGTCGCACGGGAAGCAAATTACAAAGCAGGTAAACTTCAGGGAACGCTCACGACGTATGACAACAATGGTGTTAAGACCAACGAGAAAGTTTACAAAGCAGATGTCCTGACTAAAGATACCTGGTTCAACACCAAAGGAAATGTTCTGGCTACCGCTAACATCACGAAAGGTGAAGTGCTCGTTACAGAGTATTATCCGAACGGAGCAGAACAAGGTCGCGGCAATTATTACAACGGAGCTAAGCAGGGTGAATGGATTTACTACGACGAGAACGGATGGAAAAATTCTACCGTAAACTATTATCAGGATCTCCTCGATGGTTCGTACAAAGTATATCACCCGAACGGAAAAGTTGCTTTTGAAACCGAATACAAGTATGGTTTCGAACATGGGTATCGCAAGACATGGCACATCAACGGAGAAATTGCTTCTGAAGGATGGCTGCAATACGATTCACGTCAGGGCGACTGGTACGAATACAATGCGCGTGGCTTACAGGTGCAACATTCGTATTACCTGAACAACAGCGAATATGGTACACAGGAATTCAGCGATGCACGTGGTCGTCGCCGTGAAGAAGTGAAGCTGAAGCGGAACATTGGCGTATTGCGCACGATGTACGATTCAACCGGAAAGGTGGAGTATGAAATGAAAGCGCCGAATGGAACAGGTGATTTTAATCCGACGTACAAGAATGGGAAATCATGGCATGCAGGAAAATACTTACGCGGATTCCGTAATGGGGAATACAAAAAGTACGACTGGAACGGACGTGTAATTTGGGAAGGAACTTACGTGATGGGTGATCTCGAAGGCAAACGTAAGGTCAGCTACGAGTTTACCGATGCATTGTATAATGAAGTGGAATTGCGTGAAGGTGAACTAAACGGAGTTTCTGTGGGTTACTGGGAAAACGGTCAGAAACGTTTTGAAGAAAATTTTGTCGATGGTGCGGAAGTGGGTGAGCAGAGATATTTTCACGACAACGGACAACTGCAGCGTTCATACACAATTGTTGATGGAGAAATTGATGGCGAATCCAAAGTGTACTCGCATGACGGTAAGCTCATGTGGGTTCGTTATTATTCTCAGGGCAAGCTGAAAGGCTACGCATACGAAGGAACCGATGGAAACATGGTGGCGATGAAAGAGATTGAAGAGGGAGATGCGAAAATCGAAGCGTACTATGCGAATGGAAAGAAATCAATAGAGGGGACGCTTGAGAATGGGGAAGTGAACGGACGTTGGGTGGAATATTATACCGACGGAAGTGTTGCAAAAGAAGAAGTTTATGATTTCGGTCAGCGCAATGGAATACAGAAGGCTTACTACAGCAATGGTAAACCGAAATCGATAGAGACCTATTACTACGGTCAGATCGACGGAGAGTGTCGTTACTACTACGATAACGGAAACACGAAGCGCGTAGAGTCATGGATCCTTGATCAGGAGTGGAATCGCTGGTATTTCTACAACGAACAAGGTCAGTTAACGACAACACGTTTGTTTTACGGTGGTGTGCAGCAAGATGAGGTAGTAGTGCCGATTGAAGCGCCGAAGGACACTAAAAAACCGAAAGCAAAAGGAAAATAGTATGAAGCAGATTTTATTGCTGGGTGTTCTCGCTCCGCTTCTGTCTTTCGCACAGAAGAATAAGGACCTGACTGCTGAATATGTTGCAAAGTATCCGACGGAAAGCGCAGTGTATCTTTCACAAACGGAGAAGAGCACCATTAAAATTGAGAAAGGTGTTCCCGTAGTTTATACGCACGCACATGAAGAGCTGTTGTTGCTGGGCGATAAAGTAGCAGCGTATACGGAACGGAAAATTTATTTCTCATCGTTCAGCACTATTTCTGCCGTTGCGGGGAAAGCGCTTAATCCAAACAGCAAGGGGAAATACTCGACGGCTCCGGTAAAGGAGATTTACGAAACAAATGAATTCGCGTCAGGTTCCTTCTACGATGACTTGCAGGCAAAGAATCTCGTCTATACCGGCCTGGTAAAAGGCAGCCGCCTGCAGATGGATTACAACGAGAAACTCAAAGACGGACATTTTTTTGGTCGCTTTTATTTTAACGCGGGAATCCCCGTTGAGCTTTCTGAATACGTAGTTGTGGTTCCTGCTGGTGTAGTGATCGAGTGGAAGCTGTTCAATATTAAACAGGAAGATCTTGAGTTTACATTGGTTGAAAGCGGAACAACTAAAACGTACACCTGGCGAAAGAAGAATGCGACAAAGTACCGTTCTGAATCAGATGATCCGGGCTTGTCGTGGTTTGCACCGCATGTAGTTGTTTACATCAAGCAGTACACCAATGCGGGTAAAGTGGTTCCGTATCTGGATGGACCTCAAGGTTTGTATAACTGGTATTACACGTTTGTAGATGAACTCAACAAGGAACAGAATCCTGAACTTCAGAAGATCGTAGATACACTTGTGCGTGGAGCTGCCAATGAGTTCGAAAAAGTATCGCGAATCTTCTATTGGGTGCAGGACAATATCAAGTATGTGGCATTCGAAGATGGACTTGGTGGATTCATTCCGCGTGATGCTGCTGCGATTTGTGATCGTCGCTACGGCGATTGCAAAGACATGGCAAATATTACAAATACCATGTTGCGCTTAGCAGGTGTTGAGTCGTATATCACGTGGATCGGAACACGCAGAATTCCTTACAAGTATGCCGATGTGCCTAGTCCTATGTCGGACAATCACATGATCTGCACGTACATCGTCGACGGCAAATATTACTTCCTCGATGCAACCGGAAAGAACTATCCGATGGGTACTCCAACTTCAATGATTCAGGGCAAGGAAGCACTGATCAGCAAAGGGCCATCGAATTTCGAGATTGTTACAGTACCGATTGTAGATGCAAGTAAGAATATGCGTGTCGATTCCGTGTTTATGACACTCACTCCTGATGCAAACATTTACGGAACAGGTAATATGACGGCAAGCGGGTATGAAAAGATTGACCTCGTGTATCCTATGGACGCGATGAACGAGGAGGAGAAAGCCGAGTTCATCACCCATTACGTGGAGAAGGGTTCGAATAAATTTCACATCGATACATTGCATTACGCTAACCTGTACGATCGCGATAACGACCTCAAGGTAAATTATGAATTTACCCTTGACGGATACGCACACAAGAATGCGAATGACATTTACATCAATTTGTGTCTTGATCGTTCATGGGTGAACTCGTTCATTGACACAACACGCCGCACATCGCCTTATGAGATCGATTACAAGAGCACCAGCAAACACGTGGCTATTCTTGCGGTTCCTGAAGGCTATTCTGTTTCCTGTATGCCAAAAGACGAAGTGATTACGATTGGCGACTATTCCTGTTCAATCACTTACCGTAACCTTGGCGGAAAACTGATCTGCGAAAAAGTAATTACCGTAAACTCACTCGGTATTTCACCTGATCAATTTCAGCAATGGAATGAATTCTCAGCTGCTTTGACAGCTGCATCAAACGAGAACGTTACACTTACTAAATCACCGGCTGCACCGGCAACCCCCACCACAGCAAAATGAAACGCGTCCTTATAACACTTGTAGCACTGGTGCTCGCTTCGCCCTTGTTCGCTGAGTACGAATACATGCGATACGACTGGGAATCCTTCCGCGATCTCAAAGTGATATCTGCTGAAGAACAAAAAGAAGGTGCAGTATTTTTACTGGACAAGCGGTGTGTTGAAGTCGCGTTTGAGGGTGGATCTCCCATAACATTTAATACGCGTCACCTGATTGTACGACTGAATACGGACTACGCCATTGAATCATTCAACAAGGTATATGTTTCAATGACGAACGCAATTGGGATGGTGGAGTTCAAAGCCCGGTACATCTCGAAAGACGGCAAGGAACACATGATGGATGTGACCAACGTGAAAGATGTAGTAAACTACAACAACGCGGGACCGTATAAAATTTACGCATTAGAAGGTGTTGAAGTGGGCGGTGAAATTGAATATATGTACACCGTGAAGAAGAACTGGAGAGGCTTCGGTACAGAGAGTTTCCGTAGTTCTTATGACTACCACAAAATTGAATTTGACATCGTCACGCCGGAGTATATTCGCTACGAAGCGAAATCGTACAACGGGCTCGAACAGATGGAGGAAGTCGATTACAAAGGGTACGACAAGAAACGTCAGTTGAGCCTGAAAGACGAATTTGTAAAAGGATTTGAGGAGGAGTCATATTCATCTTCCAATGCATCTTATCCGCGCGTGGAATACAAGTTTGCCTATAACACCGGCGCAATGTTTGGTGGACGGATGAGTACGTGGGACGACGCCGCAAATACGTTTTACGAAATGATTTATTCCAGTTCGCCGAATGAAAAGCGAATGGCGCATCTCCTGCTGAAGACCATGGGTTACAGGAGCGAAATGTCCATGGAAGAAAAGATTCGTTTGATTGAAGGTTACGTCAAATCCAATTTCACCATTCGTTACGATGCAGAAGGTGACAAGTATGAGACAGTTGCGGGTATCATCAAATCGAAAGTAGGTACAGACGTAGGAATAATGCGACTTTACGCAGCACTATTCGAGCAAGCAAAGGTGCAAATGGAGATTGTAATGACTTCCGATCGTTTCGAGAAACGCTTTGATGGCGACTTCGACTCGTGGACATATCTGCAGCATTTCCTGATCTACTTTCCGGAAACATCAAACTTCATCGCACCAAGCAGTGAAGGCAGCCGTTACGGATTTATTCCCGGTGCGTTGTGCGGACAAGACGGTCTTTTCATTCGCAAGAGTGATGATAGCCCGGGCAAGATGCGGGGTGAGATCAAATGGATTCAGGAATCAAATTGGAAACAGAACATGAACAACCTGTCTGTTTCTATGACGTTTGATCTCAATAACGGAATTGCGAATGTGAAAACCACGCATGAGTATCTTGGTCACTCGGCTTCTTTCCTGCAGCCATACGTGAATTACATGAGCGCAGAGGATAAACAGGAGGAAGGTGAATCACTTCTCGCAATTGGTGCTAGCGATGCTCGTCCACGAAATGTGCGGATTACCGGCTTCAACGGAGAAGATACACTGTACCGAATGCCACTCTCGATCACTGGCGAATTCACTACCAATTCTTTTCTGGAGAAAACCTGTAACAGCTATCTTTTTAAAATAGGTGAGGTTATCGGTACACAGTATCACATGTATCAGGAAGAGGAACGTTTAACAGACATTGCTCTGGTGAATCCGCATGGTTTTGTACGCGAGATCAACTTCGAAGTTCCTGCAGGATACAAGGTGACCAATCTGGAAGCGTTGAACATCTTTGTTGCGGATGACAGTCTGAGTCCTACAATGATGTTCAAAAGTACTTACACGCAGCAAGGAAGTAATGTGAAGGTCATTATCGAAGAGAGTTATCAGCGCGTGACGTATGACAAAGAGCGGTATGAAGATTTCCGGAAAGTGATGAATGCTTCTGCCGATTTCAATAAAGTAGTTTTGATTTTTGAGAAAATGTAAATGGCAAAATTTGCGAAGTGGATTGGAGGAGCAATAGGTTGGGCCGCAGGTGGTCCGATAGGTGGAGTGATAGGCCTTGTGTTGGGCGCAATGCTCGATGAAATGAAAGCGGTTCCGCCTGGAAGCGTTGGCGATGTTGGTGGCGGCGGATTCGGTGGCAGTGGTTATGGTGGCGGATATTCTGCGCGCACTGCACAAGGAGATTTCACAGCAAGTTTATTGGTCTTGACAGCTGCGGTCATGAAAGGCGACGGAAAAGTCCTTCGTTCCGAGCTTGAATACGTCAAGAAATTTCTCGTGGGTAATTTCGGAGAAGCAAATGCGTCGCGCTTGCTGCCCGTACTGAAGGATTTACTTGAGAAAGAAATTCCCTTACGCGATGTGTGTCTGCAAATTCGCCAGTATATGCCCGAAGCACAACGTGTGCAACTGCTGCATTACCTGTTCGGCATTTCGGCAGCAGATGGCGATGTTCATCCGCGTGAAGTAATTATCATCGAGAATATTTCAGATTTTCTCGGCGTTGATCGCGCAGACTATGAGTCGGTGAAGAATATGTTCTACCGCAATGTCGACAGCGATTACAAAATCCTCGAAGTAGATTCAAACGCCAGCGACGAAGAAGTTAAAAAAGCGTATCGCAAGATGGCTGTGAAATTTCACCCCGATAAAGTTGCTGACCTCGGAGAAGAAGCACAGAAAGCCGCTAAGGAACGGTTTCAGAAAGTGCAGGAGGCGTGGGAAAATATTAAAAAACGTCGGGGCATTAGTTGATTTGAAGATTCGAAAATTTGAAAATTCCAGGTTCGTGATCAGATGAGGTCACCTTTTCAAATCTTCAAATCTTCAAATTTTCGAATCTTCAAATTATTTCAGGTAGAGGTCTATTCCGTCGATATGTTCCGGATCTACGATTTCAACGAGTCCTTCATCCGAACTCTCCAGCCACTGACTAAAATTGCTCGACTTCACATAGCGCACTTCGTGATCAAAGCTCTCCGGTTCATCTAAATCATTCAGGAGAATTCCCATGTGACTGCGTCCGTTTTTCAAAAAAATCTGTGCGAGCTCGCCACGTTGTTCTGTTGCTGTATTCATGGTATTTTGTTTTTACAAATTACCGGGAATGTTATTACGCAATGGTTAAGGCGTCATGACGTTAACATCAAGAAAAAAGGCGCGAATCACCTTCGCGCCTTATCAAACTCCACTTCTTCAGAAATTTTAGAACCTTCCGTGCAATGCAACAATGAAATTTCTTCCCGGGGAAGTAATGCCTGATCCGTAAGGGCGGTACAACTGATCGGTGATGTTTTCAAGTCCTGCATTCACAGAAAGGTTTTTGCTGATGTAATATCCTGCTTTGAAATTCAAGGTGTACCATGAAGGCGTGAATGGCAAACCACTCTCGTCTTTCACATACGCTCCGTTGTCGATTCTTTCTGAGAGTGCGAAATCAGAGTAATCCATTTTTCCGTTGTACAGCACATAGAAGTCGAGCTTTAGTTTTTTGCGCTCGTACGTTAGATGCGAGCTTCCGTAAACTGGAGTTGCATGCGACAACGGATAGTAAAGAAGACTATCTCCGCTTTGTTCTTCGCCTTTCATCCAGTTGAACGTATTGCGCATTCCGATTCCGTGACCGAAGTAGAAATTCACTTCAGCCTGAATTCCGAACACATACGCTTTCGCAATGTTCTGTATCGCCTGCACCTGACTCATCTGCCCATCATACAAAATGCTGTCTTGTCCGTCGATCTGAAAATTGCGACGTGCAAATGCATTGTTGAGCTGTGTGTAGTAAGTTGAAACGTCGAGCTTCATGAAATTACCTGCAACAACAGATGTTCCGATTTCGCCACCCATTGCATATTCGGGTTCGAGATTCGGATTCGGAACTACAATTGATCCTGCTTCCGATTCAAACACTTTACCGATGTCATCAATGTTCGGTGCACGGAATCCGGTGGAGCCGTTTACGTAAATGGTCCAGTTTTTCATTGGTGAATAAACAAATCCGATACTACCATTCAACGCACCTTTGCTCAGACTCGCATGCGTGTACGGATACGGAAACAAAGTAGTGTCGAAATCCGCTTCGATCAGAAAGTGACTGTAACGCACTCCGGTATTCACGAGAAATTTCTCCGACACTTTGTGTTTCACACTTACGTACGCGCCCAAGGCCATCCACGTGGAGCCGTCTGGATAACGCGTGTTGATTGGAGGATCAACTACTCCGGTTTCAATGTGTTCACGAAATGCTTCGGAAGTAATACGGTTGTACACGTACTCCGCTCCGTAATAGAACGTAGTTTTCTCTCCGTATTTTTTATCAAGATCCAGATTCGCCGAGATGATAGCCACACCTTCTGTTTGATGACGCAGTTTCTTGCTGCCGAATCTCCGGTCATGACGACTTTCTTCGTACGACTGCTGTGCAATCACCACGCGGAAGTGATCGTACATCTTATTTGCTTTCGAATGCGTGATGCCAAGGCGATTCATCATCCATGTTTGCGGACCGTAATACCATTCCGCATTATCGAATACGCTGTCGTTATTTGCATCGAGAACCAGGCGATCATAACGCGGGATATTCGAAGTAGCAGAGTAGTGAAACCCATAATCAAACTCAAGGTGTTCACTTGGTTTGAAACGGATTTTCTGCATGGCGTTCATTTGCTTGTAGCCACTGTGAACCAAAACCGAAGGATCACTATTTGCAACCATAGAGTCGACTCCATTGAATGATTGCTGATAATACGGACGCAGATAGTACGACTCACCCACAGAGCCTGCACGCAAATCATCGTACCCCGAATACGTGAAGCTGGTTATGAATGCCCAACGTTGCAAACCAATGTTGAAGTCAACATGTCCGGTCTTTTCCAGATTCGCAGAGGAGAAACGTCCAAATCCACTTCCTGTAAAAGTTGGTTTCACTCCTGCAGAAAACTTGGGTTGCAGCGTATGAAAATCCATTACGCCACCAATGGCATCGCTGCCATACATTACTGCACCGGGTCCGAAAAGTATTTCCGCACTTTCAAATCCGCCCGCATCGAGTGAGATGACATTCTGAAGATTTCCCGCGCGAAAAATTGCATTGTTCATCCGAACACCATCGACCACAATCATCACCCGGTTAGTTGCAAATCCCCTGATCATCGGCGAACCTCCACCGAGCTGACTTTTTTGTACGTAAACATTTCCTCCGCTCCCAAGAAGATCTGCAGTTGTTTGCGGACTCTGAAATTGCGCTTCACGTAAATTGATTTTCTCGATTCGGTATGGCGTTTCCATTTGATCGGTCTCCCAGCGATTTGCCGAGATCACAACTTCATTCATGGAAATGTCGGAACCGGTGAGCTCAATAGTTGTAGTATCACCACCTATCGCGGAGAATGCAATCACTACTTCTGTGTAACCGAATTGGCGAATGTACAGGCTGTCTACACCTTTCAGTGGACTAACATCTGCCTGTCCTTTCGCATCGGTCACAACGGAAACAGTGGAGCCCTTGCTGTAAATAATTACGCCGGGAATCGTTTGTCGCGTGGTGTGATCAATCACTGTGACTATCTGTGCCTGCACGGTTATCCCGACTGCAAGCGCAAACAGCCACAAGAATAATTTCTTTTTCATGTGAACTGGTTAAGTAAGTTTCTCCGTCCCGATATCAAGCGGGAGCGGACAATGATTTTTTCAGTGCATAAGCACTTAAGAAACACTTAGCTTAACCAGGGTGGAGGATCCGGAATGACAGAATGTATTGATCCCAAGTTTGACTCAGGTTCCGGAGATTGCAGAATTGCTTCGGTGTATAACTGAACAACAAATGCGACTTGCTCAAAATACTCTGTGCCTTTCAGGTTTTTCTTGAGTTGAGCATTACGTTTCGTGTTTTCATCTTGAGCATGCCGATCCATATTCTTTCGCAACATATCTTCTTTCGTGTCGTGTTTTACGAAGAAGACCCATGTTTCACCGTCGAGAAAAGAATCTTCAATGTCATACATCTCTCCCAGCCAGCGGAATTCCCAATCTTTCTCCCACTGAAATTGCTCGTTGCGCGATTCAACAAGTTGCTTGTCGATTCGGAGTTCAATGATGTCCTTGTGCTTTTTCTTTTTGATTTTTTCCAGCTGTGCGAGTTGATGCACGTAAAGCTCTGCAGACAACACAACGCCGAATACGCTCGTGTTGAAGAAAAACACAGCGCAGAAGGCAAGTAATACAGCAGATTTGAGCCGGAGGGGCATACTCAAAGATACGGGCGGTAGGAACAATTCACGCCAATTTGCCTTGTATTTGTCGCAATGTCATTTGACTGGAGGAACATTCAGACGTTCTGACCCGAATTTCATCCAATTCCGCACGTGGTACTAACTTTGAGCAAACAAGCGCATGTCAAACCCTGCCCGGCACCTTATTTTATTCCGACAGCTTTTCCCATTCACTTTCGTGGTGCTGATCTGGCTCATTCATCTAGCGCAAGGGTTTTTACAGGAGTCTTGGGCCGATTACTCGGTGTTTCCGCGCACAGCAGGCGGATTAATTGGCATAATTACAACACCGCTTTTGCACGCTGACTTTGAACACTTATTTGGTAATACAATTCCACTGTTGCTTCTCGGATTTCTCCTGTGGTCAAACTACCGGGAGATTGCAGGAAAAGTTTTCTGGCTCATCTATTTTACCAATGGAATTCTTTTGTGGATGTTCGCACGTCAACACTTTCACATCGGAGCTAGCGGTGTAGTTTACGGCATGGCTTTCTTTCTTTTCTTCAGCGGATTCATCCGAAAAGTTCCACGTCTTACCATGATTTCCTTCCTGCTCATTTTCCTCTACGGAAGCATGGTGTGGGGCATTTTTCCATTCGATCCAACGGTTTCCTGGGAAGGACATTTGTATGGGGCGCTCACCGGAGTTATTCTGGCTTATGCCTTGAGAAAAGAAGGTCCGCAACCGGAAAACTACTGGAAGGATGAAGAGGAGATCGAAGATTTGGAAAGTCATCTGACGGAAGAGGAGAGGGCCTTGCTGACTCCGGAGCAGATTGCGAAACTTTCGGAAGAGAATCCGGAAATGAATCCACCTAAACCGGAGGAGCCGAAGATTATTCAGATTACGTACGACTACAAACCGAAGAAGGAGTAGGCAGTATGCAGTAGGGCTGTAAGCAGTAGGGCAGTATGCAGTAGGGCAGTATGCAGTAGGGCAGTTGGCAGTTGATGAAAGCTACTTCAAGGTTCCGTGCGATTTATCGCGCGGATCTCGAAATCTGCTGAATCCTTCCATTCATCGACTGCCAACTGAATGCCTGCGCAACTGCCTACTGTTTGTAGTATCTTCGCGCCGTGAATATTTTATCAGTAGAAAACATCTCGAAGTCATACGGACTTAAAGTCCTTTTCGAAGGCATTACGTTCGGACTTTCTCAAGGCGACAAAGTGGCGTTAATTGCGCGCAACGGTGCCGGAAAATCATCTTTATTGCGAATCATTTCAGGTAAGGATTCTCCGGATAAGGGAATTGTTTCCATGCGTCGCGACATGACCACCGAGTTTCTTCACCAGGATCCGCAGTTTGATCCGAAGAAGAACATTCTGGAAGCGGTGTTGTCGTCCGATTCGGAATTGATTCGTACCGTTCGGGAATTCGAAGAAATATCAGAAGCCATAGTTGAAGATCCAAGCGAGAAGAATCAGAATCTCATGATGGATCTGAATTCGAAAATGGATGCCCTGCAAGCCTGGGATCTTGAGCAACGCGTGCGTACCATTCTTGGTAAACTCGGGTTCGATCATTTCTCGCATAAAGTTTCTACACTTTCGGGTGGACAGATCAAACGTCTGGCGCTCGCGCAGGTGTTGGTTTCTGAACCGGATTTATTGGTGTTGGATGAACCGACCAACCACCTCGATATAAACATGATCGAGTGGCTGGAAACTTACATTGCAGGTCGCGACATGACCTTGCTGCTTGTAACACACGATCGTTATTTTCTGGATAGAGTTTGCAATCGTATCATCGAGATGGAAGACGGCAAACTGTATAACTACGATGGCGATTTCGCGTATTACATCGAGAAGAAAGCTGAGCGTGAAATGCAGCAGGCATCTGAACTGTCGAAAGCGAAAAACCTTTTCCGTCGCGAATTAGAATGGGTACGCAAAATGCCTCGTGCACGTAGCGTGAAACAGAAAGCACGGAAAGATGCTTTCAAAGAAGTTGCAGTGAAAGCAGCCGGTCCGGAGAAGAAAGAAGCATTGAAACTCGAATCAAGCATGACGCGATTGGGTGGAAAGATTCTTGAACTTGTTAACCTGAAAAAGAAATTCACTTCTAAAAATATGGAAGGTGAAGAAGTTGAGAAGATCATTCTCGATGGATTCGATTATACATTTAAGCGCGGCGAGAAAATCGGAATTGTAGGTGCGAATGGTTCAGGTAAATCAACATTACTGAATATTCTGCTTGGACTTGAGCCATACGATTCCGGGAAAATTCAAACCGGCGAAACTGTTGTTTTCGGTTACTACAACCAAAACGGCATGAAGATGAAAGATGATCTTCGCGTGATTGAAGTCATGAAAGAGATCGCGGAATATTTTCCATCTGGCGATGGAATGAAAGTTTCAGCGAGTCAGATTCTCGAGCGCTTCCTGTTCACTTCGCAGATGCAATACACACAGGTCGGTAAATTGAGCGGAGGAGAGAAACGCAGATTGTATCTGTGTACGCTTCTCATGCGCAATCCAAACTTCCTGATTCTCGATGAGCCCACAAATGATCTTGATATTCTCACGCTGGCGATTCTCGAAGATTTCTTACTCGATTTTCCGGGATGTGTAATCATCGTTTCTCACGATCGTTATTTCATGGACAAGCTTGTGGACCATCTTTTCGTTTTCCACGGACAAGGTGTGATTCAGGATTTCCCGGGGAACTATTCACAGTGGCGAGAGAAGGGTTCTCAGTTCCCGGTTCCCGGTTCCCAGCAAAAAAAGGAAGTAGTTGCTGTGTCGGAAGAGGAAACAAAGAACTCCGCACCAACAGGAAACGGGGAACAGGGAACAGGGAACCGTAAGGCTTCGTTCAAAGAAAAATTCGAATTCGAACAACTCGATAAAGAAATTCCGTTGCTTGAAGCGGAGAAGAAGTCCATTACGGAGAAACTCGGAACCATTAACGACTCTGCTGAGCTCGCGAAACTTTCAACACGATTTGGTGAGATTGAATCGCAGTTGGAGGTGAAGACAGGTCGGTGGATGGAGTTGTCGGAGATCGTGCAATAATAATTCGGGTTGAAACCCGAATTGCTCATGTCCACATTTCGCGTGGGCGCATTCAATCCGCGAAATGAATCCCGCGGCTTTCATGAATACACCCGCCGAGGCAAACGCACAATGAATCGTGAGCTTTCGTGAACGCACAACTCCGGTGTGTCTTAAGACAGCCGTGGGATTTATCCCGCGGCTCACGAGTCAATTCCTATGTAAAATGACATGAGCAACGTGGGTTTCAACCCGCGTTTTACATTATCTTTCGTACATGATCACAGTCACTGATTTGAAGAAATCCTACGGCACCACAGTCGCGTTGAAGGGAATTTCTTTTACCATTCATCCCGGAGAGTTTTACGGATTGCTCGGCCCAAACGGCGCTGGTAAATCGACCACAATCGGAATCATGAGTACGCTTGTGGATCCCGATACCGGCACGGTGACCATAGACGGGAACGATCTCAAAAAAAATCCGAAGCAGTGCAAGCAGGTTATCGGTGTTGTTCCGCAGGAGATAGCATTGTACAACGATCTTTCCGCTGTCGACAATCTCCTATTCTGGGGAAGTCTGTATGGAGTTTCTAAAAGTGATCTGCAAATTCGAATTGAAGAAACACTGAAGTTGTTCGGGTTGTTCGATCGCCGCAACGACAAAGTCAAAACATATTCGGGTGGAATGAAGCGCCGCATCAATATTGCATCGGCATTATTACACAAACCGAAAATATTATTCATGGATGAGCCGACAGTCGGAATCGATCCGCAATCGCGCAACCTCATTTTCGAAGTGGTGGAGAAGCTGCATAAGGAAGGAATGACGATTGTGTACACCACACATTATATGGAAGAAGCTGAACGTTTCTGCGACCGAATCGGAATCATTGACAACGGAACAATCATCGCACAAGGAACGCTTGAGGAATTAAAACAGCAAGGCGGCGAGAAAGAGTCGCTGGTGATTACCGGCAAAGGAATCACCGAAGAGATTGTATCTAAACTGAAAAGTGCGGGTTATACACTCACAATGTCGGAAGGTGAACTCACATTTCTTTCTGCCAATCTGAAAACAGAAATGCCGAAGATGATTGTCGCATGTAATGATGCTGGAATTGAAATCGAACACATCGACATTCGCAGAGTCAATCTCGAAACAGTTTTCTTAAGTCTCACCGGTAAACAACTGCGCGACTAATGTTAACGATAGCCTTCAAAGACATAAAAATATTCTTCTCCGATCGTCGTGGATTGCTCATGGCGTTCGTTGTACCCATTGCCCTGATAACGTTGTTCGCCTTTGCATTTGGCGGAGCGGGTAGGGGCGACGAGAAACCGGAACCACGTCAGTTGGTGATTGCTGATCTTGATCAAAGCAACGAAAGCAAGATGCTGATTTCGAGTCTCGATTCATTGGAAGAGTTCGTAGTTAAAACAACAACAGCCGATTCAGCAACTGAGCTTGTGTTAAAAGGAAAGCGGGCTGCTGTGCTTTTGATTCACCAAGGGTTTGGCGATAGTGTGAATAAGCAGGGAACACCCGTACTCGAAATTAGATCCGATGAAGGTGAAGGTCCGGAAGTCGCAATTCTAACGGGAGCTTTGTTTGGAAGGCTGAACGAGTATGTTGGCAGGATGAAAATGGGGACTCTTTACAAAAGGTCTGGCGACCCGCCTCCGCAGGGAATCTTATACAATCCACAACCTGCTCCGAATCTGGAACTGAAGCAAACCAGTGTAATAAAGCAGAAAGAAAATTCAGCTGGACTCGTTCACGCAGTTGCCGGCACCGCAATCATGATGTTGTTGTTCTCTGTAACCGCTATGGGAATGGGCATGCTCGACGAGAAAGCAGAAGGAACACTGAAGAAGCTCATTGTGTCGCCGATTAATCCTTCTTCAATTTTATTCGGCAAGATGATTTCAGTAAACATTATTTCCATGATGCAACTTGCCGTGATGTTCATATTTGGCTGGTTGGTATTCGGACTCGATGTTCCGTCACACGTTCCGGCATTGCTCATCATGATTTTCTGCACGGCATATTCCTGTTCATCGTTCGGCGTGTTCCTGGTTTCATTTGCAAAATCACGTGCGCAAGTTCAGGGAATGTCGACCCTCGTGATCATGACCATGAGCGCATTGGGTGGAAGCATGGTTCCATCGTTCATCATGCCGGCGTTTATGCAGAAGCTTGGCGTAATCACAGTTAACTACTGGGGCGTACAAGGATTCTACGATATTTTCTGGCGCGATCTTCCATTAACTGATCCGACTTTCCTTACACGCGTATTGGTTTTGATTTGCATCGGTACGGGATTGAATCTGATTGCGGTGCGGTTGTTTAAACGAAATGTGTTGGCGCTTGCATGAGGAAGTTGTTGCCATATATGTGCATGTGCCTGTTAATGTGTGGCTTTGTGGTTGCAAATCACCACGAAAATCTTCCCATTATCAGAGAATTCAAAATGAGCAAATGCCTTGGTGAGTGTTATAAAGAAAGAGTAAGTTTTAGAAATTACCACAATCATATTCTGACTTTGCATCTTGATATGATGGCTAATTGTGCGAATAGGGAATTGGTAGTAAGAAAATATTCTGGCGACACGTTGTATTTGTTGCATCAACCAGCACCGAGTAAAAGCTATCGAATTGATGAGGTGACCGGTGATACACTTCGAATTCGCAAAGGAGAGTTTTGTGATTGCTTTTTTAATATTGAAATGACTATCGACAGTGTTTCTTCTGATCCTAAGTACGTCAGAATTGAGAAGTACCTGATAATTGATACCCTAATGAAGAAGTATGACAAAATCGGAAGGCTTGGTGAAATACAACCTGTGGACACAAGTGGGCGCGACCCTAGGTGACAGAATTATTTCATTGAAACAGCAGCTCCACGAACTCGTAGAAGGAGCAAAGAACGATTCTAAAAGCACCGCAGGCGACAAGCACGAAACCGCGCGAGCAATGATGCAGATCGAGCAGGAGAAGCTGAGTAATCAACTGACTTTGTTGTTGCAGCAGGAGCAAGTGCTCAAACGCATCGATCCCAATGCGAAGAGTGAAGTTGTGATTAACGGCTCGCTCGTGAAAACCAATCAAGGTTGGATTTACCTGAGCATTCCGCTTGGAAAAATTGTAGTGGACGGAGAAAACGTGATGTGTTTGTCGGCGCAATCACCGTTGGGACAGAAGATGGTAGGGAAGAAAGCAGATGAACGCGTGAATGTGAATGGGACGGAGTTTATACTTCACGATGTTGTATGATGGCTTGATTTCTTTGCGGTCCTCTGCGCCTTAGCGTCTTTGTGGTTTTTTGACCATGAAAATCGCGGGCCTCACAACAAAGCCTGAATCCTGGTTCTCACAAAACCGAGCACTGAGCACCGAGAACACTACCCAAGTCTCAATCCAAGCACGGCCTTAACTTTCTCAAACAACTGTGCTGGCTTATACGTCCTCCAAGGCAACTCATTCAATTCTCCACCCCAGTTCACATACCAGTCAATGCGTGCTCGTTTCATTTCAGAAAGCACATGCGGTTGAAAATTGATGAACGCAATCCATCCTTCTTCAACATCTTCGTACCATTCTTCGTAGTAGCTGTCGTCGCTGTAATGAAAGTTCAGAATATTTTCACCGACTACGATGAAGTGCATAATACCCTCGTTGATGAGTTGATCAACAATGTCACGTTTTAACGTCATGACATCGTTGTACAAAGTATCATTCCATTCCCCAATCAGTTCGATGATTGCAAATCCTTCTTCGTAATCGGAGAAGAGAATTTTCATGTACATCGTGGTCGAACCAAAATCGTCCCATTGCGGATGAATGACGTAATTGTAAATCGTATTGGTGAATTCAAACTCGCTGTACTCGCGCTCAAAGAACGGAGAACGGTCATCTTCCTCTGCGGTGTAGAGATCGCGCCAGGCGAAGTAGGGCTCTATTGAATGCACGATATCTGTTCTTTATTGTCGATTCGGAGTATGATAGGATGATTTGATGATTGAATGATAGGATTTGGAGCCAGTATAAACTCATCCGATCATCATATAATCCTATTATCACATCATCGAGATAGCTTTTCTTACTGAACCGTGTTTTTTTAGTAGTTCATTCGCTTCTTCGTAACTCGTTCCAGTCGCTTCCATCACCATCTTCGTGCCACGGTCAATAAGTTTGTGATTACTGAGCTGCATATCTACCATGCGATTGCCTTGTACACGACCGAGCCGAATCATCACCGCGGTTGAAATCATATTGAGGATTAATTTCTGCGCAGTGCCGCTTTTCATTCTCGTACTGCCCGTTACAAATTCCGGACCAACAGCAGCGACAATCGGATACTTCGCCAGTTCTGCAATCGGACTTCCCGGGTTACACGTAATACATCCCGTGATTATTCCGAGGGAATTACATTTCTCCAAAGCGCCAATCACATACGGTGTGGTTCCCGAAGCAGCAATGCCAATCACCACATCATCTCTGCCGATTTCATGCTCCTGTAAATCTTTCCATCCTTGTTCCTTGCTGTCTTCTGCAAATTCAACAGCTTTACGAATGGCTGCATCACCACCTGCGATTAATCCAATGACCATTCCGTGCGGCACACCATACGTCGGCGGACACTCCGAAGCATCTACAATTCCCAATCGTCCACTCGTGCCTGCGCCCATGTAAAACAAGCGACCGCCGTTCTGCATACGCGAAACAATCGTAGTCACAAGGTTTTCAATTTCGGGAATGATCTTTTCAATCGCCATCGGCACCGTCTGATCTTCCTTGTTGATATTCGTCAGCAATTCCTTCACCGACATTTTTTCAAGATCGTTGTAGTTGGAAGAGGATTCGGTGATTTTTTGCATAGCTACAAATTACAGTAAAAATTTACCACGGAAGCACCGGGATACTGAGAATAACTGTTGAAATTCACAGTTAAACTTTTCGAAAATTGACTTAACTTCCCTTCTCAAAACTCTTCCCCCATGAAACGATTCGTCAGTTTTGCAGGAATCACCTCATTGATCCTTCTGTGTTCCTACGACATTCCAACTGGCTGGTTCGCCGCAGGTAGCAAACCAAAAAGCTATCAAATGGGAACCGACAAGGGCGCAGGTCAGAATGGGGTGAATGCGGCGACGATCAAATCGATCGAGAAGAACATTGATGGTTTCGGAACGCTCATGCAGCAATCCATGCCGGGCGTGTACCTCGGTAAGCGGGTGCGAATGACTGGGTACGTGAAGTCGGAAAATGTGACGAGCTGGGCCGGACTTTGGTTGCGTGTTGATCAAGCGGGCTCTACGAAGTCGCTTTCGTTCGACAATATGCACGATCGACCTATCAAAGGCACTACTGCATGGACAAAGTGCGAAATTGTCCTCGATGTTCCTTCAAATGCATCGATGCTTGCGTATGGCGCATTACTCAACGGCACCGGACAAATCTGGTTCGACAATCTTCAGTTTGAGATCGTTGACAATACAGTTCCTGTTACTGGATCAAGTCCGAAGTCGAGCGCGACCGTTGATGGTCCCACGAATCTGGATTTTGAGAAGTAATTCGTTGTTCGTCTATCTACGCTGTGGCGAAACATTTTTTGCTTCGTCGTTTTCATACTTGTGTCAATTAGTTTAGTCAAGACAGGTTAACTTTGTACACTTACGAACGAATTCCCGCATTTTGGCAGATATGAAAAATCTTGCGTCTAATGTTGACTGGCAAAGCGAATTAACACGCATTGCCACGAAGCATCACGTGATCGTGTGTTGGGTTGCCATTTTCCTGAATCCGATCTGGTTCATTGCGGACTATTTTACAATTCCCGGATACTGGAAAATATTCTTCGTCCTGCGAATGATCGTTACAGTGATCACTTTGGTCGCGGTGTTGTTGCGGAAAAGAATTAATCTCAGCACGGAATTACTGATGCTCATTCCGGTGCTGGGAATTTCCCTGCAGAACGCATACATGTGGAGTGTGATGGACGTGCCGATGCTTCAGAAGCACGCGTTCGCTTACTTAGCCTTGTTCATCGGTGCGGGAATGCTGGTACTCTGGAAGCCGATCTGGTCGATTGGCGTAGTAGTAACGTCGCTCATCGTCAATGTTATCTGCTTTCATCTGTACAGCGCGCTTACTGTGCAGGAGATTCTGATAAACGGAGGAATGCTTGTTTTCACTGTTTCAATAATGTCAGTTGTGCTTATTCAGGCACGTTATTCATTGACAAAAAAGGAGATCATTGCGCGTCTTGCACTTGTTGAAACGAACAAGGAACTGGAATTGAAGAAAGATCTCATTGAAGAAAAGAACAAGGAGATTACAGACAGTATTAACTACGCAAAACGTATCCAGCAAGCGAAACTTCCTGCGCGTGAAGAAATAACTGCAGCACTTCCGCAGAATTTTGTGCTCTATAAACCAAAGGCGATTGTCAGTGGCGACTTCTATTTCTTTCATCAAAAGGGAAAACTAGTTTTGATCTCAGCGGTAGATTGTACGGGTCATGGCGTCCCAGGCGCTTTCATGAGTATGATTGGATCCGAAGTTCTGGATGATGCTGTTTCTCAAAGTTCAGATACTTCCGAAATTCTGATGCTATTGAATAAAGGAATCCGGACTTCGTTACATCAAACTGAAAGCGATGAATCGACACGCGACGGTATGGACATTGCACTTTGTTCTATCGACACAGAAACGCGTGTGGTTAAATTCGCAGGCGCAAACAGACCGCTTTGGATTATCCGGGATGGTCAAACAATGATTGAGGAAATTAAAGGTACAAAGCATGCAATTGGCGGATTCACTCACGACAGCCAGCATTTTGAGAGCCACGAAGTGACCTTGCAACCTAATGACACTTTGTATATCGCCACCGATGGTTATGCAGATACGTTCAGCGGGTCGAACAGTAAGAAACTGACCACAAAAAAGTTCAAAGAGATTCTTGTTTCCATGCAGGAGAAACCAATGAGTGAGCAGGAGCAAATTCTTGACGATTATATTGAACAGTGGAAAGAAGGAACAGAACAGGTGGATGATATACTCGTGATCGGTGTAAGGCTTTAATTACAACTGTGCATCTTATTGTTCCAGTTGAATTGTGACGAATGAAAATTATTTGTCCGCACCTGAGAAGAAGAAACAACTCAAGAAAGGAAAGAGAAAGAAGTAATGTCCGACGAAAAACCAAAACGCCGCGCCCGCTATTCCGGCACTCACCCGAAGTCTTTTAAAGACAAGTACAAGGAGCAGAATCCGGAGAAGTATGCGGAAGATGTTGCGAAGATCATTGCGCAGGGAAGAACACCAGCGGGAATGCATCGTCCTATCATGGTGCAGGAGATCATGGAGTTTCTGAATGTTCAGCCTGGACAAGTTGGATTAGATGCAACACTTGGTTATGGCGGACATTCACTCGAGCTTCTCAAAGGGCTTGATAGTAAAGGCATGTTATACGCAACAGATGTCGATCCGATTGAGTTACCCCGCACGACTGAACGACTGAAAGGTTTTGGATACGGCGAAGAAATTTTCCAGCCGAGAAAAATGAATTTCTCCGACATTGAAGCAGTTGTTGCCGAAAGTGGTCCGCTGAATTTTGTGCTCGCTGATTTAGGTGTGTCGAGCATGCAGATTGATAATCCGGATCGGGGCTTCTCATTTAAAGTCGACGGTCCACTTGATTTGCGATTGAATCCGCATTACGGAAAACCGGCTTCTGCAATTCTGAAGAAAGCAAGTCAGGAAGAACTCGCTGAAATTTTCTTTGAGTACTCTGACGAGATTTACGCTTCTGAAATTGCGAGAGCGGTTGTCTATGAACGCACGAAAGGAATTTCGTTTGCAACAACAACAGAATTTCGTGACGTGATTGCCGAGACGTTGGAATTTGTCCCGAAGGAAACCCGCAAGGAAGAAATCAGGAAAGCATGTCAGCGGTGTTTCCAGGCGTTACGCATTGCGGTGAACAACGAATTCGAGGTGCTGGAGAAATTTCTCGATAAACTTCCGGATGCATTGGCGCCCGGCGGTCGGGTTGCCATTCTTACTTTTCATTCCGGAGAAGATCGACGGGTGAAGAAGGCGTTTCAGTATTTTTTTCGCGAAGGAATTTTTAGCGAGTACTCGAAAGAACCGTTGAGACCAACTGCGGAAGAATGTTTTCAGAATCCGCGGGCGAAGTCTGCTAAACTGAGAATTGCAGTGAAGAATATTTAACCTGGGTCGGGAAGGTGAAGATCAAATGAACTGGCCCGGAACCGATTTACAGAATTTAGCATGCATGAAAGCCCCGAATTAAATCGGGGCTTCTTATTATAGACATGCGTTACGTTTATCGCGTTACCTGGATGCGTCCTTTTTGATTCGTACCAGTAATAGTGTATGTGTACATTCCAGCAGACAGATCAGCAACACTGAAAGTAGTTACAGTGGAATTGATCGGCACTGATTTTACTACACGGCCTGTTACATCAGTTATTTCCAATTGACTGTCATTGATTGCACTTTCAATGGTGATGAAATCGCTGGCAGGATTCGGGTACAGCTTAACCGCCGGGAGATTTGATGACTCTGAAATTTCGGTTGTCGTAGTCAAGGATGCGAGACGTGAAACGCTCATGATTTCACCGGTAGAGCCGTCAATTTCACAAAGAGCAAGCCACAGCCCTGTGTTTTTGGCCCACCAGGTATAAGTCTGCGTTGAGGACTGTCCCATCACCCCAAATGAAACCCATGTTCCATTTTGATAAAACTCTACGAAATCTGTGGAAGTAGTGGTTGTTAGCATGCGCAACGCAGTGTAGGTGCCGGCTTCAGTAATACAAGTGCCTTCTCCATCAACGATTGTATGTTCTTGTTTCGTAGAAATCAATCGCATTGAATCGGCAATAGTTCCGTTACCGGGATCCGCACCAAAGTACATAGACATGTAGTAGGAGCTGTTGTCTGTCCACTCATCATATAGAGCCACACTATAGTTGAGCATGGTGTCCGGTTGAGTGTAATGAAAATTGATGAGTCCCTGGAATGCAGGATTGATTTCATCCACTATGCTAAATGCATTTGCGGTGTTCGCTGCTACACCCAGCATTCCATTGCTGTTAGAGATAACGAGATCGGCTAACGGGTATACAGATGCCAGTGGAGTTTGCGCAATATCTACGATAGAAAGGACTTCGGTTTCATCCAGCAATAGCGACGTGAAGTCTGTGGTCCAGCCTGTGCCACCCAAGCCTGGATCAAAATTGCTGGTTGTCGTATCCGTATAGTATTGGTACTGAAACCCGGGATACGCTACGTCATTAGAATTAATAATAGTTACGGTTTGAGCATTTTGAGCAAATGAGCCAATGCTCACTAAGGAGATTGCGAACGATAAAATTTGTTTCATGTTTTTTGTTTTAAGCATGAGACTTCGATCGTTCGGTATTAGTTACAATGCTTTTCCTTTTCTATTCAATTGGCAGGATTCAGCCTGTAAGTGGCAACGAAATGCCAATTACCAGCATCAAAAAAAAAGCCCCGGAAAATCCGGGGCTCTCAAAATATACGTTGCGGTTCTGCGATTAGTGCGCTACCTGAATCTGTCCTTGCTGGTTAGTTCCAACCACGCGATAGATGTACATTCCGTTCGCTACATCAGAAACATCAACTGTTGTAGTTGAAGAGTTGATGATTTGTGATTTCACAACGCGTCCGGTCATGTCAAGAAATTCGATAGAACCTGTTGCCAAAGGCGTAGCGAAAGTCGCTGTTGTGCTCGCCGGGTTTGGATAAGCAGAAACGCCGAAGCATTCAACAAAAATCGGATCAGTTGAAGTCACCGTCGGTAATGAAACCAACCATGTTGCGTTGCTGATTGTTCCTTGATCGCCTTGGTCTGTCAATTCAACAATCGGGAATCCAATTCCGTTCGTCCAATACGTGTAGGTACGCAGTGAATCAACTTGTGTGAAAATTGCGTAAGTCCAGCTACCGAAAGCATAGATATCGATTGTGTCGATCTGCTTACGGTAAGTGTTCTGACGAAGCACGTTGAATGTTCCGAGTGGTGAAGTCAAAGAACCCCATCCATCGTAGTCAGAAGCTTTGATGATCGTTGTGTGAATCTGTGCAGAGTCAACTGTGAATCCGATTCCCGGATCAAAGCCCATATAGAACTTGTTTACACCACCTGCAGTATCACCAAAAGATGAGCCGTACGCAGCAGGGAAAATCATTTGTGTTTCCGGATTCGTGAATGTCAGCGGAATAATACCGTTACCAAATGGGTCAGCAGCTTGTCCGTGCATTTCCAGAACGGAACTGTTCATCATCGTATAGATGTATGCATCTCCCGTGTTCTGAATGATTGCAAGATTCGAATTAGGATAGTTTGCCGAATATGCAGTCCACTGCGAATTCGTGAACGTCAAACTGTCCTGACCTTGGTTCTGAAGGGTTCCGAACATATAAGGAATCGCGGGACCGGCAACGCCTTCGTTCTGTGTTCCTGTAGTATCAGTAGCCTGTTGGAACACTTGCAAAATTTGCGGCTGATCGAGGTCGGTAATAGTCACCTGTGCAGATGCAGTACCTGCAAAAGCAACAAGCGATACGAATAGTAATTGTTTTCTCATGGTTTGGATTTTGTGACGTAAAAATAGGGAAACACGGGCTTGAAAAAACGCTCATTTTACTGTTAAAATCAGGGGGTCTTACGTATTCAAATGTGCCCAGTGCTCAGTTCTCAGTTCTCGGTTTGGTGAAAGGTAAGATCTCGGCTGATGTGCTTTGCTTGATGGTACGCGGATTGAGCGGAAAGGACGGATTAAAACGGACTATTCTTTGCGGTCCTCTGCGCCTTAGCGTCTTTGTAGTTTTTTGACCATAAAGATCTTGGGCCTCACAATAAAACCACGATACCGGTTCTCACAAAACCGAGCACTGAGCACTGTTGTGTCTAGTAGATCGGTGGAAATTTACCCGGATCTGATTCCGACAACATCGCATACGCGGTCTCGAAAATATCTTCCGCTCCCGGCTTGCTGAAGTAATCTCCATCCGAACCATAAGCCGGACGGTGATCTTTCGCAGCTAATGTTTTCGGTTCGCTATCGAGATACTGGAACGCACCTTGCGTCTCAACAATCTGTTGCAGAATGAATGCACTCGCTCCGCCTGAAACGTCTTCGTCTACAACAAGCAGGCGATTTGTTTTCTTCACAGAATCCACAATAGAGTGACTAAGATCGAATGGCAACAACGTTTGCACGTCGATGATCTCTGCTGAAATACCGACTTCTTCAAGTTGTTTCGCAGCGTCCATCGCTAAACGCAAAGTAGGACCGTAGCTCACAATTGTGATGTCTTTTCCTTCGCGGATTGTTTCTGTAACACCTAGTGGCTCGCAGAATTCGCCCCAGTTCGCTGGCGTTTTTTCTTTGAGGCGATAACTGTTCAAGGGCTCAATCACAATAGCTGGTTCATCAGCGCGGAGTAATGTGTTGTAGAAACCCGCAGCTTTCGTCATGTTACGCGGTACACATACATATATTCCGCGAAGTGAATTGATGATCATTCCCATTGGGGAACCGGAATGCCATACACCTTCGAGGCGGTGCCCGCGTGTGCGAATGATAACAGGAGCTTTTTGTCCTCCCATTGTTCTCCATTGCAACGTCGCGAGATCATCGCTCAGAATCTGGATTGCGTACAACAGATAATCGAGGTATTGAATCTCAGCTATCGGACGAAGTCCACGCATAGCAGCGCCAATTGCCTGTCCTGCGATTGTTGCTTCACGAATTCCTGTATCGAATACACGAATCTCTCCGTATTTCTTCTGCAAGCCTTCGAGTCCCTGGTTCACACCGCCAATGAATCCGGAGTCTTCACCGAAAATGATGACTTCTTTGTTGTTCGCAAGAATGGAATCGAAGTTGTCGCGAAGGATTTCTCGTCCATCGTACATTTTGTCATCGGCGTATTCGACTGCAACAGGTTTCACTTCGAGGGCTTTGCCTGAATGAAGTGTTGAGCTGTAGCGATTGAAATTCGCAATCGTATTCAGTTGTACCCAACGAATTGCTTCTTGTTTCGAAGCGGTGTTTTCGTTGCGTGTATATTTCAACGCGGTGCGGATTGCGCCATGAATGTCTTTACGGATCGGATCCATTTTCGCAGTGAGATCACTCTTCACTTTAGAAATGAACGCCCCGTTTGAACTTTCTCCGGCCATGCGATCGAGAAGTTCTACGGCTTCTTTCAATTCCGTTTTGATAGGCGCGAGGTACGCATCCCATGCAGCACGACGATCGAGCTTCACTTTTTCTTTCGCTTCTTTCTCGATGTTGTCGAGCTCTTCGGCTGTTGCAAGCTGAGTAGATTCAATCCAGCTGCGGAATTTCTTCACGCAATCGAAATCAGTTTCCCACTGCAAGCGCTCCGGCGATTTGTAACGCTCGTGAGAACCGGAAGTTGAATGTCCTTGCGGCTGATTCACTTCTTCCACGTGTACGAGACACGGCACATGTTCTTCGCGACAAAGCTTCGCTGCTTTTTCGTACGTATCAATGAGGTGAGGATAATTCCAACCTTTTGTTTTGAAAATCTGAAATCCTTTTTTCTCTGCCGTGCGCTGGAATCCGGAAAGCGCTTCTGAAATACTTTCTTTCGTAGTCTGGTACTTCTTCGGCACAGAAATTCCGTAGCCATCGTCCCACACCGAAACCAGCATTGGGACCTGCATAACACCTGCAGCGTTCATAGTTTCCCAGAACAAACCTTCTGAAGTTGATGCGTCACCAATTGTACCGAAAGCAATTTCATTTCCCTGATGCGAGAACTGCTGGAATTTTCCGTTGTGCAATTCCGGATTGTTCCGAAAATGTTTCGACGCCATTGCCAAACCTAGAAGACGTGGCATTTGTCCACCGGTTGGAGAAATATCGGCAGATGAGTTTTTGATTTTCGTGAGATCTTTCCACGAACCGTCTTCGTTGAGTGAACGAGTCGCAAAGTGTCCGCCCATCTGTCGGCCTGCACTCATCGGTTCCTGTTCAATATCGGTATGCGCGTACAGTCCCGCGAACCATTGTTTCAACGACAAAGTTCCCGTAGCGAACATGAAAGTCTGGTCGCGGTAATATCCTGAACGAAAATCGCCCTCGCGGAAAACTTTCGCCATGGCAATCTGGGCGATTTCTTTTCCGTCGCCGAAAATTCCAAACTTCGCTTTGCCCGTGAGAACTTCTTTGCGCCCGGTGAGACTCGCTTCACGACTCTCAGTTGCCAGACGAAAATCTGTTAACACAATGTTCCTGTATTCTTCCCATTTCTCTTTGGAAGCCGGGTTCATTTTCTCCGCCACGTTAGCCATTTATGATTTACTATTTAAGACCCTTCGACAAGCTTAGGGCAGGTTTGAAACTTAAGATAATGGGTCGCGATACCTTTAGGTCGTGATGTCTGCTAAATTACGGATTTTCGATGGGGATTCCCTGTCTGACTTGATGGATTATCGTCCAGGTCGGCTTGCCGGAAAATGATTGTTGAGTACATTCGGCTACCCAAATAAATCCATGAAAAACGCTGTATTAGGAATAGGCCTGGTTGCTGGAATAATTGCGCTCGCAAGTTGTACAGGCAATAGTAATCACGCTGAGGACAAAGCACAATCAGACAGCATAAAAGCCGCTGACAGTATTGCTTCGCTACCACTGTTGGAGAATCTCCTCAATATTCACGACGAGGAAGCACTCAAGATTCAGTTTGGTTACGAAAATGTAACACTCGACACCATTTGGGGTGCCGAAGGATATTTTTCGATTGGAACGATTCTGAAAACGGAGCCTTCTTCGCACATTGAAATTACCTGGTTAAATAGCGGGCTGAAAATCGGAATCTTGTCAGTAACACAAGTGAGCGATTCAGATTGGTATGCGGATTCTCTCGCAACGAGCGCATGGAAATCGACCACGGGTGTTTCTCTGGGAATGTCGATTGAAGAACTTCAGAAAATAAATGGACGTCCATTCACTTTCGCAGGTTTCGGTTGGGATTTCGCTGGAGGAGTTCGTGACTGGCAGAAAGGTGATCTCGAGGGAAGAGGAATTGCCGTACAGCTTTCCGAAGGTCCCGCTGCAGTGACTTTAACTCCGGAAGAAAGCGCGCAGATTCTAGGTGATGTAGATGTGCAGAGCGATAATCCGCTGCTGAAGCCGTTCAAGCCGAGAGTGTGGTCGATAAGTGTGGCGAGAGTGCAGTAGACTTTTCTCGACCCTGTGGGGTGGCCAAATAAATTGTTATGAATATTCGACACACAAAAGTATGGAAAGGGGCCAAAAAAAAAACACCACAAAGGAACCGTTTT
>JBEIPA010000053.1:0-12513 GCA_040377305.1 Flavobacteriales bacterium | reverse complement strand
CCTATACAGGCATATAGTGTTCCGTTTTTTGCAGCAGGGGAATTCCCGTAAATAATCATTGGAAACATGAGATCACGCAGCAGTCTGAAGCAGCTTTAATAGCACCTGTTCATCTTTCTTGAGACCGTGAATGGATTTTTTTGTTGCAGGGAAGCAGATCGCATCTTGATTCTCCGCCATTTGCAGCAGGAGCGGATGCACATAATATTTTTTGCAAACGGCGCGCGTATTACCGAGTCGCTGAGCAACTTCATCAAGAACGGTGTTTACTTTCTCGCGAGTAGATAAAGATGAATTGTTTTCTGCAAGCGATTTCAAAGAAACCAGCGCATGCATTGTTCCGCTCCATGTTCTGAAATCTTTCGAAGTAAATTCCTCACCGGCAATTTCCCGGAGGTAATTGTTTACCATTCCTGAATCAATCGTTTGACGTTTTCCGGACTCGTCATAATATTGAAACAATTCTTTCCCCGGAATATCGCGGCACTGTTTTACAATTTTCGCGAGTCGTTTATTCTGCACGGTGATCGCATGATGAACACCTTTCTTCCCTTTGAATTGGAATTTGATCTGTGTCCCTCGAAGGCATACGTGTTTGTCTTTCAATGTGCTTAACCCGTATGAACCGTATAGCTTTTCATACTCGTTGTTACCAATACGAATTCCGGTAAGGTCCATTAAAGCAAGTACAGTTGCAAGCACTTTGTTCAAAGGAAGCCCGGGAAGTGACATGTCCTTGTTCATTCGTGCGCGAATGTTCGTGAGTGCGTTCCCGAATTCATTCAGACGATGAAACTTTGTTTCGTTTCTCGTAGCACTCCAATGTGCATGGTAGCGATATTGCTTTCGTCCAGCCGCATCGTAACCGGTTGCCTGCAAGTGACCTTTTTCGTTGGGACAGATCCACACGTTTGTCCACGCCGGCGGAAGCACGAGGCTTTTTATGCGCGACAAGGTTTTGCTGTTTAGAATTTTCTTTCCGCGCAGGAAATAGACAAAGCTCTTCCCGTGTTTCTTTCGGGTAATTCCCGGAGGCTGGCCTTCAATGTAAACCAACTTGGATCTATCGGCCTCTTTCTTTCGTTCTATCGGTGACATAGACCAGCCATAACCAAAAGCAGACCAGTGCAATCGTACAGGGAAAACCATTTTCACGTAAGTGACGCGCGTGTAGGTTCGTCCCCAATCGGGATGGAAATAACCACACGGGAAATAGCGTTGAGCATAGAAGAAACGCGGAGCAATCACATCGTTCAATGACTTGCCCGACACTTTTCCTATCGGCCACGGTCATGCTTTTAGTGGCTATACTTCACTAAAATTTGGTACCGACGGGAGTATTAGGTATTTTCGCATCCCGAATTCAATTGCTTTACGGTAGTTCTCCGGAGCAGTTATAAGAGGGATGATCACTCTACCGATGTGATTATTGTCAATGCCCAGATGGCGGAATCGGTAGACGCGCTGGTCTCAAACACCTGTGCCTTCAACGGCATGCCGGTTCGACTCCGGCTCTGGGTACGAAATGAAAGACAGACCACTTTGGTCTGTCTTTTTGCTTTATTCAAATTGTAACTCTGCCAGTAAATCCAGTTTGTCAACAGATAAAGGCTTATTCATTTGGCTTCACAAATTTTCTTAGTGGGATGGAAACTCCAGCAGTCAATGTAACTCCGAATGGCTCATACGTATTACGATTTTGCCAGTAGAGCCAGGAACCCAGAGGACGAACCACGATAGTGAAGATTTTCAAATCCCAGTACATAGCGAAGCCAACAGTCAAACCCAAACTATGCATCGGCAGAACATCCAAGATGTGACCGGAATTACCGCGGAGATGAGCATTGACACCGGTAACTGATGTACGGAATAAGCCGGCTTCGATGGTGGTGCTGAAGATGCCGGCTTCCAGAAAACGATAACCGCCACTGATGTTAATGTTACGATACCAGTAATGGCCGACCAGTCCGTTATCGATATTCCCACCATAAGTATTCCCTCCAGGTGACTGATATAGTGCATATCGTACCGTTGTTTCATTGAAATATTTGCGCCCGACACCAATTCCCGCACTGAGTGAAAAACGTTGGAGGTGCAAGCTGAACCTGATATCGACCTGCCCACCCAAAGCGTCTGAAGGCTGGCTGTTTTTTGCACTCACAAAATGCTCGTATAGTGGAACAGCGATACCATTCATGCGCTGATATCGGCCACTAAACCCGGCTTCAAAATCAAATGTTTGAGCTGCAGTTGGAACTGCGACGATGCACTGCAAAAAGAGTAGAAGCAAAAGCAGACGAGTCTTCATGCGAAGAGAATTACTTGCTGAAAAGATATTACATATAACCCGGAATAACGCAATCAGTACCAGAATTCTCGCGCCGATCCATTTTCCGGCCACCTGAAATTAATATCTCCTTCCACGGATTCTCTCCCACAAATCAACAAAGCCTTCTTTGAAATTGGTATTTTCTGCATTGGCTTGATGCATTCCCATCTTTTCTTCGCCGTTTTCCTGATATAGTTTGTAATGAAAAATGAATGTTTTTTCCAATTCGTTCTCCTGCATGTTTGTCCTGCCAAATTTTACACCATACACATTCAGCGTATCACCATTCGATTGTGCAATTGTATAAGGGTCGCTGAACCATTGAAGTATCGCTACGTCCTTCTGGCTTTTAGATTGTTCCATTAAATGCAGATTGCGCGGATAGCTGTGCCATGTAATCGGATTATCGCGGTGGAGCAAACTAAATTCCCCAATGAAAAGGGTACTGTCATTACTACCAACAGCATACCATAACACATTGTTAAGCATCGTTGGATTTGTCATGTGGTCAGTTATCGGAATCTTATTCTCCGCGATCGACTCCTGAGCAATTTGTTCGGCCTGGGCTTTATTAACAAAAGTAAATCCGAGGTAAACGAAGCAATAAATTATTGAGGCTCGCGCTAGTCTGCTCCTTCGCACCGCATTCTTCTTGTGAAAAACAGCAATCAAAATCATTATCAACATCGGCAACGTAAATAACAGATCAACAATTGCCAGTGTGTTCAATGAGTAATTTTCATTGGTGAACGGAAGTAACAATTGCGTTCCAAAATTTGTACACCAATCAAGAAGCGAATGACCCCATAAGCAAGCCAGCATAAATACTAACATGCGCCCAAAAGAAACTTTGTCCCTGAAAAGTTTAACCAGCAGCCAGGCTATGGGTATTGCATACAGTGCCTCAATAAATAAGGAATGTGTATGCGCTCTGTGTTCGCACATATAAGCACGCGGATCGCTTAGCCCGGTGTAAAACAAATCAAAATCAGGTGCACTTTTCGCAATGGCTCCTAACAACATTCCCCAGCGACCGATTTTTTTCCCCAGGAGAGTTTCTCCGATTGCAGCCCCAATAATGATGTGTGATACCGAATCCATGAATTATTTATAACGCATTTTTTGCAAACTTCAATCCTCCGGAATACCCCACAGGTAAACGGGTGAATGAAGATCGTAATATTTGCGTGATCAGTTCCTCCGAATGAACACCACACAGCAAAGAACAGGGAATCAAGAGCAAGGCATTCATCTCTAATTAAGTAGTATTTTGCCTCCCGTCATTCTACCCCTTTCACCGTATGAACAAAGTCCTTTTCTGTCTTCCGCTGCTTTATTGGGCTGCCGGGTGCACTGAGCCTGCTAAACCCACAACAAGTCAGCATCGGATTAAAGTGGTGGAAGCAATCGGTTTCGTACCCGATAGTATTCAGCAACCGCGTACGATGACTTTTCCATCACCTCAACCTACTACTGCAGGTGAGGCAGTAGTACACAACACGAACCAGAACGTGCACGTTGCGGATGAGCACCGGACGGTTGTTGCAGGTGCACCGAAAGTAAACACTCCCGGCACGCAGGAATTTTTGTTACCGAAGTCTGTCCCTGCAAAAGGGAAAACAGTACCGGCTGGAATTCCTGAAGTTACACTGGCAAAAGATGGTGCTTCGAAAGATAATAACCCGGGTAATTTTTCCATCTACAAAACACTTCAGGGATTAAAGCAGAATACAATCCGTTCCATGTTGCAGGACCGAACGGGATGTATCTGGTTCGGAACCGGCGGAGGTGGTGTGTGTAAGTACGACGGAAAATCGTTTACCAGTTTTACGACAAGACAGGGACTGACTAGCAATACAGTTCTGTGCATGCTTCAGGATAAGGCAGGCAACATCTGGTTTGGTACGTATGGAGGAGGAGTGTGTCGTTATGATGGAAAGTTGTTTACCACATTTTCAGAGAGCGAAGGATTCAGCGACAATGTAGTCTTGAGTATGCTGGAAGATAAAACTACAGCAGAGGGGGAAACAGGCATCTGGTTTGGTACAGAGCAACATGGTGTCATCTATTACGATGGCCATTCATTTACCGGTTATGCGCAAAGTGAGGGAATGTCCAGCGACGGGATACATAGTATGTGTCAGGATAAAGCTGGTAATCTCTGGTGTGCTACGAATGGAAGCGGAGTGAGTTGTTTCGATGGTAAATCGTTTACACATTTTACTGAGGAGCAAGGATTGCTGAACAACGTGGTCTATAGTGTTCTCGAAGATAATGCCGGCAACATGTGGTTTGGTACCAATGGAGGAGCTTGTCGTTACGCCACGAATAAGGAGTTTACCTGTTTTTCTCAAAATGAGGGTCTCGTGCACAGCGTAATTGTGACCATGATGGAAGAGAAAAATACGCCTGCAGGAGTGCAGAGAATCTGGTTTGGTACGAATGGCGGAGTTTCCCGCTATGAAGTTTCCGCAAATGATTCGGCGCGCGAAGTAAAAACATTTACAAATTTTACGGACCGCGAAGGTTTAAGTCATAATACAGTTTTGAGTTTGTTTGAAGACAAGACCGGCAATCTCTGGATTGGGACGAATGGGGGTGGAGTGTCTCGTTATGATGGAAAAGCATTTTCAACTTTTACGCAGAATGAGGGCTTGTCCTCGAATGTGATATACGGTATTGCAGAAGATAAATCGGGCAACTTATGGTTTGGTACAGATAGAACGGGTGTGTGTCGCTATGATGGATATACGTTTTCCAATTTCTCTGAGGAGAGCGGGTTGTATTCTGTTAGCGAAATCATCGAAGACAGAAGCGGAATTCTCTGGTTCGACAATGAAGGACAAGTCTGCCGTTACGATGCGGATGAACCCAATGGAAAATCATTTACCTGGTTTGGAGAGAAGGAAGGTTTCAGCACCACAAATCTTTCGATGATCGAAGACCGGGCCGGCAATATCTGGTTCGGTGGAAACGGAGGAGGAGTAACGCGGTACAATGCATCCACTTCGGGATCCGGTTTTCACTCCATGACTTATTTTGATAAAACACAAGGTCTCGTGAATGAGTTCGTGTATTGTATCCGGGAAGACAGAGACGGAAATTTCTGGTTCGGAACACAGGGTGGAGTTTCCCGTTACAATCCGAATGACACGAGCGGAAAAGCATTTACGAATTTCACAGCAAAAGAAGGATTGACTGATGGGGCTGTGTTGTCGATGCTGGTAGACAATGACGGGAATATATGGTTCGGAACTAATAGCGACGGTGTATGCCGTTACGACGGCAAGTACTTTACACATTTCACGGAGAAGGAAGGTCTAAGCAACAATGCTGTTCTTAATATCATGCAAGATGCAGAAGGCAACATCTGGTTCGGGACAAGAAAGGGTCTGAGTAAACTTTCAAAAAATAAATTGCTGCGTTTGTCAGGAACAGATCTTACGCAACCAGGAAATAATTTTGATCCTGTCAAAGAAGCCCTGTTCTACAACTACGGTTACAACGATGGATTTTTAGGATTGAATTGCCGCAAAAATTCTGTGCTGCAGGACAGCAAAGGACGAATCTGGTGGGGAACAGATGTGCTTACCTGTTATGATCCGAATGGTGATATTACAGACACAACAGCACCTGTTGTAAATCTCACAAGCGTGAATCTGTTCAGTGAAGCAATCGCGTGGTCACAGCTGAATGCAGTTGTCACGGATAGCACAGGAGAGGAAGTTGTAATCGGTACGATTAATGACACGCTGCTTTCCAATGGAATTCTTCTGAAGGACATACAATTTGATGGACTCACGCGATGGAACAATTTACCTGAGCACCTAAGCCTGCCTTACAATAACAACAACCTCACTTTTAATTTCATTGGTGTGCACATGCAGAGTCGCAATCACATCAGGTACCAATATAAATTGGAGGGGTTTGATCCTGACTGGAGTTCAATTACCGAACGCACTGAAGCCCCGTATGGCAATTTACCAAGCGGTAGCTACACCTTCGTCGTAAAGGCGATGAATCAGAGCGGCGTTTGGAGTGAACCGGTTGAATTTGCTTTCGTAGTGCGTCCACCCTGGTGGCAAACGTGGTGGTTCAGAACAGGAGTTGTCGTTTTTATTCTCGCTGGAATCTGGCTGTACATCAAGCGTCGCGAAAGAAACTTAAGAATTGAAAAAGAAATTCTGGAACAGACAGTTGAAGAACGAACTGCGGAGGTTGTAGCGGAAAAGAAAATTGTAGAACAGAAAAATGTGCTCGTGGAAGCACAGAAAAATGAAATTGAAGAAAAACACCGGGAGATAACGGACAGTATAAATTATGCGGAACGTATCCAGCGCAGCTTTATGGCAACAAAAGAACTGTTGGATGAAAATCTGAAAGACTATTTCGTGTTCTTCCAGCCGAAAGATGTTGTGAGTGGCGATTTCTATTGGGCATCGAAGGTAGAGAATAGCAATGGTGTCCAATTCCTGTTGGCAACAGCGGACAGTACAGGACATGGCGTGCCCGGCGCAATTATGAGTTTGCTGAATATTTCTTCGCTTGAAAAGTCGATAATGACCGAAACAGAACCGGCGGCCATTTTGAATAGTACCCGTTCCATCATTATTGACCGATTGAAAAAAGACGGAAGTCGCGAAGGAGGAAGAGATGGCATGGATTGCAGCCTCATTAGTTTCAACTTCGAAGGACGCACTTTAACGTATGCAGCTGCAAACAATCCGGTATGGATTTTAAGAAACGGTAAACTGCTTGAATACAGTCCCGATAAAATGCCTGTTGGTAAGCACAACAACGACACTGTTCTTTTTACCCAGCACACAGTTGCATTGGAAAAAGGAGATGTGGTGTACACATTCACAGACGGAATGCCCGATCAGTTCGGCGGACCGAAAGGAAAGAAGTTCATGTATAAGCAATTGAAAGAGCTACTCATTTCCATCGCAAACGAACCAATGATTCAACAAAAACAACAGCTAAAAAGTGTATTTGACGATTGGAAAGGCGGCCTTGAACAGATTGATGACGTATGCGTAATCGGTGTGCGTATCGGCTAATCGATTGAATAAAACTCAAGTGCCCTGCCAGTGAAATCACCAACAGGGCACTCGAGTTAAAAATCAGTTGAATTTTACTGAACGCGTATTCTGCGCTTAGTTGTATTCAGTTGACAATTGTTGCATGTGGTACATCTGAGTAACTGTAGCTTCGAAGTTACCGCTGATTGTTGCAGCGTTACCTGTAGTATTCTGAAGACCAGTCAATGTAAACGAGAAGTTACCCGTGAACAAACCAGTACTCATGTTATACTGCAAACCAGTGATGGTTGAAGAAGCTGAACCTGTAAGTTCAAACGAGAACATCTGGTTCGTTCCAATCGATTTCGAGAAACTAAAATAGTCCATGCTGATTGTTCCGGTTGAAGAGTTCTTAGCTACAGTGTTCACTGTTAGACCCGCTCCATTGTTACCGAAAATATCAGATGCACGTGCTATTTCGAAATTGAAACTCGCAGGGCTCATGCTGTCAAGCGTTGCCGATGGAGTTCCCCAGTAGTTAACGTAATCAAATGTTTCATTGAATGGAGTTCCATCCTGGCGTGTGCCTGAAACATTTCCGCGGATAAATCCGTCTGTCGATACCGGTACATAACCGTTAGAGCCTGCAGGTCCAGCCGGACCAACAATTTGCTCGTCTTTACATGAACCGAAAATCATTGCGCAAGTGAGTAAACCTGTTGCGATAGGTATAATACTAAGTGATTTCATTTCCTTTTTTTTAAGTGTTTATTTTACTCAGCAAAGTAACGCTGGTTTTAAAAGTTGGGTGTTATACTTCTTCGAAAAGAACTTACACAATACACAGCACTCATTGCCGCGTTAGAATTATTTTATTTTTTTTCTTCGATACGCTGCGGATAAAGTGAAACTACTTGGGGAACTATATGGGGTGAAACGACACACATTGCAAAGAATAGGTGAGAAAGAATATCATGCCATGAAAGGGGAACTGCACATGCAGTCGTGATCTTTAGCTGACAAAAATGTTATGCGGCGCAAGAAAACACTTGGTTGATCAGGGTTTTTTCGTTCCGCTACTCTCTCTCACACCAATACTGAATGTCTTCGGGTATTCGGTAGAATCTTCCTCAGGAACGATTTCGGCAATTGTTGTTGTATCCGTGAACACCACCAAAGATTCGGACATCACAGAATTTGGAGCCGCCTCATCCGAAGCAATCAATACAGGCTCTGCTTCGCGCTTCACTTCCTTCAACTCCATGTGTGTTTGAACTGTCTCCGGAAGTGGTGAAATTATCCCGGAATTTCTTAATGTGCTTTTCGGATTATCTTCATTGAAAGACGATACAGCAATAACACCCGGTACAACAATGCAAGCCAATCCAATTGCAATTTTCGTTGCAGACAACATTCCTTTAATTGCGAGCAGCTTCGTCTTGACAGCAGAACCAAATCCGGTGTGAAAACTCAATCCACTTAACAGAGCAAACTGAGTTTGATTGGCTCCGCCTGCATAATAAGATAGCTGTTCAACAGTTGCCTGATCTGCACGTAACGGACGATGCAAATACCCATCAACCTGAAAAGGATCATTGGAAGAATCCGTAGTTGAAGCACGGTCGGTGAGAAGAAGAAATTTCAGATTTACCAGACTATAATACTTCCTCACAATGCTGAACAATTCGAAAGCGCTCATGTCTGTCAGGAGTGTGCTCGCCACTATCATATTAGGTCTGCCTTGAGCAGGGTTCGCTCCCATAAGCATGTCGAGTGCTTCACGTCCGTTGTGGGCAATCAATAGTTCAACATCACCACCCATACGATTTACAACGTCACGCATTGTTTCTATCTCCAGGGGCTCGCTATTCACAAACAATATTCTCCGGCTCTTCATCTCGATAAAGTCTAAGTGTACTAGACTGATCAAATGGTACGCCAATCGCGAGCGTGCGAAATACGAAAGGAATCCGCAAATTATATACACCTGATGTGGATTTGATTCCACAGGGTGTAGACATTTGGCGCAGTTGAATTACATTTAAAGCGGAATCTCCAGTGGAGATGACACGCTCCGGCAACTTAAGCTAATGCTAATCAACCGAACTCTACTCGCCTTGTGTTTGATGCTGTCTCAGACCGCGTGCGCACAAGACTTTCTTGAAAAATGGGACTTTGATCTCGATGGAAAAAACGATTCCATTTATTTCGAATATACGGGTGGTGCGCACTGCTGTTATCACATTCGTATCAAGACCAGTCACGATAAACAGATATGGAGCTACGAAGATGACATGGACGGCGGTTATGTGATGGGTGTCGACGATTCATACCCCGATAAATTCAACATCAAAAATTACGACAACGATTCAGCACCGGAAATTTTGATGGAGATCAATTCATACAACGGAGAATATTATCCCGGCGCCGGACATATTCTTCTTGACTACTACAACGGAATGTTCTTCAGAAAGGATTTTGACCTTTATGGGTATTATCGTTCACTCGATAGTATTAGTTGTACCGGAATAAGCGGCGTATCCGGCTATTACATTTCACGGGGAGATGATGTTATCGAAACAATGCTTCTCCACAGCAGTGGACTTGTCGATTATACCGAACGCCCGCGAGGTAACGCACCTTGGGAGAAGAACTATCTCGGCAGATGGGAATTGCACAATGACACCCTTTCAATTGTGTACACGCACATGAACTATGAAGACATGCCCAATGTCAACGAAGAACTTGATGCGCCTATTCGGTTTACATTGATTTACCGTCAGAACGATTGCATGTTTGAAGCAACGGCTCAATCCAAACAGCAGTTTTTCAAGGAATAATTTCCCAAAATTCCCTTTTTGACTGCCAACTGTCGTATCACCTAACTGCCGACTGTAGTATATTTGTCTTCCCAATGGCTGAAGTAAAATCACCCCGTCCTTCTTTCGATGAAATTTACATGGACCTCGCAGGTAGTCTTGCCTTGCGTTCGCACTGCGTAAAAGCGAAAGTTGGTGCAGTACTCACGAAAGACACACGTATTATTTCTTTAGGTTACAATGGTCCGCCGGCAGGAACTCACAATTGTGATATTGAATGGCCGACTGAAGGTTGTCCCCGCGACAGCAAGGGAAGTTGTTCACTGGCGTTGCATGCTGAGATGAATGCAATTCTCTACGCTTCGAAAAACAATGTGCCTATTGAACACTGCACATTGTATGTTACTCTTTCTCCGTGCATTTCCTGCGCGCGAATTATTTACTCCACGGGAATCAAGAAAGTGATTTACAAAGATTCGTATGCAGAGTTCAAAGGAATCCCATCAGATGAAGGTGTCGATTTCCTTCGCAAGTTCGGTGTAGAAGTTACACGCTATTCAAAGTAATATGTCAGAGAACAACGTGAACCGTTTAGCAGCGTGGATTCCGTTAATGTGCGGAATGTGCATCGGCATTGGAATTCTTATTGGCACCGTGATTTCTCCCGGCTCGCCACAAAGCGGTGAGATTTCTCCTTACGACAAAATCAAAGCGGTACTTGGCTACGTGGAGAAAAACTACGTCGACACAGTGAACACCAGTGACCTCATCGATCGTTCACTCGTCGACATTCTCCAGCACCTCGATCCGCACTCAGGATATTACACCGCAGAACAGGTGGTAGAAATGAATGAACCGCTTCAGGGAAATTTCTCCGGAGTAGGAGTAGAGTATAATATCATTCACGATACAGTTGTGGTAGTAAATGTAATTCGCGGAGGACCGGCACAGCAGTCCGGACTTCTCGTTGGAGATCGTCTTGTTGCTGCCGACGGAATAAATATCACCGGCGATAGCGCGCGGGAGCAAATTGTGAAACGCAGATTGCGCGGAGCTATGGGTTCGGTTGTGAATGTCTCATACGTGCGCGCAGGAAAATCAGGACCGCAAATGGTGAAAATTACGCGCGGAAGTATTCCCATTTTCAGTGTTGAATCTCAATATATGCTGAATGCGAACACAGGATATATTCGCCTCACACGCTTTGGTGAAACATCGTACGACGAATTCATGCGTGCTGCAGATACCTTGCGCGAGCAGGGAATGAAAAAACTCGTTTTCGATTTGCGCGGAAACGGCGGCGGACTTCTCGACATTGCAATCAAGATCAGCGATGAGTTTTTGCCGGAAGGCCAGATGATCGTTTACACAAAAGGTCGTTCAGACGGAGAAGTAAAAGAGATTGCTACCCGAAAAGGAACGCTCGAGAAAATTGAACTCGTTGTTCTCATTGACGAAAACTCAGCATCTGCAAGCGAAATTGTAGCAGGAGCAATTCAGGATAACGACCGTGGTATGATCATCGGACGCCGTTCATTCGGTAAAGGTTTGGTGCAAACAGAAGAACAACTGTCTGATGGCTCCGCATTCCGTTTGACAATTGCTCGATACTACACACCAACCGGCCGTTCAATTCAGAAATCGTATGCGCACGGTATTGACGATTACGAACAGGATGCAATGCGTCGCTACAAGAGCGGAGAATTACTGCATGCCGATAGTATTCGCTTTCCGGATTCACTGAAGTTCAAAACACCGAAAGGAAAAATCGTGTATGGTGGCGGTGGAATTATGCCTGATATTTTTGTTCCGCTCGACACATCCGGAAATTCAGAATACCTGAACGATCTGTACTATGCAGATGTTTTCACTTTGTGGTCGCTCGATTTTAAATCGAACGAAGGCAAGCAGTGGGAAAAATCGGGCTTCGATAAATTCCGTGCAGATTATGCGGTGACCGATTCGCACATCAACAGTTTTTACAAAGTTGCAGAGCAGAACAAAGTGAAAGCAGATCCAGCTGCGCAAAGACAAAGCGACAAACTCATTCGTCGCTACATGAAGAGCTTCGCAGCGCGCATCATGTTCGGCGATATCGGTTACTTCCCAACGTGGAATGACGAAGATCCTGTGATTCTGGCAGCGCTTAGCGCCCTCGGTTCTTAGTTCTCATCCCTCGGTACGCCGATATTTATTTCGAACCGACGCCATCGACTTTCGTGGTTACTCCTTTAGACTTGTGGTTAATTCAGAACTTGCCAACAAAAAGCTAAACAGGTAAAGCTACCTAACAGTTTACTCTAGGATTCGAGCCTAGAGACCGATTCAGTGCTTTACCTGTTTT
>JBEIPA010000027.1:0-68865 GCA_040377305.1 Flavobacteriales bacterium | reverse complement strand
GGCCCTGGTGTAACAGCTGGTTCCTTCGATCCGACAACAGCAGGAGTTGGTACGCATGTCATTTCGTACACATTCACCGACATCAGCGGTTGCACAGGAAGCACAACAGATTCAATTTATGTTGACATCTGTCTGGATGCACCTACACCACTTGTATCTGCAACGTTCACTGTTTATCCGAACCCGAACAACGGAACATTTACCCTGCAGTTGAATACAACTTCAGTTGCTGATGTGATGGTCTATGATGCGCAAGGAAAACTCGTGTACACGCAGAAAGTGAACAGCAATAATTCACAAATCACAATTGCTGAATCAGGAATGTATATGATCACAGTAATTACCGAGGATGGAATCCAAACTTCGCAGCGTGTGATTGTGACTCCGTAGTTCTACGTAGCAAATCCATTTTTCTAACGAAAAAGCATCCTGAATCAGGATGCTTTTTCGTTTTTAACATGAAATGGTGAAGGACTGACCATTCCATTTCACGATATTTGAAAGACTCAACCCCAATTACATTTTCATGAAAAAATATTTCTTCCCGCTTGTACTGTCAGCAATTTTTACTTCAAATATCGAGGCACAGGAGTTCGCCTCTACACTCACATTTATTGAGAATAAAGGTCAGGTCCATGATCAGAACAATCAACCGCGTCCGGATGTTTTGTTTTCCGGATCGGATGGACAATTAAATTTTCACCTGCTGAAAGATGGCATTTCCTACCAGACGTGTCGCGTTGATTCATGGAAAGAATCTGAAGAGCCACAAGAACATCCGGGTGTTTCAGGTGTGACAAAGTCGCCCGATCAAATGACAATTTACCGGATCGATGTAAAGTGGCTCAATGCGAATGCTAATCCGCAAATTAAGAAAAGTGATCCCCGCGCTGATTATACCAATTATTACACAACCGCATGCGGCAACGGAGTTACCCATGTCAATTCGTTTAGTGCGCTAACGTACTTGAACTTGTATCCCGGCATTGATCTAAAATGGTATGAAAGCAACGGACATCTCAAATACGATTATATCGTTGCTGCGGGTGCTGACTTCCATCAAATTGCTTTTCGCTATGATGGCGCTTCATCTCTTACTATTAATGCGCAGGGAGAGTTGGTCATTTCTACTCCACTCGGAGAACTGATAGAGCAGGCTCCACTAGTAACACAAGGAAAAAACGCGTTACCAGCGAAATGGGTAATTAACGATTCGATCGTTACACTCGCAATTACCGGTGCAGATCCGCTATTGGAAATGATAATCGACCCGATTGTACGTGTGTGGGGCACCTATTACGGTGGCGCTGCAGATGATGTGGGTCAAGGACTGGCTATTGACTCAGCAGGCAATATTTATCAGATTGGCAGCACAACATCAACAACATTAATTGCTACGGTCGGAGCATTCCAGACAAGCATTGGAGGAGACCGCGATGTTTTCATTGCAAAATTTTCAACCACCGGAGCATTAGTATGGGCCACCTACTATGGCGGATCACAAGCAGACGAAGCGATACAGGGTTCAACCGACATTGGAAATGAAATCACCATTGGTGGTCAGACCTCATCTCCAAATCTGATAGTACCTGGCGCATTTCAGCCTGCGCTAAGCGGAGCAAATGACATGTTTGCAGCGCATTTTGACACAAACGGTTTGTTGGAATGGGCATCCTATTGTGGGGGCACTGCAAATGACTTCGGACGAGGTAACTGCTCAGATGCAACCGGAAATTTTTACATGACCGGACTGGTTGCAAGTACCAATTTCCCTGTTGTTGCGGGTTACGATATGACTTACAACGGCGGATCGTATGATGCAGTTGTAGTCAAGATCAGTCCCACTGGTGTTTTGTTGTGGGCGACATACCTAGGCGGATCATCTCAAGATGATATCCTTGGGTGCGGTGCGGATGCATCAGGCAATGTTTACATTGCGGGTTACACACAATCATCCAACTTTCCGGTGGTAGCGGGATTTGATATGAGCTATAGTGGCTCTACTGATGGATTCATTTGTAAATTCAATTCAGCCGGAGCACTCGGTTGGAGCACGTTTGCAGGTGGCAATGCCTCAGACGCCATGCGCGACTGCGTTGCCGATTCTTCCGGCAATATTTATGTTGTAGGCTACACGCAATCAACAGACTTTCCAACTTTAAATGCCCATGATGCAACAGCGAACGGGTCCAACGATTGCGTTGCTATGAAACTTTCCGCAACCTGCACCCTGATCTGGTCGACTTACCTTGGAGGATCAAGTACAGATCAACCGTTCACATGTAGTCTGGATACGTTGCAGGGTCTCTTAGTCGTTGGAGGAATTCATTCCTCTGATTTTCCGGTTACGCCCGGCGCATTTCAAACTACCTATGCTGGAAATTTTGATGGCTTTCTCTCGCAATTTACAAGTGCAGGAGTCCTCTCCTATTCCACCTATTATGGAGGTGCTAATAATGATGATGTGTGGGGATGTGTCGTCGACACACTGGGAAATATTTTCATTGGTGGAATCACGTATTCAACAAGTGGTATCGCAACTGCCGGTGCGTATCAGACAACTTTCCTGGGTGGTCCGCGCGATGCTTTTCTCGCGAAACTATCTGACTGCGTATCTGTAACCGCTGGCTTGATTACACAGTCCAACGTGAGTTGCAGTGGTGGTTCTAACGGTACAGCATCCGTTACTGCCAGCGGCGGTTCTTCATTCACGTATGCGTGGGCTCCTTTCGGTGGTAATGCAGCAACAGGCACCGGTCTTTCCGCAGGAACATATACCTGCACAATTACGAATGAATGTACCAGCTCCACAATCGTAACTGTTACTATCACTGAACCCACTCCACTCATTCTCAACACAGGAACAAGAATTGATGTATCCTGTTACGGCGGCGCTGATGGCGGCGCATCTGTCATTGCTTCCGGTGGCGTTGGCGGAAACACGTTCGATTGGTCGCCGGGAAATCCAGTTGGCGATGGTACGAATACGATTTCTTCTCTGCTGCCGGGAACATATACCTGCATTGTTACAAACACAAACGGATGTACCGCATCACAGACCATGTTAGTTACAGAGCCACTCGCAATCCTTCCGAATCCTACGCAAACAGATGTCGCATGCAATGGTGCTTCTTCCGGAATCGCTACAGTGACTCCGCAGAATGGAGTTGGCCTGCTCTCTTATGCATGGACACCTTCAGTCGGAAACACTGCCTCGGTTTCAAATCTCACTGCCGGAAACTATGCTGTCGTGATTACTGATGCGAACGGATGTTCTTCTTCTCAAACATTCCTGATCACAGAACCTTCCGCAATTAGTCCGAACCAAATGCAGAATAACATTACCTGTGCAGGAGGACCAAGCGGACACCTGATGGTTTCACCTTCGGGTGGAACCGGAAGTTACACGTATGCATGGTCGCCACTCGCAAACAGCACTAACGTTCTCAACGGATCGCCTGCAGGGTTTTATACCTGTACCATTACAGATGCAAATGCATGTACTGCCACTGCAACTTTCGAATTAACAGAACCGCCGGCACTTGCAACTACAACTGCGCAGACAGACATTCTCTGTAACGGTAACGCAACTGGTGATGCGACCGTTACAGTTTCAGGTGGAACTCCGGGATACACTTACGCATGGTTACCTGCTGGTGGGAACGGTGCAATTGCTTCTGCATTAACAGCAGGAACATACTCGTGTGTAATTACTGATTTGTTTGGTTGCTCAACTACCGCAACTGTAAGCATCACCGAACCTCTTCCTTTTACTCCGTCAGCAGCTTATACCAATGTGACATGCGCTGGAGGAAACGATGGAGTAATTGACATTACAGTTACGGGTGGCACAATGCCATACACATACGATTGGAACAACGGTCAATTCACTACCGAAGATATTTCCGGATTGACGGCAGGAATCTATACCATTGTTGTGACCGACGTTAATGGATGCATGGTTACCGGAACATTAGCTTGCGCCGAGCCAGCACCAATTGCACACAACGCGGTAGTGACAGATGCAAGCGGGTGTACCACTAACGATGGCATCATTGATCTGACCTCGCAAGGTGGTACAGGTCCGTTTACATTCTTGTGGAACAACGCAGCGACTACCGAAGACATATCCGGTCTCGATGGAGGCATTTACAGCGTTGTAATAACTGACTCGAACAATTGCACACTCAGCGTTTCGTTCACTATCACCGAACCAAGCGCTCCAAATGTTACTTACAGCGAACCGATCGACACTGCATGCGGAGGAACACTTCCAACTCCTGCGTTTACATTGAGTGGTGAATCTCCATTGGGTGGAACCTGGTCTGGTCCTGGTGTGACTGGAAGCATGTTTGATGCAGCAGCTGCTAACATCGGCTTCAACGTAATTAACTACACATTCACAGATGTAAACGGATGTTCGGCTTCAGCTACAGATTCAATCTGGGTTGATCTATGTCTGGATGTGGCTTCTTTGGCTGATAATACATTCATGTTTTATCCAAATCCGACTGCAGGAATATTGAACATCATCACGAATGGTGACTACGCAACAATTTTGGTAACAGACGCGTTAGGGCAGCAAGTAACCAGCGTTGTTACAAATTCAGGTACAACACAAGTTGACCTTTCTGATTGCGCAAACGGAATGTACTTCGTGCGCGTCGAGCAAAACGGAACTTACACGACGAAGCGGGTAATGGTGGCGAAGTAAAACAATCCAGAATCATGAAAAGCCGTGTCTCTGTACACGGCTTTTTTGTGCCCTTTTACGACGAAAACCGCCTCGTTTCTGCTTTTTTGAGTCCCGATTTCTTCGTATGTTTGCGCCCCTAAAAAGGGGGTTACTTAACCATAACCATCTGAAAATAAACACTTAAGAACTATTATGAACGATTACGTTATCTACCTCGTACCCGCTCTGGGCGTATTAGGATTGCTCGTAATGGCAATCAAGTCGGCTTGGGTTAGCAAACAAGATGCTGGCGATAAAAATATGCAGGAACTCGCAGGATACATTGCCGACGGCGCAATGGCATTCCTGAAAGCAGAATGGAAAGTGCTCAGCATTTTCGTTTTGTTCGCAGCAGCTCTCCTCGCCTATTCAGGAACAATCCACGAAGTGAATGGAAAACCTATTCACTCCAGCTGGATCATTTCCATCTCTTTCATTATCGGTGCTGTATTCTCTGCAACTGCAGGATACATCGGAATGAAAGTGGCAACTAAAGCAAACGTCCGCACAACACAAGCAGCTCGTACAAGTCTTAAGCAAGCACTTAAAGTATCATTCACTGGTGGAACAGTAATGGGTCTTGGTGTTGCTGGTCTTGCAGTTCTCGGACTCGGTGGATTATTCATCGTGTTCCTTGCATACTTCAACGACCTCGGAGCTGACACAGTGAAAACTTCAATCGAAGTACTTACTGGTTTCTCTCTCGGTGCTGAATCAATCGCATTGTTTGCTCGCGTAGGCGGTGGTATCTATACCAAAGCTGCTGACGTTGGTGCTGATCTTGTAGGTAAAGTGGAAGCAGGAATTCCTGAAGACGACGTACGTAACCCTGCAACTATCGCCGATAACGTAGGTGATAACGTAGGTGACGTTGCTGGAATGGGTGCCGATCTTTTCGGTTCTTATGTTGCAACCATCCTTGCTACAATGGTTCTTGGACAAGAGATCGTGCTCACAGATAATTTCGGTGGCATGTCTCCTATCCTTCTTCCAATGGTGATCTGCGGTCTTGGAATCGTATTCTCAATTGTTGGAACATGGTTCGTTACAATTAAAGACGAAAAATCAAACGTGCAGAACGCACTGAACCTGGGCAACTGGGCATCGATGGCACTCACAGTTATCGCATCTTACTTTATTGTAATGTGGATGTTGCCGGAAGGTGATATCGTCCTTCGCAATACTACATTCACGAAGATGGGCGTATTCATGGCAATCCTCGTTGGAACTATCGTTGGTGCAATCATGAGTATCGTTACTGAATACTACACAGCAATGGGCAAGAAACCTGTGTTGTCAATTATTCAGCAATCATCTACGGGTCACGCTACTAACATTATCGGTGGACTTTCAGTTGGGATGAAATCAACTGTTATTCCAATCCTTACTCTGGCTGGTGGTATCGTCGCTTCTTATTACTGTGCAGGCCTGTACGGTGTTGCAATTGCAGCAGCAGGTATGATGGCAACTACAGCAATGCAGTTGGCTATCGATGCTTTCGGTCCTATCGCAGATAACGCAGGTGGTATTGCAGAAATGAGTCAGCTTCCTCCGGAAGTTCGTGAGCGTACAGATAACCTCGATGCAGTTGGTAACACAACAGCAGCAACAGGAAAAGGTTTCGCAATCGCTTCTGCAGCTTTGACATCACTTGCGCTCTTCGCAGCGTTCGTGGGTATCGCAGGTATCGATGCAATTGACATTTACAAAGCGCCTGTACTTGCAGGATTGTTTGTTGGTGGAATGATTCCATTCATCTTCTCAGCATTGTGTATCCAGGCGGTTGGTAAAGCGGCAATGGATATGGTGCAGGAAGTTCGTCGTCAGTTCCGCGAGATTCCGGGTATCATGGAATACAAAGCGAAGCCTGAATACGAGAAGTGCGTTGCAATTTCTACAAAGGCTTCTATTCGCGAGATGATGATGCCGGGAGCAATCGCTCTGCTTACTCCGGTTATCGTTGGATTCGCAATGGGTCCTGAGGTTCTCGGTGGTCTTCTTGCAGGTGTAACCGTATCCGGCGTATTGATGGGAATCTTCCAGTCGAACGCAGGTGGTGCATGGGACAACGCGAAGAAGTCATTCGAAAAAGGTGTAATGATCAACGGTGAGATGTTCTACAAGAAGTCTGAGCCGCACAAAGCATCTGTTACAGGTGACACAGTTGGTGATCCATTCAAAGACACTTCTGGTCCTTCAATGAACATCCTCATCAAGTTGATGTCAATCGTATCACTGGTAATCGCTCCGTACATCGTTGGTATAGACCGCATGGCTACAGCGAGCGCAGATCCGAATTGCGCAACAGAATGTGTTGCTGGTGCTCCATCGTGCTGCAAAGACAAAGCAGGCACTTGCGATATGACCGCATGCGCACACATGACAAAAGAAGCGTGCGCAAAGAAATGCGACGAGAAGGGGTGCACTGCAGAACAGAAAGCAGAATGCGTTTCTCACGCTGGTATTTGTGTAATGGGTGCTGATGGCAAGTGTGAAGGCAAATGCAAAACTGCTGATGCTTCCGGGCATGGTTGCAGTGATCACGCTCACTAAGGAACAAGAATTCATAAATAAAAATCCCGGCTCAGTGAGTCGGGATTTTTATTTTGTATCGGAATTTATTGTAGACGTTGTGCTTGTCAGTCCGAGTAAGCTTGAAAATCTGCGGAGCAGCTTGTCTAACTGTTACCGCTATACCGAGGACTGACTAAAACAACCCGTTAATATTCGAATCAATCTTCTGAATAATCTTTCCGAGATGTTCCGGGTCTTCGTGGAATTTATTCTCATCCACATCAATGATCAGCAGCTTGCCGGCATCATACGTTGATATCCACGCTTCATAACGTTCGTTCAAACGCTTGAGATAATCAATACGGATTGCGTTCTCGTAATCACGTCCACGTTTCTGAATATTCTGAACGAGAATAGGAACAGATGCACGCAGGTAGATAATTAGATCAGGTGCCTTCACGAGCGAGTCCATCAAACGGAAAAGCGAAAAATAGTTTTCGAAATCACGCGTCGTCATCAAACCCATAGCGTGCAGGTTCGGTGCGAAAATATGCGCGTCTTCGAAAATAGTTCTGTCTTGCACAACGCTCTTTCCGTTGTTGCGGATTTCCTGCACTTGCGCGAAGCGGCTATTCAGGAAGTAAATCTGCAGGTTGAATGACCAACGTTGCATGTCTTCGTAAAAATCGCTCAGGTAAGGATTCTCATCCGCGTCTTCATACAAAGCCTGCCAACCGTAATGCTTGGAGAGAAGGGTTGTAAGCGTGGTTTTACCGGATCCGATATTTCCGGCAATTGCAATATGCATAGTGTGTAATTTAGTTCGTCAGGACAGCGTAGCTCGTCAGGACGGTGTGTGTTTCGTAAAATTAGAAAAATACCCGTCAGTGGTCAACCTTTGTTCACAACTCGATTCCCACTCACCGAGATCGCTTTAGCGATCACTCCGTTACCGCCGAATGGGCTTAGTACGTCAAAAATTTTTCGCTGTGCTCGCCGCGTCGCCGTGGTAAGCGCCGCAGGCATGCTAGGTCATGATTTTATCATCCTCGGCCATTTTCGTATCAATTGCATCACGCAATCCATCGCCGAGAAATTTAAACGCCATCACAACAATCGCAATCGCCAACCCGGGAAGTACTGCGAGATAAGCATCACCGGTAAGCATATATCCTTTGTATTCGCTGATCATCATTCCCCAGGATGGAGTTGGACGCATCACGCCAATTCCGAGGTAACTCAAACCGGCTTCAATCAGAATTGCAGACGCAAAATTGTTAGCAGAAACCACAATTACCGGTCCCATTACATTCGGAAGAATATGCTTGATGATCAAACGGCTATTGGAGAAACCGAGCGCCCGGCCCGCTTCTACGTATTCCTTTTCGCGCACACTTAAAATTTGTCCGCGAACGAGACGCGCTGTTTCAACCCACATCGTCAATCCCACCGCAACGAAAATCGGGAAGATGCCACGACCAAGAACAAGCGCAACAGCAATGACGAGAAGTAATGTAGGAATTGACCACACAACATTGATGATCCACATCACCACATCATCAACCCAGCCGCGGAAAAAATCCTGCGAGTGCGCCCATCAGAATTCCGATCACAACAGAAATCAAAACAGAAACGGTTCCTACGAAAAGTGAAATGCGGGAACCAATCATCAGACGGCTAAGCAGATCTCTTCCGAAATGGTCGGTGCCAAGAACAAACCGATGCATGCTGATGTTTGCTACAACTTCTGCACGTAACTCATCAACGGTCTTGTGCATCTTCGTGCTGTTACCGTATGCGTAAAAATCCATGGTCCCGCTGATCGTATCATTCACTATCGGAAACGCAGGATTAATCGCATAAATCGCATCAGCGATATTGTATTTCCAGATTCGTCCCTGAGAAATATCATCCTCCGGGTATTCTTCCCAAAGAATATCGTTGCCTTTGAACCAGTATTTCTTGATCGCGTGGTATTCGTACTCGTTTGCTTTACCGAAAATCATCGTGGTAAAGATGTTCTGATCGACATCCGGAGTATTCTTCCTGAGCTCAATGATCTGGCATGAGAAACCAGGCTTACGAATACTGATTTCCTCAATGTGAGTGGCAGCATCCGGACTCTGATCTGGTGTGATGAGATAACCCAATATCGACATGATCATCAACAACGCGATGATAAAAATGCCGAACATCGCAAGGCGATTGCGCTTGATGCGCTGCCATGCAAATGATGCAAGTGAAAATGGTTTATCCTGCGTTTCTTTCATCGCACTCGACCGTTTCTCCAGGTTCGTCCTTTCCATACAATATTACCCTGCATCATTCTGATAACTGCACCTACGGAAATAATACAATACATCACGAAGGAAACCGGTAACATAAGAACTGCGTTTGATACCCTGAAAAAAGAGGCAGCTAAAGATAACAACAATAGCTCAACTATAATTTTCAGACCAACTCCTATCCAAAAAGGATTATCGTCAAAGTCCAGAACGAACGAACACACAACCGCCAGAGGTAGTAACAATTGCATAAACAGGAACAGAATTCCCTTCACTGTAACAGCCGTGTCGCTATACGCCTTGCTTTTCGACAACCAGCGCGCACGTTGGGTAATTGCCTGGTCAAGAGTTTCCGCCACCTTCGTTTCTACCATTGCCTCCTCGTCTTTCACCCAGCGAATGCCTGTAGGATGATGCCATTTTGCTTTTTGCAGCAAGAGCACATCATCACCTGAAACATAAATATCATTGGAGAAACCGTTAACCTGTGTGAACAGTGCACGTGTAAATGCCATACTCGCCCCGTTACACATACTGGGTGAACGCATCGCATACATTCCCGCCGACTCCACCTGGAGAAATATTGCTTCCGTCTCCAACGCTTTGGCAATTGCACCATCTGCATCATAAGGACGAATCATCCCGCCCACAAAAACGCAAGCCTGATCATTGAATTGTTCAGTCATTTTCTGGACCCATTTCGCATCAGGAATACAGTCTGCATCCGTAACCAGAATAATATCGGCGGCGGTTCCCTGCACTCCTGTGGTAATCGCATCCTTCTTGCCTATACCGTGACTTGGAATAACCCGAAGCTGTATTCTTTTCGCCCAATATGACTGCACAGCCGTTATCGTTCCGTCTTCCGAACGATCGTCCACAATTATTACCTCGAAGATGAATGAACATTGCTGAGCTTCGAGCGCATTCAGCAAAGGTTGAATGTTGTGTTCTTCGTTCCTTGCGGCCACAATTACAGCAACTGTTTTTTTCACATCCTGAGCCGGCACTTCCGTATTCAGCTTTCTGAATTTGAAATACGAAATGAACAGCAACACTCCATATGCTAACGTTGCCATGATTACGATACCACTGAAGACCTCGTCCATCATCGCCTCCTGAAGAATGAAATGTTTTTCACGAAAAACAATCCGATCACCGCGGGAACACCTACATTAATGAGCCACAGTATAACGGCTGCTCCAGCTGCTGCTCCTGGATTTCCGCATAGACCACCGATTACACCTGTTGCAACCGCTCCGCGTACAATCATTTCTGTAAACATGACGGAAGGTATGATGGTAACTGCAAGATAGTTTACCGCGATTGCCCAAAACAATTCCATACCACCCGATTCAATTCCGCACAAGCGAAGCATGAGATAGAACTGCAGCGAATAAACGCAATAACGTAGGGCAGATAATCCGAATACAACCCCAAGAATATTGCCGTCTATTTTCTTGAGCGCCGAAAGATATTCTCCGATTTTTCCGCGGGCAGTTTTTGCGTAAGCGATCAAGGCGCACCCTGCTCCAACAACAACCACTGTCCATATAAATGCTTTTCCGCTGTGCAGATATTTATCAGGATCAGTCATCAGCAAGCCAAGCACCCCGAATACGACCGTAACCGCAACCTGCATGATAGAGCTTACGAAAGTGAAAACAATTCCATCGCGTAAAGGAGTTGACTTCAACTGAAAGATTCTTCCGGCAAACTCTCCTACACGGTTTGGTGTTGCTGAACCAATTGCGAGTCCGGCGAGAACTGCGCTCCAGGCTTCAACCCATGAAATTTTTTCAGAAGCAGAAATGAGCCTTTTCCATTTCGCTGTTTCCAGGAACCAATTAAATGGCACCAGTACAAGCACAATAAGCAGTACGTGCCACGACTCCAGCCAAATCACGGTGAGAAAAGCGCGCGCTTCGTGATTGCTGAAGAACTTATGCATCGCGAAATACAACAGCACGGCAGCGACCAAAACTATTGCTACCTTTAAAACTCTGCCAACAAGAATACGATTGGAATTCTCCATTACGCCGGTTCAGTAAATGTAGCAAAAGACACTGTGAACGCACTGAAAAGAACTGCCACGCAAAAAGAGAAAATCATTCTCGGAATCGATCCTGGAACCAACATCATGGGATTCGGTGTGATTATTTGCCGTGGACAAAAAATGGAACTGATTGATCTTGGCGTAATCAAACTCGACAAACTCGAGAACCACGCGCTCAAGCTCAAAAAGATTTTCGAAACAACTACCGAGTTAGCCACGAAACATTTGCCCGATGAGTTTGCCGTTGAAGCTCCGTTCTTCGGAAAGAATGTACAATCAATGCTCAAGCTTGGACGTGCACAAGGCGTGGCTCTGGCCGCGGCATTAAATCGTGATATTCCGGTTCACGAATACAGTCCGAAAAAAATAAAGATGTCGATTACCGGCAACGGAAACGCCTCTAAAGAACAGGTTGCGAAAATGTTGCAGCAACTGCTCGGGATAAAGGACATGCCGAAATATCTCGATGCAACCGATGGACTTGCAGCTGCCGTGTGCCATTTTTTCCAGATGAAAACTCCGGGAACTACCGATAAAAAATATGGGAGCTGGGAAACCTTTCTGAGCGGAAATCCCGAACGTGAAGTGAAGCGTCGCTCTAAACCTTAAAGGTTTTTAAAACCTTTAAGGTTTATGCAAGCGCTGCGCGAATTTTTTCCGCAACACGCTCCAGTTCCTCAGAAGTTGGTTTCAATTTCTCTCTCGTGAATGTTATATCACCAATCGTATTCATCGGCACCAGGTGAATGTGGGCATGCGGAACTTCAAGTCCGATAACCGCAATACCAACCCGCTTACACGGAATTGCTTTACCGATTGCCTTCGCTATTTTCTTCGCGAATAAATGCAGTTCGCTGAACTGGTCATCTCCGAGATCAAAAATGTAGTCGATTTCCTTTTTCGGAATCACGAGTACATGTCCGTGCACAAGAGGTGAAACATCCAGAAATGCCAGACAGTTTTCTGTTTCGGCAATTTTATAACACGGGATTTCGCCGGCAACAATTTTCGAAAAGATGCTCGCCATTACCTGCTGATCTCGATGATTTCGAAAGTCATCTTACCGCTTGGAACTGTCACTTCCGTCTTGTCGCCTTTCTCGCAGCCAAGCAGTCCTTTTGCAATTGGGGATGTAATCGAGAGCTTGCCTGACTTCAGGTCGGCTTCGTTTTCAGGCACCAATGTATAGCTCATTTTTTGCCCGGTTTTCACGTTTTTGATAGTGACTTTAGACAAAATGAGCACTTTGGATGTATCAAGCTGAGACTGGTCGACAATACGGGCATTGCTCAGTGTACCTTCCATCTTAGATATCTTCAGTTCAAGTAAGCCCTGAGCCTCTTTTGCGGCGTCGTATTCAGCGTTTTCCGACAAATCTCCCTTGTCCCTTGCTTCCGCAATTTGCCGCGAAATAGATGGCCTTTCCTTCGTTTTCAGGAAATGCAGCTCATCCTTCAGCTTCTGGAGCCCTTCTTCGGTAAAATAGACGATCTGTGACATTTTAGGCGTGTTTGGTGTTGTGACTTAAAACAGAAGGAGAATCCCTGTCTGCCGAAGCAGACAGGGACTCTCCTGTTAATTCAAATGTAGTAAAAAAATCCCTTAGGTCAGGATCAGAGGTTCAGACGCGCTCCGAAGCTGTGAACCCCCGTAAATGGGTTCGTAAAACGATAAGAATAGTCTACTGCGAAAGTTGAACCTTTTTTGCCAAAAGGAAGCTCTAATGAAAGACCTGCATTCGGGCCTGTAAATGCCGTTGTACGTGTCTCCACTTTTGAAATTCCTTCCTCGTAGGTATAACCTCCACGAATCATGAGCATAGAACGCCAAGCGTACTCAACACCTACACGGAACTCATCTTTAGAGAAAGAGTTTGAAGTGAATGTCCCTGCCATTGTAACACGGTGGTTCTTACGGTTCGTGCTGTCTTTAGCAAAATAGAAATCGTATGCACCAGAGATGTTAATCAGCGTTGGCATATCGAAATCAGCTGTACGCTGTTCGAGTGTCATCGCATATGCACCTGTTGGTGAAGTACCACGGAACGACAAACCGTCACCAGAGAAACGCATACGCGGTCCTACGTTACGGAGAGAGATTCCAAAGTGTACCTGTTCCATTTTACCCGTTACGTACTGGATGCCTGCATCGAGGCAGACTCCGCGTGCTGCAACGTCAGCGATCGATTCAGAGATTGCTTTTATAACGATACCGCCATAAATGTTCTCAGAGAAACCTTTCGCATACGACAACCCGATGTTCGTATAAGTCGGATGATAAGTTCCGATTCCGCCTTCCGGAAGATCCACAGTAGTGATCTGGATGTCGCCGAAATCCATTGACATTACACCCAAACCAATTGCTCCTGTTTCACCCACGCGTTGCGTAAATCCGAACGCGTTGATTCCGATTCCTGTTCCGCCTAACCAGTTGGTGTGGCAGAACATGAGCTCTGTACGCTTTGTGAATGCGGTACCAGCAACGTTCATGTACATTGCCTCCAGTCCGCGAATAGAAGCAGCGTTAGCTCCTCCCCATCCTGAGCTGCGCGCATAAGGATTGATCAACAACTCGGTGGCTCCGGCCTGACCTGCACGGTCTCCGTTACCAGCGATCGCAGTACCTGTTGATCCGGCAATCATTGATGCCGTGATGAACGCTGCAGCTATTTTATATGTTGTTTTCATAGTATCGTGCTAATTGAATTGAAAATTCATGGATCCTTTTTGGTTAATACGAATCGAGGTCAATCGGACGCATTACGCCAAACCACTTCAGGATTTTCTCTCCTACTCCTTCAACATTAACGTGGATGATGTAAAGACCACTAGCCACAGGGATGCCGGCCTGATTCTTCAGATCCCAGTCGAGGGAAGTTTGAGGTGAATCCTTCGTGAACCTGCGAACGAGTGTACCGTTAACCGTGTAGATCTTGATCTCGCACTTTTCAGGGAGGTTCGTGAACTTCACGCGGTTATCGAACTGGTTCGTTTCGTATCCAGAGTATGCATAGTAAGGGTTCGGAACAACGTTAATTATTTCCAATGCTTCCTGTGCAGAAAGGGCGTGATCAGTTGAAGTCTTCAGATCTGCAGTGTTGAACGCATACATCGGATTATTCGTGTTCACCGGATTCGCTGCAGAGTCAGATGCCATGACACCCGATGCTGTTGTGATACCATTGAAGAAACGTTTGTATGGTTTTGCAACGCGCAGACGGATCTTACAAGTCGAAGGAATTACATCCGAACCTGCATAGTTGTTACCCCATGTGTGATTGTCAAAATCACTTGTCAGCACCGGAATGCTTGTCCACATAGCATCTGAATAAACTTCACGAAGCTCAGCGTTTGCCGTAGCGTCAGCATTCAGAATCTTGTAGATAGCTGTACCCGCATCATAAGCAGGAACGTCTTTCAGTTCATTGGTGAGTACGCCAGTAGTAAAGCGCGTGTTACCATTGTGACCGAATACGTACACGAAGTGCATACCGCCCCAGATCGTGTTACCGTTGACCTGATCACGTGAATTCGGATTGAACAACATATCGCGGCCATTATCAGCAGCAAGAGCTGAGTTCTCTCCAAAAGCCATGTTCAGACGCTCTCCGGTTTCAAGGTTAATTGCGTAACCCGGGAACCAGCCCATGCCGTTAGCACCAATGTAATCTGCGTCGTTAGGATCATTTGATACAACACCGTCTCCAGTGCGACCGTATTGGTCAACCGAAGCATGATCACGCAGGTGGAAAGGTTCACGCTGACCTTCATTGAGCAAGTGTGTAGGACCTACTTCAAGTACCGGACAACGCGTCCACTTAGAACGATCGTTAGTGATTACGATGTTAACGTTTGAGATGTTTTCGAAACGGTTTGCAACTGTTGCAGATGGAGGACTTGGGAACCAAGCCGGACCAGCAGGATAACATACCGTTGCCTGATTCGGATACGGGTTGTAAGACGTAATACGGTAAGGTCCCCAGATTCCGTTAACCAGTTTCTCATAGTCACCCTCCGGATCAATCGGGTTAAGACCATTGTGACGGTCATTAAAGTCTGCTACGCAAACTCCAGTACCGGTTTGTGATCCACCGCGAATCCAGTTGTACTCGTCATTGCCATCCTGATCTACAATTCCTGTAAGGAAGTCTTTTGTAGGATCATCGAAAGTCATAGAAGAAGCAAGGTAACCGTTACGGTCAGGATTGTTTCCATAACCCGGGTTCTGAGTCTGGCTCCATGTAACCGACATTCCGATTTCAGGAATGATCTGTTCGTTCGCGTATACCGACTGGAAATTGATAGAAGTATCAGCAGCCCATGAACGCGGTGAACCAACACCACTCGTTTGATTCATCAACCAAGTTGCAGTTCCAACTACAGTAATTTGTGCAGAAGGATTGTTCAGCAACTGAATTGTGAAATCACCTTCAGGTACGTTAAGCGGGTCGATTACTTTAATATTCACCGGACCATATCCGCCTTCATACTGAATCTGATCTACACGCGCAGTGCCTCCGTTGTGAACAGGTACAGCTGCAACAATTGCATCTTCTGATGCCTGTGTTAATTCAACAATGTTCGTTCCATTTCCAGAACCCTCGATACGAGTAAGCTTAGGACCTGAACCGTAATTTGCCGGCTGATCAGTTCCACCCGCTTCAGGAGAAGTGATGTGTGGAATTGCAGAGTAAACTCTTACGTTCTTACGACCTGCCAGATATGGTTTCTTCTGACCAATGTTAGAAGGAGTTGTAGGCTGAAGCGTGTCAAACGATACATCATCATAAGTCAGGTAACGGTTGTGCGCGTATGCAATCACAAGGAAATAGTAAGTCTTGTGGTTGATCAGGCGGTTGTCGCCCGTTGCAAATGCGTCTGTCTTCACAGAGAAAGAGTGAACGATTCCGTCATCACCTGCATCAATCGTCATGTCTTGAGGAACGTCAGTTCCAAGTGACTGATCGAATTCGCTATTCACAAGTTGTGCAACTCCATTTTGTACATCGCACTGACCAATCATACGCGCCTTGTCAGGGTTGTACAAATCAGCAGTTGTAACCGTGATGTCCTTCAACTGGAACAATTGATAACCTTCGAAATTGAAAGTAGTGTCAATGTTCTGAAGTGCAGGGTGAAGCGTAGTGTAAACGATCGCTGGATCGTATGCTTCGTAACGCTCGAGGTAGTTATTTGTACCTTCTTTGTTAGTCAGGTAAATAGTTACCTCTTTATCCAATTCCTGAATAGTTAAATCCGGAGCTGTAGGTCCGTCAAGTGTACGGAAACAGTTGTTGAATAGACGTTGTGCTTTGTCATCAGTAGTACGCAACAATGCTACAGAAGCTGTTGGTCCACCATTACCTGCGCGCGCCCAAACTGCACCAACGGTGATGTAGTTAATAGCACCCGGCTGCAATGTGAATGGTCCAGCAGACTGAAGCATACGACGGTCATTCGGTAAGTTTCCTGAAGCTACTTCATCCCAATATGCTTGAGGTACGAAGTTTGTTCCCCAACCGAGCGGGTCAGTATCACCAGGGAACATGAAGTCAGAAACTGTAGTTCCGCCGTAAGCTGTTCCACCGTAGGTGAGTGGCGAACCATCTTTCCAGAAACCACCAAGGTAGTTGTAGAAGTGAGTTGCATTCTCCGGGTTACCAGTTACAGTAAAGTTGTTATCGTAGTATACGAACTTAGACATGATGATTTGCTCACCCGGCTCGTCAGTAACTCCGTTGCGGTTATTGTCGATTAAGTCACCAGTATCAGCAATTGGTCCTTCAAAGAAGTCCATACCAACAGCAGGAGGATTAGCTCCATAAGTACCAGCGCCAGCCTGTGCTGTAGCACCGTCATTCGCATCACCATTGTAAGTATAACCAAGTCCACGTGCAACGTCGCAACCAACATAGTCATCAAAAGCATCACCCAAGTCAGCGTCTGTCCACTGACCGAAGTATGTGTCGTTCATCTGTACAGTTGAACGGTTGATGATTTTGTAAGAGTAGAACGTCATGTTATTGATCTCATCGTTCGTTGTAAATCCGAACGCCTGAGCGTGAATTTCAAGACCGATAGAAGCAGCACCTGTTTCCGAGTGAACGTTTCCTTTGTCATTAAATACCCACCACAAAGTCTGGTCACCGAAAAGCTGGAAACGCGTACAGCCCATAGAGCCGGTTACGTCATATCCAGGATAGTCACCTGCCTGATAGTTGTAGTATCCATCACCGTCAACGTCAACAAACGGAGCAAGGTAACGACCTTGTCCATCAGAAGCATTACCGTTCCCCGGCCACGACTGAATTACGTTTGGTACCGAGTAGGTCGGGAAACTTGATGGAGACTGAGTCCACGCAACGAAGTCATCAACTTCTTTACGCGTGATTTTCCAGTGGCGGTCAAACTCGTTACACACAGCACCTTCGATAGAAACTGCAAGTGTATCAAGCGGACCTGGCCAGAAGTCATTACCAGTTTGACGATAAGTCATACCAGCAACCTTCAGTGATCCACCCGCGTCAAGTCCGCCGATCCAAAGAGCACCAGCGAAGATTGAGTGAGCATCACCACCTTTTGGAATCTCATAGCGAGCAGTGGTCAAATCCCACCACATATCGCCACCAGTCATAATTGTGGTGCGAACGTTGTTTACGTCGAGGTCGGTTTTAGCTGCAGCAGGCGTACAAGTTGCCGCTACATCTTCACCAGACTGGTATCGGTTTCCATTGGAAACGCGATTGCCAAGAGCCCCGTTCTCTCGTGCATCTGCCGTTGCCGTGAAGGCAAGAATTGCAAATGCAGGGAGAAATATTTTACGAGTGATTTTCATTGTTGCATTCATTTAAATGTTTCTACTTCCTTGTTTTTTGTATTTGGAAATCACGCGGTGCTTTTAAAAGTCAAGCATTACACCAATACGAATACGGCGAGGGATGCTGTAGTTCGATGGGTTATTCACTTTGATTGTGTAAAGGTCGCGGAATGACTGCTCGCTGTTAGAACCAGCAATTGAGTTCTGAGTTTGTGCAGCATACAAGTAACCATCGTCATCAGGGTTTCCAGTGTAACGGTAAACGTTCTGAATGTTTTTCGTGTTCAACACGTTAAGAACCTGAAGGTAGATGTTGAGGTTAGCAGCTTTCTTGTTGTCGCCAGTTCCCCATGAAAGATCAACGTTCTTGTCAACACGAAGGTCAGCACGAACCTGCCAAGGCAAACGTGAACCGTTTACAGATCCGTCAAGAACCTGACGCTTCTGAACACCAAACTGTGCTTCAGGAGTTACGTTCGACTGACGAGTGTAAGGAGTACCAGAACCAGCACGGATAACCATGTTAGCACCTACGTTATCCAACCACTTGATTTCTTTACCAGACTTAGAAGTCCATACTGGTCCGTTGTAATTTGAACCTGAACCGAAACGGTAGTCAATGTTACAAACGATTGCATGGCGCTGATCGAAATCCAGAGGAACTGTTGTACGAAGGTTAGGCTGACCATTAGAAACGAGGTTAGCTGCTTCAGTAGCACCAGATCCTGTACCATCAGCGAACTGAAGAGTATAAGAAGCTGTCAACTGAACACCACCAGTACGGCGAAGGTCATAAGCAACTGTGAATCCTTTTACTGTACCGAAGTCAATGTTACCATAAGTAAGGTAGTTAACCGGGTAAGCATAGTTCACAGATACAACCTGAATAAGGTTACGCATCTCACGGTAGAAAGCAGAAAGTGTAAGTGCTGCATTCTTACGTTCGTTCAAAGTCTGTGTGAATCCAAGCTCGTAATCTGTGGTGCGCTGTGGCTTCAGGTCAGGGTTGTTGTTGAACAAACCAACACGGTTCTCGATGTAGTAGTACTGCAACGGATCCAAACGGTAACCGCTTGTAGGACGCTGTGTAAGTACATCGTAGTGAGCGAAGAAGTTTGCTTCTTCAGAAATAGGGAACGCGAACGCGATACGTGGCATGAAAATCAACTGAGGCTCGTAATCTTTGAAAGCCTTAGAAGTTACTTGGGTTTCATTAGGATCAACGAGGTAAGGCGTGATACGACCTGTGTTTGTTTGCTGAGCAATTACGCCCGGGTCAGCAATCTCGTTACCGTCCGCATCAAACCAGGTTCCGTCGTTCATGTAACCTACAACTTCAGTTGGGTTTTGTGCGTCGTTTACATATACAACGTAATCGTTGCCCATGTTCTCAGGGTGTGTAAAGTCTGTTGCTTCAGCTACAGTTTTTGCTTCATAGAACAAATACCTGTTCTTCAACACCGGCTGGTTAGCATCGAAACGGTCGATACGAACACCCACGTTGAACTTGATGTCTTTGAAGTCAAATTTATCCTGGATGTAACCCGCCATGTAGATAGGACGGAATGCAGGTATACCACGTGTGAAATTTCCGTTACCGTCTTTCGCAGTAAAGAAATCATCGAAAGATTCTTTACCAGAAGTACGCTTACCAGTGTGGTCGTAACCGAAGTAGCTCACCATGTTATTACCATCCAGAAGAAGGTCATCCGGAGAGAACATATCCAGACTGTAGAAGTCAGGTGAATAAGCATCAACGTCGATCCATTCGCTACCGTAAGGATTCATGCCGAGAGCTTCGCGCATTTCGTGGTCAAACCAACGCTGTTGAGTTGTATCAACATAACGCTCGAAATAATAAGCATCGAATGTTCCGAAGTCAACTTGAGTTGGATTGTTTACGTCAAGCTGCGTAAGGTGGTAGTTAGCCAACTGGCGCATACGAGTCCAAAGACCGAGTGACGACATGTTGTAACCACGCTCTGTACGCTGCTCGAATTCGAAACCAACCTGGATCGCGTGGTTCTTGATGTCAGCAGAGAAGCTGGTGAAAACGCGGAACTGAGTCTTGTCGTCGATTGCATAACCACCGTATTGACGTCCTGTGTTATACCACAAAGAGTAAACGTCTGTTGGACGGTAACCATTTGGCAAACCGAGGTTAGCCAGGATAAGATCCGAGTTACCAGTCATAGAGTACATCTCATCTCCAGTAATATCAGAGCTACCGTCAGGATTTGAATAAGTACCGAGGTTGTTGAACACATAAGTAGTGTAGTTCGACATCAACGGGTTTGCAGTGATGATGTTTCCGTTAGCATCAGTATAGAAAGGAGAGTAAGTGATTGCTGAGTCAGCGAACGCTGCCTGTACAAATCCAAGTACCGTGTCACCCTGATAAACTGTTTGTCCGGGAACAAGTACACGGCTCTTATACTGGTTGAACGTACCAACGTGACCATAGCTGAAGTGATTCTCTTTGTGCGTATCGTCTTGCGTAGTCTCCTTATATGAGGTATAACCAACCTGCAAAGTGTAGAACGCGTTTTTGATGTTAGACGTTGCATTCTCATCAGCACTTGTAGCGCCGAAACGTTGCGTAACACGCGCATAAACACGCCATGTATTCGTGTTGATCTGCGGGTTGTTAACCGGGTTGAACATTGCGTACTCGTAAATGTAATTGTGCTTGGAACCGTAATCCATAGAACCACCGAATGTAAAGTTCAGGTTATCGGTTGGTTTGAAATCGATTTTCAAGTTGAGACGCAATGCTTTTGATGCTACATTCTGACGTGCTTTAATTGGCTCGAGGTCGTCCATAGTAACATACTCAGAGTTACGTACGAAACCAGATCCGTTTGGAGCCGGACGAAGCGGATTTGCTTCGAGTTCATAAAGCTTGTCTTGTTTTACTTTGTAAGTTCCGATTGCAGATGGATCCGGATCGTCTTCTACAACACCCTCACCAGAGAGAATGAAACCAAGAACAGGCTTCTTTCCATAAACTGAGTCAGGCTTCATCCAGATCGGGCCACCTACGCTGAATCCAACGAAGTTGTATCCGTAAGAATCAAGAATCTCCGAAGAGATAAGCTCGACACCGCCGAAGTACTGGCTCTGTGGTCCACGTGTAGTGATGTTTACAACACCACCCATCGCGTCACCGAATTGTGCAGGAACACCACCAGTGATTACGCTTACTTGTTCGATTGATTGTTGTGGAAGTCCAGCTGAACCAATTACACGCTGACCGTCGATGAAGTACGCTGTACCTGCATCACGCTGACCACGCATCTGGATTCCCTCACCTTCATCCGACTGATAAACACCAGCAGTTGTCGCAGCAACTGAATTGATGTTTTTAGATGGCATCGCGAGGAACTCTTCACGAGTCACTGTACCGCCCGATTTTGTATCCGGGTCAATGAGTGGCTCTTTGTAGCTCACGATTACAACTTCGTTGATCTGAACTGAAGTTGGATTCAGCTCGATCGGAGTTGTAGTGAAGTAAGTTGTTTTCCCTTCCGAAACAATTACGTTCTGTACTTCCGTAGTCTGGTAACCTGTGTACTGTACCTTGATAGTGTACGTACCGGCGCCCAACGGCTTGATCGTAAAGTTTCCATCCAAATCTGTCGTCGTTCCTCCGGCGTTAACTCCACCTTTAGAACAAGTAACTACAGCGAAAGGAATACCCTCGCGTGTTGACTTATCTACGACTTGCCCCTTAATCTCGCCTTGCGCTTTTACTACAACGGTAGTAACAAGCAGCAATAAGATTGCAACGTAAATTTTTCGCAGCATAATGATTCTGTTTGTGTTAAAATAAAATTGGTCGTGCGTTTGAAGTCGGTAAATATAGATAGTTTTATTTCTGTCCAACAAATAAACTATTAACAATAATTGACACTTCCAGACGGCACAAAAATGTCTGAGAAATGTCAAAAGACATCAACTATAACTAACTAATTTACAGATACTTCCAGATTTCAACCCGCTACCGAGGGGACGTTGGAGCGGAGCACAAAACAAACCAGTGAAATGGTGTTTCGACCTGACAAAAAGCGCCAGGATTTCCGGTAATAAAACCGGGCAGGTTCGGGAGTTTGACCCGTTAAAGAACGTTATACAAACTTAACGAAACCTTATCGGTAAAAACAATGATTGTGCGTTAAAATCGCAGGAAAACGCATAAAATCTAATAGGTGGTCGACTCGCGCAGATAAGTGGCAGCTATTTCCGCTTCTTGAACCAACGTTTGAGGAAGAATTCCCTCTTGTGGGAATTGTTTCGGTTCGCTTCCTTCTCTGCCCTCTTCATTCTCTTGCGTGTCTTCTTCGTATTGTGCTTCTTATTGTAGTCCTTCTTAGACTGCTCAGTCTCCATTTCGGTTTTGCGCTGTTTCTTCCAGTCGCGCTTAGCTTTACGGCGAGCAGCTCTACCTGTAGGTTCTTGTTCGGTGCCGGTTCCGGAGCCACCATTTGAATTTCCTCCGTCTTGAGCGTATACATCACCCATTCCGGTGAAAACCAGAACTAGCATTAACATCACTATTTTTCTCCAATACAACATCATTACAAACTTATAACGAAAACAGTGCCGCAAAAAGTGCATTTCGTAAATTTGTTAACCTATCATCGCACGACATTGAATATTTCCTTGAGAAAAATCAGCACAGTCATTACAGCTCTTATCGTTTCCGCTCTGATTTCAGGGTGCAAAAATGAGCAACAAGGTGTGCCGTATGTGTATGTGAATCTAACGGTTTATGTGAATGATCCGCAAAACATGGCACTCACAACCATTGGAGGGTGGAAATATTTTCCCGGTGGATACCACGGTTTACTCGTATTCAGAAAATCGCAGGGCGAATTCATGGTGTACGATCGCGCATGTCCCGTGCATCCGGGCGAAGCAGGAACACAAATCGAAGTTGACTCGAATAATATCGTTCTGGTTGACGATGTGTGCGGATCACAATTTCTATTGAGTAATGGCACGACAATAGGTGGGCCTTCTGTTGTTCCGGTTACTGTTTATGTAAATACGTTCGACGGGACAACGCTCCGGGTTGTGAATTAGCTATTCCTGTTACAACCATGTTAAGCATGAAAAAGCCCCGGTATTTCTACCGAGGCTTATCACAAATATTTCCTGCGAAATTCTAGTAGCGGTACAGTTCCGGTTTGAATGGACCTGCAACATTTACTCCAATATAGTTCGCCTGATCTTCAGTGAGGATGTCAAGTTCAACACCAATTTTTGCAAGGTGTAAGTGAGCAACCTTCTCATCAAGATGTTTCGGCAACACGTAAACTTTCTTCTCGTATGATTTTGTGTTCGTCCACAATTCAAGCTGAGCAAGTGTTTGGTTCGTGAACGAATTTGACATTACGAAAGACGGGTGGCCGGTAGCACAACCGAGGTTCACAAGACGCCCTTCTGCAAGAACGATAATGTCTTTTCCTTCAATTGTGTATTTATCAACTTGTGGTTTGATTTCGTCTTTCGACTTACCGTAGTTGTTATTCAACCATGCCATGTCAATTTCAGTATCGAAGTGACCGATGTTACAAACAACAGCATTGTGTTTCATAGAACGGAAGTGACGCTCAGTTACGATGTCTTTGTTTCCTGTTGCAGTTACAATAATGTCTGCGCGTTTTACAGCGTCGTCCATCTTCTTCACTTCGTAACCGTCCATTGCTGCCTGAAGCGCGCAAATCGGATCGATCTCTGTCACGATCACACGCACGCCTTGTGAGCTGAGTGACTGTGCCGAACCTTTTCCTACGTCGCCATAACCAGCAACAACAGCAACTTTACCTGCAAGCATAAGATCTGTTGCGCGGCGAATTGCATCAACGAGTGATTCGCGGCATCCGTATTTGTTGTCGAATTTGGACTTTGTAACCGAGTCGTTGATGTTGATTGCGGGAACCATTAGTGTTCCGTTTTTCATGCGCTCGTACAGGCGGTGAACACCTGTAGTTGTTTCTTCAGAGAGGCCACGGATATCTTTGGCAAGCTCAGGGAACTTGTCGAATACCATGTTGGTCAAATCACCACCATCATCCAGAATCATGTTCAATGGCTTGTCGCCTTCGAATGCGAAAAGTGTTTGTTCAATACACCAGTCGAACTCTTCGTTGTTCATTCCCTTCCAGGCATAAACCGGAATTCCCGCCGCAGCAATTGCAGCAGCAGCGTGATCTTGTGTCGAGAAAATATTGCAGGATGACCACGTTACTTCAGCACCCAGAGCAGTAAGTGTCTCGATGAGAACGGCCGTCTGGATTGTCATGTGCAGACAACCTGCGATGCGAGCACCTTTCAGCGGTTGTGACGGTCCGTATTCTTTTCGAAGCGACATTAAGCCCGGCATTTCGGCCTCAGCCAGCATAATTTCTTTTCTTCCCCACGCAGCGAGAGAAATATCTTTAACCTTGTAGCGAACTTTTGATTCCACGGCAGTCTTGGTCATTTTGTTTGTCGTTAAATTTATGGACTGCAAAATTACGAGAAATCCTGTTATTGTCCGAACCCTGATAGCGAAAAGAAATGCCTGTAATTGAGCTGATCCAGGGGAATGGTTGCAACATAAGGTGTTGGACAATCACAGAGTCGACAATATTGCTTGAATCGGCTTGTCGCTTGTCTAAGATTAATCCGGTCAACAGCTTTACACTTGAAACACGTTACCAGCAATACATGGTGACCCAGTTGTTGTTTGCGGAATTATTCCCGGGCGATCAACTCACATATGAATCAACGGGCAAGCCAGTTACCAATTCTGCAATGCACGTTTCCATTTCACATTGCGGGAATACAGTTGTAATGATGAAATCTGAAGTTGCATGTGGAATTGATATTGAACGTATTCATCCGCGTGTAGAAAAGGTGAAGCATAAGTTTCTTAATGATGAAGAGCTTTTACGAATTGAGTCTGCACCAACAGAAGAACTTGTTCGCTATTGGACGGCGAAAGAAGCCATGTTCAAGGTTTACGGAAGTGAAGCGGTGTTTATGAAGAGTAATATTTTTATAGACCGCGTAACTTCGTTTAACGCTGAAGCTGCATTAACCGATGGAGCACTAACTTTACGTAGATCGATTCAGTATCGCGTCATCAACGACATGATGCTTGCCTGGACCGAAACAACACATGGATCATAAAATTCTTCACCATTTTACTGAGCGAAAAAACCGTAAGCTAAAAAGCCTTGCGGTGTTAGTTGATCCCGATAAAACTGAACAAGTTGAACAACTACTTGCCCATTGCAAAAACGATCCACCGGATCTGTTCTTAGTAGGAAGTTCTTTCCAGGGTGATGATTCCGTTTCGAAGTGTGTCAATAAACTGAAATCAGCACTGAGCGTTCCGGTTGTTCTTTTTCCGGGCAACATGAGCCAGGTTGTATCAGAAGCTGATGCACTATTGTTGCTCTCTGTAATTTCTTCGCGCAATGCTGATCTTTTGATTGGCAAACATGTGGAAGCAGCGCTGAAAGTGAAGCAATCCGGGCTGGAAATTATTCCTACCGGATACATCCTGGTCGAAAGCGGAAGATTAACTTCTGTTCATTATATCAGCCAATCGATGCCCGTGCCGAATACGAAACCAGAACTCGCGGCTGCTACGGCTTTGGCGGGTGAACAGTTGGGAATGAAAGCAATTTATCTGGAAGCAGGCAGTGGTGCTGAACACGTTGTGCCGGCCGAGATGATTTCTGCGGTGAACCAATCTGTGCGTTGTATACTTTTTACCGGGGGAGGCATTACAGAACCCGAACAACTCGATACTTGTTACAAAGCGGGTGCCGACGTGGCGGTGATAGGTAATAAATTTGAAGCCAATCCCGAATTATTTTCGCAATTTGCAGCTGTGCGAAACAAGCATAACCCCCAATGAAGTTAATCGTTATTTCGTCTTCGAAAAACAGACCGGAAGATCCCAAGATTATTACCGAGCTTTTTGAATGTGGATTGAATCTACTTCACCTCCGCAAGCCTTCGATGAGCACGCAGGATATGCGCAAAATAATTGAGCAGATTCCGGAACACTTTCACGACCGTATCGTTATTCATAGCCATCACAAGCTCGCTTCAAAATTCAAGCTTCGCGGTGTGCATCTTACTGCTGTTCATCGTCGCCGAAAATTTTCTACGTGGCTGCGCTTACGGATGCTGCAGATGAAAAATGATGCGCTTACCGTTTCCACATCCTTTCACAAGTTGTCGAACGTGTACACCAACAAAAGTGAATTTTCATATATTTTTCTCGGCACCATCTTCGACAGGTTAAGCAGTAAATTTCACGCCGGTTATAGTGAACACAGCGTACTTGCTGCTACTTCGAAATCTTCAGTGCCGCTTGTAGCCCGGGGTGGTACCAATGGACTTTTGATCACGAAATGTGCAGAACTTGGATTTACAGGAGTTGCGTTTGGTAGTGCCGTTTGGGATTCAGATTCCCCAGTGCAGGCATGGAAGAATATCGTCGACAAATGTCGTGAGCAATCAATTCCATTCGAATAATAACCATGTCAAATTTCACAGAGGCCTTAGTAGACTGTATTCAGGAAACCGACGTCATCACGTGGATAGCCACTGTTACTGCAGTAGTTTATGTTGTACTCGCGCTGAAGGAAAACATCTGGTGCTGGAGTTTTGGAATTGTGAGTTCTGCCTTGTGGGTTAGTGTGTACTTCAACGAGCGGCTGTGGTATGAATCGCTCCTTAGTATATTCTATGTTGTGCTTGGTGTTTACGGATGGATTTCGTGGTCAAAAGAAAAAAAGAATACAGACGGAAACGAAAGTATAGCTGAGCTTTCGATTACCAGAATGCCATCCAACATACTGTTCATTTGTGTTAGCGTAGCCGTTGTATCCGGAATAATTCTGGGATTTATTTCCAGTGCAATCAGTGATAATTCTTTTGCTTATAGTGATGCACTCATTGCATCCTTCAGTGTGGTTGCGACATGGATGACCGCACGAAAATACCTCGAGAACTGGTTGTTCTGGATCGTGATTGATGCGTGCAGTGCAGCTTTATACCTGGTTAAAGGTCCAACCATGTACCTCGCTGCAGTGCTGTTTATTTTTTACACCTTTATGGCCGTGGCTGGCTACGTTTCATGGAAAAAAAGTCTGAAGGCATAAAGAAGATTGCAGTGTTAGGTGCAGAGAGCACAGGGAAAACTACGCTTGCACGTTCGCTCGCATTACGTTTTCAGACGGTGTGGGTACCGGAGAATGCTCGTGAATACATGAATGTTCATCCCGGCGAATACACGATAAACGACATTGAAGAGATTTCGAAGGAGCAGCTTGCACAAGAGAAACGACTCGAATCATCGGCCACAGAGTTTCTGTTTGTCGATACGGAACTGATCATCTCGAAGGTTTGGTGTCTGGATGTTTTTGGTAATTGTCCGGATTGGATTGAAGAAGACATTCGATCTCACAAGTATGATTTGTATCTACTCACTGCGAATGATTTGCCGTGGGTTGCAGATCCTGTTCGGGTGAATGCACAACGACGCGATTACTTTTTCAACTGGTATAAGCGCGAACTGGATAGTCATAATCTACCGTATGAGATTGTGACTGGTCGTTATGAGGCAAGACTGCTGAGTGCGATTACATCGTTGAGAAAGCACTTCGGACATTTCGATTAGGCGTGCCGATGTGCCGATGTGCCGATGTGCCGATGTGCCGATGTGCCGATGTGCCGATTAGATAGAAAAATCGGACATCCTGCAAACCGTTGAGTAATCACATCATTATTTTTTTACTTTTGCTGCGATCCAAAAAGGGGTGCCCTCTCGATTTTTTTCGGGACGGGCTGAGAGAATACCCTGCGGAGACAAGCGATGAAAATTTCTTGTTAACCGCACACCTGATCAGGTTAGTACCTGCGTAGGGAAACAGATCAAAACAACAGGCGAAAGCACTGATTGTTCTGATCGCAAAAGGAAATAAAATGAATTACGCTTTACGCGCTTTGATTGCAGCACTTATTCTGCCGGTATTTGCATTAGCGCAACCCCATGAAATAGGTGGTACAGTAAGAGACACGACAGGTGCTCCAATGGCATTTGCGTTGGTGACCGTTGATGGAACATATCTGCACACACAAACCTCAGATGACGGAACGTACAAATTAACTGTGAACACGTTACCCTATTGTGTTCGTGTTCACGTTCTCGGGTATACAGATGCGCTTATCTGTAATAGTAATGCAGAAACGAACACTGTAATTGTAATGCACTCTTCATCCTTTGTTCGTGACGAAGTAGTGGTAAGCTCAACACGAGTGGATGATAAATCGGGTACGGCTTTTACAAACGTGAATAAGTCCGAAATCGAAGCACAGAATTTCGGGCAAGACTTACCTTATATATTAGGTACGCAAACTTCGGTTGTTACCACCTCTGATGCGGGGAATGGTATGGGTTACACTGGTCTGCGTATTCGCGGATCTGATGCGAACAGAATCAATGTAACGATCAACGGCATTCCGGTTAATGACGCAGAGTCGCAGGGAACTTTCTGGGTGGATATTCCGGACATTGCTTCGTCGACTGATAATATTCAAATTCAACGCGGAGTTGGAACCTCTACAAATGGCGCAGGTGCATTCGGAGGATCGCTGAACCTTCAAACCGAAACAGTACATGCTAATCCTTACAGTGAACTTCTTCTTTCAGGTGGTTCATTCAATTCCTGGCGTGCTACTGCAAAAGCAGGAACGGGAATCATCAACAATCGCTGGAGCTTTGATGTTCGGATGTCACAACTGGGTTCTGATGGTTTCATCGATCGGGGTGCATCTGATTTGCGTTCGTGGTATTTGTCGGGAGGATATTACGGAGAGAAACTCACTGTAAAAGCGATTACCTTCTCTGGTCGCGAAAGAACGTATCAATGTTGGAATGGGGTTCCTCAAGATTCGATCAAAGCCGGAAATTATACTTACAACCCTGCCGGAATGTACATTGACTCCGCGGGCAAGGAAGCATTCTACAAAGACCAGGTTGATAATTACGGTCAGGATTATTATCAGCTACATTTCACCTATCAATCGAATCCGAACTGGTTTTTCAACTGGTCTTTATTCGCTACAAAAGGAAAAGGCTATTACGAAGAATACCGTCAGTGGGATGATCTTGCGAACTACGGTGTGAATGACAGTGCGGGATCTGTGAATGATGTTGTGCGTCGTCGCTGGCTGAACAACTGGTACTATGGGGCAACCTTCGCCGCGAGATACAATAGTGGTAAAGGAACTCAGGTTACGTTTGGTGGAGCCAGTGCAAACTACAATGGCAAGCATTACGGTGAATTGATTTGGGCAACCGGAATTCCTGCAGGTTACGCGTATGGTGGCAATTATTATCGCGACAGTGCACAGAAGATGGACAACAACGGATACATTAAAGTGAATCAGTCCATCGGGAAAAAAATAAACGTATTTGCAGATGTTCAGGTACGTGCGGTAAACTATTCATTCACTGGATTTGATTCTACCGGTTCACAATTGCCACAAGATGTTTCATTCGCGTTTGTGAATCCGAAAGCAGGGATTTTCTATTCACTGAATGACAGGCACGTTGCATATGCATCATTCGGCATGGGCAACAAAGAGCCGAATCGTGATGACTTTACAAATTCATCGCCTGAAAGCCGTCCAAAACATGAGCAGCTCAGTGACCTTGAAGCAGGATGGAAAGTTGCAAGTACTGCCGCTGCCATTGAAGTGAACTTCTACTACATGATGTATAAAGATCAACTCGTATTAACCGGAAAGGTCAATAACGTCGGCGCGTATACACGAGAAAATGTTGCAAGCAGTTTCCGTCGTGGAGTTGAAGTAACGGTTGGATATAACATCACGAAACAATTCAACTTTTCAGGCAATGTAACATTGAGCCAGAATAAGATTGAACAGTTTGATGAGTACGTCGATGATTACGACAATGGTGGTCAACTGCACAATATTTACAAGAACACCGACATTGCATTCTCTCCTTCAGTAATCAGCGCAGGAATTATTTCCTGGAAACACAAAAAAGGATTTGGTGCGTCCCTCGCCGGAAAATACATAGGTGTGCAATATCTCGACAATACGCAGCAATCATCACGACAAATCGATCCGTACTTCACTTTGAACTTCGGTGCATCGTGGTCGCCGATAAAATATTCACAGCCTGCTCCAAACGAGAAGCGCAAGCAGAGTATGATGTCTGAATTGACTTTTGGGCTTCAAGTGAACAATCTGCTGAACACGATGTATTCAGCGAATGGCTATACATTCGGCTACGTTTATGGGGGAATGAATCGCTATAACTATTACTATCCCCAGGCTGGTGTGAATGTGATGGGGATGGTTGTGATGAAATTCGGTAAACAGTAAGCTGGTGCACTGGATAACACGAAGGCTGTCTGGCAGTAACAGAACGAATCTCAAATTGATTACAACTTCCTGGGGGAAGGGCTTGTAGTTTGAACTGGGTTTGTTTTTTTTACTGCTGACAGCAATCCTGCCTACTGGTCACACTTACAAGGCGGGGACATGAAAATTGTTGTCTTGGGCAGCATGAGACGAATCTTGTCTTGCTGATCTGCGTTGATGAGGATTACGCGCAGATCAAGTACCTGGAGAGTTTCTGCAAGATCGCCGAGTTCCTCCGGAAAAATCGAAAGGTTGTTACTCCACAGATCGAGATACTTCAGCTTTTTAAGCTTACCGATTTGCGGTGGCAATGAAGTCAATTCATTCTGATTAATATCAAGAATCATCAGATTCGACAGATCTCCAATCTCACGAGGAAGGAATTCAATTTCGTTTTTTGAAAGGTGCAATACCTGAAGGTTGGTGAAGAACTTGATTGAATCCGGAACCTCCGTGATTTTGTTTTTTCCGAGATCGAGGTATTGAAGATTAGGAAACTTCCATAACTCGGCAGGAAACGCTTCATATTTCTGTTTACGCAACGTGAGCTTAACGACTTTTTCCGGTTCTTTCAGAGCTGTGGCGAGATCGGTATAGCCAACCATCGTATCCAGTGTGAGCGAATCGTACAGAGGAATAGTTGCAAGCGGATTCACTTGTGCATTCACTTTCGTGCTGCACAAGGCGATCATTAAAACAACAAAACTATTTATCAGCGGTTTCATTCAGTATATCCTCTACTACGATTTTATCGGCTGCAAGTTGCGATTTCAATTCATCGAGACCTGCGAATTTCTTTTCACCCCTCACCCACTTCACAAATTCCACCGTCAGCGTTTCTCCATAAATATCAGCATTGAAATCGAATATATTGACTTCCGATGTGCGATCTAATCCATTAACAGTTGGCCGCACACCTATATTCATCATTCCGCCAAACTTCCTTCCCGCACTATAGACGTTCACAGCATACACTCCGTTGCCTGGTATAAGCTTATAAGGTTCAGGTGAAATGATATTTGCTGTTGGATAGCCTAGCTTTCTTCCCAGTTGCTGTCCCTTCACCACCGTCCCGGTCAATCGGTAGTCATAACCAAGCAAATTGTTTGCCACGTCTACTTTGCCCGAATTCAAGGCTTCGCGAATTCGGGTCGAACTCACTTTAATGTGATCCGTTTCATGTGCCGGTATTTCTTCTACTTCAAATCCAAACTGTGGTCCAGACTTTTTCAGGTTATCGAAACTGCCTTCGCGGTCCTTTCCAAAATGATGGTCGTACCCGATAACAAGTCGTTTTGTGCGCAGCCCCTTCACGAGTATTTTCTCAATGAATTCGGCTGAACTAAGCATGGAAAACTCGCGTGTAAACGGATGAATCACCAGATGGTCAATTCCCAAATTGCGTAGCAACGCAATTTTTTCATCCTGATTATTCAGAAGAAGCTGCTGTGCGTCTGGAAACAATACCATGCGTGGATGCGGGAAGAAAGTAAGCAAGACCGACTCACCGTCGATTTTTGCCGCTGTTGCTTTCACCTGTTCGATTACGCGACGATGGCCGAGGTGAACGCCATCGAAGGTGCCGATTGTGACGACGGTGTCTTTGTTCGGGCTGAAATCAGAGATATTGTGGGAGACCTGCACGGCTCCAAAGATAGTTTTCGGCTCCGTTAAGACGTTCAATGATTTAAAAACGTTGAAGGACCAACACTTCGTCGGGCGAAATGGGCCGCCGGACGGATAAGGTAAAGTTGTCCTCCAATTATCAACATAGGGGTGAATTTTAGCCCGAAAACTTCCTATTTTTGCACCGGTTTTTAAGACCTATACGTTCTAAATATGCAAAAAGGCAAAATTTCTCAGGTAATTGGTCCCGTTATTGACGTGAGCTTTACCGACAATTCAGGTAATCTTCCTGCTATTCTTGACGCACTTGTGGTTAACAAACCGGGTGGTGGCAAAGTTATCGTAGAAGTACAACAGCACATTGGTGAGGACACCGTGCGTACAATTGCGATGGATTCTACCGACGGACTTGCGCGCGGAATGGAAGTAGTAGCAACGGGTTCACCAATCCGCATGCCGATCGGCGACAAGATCAAAGGCCGCCTTTTCAATGTAGTAGGTGAAGCAATTGACGGACTTTCTGACGTTAGCAATGAAGGAGGATATGTCATTCACCGTGCTCCACCAAAATTCGAAGATCTTTCTACAGCTTCTGAAATTCTTTTCACAGGTATCAAAGTAATTGACTTGATCGAGCCTTATGCTAAAGGTGGTAAGATCGGTTTGTTTGGTGGTGCAGGTGTAGGTAAAACCGTATTGATTCAGGAGCTCATCAACAATATCGCGAAGGGATACGATGGATATTCAGTATTCGCAGGTGTGGGTGAGCGTACACGTGAAGGGAATGACCTTCTTCGTGAGATGATCGAGTCAGGTATCGTGAAATATGGTGACGAGTTCCAGCAAGCACTTCACAAAGGTGGTTGGGATCTCAGCACAGTTGATATGACAAAACTGAAAGAGTCACAAGCAACCTTCATCTTCGGACAGATGAACGAGCCTCCTGGAGCACGTGCGCGAGTTGCACTTTCAGGATTGACACTTGCAGAATATTTCCGCGATGGTGACGCAGGTTCATCTGGCGGTGGTAAAGACATTCTTTTCTTCATCGATAATATCTTCCGTTTCACGCAGGCAGGTTCTGAGGTGTCAGCACTTCTTGGCCGTATGCCATCTGCAGTAGGTTACCAGCCTACACTTGCAACTGAAATGGGATTGATGCAAGAGCGTATTACATCAACGAAGCGTGGTTCTATCACATCTGTACAGGCGGTTTACGTACCTGCGGATGACTTGACAGATCCAGCGCCGGCTACAACATTCGCTCACTTGGATGCGACAACTGTATTGAGCCGTAAGATTGCAGAGCTTGGGATTTATCCTGCGGTAGATCCATTGGATTCTACTTCACGTATCCTTACTGAAGCAGTTGTAGGAGCTGAGCATTACGCATGTGCACAACGTGTAAAAATGTTGCTCCAGCGTTACAAAGAATTGCAAGACATCATCGCGATCCTTGGTATGGATGAGCTTTCTGAAGAAGATAAGCTTGCCGTCTCACGCGCGCGTCGTGTTCAACGTTTCTTGTCGCAGCCTTTCTTCGTAGCTCAGCAATTTACCGGTCTTGAAGGTAAATTCGTTAGCATCGAAGACACAATCAAAGGTTTCACAATGATTATGGACGGAGAAGTGGATGAATATCCTGAAGCTGCGTTCAACCTTGTTGGAACAATTGAGGATGCCATCGATAAGGGTAAAAAGATTCTTGCTGAAGCGAAGTAATCGTCAGCCTTCTCCCGATAGTTATCGGGATACGCTCAGTCTGACAATCACTTATAACGAAAACTGAAATGCATCTAGAAATAATCACACCGGACAAAAAGGTTTACAGCGGCGAAATTAAGTCGGCTGTGTTGCCAGGCGCTGAAGGGCGTTTCGGTGTTTTGAATAAACACGCGTCGATGATCTCAACTTTGAAAAAAGGAAAGATCAAAGTTATCGACGTTCAACAGCAGACTCACACGTTTGAGATCAATGGTGGAGTTGCCGAAGTTCATGCGAACAAACTCACCGTACTCGCAGAATAGTTTTTTTAGTTCCTGATTTCTTGATCCCGGCGAATATCCTACGCCGGGATTTTTTTTTACGCCTCAGTGTCGAGAAATCGGTGGCGCGGAGAAAAAATCTTACCTTTTACACAGCATGAAATACGACGTAGCAATTATTGGTGGCGGTCCTGGTGGATCCAGTACTGCAATCTATCTTCGACAAAAAGGTTATTCAGTGGTCCTACTCGAAAAGGAGATATTCCCGCGCGACCACGTGGGAGAATCGCTCATTCCTTTTACGTATTACAAACTACAGGACCTCGGTGTTTGGGAAGATATCCTGGCGTTCGCCACAAAAAAACCGGGAGTAAATTTTGTTGATCGGGACGGTATCCGCCAGTCAGTTTGGTGCTTCGATCGCATCCTGAGTGACAATGCACAAATGTCAGTACACACGCTTCGCGCTCCATTCGACCATGCGATTCTGAAACGAGCGGCAACAGTAGGTGCGCACGTCCACGAAGGCGTGAAAGTAAAAAACGTTGATCTGAGTGATCCGGATTCGGTTACTGTTCACACTGAATCGACTGAAGTACCGGAAATCAAGGCGCGGTTTTTAATCGATGCAACAGGGCAAAATTCTTTCTTAGGCAGCAAACTTAAACTGCGTGTCCCTTACGAAGATCTCGATCGCGTAGCCCTATTCAGTCATTGGATTAATACTACGTATGATGCTGCTTTAGCCGGTGGATTGATCAAGATTATTTATTTAGGTGGGGAAAAACTTGGTTGGTTGTGGGTTATTCCTGTCGGCAGAAACCATCTGAGTATTGGTGTAACACTGAATAACTCTTACGTTCGCGACCAGAAAAAAATACTGGGAGAGAACTGGAAAGAGAAATTGTATAGAAGTGAAATTGAACAAGCCGTTAATCTGAAGAGCATTCTGAACGGAGCGCAGATCGAACATGAAATCCAGATGGTTGGTGATTATTCGTACCGCATTCCGAAAAAGTATGGATCGAACTATGCAATTGTGGGAGATGCCGCTGCTTTTCTTGATCCTATTTTTTCAAGCGGTGTTTATGTAGCTATGGAAACTGCTGATCGGGTTGCACAGTGTCTTGATGCTAAGTTCAGGAATGGAAATGCCGCAGGAGAAGAGGCATTTGCACTTCAATACGGACACATTGAAAAGGGATACGATTTAATCGAGAAATTCATCCGGCTCTTCTACCAGCCTGAACTTTTGAATTTTTCGCATGCTGATGCCAGCGATGACGACTACGGGAAATTCGTAAGTGCGTATGAAATATTTCACTACCTGTTATCCGGAGATTTTTTCTCCCAACCTGAAAAATACTCTGCATTTCTGGACGAAATGAATACAGGCCGTTCTTACGACAAGTTCCTTCATTTTGTGAGAGATCGAGCGAAAGAATATCCAGATGCAGAATTTTGCAAATACTCATTTGAAGAAATATACGGTCACTTGCCTGAAGGCGATCAGGTAGCTCCGGGATTGCTGGGAAATTAACCGATACGAAGTGAAGCGCAAGCTTCTTCCTAATCATGCCGCCCAATTGTCTCTATCCAGACTACGGTACTGTATTGCTTCTGCTAGATGCGTGGCTTCAATTTCTGTTGCTCCGTCCAGATCAGCAATTGTTCTTGAGACTTTCAGAATACGATCATATGCGCGTGCAGACAATCCGAGTTTTTCCATCGCAGTTTTGAGCAATGCCATACCGGCGTCGTCGATGCGACAAATGTTGCGAAGAATACCTGAACTCATTTGTGCATTGCAGTGAATGCCGTCGAACTTCTCGTAGCGCTTTAGTTGCAGGTTACGTGCGCGGATCACACGTTCGCGAATGAGTGTGCTTTTTTCTGCACGTGCTTTTTTCGTGAGTTCACTGAAACTAACCGGGGTCACTTCGATGTGAATATCGATGCGATCCAATAAGGGTCCCGAAATCCGGTTGATGTATTTTTGTACAGTGCCGGGAATACAAACGCACTCTTTATCCGGATGGTTATAGTATCCACAAGGACAAGGATTCATTGAAGACACGAGCATAAAACCTGCAGGATAATTCACGGAAAATTTTGCGCGTGAAATCGTCACAACGCGATCCTCTAAAGGCTGACGCATTACCTCAAGCACCGTGCGTTTGTATTCCGGAAGTTCATCGAGAAATAAAACGCCGTTGTGCGCGAGTGAAATTTCTCCGGGTTGTGGATTTTGGCCGCCTCCTACCAGAGCCACATCGCTGATCGTATGATGCGGTGCACGAAACGGGCGTGTAGTAATCAATCCTTTGTTCTTTCCGGTTTTTCCAGCGACAGAATGAATCTTCGTTGTCTCGAGTGCTTCGTTGATTGTCATCGGAGGAAGAATTCCAGGCAGTCTTCGCGCGAGCATGGTCTTCCCAGCACCCGGAGGTCCGATCATGAGAATGTTGTGTCCGCCAGCTGCCGCAATCTCCAATGCGCGTTTGATATTCTCCTGTCCGCACACATCAGAGAAATCGTATTCGTCTGCATCCGGAATTCCTTCGAGCAATCGCGGAGCAGAAGAAGCAGGTTCGCGAACGATTTCACCACGAAGAAATTCGAGCACATCAGTAAGATGACTCATTCCGAAAACTTCGACGCCTTCAACTACTGCTGCTTCGTCTGCGTTCTCTGAAGGAAGAATTACGCGCGCAAAACCAGCTTCGCGTGCACGTACTGCCATGAGCAATGCTCCACGAACAGGGCGCAAAGTTCCATCGAGCGCAAGTTCACCCATGACGATGCTGCTTTCCAGAAAATCACTGGTAAGCTGTTCGGATGCAGACAGCATCGCCACTGCAATCGGAAGATCGTATGCAGATCCTTCCTTGCGTACATCGGCAGGTGCAAGATTCACAGTGATTTTTTTTCCTGGAATGCGGTAGCCGTTATTCCGCAATGCAGCATCAATTCTTTGCTGCGATTCTTTGATTGCCGAGTCGGGCAATCCAACAAGATGAAAATTGATTCCGGTGTCGATGTTTACTTCAATAGTAACAATCGTTGCATCAATGCCGAATACGGCACATCCAAAAGTTCTGACGAGTGACATAGTTCAAATGATTAGAATAAATGATAAAAACCGATATAAACGTACTGTTGCGCATATATACTTACAGGCACAAATATATAAAGTTTTCATTTATATGACATATTAGCAACTATTTTCATTCTGCAGATTTTTGCACACCTCCGGTTCCGGTATGGATTTTGTTATCTTTAGAATCATCCAAACCAAGACCAGATGAACAAATTTTACACTGCATTTGCGGGACTCCTTCTTTGTGCTTCGCTGTACGCACAAACAACGACTACGCCTGCTCCGAATAACTGCTATACGAAATGGGAACAAAAATTTGAAGAACGCGGTGCGGAAGATGTAGCCGATGGAATTCACGACGATGTGATTATCACTGTTCGCAATGGAGCGGACGCTGCGTGCTGGACCGGAAAAGTTGAAGTTAAAGGCGGTGCAATTATTCACATGTGGCGCAAACTGCAGGATGGTACTTACGAAGAATACAAGCCGAAACTGAAATTCGATGTACCAATTACAATCGTAAATGGTATTTCGAAGTCGATGCTTGGTGCCGACGATGAATTGATCAACGTAATTTTTCCTAAGACTTTGAAGCCGAAGAAAGTTGGCTATTCGAGTGCGCCGGAGCCACCGCAGGATTAGTAGGCAGTTTGGCAGTCTTCCGGTAGGCAGTCAGAAAAAATATTCCGAGGATCGCGAAATGCGATCCTTTTTTATTGGTTTTCCGTGAGGTGACTTTGCAATAATCCAGTACTTAGGGCCTTTGACTGCCAACTGCCCTACTGCCCAACTGCCTACTGTGCTATATTTGTACTCCAAATTAAAGCACCATGCCAAAAGGAGTATTCAACGTTCCCACGCCGATTAACGAACCGATAAAGTCGTACGCACCGAAATCACCTGAACGTGCAGAGTTGCAGGCCATGCTTGCCAAGCTTCGCTCGTATGAGATGGACATTCCGATGTACATTGGTGGTAAAGAAGTTCGCAGTAACAATACTTCACGCATTGCACCGCCTCACGATCACAAACACACACTCGGATATTTTCACAAGAGCGGTAAAGAACATGTTCAGCAAGCTATTGACGCTGCACTTGCTGCTCGCGAAAATTGGGTGAAACTTTCGTGGGAACACCGCGCCAGTATTTTCCTGAAAGCGGCTGAACTCATTGCGGGTCCATACCGCGCGAAACTGAATGCAGCAACAATGCTGGGTCAAAGTAAAAATGCTTTTCAGGCGGAGATTGATTCGGCTTGTGAAATCATCGACTTCCTGCGCTTCAATGTTCACTTCATGCAGGAAATTTACAAGCAACAACCTGCTTCTGCTCCGGGAATGTGGAATCGTTTGGAATGGCGTCCACTCGAAGGATTCATTTACGCGCTGACTCCATTCAACTTCACAGCGATTGCAGGAAACCTTCCAACATCGTGTGCAATGATGGGTAACGTGGTCGTTTGGAAACCTTCGAATACACAAGTGTATGCCGCGAATGTGCTGATGGAAATTTTCATGAAAGCCGGAGTTCCTGATGGTGTGATCAATTTGATTTATCCTTCAGGACCGGATGCTGCCGAAGTAGTTTTCAATCACCGCGACTTCGCAGGAATTCACTTCACAGGATCAACAGAAGTTTTCCAGAACATCTGGCAATCGATTGGTAATAATATTCACAAGTACAAATCGTATCCACGCATTGTTGGAGAAACAGGTGGAAAAGATTTTGTAATGGTTCACAAGTCTGCTGATGTTTCTGCAGTAATCACAGCGCTATCCCGTGGTGCATTCGAATACCAGGGACAAAAATGCTCTGCTGCTTCGCGTGCATATATCCCTTCCAATATGTGGGAAGAAGTGAAAGCCGGTTTGCAGCGTGATCTTGCTTCGTTCAAAGTTGGACCAACCGAAGACTTCAGCAATTTCGTGAATGCAGTGATCGATGAAAAATCATTCGACAAGCTTGCGAAATATATTGATGCTGCAAAAGCAGATAAGAATGTTGAAATTGTTGCAGGCGGAACATACGACAAGTCGAAAGGATATTTCATACAGCCAACAGTAATTCGCGCAAACGATCCGAAGTATGTAACGATGTGCGAAGAGTTGTTCGGACCGGTACTTACCATTCATGTATACGATGAGAACAAGTTCGAAGAAACGCTGAAGCTTGTTGATTCAACTTCTATCTATGCGCTAACCGGTGCGATCATTTCACAAGATCGATATGCTATTGAAGTTGCAACGAAAGCACTTGAACACGCTGCGGGAAATTTCTACATCAACGATAAACCTACTGGTGCAGTTGTTGGTCAGCAACCTTTCGGGGGTGCTCGCGGATCCGGAACAAACGACAAAGCCGGTGCAATGATCAATTTGTTACGTTGGGTTTCTCCGAGAACGATAAAAGAGACTTTCGTTCCACCTGGCGACTACCGCTACCCTTTTCTCGCAAACGACTAGTTATAAGACATTTAGGCATTAGTCTCCGCCGGAATTCCGAGCGTATGATATCTCTTTTTCCTTCCTTTAACAAAAAGATGAGGAATTTTGATACTTTTGTTTAGTCCTACGGAAGCAGCATCGCCCCCTCTGAAGTGTATGCAAGATGCTGTTTTGTGATGAGTTCAAAAACAAGTTGTACTAATTGCACCTTGTTCTCTCACTTCGTTCGTAAGACAGCCACTATTTAGTCAAGGAATAAACCCCGGTATTCACACCGCGTGCGAGTGTATTGGCGTACACGTGCGCGCATAGAAACATGTTATGAAAGCAGAGAAAAACAGTAAAGCAGTTGCAGCACTCCACATTGGGAAGCTGGTGAGAAAACATCTCGAAGAACTTGGAATGACGAAAAGCGAATTCGCCCGTCGCCTCGATACTTCACCTCAAAACATTTACGGAATCTTCAAGCGGAAATCGATCGACACAGAGTTGCTGAAACACATTGGCAGCGTTCTGAACTTTGATTTTTTTCAATACTATGGCTCGGGAGCGCTGTACGTAAATGAAGATCGTCCGACATACGGAAAAGAGAAAGTACTTACGGCATTGGATCTTCAGCGTGAACTTGATCGTTTGAAGAAAGAGCACGAATCGTTGAAGCAAGAGAATAATTACCTCAAGGAAATTATTCAGTTGATGAAAGAGAAGCAGGCTAAGAAGGAAAAGTAAGCAGGGAAGTCAAAAGTATTGATCACAAAAAATCCCGGTCTGTCAACTTCTTGACGTGACCGGGATTTTTCGTGATGCAATTCTTAGTTGATGTCCAGACCATATTCGCTGGACTAACGCAAGTGAATCGTGTAAGTGCGGTTGTTGATTGTAACGATAGCAACATCATCGCAAGCACCTGAACCAAAATCTATGCTGCGTACCGGACGAGTTCCCGGAGTTACTTCAACTGTTCCTTGTGTGAAGTGGCGGCGACAGCCAATGGCCATGTTACGAATGAGTGGAGATGTGATCGTGACAGTAAAATTTTCTCCTGCTGCACTTGTTCCGCTAGCAGTTCCAGTGATTGAATACAGATCATCAGACCACATTGCAGGCGTATTCTCGCCCGCTGTCCATTCGCGCTGGCGATCAGAAATCCAATTGATTGTACCTGCGTTACTCGCGAGATGAATTGTACCGTTCACATCGATGTCATAAACGAGATTACCAGCCGCGTTGTGACCAAGATTAGTTACTGTTTTTGTTCCAAGCACCTGGTGATCGTTCACATAGTAATTGTTGAACGTTATCGTATGTGTTGACGCAGAGTCAATGTAATTTCCTGTGTAGTAAACAATGACCTGGCCGCGACGATTGCGTCCATCATTGCACGTGCAATTCACAGAACCGAAGTCAACAGTAATCGTGTCCTGATCGGCTGTGTTAATTGCATTCACGGAAACGGTAGCGCAGGTTGACAGAACACCGCCGTTTGCAGGATCACCGATGCGGTAGTTCGTAAGTCCGCCGGTGCGGCCAGCTTCGTCAGAAATATTTGTCACATCGCTAAAGATTGCTTCTGCCAGCGCGTTGTCTGATGCAGCACTTGTATCTGCATCTTCTTCATCGCGGCGACATCCAGTGAATGTTAGCGATGCAACAGCAAGAATTGTGAGTGATCCGAATAAAAATCCTGTATTCTTCATCGTATTGAGTTTATGTGAGTGCGTTCTATTTACGTTTTTTTCCGAAGTACTTCCCGCGGTTCAGTTCTATGACCACTCGCAACCGTCTTTAGTTTAAACCGAATCGTAAATATAGTCGTAAAACACTGATTTACAGAGAACCTAAATCCGTTACCGCCGGCGAAACTCGGCCAGGACAAGTGCTGTTGCAATTGCAGCGTTCAACGATTCTGCTTTGTGAGAACCGAGACTGAAGGATGGAATTGTGAGCTTTCTGGAAATGAATTTTTCAGTTGCGTCGCGAATTCCGTTTGCTTCGTTGCCAATGACAATGAGTCCATTTTTCGGAAGCTCCGACGTGTAAACGTTCTCCCCATCCATGAAAGTTCCGAACACATTTTCACTCTTAAGCTCTGTGAAAAATTCCTCGAGATTGCGGTTTACGATTTTCACTCGCGTCAAAGATCCCATGGAAGCTTGCACCACTTTGGGATTCCAATGTTCTGCAGTGTCTTCCGATGCCAGGATATGCTGAACGCCGAACCAATCTGCTGTACGAATGATCGTTCCCAGATTGCCCGGATCACGGATTCCATCAAGAACCAACACCAAACCTTTCTCCAGATCAGTCGTCTCAATGTTGTATTGAGGAATTTTCACCACAGCGAGCACTTCGGAAGCGTTCACCAGAGAGGACATACGGGTAAGATCCTTTTCTGCAACCCCTGCCGATTCGGTGGGCTGTTTGATTAAAGTTCCGTTACGTTGCAGCCAATCTGTACTTGCATAAACCGAATCAACTTCGAACCCAGACTGTAGGTATTCACGCACCAGCTTGTCGCCTTCCGCAACGAACAATCCTTCTTCAGCTCTGTATTTCTTTTGCTGAAGCGACTTAACGAATGAAATCCTGTTGTTCGAAAGCATAATGGGTGCTCAGGGCATTATATTTGCAAACTTACGGCTTCTTTAAAGAAACACTTCGTGATTCGTAATACCCAATCGCATTTTTTTGCACTGCTTATCGGCACCCTTTTGCTGGTACTTGCAAGCTGTACAGCGCGACGGGTTCCGGCAGGGCAGAAAATGGTGAAGAAGGTGTTCATCGTGAATAAGGTGAACACCATAAAAGATTCTGCGGAGGCATACGGTGATGACATCAACCAGTCGGATATGTTCAGCTACGTTAAACAGAAACCTAACCGAAAATTGTTTGGTCTGAATCCTAAAAGTATTTTCCGCTGGCATAAAGTCCCGTACAAAATCGATTCAGTAGGTGATACCATTAAAGTAAAAGGTAAATGGCAACGTGTTGAAAAACGCACCTACAAAACAGGGGCTGGTTATCCGCTGTACCTGACGCTGCACAACTTCGTAGACTCCACACGTCTCAAGGAGAAACAGGATTCGGCCGACGCGCGCTTTAAAAGACGGAATGCACTGCGAAAGAAGCCGCGCAAGGACCGCCGCAAGCTGATGGGCGAGATCCTACTGAACATTGGAGAACCGCCTGTGTTACTCGATACATCCATTATGAATCGCTCAACGCAGCAGCTGGAAAAATATCTCGACAATAAAGGATATTTCCGGAGCGACGTCTACGATAGTATTGGATATCCATCCTTGTTTAAGAATCACATTCTGAAAAAATCTCCGGACTCACTGAACATTTTCGGAAAGCCGAAGAAAAAAGTGATCGTGTATTACATCGCAACTCCTGCTCACGTTTATACCATACGCAATATAAAATGGAATGTAAGTGATTCGGTGATGACTGATGACATCTTCGCCGACTCCGTTGGATGCCTGATACAGAGCGGAGAAAATTACGATCTGGATGTGTTTGAAGCAGAACGCGATCGTATTGTGAATGCCGGCCGCAACAGAGGATATTTTACATTCACGCGAGACAACGTAATCTTCAAGGCCGATAGTACGGTTGGCAATCACGATGTAAATGTGACGATCACGATTCGTAAAAACCGTCAGGCGATTAACGATTCTGAGTTCACAGAAATTGCACACAAAAAATATTACGTGCGCAACATCACTGTAAAAACTATTTACGACGCAAAACAGCTGAAGAATGATGAAGTGAAATATGATACGCTGATGCAGGAAGGAATTGCTTTCTTACGTAATACAGAACGTGAATCGGAATTACGCTTCCGTCCGAAAGTTTTTACAGAACGTATTTTCTTCCGCGATGATTCTTTGTATCGCCAGGAAAAATTTGATCAGACCTACAACCAGATTACCAGCTTGCGTGTATTCCGTCAGGTTGTAATTGAGCCGACCACTGCAGAAGGCAACGATCTCGATGTGGAGATTCTCCTGTTCGCAATTCCGAAACAAAACTTCACCGCGCAGGTCGAAGGAACAAACACCGGCGGTTATCTCGGTATTGGAGGAAGTTTTGCTTATCAGAACAACAACTTAGATCGCGGAGCGGAGCTTCTCGAATTCAGAGTAAAGGGCGGAACAGAAGCACAACAACCACTCGCACAAACTACACAAAGCACTGCGGGCGACCAGATCACCTTCAACACGATTGAGTTCGGCGCTGAACTTTCGCTGAACATTCCACGTGCGTATTTTCCATTCTCACTTCTGAAAATAAATCGAGCAGAAGGACGAAGAACAATTTTCTCGACTTCGTTCAATTACCAGCGACGTGTTGACTTTGATCGCGCACTTCTCAATCTTTCTTATGGCTATCAGTTCAAACGCGGAGATTGGACGCGCATCGGAATCTATCCGATAGAACTGAACGTCGTTGGAGTGAATCCACGTGAAGGACTGGAGAACCTATTGGCGAATGGTGATATTCTCTTACGCTATCGTTTCACGGATCACCTGATCAATGATCTTCGGATTAGTTTCATCCACAATCAGTCTGCGAATAACAAGAAGACGGAAAAGCAGCAGTGGAAACCCTATCTGAAATTTGATGCTGAAATGTCGGGATTCGGAACCTACCAGATCATGAAAGCGTTAGATGCGCCCAAAGACACATTCGGTTCTTACCAGATTGCAGGAATTCCGTTCTCGCACTACCTGCGTTTCTTCGTAGACATGCGCGCTTACAAAGACTTTGGCGATCACCAGATGTTTGTTGCACGACTTGCACTCGGTACCGGATTACCTCAGAAAAATTTCCGCACGTTGCCGTTGGAGAAGTCATTTTATGGTGGCGGTGCAAACGGAATCCGTGCATGGGAGGCGAGAAGTCTTGGACCCGGTTCACGCAACGTTGGCGCTGAAGAACAGTTTGCACAATTCGGCGAGGTGCAGATTGAGTACAACGTTGAATTGCGTTTCCGGATTACAAAATCGTTGTTCGGTGCATTGTTCGCTGATGGTGGAAACATCTGGCTGCTGCCTAATGCGTATCAGGCAGAGGAAGATGCGAAATTCAGATTCAACTCGTTCTATAAAGACCTGGCATTCGGACCCGGGTTCGGTTTGCGATACGATCTCAGCTTTTTCATCGTCCGACTCGATTGGGGATTCAAGATGCGCGATCCGGCAAAACCGTTTGGCGATCGGTGGTGGCAGTTTGGTGATGGGCCAATGCCGAGTAATTTGAATTTTGGTATCGGCTATCCTTTCTGAGACGACAGGCGGGAGTCAGGAGACGGGAGTACAATCGTTGTTATTTTTTCGTTTCTCACCTTGCTCGTTGTAAAGTTGTCACTTTTAATGGATTGATCCTCAATCTACTCCCGTCTCCCGTCTGTCGTCTCCCGACTATTTGTTAGCTTTGCCGTCCATTTTAAACTCAATTCCATACTATGTCAGTTATGGCGCTCGATAAAATAAGCGAACTTCTTGGAAACCAGGCCGATTCACTCCTGAATCATACCTGCAAAACCATCACCAAAGAACAAATTCACCTTCCCGGTGCCGATTTCGTAGATCGTTGCTTCGGAAACTCAAACCGCAGTCCGCAAGTACTCCGTAGCCTTCAGGCACTTTACGGACACGGTCGGCTCGCAAATACAGGCTACATGTCGATCCTTCCTGTTGACCAGGGAATCGAACATTCAGCGGGTGCTTCATTCGCGCCAAATCCGATTTACTTCGACGGTGAAAACATCGTGAAGCTTGCCGTTGAAGGCGGATGCAATGCTGTTGCAACAACTTTCGGTGTGCTAGGATCGGTTTCAAGAAAATACGCGCACAAAATTCCATTCATTGTAAAAATCAATCACAATGAATTTTTGTCCATGCCGAATAAATACGACCAAAACATGTTTGGTTCAGTAGACGAAGCATGGAACCTTGGTGCAGTTGCAGTAGGTGCTACAATCTATTTCGGTTCTGAAGAATCGGCGCGTCAGATTGTTGAAGTGTCGCAAGCTTTCGAGCGCGCGCATGAACTTGGAATGGCAACCGTTTTGTGGTGCTACCTGCGTAATCCTGGATTCAAAGTTGGCGGAATAGATTATCATGCTTCAGCTGATTTGACCGGTCAAGCAAACCACTTAGGTGTGACTATTCAGGCAGACATCATTAAACAGAAATTGCCAACGAATAACGGCGGATACAACGCAACAGGTCACGGAAAAACGAACCCGAAAGTTTATTCGGATTTGAGTTCCGACAACCCGATTGATTTGTGTCGTTATCAGGTTGCAACATGTTATATGGGTCGTAATGGACTCATCAACTCTGGTGGCGAATCAAAAGGCGCAACAGATTTGGCAGAAGCAGTAACCACTGCAGTGATCAACAAACGCGGAGGCGGACAAGGATTGATTTCAGGGCGTAAAGCGTTCCAGAAAGACATGAAGACAGGTGTGGCGTTGTTGAATTCAATTCAGGACGTATACCTCGACAAAGCTGTAACTATCGCGTAAGCGAATCGTCACAGAGTTATTGAACGAATAAACCAGATCAATGAGTTGGTTCAAGAGGATTAAAGAAGGCATTACTACAAGCACGAAGGAGAAGAAAGAAACTCCTGAAGGTTTGTGGCATAAATGTGATGAGTGCAAGAAGGTATTTACCACCAACGACTGGGCAGCGAACGTTTGGACTTGTCCGAATTGTGAGTACCACGATCGTATTGGTTCTGAAGAATATTTCTCTGTTCTGTTTGATGATAATCAATTCACTGAACTCGATGCAAATCTGACTTCAGGCGATCCGTTGACATTCGAAGACACAAAAAAATATCCTGCTCGTCTGATTGATTCCCAGAAGAAGACAGGATTGAAAGATGCGCTTCGTTCTGCACACGGAAAATGTAACGGCAATGATCTTGTTGTAGCCTGTATGGACTTTACGTTCATCGGTGGATCAATGGGATCTGTTGTCGGAGAAAAAATTGCGCGTGCTACGAAATATTCACTCGAGCACAGAATCCCGTTGATGATCATTTCGAAATCGGGCGGTGCACGAATGATGGAAGCTGCACATTCATTGATGCAGATGGCCAAAACTTCTGCGCGTCTTGCACAACTCGATGAAGCAGGAATTCCATTCATCTCGTTGCTCACTGATCCAACCACAGGTGGGGTAACTGCATCGTACGCAATGCTCGGCGATCTGAACATTGCTGAACCCGGTGCGCTCATCGGTTTTGCTGGCCCTCGTGTCGTGAAAGAGACCATCGGAAAAGACCTTCCGAAAGGATTCCAGACTGCAGAGTTTGTACTCGATCACGGATTCCTGGATGCGATTGTGAGCCGCAAAGAACTCAAAGCAACGGTATCCCGCTTGCTCGTGATGTTCAAGTCTTAGATTTAGTTCCGTTAATGCACGCTTAGGCAGAGATTACCCGGATTTCTGAATTGAATTCTATACTTTCTCTGTTATGGACGGTGAATTGCAGGAATACATCATAGGTCATTGCCGCCAATACTTTCTGAAAGAAGAACGTCAGGCTCTTATGCAGCTTAGCATGACGGAGGAAGGGAAAGTTACCTGTGAAAAAAGTGCACTTGCGGATTGGAAAGTGGAAAAGATGTATGGTTTCACGAATCCGGCAGCGAATGAACTCGTAGCATTGGGTGGAGATGTTGCAATGCGACGAATCGCTCAAAGAGTTTACGATCAGCACAAAAATGAGATCATCAATCTTTGTCCGTCGTGCGGGAAATTGGCTCGCACACCTAACTCTCAGCAATGCCGCCACTGCGGTTACGACTGGCATAACCGCCAATCAAGTCTATAAATCTCCTTAATCTGAGAATTCTATGCAGAATAATGCCAGAATCCAGAGTTTCACTTGGAAAATCGGCATATAGGTATATCGACACACCGATAATTGAGTATCTTTGCCCTCCCGAATTAGCGGGACAAAACCAAGTATTAATCTTAATCCACAAACAGCATGTCATACCTGACGTCGGAAATTAAGAAAGACCTTTTCAAGAAGCACGGTAAATCTGAAAAAGACACCGGTTCTTCTGAAGGGCAGATTGCACTTTTCACGCACCGCATTTCTCACCTTACTGAGCATTTGAAGCGTAAGCCAAAAGACAAAAGCACTGAGCGTTCACTCGTACTTCTCGTAGGAAAACGTAAAGCACTTTTGGATTACCTGCGTAAGAACGACATCGAGCGTTACCGCGCGATCCTCAAGAAGCTTGAAATCCGTAAATAATGATTTCCAAATAATCTCGAATACGAAAGGCATCCCTTCAAGTCAGCAGGGATGCTTTTCGCTTTTTATGCGACCCGCTGACAAGCTGTAAACAAGAAGAAAAACAACTATGCAATTAGGAATTTCAAAATCATTCGACCTTGGTGATGGACGTACCATCACAGTCGAAACCGGAAAATTGGCTAAACAAGCTGATGGTTCGGTAGTAGTACGTATGGGCAACACGATGTTGCTCGCAACTGCAGTTTCTGCACCCGATGCAAAACCTGGAGTTGATTTTATGCCACTCACTGTTGACTACCGCGAAATGTTCGCATCAACAGGACGCATCCCGGGAAGTTTCTTCCGTCGTGAAGCAAAACTTTCTGACCTCGAAGTACTCAGCAGCCGCTTGGTTGACCGCGCACTTCGTCCACTTTTCCCAGACGATTATCACGCAGATACACAGGTTCTCATTTACCTGATCTCTTCCGATAAAACCATTATGCCCGATTGCCTTGCAGGTTTCGCGGCATCAGCTGCAATTGCAATGTCTGATATTCCGTTCAACGGACCTGTATCAGAAGTTCGCGTAGGCCGTGTTGATGGAAAATTCATTCTCAATCCAACTGTTGAACAGATGACTCAGTCTGATGTTGACATGATGGTTGCTGCGAATGCGAAAGACATCATGATGGTGGAAGGCGAATTCAAAGAAGTATCCGAAGCCGACATGCTCACTGCAATTAAGTTTGCGCATGAAGGAATCAAGATTATGATCAACGCGATCAACGAACTCGCTGCACAGGTTGAGAAATCAAAAGTGAAGCGTACGTACTCGCACGAGACACATAACGAAGAGCTTCGCGCGAAAGTGAAAACGGCTACTTACGATAAAGTATACGCAGTTGCTTCTAAAGGCAATCCGAACAAAGCGCAACGTAAAGCAGATTTCAAAGCGGTATTCGAAGAGTTCTGGAATTCACTTCCTGTGGAAGAACAGACTGACGCGAATAAGCAAATGGCGAAAGTATATTACCACGATGTTGAGAAGGACGCAATCCGCAACATGATGCTTGACAAGCGCACACGTCTTGACGGGCGTAAGCTTGACGAGATTCGTCCGATCTGGTCGGAAGTAAATTACCTTCCAATGGCACACGGTTCTGCAATCTTCACACGTGGAGAAACACAATCGTTGACAACAGTAACTCTCGGAACAAAGCGTGATGCGCAGATGATCGACACACCGATTATCCAGGGCGACGCAACATTCCTGTTGCATTACAACTTCCCGCCGTTCTCGACTGGCGAAGCAAAGCCAATGCGCGGAACTGGTCGTCGCGAAGTTGGTCACGGTAACCTGGCTCTTCGTGCTTTGAAGAACCAATTGCCAGACGATAACAGCTACACGATTCGTATCGTTTCTGATATCCTTGAATCAAACGGTTCATCATCAATGGCAACAGTATGTGCAGGAACACTTGCATTGCTCGACACCGGTATCAAGATGAAGAAACCAGTTTCAGGAATTGCAATGGGCTTGATTACCAAAGACGGTAAGTACGCGGTGTTGTCAGACATTCTTGGTGATGAAGATCATCTGGGTGACATGGACTTCAAAGTTTGCGGAACACGTGATGGTATCACTGCTGTGCAGATGGATTTGAAAGTAGACGGACTTCCTTACGAAGTAATGGCGCAGGCTCTTGAGCAGGCGAAACAAGGACGAGCACATATTCTTGGTGAAATGATGAAGACCATCAGCGAACCGGCAGCAGATCTGAAAGACCACGCACCACGTGTTGTTCAGCTTACGATCCCGCGCGAGTTCATTGGTGCGATCATCGGACCAGGAGGAAAGATCATCCAGGAGATGCAGCGTGAAACGAACACCATCATCGTTATCGAAGAGAAAGGTGAATTCGGAATCGTGGATATCGTTTCTGCAAACAAAGACGACATCGACAAGGCAGTATCACGCATACGTGGAATTGTTGCGGTACCTGAAGTTGGAACTGAGTACGAAGGAAAAGTGAAGAGCATCATGGCATTTGGTGCATTCGTTGAATTCCTGCCAGGAAAAGACGGACTGCTTCACATTTCAGAAGTAGACTACAAGCGTCTCGATACCCTCGAAGGTGTATTGAAGCAAGGTGATATCGTGAAAGTGAAATTGCTCGAGGTTGATCCTAAGACCGGCAAATTCCGTCTTTCACGCAAAGCACTTTTGCCGAAGCCTGAAGGTTATACAGAGCGTCCTCCACGTGAAGATCGCGGACCACGCGGACCACGTCCTGAGAAAAAGGAGAATGCGCCTTCTGAGAAGAATGACTAATTAGAAAGTCGAAATATGAAAGTCCCGTTTGAGCAATCAGGCGGGACTTTTTTTTGTCAACCCCGCAAGCGTTTAACTCCTGCAGGGTATACCCCGCAAGGGTTTAACCCTTGAAGGGTGTCCAACGCGCAACTCTCTCAACCACCCTGCAGGAGTTAAACGCTTGCAGGGTTATTCGACCGCGAGTTTTCAACAGGTTCCCATTTCTACCACCCCCCTCCACCGCTGCACGTTCATTGCTGGTTTCCCGCAAAGGCATGTTATTGGGACTGTTAATAGCATTCCTTAACGCTTTCGTTTCCGTCTGTTCTGTAACCTTTTAGTATTTGATCCGTTTACCATCCAGATAACGATACTACACCCGTTTTAGCAAACAAGAATGAACCACTAATTACTTTATACCCCTATGATGCGTCAGTTAAAGATTTCAAAGCAAGTAACGAATCGTGAAACGGCTTCCCTGGACAAATACCTTCAGGAAATTGGTCGTGTTGACCTTATTACCGCAGAAGAAGAAGTAAGCCTGGCCGGTTTGATCCGAAAAGGTGACCAGCTCGCTCTGGCGAAGATGGTAAACGCCAACCTACGTTTCGTAGTGTCGGTGTCAAAACAATACCAGAATCAGGGACTCAGTCTTCCCGATCTGATCAATGAAGGAAACCTCGGTCTTATCAAAGCCGCTCAGCGATTTGACGAAACCCGCGGATTCAAATTCATCTCTTATGCCGTATGGTGGATCCGTCAGTCTATTCTTCAGGCTTTAGCCGAACAGTCGCGTATCGTTCGTCTGCCCCTGAACAAGATTGGCTCGATCAACAAGATCAATAAAACTTTCGCACGCCTTGAACAGGAGTATGAGCGCGAACCGACTGCTGACGAAATCGGCGCGGCACTCGAGCTTTCTCCGGAAGACATCAAGGAAGCAATGCGCAATACAGGCCGTCACGTTTCTATGGATGCTCCGCTCGCTACAACAGACGAGAACACGAGCAACATGTACGATGTGATGACGAACGACGACACGCCGAGTCCTGAGAACACTTTGATCAGCGAATCACTTCGTCGTGAAATTGAGCGCGCACTTTCTACGCTCACTGCCCGCGAAGCCGACGTAGTTCGTTTGTACTTCGGATTGAATGGAGAACATGCACTCACGCTCGAAGAAATCGGAGAGCGTTTTGATCTCACACGCGAACGCGTTCGTCAGATCAAAGAGAAAGCGATTCGTCGCCTGAAGCATACATCAAGAAGCAAATTGCTGAAGACTTATCTCGGATAAGTCGTCCTCAGAGTTAATAAGCCAAAAGGAAGTTTCGAAAGAGACTTCCTTTTTTTATTTGTGACTTAAATGACCCCGGAAAATAGTTAGTTGATGTGCCAGTTAGTTGATTAGTTCATGTCACGTCGGTTTTATGCAATCACGTCACCCATTGCATCTTAATGACATAAACAAACTTGTTATGTCATACATCAACACAAACATTCCACAACCCGGTATTATCAGCTTGCTCTACTATAAGAGCTCATCGGGAAAAGCGCTTTCGAATTTGGCGCAGGCATTGCTTCACGGACCTTCATCTCTTTCTTCAGGGGAACGGGAACTAATCGCAGCTCACGTTTCTTATCTTAATAATTGTGAGTTCTGTCACTTGTCGCACAAAGCAGCGGCAAGCGAACACTTGCAGGATAACGGAATGACCATGGACTCCATCATCACAAATATTGATACTGCAACGGTTTCTGCGAAGATGAAAGCACTGCTTCACGTTGCAGGAAAAGTTCAGCAAAGCGGTCGCGCAGTGACCCAACAGGATATAGACGAAGCAAAACGTCTTGGTGCTACGGACGAAGAAATTCACGACACGGTTCTTATTGCCGCAGCTTTCTGCATGTACAACCGTTATGTCGACGGATTGAATACACAGCTTCCGGTTTCTCCGGAAGAATACAACGGAATGGGCGTTCGACTCGCCACGAAAGGTTATGGATACGCGCCTTCGTTTATGCTCAATTTTGTGCGCAAGATGATGAGGAAACAAGCACCAGAATTGCGGGATCGCAAGGATTCGTGGAAATAACGGGTTTTATTGAGGGCGCTTTTTCGTATTTTCGGATACGTAAATAAATCCCTCATGAAACGAATTATACTCGCAATTACCCTACTCTCATCCATGAATGTTTTCGCCCTTCAAGGCGGACCCGATCAATTCGGTTATACATGGAAAGACAGCAACGAATCCGGCGGACCATCATACAGTTGGTGGGACATCACACAAATCGGAACACAACTCAACGGACTCGGTGACGATAACTTCATTGGACCAGTTTCTCTCGGAAATCTTTATCCGTATTACTGGTACAACGTTTCAAAATGCTGGGTTGGATCAAACGGATACATTTCTTTCGGACCAGGAAACCTCGCGGCAAACTTTCCGGTGATTCCAACTCCGACCGGTGTAAACAACTACGTTACCGGTCACATGGCCGATCTGACTTTCCTCGGTAATAATAATCCCGGCGAAGTTTACTTCTATGCGAATGCCGATAGCTTCTGCATCGAGTACGTGAACGTTCCGTATTGGAGCCCAAATGCACCGGGTTATACCGGAAGCAACACGTTTGAAATTATCATCAGCCGTGCCGATTCCTGTATCACGATCAATTTTATGTCGTGTACTGGAACATCACAATCGAACTTCAGCACAGGAATTGAAAACGTAAGCGGTAACATGGGATTACAGCCAATCCAGTATCAGCCACCTGCGAACTACACGATCCGTTATTACTATCCGCCGAATTCAACGTACCTCGTTGTTGACGCGAGCGTATCATGGAATGGTAACGACGACGATGGCGCAATCTTCGTTCCTAATAACTCCGGTCCGTATGCATTGTGGACAGAAGTAATGAACCAGGGCAATGTGAACCTTCCCCAATTGAATGTGACTGGTAAAGTCACTGACATTAACAACAACGTTCTCGTCAGCGATCTTTATCAGGTTCCTGCAGGATTACCTCCGGGACAACCCGTGCTCATCAATTACCCGAACGCGCAGTTTTCTCCAACCGCGACAGGAACGAAAAAATTCGTGACAACGATTGCTCCCATCTTCATGGATTCAATTCCGGTGAACGATTCCATAATCCAGGAAATTGTTGTGATCGATACAACTCAGCAAACGATGACGCTTACATACACGAATAACAATCTGAATCCTGTGATGGGAAGCATTTCGTGGAATGGCGGTGCCGGTGGTGTGGGAGTTTTCATTGCTCCTCCATCCTACCCTGCACGAATTGTGAGTACGAATTTCATTCTTGCAACTGCACCTGCATCCGGAATTGCATTCTATGCGAAAGTATTCGATGATGATGGTCCAAACGGAACTCCGGGAACATTGCTTGATTCAGTTGCGGTTATGGGACAAAACATTATTCCATATTCTGTACTTACCGTTCCGCTTTCAAGTCCGGTTACAATTAACAGCGGTGGTGTTTACATCGAATGGGAAATGGCAACAACGTTGGTTTCAATTGCAACTGATTTGACTCCACCGTTCAGCCGCCAATCGTACGAAGTATTCTCGATCTACTGGTCAACGTATCGCGATTACCAGTTCACAGATTTCTTCATCGGTTGCGATTACCAGAAAGCAAATCCGGAAGATGTAGGTGTTACTTCGATCGTATCTCCAACAAGTATGTCTACGATTGCAGGACCATCAAACGTTTCTGTGTGGATCGAGAACTACGGAAACTATGCAGATAACTACAACATCACCGTGAATTACAAGCTCACGAACAACCCAACGATTGTTTCTCAGCCATACACGGGTGCATTGATTCAACCTGGCGATTCGGCTTACTTCACATTCTCCACACAACTTACTGCTCCGTTCACAGGACAAGAAAATCTGTTAGTGTGGACTTCGAAAGCCAGTGATGCAATTCTCAGCAACGATACAGCATCCGTTACGGTAAATCTTGTCGGCATCGATGAGTACACACCGATGAATGGAGTCAGCATCTATCCTGTTCCTGCGAAAGAATCGGTGAGCTTCGGATTTGAAAATGCGTTGAATGAAACAACAATCATTTCAATCCATGATGTTACAGGTCGTGTTTTGTACACACAGCAATTCGCTACAATTGCATCCGGTTCAGTAATCACGATCGATCTCGATGGATTCGCAGCCGGTTCTTATTACTATACGATCAATTCAGGTGATCAAAGCGGTAACGGTAAATTCATTATCGCGAAGTAGCATTGAATACCTAAAAGAGGGTAGTCCCGGTGAGTAAAATCGCCGGGACTTTTCTTTTTACCCTGTTGTAGGTATTGTTTAGACTTATTCTAAACAACACTTTTGCAGCGTCAATCACTATAACGATTACGCTGAATTATGAAATCACTTCTTGCTACTCTTTTACTGCTCGCCATATACACCGTTAGCTTCGGACAAACGGGATCAATCTCTGGTACAATCACAACATCCGATGGAATGCCTGCTGAGTTCGTTAATGTGGGTCTTGTGGGTACTTCCATCGGCACTTCTTCGAATGATAAAGGTGAATTCATCCTGAACAACATCAAACCCGGAGAATATACTTTGATGGTATCCTTCACGGGAATCACACCAACGCAGCAATCCATTACTGTTACTGCAGGAAATAACACAAGTATTACGATCAAACTTGCGGAAAGCAGTGCCATGCTGAAGGAAGTTGTCATTCTCGCGAATAAAACAGTGAATGAAACGCCGGTCGCTATTGGTAAAGCACCGATCAAGCCGTTGGATCTTCCGCAGGCAACTGCAGTAATTGACAACGCTCAAATTAAAGATCAGCAGATGCTTCACATGAGTGATGTGTTGCGCAATGCAAACGGTGTATATCAAATGGGTGCAAGTGGCGGTTACCAGGAAGAAATTGCGGGACGTGGTTTTGCTTATGGTAGCAGCAATACGTTCAAGAATGGAATGCGCTTCAACAACGCGGCAATGCCTGAAGTAAGTGCATTAGAGCGGGTAGAACTATTGAAAGGCGGTAACGCAATTCTCTTCGGTAACGTTGCTGCGGGTGGCGTGCTGAATATTGTAACGAAGAAACCTATTTTCAATCAGGGTGGAGAAGTTACAATGCGCGTTGGTAGCTACGGATTATACAAGCCAACCATTGATGTGTACGGACCGATGAATGCAAAACGCACCGTTGGGTTCCGCCTGAATACTACGTATGAAAAAGCAGGAAGCTTCCGAGAGTCGGTAACGTCAAACCGTTTCTATGTGAATCCCTCTATGCTTTGGAAGCTCGGTTCGAAAACAGAAGTACTTGTCGAAGGCGATTACCTGAAAGACAAGCGTACACTCGACAACGGTGTTGGTGCAATTGACTATGAACTGATCGACATTCCACGTACACGCTTTCTTGGAACTTCATGGCAGTACTTCGCATCCGAGCAGCAATATGTTGCTGCAACTATCACGCACAAGTTCAACGACACGTGGACAATTCGCAGCATGACTGGCATGTCGGATTTTTCGAGTGAGCTTTTCGGAACAACACGCCCTAACTCAAACGGCAACTTTGTGAAGCCCGACGGGATGTGGAAACGCGGAATTCAACGCACACAAGTTGATGAGCAGTATTACGTTTCTCAACTCGACCTGATCGGAACTTTCGCAACAGGTCCTGTGAAACACATTCTTATCGTTGGCGCTGACGTCGACAAGTACGACACAAAGACACTTGCATACTCACCACTCACTTCTTACGACACCATCAATGTATTCGATCCTGAAATGTACACGCAGCGCGAAGATATTCCACAGCTAAACAAAAACACGCTGACAACTGCTCCGATCAAACGTGCAGGTTTCTATGCACAGGATCTTCTATCCGTTTGTGAGAAACTGAAAATACTTGTTGGTGCACGCGTTTCGTACATCGAAACGTTCAGCAACCAATACTCTTACAACTCCGGCAACACAACAAGCAGTGCCTTGTATGATGACGCAATCTCTCCACGTTTCGGTGTTGTTTATCAGCCATTGAAAACGGTTTCTATTTTCACGAGCTACACAAACTCATTCACCCCTAACACCGGTGTTGATGTTGACGGAAATGCCCTCGAAGCTTCTATCATTGATCAGTACGAAGGTGGCGTGAAAACAGATTTATTCGGCGGATTGCTTTCTGTAAACGTAGTTGCCTACCAGATCAAGAACAGTAACCTTGCTCAAATCAGTCTTGCAGACGGAAACACGAACTCGAACATCAAAGAGATGGCGGGAGAAGTTACAAGTCGTGGTATTGAAGTAGATGTGAATTCAAAAACGTGGAACGGCTTCGTAATGAATGGGGGTTACAGCTTTAACGAAACCCGCTACACAAAGAGTAACACCTACATTGTTGGAAGCAAGCTGCGTTATAATCCTGCACACACAATGAATGCATCTTTGACCTATAGTTTTGCACAGGCAATTCCGGCATTGAAAGGTTTCTCCATGACCACAAGCTACCTCTACTTCGGTAACCGTTATGCAGGTCGCTCAACACGTGTTCAGGTAACGAACGACACCTACAAACTGATTTTTGTTGAAGGCTTCAGTCAGATTGACATTGGCGCAGGATACGCGAATAACAATTTCTCGGTTCGTGTGCGTTGCTCAAACGTTACAGATGTACTTAACTATCAGGTTCACGACGACAACAGTGTGAATCCGATTGCTCCGCGTATTTTCTCTGCAACTTTCGGCTTGAAGTTCTGATGCTCAGAAAGGTTTTCAGAAAACTTCACTTAATACTCGGGCTCACTAGTGGGCTCGTAGTATTTATAGTCGGTCTCACCGGCGCTATTTACTGTTGGGAAGAAGATGTTCGGGATTTTGTTTACAGCGATTTGTACGCCGTAAATCCCGATAGCGGAACGAACAACTTCACGTTCGACGAACTGATGAAGATTGCGAAGGAAGCGCATCCGAAACAAAAAGTGAGGTTCATACGCATATTTCCCGATAGCCTGCGCAGTGTTGAATTTGGATTCAAGGACAAAGAATCCGTATTTGTAAACTACGACACGAAAGAAGTTCTTGGTAGCTTCAATCGCGACGGAGATTTTTTTGGAGTTGTACAACAAATTCACAGACGCTTAATGCTCGGTGATGTCGGAGAGATGATCACTGGAATTTCATGTTTGATTTTTGCGTTCATGCTCATTTCCGGAATGTATCTCTGGTGGCCAAGAAGCAAGAGTTTGCGTAAACAGCGTTTGAAAATTGCGCTTAAAGCTCCGAAGGCAAGAAAGATATTTGATTTACACAGCGTGTTGGGCTTCTACGCATCGTGGATTCTCATATTCTCTGTTGTTACCGGATTGGTTTGGTCATTCAAATGGTTTGAAGGTGGAATGTATGCGCTCGTTGGATCAGAAAAGAAAAACATCAAGATCACCACAGAAGTAAGTGAACGTGACTCGGCATTCACCATCGACAAAGTATTTAATGATGTTTACTACGAAGAGCCAACAGCAGAAGAGTATTTTATCAGTCTGCCCGATGACTCTATTGGTACAATTCGGGTGAACGCGTATTTACCGCAACGTGGCTTTTTTAAAGAGCAGAACCAATACTATTACAATCAGTACACAGGTGCGCTCGTCACCGAAAAATATTTTGAAGAATGGTCCGCTGGTGACAAGATGAAATCCTCCAACCTTGACATTCACACCGGAAGAAAATTCGGATTCGCCGGAAAACTCATCATGTTCTTCGTGTCACTGATTGCGGCGAGTTTACCTGTAACCGGTTTCCTGTATTGGAGAATCCGCCAAAATGCCCGTAAACAATCAGAACGCCTTAATTTGGCTTCATAATCCGTGTCTATACGGATGGCAATTTTCCTAAATTAGCTGCCGTTAAACACCAGCCAACATCATGAAGAAACTCTACGCCGTCCTTGCCGGGACATTTATTGCATGCACAGCATTCGCTCAGCCCGCAGGCTGGAGCTACGTGCAACCACTGCAGGTTCAAAACAACATTGCATCGCAGGTTACCGATTATCAACTGCAGTTCACCATCAATACAGCTACTCCAATCCTAAACGGCGAGATGCTCGCGAACGGAGACGATATTCGCTTCGGAAAAGATTGTGCGGGAACTACACTGTTCAATTATTGGATTGAATCCGGAATCAACACCGCTTCTACAGTTATTTGGGTAAAGATTGATACGTTACCGGCGAGCGGAATTATACAGTTCTACATGTTCTATGGAAATGCATTGGCTACGGCGGGATCGTCGCCAATGGGTGTTTTCATTGGACCACACTCTTCAACCGACAGCGTTGCTTCTGGTGGAGCTGGTGGAGTGGCAAACAGTCAGCGCGGGTTCCGATTTTCTCCCAATGAAGATGTGTTGATGACACACGTTGGGAAACGGGAACCAACGGGAACAACACGTACAGTTACCCTGTTCGATTTTACCACTCAGGCAATTCTTTCCCAGCAAACTGTTGGTGGACCTGCCGCTCAGTACAGCTACAATCCGCTTCCAAATCCAGTGTGGCTTACCACTGGGACTCAATACACGTTGCAATTATTTCAGGGCGCAGGTGATGGATATTACTTTGGTACATCCTCACAAATCGGACAGCACCTTACTTATTACGATATGCGCTATTGCAACTCGTGTACACAAAACACTTTTCCAACAAACACGCTAACGAACTACCATTACGGATATCCAGACATGTGGTATTTCACCAAACAAACCATCCTGACTGCACCAACCGTAACTCCAGGTTCGCTTGGAAGCGGAGTTTTGATCACTACAACATCCGGAATCAACAACGTTTGTCCGGGTGATTCTGCTTACGTTTCCCTTGCCGCGAGCGGTGGCACCGGAACTTATTCGTATCAGTGGATTCCAACAACCGGAATGGCGAATGCAAACGCCGCAGGTACAATGGTACTTCCACCTTCAAGCGGCATGTATTACTGCATTGTTACCGATCAGTGTGGTAACTCGGGCTTAGATTCTATTTATGTAACCATCAACACTCCGCCAACGGTAACAGCAAGTGTTTCTACCGATTCTGTTTGTATAGGTGGATCATTCGTCCCAATGGGCGGAGGTGCTGTTTCATATACCTGGAGCGGTGGATTGACGGATAACGTTGCCTTCACTCCTACTGTTACTGACAATTACACAGTGACAGGTACAGATGCAAACGGTTGCACAAACATTGCGATTGCTGCGGTTGAAGTGCTGTCGTTGCCGACTGTAGTTGCCAATTCAAATGCTACCACAGTTTGTACTGGCGATAGCATCGTACTCATGGGAAGCGGCGCTGCAACATACATCTGGGATAATGGCGCCACAGATAACATGCCTCACATGCCTGCTGGTTCTGCAATGTATCACGTAACGGGAACAGACATGTACGGTTGTATCAACTGGGATTCAATCATGATCACAGTAAACTCAGTTCCTACGGTAGTAATGTCGGGACCAACACTGGCTTGCGACCTCGATGCGCCATTCACGCTAGCAGGAACACCGGCGGGCGGAACGTTCAGTGGTCCTGGTGTAACAGGCAATCAGTTTGATCCTTCTGTTGCAACGGCTGGCACGCACACGTTGATGTATGCGTACATGGATTCGTTAACAGGTTGTATCGGCTACGATTCAATTTCAGTGACAGTTGATTTGTGCATGTCAATCGCGGATAACACAAATACAACGATCGGGGTTATGCCGAATCCGTTCAACGATCTGCTCATGATGTCAATACCTGCTGACGGTAACGTGGCGATTTTCAACAGTCTCGGTGAAGTCATTTATAAAAAGGAAATGACAGCAGGGCGCGGTGAAATAAATACTACAGCATTTGCTGCAGGAATCTATTTCCTCGAGTATACTACTTCAACCGGCAAAACTACTGTCCGAATTGTAAAGAGTAACTAACGGCAAAATCTTAAGCCAATAGAAAACCCTCATCGCCATTCAACGATGAGGGTTTTCCATTTTGCCACACTTTCTAAAAACGAATGCGGAGAACAGGATGCAGTTCAATGTTATTGTCTGCCTGCTTGCGCGAATAGTGATGGTCGATGTCTACGAATGCAACTCCGGTTATTTCCACTTCACGTCCTTCCAGATCGTTTGATTCAACAAAATCCAAAGCAGCTGTGAACTGATTGACAAACGGTGATACGGAGGCGTAATCACATTCTGGATTTGGAACTTCCGCGATCAGATATTTATCTCCGCTCTTCAGCAGTATGTGATAATCGCCGTCGCGCTTACGATCAACTTCCTCAACGGTACAACGTACAGTATACACTTTCATTTCTACAGCTTGTCTTTCCGTTTCACTCTTCACCTCCGGTACATCCAACGCACCCAAATCTTCAATGGTGGTAAATACGGAAGCGGTGTCAACATTCGCAGCAAGAACATCGTTCATCAGTTTAACATCGCGACGCGTGTCGCCATTGCATGCTTCACTGTTGTTCTTCCCTTTTTTGCAACTCATGAGCGCCATGAAGCAAAATGCTAGTACAAGATTGGTCTGTTTCATTTGGCATCAAAAGTAAACCTATTCTACGTTGCCCGCTATTGCGTGGTTCTTGTTAACTTTGGCTTTCAAATCTGAAGTATGTCCGTTCTAATTGCTCCATCTGTACTCTCTGCCGATTTCGGTAAGTTGAGTGAAGATATTCAGTTCATCAACAACAGCAAAGCCGATTGGTTTCACGTTGATATCATGGACGGCGTTTTCGTACCGAATATTTCTTTCGGATTTCCGGTGATGAAAGCGTTGCAGAAAGAAGCGAAGAAACCACTTGATGTGCATCTGATGATTCAGAATGCAGATTTGTACCTCGAAGAATTCGCAAAGCACGGAACGTATATGTGTTCGGTTCACTATGAAGCATGTACACATTTGCACCGCACAATTCAGACGATCAAATCGCTGGGCATGAAGGCTAGTGTTGTGCTCAATCCTGCTACACCGGTACATGTTCTGGAAGATATCATTCACGAACTCGACATGGTGTTGATGATGAGCGTAAATCCCGGATTCGGCGGACAGAAATTTATTCCACACACGATCGTGAAAGTCCGTGAACTGAAACAGATGATCAAATCGCGTTTTCTTGAAACGCTCATTGAAGTGGATGGCGGTTGTGATCCTTCCAACGCACGCAACCTCGAAGAAGCCGGTGCCGATATTCTCGTTGCAGGCAATGCAGTTTTCGGTGCGCCTGATCGAAATAAAGCTATTGAACTCATAAAGGGTTAATACATGCAGTCGGCACGGCGCCTGTTGCTTTCAATGCTGAAACATTATTTGTTTTGGCTTGTGCTGTTTGCTTTCTCACGGATGCTGTTTCTGATCTGGAACCGGGAAGAGCTTGCAGAAATTCCTGTGGGACACGTTCTGTTTTCATTCATCAAAGGATTGTATGTTGACACGGCGATGACTTGTTATCTGCTGGTGTTTCCGTACCTGCTCATTACGCTTCACGTATTTACGGGTAAGCAAAAGCTTATGAAAGTGAACACGTATGTGCACGGAGTTTTATTCTTCGCTTTCTTCATTCTCATTTTTTCCGAACTCGCTATATATGATGAATGGCACACGAAGCTGAATTATAAAGCACTTTGGTTCTTCGGAAATCCTTCTGAAGTTTTTCAGAGCGCAAGCTGGACGCAAACAATTTCCATATTGCTCTTCACTGCACTCGGAACAGTGGTTAGCCTATGGTTCTACCGTAAACTATTCACCGAACAGTTTGATGAAGCGCGTCGCAGCCGACGATTTGCAGTTTCTGTTCTGATTGTTCCGCTTGTGCTTTTCATTGGCATTCGCGGTGGATTTTACACCATTCCGATCCAGTTGAGCGACGCCTATTACTCGCAGCACAACGTACTCAATCTTGCTTCGGTAAATTCCATGTTCAATCTTTCGAGCAGCGTAATTGAAAATGCCAAAGTGAACGAGCCCTACAAATTCTTAAGCGAAGAAGAGAACACGCGTTTTTTTAATTCAGTCTACCATCAATACAAAATCGATAGCACCACCCGAATTCTTACCACTACGCGACCAAACATTGTACTGGTGGTGCTGGAAGGATGGTCAGCCGATATCCTCGAGTCGTTCCACGGAATCAAAGGGCACAACATCGCACCGCACATGGACGCGTTGGCTGAAGAAGGTGTTCGTTTTACCGATTGTTACGCCAGCGGTAGCTTATCCGATCAGGGTATGGCTGCAATTTTTTCTGCGTTTCCGGCACAACCACTCACTTCCATCATTACTCAACCCGATAAATACACGAAACTTCCGTGTATCAATAAAAAACTCAAAGACGCAGGATACTACACGACGTTTATGTTTGGCGGGCAATTGAGTTATGGTAACATCAGGTCGTACATGTACTTCAACGAGTTTGATAAAATTACGGAGCAGGAACATTTCGATGATCATATTCCGAAGGGGAAGCTGGGTGTGCACGACGAGTACTTGTTTGCACGCCAATTGCTGGAATTAAAAAATCAAAAGCAACCGTTTTTCGCCGCTATGTTTACATTGAGTACACATGGACCGTATGATTTTCCATCGGGCACGGATTTGAATTTCGGAGGGAAAGAAAAGGAGTATGTAAACTCAATCCACTATGCCGACAGTTGTATCGGAGATTTCATCGCAAAAGCGAAAACGGAACCGTGGTTTGACAATACGTTGTTTGTTTTTATTTCCGATCACAGCCACAATACTCCACTGAGTTACGGCTTCACTTCGCCGGAGTATCGGCGCATTCCCTTTATTTTATATGGAAATGTCATTGACACAGCTTGGGCTGGAGTTGCGGTAGAGCCAACAATTTCTCAAACGGACCTTGTTGCAACGTTACTCGGTCAGATGAATATAGACCATTCTGATTTCAGGTACAGCCGGAATTATTTTGGTATTACTAATGCAATTCCAATCCTTCCGTATTGTTCCGCATATTATTCTTTCGAAGAAGGATTTGGAATAGTTGAACCGCGCTCTTCGCTGACCTGGTCAATTGATGGCCGTGCCGATTATAACGAGCGCGAGTTCTGGCAGGATCCGGAACATAACCCGCAATCCGATAGTAGCCAGTTGCTCAAAAAAGGGCAGTCCGTTTTACAGACTTTGACGACCGATTACTTCCGGTACTGAACCACTTACAAAGTCCTGACAAAACTCCTTAAAATTTGCCCAAAATCGAGGCTTTTTATTAACAACAATTTTCGATTGTATTGGGAAAAGTGTAAATTTGAAAGTTAACAATCGCACACCACACTAACCGTACAATTAACCCGTCGTGGCAGGCGGAAATCCGGAGACAAAACGTGTCATCCCTCTTTGGATCAGTGCCAGGATTATTATAATTACACTATGAAAAACAGCATTACTAAAACAACAGTAAAAGCCTTCGCGCTGGCTGCGTTCTCTTTATTGACTGCGAACACTTCATTCGCACAAGCTGACCAGCACGAAAATCGGCAGTGCGGGCAGACGCAGGCATTGCACGAACTCTATCAGAAATATCCTGGCTTGCAAGCTGAGGCGGAAGCCAAGGCCGCAGCGTCGATGTTGGAAGGTAAGCGTAATCTCGAAGAGAACAACAGTCGCAGCGCAACACCTACGCCGTTTATCATTCCTGTGGTTTTTCATATCGTGCATGATTATGGAACAGAAAATATTTCTGACGCACAGATTCTTGATCAGGTAGCAATTCTGAACCGCGATTACCGCAAACTCAACGCTGATACATCACAGATCGTAGCCCCGTTCGATACGTTGGACGCGGACGCGGAAATTGAGTTCCGTCTTGCACAGCTTGACCCAGAAGGAAATTGCACTAATGGTATCGATCGCATCGCATCTATGGAAACGTATGTTGGGGATGACGAATCGAAGCTCAACCGCTGGCCGCGCGACATGTATCTGAACATCTGGGTGGTTAAGAAAATGAGAGATGGTGTTGCAGGTTATGCATATTATCCTGGTGCTACAGATGGCTTTCTTGAACCATTCGATGGTATCATCATTTTGCACGATTACATCGGTTCTATCGGAACAAGTTCTGTTGGTACCTCACGTGCACTTACTCATGAAGTTGGACACTGGCTCAACCTTGCACATCCTTGGGGAAGCAATAACAGCCCTGGAGTAGCATGCGGTGACGACGGAATTCTGGATACGCCACAAACAAAAGGATGGACTACGTGCAATCTCACGAACAATGCAGTTTGTACTGTTGGACAACCAGAGAACGTTCAGAACTATATGGACTATTCATACTGCTCCAGAATGTTCACTTACGGACAAGTAGATGCAATGCAATATGCACTGAACAGTTCTACTTCTGACCGCAACAATCTTTGGACACCTGATAACCTTGCCGCTACAGGATGTCTGAACACACAACCCGTTTGCGCACCGAATGCTGATTTCAAGATGACGATTCCGCCGAATACTGCAAACTCTACCGAAATGGTATGCGAAGGCAGTTCCGTGATGTTAACCGATCTCACTTGGTCAAGTGGCGCAACTTCATGGTCATGGACTTTGACGAGCGGTTCAACAACATTGACATCAACTCAACAGAACCCATCGTTTACTAACATGGCTCCTGGTGTTTACACCGTACAGTTGGATGCAACAAACGCAGCTGGAAGTGATACAGAGATCAAGACTGATTATATCATTGTAAGCGCTGATCAGGCGACGCTTACTCCACTTTACAGTGAAAGCTTTGAAGATCCAAACTACCACTACCTCGGCTATTTTGCTGAGGACATGTACGGTAACGGAAGCGCTTGGCACCGTACTACAGGAACAGCTTATACGGGTTCTGCTTGTATGATGTTGAACAACTACGGCTTAACTCTGGCTGGTGACAGCGATGAGTTCGTTACTCCTTCTTACGACTTACGTTTCAACTCAGGACTTCAGTTTACATTCCGCTATGCTTTCGCAACAGGTGCTACTGCAGCGACTAATAACATTCAGTCGTTCCGCCTACTGGCTTCAACAGATTGCGGACAGACATGGACACAACGTTGGTCACTTTATGGCTCTAATATCGCGACAGCTGGTTTATCAACTGACTACTATGTTCCGGCTAACCTGAACCAATGGGAATTGATCACAATCAATCTTCCTGCGAACTACTCGACTTTTTCGAATGTTCGCTTCAAGTTCTGCTTCGGTTCTGGTGAAGACGGAATCGCAAACAACCTGTTCCTTGATGATATCAACATCCTTTCTACTAACGTAGGTGTTGATGAAATCAACGACGGTTCCGGGTTTAGCGTTTATCCAAACCCTGGCGACGGAAACAGCACGATTGGTTATTCATTGACTGAAGAGTCAAAAGTATTGATCGACGTTTACGATGTAAGTGGACGTTTAGTGAGCTCACAGAACAAAGGCGAGCAAGGTGTAGGAAATTACACTGCTCCTGTTGCTGAAGGAACACTTGCACCTGGAACGTATATGATCCAGATGACAATCGGTGATCGCGTAACTACACGCAAATACGTAGTTACAGCACAGGAATAAGCTTACCGTTCAAATAAGTTTAAGTCCAGACATCCTTTAGGATCGTCTGGACTTTTTTTATGCCCTTTACGCTTAACCCGTAAAGTCGACCACTTGCAAAGCCAGAACAGCAATCGCCCGCTTTTCTATGGTATCCGGATAACACAAACTCTAAGTTTGTTAAATCAGAATTGACGCCATCGCAGGCGTGAAAGTCCGGGAACATCGACGTTGTTCATCCCCGTCCGGATCAGTTTCCAATCAAAACCAATACACCAATGAAAAACGGGTTTACCAAAACTACTGTTATGTCTGTGGCGTTCGCTGTAGCGACGTTGTCAGCTAACACTGCTTTCGCACAAGAGCAGCAACACCACTGCGGTTCGACGGAACACATGCAGAACATTTACCAGCAAAATCCCGGGATGGAGCAACAGGTGATGGATCTTCACCTACGTTCCTGGACGGAAGGAAAAGAGAATCTCGATAACAATCGAAGCAGCTCTCCTCCTACTTATATTATTCCGGTGGTGTTTCACATCATTCACGACTACGGAACAGAAAATATTTCTGATGCGCAGATTTTTGATCAGATGAATATTCTGAATCGCGATTTCAGAAAACTGAATGCCGATACTTCGCAGATTGTTGCTCCGTTCGATTCTATTGCTGCAGATTGCAATATTGAATTCCGTCTTGCACAACTTGATCCGGAAGGAAACTGCACAGATGGTATCGAACGTATTGCTTCACTCGAAACGTATGTTGGTGATGACGGCTCCAAGTTGCATCAGTGGCCACGCGACAAATATCTTAACGTTTGGGTTGTAAGAGACATGGCCGACGGAGTTGGAGGTTATGCTTATTTTCCAGCTGCTGCTGATGGCTTCTATTATCCATTCGATGGAATTATCATTCGTCATGATGCAACAGGAAGCATAGGAACAAGTAATCCAACAAGCTCGCGTTCATTGACTCACGAAGTTGGTCACTACCTCAGCGTTCCTCATACCTGGGGATTCAACAATGCGCCGGGAGTTGCTTGCGGCGATGACGGAATTCTGGATACGCCACAAACAAAAGGATGGACTACATGCAATCTCACCAACAATGCAGTTTGTACGTTTGGGCAACCGGAGAACGTACAGAACTACATGGAGTATGCATTCTGCCAGCGCATGTTTACATACGGACAACGTGCAGCCATGCACTACGCATTGAACAGTAGTGTTGCCGACAGAAACAACCTGTGGACCACTGCGAATCTTACAGCAACCGGATGCCTGAATGTGCAACCTGTTTGCGCACCGAACACCGACTTCGACATAAATCGCACAATGATTTGCGAAGGCGGAAGTGTTACGCTCACTGATCTTACGTGGGGAAGCGCTGCAACTTCATGGTCGTGGACTGCAACATGTGGTGCAACTACACTCACCTCTACACAGCAAAATCCAACGTTCACCAATCTAACTCAAACAGGATGGTATAACGTAACACTCGCTTCAAGCAACGCAACCAGTTCACAAACAGTTACGAAGAACAATTACTTCTACGTAGGTGCAAATCAGTCACCACTCACTGCTGTGTATCAGGAAAGTTTTGAGAATGCGAATGTGATGTTTATGGGTTATGTTGCAAATGATCGTTACCAAAACGGAAGCATTTTCCAGCACACAACCGGAGTTGGGTATACCGGCACGAGCTCGATACTGCTCAACAACTACGGACTGTCGATTGCGGGTGACAGTGATGAATTCATTACACCAGCTTATGACCTGCGATTCAATTCAGGATTGCAATTCCAGTTCAAGTATGCCTATGCAACGCGCTCACTCAATGCGTCTTCAAATGCAGATGCGTGTTTCCGTGTGTACACTTCCGTTGATTGCGGTATTTCATGGCAGTCGCGCTACGTTTCCCTGGGTATGAATGTTCCCACTGCAGGATTTGCGTCTTCGTTCTTTGTTCCGCAAAATGCGAATGAATGGGAACAGGTTACAATCAACCTGCCGGGGTCGTTCTCCAATGAAGATCATGTGTTGTTCAAATTCACTTTCGGTTCACCGGATGATGGTATTGCAAACAACCTGTACATCGACGATCTGAATATTCTCTCTACGAATGTTGGAATCACAGATCCAAGTGTGAATGGCGGATTCAACATCTATCCGAATCCCGGTGACGGAAACAGCACGATTGCATATTCGCTTACAGAATCTGCAAAAGTGCAAATGGATATTTTCGACATCAGCGGGCGTTTGATTTCCTCGGTAAACAAAGGCGAACAAGCTGCCGGCAATTACACAATGACATTGAATGAAACCGCAGCACTCGCTCCGGGAACCTATATGGTGCAAATGACCATTGGCGACAAGGTCAGCACGCAAAAGTATGTATCGGCTTCGCATGAATAAATCCGATATATAATTGAGGAAAAGTCCTGGCTCTGATTGGCAGGACTTTTCCTTTTAGCGGTCCCGTTGGGGACCAAATATTTGTTGAAAGAGCAGATTACCACCCTACCTTTTTTTGTTTTCGCGCATTGCCGGGTTCTCTCCTTTGGCGAGTTAGTGGGGCGCGGCAATGCGCGCAACCAAAAACAGGGTTCTCAAAGAAAAGCTCGTTCAACAAATATTTGGTCG
>JBEIPA010000047.1:0-22399 GCA_040377305.1 Flavobacteriales bacterium | reverse complement strand
CGAAAGGTTGCTGAAGGCAAAAACAAAATGCTGGTCATCAACGCAATCAGAAATAAGATTGTGCTGAGGGCATGTGCTGTTTTAAGAGGAGAAACTTTTTACACTCCTCCCTTGACTTTGTCATAGGAATCGGTCTGACAATATGCCTTGTCAGACCGAGTAGGCACAATATTATGTTTATCACGAAATTTTGAGCCGTACCGAGGTCGAGAAGGTCATTTCTGAACATTCTGTGCTGTAAAAAGTCTAAGTGATATAAACATTGGATTCCTTTTTGCGTTATACTTTTGTAGAAGCAACACACTCGCCCATGAAACGCATATTCTTTTTTGCAACCCTGCTTATTTCAATAAGCTCTTCCGCACAATTCTTCCAGGGATGGGGAATAATGGCTGGTGGAACACTTGGTCGTCAATACTGGTTTTTTGATGAACCAGTAGGTAAAGAAAAACAGAAATATCTCTTACGTTACAACGGAGAAATCTTCGCGGAATTCTTCGATCACCCCACTTTTCGATGGGTAACGGAAGTGCAGTACAACGTGAAAGGAACCAAGCATCCTCTCGCCGATGGCTCGGAAGAAAAGTTCGTGAATCAGTATGCGGCATGGAACAACTACCTCATGATCCGCAAAGAAATGTACTCGATCATACCTTGCATCAAGATCGGTCCTCGGGCTGAATATGTGGTAAGTTCTGCCCAGTCGTTCGATAATTTCCACATCACAGGATCGGTCGGTGCGGGCGTTGAGTTCGTTGCTTATGGTCCGTTCAAATTTTTAACAGAAGCACATTGGGTACCGGATGCAACGCGATCTTACACCACGTCAGCACCAAATATTTCTCAGCACGCCTGGGAATTACGCGTAGGCCTGAAATGGGCATATGGCGGCGGCGGAGAGAAGTGTCCGGCGGTGTATAAATAGCTTTCTGTCTCGATTTCTTCACAATTTCAGCAACTAAAGTGCGTTTCTGTGTCACCGCGTGTGGCTATGTTCCTATGTGGTGACTAAATTTACCCATGCGCTTTCTGCTGCTCTTTCTCGGCATTCTTCTTTCGGTATCCGGAATCGCGCAAAAGCAGTTTTCCCTCAGCATTGTCGAAACTCCCGACGTAGGTGCGCTGAAGAAAACCAAGTATGAGAAATCATTTTCTACCATCGCACTGCGCGAGAAAGAAATCAGAAGCGTTTTGGTTTCACTTTGGAACAACGGATATCTCGCAGCACATACAGACAGCATCCGACAAGACTCTACGCATCAAACGGCTTACATCAACGCAGGCCAGCAATACCTTTGGACATTTCTGTCTCCCGGAAATGTGGATGATGAAATTCTCTCTTTCGCAGGCTATCGCCGGAGAAATTTCCGCGACGACAAATTCAAAGTGAAAGACGTTGCGCGCATTCAGGAACGCATTCTCATCTGGTGCGAGAACAACGGATATCCGTTTGCTTCCGTGAAACTCGACAGCGTGACTTTCGAAAATGACGGACGCATTGCAGCGGAGTTGAATCTCACGAAGAATCGTTTTACAAAAATTGATTCTATTCAGGTGAAAGGAACGCTGAAAACTTCAGAGGCATTTTTGTTCAATTACATTGGCATTGCGCCAGGCGATCCTTACGATGAAAGCAAAGTTGCAGCTGTATCTCCCCGCATCCGTGAATTGTCGTTCGCACGAGAAACAGCACCGTTCACGATTCTCTTCACAGAGAAATACACGAAGCTCACTTTGTTTCTCGACAAGAAGAAAGCCGGACAGTTCGACGGAATCGTGGGTATTCTCCCGGACAACAACACGGGCAAAGTTTTGTTCACCGGTGATGTGCGATTGAAACTGCAGAACTCTTTACGTCGCGGAGAATTGATAGAACTGAACTGGCGAAGACTACAGTCACAAACACAAGATCTGAAAGCCCGAATCTCCTATCCGTATTTGTTCCGTACACCTGCAGGAGTTGACTACTCGATCAAGCTGTATCGCCGCGACACTTCATTCCTTCACGTACAACAGTTGTTCGGATTACAGTACATTTTCACTGGCAATACAGGAGTGCGTGCGTATGTGAAAAATACTTCTTCCAGTTTGCTTTCAACGGCCGGACTGGAGAGTCTTACAACGCTTCCATCAACTGCCGATATTTCTGCAATCTCCTATGGACTTGGTTTTCACATTGAGAAACTCGATTACAAATTCAATCCACGATCCGGATTCATGATTGATGTTACATGGGATATCGGCACACGCACCATTAAAGAGAATGCGGGATTGAATCCAATAATCTACCAGGGACTGAAACTGAAAACCACTGCATACTCATCGTCGTTCCTTGCAGAAAAATATTGGCCGATCGGAAATCGCATGACGGTGATGACGGGAATTAAATCGGCGTGGCAATTTAACAGCGGATTTCTCTTGCGCAATGAACTCTACCGCATTGGTGGATTGATGACACTTCGAGGATTTGATGAAGAATCGATTTTTGCTTCTTCGTATGGCATTGCGACTGTCGAATACCGCTTCCTGTTGGAACAAAACTCCTGGTTCTTCGCTTTCTTCGAGCAAGGTTGGTACGAGAACAATTCGAAAGACACGTTCATCACCGATACACCGTACGGATTCGGAACCGGAGTAACCTTCGAAACCAAAGGAGGAATCTTTGCGCTCACCTATGCACTTGGCAGTCAGTTCAGTCAACCTATACAATTCCGCGCGGGTAAAATCCATGTTGGATTTATTGGTTTATTCTAGGCTCGAACTTCGTAATTTTATCTAGTGAAATTCAAACCGCGATATAGAAACACAATTCCGGAATTTCGAAATTTCGGAATTGTGTTAGTGTGTGCAATATTGGTAGCAACATCCTGTTATCAACGCACCTACATCCCTGCACGAACCAGAGATTTCTCCGTGCAATCGACCAAAGATCGCTCCCGTCCTATTCCGCGTTACGTCATACACAATCTGAACGATTCTGTGTCGCGTTTATACTTCGCGGTAAAACCAGGAGACCTGTTGTTTCAACGCAGCAATGTCACGAATGAAATGCTCGCGAATTTCAAGATCGACTACATCGTGCATCCGGTTGAAAACCAGAAAGTGATTACCGATAGCGGCTATGTTGTATTCAGCAACATACAGCAAACAACCACCGAATGGATTTACGGTTACACCGACTTCGATGTGCCACGCGGTGACGGTCAATATTTTGTCGACGTTGTTCTTCGCGACATTAACAAGATGAGCACTGCTTATGATCTGCAGTACATCTCACACTCGGGAAGAGATGCTGCAAATAATTTTGTGCTCATGGAACCGAATAGCACCACTCCGATTTACGGAAACAGTGTGGGTGCCGATCAGGAATTTACCATACAGTATAACGACGCAACGATCACCAAACTACATGTGGCCTACTACAAGAACACGTCTGATGCAGCGCGACCGCCTTATGCACTTCCTGTTGTAACACTTCCGATACAAAGCGATTCGTCGTGGACCGTAGATCTTTCACAAAGTGCAACCATGAAATTGCCTCTTGAAGGATATTATCGTTTTTCAACCGCACCGATGAGTGACGAAGGAATATTGGTTTGTCGTTTCAAAGAAGATTATCCGAAAGTCACAACACCAGTCGCGTTGCTCGAACCCTTGCGTTACATCACGACCAAAAAGGAATACAACACATTGGGAAGTTCTACGCACATGAAGATCGCAATCGATAGTTTCTGGATAGCAACGGGTGGATCTCAGGAACGCGCACGTGAATTGATCAGCGCGTATTACGGTCGCGTTGAAATTGTGAACACGCACTTTTCCACGTACAAAGAAGGCTGGAAAACAGATCGCGGAATGGTCTACATCATTTACGGCGAACCGCAGAACGTGTATCGCTCACCAGAGAAAGAAACGTGGGTGTACGGAACGGATCAATCGGGAAACACCTTGAATTTTGTATTCACACGAAACACAAATTCAGGTTTTCCCAATGATTTCGAATTGGAACGTAATCAGGTTTACAATGTGAGCTGGATTACTGCTGTTGATTACTGGAAGCAAGGACAGGTTTACCGCGCCAGATAAAACCTTAAAGGTTTCGAAAACCTTTAAGGTTTTAATTGGCGCGTTGCCTCAACACCTCAAACAGAATTATTCCCGTCGCAACTGAAACATTCAGCGAACTAATCTCACCTTGCATTGGAATCAACACCCGCGCGTCAGAACGCTTGAGATATTCTCCGCTCACACCATCTTCTTCTGAACCCATAATAATTGCCACAGGTCCTTTCATGTCGACGTTGTAAACCGGTTCACTTCCTTTTTCCGTGCAGGAAACAATCATCAATCCCGATTCCTTCAGAAAAATAAGCGTGTCTTTCAGATTCTCTTCGCGGCAAACCGGAATCGTATGCAAAGCACCGGCAGAAGTCTTAATAGCATCTCCGTTTACTTGTGCAGCACCACGCATAGGAATAATGATTGCGTCAACGCCTGCACATTCAGCAGATCGTGCAATTGCTCCGAAGTTGCGAACGTCGGTAATACGATCAAGAATCAGTATCAACGGAGTTTTTCCCGATTCGAAAACCGAAGGCAACAAGTTTTCAATATTGTGATATGTGATCGTTGAAAGAAATCCAACTACACCCTGGTGATTTTTCCCTGGTGCGATCTTGTTCAGTTTGTACACCGGAACCATGCTAAATGGCACCTCATGTTCACGACAAACTTTACGCAATTCGTTGAACAAGCCGCTTTGCAATCCTTCCTGCACAAACAGGCGATCGATTTCTTTTCCCGCAGTAATTGCCTCGGAAACGGCACGAATGCCGAAGATCATTTGATTGTCGTCTGAACGAGGTTCTCTCATCGCTGCAAATGTACAACGCAACCACACAGCGAAACCGTGTCGCAGTGAAAAATATCTGAAGAAGCGTATTTTCGTGACGTGAAAGCCGACCAACTCATCAATAATTCCAAATGGCATCCCTATTTATTGGCTGCTGTGGTCTTGCTTTCCAGACTCCCGTTCCTTTTTGATGGTCATGGTCACGAAGAAGATTCGTATGGACTCGTGGTGAATGCCTGGGAGATGCACAGTACCGGCCATTACGTTGCATCCCGTTTTCCTGGGCATCCGTTGCAGGAATATTTCTACCTGCTCATCTGGAATCAGCCGGCATGGATCTGGAATTTACTAAGTACGCTTTTCAGCATCACCGCAGTTCTTGCGTTTTATCATGCACTAAGGAGGATCGGAATGAACTACGCGATGGAAGCTTCATTGATGCTCGCTTTCACTCCTATGTTTTTCATTTCCGGAACATACACCATTGACTATGCGTGGTCGCTTGCGTTTGTGATGTTGTCGTTCTCTTCGCTCGTGTGCCGAAAATTTGTCTGGTGCGGAATTATGCTTGGACTTGCCGTTGGCTGCAGAATCACTTCAGGTGTGTTTATCATTCCGTGGGCCATGTTGCTGTTCCAGCGAATGGATATCAAAACATGGTTTATGTGGATGCTGAAAATTTCAATTCCTGCAGGTGTAATCGGAATTCTCATGTACGTGCCGGCTTTCATGCAGTACGGAACAACTTTCTTCGACTACAGCGATCAGTTTCCGTATCCGCCTTTCACGAAAATAGTTTACAAGGCCACTATTGGCGTCTTCGGCATTCTGGGAATTCTTGCGTTGATCGTGGCATTCACGCGATGGGTCACACAGAAGCAAAAGGAAGCAGTCAATCCTCCCCAAATCTTTACTCCTCAAAGAATCGTGTGGATGGTTGTCGTTGTACTCATTCTGCACGTCATTTCTTATCTGCGACTTCCTCAAAAAGCAGGATACATGTTGCCGATTGTTCCGTTCGTGCTTCTGCTCGTGCTGATGTACACACCGAAACACACATTGAGAATAATCACCATGCTGTTTTTGCTCGCGCCTTTCATTGTGGGAATGAATATTACAGATGATTTGCGCGGTTCTGGTGCAACTGGTGCTTCGATCAGGTTTAATGTAAGCGGACAAGAAATTTCCATTGATGCAGCACGCGGTCCGGTATTAGCTGAGCAGCAAAAGCGAAGGAATAAAATGGAGTATGTGGAACGGGTTTGTGATTACATTGACACGACGCGGCATTCCGTTACGCTGATCTGTGGTTGGTGGTATAATCAGATTCTGGTACGACAGAATGAACGTCCGAATTCAGGAAACACTTCTAGCCACTGGTCAATAGGGAAGATTAAACTGAAGTTTTACGCTAGATGCGAAGAAATTTATGAGCCGCCAATGGACACCACCAATGTAACATACACTACAAGTGAACCAATGACGAAAGCCGAAGTACTGGACTTGTTCACACGTAGGATTTACTATCTCCCTGAGCAAGACCTCTACAACGACCAAATGTTCGGTCAGTCCTGCACGAATGAAATCGCAGAACCATTTCCTGTTAAATAATCCGCGATCATCCGCTAAATCCGCCCAATCCGCGTACCATGAAATCGAGATTTAGTATCTTCATCCAACCTGAATTCTATGTCGGCAGCTGAAGAAAAACCAGAAGAGAAACACAAGATCCTGATCAACATTGGGATTGGTCTTTCTGCATTGCTCATCATCGGTATTGCAGTTGCTATCGGTTGGACCGCACAGCAACCCGACAATCGCCAAATGAGCGATTACGAATGGCAGATGTACCGCGATTCTATGATGGCTGCGAATACGGTTGTTGATGCATACGACTACGGCTACAACTACGACGATCCGGGTGACAGATATGATTACGGTCCTGGAGCCACAGAGCGCGAGAACGATTCTCTCAACCACGAGATCAGATTAGGTTATGTGTATTCGTATCAGGAAGCCATGCTCGATCACCTCGACAAGGAAAGTGACAATTGTGCAAGACTCATCAATGAGCTACGCGTTGCATTTAAGGACACACTCGATAATTCCGGAGTGAGTTACACCACTGCAACGTCCATTGCATTCTTCAACAATACAGAACGCGACGAAGCTTTGTTCAGCGCACTTTTTTCTTACCGCGAAAACTGTGAAGAGTATGGTGAAGATGCAGGCTTGTATGATTGCCTTTCGTACAGAAACTACTTCCCTCTTCTGGAAGAATCTGATTACAGTTACATCCAGGGTTGGGACAAAACCTTGTTCGAGCAGGATCCGGACGCCGTATTGACTTACCTCGAACAAATGGAAATGGATCTTCGTTATTACGAGAACCAGCTTCTGTGGGATATGTCATACTAGCTTGGCTTCGGATTTAATCCACCAAATATGTGAATTCATAGTGCCTGACAACCGTTGGGCGAAATACGCTTGCGCGGTTCACCGATAATTCTAATTTCGCTGAGCATTTTCAAATAACAGCTATGAAGAACATTCTCTCATTATCAATTGCATTCGCTTTGTGCGGGACTGCAATTGCCCAGGACCGCAAAGATGGCGGCTCCATGAAATCGTATCAGAATCCTTTCATGTCGAACATCAAACAAAAGATGAAAGACTTCAGAGGCGAAGAGAAGAAGGACGACAAACGTTTCTCGATGGACTATACGGGAATCGATGTTCCGAAATCGTTGAGTGAGTTCAAAACGGTGTATAACACGGCTCCGATTTCACAAGGATTGACAAATACCTGTTGGTGCTTTTCTACTCTTTCGTATTTCGAAACGGAAGTGAATCGCATTTCGAAACAGGAAGTGAAGCTTTCTCAGTCGTACATCGTGTATTGGGAATATGTAGAGAAAGCGAAAGAGTTTGTGAAAACACGCGGAGACATGTTCATCGGCGAAGGTTCTGAATCGAATGCCGTAACGCGCATGATGCAGATGTATGGATTGGTTCCGTATGATTCTTACACTGGATTGAAACCGAATCAACCTTTCTACGATCACGCAACTTTGTTCGAAGAAGTAGATGCTTATCTGAAGAAGGTGAAAGAATCTGGCGCATGGAACGAGGAAACAGTGGTGAGTACAGTGAAGTCAATCCTGAAGTTTCACATGGGAGAGCCACCGACATCAATTTCGATTGCGGGCAAAACAATGAGTCCCCAGCAATACATGACCAGTGTACTCAAACTGAATCCACTTGATTACATCGAGTTTATGTCACTGAAGCAATCTCCATATTGGCAGAAAGCGGAATATGATGTTCCGGATAACTGGTGGAATTCTGCCGAATACTATAACGTTCCACTCGATACGTGGATGGATATTATCAAAAGCGGAATTAAAAGCGGTTACAGCATTGCCATTGGTGGTGATGTTTCAGAAGGTGGAATTTCTCCTGAGCTTGGTGTTGCGATGATTCCTTCGTATGATATTCCTTCAACGTACATCAACGAAGATGCACGTCAGCTTCGATTCAGCAACGGAACAACAACAGACGATCACGGCATTCACATGATTGGCTGGACAGAAAAAACAAACGGAATGTGGTTTCTGATTAAAGATTCAGGAAGCAGCGCAAGAAACAATCCGCAGAATCCGGGTTACTACTATTATCACGAGGATTATGTGAAGCTCAAGATGATGACTTTCACGATTCACAAGGATGCGGCGAAAGATGTACTGGCGAAATTTCCGGTGCAGAAATAAAAAAGAAAAGTCCCGACACACCATCGGGACTTTTCTTTTTCCGAACCTATCTCTAAAGTCTAACCACTTCCTTTTTGAGAAAGGTTCATCAACCAAAACACATTTTACTCTTCTTTAAATACCGACTGCCTTACACTCTCCGGAGTTGAGAATGGTCCTGAAACCATCGTTGCGTTGAAATTGCCGTCCCCTCCTTTTACTGCTCCCTCTTTGAATTGATTTTCATCACTCATATAGAGATTGCCAGCGCCATCCACCATCATCAACGTATTGTTTGCCTGTCCACCGTAAGTTACACGCACCGGACCTCCACCGTTTCCGGTGTAGGTTAAAACCATGTTCTTGGCTTTATCAATGACGTAAACAATAAACGGAACCACCGCCGCAGCACCAACTGCAATCTTCTTTACTGTGGCTTTTACAGGATGATCAAGACGTTTTACCTGATCACAGTTAAACACACCCATTCCCTGTAGCTGCAACGCCTGAACAGCTTCGCCACTTGCAATATATGCCCGTTCAGCTGCACTTGCGGTGCGCATTCTCTCTGATCGTACGTAGTTGTTCCAGGGAGAAAAATCCATTGCTGCTTCCGATTCGTTCATCTTCGGCATAGTGCGTTCGTATACTTTCACTGAATCTTTTGACGCACGATCATTCCTTCGATTGTGTTGTTTCACTTTATGCGCGAGTTCACGCGTAAGGTCCTTCTTCCGATGTTCCAGGCGACGAGTATAGTTTTTAAACAGGGTTTGCTTCATTCGGTCACTAATGGATTTTGCATCGCCATTTCTATCCATGCTCACCGGTTCCGCGGCAACACGGGTGAATCCCCAATGATATTTCAGTTCCAGGTAATATTGCCCGCCGTCGTTAATTACTCTGACATCGTTGATTCCAGCCTTGCGACCAAACTCGGGCTTCAGTTGACTAGATCTCTTTCTTCCATCTAATTTCCAGTAGTACCCACTGTACGCTCCCAACTCCGGATTGCCTGCGTAATAGTAATTCCGTTCCACTTTAATCATTGTGTAATCCGGACCAGATCCATACTTCCGGAAATAAAGCTTGCTACTCGCTTTTCGTCTTTCTCTATGTTGGAAGCGCTGAGCCCTGTTTGTATATTTTGTAGTTCCGAAATAACTCGTATCAGCATAACGACGCTCAAAGGAAGTCGTATCAGCCGTAAGTGGAAATGTGCGAACTCCGTTGAGTTTGTCTACGTAATAACTTACCGCATCAGACCATGGAGCTTGCACGCTATCTGGTGCAGGAACCATTTCCTGTTCAACCTCACCTGTGCTTTCCAGATACTGCCAGCCATTCTTTTCATCTAAGCGATAAAAGTTAAATGTCGACGCGGTATCAACCACTGCAAAATTCATATCAATTTTCACTCCTTCGCGCAGATAAACTTCATTCCCATTCTGCGAAGCATTGATCTCAAACATTCCTGCTGATTCAAAATTCTCGACTACTCCGCCCGTATCGTAAGTCATAGGAATTCCACTCAGTACGATATCGACCGGATCACGAAACTCCCGGTAAGTAATATCAATCTTTCCTGCAACCGGCGCACCATTGGCATCTTCAAATGCGTTCGCGGGAATATTAATGGTAGTACCCGAACCATATTCGATATTGCCACCTGTCATACCGTTGTAAGTGTAAACATCCGGATATACGTCAAGTCCTTTCACCGGCGGTTTTACCAGCGGATGTGGCTTGTTGAAAGCTGCAGACTGAACAGGTGCATAAAACTCATTCGATGCACGGAAAGCTCCTTGCAAAACATCGCGGAACATGGATACGTGGGATTTAGCAGCACCAGCGTTGTAACATGTGTAACTGAGATTCAACGCATCATCACCAAATCCGAAGACTACTGATTCAGTAGCGCGAAGTTCATCTGCTGTTTTGTTGTTGCGATCGTATCCGCTCACAAGCTGCATATCGTTGTTCACGAGACTTACATTCTCCATAACGCGTAAACGGGAAAATGACTTCGGTAGCTGACGAAAATCGGTTCCTGTTACTGTAACAGTCACCACATTTGGCATGTCGGCGATTGCGTTGTAAAACTGCTCTCCGTCAGCAACAGTGGTATTCTCAGAACTAAAATTTCTGATCTGAGTAAGCATTCGGAGATTCGATGGCAACTGCTGTAACGCACAATTCCTAAAATTGATCGTGCGTGCGGTGTTGCAGGCTGCCACTGAGGAAATCAGATCAGTGCAAACTGCTTCGCTGGTTAATCCGTCCATAATAACGGTCTCAAGTGCTACAAGTTTTGGAGCCAGCTTCAACAATCGTTTAGATTGATTCGCACTTCCGTCCAGCACCAGCGTATTGACATTCACCGCATCCTTTTCTGCTTCTGCCAGCGTGTGATCTTTAGCCATGACCGGAATCAATCCGATTGTAAACGCGAGGGTAAAGAGTAATGATTTCATATTTGTGTGTTTTGAATTATAACCGGGAGGCAAGTAAAAGATACAGCGGGTCCATACCTCAACCAACCAATTCTTAACAGTTGGCGCGTTTTCACATTTAAATGGTAGACGTGTTGGTGTGGCCTCGGTTGTCTGCCCGCAATTTATTTTTGCCCCGTTGGATTCTGAAAACCAGAACCAAATCCCATAAGTCCGACCTCCTGTGTTGCAGCTTTGCGCACAGATTGAGCCGTGGCACCATCGCTCTCTACTTCCTCACCCATAAATTCAGTGTGCTTTTCTCCTCCATAAATTCCATTCTGAAACTCTTCAGGAGAAACTTTATACAACTTGCCCGCCTCATCGGTGAACAGCAGATAATTCACTCCACCTTTTTCATAGGTAGCGCGCACTCCATCTCCCATCGTTCCGCCCGCATACGACATCACGCGGTTTCTCAATTTGTCTACTACGTGGATCACCACCGGAACAATTACTGCTCCTGCTACGGAAATAACTTTTGTAACAAATGCAACTGGTTCACTAAGTTTAATCACCCTGTCGCAATTGTACAGTCCAAATGACGGAATCCGGATACGCTGATAAACTGCACGTGTTTTATTAAACACCATCGGGAGCATATTAGGTTGAAAAAAAGCCTCTCCTTTACCCGCATAAATATTCCATGCAGTAAAATCCATCTGCTTTTCATCCGCACTCATTACCCGGTTAAGACCATTCCACGCGCGAACAGAATCGCGATGTGCTCGCTCAACCCCGCGATTGTGTCGCCCGATCTGTTCCTGATTGTATCGATTCAAACGCGCACGTCGACTATTCAGCTTTCGTGTGTACGAATTGAACAAATTCTGTTGTTGTTTCTCCTGCACCGTTACCAACTGATCCTGTGAATTAACACGCACCGGTTGCACCTTGATCTGCTCATAACCCCAATAATATTTGAGCTCGAGATAATATTCATCTCCATCCTGAATCACCCGGCAATCATTAATGCCGGCTTCCTTACCGAACCGCTCATCAACCTGTCTTCTGGTCATTTTCTCATTGATCATCCAGTGATAGCTTGAATAAGCACTCAACTCTGAATTCAAGCCGAAACGTCCGGAAATTGTGCGAAGTGATAAAACCGTAAAGTCATCTCCACCAATTCGCTTTCGGAGAAATAAGCGGGAACTGCGTTCACTTTTTTCCTCAGCATTCAACGAAGTTCCGGCCATGGCCGAACGTGTAATACCGTAATAACACGTATCGTTATAACGTACATCAAAATCGGTTGTGTCGTGTAACCAATCGCGGACTACAATCTGCCGTGCCGCGTTGCAATACAATCGCACGGCAATGGTGACACGATCCCGGTTAACAGACTCTTCCTGATCGTCTGATTTCGAAACAACATTTTGCTGAGGCGCGCGGGTGGTTGACGGAACAAACTCCGTGGGTGCATCTTCTTCCACGGTACCGGTATTTTCCAGATAAGTCCAGCCGTTAACTTCATCGAGTCGATAGAAATTGAAATCAGAAGCGGTATCTGTCACGGCGAACTTCAACTCAATTTCTTTTTCATCGCGCAGAAAAACTTCCGTGCCGTTCTGCGAAGCCTGCATCTCGAACATCCCCGCCGATTCAAACTTCCCTGAAGTACCTGCACTGTCATAGTCCATTGGAATTCCGCTCAGCACCACATCAACCTGATCACGAAATTCGCGATATGTGATATCAACAGGTCCCTGCACCAGATTTCCGTTGACGTCTTCGAATGCCATTGAAGGAATTAGAATTGTAGTGCCCGATCCGTATTCAACCACTGAACCTGTCATGGGATTCACGGAATATACATCAGGTGCAATGTCAACACCCTTCACCGGAGGCTTAACCAACGGATGATTCTTCACGAATGCACGTGTGCTCGCCGGAGTATACAATACATTCGATTCGCGATAAGCACCTTGCAGAACGTCGCGGAACATTTGAACGTGCGATTTTCCCGCTTCTGCATTGTAACACGTATAGTTGAGATTCAATGCATCATTGTCAAAACCAAATTGAACACTTTGTGTTGCACGAAGTTCATCCGGTGTTTTTGTATTCCGGTCAAATCCGCTCGCCAACTGAATATCGGTGTTCACGAGATTGATGTTGTCCATTGTGCGCAAACGTGAAAATGATTTTGGAAGCGAACGAAAAGCAGAACTTGTTACGGCTACGTTTCTGACGTTCGGCATGTCGGCTATTGCGTTGTAGAATTGATCGCCATCCGCAATTTCTGAGTTTTCTGATTCAAACGAACTTACCTGCGTGAGCATGCGAAGATTTGCCGGGAGCTTTTCCAGTACACAGTTTCTGAATCTGATCGTGCGGGCATTATTACAAGCGGCCACAGACGAAACAAGACTACTTGCCGTTTGATCATTAGTGATTCCATCGAATACTACTGTTTCGAGTGCAGTAAGCTTTGGAGCCAACTGTAAAAGCCGGTTTGATTCAGTACTACTTCCATGCAGTACCAATGTTTGCACGTTTGCTGCATCGGCTTCCGCTTGTGCAATTGTGTGATCGGTGGCCAATACCGGAACTGATCCGATGAAGAGGGAGAGTGTGATGAATAGGGCTTTCATGCGTGTGTGTTTGCCTTTATAACTAGCATGTTGACCAAAAGATACAGTTCAGATGTGCCTGTGAATTGGCATATCGGCACATCGGCATATAGGCATATCTGCACATTTTTTCAGCCGTTCTGTATCTTTCACCCCGCAATGTCATTAGGACAGTCAAACAACCAGGATTTGAACCGCTACCATCAATCCAAGGAGCAGATTTTCAACGAAAGCCAGATCATCGAAGAGGCGAGGAAAGATCCTGGGCGGTTCGGAATACTTTACGAGAAATATTACCGGCAGATTTTCGTGTTTGTGTTCCGCAGGGTTGGAGATGAGGATATTGCCGGTGACATAGTTTCGGATGCATTTCTGAAAGCCATGGTTGCACTGCCGAAATACGAAGCGAAAGGATTGCCATTCTCGGCGTGGTTATTCCGCATTGCGCTGAATGAAGTGAATATGTACTACCGGAAAACTTCACGGCAACGAGTTGTAAGTATTGAGCAGACCAATATTGGTGAGATGATTGCGGAAGCGGGTGGAGAAAAAGAGTCGGAAGAAAACAGGCAATTGGTGATGAAGCTTATGTCTACACTTTCTCCTGAAGACATTCACTTTCTGGAATTGCGCTTTTTTGAAAAGCGTGCATTTGCAGAGATCGGTGAAATTCTCGGCATCACAGAAAATAATGCGAAGGTTCGAACGTATCGTATCATCGACAAACTGAAAAAAGCATTGGATAAAACTTCTACGTAACATGAGCGGCTACAAATTCAATATAGACCCACGTCCGCCGAAAGAGGAAAAAATTGCGGAGCACCGCGACTTCGGAAAAGTGATGCACAATTATAAGCGCATGACGAATCCGTTGTACTTAACGCCGCTGTACCGCTACCGTAAAGTTTTTCTGGGATTGCTACTCGTACTCGTGGTGTCGTTCCTTATTTCCGAATATGGTGATGAACAGAAAGAGGAGCTGAAAAAACAGAAGCAGGATTCGATTCAAAAAGCGGATAGCATTTCAAAACGAATCAAAATGGATAACGGTGGTCACTAAGTGCCGAATTAAAACGATAATATTCCTGGATCTTTTTTGGGATTCTCACGGTGCGGCAGAAGCGTATTGGAAACAGGCTATCTGTTGCCCGTGAGATCACCCTTCTGATGATGGGATGATAGAATGATAGGATGATAAGATGATAGAATGATAGGATGATAGGATGATAGGATGATAGGATGATAGGATGATAGTATGATAGGATGATAGGATGATAGGATGATAGGATGATAGGATGAGGTACCTATTTGAAAATTATTCCACATGAATCCTATCATTAAATGATCTGATCATCCAATCATCGGGTGGAGTCTCCTATTGAATCTGCATTGACAGAATCGTTCATGATGATATTCCACAGAATACTATCTGAATTCACTCCCGGCAACAAGGATACGCCTGTATTCTTCTCAAAGCTCAATGACTCTGTTTTCGGAGCGCCATTCTCTACTCCATCAAGTCGCACGAATAATGTTGAATTTGTCTGCAGTGTATATTCAATGCGTTGAGGAAAATCGTGGTCGAGATTTTCGAATACCACATGCGATGCATCACTCTCCACTAATTTAAAAAGCACAGGACCCGGATTTTCCGGTACTGTAGCAACGTAGTAAGGTGTTCCTTCGACCAATTCAATTTTCAGCACTTCCTTGAAAAGTGTATCGCCATCCGGAGTAATGGTTGCACCTTTTCCGTTCATCCAGGTGCCTTCACCTTTAGTCCAAACTTCAACAAACATGAGTTCGTTGTCGTCTATGCCTTCCCAGGTTCCAAGAAGCCACGAGATCTCGTTGATTTTTTCTTCACCGCTTGTACACGAAGTTGCGAAAACCCCTACAGCGAATAAAAACACCAGAACCTTTTTCATCCTTGCAGTTTTTGTATTTGAATAATTCGAAAATCTGAAGATTTGATCACCATAGCGAATGTTCGAATATTCAAATCTTCAAATTGTTTTGGCGACTATTCTGTGAACCGATACCCTACTCCACGAATCGAATGAAAATATCTCGGCTCCTTCGGATTTGACTCAAAATATTTTCTGAAACTAAGAATGTAATTGTCGATCGCACGTCCTGTTGGTTGCGCATCATCCCGCCACAACTTTTCCAGAATTTCATCGCGCGATACGACTTCACCTTTTTTTGAAATGAGCAAGCGTAGTAATTCTGTTTCACGTTTCGTTAAAGACCACTGTTGTGCATTTCCTTCCGCTTCGAATGAGGCAAAGTTGATTTTGTTGTCACCAAACTGGTATGTTCCCATGAGGTTCATGCCTTGCTTACGCGGAGAACGTTTCAACAAGTTATTCACACGCAACAAAAACTCCTCGAGGTGAAATGGTTTTGTCAGGTAATCGTCAGCGCCCAGTTTCAATCCACGAACGCGGTCTTCTCCTTCGGCTTTCGCTGTGAGAAACAACACCGGAACTGTCTGATCTTTGTCACGAATTGCTTTGCAGATATCGAATCCATTCACCAATGGAAGCATTACATCAAGAATAACCAGATCAAATTCGCCCGGATCAAAAACCCGTATTGCGCTGTCTCCGTCAATGGCAGAAACCACTGTGTAGCCTTCCAATTCGAGATTGAGGCGAATCGTTTTCAGTAGGTTTTCTTCGTCTTCCGCAAGCAGGATTCTCTTTTCCATCTGGTGTTGTATTTCTTGTTGAGACAAAAGTGTGGGTTTTTTATGGAATTTACCAAAGCATCAACCCTAATAACAGGTTCACCTGACCAATAACCGCACTTATTGCTTAGGAAATCATCCTAAAAATTGCCAATTTCAACCCGAACCTTAACGGGCCTCAACACCAAGTAAAACCAAGCACACCAATCAGACCAATGAAAAAAACCTTAACCACTCTCGGTTTGCTATTGTTTGCCGGATCTTCTGCCATTTATGGTCGCGGAATTCTGCAACAATCTGCAAAAATTATCCGTGAGGTACAGTCCCCGCAAGTAGAGCGTTGTTCTGTCCTCGAACATGAACAGTATCTCCAGAGCATCAATCCAAATCGTGCTCAGGAAAGAATGTCTTACGACAATACAATCAATAATTGGGTTGCAAATCAGCAGAACAATCCAACCATTCAAGGTGGTACAATTACAATACCTGTAGTTGTTCACGTAGTTTGGAATACTGCGGCACAAAACATTTCAAATAACCAGATCTTCTCTCAGATCCAGGTTATGAATGAAGATTTCGGACGGACAAATCCCGACGCATCAAATACACCATCGTATTGGTCTTCCATTGCAGCGAATACAGACATCCAGTTTTGTCTTGCAACAGTAGACCCTAGCGGAAATCCAACAAATGGAATTGAACGCCGACAGATTTCTACAAACGTTTCATTCAATACCAATGACAACGTGAAGAATTTTGCAACCAACGGACTTAACGCGTGGCCTGTTACTCAGTACCTCAACCTTTGGGTTTGTAACCTGGGCGGTGGACTTCTTGGCTACGGTGAATTCCCTACCGGAACTGCTTCGAACACATTCGGAATGGTAATGGGTTACACCTGTTTCGGAAGTAACTTCACCAGCTACGGAAGCGGCTTCAACCTGATCACTTCATACAATCGTGGTCGTACTTCAACGCACGAAATCGGTCACTGTTTTAACCTCTTCCACATTTGGGGTGATGACGGATCGAGTTGTTCAGGTTCTGACAACTGTGCAGATACACCAAACCAGGCCGACGAACATTACGGTTGTCCAAGTGGTTCGCAGGTTTCCTGTTCAAATGGTCCGAACGGAGACATGTATCAGAACTACATGGATTATTCCGATGACATTTGCATGAACCTCTTTACACAAGGACAACGTACACGCATGCTCGCCGTGCTGAACAACGCACCTTACAATGCATTGCAAACCTCACAGGCATGTGCATCTGCATCCAATGGAGTTGACGCAGGAATTTCTGTAATCAACTCACCTACAACTTCGATGTGTAATACAACGTTCACTCCCAATGTTACAATCCGTAACTATGGAACAACTAACTTGACATCAGCTACAATCAATTACCGAATTGATGCGGGTCCGATCCAAACGTATAACTGGACCGGAAACCTGACTACAGGTAACACGCAAAACGTTGCTTTGTCTTCCATGACTACAACAGCTGGTACACACACGTTCACAGCGTATACCACGAATCCAAACAGCTCTACAGATGCGAACGCAAGCAATGACCAGACACAACGCACATTCACGGTGAGTTCAGTTGGCGCAAACCTTCCTTACAGCGAAGGATTTGAAAGCACAACGTTCCCACAAGGTGGAATGACCTTGAATAACGTTGATGGATTAACCACGTGGGCACGTACAACTGCTGCTGACTTCTCGGGATCTGCATCTGCTTACATGGACAACTTCGATTACAATGCAAACGGAGAAATTGATGAAATGATTCTTCCTAACCTGAATCTTTCGTCTGTACTGAATCCGGTGATGACATTCCAGGTTGCTTATCGTCTCTACACAGACCCTACTGATCCGCAACCATTCTCCGATACTCTTCGCGTTTGGATCTCGACAGACTGCGGTGTAACGTGGACTTCTCTGTATGCGAAATGGAGCACAACTTTAACTACAGTAACTCCAACGTTCAGCACAACAGAATTTGTTCCAACACAAGCTGGACAGTGGCGTTTGGAAACAATCAACCTGAGCCCATACCAAACTGCAACTAACGCGATGATCAAGTTCCGTCATGCTACTCAGTATGAGAACAACTTGTACATCGACGACATCAACATTCAGAATACGACTGATGTTGCTGAAGGTGTGTTGCACAACGAAATCAATCTCTTCCCTAACCCATCTGATGGACAGGTGAATCTGACTGTGAATATGTTCAACCGCGATAACCTCAACGTTCGTGTGACTAACTCAATTGGTCAGACTGTGAGCACAATCAGCGAGAACAATACTTACGGTGGCAATTACATCATTGACCTCAGCAATGAGCCTAACGGAGTTTACTTTATCGAAGTTCAGACAGGAACTGAAGTAGTCACCCGCCGCATCGTAATCAGTCACTAACAACCGCGTTATTTACCTCTAAAAAAGGGTCCCTACACCGAATTGAGTGTAGGGACCCTTTTTTATTTGTTAAAACGGTCGTATCTTCACTATACACACCGAAACACCTCTATTAATGAAAAAAATTCTACTTCCATTACTGGTATTAGGCGCAGCTACGCTTAATGCCCAATCTTTCGAGCGTTGTTCCAGCTACGGATACATGCAGGATCAAATTGCGAATGAACCTTTATTACAGAATCGTGTAAACCAATTTGAGGCTCAATGTGCTCAGGCAGAACTTGATTACCCGAATGGTTATCAGACACGCTCAATTTGTCTTATTCCGGTAGTTGTTCACGTGGTGTACCAAAATGCGACAGAGAACATTAGTAATACGCGCATCTATGAACAAATTCAGGTTCTCAATGATGACTATCGCAAGAACAATACGGATGCTGCAAACATTCCGGCAGCCTGGCAAGGAATTGCTGCTGATTGCGAAATCATGTTTTGTCTTGCTGCACGAGATCCGAATGGCAACTGGACCGATGGTATCGAAAGAACTGCAACAACTGTTGGAACGTTCAACACGAACGACAACATCAAACATTTTTCGACCGGCGGCGCTGATGCATGGGATGCTAATGTCTATCTGAATTTGTGGGTCGGAGATCTGGGCTCTTCCCTTCTCGGTTACGCACAGTTTCCAGGTTTTGATCCGTCAGAAGATGGCGTAGTCATTCACTACCGCTACTTCGGAAAAACGGGTGCAATTGCTCCTTTCAATAAAGGCAGAACTGCAACGCACGAAGTTGGACACTGGCTTGGTCTTCGTCACATCTGGGGAGATGATGGCAATGGTTGCAACGGATCTGATCTTGTATCCGACACACCGAATCAGGCTGACGAAAACTATGGTTCATTCGCTGTAGGAACTGTTCTCACCGACAATTGTACTTCTACTGCTCCAGGAGTTATGTGGTGCAACTACATGGACTACACCGATGATGGTTCCATGTACTTCTTTACGGAAGGGCAAAAGACCCGTATGTGGGTAGCATTGAACGGAGATCGCTCATCCCTGCAGTCATCGAACGGATGTACCGTAGTTGATGTACACGACATCACATTATCAGGAGTATTCAGCATCTACCCTTCTCCAACCGACGGAATTGTAACACTCGACTTCGGTGGTAAAGCTCCATCCGATTATGAGATTACAGTGTACAATACACTCGGCGAAGTGGTGTCTTCTCAGCATGTAGAAATGCTGCACGAGCGCACCATGCAGATTGATCTTCGCGCTAACGGAGCAGGAATTTACCTGATCGAAGCGCGCAATGCGACTGAAAAAGCTACAAAACGAGTAGTTGTAGAATAACTGTCACGTTAAACAACACAAAAGAGTCGATGGAATCTTCCGTCGGCTCTTTTTAGTTATGTAATTTTGTTATCGCGGCGGCGCGGAGAAAAATGCGGCGCTGCGAATCCTAAATCAAAGGTCATATGCTGAAGCCGGATCATTTACCTGCACTACTCAACTCCCCGATAATTTCCGAACAACTCAGATCCATCGCACAAAAAGTGCAAGACGGTACGCGCATTACAACAGCTGATGCTTTGTATTTGTACGAACACGGTGATGCAGGATTCCTTGGCACACTAGCGAATCACATTCGCCAGGAGAAGCATGGAGACATTACCTACTTCAACCGCAACTTTCACATTGAGCCCACAAACATTTGCGTGTACGATTGCAAGTTCTGTTCGTATTCGCGTTTGCTGAAACAAGCAGACGGTCAATGGGAAATGAGTGCCGATCAGATGTTCGACATCGTGAAGAAATACGATGGTCAACCGGTTACCGAAGTTCACATTGTAGGTGGTGTTCACCCGAAACTTGGAATGGAATTTTTCGGTGATCTTCTGAAACGCATCAAAGCACATCGTCCCGATTTACACATCAAAGGATTTACTGCTGTAGAATTGCACTACATGATCCGCAAAGCGAAGATGACTTATCGCGAAGGATTGCAGTTCCTGAAAGATCACGGTCTGGATTCAATTCCGGGTGGTGGTGCTGAAATATTTGATGAAGAAATTCGCAAGCAGATTGCCGAAGACAAATGTACTTCCGCTGAATGGCTGGAGATACATCAGACAGCTCATGAAATCGGAATTCCTTCCAACGTAACTATGTTGTATGGACACATCGAAACATTTGCACATCGCGTTGATCACATGAATCGGATTCGCGAATTGCAGGACAAGACGAAAGGCTTCAACACATTTATTCCGTTGAAGTTCCGTAATGGCGATAACCAGATGAGCAATGTGCCGGAAGTTTCTGTGATCGAAGACATGCGTAATTACGCGATCGCGAGAATTTTCATGGACAACATTCCGCACATCAAGGCGTATTGGCCGATGATCGGTAGAAACAGCGCGCAGCTTTCTCTGAACTTCGGTGTGAATGACATTGACGGCACGATCGACGACACCACGAAAATTTATTCCATGGCCGGAGCAGAAGAACAAAATCCATCACTCACTACAGATGAACTTGTTGATCTGATCAGTGGCGCGGGAAGAGTAGCAGCGGAGCGTGATACAGTATATAATGTAATCCGCGAATACGCCTAAATTAAAATCCATTTTTATCCGCCTGATCCGCTAAATCCGCGTACTATTTTATGCCCATGATCAAAGCTGTGATTTTCGACATGGACGGTCTCCTTGTCGACTCTGAACCCTGGTGGCGCGTTGCAGAATCCAACATCTTCGGGAAGCTAAGCGTTTCTCCCACCGAAGAAGATTTCGAAAAGATGATGGGCAACCGCATTCAGGAAGTCATCACCAACTGGCATGCAAAACATCCCTGGCCCGATTTTTCACTGGAGAAAACCATGAATGAAATTGTGGATGAAGTGGGTCGTCTCGTTACAGAGAACGCTGAACTCATGCACGGCGTAATCGAATCACTCGAATTTTTCAAATCGAAAAATATTCCCGTTGCACTCGCTTCTTCTTCTCCACTCCGATTGATCAATAGGTTGATCACGAATTACAAAATCGATCACTACTTCGTCATCGTTCGTTCTGCCGAATTCGAGCAAAGAGGAAAACCATTTCCGGATGTATTTCTTACCACTGCGAAAGCGCTGAATGTAGAACCGGAAAATTGTCTCGTCTTCGAAGATTCGCACAACGGCGTTCTCGCTGCCAAAGCTGCAGGAATGATGTGTGTTGCCGTTCCATCACCGGAGCATCTGGCACAAGAGCGGTTTGGGATTGCGGATTGGAAGTGGGCGAGTTTGTTGGAGATCAGGAATGGGCGCTTTGATGCGCTGTAGTTTATTCGCTAAATTTCAGTTGTCAATTATTCGTCTTGATCATTTGCAAGCTGACCGACGTGGGGAGATTTGCGAATAGTAGTGGCGCAAATAAACTAGTTAGGTGCAAGCCTAAAGAACAACACCACCGAGCCAAACCTATAACCAAATTCAAAATTTCTACAAAATTGAAATGGTAAATTTGACAAATGAAAATACTGATTATAGAAGACGAAAACGAACTTGCCAACAGCATCTCCGAATATCTTTCGGAAGAAAACTATTTGTGTGAGTT
>JBEIPA010000024.1:0-76953 GCA_040377305.1 Flavobacteriales bacterium | reverse complement strand
TTTTTTTGTGTTTTTGCCTTTTTGGTATTCCTTTTTTGTGGGGGTTGGGGGGGGGGGGTGCGCGCCCGCCTTTTTGTCGTCCCCCCCCCCCCCCCCACCACTCAGGTCAGGAGACCCGACACCACCGCCCTGGTTCCCCTTAATGATCGCGAGACAGTCTTTAATCTTTCCCAATCCGCGCTGACCGAGTACATCAAATTTGTGCAGACCCACATCTTCCGATTCGAGCATGCTGAAATGAGTTGTCGGAAATCCTTTCGGCGGCATCATCGTAGCCGTGTAGGTGCTGATTGGTAAATCCGAAATAATTACGCCACTCGAATGCACACTGAGATGCGCAGGAAATCCCTGGATGTGATCTGTGTATTTCAGCACCAGTTTTCCGATGTCATCTACCTGCGAGTAATTTTTCGCGCGTTGAAGTTTATCGATTTCATCAGCAGGCATACCGAATACTTTTCCGAGTTGACGCACTACTGCACGTCCCTGGAAAGTATTGTAGGCACCAACCAACGCGGTGAATTTGTTTCCGTGCCGTTCGAAGAGGTAGCGCGTTACATCGTTTCGTTCGTACGAAGAGAAATCGATGTCGAAATCGGGCGGATTGGTTCTGTACGGATTGATGAACCGCTCGAAGTAAAGATCGAGTTCAATCGGATCGACGTCGGTGATGCGCAAAAGATACGCCACCATGCTGTTTGCTCCTGAGCCGCGACCCACGTAAAAGTAGTTCTGACTTCGCGCATAATTCACCATGTCCCAGTTGATGAGGAAGTAGGAACAGAAATCGAGGTCGCGAATCAACTTGAGTTCTTTGTTGATTCGATCGCGAACGTTCGTGGGCACAACGGTGGTTCCGTAACGATAGATCAATCCCTTTTCTACTTCAGCGAGAATGAGATCGAAATCTTCCTGGTTCGAACCGAGAAACTGTTTCTTGTTCTTATTTGTGCTGAAGTTGAAATGAATGGTGCAATCGCCGATCAGAGCTTTTGTATTCTTCACAATGCCGGGATAGCGGATGAAGATGGTACGCAACTCATCCACGGTCATTGGCATTTCGTCTGCTACGCTCTCTTCTGTTTTCGGCAGCATGCTCAGCAAAAGATTCTTGTCAATAGCACGAAGCAAACGGTGTGCGTTGAAATCTTTCTTGCAGGAAAATGTAACGGGTGCAAGCACGACGAGTTTCTTCTCCTGTTTTTTCAGATCGGAGAAAAGCAGTTTGTTTACCTGCGAAGGGCGAATTCCGATGAACTCATTGTCGCGGAGATCGTTCAACTGAGGCGTATTTTCGCCCCACGGATAAACGACATAGACATTCGAAAATTCCGGCGCACGATTTTCAAACGGTTCTTCCGCATGACTGTGTGCTGTGAGATGTTCGTTTAGTTCACGGAAACCCTCGTTGTTGCGGGCAATGCCAATGTATTTCTGTTCGGCTCCGTTACGGAAATCAATTCCAACCACGGGACGAATTCCATTCTCAGGCGCGAGACGAATAAAATCTATGCAGGCCGAAGTGGAGTTGATATCGGTGAGGACAACCGTTTCATGTTCGCAGCGCAAAGCCTCGGCAAAAATCTGTTTGAGAGATAGTGTGCCGAATTTGTAACTGAAGTAGGAGTGCCAGAGATGCATTTTGTTTTTGGTTGCCTGCGGCGCTTTACACGGAGACGCGGCGTAACGGAGATAGAAATTTGGTGCTAAGCCCACGAGAAACGGAGGATCGCGAAGCGATCAGTACGCCGTGCCTCGTGGGTTTCGATCTTAGCCGCCACAATTCTCCGTTTCGCTGTGTCGCCGTGTAAAGCCCGCGCAGCGTTAGGCGCGACGATGTGCAGGAACAAAATTCTTCTGCCCATTAAACGGATTATCCATTTGTCCAATTCCCGTCTTGTCCATCGCAACTGCCCGCTGCACCGCATCCTGTCCGTATTTGTTTCTGATTTTATCCATTGCCTGATAGAGTTTAATTTTCTCTTCGCTGTCTTCGAACAAATTAATTTGGTGTCCGCCCTCAACGAGGTGACTGAAACGTACTCCCACCAAACGGCAGAGCACGCGACGATCATAGAGCTTATCGAAAAGATCTTGTGTTGTTTTTATAAGTGTGTGATCGCAGGAACTAAAAGGAATACGTTCCTGTCGTGTGCGTGTATCGAAATCGGAATAGCGAACCGTAACGGTAACGCAACTCGTGAGTTTGTTTCCGTTGCGCAGGTAGAACGAAAGTTTCTCTGCCATGGTGGTGAGAATTTCTTTCAGTCGTGTTACGTCAATTGTATCGCGTTCGAAAGTGAGAGACGATGAAATCGATTTCTTCTCGTGAAAAGGAATTACGGGTGAGCGATCGAGGGCATTTGCTTTTTTCCAGATGGAAATTCCGTTCTTGCCCATTACTTTTTCCATCAGCTCCACAGGCATTTCCTGAATGGTTTTGATGTACTCAATACCCATGTTGCGCATGAGTTTGTACGTCTGATCACCAACGCCGGGAATTTTCTTCACCGAAAGCGGAGCAAGAAAAGCTTTCTCTTCGCCGGGAAGAATTTGTTTGTGTCCATCGGGCTTCGCTACGCCGGTTGTGATTTTGGAAACCACTTTGCTCGTGCTGAGTCCGAACGAAAGCGGAAGTCCTGTTTCTCTGCGAATGCGATTGCGTAATTCCTGTGCCCACTTGTAACAGCCAAAGTATTTGTCCATGCCAGTTACGTCAATGTAGAATTCATCGATCGACGATTTCTCAAACAGCGGAGATTCTTCTTCGATGATGTCGGTCACGATCTGACTGTACTTGCTGTACGTGCCGCCATTGCCTTTGATCACAATTGCGTGCGGGCATAGTTGTCGCGCGAGTTTCATGGGCATAGCCGAGTGAATTCCGTACTCACGTGCTTCGTAGCTGCAGCTTGCCACCACACCCCGATCGGAAGTTCCTCCAATGAGAATAGGCTTTCCGTTCAAGCGCGAGTCGAGGAGACGTTCGCAGGAGACGAAGAAGGTGTCGAGGTCGATATGGATGAGGTTGTCGCGGTTCACTTTTGCTTTTTACTCGTGCTTTCTTGTTACGCCTACGGCGTTTTGCCGCAGATTCGCAGATTGCTCAGATTTCACAGATTATGTTTTTGGTGTTAGTTAAAAAACAATTCAATTTCGGGTGTTACTGTTTCTTGTTACGCCTACGGCGTTTTGCCACAGATTCGCAGATTTCTCAGATTATGTTTGTTAAAAGCTCTCTGCTTTTTTACGTGTGAAAATCACCCGCTTGAATTTGAGAGAGCCTTCACCGAAATTCAGGATCAGTCCGACTTGCAATTTTGATGCTGCGAGGTAATTCAATACTTGCGGCACGGCTTCTTCATGAACCCCGTGTTGCGCTTTTACTTCCAGAATGATTTTGTTTTCTACCACAAAATCTGCGAAGTAGTGATGAGGGAGAATTATGCCCTTGTATTCTATTTCATATTTCATTTCACGGTCATAGTGAATTTTTCTTCGGTTGAATTCTTCCTGCAAAGCATCCTTGTAAACTATTTCGGTGAATCCGTTTCCGAGATGTCGGTGAATTTCCATTCCGATTCCTATTAGTTCGTAGGTCTCCCTTTTTAGCGGGTAATCTTTCTCATCAAATTGATCAAGGGATGCGACGTCATTGTAATTCTCTTCAACAATCAAAGTGTTGTCAGGCTCTTGTAATGGGTACTGTTTCATTGTTTTCATAAATAAATTGTGTTTTAGAAATAAAAATTTGCGTCATCTGAGAAATCTGCGAATCTGTGGCAAGGGCGCATCGCGCCCCCAAAAAAGTCTCGATATTGTCCTATAAAGTTCGGCTAATAAAGGTGGGTTTGATGGCTAAGAAATTTAGTTTTATGTGAAAATCCCCAATGAAATCGACCAACGGTAGGAAGTTACCAACAAGTGCCTGTTTTTAGCCTTTTTTAGTTAGCTAATTTATTACGCCATCTTGACTAAAATATTTAGTCTTCCTATCTTTGAGACAAGCCTCTAAAAATCTTGGCGTTTTGGCGCCTTGGCGGTAAAAATACCAACACCGATTGGGGGAATGAATTTTATGTAACACACAACAACAAACACACCATTGCGGTCCAAAGGAGTCCTTCGGACCGTGGTAAAGAAAAGTCAACCGCTATGAAAGATATAATCAGTCGTCTCGCAAAAAACATTGCCCACCTGCGCAAACTCAAGGGCTTTACCCAAGAAGAATTCGCCGATGAATTCGAGATCAAGAAATCGCGCCTCGGTGCATGGGAAGAAAACCGCTCTCAGCCTCCGGTGGAAATGCTCGTGATCTTGTCCGACTTCTTCAAGTTGCCGATTGACATTCTCATTCGACACGATCTCACCAGAGCAGAATCCATTCCTTCTATTAATATAGGCGGACAACGTATTCTCTTTCCGGTGCAGGTCGATGCGAAGAACAACGACAACATCGAGATGGTTACGCTGAAAGCTTCGGCTGGTTATCTCAACGGATATTCTGATCCCGATTTCATTGAGGAATTGCCGCGCATCGGACTTCCTTTCTTACGTACAGGAAAGTACCGTGCGTTCCCAATCAAAGGCGATTCTATGTTGCCGCTGAAAGATGGTGCATACGTGATCGGAAAATTTGTGGAAGATAAAAACACGCTGCGCAAAGGTCATACGTATATAGTACTCACCAAAGACGACGGACTCGTGTACAAGCGCGTGTATCCTGATAAACATTCGAAAGCATTGCACTTGCACTCCGACAATCCGCGTTACGAACCGTATACCGTTCCTGCGCGTGAGATTCTCGAGATGTGGGAATTCACTTGCAGCATCAACACCAAAGAGTTCGACAAGGAGGAAGCTCCGGATATGAGTCGTATGATGAATATGCTGGAGGTGGTGAAGAATGAGTTGACGGAGATGAAAAAAAAGAAGTAGGCAGTAAGCAGTAGTGCAGTAGGCAGTCAACAATGGCAAACGGCAACCGTCATCGCGAGGCACGTGTTCCATGAGCGGATAGGGTCATTGCGAGCTCCTGCTTTTTCAGCAGGGGCGTGGCAATCCCACGAGGCGGACCTTAATGTACCCAACACTTAAGCGTAAGACGAGACCGCTCATTGAACACGTGCAACCAGCAGCCAACTTAAACGTTTGTAAATGCCTTACTTCAAAAGGGAATTCTACATTCGCAGCATGAAAGGCGGATTCACTTACATCACCACAAGTACAACAATGTACTGTATACCGGAGTATCAAGCGATCTCGAAGTGCGCATTGAACGACACAAGATAAAGTACTACCCAAAATCATTCACGAGCAAGTACAATGCGGATAAACTGGTGTACTACGAAACGTTTTGGGACATACGTGATGCGATCGCCAGAGAGAAGCAAATCAAGGCAGGTTCACGGAAAAAGAAAATTGAGTTGATTGAGAAGATGAACCCGGAGTGGAAGGATCTTGCCAAGGATATCAAGTGAGGTTGGCCGTTCACATCGTCTTCCGCTCATGATGATAGAAAACCAAAAACGGATAGCACCTTCCCCAGAACAAGAGTATTCTAATTGCGTACTCCCATCATGGGATCGCTTTCCGCCACGGCGGACAGGCGTGCCTCGCGATGACGGTCGCCGTTTTTGGTTTACCTGCAAGCTCGCGATGACGGTCAACGGCCTTTTTCGTATTTTCACTCCATGTCCCTCAGCACCGCACAGAAAATACTAAAATGGTTTACATCGGCTGCCACATTTGAAAAAATGAAAGCCGATTCGCAGACCTACAAGTTTGATTGCGCGTGTGGCAAGACTTCCGACATCTGGGAGATTGGAGGAATACGTTACAAAGCATACGGCGAGCCCTACAGTGGTGTGAAATGTCCGGGCTGCGGAAAGTTTGCGATGCGGAAGATTTACAAGGCGAGAGTATAAGCTACCACGGGCATTTATGTAACTTTATTCGTCACGCGTCTTATACCTACAAAGCCGCCAACCATGAAGCCTGTTCGTATCCTCAGTTATTCCGTCTTAGCGATACTGTTGTGTTGCTCATTCTATTTTCAGGACGGTGGCAGCGAAATTTCCACCGAGAAAAAGACACTTTATCTCATTTCAGAAAATGGCAAATGGGGATTTATTGATAAAACGGGTAACGTAATTCTTCCGGCAAACTATTATTCAGCACAGGATTTTTCGGAAGGACTAGCGGCTGTGCGTAAGAGCGGCTTGTACGGATACATAGATCGGAACGGAAAATTTCTGATCGCTGAGCAATATGATTATGCTGAGCCTTTTGTCAACGGCCGTGCACGCGTTTACCTGAACGGAAAACCGTACTACATCGATCGTAGCGGAAAGAAACTATTTGAGCATGGGTTCACTACTATCGGGAATTACGGAGAGCACACGTACGCAGCAGCGGAAACGAAAGAAGGGAAAATATGTCTGATTGATATTTCAGGAAAACAATTAACTGCTCCGGATTTTGAAGAAATCGGAGTTTTTCACGACGGAGTTTCTGTTGCGATAAAATATGTTGAAAGTAAGGCTTATCGCGATCGAGAACCGGGCGTAATTGACTCACTCGGAAATCTGGTGGTGGAATTCGATATATATCGGGAAATAGCTGACTATTCGGATGGACTTTCTATTGCAACCCTGAAAACAAAAGATCCGAACAACAGGCAGGAGAAAACTGAATGGAATTGCATCGACACCAAAGGAAACATAGTTTATTCAGTTCCGCGAAATGTATGGCATCCTGATTACACCGAGGCCAGTTACAGTGAAGGATTGATGACGATTTTCGTGTACAAACAGAATCCGGATTCGCTGAAAAAGTGGACTTCCGATAATGATTATCCGGGCGTTGTAAATCGAAAGGGTGAAATTATTTTTTCCAACAAGAATTGGAAAGACATTTCCAGATTCAGTCACGGGAGAGCATTTGCCATGGATCACATGCGAAAATGGGTGATGATTGATCGTGCCGGGAAAAAAATAGGTACCGGGATTTATGATTACGTGAACGGAGCGATGTATGGAAATCATTCTGACGTGTTCGAGAATGATAAAGCACTTGTGATGACAGCCTCTGAGGGATGGATGTTCATTGATACGAATGGAATTGTGCTTTCACACCAACCAAAGAAAAGGTATTACGACCGCGAGGTTACGCGAGTAGGAGATGACGTACTCCTGGGCGAGAGTCGGCTTCGGTATATCTGGCTGGATGGAGATACTACGCTGGCAAAATTTTGGTTAGCGGATGCAGATCACACTACGTTCCGGGATGAACTGATTGAGGTTATGCTTTATACTGACATAGACAAGGAGACCTCGACGTGGGGTTACATGAATCACAAAGGTGAGCATGTGTGGAAATACAACAAGGAATCACAAAACGGAAAGACCTCGTTGAACATTGACTACATGAACCGGGGATATTTCATGGCATCCAGTCCGCGTGACGAAGACATGGATGGACTTGGCGGATGGGGCACATACGACAACATGTACAGTTCTCTCGTGTTACAGCGCGCAGATTACGAGAAGGGAAAATTTCAGGTGATCATCGATACAGGCAAATCATCCATGTGGTTCAATTATTCACGCGGATTGCAGGTGTATATCATTAACGATTCGAAAACAAAAATGCTTTTCCCTGCGGAGAATTCCCGGCTCAACATGATCATTCAGGCTAAGAATAACGATGGGGAATGGAAAGATGTCGAATACCTTCCACACAGCTGGTGTGGCAATAGCTATCACACGTTGTATTTGCCATCCCAGAAATTTTGGTCCTTAACCATGCCTGTATACGAAGGAAGCACCAGGACCTTACTTCGTGCGAAGCTGAGCTATAAAGAATCACCTGCGCAGGAGAAAGAGCAATACATCTACAGCAACGAAATCTCCGGCTCAGTCAACCCCGCCCAGTTCTGGCGCAAGCGTGAATATTTTCCCCAGGGGATAATGGATTCTTACAATGAGTGAATCATCGGCAACCATGAATATAAAAACTACGGGAAACAGTCACGACCATCTGTTAGTGCTCAATGCGCAGGCACTTAAAATTTATTATCGTAGGTCAACACAAGCGCAGTTGGTGATGTTCGCTGTTGCAATTGTGACTTTTATCTATGGTATAACGGAGGCGAAAGGGGCACTTTCCATCTGGAATATTTATACATTTTCTGGTGCGGTGATGGGAGTACTCGCAATTGCCGGAGTCAGTCTCTCCAGACATCACAGAAAGAAGTCGTCGACTGATTACAGGAGAGCAATTGAGCACAAGAATCAGCAGGGTCAATGGACGTTGGAGATTTCAACGGACCGCATTCATTACTGCGATGCAGAACTTAGTGCCGCGTATAAATGGTCGTGTTTTGAAACATTCACTGAATATCCTGAAGCCGTGGTAATTCATTCATACGGCACAGCGACGTATGGAATCACAGTTGCCCGTCAGTTTGTTTCTCAGGCAGAGTATAAGCAATTCAGGGAGTTCTGTAATGCGAATCTCAAGTCACGCAATGGTGCGGATTAACGCGCCGAACTGAAAGCAAAATCGAAAATTGAATTGGAGTACTACGCCGCCACTCGCTGCAACACCACCTTACAGGCAATCTTGCTCGTCACTTCAACTTTGTGATCTGAATGCAACGGAATCTGGAAATAATCTCCAGCCTTCAGTCCGTAAATTTTGTCGTCTACGTGAATGTTGCACGTCCCTTCTAAGATGAGGAACTTCTCGTGCTCATTGTGGTGAACTTCATCCGGTGCCGTGTACTTCATCCAAACAATGGCGGTTGTGGCTTGTGGCGTGTGAGCAATTAGCTTCACATGAATATCGTCGACGTTTTCCGGATTCTGAAAATCCGCGCGATTGATCCATTCAGAAAAATCGGCAATCGTCGTATGCTCGTTCATGATCGGCGGATCCGAAGGTGCTTCACCGCTTCCGAGTCGTTGCATGTAATCGATGGTCGCAAGCAGCAATGGTTTTACCGTAGCATGAGGTTCAACCGCATTTGCCTGGGCATATTTTTCGAGTGACAACTCAATCGCGTTTACTTCCGTCAACACTTCAGGATGCATAGCCATCATCTTCTCCACTTCAACAGCTTCTGCAGCGGAGAGCATCCCCATCACGTAAAGTTCAAGGATTCCTGATTCTATATATTCAGATATCTTCTGCATAGAATCAGAGACGATATTTTTTAAGTTCTTTTCTCACCAGCAATTGTACTGAACGTTCATCAACACCAAACTCGGCAGCGGCCTGAGCAAAAGTATAGCCTTTCACATAAATTAGTTCCACTGCAGACAATTCTGTTCCCGAAGAAAGTGTGCGGGAAGCGTAATTAGCAGTAGAATCTACGTTTTTAACCTCTTCACGGATTGGGTGATTGGTCGACCCATTGTTTCCATTCGTCTTAGAATCAGCACTATTTTGACCTTGCCCAGCAGTTGTCACGGCAAGTTTGAGGAGCCAGGGCACAAATCGGCCTTTCTGCCCATCGTATTCGTGGAGCTTAGCGGGCAGAGCCAAAAACACAGCCTGAAGCAGTTCTTCGGACTTGCTTTTATCACCGGTCAGCTTTTCGAGGAATCCCAAAACCACAGCAGCATATTCGTCATACAACATCGACAACGATTTTTCACCGTTGGATGCCGAAGACTTAGGTACCTCTGTATGATGGAGTATGGTGCTCACGAAAAAGGGAAATAGTAAGCGGGGTTATTACACAAACATACGAACGCCCTGTTGATTTTCAATTTCATTCCTACTCTGGAAATTCCGGAATGTAAAGGATGAAATGTCGAAAGTAAGGTCAAACGTGTGAAACAGATTCCCCATTCTGTACCATCGTCATGCACTCCACATTCCTGCCGAATTCGTAAAGCGCAGAAACTCATCTATTTGATAGGGGGTAGATAGTGGCACGTATTTGTAGTCATTCGAATCAAAATCAAAATCAAATACAATGAAAAAAATCATACTTAGCTTAATGTTAATAGGAGGGATGCTTATCACAGGCAACCTCAATGCGTTTACTGCTGTGACCTCAGGTGCATGGTCTAATCCTGCAACATGGGGAGGAATCGCTCCAGGATCAACTGTCTTTAATCAGGATATCATTATACCAGCCGGAATCAACGTTGACCTGGATGTCGATGTTGACTTTACGGGTCTACTGAATCAGTTTGGTGTGAGCGGAACACTTATGACAACATCTAATCGCTCACTACAAATGAACGCCGGAACTTTTACAGGCGCAGGTACTGTAGATATTCACCGCCTCAACATCGCCGCTATAACTACGGTTTACTCCTATACCGGAATGTTGGTTACGCAGGTGTTTCGCGCGGCAGGTGGAGCAGTTCCTCTAGGTGGTGTGACTATGGTTTACGATACACTCGACCTTGAACAAGGGTCAATGGTGATCGCAAGCGGAAGTGATCTTCAGTTGATGGGTAATTCAACAGTTCGTGTAAATAACGGCACGCTTACAAACGGTGGCGGTCTTTTTACTACCGTTGCACTTTATGACGTTTGGTATTTTGGCGCAACAAAGGTTTCCGGAGAAGAATTGAACTCCGTATTCGTTGGTGACCTGCACGTATCTCTTACTAACAATACTCAAATCCTCACACTCAGTGCCCTCACTACTGTGAACGGATTAATGGAAATGACATCCGGTATCGTAGCATTGAACGCACAACGTTTGCGTTTGCTCGGCGATTTGAATCGTAGCGCGGGTGCACTGTTTCAGTCAGCCGGACTATCTGACCTTGTTATGGCAGGTACACAACAACTCACCAGCACGTTAGAGTTTACCCCGGGTTCAACACTCGATGAGCTCATTATTAACAATGATACACATGCGGTGCATCTGGAGAACGAACTCACGGTTACAGGAACACTGATGCTTGAACAAGGCTGGTTTGTAATTGATGTAAATGGAGATTTCACAATTGGTACCGGTGCCTGGATTACACGCATCATGGGACAAATGGCGAATCAAGGCACGTTCGACGCAACTCAAATGTATAACGTTGGTTATATGGGCGACTCTTTGTGGACTGGTATTGAACTTTCAGGTTCTGGCCTGAATGATCTAGTCGTTTACACGTGGCTCAATAATTCACGCATCAACCTCACACAGGATGTCACAGTCCCGGGAAACTTTATCCTTTCAAAAGGCTGGTTCAATCTCGATACTTTTGACATTGAATTCACTGGCGGATTTCACCAGGAATCGGATAGCCGTTTCTTGTCGACATCTCTTTCAAACGTAACGTTCTCGCAGATCAGTGCTTTGGGCGATACGTTGTGGATCGGACAAACGTCACCATCTTTCCATGATCTGACAATTGATATTCCTTCTGACGAATACATCACGTTCATGTCATACAATGCATCTGTACACCATTACCTGAATATGGTAAGCGGTCGTATCTATCTTACAAACTGGGATCTTACACTCGGTACCAATGCCGTGTACATGAATGCTACAGACAGCACTTACATCATCACAGAAAACACAGGTGGCTTGCGTTGGTTCAATCCGGTGAATTCAATTCCGGTTGAGTATCCAATCGGAACAATGGATGACTACGCTCCAGTGGAAATCTCAAACCATACTCCGGCACTACCAGGATTCATTACAGTTCGCGTGAAAGATGGTGTTTACACAAATGGTGAAACAGGAACTGACGTTTCAACTACACAAAGTGTTGTAAACAAAACATGGGTGGTGGAGCCGGATACCGCAATGTTACTGAACATGGATATGATGTTGTTGTGGACAGTTGCAAGCGAAGTAAATGGTTTTGATCGCAACTTCAGCTACATCAAAAACTACGACACCGCGACTTCAATGTGGGATTCATACATGCTTGGTCAGGCGATGCCGGATTCATTCAGCACGTATGGAATTATGCGCATGGGAATTACAAGCGCAGGTGGGGCATTTGCAGTGGTTGATTCTTTGAGCCCGCTTTCAACTCCTGAGCATCCAATCACAGTAATCAATGTATATCCGAATCCAACAACGGATTTTGTTTACACGGAGGTTCCGGTTAACAGCGCAGACATGTTCACTTACGAAGTGTTTGATGCTAGCGGTCGTCTTGTGAATTCATTCTCGAATGCAGAAGCAAGAAACCAGATCGACTTCAGAAGCTTCGAGTTGGGTTCTTACACAATCCGCATCACAAACGTAATTACCAATGAAGTGGTGAATAAGCCAATCATTAAATCATAAAAAGTAACACGAATGGAAACGTCGGTATGTCGAAAGATATACCGGCGTTTTTTGTTACCACCTGAAAAGGTTTCTTGTCTAATGCACCGAATTAACCAGGTGATTAGTGTGCTCCGTACAGTCCCATTTTATTTCCTTCGCTATCGAGGAAATGCATAAAATAGCCTGGCTTGTCGTCGATGTAGGTATTCGGAATATATCCGGAAGTAGCGTCGATCTTTTTCGTGATGAGCGTTTTCTTAATCAGAATTGTTCCGCCGAACTTCTCAATATTCTCTGACAGGAATTCAAATTTTCCGGTGGCATCGAAAAATAACACGCAGGAATTACCTCGCGTGAATTCTTTCACTTCAACAAGTGCACCGTTCACGGGTTTACGTCCTTTTGCATCGGGCTTGAAAACCGCGTGCGGAATATTGTTGAGCTGTTCAATGAAGAATTCGAATCCAAAAACGTTTGTGTAAAATTCTGAAGCCCGTTGCAGATTCTCAGCGGGAATGTGAAGCCAAACTAATGCGGTGTGTTCCATAGGTTCCGAAAATACGAAATGTTCTCAGTTCTCGGTTCTCGGTTCTCAGTTCTCGGTTCTCAGTTCTCGGTTCTCAGTTCTCGGTTGAGCAAAACCCGATGGGTGGAGTACAGTCGCACAATAAACCAAACAGTAGTGCGTTAAACCAATACCTGGCCCATTAATCATCTTATTGGATAACACATGAAAACGCTAATCAACTTCTGTGTGATTGCCGTGCTGGGTATTGCTTTCGCATCATTCAGCTTCGCCGACAACACCATTACCTTACAGGATGCCATTGCACAGAATAAAGTGCAGGTAACGATGCCGGAATTCGGACCTGATGGTTACGACACCGGACTTCGGGTGAATGTAAAAAATGTCTCAGGTAAAACACTCAAACTCATCATGCCGAAGGGAACGATATTTATTCCCGACGACGAAGGAGAACAGACGTTGATTACAAATGGAGATGAAGTGTTTGCTCTGAATGCGGGACAGCAGAAACAGATAGTTCGCCCCGGATTTTGTACAGAGTATCACGACGGCTGCTCTGGAGATGAATCAACCTTCAAATTGGGATTATCGAAGAACGATAAGCTGTTGAATATTGTGAAGTTCATGGATTCGCTCAAGATCACCGACCAGAGTGTGGTGCAACATTCCATCTGGTGTGTAACAGACAACAATTCCATTGGATACATCAATCTTGGCGATACGATTAAGGAACGCAAGCTGCGGGAGCGACTTGTTTCTCTCACCGGACAAAACATGCCGTGGTATGAAACGGATGCAGTCATTGAGCGAACGCCTGAACGGGAATTCGTCATTCTTTCGAAGACAGTTGAAGGTGAATTGTCGTTCTATTCGAAAGACGCAGTGAATATGCAAGGCGTTGTAAAAGACAGCACCGGAAAAGTGGTGTGGACCAACCCGAACACGATCGCAGGTCCGCGCGGCAATGTTACTTTCTGGTATAAGCTCACGGTAGAAGGTTGGGAGCCCGGAAAATATTACGTGGTGTACAACGATCGCGGGAAGGAAATTATTAATCAGGAATTTGAGCTTTAATTTTCGCCCATGTTTCTATAGCCGCGGGATCCCTCATGCAGGCAATAGCTACTTCTAACCGTGGGCTGAAGCCACACGGTTATCAGCTCACTATTTCTTTATTGGATGCACTCGCTTTGCTCGTGGTCATTGAGTTGCAAGCCATACTTACAAGGCACTCCCCTCAAGCGGCCCTCAGTGTACCGAACTGTTCTGCGGTGGTGGGCGCAAAATATTTTCAGGCGATTTTTCCGTTGAAACGGGCGCTTTAAGCGGACCAAGCGCGGCGAATGAACATCATGGAAGTACAATGTTGTTGCTCCAAAGTACATATCTTAATTAAGGCAACATCGCGCCTAGGTACGCGGCGCACGTGTAGACGAGAAAAATTGAATGAAAATATTAAGCGACCGATTTTTGCTCCACTTTTTCTAAAAAAGTGGAAGGGAAGAATCTACGTAGTTCGTGGTATACTTCGATATTATTTATCGTTGGCATGGAAATCGTTGAGGAGAATTACTTTATCTTACTCTAATGAAAACTCTACTGAACTTCTTTCTCCTGGCATTCTTCGGAATTGCTGTCGCATCTTTCAGTTTTGCTGATTCCAACATTACGCTGGCGCAAGCGATTGCACAAGGAAAAGTCAAAGTTGAAATTCTTCCTTTTGGTAAGACTGGTTGGGATGCAATTCAAGTGAATGTGAAAAACATTTCCGGTGCAAAGGTGAAGATCATCATGCCGAAAGGAACTTTGTTTGTTCCGGATATAACGGATGAACAAACGCTGATCACCAGTGAAGACGAAATATTTGTCCTGAACGCCGGACAGGAAAAACTCATAGCGCGAAAAGCATTCTGCACAGAACTGGATGACCACGGTTCGAAGGAAACTTCAACGTTTGCACTTGGGTTTTCCGAGAACGCCAAACTGATGAATGTAATCAACTACATGGATTCGATTGGGATCAGGAACGCAGACATGATTCAGAATGCGGTGTGGTGTATCACCAACGAGAGTCCCATCGGTTATATCGAAAGCGATGAAGACACAACACGGGAGCGTTTGTTACGAACCCGCGTGTGTGCACTCACTGCGCGACCAATGCCCTGGTACGACACGGAATCAAATATTGTAATTACGCCGGAGCGTGAATTTGTAATCGTGCCAACAGAAGTCACCGGAGAAATTGTAATCAACTCCGATGTTCCAATTACGTTACAAGGTGTTGTGAAAGACGCAAACGGAAAAGTACTCTTCACAAATCCGAACCAGTCTCACGCTCCCGATGGAGAAACAACTTTCGATTACGTGTTGCACGTTGAAGGCTGGGCAAAGGGAGTTTATTACGTTGTGTATACGTGTAACGGGAAAGAGATCATCAATCAACCGTTCGAGATTTAGATTTCGGTAGACCTGATCTCAGTTTCGCATTATTAAAGCTTTTTGCGTTGCGACAGCCTCGCAATCAGAGTTCTGTCACTAGCGTCTTGTGCTTCTTATACTTCCTTCCATACCATAAGAGGAATCCAGTAAAAGGCAATGTTGCAATGATCAGTGAAATCAGGAACGCAATTATTTTTCCGGTGATTCCGAATGCAGCGCCTGTATGGATATCATAATTCATCCGCATCAGTTGATCTGCCGTTGACATGGTTTCGTCATAACGACCATACTGATGTGTGACTTCGATTTCCTTCAGCGTGTACTGATCGTAGTACTTATTATCTGCTTGCCAGTATGTTTTACTATCACTGTTCGTAGCAACGTGAATGGGCGAGGAGTTCGTTTCCGGAAAATGAACCTCGATTGTGGCGGCATCCGGATTTTCACGAGCTGTTTTCCGCCAGATAAAATCTACCAACGGAATGTCTTTTACGACTTGGTTTGCAGTGGTATCGCTTTGGGGTTCGTAATACATTACGAGTTCTTCTCCGCCTGACAAGGTGTAGTAATATGATTTCGCAAACCACTCGAAGCCAAACACAAGCCCGGTAATTACGAATACAAGTGCCAACAACATGGAATAGAATCCAAACACGCTGTGCAGATCAAAGTTCTTTCTTCTCCATTTTGCTTTCCACTGAATGGTGAAGCGTTGTTTTCGTGCTGCTCTGTTTCTAGGAAACCAGAGAATTATTCCGGTAATAAGCATCACCGCAAAAACAAGTGTTGAGATTGCAGTAATTGGCTGACCAATGTCCGGCGGTAACCACAGATAGAAGTGTCCATCGAGGATGAATCGGAAGAAGTCGGAGTCCATGTCTTTTACCTTGATTACTTCTCCGGAATATGGATTCATGTACGCCAGGTAGTAGTAGTCGGTTTCTGTTACTTCATCCCAGTGATAAAAGACGATAACTGCTGCGCGCGACTTGTCGGCATAAATGACACTGTGAATTGCTTTGTCGGGCAATTCCATCTGTGCATTTTGCTTCAGGACACTCGGTGGAAGAAACTCCTTATTTTCAGGAGTTACATATCGGTAGTCTTGTACTGCATCCTGTATCTCCCGCTCGAAAGCGTAAATACATCCGGTTACGGCAAGTATGAAAACAATAATGCCACTGGAGAATCCCAGGAACAAATGAATCTTATGAATTATATTTTTGAACATATAAAGTAACCTTGCCGTTCCTTAGGAGTAAATCACACCAATGAATTACACTGTTTCGGAACGGCAAGGAGGGCAAATTAGAATCTGTAGTTTACTGACACGCGAAGATTTCTAGGCGCTTCAGTCTGATAGTAGTAAGCATTGCTCCACACGTAGTAAACTCCGCTTGAGAGATAGGCATCCATCACATTAAATACGTTCGCTGTGATGCGCATGTTCTGGCGCTCCCAGAAAATACCGGCATCTGTTTTGAAGTAATCTTCCATGCGCTTCTTTGTTGCATCGCCCCAGTATGCATCACCTACTGAAGTCCGGTCTTTCAGGTAAGTTACTCCGAGTGAAACACCAAGTCCGTTCGTAGCATTGATAGGAAGCTTGTAGGTTAACCACGCGTTCATCGTATGACGTGCATTTCCCGGTATGATATCACCTACTTCGATTACTGTTACTCCTTCACTCACTTTTGTTACTTTGCTGTTTGTGAATGCATAGTTGAAGATTACATCCAAACCGCGTACAACATTTCCACGAAGATCAAACTCCACACCTTGATTTGTCTTCTCGCCAATTTCAATGCTCAAACCAGATGCAGGTGGACTGTTCGGATCAGATGTTAGCTCATTGCGATTCACGATCTGGTAAACTGAAACAGTTGTATTCCATTTTCCTTCGAACCAGGCATTCTTAACTCCGAGTTCCATAACTGTTCCTGTGATCGGTACCACTTTTCCGCCATCAGCACGACGGCCGCTCTGGGGAATGAATGACTGATCATACAAAGCATACACAGCCATGTCTTTCATTACCGATACACTTACGCCAACACGCGGTGTGAAATGAGAAGCGGTATCTGGTTTCCCTCCCCAGTTTGCCTGTACGAGGAAGGTGTAGCGTCCTGCAAGTGTTACGCGAACACGATTGTTGAGCAAGGAAATTTCATCCTGCGCATACGCACTGGTGTAACGAAGATTCATTAGCCCGCCAGCAGCTTGTGCACGTTGTAAGAGTGGAGTAGTGCGATCGAATTCCGGGTAACCATTTACCGGTGTTCCGAGATTCGGATTGTTCGGATCAAATTCAGCACCTACTGAATCAAGATCAAAACTTTGTCCCCAATCGGCGAGATAGCTTTTGTTTGCAGCATCCATTCCTGCGAGAAGATTGTGTGTAAGCGGCCCGGTCATGAATTTTCCGTTTACGAAAATCTGTCCCATGTTCATGCGACTTTCTGCATCCCATACTCCAACGTTACGTATCCATTTTCCGCTTGCAGAATCAACAACACCTGCCCACATCGAAGTTCCAACCTGACTGTAGAAGAAGCGGGCAAGTTGTGCTGTGATTTTCCAGTCGTTGTTGAATTTGTGTTGCAGGTTCATGAATGCAGAGTGATCGTTAATCACGGTTCCTTCCAGGCCAGCTGGTAATGCTGTTGCACTCACATCGTATGTATCGTATCCGCTTGGAGAGAACATGTAGTAAGATCCAACGTTGCTCATGTTCGCGCGCTGGTAATTGTATTCCAGGGTGAGAACCGTTCGGTCATCGAGCTTATAGGAGATCACGGGAGCAATTGTATATCGGTCATTATATTCATTCGCGCGGTGCGATTTTTTCGTTTGTGCAGCCATGTTGAAACGATACAACCAGCGTCCATCTTTACTTAATCGACCGTTGAGATCGAGTGTGCTGCGAAACAAACCGAAGCTTCCGATAGTTGCACTTGCTTCTCCACTCGTGTAACCGGTAGGCTTTTTTGTTACCGTGTTGTAAATACCAGCAGGATCGCCGCTCGATAACATGAAACCTGCAGGACCTTTCACAAATTCAATGTGATCCACAAAACACATGTCCTCCGTGAGAGGTCCCCAGGATGAGTTTACAATATTGAATCCGTTTCTGAACGCTGCAACCTGTGATCCGCGCGCCTGAATGTTCGTATACATATCACCCCAGTGTTCGAAGCGATTGAGTCCGCTTACATTGCGCATTACACCATCGCTCATGCTGATTGCCTGCTGATCGCGCAATACATCATTCGTTACCACCTGAATATTCTGTGGCAATTGTAATATTGGTGTTGTCACGCGTAACGTTGGAGAAGGGTCGTTGATATTGTATCGATTACGATTCGAAATGATTACAACTTCTTGTAGTGTACGTTCATCTTCTGCAAGTACGATCTGTGGTACAGTTGTCGTTTGTCCCGCTGTAACTTCAATCTGTACTTCCTGAGATTTTAATCCAATGTATCGGGTCACAAGTGTATATGTTCCCGGAGCAACATTTACAATTGTATAATTTCCGAGACTGTCGGCAGCAGCTCCTTTATTAGTTCCGTTCAATCCTACATTCACAAATCCTGCAGGCTTACCATCGGAGCTGACGATGCTGCCTTGTACTGTTCCGTTTTGAGCGTATGATTTCCATGCTGCTGATATCATCAGCAGTGTCATTAGTAATAATGCACGCATAAGTTTTAGATTAATTTATTTTACAAAACTCCGCACATACAGATTCTGTAGCAATACCTGATTGTAGGTAAAGCGGTGAAATTGCATACCTACAAAGTGGTATTTTATTTTTTCGAAACGAGAGTGAGTACCTTAAAGTAGGTATGCCGAACAAATTATTCTCTGACGAGCACGAGCGTTAGTCCATCCCGTTTGATCGACAGTTCTTTATTATCGATCTGCACAATTTCTATTTTTTCTTCACCGACATCTTCGGTTTCCGTAACAATGTACTTACCGTCTGGTGTGAGATAGTACGGTCGTTTTGTTCCATCGCTCATCCAATCCTGATAGATCACGCACTCTCCCGTGTTATAAAACTCCATGTACATTTCCTGGTACGACTCTGCCAACATGCTATTCATAGCCACTGCCAGTTTATTCAGTGCATCTGAATCTGAAGCTTTCGTTTCCGTGTCGATATGATGGAATTTCCATTTGCCCAGGATGAGTTTTTCGGGATTCGAGCAGGAAGCGAAAATGAACAGGAAGAAGAAAATCGGAAGTGCGTGTTTCATGAATTCAAAGCTACACTAGTTGCGACAATTATTCACGTACCAACACGAGGATCACTCCATCTTGCCTGATCGCTAATTCTATTTCATCCAGTCGAGCAATTTCGATCTGAGTGGGCTGACCGAACTCGTCAGTTGTGTTAATGATCTTTCCGTCGTCAGAAATATCATACGGTCTATTGCTCTGATTGCTGAACATATTGTAATAGATGAAGCATTCGCCATTGCTGAAAAATTCCATGCGCATGTACTGATATTCCTGATCCAAAAAACCGGGATATGACCATGCGATTTCCCTTGACGTGTTGTCATTGAGCGAATCGTCTTCCTTCTCTACGCGATCGAATTTCCATTTACCGAGAAGGAGGTTTTCGGAGTTGGAGCAGGAGGAGAGAAGCGTTGCTGTTAGGAAAACGAGTAGTAGGCGGGTCATGAATTCAAAGCTACGACAGTTAGAGGGGCCAATTGACATCACTAGCTGTCGAAGATTTGCATTCCACCCGAACAAACTCCCATCGTTCAGGAAGGAGTTCGTGCGGGTGTATTGCAGAATTAAGAACTGCAATGAAGAGCAAGAACCTAAAGGTCCGTTGCGTGCTTAATTCGATTCGTCTTTTTTCTCCTCTTCCTTTTTTACTTCTTCCTGTGCAACAGCCGCCTTGTTCTGTTCTTTGATTTCTTTCACCACAGACGGCGCCCCGGCAACCTGTTCTTTGATGCCCTTACCCAGTACGTAACCCGATATTCCCGATAGAATTGCGGCGAGCTCTGATCCGCCAATGATTTTCAATATTCCAAATAGAATCAGTGAAATAATCAGGACGAATAAGGTGAGGAATTGCAAACCGCTTGATCCAAGAAGCATGTTGGCAATTGTTGCGTCCGATCTTTTGTAAATGATCAGAAAGAATCCAGCTAACAGTACGCCAATCATCAACGCAAAATACATGGTAATGTTTTTGCGATACTCCTGTTCAAGATATTCCGGCGTTAATGCTTCGTCGATGAGTGCAATGCAATTTGCAATTTCGCTTCTGAGTACAGACTCATTATAGATCAGACAATTTCTTTCTGCATCGGTCTCCTTCGTTTCCTCGAGCAACTTGGTCATTCGCACCAAATTCCGCTTGACCGTTGAAACAGTGACTTTAGTTGAATCAAAAAGTTCTTCATCGAGTTTGCCCACCCACAGGTTCACGTACCAATTGAAAGTGACTTGACTTCCCAGATCAACAACCACCAGATCTTTATCCTGTCCTTTCGATTTCTCTTCCAGCACATCCACCACTTGCTGCATTAAATCAATTTCAGGCTCGAGATTATAATATTCCTCATCGAGTGCAGTTTCAATCGCCTGTACTTCGAGTAATCGCGCATCATAAAACGTGCGAAGCTTTTTGAAGTTCACGCGATCCTGATCAGTCGCAAATTCTTTCGTGAACATCAGATCTTCCGGCTTCAGGGAATCGCTCTTGTACCGATCGATATTTATTTTGTCATATTCACGTGCTGAAATCGGAGCAGCAAAAAACGCGAGCATAAGCAACGCGATAGCGCACTTTTGTAGAGTTGTCATGAGTTCGTAGGATGATTAGCAAAGCAAACATAGTGCGATCATCCTATCCGCTCAACACGCAAACGCATTTCCCGTATTAATACGGGGAAGTGGTACCGTATAAATACGGGGGTTGGGTACCGTAGAAATACGGGGGTGGGGGAGGGTAGAAATACGGGGGTGGGTAAAGGGTTGGGGTGGAGAGGGAATGAGTTTTGACAATATGAATAAAACTACATAGACTTCAACCTGGACATTTGCGGACCTCAAAACCTCACATCCTTGATCCCAGCCTCAAAATTCTTTTTCATCATCTCTAATTCCTGGAATGCGCGTCGAATGCGCATGCTTTTTCTTCGGTTACGTCCGAGCAGCATTGCGCAGATCAAAACCGGTAAGGAAATTGTTGCGAGAGTTATTTTAATGCCTAGCAGGAATTCATTCAACGCTGGAATATTTAGGGTTAGATCAATTGCAGCGCTTCTTTCCTCTCTCATCATATCCATTAAGGAAGGAAAGTCGGACGGTATGATGATTGCAAAGTAGATTGCAAATGCAAACAACAGGTAGCAGACAATCTGCAGCATTACTGATAGAAATACTTTCAAACCAAAAGCAAATGCGTTCGAATGAAGTTCTTCGTGCAGCCGATTAATGTGTTGCTGTTGTTGTAGGACTAATGTGTGGAGTTTGGCATCAGCTGGAGGTGGAGCAGTGGTCATGGATAATTTATTTTTCACAGGTTAGGCAAGGAAATGTTTCGTCACGTTTGCGCATGTCGATGGCTTCTGTTTCGACAATGCTTTCTTTTTTCGAACAATACGACATGAGATCAACTACAGTTATCCGATAGGTCAGACCTAGTGAATCAAGTTGAAACTTGTATGAAGTGAGCGAAGCTTCTAATTCATCCTTATCAAAAATCGGATCGCAAACGATCATATAGCTTTTACGCTGCTCTTTGAAAATGGATATGTCGCCGAGGTACGATAACGCCATCGCTGCATCCCACGCGTCAGATTCATTGTCAAAAGGATCTCCAATTTTGTATACCCATCTCTTTTCGCGATTTACGAGTTCAGTGCTATCCTGTAAGCGTTTCTTGTCGAAAAATTCTTCACCTTCTTCAATAATAATTTTAGTGCCCTCAACAATGGCCTGTATTGTATCATTTTGGTATTCGTCGATTTGGTTAGAAGATTCTGGTATCGAGGGAACATCATTATCGGCGATCAATGAAGTTATGCCATAACCGGATCCATATACTATTGCGATTCCAATGAAGATGAGAACAACGAAAAAGCGTCGTACACGTTGCGGACTCTGATCAGAAATTGATTTTTTGATCATTTCCTTGATCGTTTCATGAAATATAAAAGCGAAAGTTGCCAGGACTCCAGAAGCAACAACAGCAACGATGTGAGAAGTTTCCATTACAGCGGATTGAGCGGGAAACTTAGTCTAAAAAAAGGAGATAGCCGTTTGTAAACGTTTGTAAACGGATAGAGCACCCGAGATTTGCGGCGTTTCTTCGTGGAGGAGGAGAGAATGGCCGAAACTTTTGGAGGGGTATATGTAGAGGATAGTAACCGAAGCGGACATTTGAATACTATCGAAGTGTACGCGAGCATTGAAGAATATTTTGGACTGCACAATTTTCAGGAGCAAAAATTATTGTTTTCAGGTATTTTGAAATAATAACAGCAGCACTTTCGGCCTTGTCGTGTCATCCCAGAACTATTCTTGTTTGTATACAGGTTTCATGTTTTACAATTTGGCAAGTGACCGGATGCACCAATTGATTATTAAACGGATTGTTGATAACTAGTCGTTTGTAAACGACTGGAATACGTCAAGGTTAAGTGAATTAATTAACTTGCCTCATGTATAATTGCAAACCCGTTTCAATTGAACTATTGTTTTTATTGCGCGCATCTGCATTCCGGATGAATTGAACTAAAACAACCCATGTATGGCTCTCGCTGCTCCTACATTTGACCCGCCGTATGATATTCATCTATTGCGGGGACAATCAATAAACCTTAAGGATCTCATTGATGCTAATTACAAGACCGAACATTCTACGGCGACGTACCTCTTCAATGCTCAATTCAGTGGTGTAACAGCGGGTGGTAAACTCACCGGACACAATATTGAACTGAATATTTCAACCGGTCTTTTAAAACTCGATGGGGCGGCGCCTGCAGTCGAAAAGAGAAACTTTGTAGTTGATGTTACGGCAACGGTGGGCGCCGACACTTCAGGACCTACTGGAATAAGAATTCACGTGCATCAATCCATTGCTGAAGCGTGGCTGTCTCCATCAACATTAACTGTTTATCCGGGACTGAACGGTTCGCAATTTTCTGTAAGAGCGAGATTTGATGACAATGTAGTTGCAGAGATAGGCAATATTTACCGGGGAGATTTTGGCTCGAAAGTAAATTATGGCACCACACTTCCGCTGTCAATCACATGGGCGGAGGATGTTCCTTCTTCGGACATTTCGATCAATTCCAGTGGGGAGATTACGGCTACATCTTCGGGGGTAGACAAAAAATTTGCGGTAACTGCTACCATTAAGAATTCGACACTGGGTATTAACGTAGATGCGAAGGGAGAGATCAGCGTAAAGAAGACGTTGGCGGGAACTGATTCGTCGATCAAGGCAGAATTGATAGCTGTGGGTAGTCCTCCGGGATATTCTGCAACACAAGACCGCGTGAATGTTTTGTTTGCATGCGATGGATTCGTGGATGGAGAGAAAGATGTTTTTGATGCAACACTCGACGACTATGCACACACTCTTTATGGTCTCACAAGCTTGCCCTATGCATGGTTGAGTGACAGAATCAATCTGTGGAAGGTGTTTATCCCTTCGAGGGAAAATGGAGGTACCAATCGATGTGAAGCTATGATGCAACGTGGCTTACGTGGCGATAAATATATTCCTGTTCCTATAGTCTCCCGTGTGAAGTTGAATGCTGTAGCAGAGGTAACAACGTATCAGGATCTATTTTACAGATTGGGTATGCCTGTAGAGGAAGACTCTACCAAATCAGATGCGACGATTATCGCAGATTGGAAAACGCTCACGTCCGTAGATCCAATCGTGATAGATCTCATTGCAAGCACGGGTAGTTTTCTGGAAAAATGGAAAGTTGCCGGGAAAAGAGTTCTGCCTGAAGAAAAAGATACGGCAATGGGATTGCTGTCAAACGATTATACATCATTTGAACGTGACAGCGACTATGGCATGATGCACTTTTCGAAGAAGAGGCTGAGCCGTGCCCAGTTCGATACATTTCTGGATCACCTGGAGGACGCTGCAGGAAATAAGGTCGGTAAACTCTTTAAGACTGGAGCACCGGATTCGAACAAGATATGTTTCCTGAGTGGCGGAGTGAATGCGCGCGTGCAGAATATCGGGACTGGATTTTTCGCATTGGTACGGGAGAGTGTAAAAACGTTTGAGGTGACGGAAGCTGGGCCCAAAGTCACGCTCGTTCAAAGCAACGCGGATCTGAATAGATTCGATGCCGAAGTAAAAGCAACAATTACTCACGAGTTATCCCACTCCTTTTGCCTGGGTGATGAATATGGCGAACATCCTCCGGATAGCAGTTTTGACGGGTTGGAAATAGATGATGCAAAATTGATCGGATGGAAATACGCGATCTATCCGGACAGTAAGCGTTCCAATCTTGACAGTTATGGAAATGTACAAGCCAGACACGATCTGTTGATTCCGGATCCAGTTGTCGCAGGTGCTTCAATGATCGATCCTGATAAAATTAAATGGCGTTGGCACCGCATAAAGAAATGTGGTTTCGTGAAATCAATAGTTAAAGTAGGTTCAGAATACAAAGTTGAAATATTGATTCCGCCACAAGTGTTGCCCATAATGGGTGGACCGGTTCCGTTTGCAAAAGACGATGTCGTGTTTCTCCGGAAACGGAAACGGAGTGAGCCGATTGCAACATTAACGCGCACGGGTTCTCCACACCCCGTAGATACTTCTGATACGATCACATACCGGGTGTCAGGTCAGATGAACATCAAAACAGATCCGGTGTTTCCTGCAATTGCTACCGATCCGATTCAGATAACTATCACCGGTACTATTCTGCCAGCTAGCCTCACAACTATTGCGGCCAACGAGGAGATGATTTTGTATGCACCCACCTTATTAGCCGGGGTACCACAGGAACTTGTTTCAGAAGATACACGTGCGTTGTTACGAGCCAATCCGTTTCCACTGAATGCCAATGCCGCTCACCATGAAATCATAGATAAGTCGATGACGCGTGGCATTCCTAATACAACCGCAGCCTTTCGCACCGCGCTTGAAGCTCATTTTAATAGTCCTAAAAAAACGGCGCTCTTTTCCGGCGGTTCGTTGCATCATGGACATGTATATCACGCTTCGTTGAGTTGCATCATGAGAACACAGTACAGGCCTCTGAAATTCAGGACCGATCTTGAGATAGAAGATATGATCATCAGGGATTTTGAAAAAACGGAAGATTTTTTCGCTTCATTCTGCCCGGTCTGTATGTACGTACTCATTAATATGATTAATCCAGCACAGCATTGGCTGTTGGACTCGTGGCATGATGAAAACATTATCATTTATCCTTAAGCATGGCAACACTGGAATCACTAGCTAAAGAATTAGTAGCTGCACTGCAACCGCTGCGCACTGCTTTTTCTGATGAGGAAAGTTTTAAACGGTTCATATATAATCTCGGTTGGAATACTGACAGCTTACCTGCGACCTACAGCGACCTGGCAGATAAAGTGACAGCGGCCGTTGATGCGGTTGAAGCCTTATCTGCTACGCCGGGAGTGAGTGAAGTGCAGCAGGTATTCGTGAAGATCAAAGCTGTTTACGATGCAAGCCGTGCTATCACGGATGTCCCTTCGGGAGTTGCCGATCCTGCCACATTTCTCAGCGAGTTGGCTGAACGCCTGTTTGAATATCTACTTGTTCAATACCTGAAAGCAAGTCAGCCAACTGTGTTTACGATTGCGAGAATGGTAGGTGTAATTGAACAGGTGCAGGTGAAGTCTGTATCGGGTCGTCCGTCTTTTATACATACTCAGGTGAAATGGGATCAGATCCCTGCTATACTACTTGATCCGGGTTCTTTACCTGAGCGCATTTACGGTTGGGGTACAGATGATCCCGATTACGGTCTTATTGCAGACCACCTGATGAGTTTGTTTGCTGCATTAAATTTTCGACCGGTTCTTGCAAAACCGAATGAAGCATTTTCGGAAGGCTATTGCGGTGTATTGGAATCAGGAGATCATGATAATCCACAAATTCGTTTTGAAATTAGGCTGCCATACCTTTACCTGCTGATTGGCGAAAAAGTACAACCAATAGGAATTTCCATTCTGGATCTTCCTGCAACAGATACTGCACTGCCAGGCATTATTGTACAACCGCTTGTACCTTCCGAAGTTTCAACCACAATTGCAATTTCTGATACACTGTCACTGGCAATCCGAGCCAACTCCAACATCTCCTCTCTCTTCGGCATCCTCATTCGTCCCGAAGAAATTTCTATCCGCTATCCGTTCTCCGACGAAACCGCTTTGCCGGAAGCAGGATTCGGAATCACCCTTGATTATCATCCCACAGACGCAGTAATTCTTCTCGGAAATACCAATGAAACCCGTATCGAACTGAAAGGTGCCAGTCTCGCACTTGAAGTCGACTACCAGAGTAGCGGACTCGAAGTAATAGTGGAAGCGATGCTGAAAGAGCTCGCAGTTATTATTACTCCCGGTCAAGGTGATGGATTTATACAGAACATACTTGGTACTTCGGAGCAACGAATCAATATTCCCTTAGGAATACGTTGGTCCAGTATTTCCGGTATCAGCTTTACGGGAAGCGGTGGATTTGAAATTGAATTGCATCCACACCTGGCTATCGGACCGATCTCCATTGATGCCGTTCAGTTGCGGCTCAAAGGAGAAACCTCTCCGCGTCCTGCAGTTACGATTGAAAGCGGAGTATCCATTAGTGGTGTACTGGGGCCCTTGCAGTTTGTTGTACAGGGAATCGGTTTGCAGGTGGTCGCAACATTCGATGGAGGAAATTCCGGACCGTTCGGTGTTGATCTTGGCTTTCTCCCGCCCACAGGAATCGGCCTTTCCATTAATGCGCAAGGTTTCACCGGCGGTGGATTCCTATTCTTCGACAACGAAAAAGGTGAATACAGCGGTGGACTTGAACTCGAATTCAAAGACCTGATCGCATTACGCGCAATTGGTATTCTGAATACAAAAATGCCGGATGGCAGCAGCGGTTTTTCACTGCTGCTCATCATCACTGCCGATTTCACACCTATTCAGCTTGGATACGGATTTACGCTGAATGGTGTTGGCGGACTCATCGGAATTAACCGCACGTGTATAACCACGGTGCTGCAGTCGGGTGTCAAAGACGGTTCACTGAAAAGCATTTTATTCCCGGAGAATATTGTAGCAAACGCCGCACGAATAATCAGTGATCTGCAACGTGTGTTTCCGATACAGGAAGGACAACACCTTTTCGGACCAATGGCTAAAATCGGTTGGGGTACGCCTACGCTGGTCACGATTGAAATGGGATTGATCATTGAGATTCCTGACCCGGTAAGAATTGCTATTCTGGGTGTGCTCAAAACATTATTGCCCGACGAAAATTTCAAACTGCTCAGCCTCCAGGTGAATTTTCTTGGTCTGATCGATTTTGAGAAGGGCGCGATTTCATTTGATGCCTCGTTGTTCGATTCAAAATTGCTGACGTTTGCGCTTACCGGCGATATGGCACTTCGTCTTTCGTGGGGAGAGAATCCTGTATTCGTACTTTCTGCAGGAGGATTTCATCCTTCGTATACGCCTCCAGCTGGCCTTGCTCTCGGAGAAATGCAACGTCTTGGTTTCAGTTTGTTCCCCGGAAACAATCCACGTCTGCGAGTCGAAACTTATTTTGCAGTCACATCCAACACTGCGCAGTTCGGAGCGAACGGACAACTTTACATTTCCAAAGCAGGATTCAAGATTGAAGGGTACATCGGGTTCGACGTGCTCTTCCAGTTCTCACCGTTCTATTTTATTGCGGAGATCAAGGCTTCGCTAAGTGTTAGTTTCTCCGGCGAAGATATTCTCAGTTTACGGCTTTCACTTTCGCTCGACGGTCCATCTCCCTGGCACGCGAAAGGATCTGCGAGCTTCAAGATACTCTTTGTCAAAATCAAAGTCAGTATCAATAAGACATTCGGCGACGAAAGCAACACCGCGCTCGAACCGGTGGATGTATTGCCGAAACTCATTTCTGCACTCAAAGAAAAAAACAACTGGACCGTCGCTTTTCCTTCCAACAGCAACCTGATGGTAACGCTCGCAGAAATACAACCGGCAGAAGGAGAAATAATTGCCCACCCTTTCGGCACGCTTTCCGTATCGCAGAAAGTGGTGCCGCTCGACATGACGATCCAGAAGTTCGGAAGTCAGCCATTGAGCGGCGATTCGGAGTTTAGTATCTCAGAGGTAAACATGGGCGGTAGCCCGGCCGCGCTTTCCACTGTGAAGGAAGAATTTGCACCCGCGCAGTATTTTACCATGACCGATGCGGAAAAACTTTCGCACAAGGATTTTGAGAAATACAAATCTGGCGCAAGCATCAGCGGCGTGAACGATGCGCGAACTGATTACATGGTGCATAAAGAAGTGGAGTATGAAGTGAAGTACCTGCGTAAAGCGCGTCCGCTGATTTTCCTCAAACTGCCACTCGCGTTGTTTACTAGTTTCCTTAACGGGAATGCTCTTGCAAACTCTCCGTTGTCGGGAAAAAAGAAAAATCAGAGAGCTGGTGCGAAGAAAGGCATAACTATTAATACCGAGCAGTTCGTTATTGCGAATACAAGCAATCTACAGCCTTATGCTCCTGATTATTATTTTGATTCTGAGCGTGAAGCTTTATTGAAAATGGAAGAGATCAAACGTGCTTCTCCTTCACTTTCTAAAAAAATACAAGTCGTACCTTCTTATGAAGTCAACGCATGAGCAATAGCCATTATACCTTTCTGCCCTGGCTCCGTAAAGGAATTTCCAACACCATCACTCCAGCATCGGGTAAACCCCGCGCTGAAATAGATGTGAGTGTCGTTGTGAATGATGAGACCTCTTCGCCGGTAGATATCAAAGTGCAGGTCGTAGGACCAGGCGATATTCTTGGTATCAATAAGAATATGGTCGTTCGCACAGAACCCAAAAACTGGGTGACTGATTTTGAACCGAACTACCTGCCGTTCATTGAATTTTACGACGAAGATTTTCCGTGGCGTTACACACCTTCGGTGCTTAGTGCAACAGCTCGGCTTACACCGTGGCTGCACCTGCTTGTACTGGAAGAAAGTGAATTCACTCGCGTTACTGTTGCCAATCGTCCGCTTGCATCCCTGAAACTCAAAGTAGCTGCATCAGCTGTACTTCCCGATCCTGGTCAACTGTGGGCATGGGCGCACGTGCATGTGAATTCGCAGGTGGAAGGAAGTGTCAGCATTCCTGATAACAGCAAACTCAACACACTGCTATCAACGAATCCCGACAACGCAGCATCACGATTATTCAGTCAGCGAACGCTCAAAGAAAATACAGCATATTATGCTTTCGTGATTCCTTCATTCGAGAGCGGACGTCTTGCCGGTCTTGGCCTGGATGTATCAGCAACGCTTGACGGACAAACACGTGCATGGTCGCTTGCGGATGTAGCCGGAAAAGAATTCCCTGTGTATTACGAATGGTTTTTCCGGACGGGAGCCAGTGGCGATTTTGAATACCTCGTGAGTCTGCTCAAACCGCGAGTGATGGATGCTAACGTAGGTATCCGCGATCTCAGCGTGGAAGAACCAGGGTTCGGTCTTGATAATCTTGGTGCCGATGCAATTGTAGGATTGGAAGGCGCACTGAAAGCACCGACAACAGTTTCGCGCACGTTTACCGATTCGAACGACCGGACAAAGTTTGAAGAGCAGGTTCAGAAAATTTTAAATCTTCCCGAAGAACTCAAAGTGAGCGGGAGTACAGCAACGCCTTTAATCACTCCACCTTTTTATGGACAGTGGCACGCACTCGTCACGCGATTAAAAATTGATCCTGCCGATGAAAACTGGATTCACGCGCTGAATAAAGATCCGCGGAACCGCAGTGCGGCAGGACTGGGAGCATTGGTTGTGCAGAAGAATCAGCAGTCGTACATGCAGAGTGCTTGGCAGCAGGCGGGTGAAATTATTGAAGCCAATCAGAAAATTTATTACGGGCAGCTGGCGATCGAAGCGGGACAGATGCTTTACAATAAGTACATCCGGGAAATGTCGGAGGAAACACTTCTTCAGCTTACCGTGCCTGTGCACCCCAAAGTGATGGGTAGTCCAACGACTATTTATCAGCAGGTGGAAGAAAGTGCATTGCCCTCGTCGGTTTTCAGCCGTACGTTCCGACGGGCATTGCGTCCTTCCGGAAATCTTATGCAGAACCTGGGAATCACTCCTGCTGAGCAGCGTAAAGGACAACTGATCGGACGCATCAATGATGGTTTGGTTACCGCAGCTCCTCCGAAGGAAACACCAGCAGGAATTACCGACACCGTAGAAGTTGCAGATGCACTAAAGAAAAATATTCCGCCATGGAAACGCCTGATAACGGATTACTTCTGGTTGTGGCTGCTTCTTGCGGTTGTAATCGCAGTTCTCATCTGGCTGCTGATGCATCAACCGTGGATCGGAGTTGTTGTTGGTGTTGTACTTGTTACTGCATTGATTCTGCTCAATCACTCCGCGAAGAAAGCAGGTGCGGGTGAATTAGTAGCTCCTGAAAATTTCACTTCTGACAATATTCGCGAAACAGAACCGCGAATAGATTTCGTGCTTACTCAGCCGGGAGGAGCTGCGTGGCCAACCGACAATGTGATCGACGGATCCTTCAATCCAAATCCCGGAACAGAAGGCGAGCGTCTGCGAAATGCTCTGATCGATTTTACACTGCTTCTTGAGAAGCCGGTATTTATTCCGCCGGTGAAAAAACCATTGGATATTACGAATGCAGCGACGAAGCTCCGCGTAGCGATCCAGCCTTCGAAAGCCGTCTCGATACGGATTCTCCGGGGGATCAAAGGCGGCAAACCTCAACCGGAAGAAGACCCGATTGTACCGGCGATGGCGTATCCCGATATCCGTCAGCCTATGTACGAACCGCTGCGTGATATTTCATCCGAACTTTTATTGCCCAACCTGAACCTGGTTCCGCCGAATACAATTTCGTTACTGGAATCCAATCAACCCTTCATTGAAGCATACATGACCGGTGTGAATCATGAATTTGGTCGTGAGCTGTTGTGGAATGAATATCCAACCGATCAGCGGGGCAGTAGCTTCCGTCAGTTCTGGGATGTGTCGCGCGTAGTCAATACACAGGAGCTTCCCGAGGAAGAACTGGTGGAGCAACTGAAAGATATTTCACCGATTCATACATGGACCTCGCGCAGCATGCTGGGCGACCATGCCAACCGCAAACCTCAACATGCAGTAAGTGAATCCGATGGCCAGTTGGTTTTGTTGGTGCGTGGTGATGTACTGAAAAAATATCCAAACACGGTTATCTATGCTCAGAAGGCAAAATGGGACGATGATGCGCCACAATTATCGATTGATGAATCGCTGGGTGGGGATATTGATGATGCCAATATCATGTATCCTTCCTTCAGCGGATCGATTGAACCGGATGTAACATTCATCGGGTTTGATCTTACGGCGGAACAGGCGCGGGGTCTGGTGAAAGAAGAAACGCAGGAAGAAAAAGACAGTGTGCCGGTAACTGATCTCGGATGGTTTTTTGTGCTGAGAGAAATTCCGGGTGAGCCGCGCTTCGGTCTCGATAAAGCAGGAACCGATACACCTGCAATTGCTACTGAATGGGATCAGCTCGCATGGTCGCATCTCGACAGTTCATCACCAGTGATTGATATCACTAAAGCCATCAAAGCAACTGTAGGCGGAACTGTTCAATGGGGAACAAACAGTGCAGATCTCGCTTCTATCTTATACCAGAAACCTGTTCTGATTGCAGTACATGCACGCGACATGCTTACATCGTTGTAAAGATTATCATCACTATGGAGAACTACCAGCAACTGCTGCAGCAGTTAAATGAAGAAAGAGCGGAGGGCAGGCGACTGCAGAAAGAACTATCGCATGCCCGTACACTACTGCAGAAAGCAGGAATCAAAAATCAATCGCAGGCGGCAGAGGTCGTGAATGCAGCCTTTGGTGCATGGAAAGTGAGTACCGAAAAATTAGGAGCGCTGCTTGATCAGTTGAACAATCTGCCACAGCAAACACTCGTTGGGCAGATGAGTGATCGTTATCCCACGTTGCTCTTCCCGGTTAAAATTGAAACGAAATTTAAAAACACTGCTTCGGGACCGGAACTGTGGGTTCGTATTTTTCCTGATGATATTGCAGTACATACGCACGAAGAACTACTGACCGAGGAGGAGTTTGCACAGGGAAAAATTTACTGGACCAATACATTTATCGCTACAGACGATGCGGCAATGCAAACCGCCTGGGATGTGCTCTCTACGTTGTCCGGACCTAATCGTGCGGCATGGATTGTGAAAAGCACCCGGCCTGAAAATCTTGATGCATCTCCGGCAAGTGCCGACGATCTGCTGTTCAAACAACCGACGGAATTTAAATCTGCTTCGTGGACGATTGCGCCGCACGTAAAAATAATGCCCGACAAGTTTGTGGCAACAGGATATTCCGGCGGCAAAATTGTATTCGAGCAGGAAGGCACACGCATTCCGGCCGACCTTCAGCTTGCTCCCGATCCCGAAGAAGAATCGTTGCAGTTATCGCGCGATAAACAAACCGGGGAGATTACCAAAAGCCAGAAACTTTCCTGGATGTTTGACTTTCACGCTGCAGAAGCAAACGGAATGGCTATGCGTATCAAACTCGATGCGACTACTGCTTCAACAGGTATCGATCGGTTGGTTGTTCTCGGGTTGCGCGTATCAGCAGGACCGGCTGCATCCGCGGCACTCGTAGAAGAGCTCATCGACAACCACCATTATTCCACCAGTGGATTTTCTTTCCTGCAGCAGGGAACTCCTACCAACAATACCGAAGATGCATCGAGTGGTTACAATACTTCAGGTTTTGAAAATGAAACATCCTATGACGCAGAAACATCCAATCTGTTTTCGGAAACGACTGTTGCATCCGAACAAACGGATGGACAGCGTTTCGCGGATTTGCTTGGGCTGCGGTACGACCACTTCTATCATATTACCAACAGTAATCTGAAGGACTACCATGAAGCCCGTTTGATGAATACTGCATTATGGCCGGCTACGCTTGGGTATTTTATGAGTGAAATGATGCATCCGTTGTTCAATGAATCAACAATCGGATTGACGCGCAATTTTTTCAAAACACACGTAACCGGTCGGGGGCCGCTTCCGGCAATCCGTGTCGCAAATCAACCGTATGGTATTTTGCCGGTGAGTCATTTCGGAAAATGGAAATGGTCTTCCATGGAAACCGGTAAACAGTCGGCATACTACGAGCAACTGCATACGGCCCTGCTTAAATTGCAGGAGAGCTGGGACCTGATGGCAGAGCGTGTTGATTACGCCGGAAAGAGTGGAGATCCGTTTGAACTGCTGATGAGCATCATTGGTCTTACACCAGGCTCTGTAGAATTTTACCAGCGTATTGGTACGGATGATTCGCTCACCTGGAATTACCTGTCTATGCAGGATCCAAATGCAGCTGCAGAATGGGATTCACTCTTCAAAGATTTCCGTAACACCATTCTCCGTAATCTTGGATCGACCGGTACTGAACTACCGAAAATTGCAGATGTAACTTTCTTTAATTCGCAATACAAGCTGAGTGGAGCGTTGATCGATGAACAACCTCTTTCTGAAGAAAGCCGGATTGCTGCATACGATGGAACCAACAACTACATCGACTGGTTGCTGAACAGCAGTACGCAGACTATCACACGGGAAAAATTCACCGATGCCGAAGGAAATGAAATCAATCCTCCTACGGCCATGCTCTATCTTCTGTTGCGCAATGCGTACCTCCAGCAAACGTGGAATGATGTTCACCGGTTATTTCTCACCAGCCAGGTAATCACAAAGCCTGTAAAGGAAGAATCAACCGTGAACATAAGTTCGAAGCCGGCACCGACAAAAATGGATTACCTGAATGCGGACGTCGGCAAAACACTTCCTGAACTGGGCATTACACAAAGTATTACAGCCGGCGATTTCATTACAAAAAAAATGTCGATAGCTACCAGCGCGGAAACAAATGAACTGACAGACGCGCTGATTGATCTAAGTAAACTTCCAACGGCGCGATTAGAGCGCCTGCTTACGGAGCATCTCGATACCTGCAGCTACCGTTTGGATGCATGGCAAACGGCATTTTATACCAAACGCATCGAAGCATTGCGTTCACAAACTGCGGGATCACAGGATACGTCGGAAGGAATTTATATCGGTGCATTTGGATGGGCAGAAGATATCCGTCCTGATACTGCAAAAAAGATTGCTGATTCTTCAGACATTCCGGCTAACCTGCGTGAACCGGGCAAAGGTGTGGTGTATGAAAACCGGAACAACGGCGGATACATTCACGGCGTTTCGCTGAATCACGCATTGACCGGTGCTGTATTGCGCAGTGCATATCTCGCACATGCCGATGAAGACAACGCAGATGAAATGTCGGTTAATCTTTCTTCTTCACGCGTGCGGAAAGCGCTCTATTATCAGGATGGTATACGCAACGGACAGTCGCTCGGTGCATTGCTGGGTTACCAGTTGGAGCGGGGGCTTCATGAAAATCATTCCCCTCTGCTTCTCGATCAATATATATACGTGCTCCGTGAAGCGTTTCCGCTGATCCGAAGCGAGCTCGAAGTAGTTGAGCCTTCAACGGCAGAAACGATCGGAGCATCGAATGTTGTTGACGGAAGTGCATTGGTGCAGGCATACAAAGCAAAAACTTATCCGTATGGCGTGAGTGGATTGCCAGGCGCAACTTCTTCAGAAGGAAAAGCAATCATTGCAGAACTGGACGCGTTAGCCGATGCACTCGATGCGGTGGGCGATCTTTCGCTTGCGGAAAGTGTGTACCAGGTAGTGCAGGGTAATTTCGAGCGCGCAGGTGCAGTAATGAAATCAGTGGCGGAAGGAAAATTTCCACCCGAACCGCAAATCGTTAATACACCACGCCGCGGAGAAATGATCACCAATCGCGTTCACCTGCATTTGGATGTAAATCCTTCGTATACTGAGTGGGGAACATCATTCGGTCCACAAGCATCCACTGAGAAAGGATTAAACAAATGGCTGGGTGAAATGATCGGTGATCCGTCAAAGATCCGTTGTCTTGCAGAAGGCACTTTCACTGATGAAGTAAGCGGCATAGAAACCGTCGAACCCGGAGAGGTTGATCTTTCCGCACTGCTTCTTCAGCCGCTGGAATTGATTTTGCGCACCGGTGAACAGATCGGTTCAGGTTCTTCAGAATTGGAAAAGCACATTGCTTATCGTTTCCGCAAGGCGAAAAATCTTCCTGATTCTGCAACCGTCCTTCTCCGCATCCTGGATCGTGATTCAGCGTGGACCGACGATACCAAAACACTTTTTGAAGTTCTTCCGCTGCTGAAATCGCTGCGTAAAATTGTTACCGGTTGTCGGCCACTGAATGCATCGGATCTTAATCTTCCGGCTACAGCCCAGGCTGCAGTCAACGAAAACGCATCAGGTTATTTAGCCGATGATCTCGTGAATTCATCAGCAACGGGACGCCTTGATACTGTGTACAGCGACCTCATGAACGCGATGAATGATCTCGTTACGTTTGCTGCTTCTGTTACCGGTACGTATACCGTTGTGCAGTTTGATACATGGCGTGAGAAACTTCTGAAACTATCGGTATTTGGAATTACGGAAGCATTTCCGGTTTCGACTGTCGGAATTTCTGCAACTGAATACACCGCACTCAGCAGTCAGACTGTGCAGGTAGCAGAACTCGCTGCGAAAAGATTGGCGGCGGCGCGTATACTGCTTGATCACGTCCCTTCAGAAGGTACGTTATCTGCAGTGCCCACTGAAAGTGAATTACTGCAGGAAGCATCGCGCAAGCAGGATGAACTCTATGCGAAGTACACCGATGCGGCGAAACAATTGCTGGGCACTTCTTTTCCGCTGTTGCCGCGGTTTACAATCACCAACGCAAGCGAATTTAACAGCGCAGTTGCAAATGCAGACAATCTTGTCCGTTATTCTTCGGCCAACGGAAATCCTTACATCGCGGAAGAATGGCTGCAGGGAGTTGCTACAGTGAGAAACCAATCGGCGTTGCTCGAGAGCTCTCTTACGTATGCATTACATCTCACCGGGGTAAGTTCTTCGCTAACTCCCGTACAGCTTCCGGTAAGAACGGCCGATCATTGGGTAGCGGTGGAGTATCCGCCAGAGATGATTATTGATACGGATATTCTTTCCATCAGTGCATTGTTGCCTGCGACTTACGACGCTACAACAACGCAATGCGGACTGATGATTGATGAATGGACCGAGCTCATTCCATCCGGAAAAGAAACAACAGGAATTGCGTTTCATTATGATCAGCCGAATGCAATGCCGCCGCAGACATTGTTGCTCGCTGTTACACCGGAACTAAAAGGAAACTGGACGTGGGGCGATCTTATGGACATTCTGAACGACACGCTCGATAGTGCAAAGCGGCGTGCAGTGGAACCGGACCTTGTCGACAAATCGGTATATGCACAGTTTCTGCCCGCAGTGATGACAGCATTCTCTTCTCAACCAGTTACGATTTCCACCAACTTCGCCGTAAATATTCCGGTTAACTTTTTATCAACTTAAGAGATGCCCAACAGAAGACTCTTTGATCATATCGGCACACAAAAAGTAACTGCACCCACCATTGTAGGATGGAACCGTTTGGAACCGCGTCCGCGCAGCGAAGATTTTTCACGCAGCCTGCGCGCGGAAGTGCGTGATGCACTGTGGATGCTCGCACGTCAATGGCAGATGGGAGAATTTCAGGGGGAGGATGGAGGATCGCCGGTAGATGCGCGTATTCTTACCGAAGAAAATACGATCAACCGTTTTGCAGCGGTGAACGGAAACGCACGTTCCTTTGACGACTCTCTCCCGCTCGAAGCGCGTGTAGAAAAACAAAACGTCGCCGATTCTCTAAAACTCCGCCTGCAGATCAGTGCGCAATTCAACCGAATACTTTCTGATCAGACTTTCAGTACAGATCCGTTGACGTCGATACGCACACGTTATAAATCTGCATTGCCTGCGGATCCGGAATTGCTTGCGCAACTCCAGTGCGATCAGGACTCTATGCAGTTGTATACTCAGCTGGAGCGTCGCGGGTATAACGGATATTTCCTCGTCACAGAAATTAATTCCGGAGCTTTTGAAAGTTGGGTGCGCGATCCTGCAACGGGCATTGCGTCCGGAGACCAGGATATGCTGATGCAATGCGGAACAACATTACAAGCGTGGTACAAACGTTTGTACGGCGCACAGGACAACAGTGAACAGTCGTGGGTGACAGAAAACCTTGAATACACTTTCTCCTGCGCGGCACCTGCATCTGCAGGCAAACAAACCATACTGGCAGCTGATCAATACGATTCAGGTCACCTTGACTGGTATTCTTTTGATGTCGATTCATCGCAAACTAAACTCACAGATGAAGCCACTGAAACAATTACAGACGCCCCCGCAACAGAAAAACTGATTTCATTCATTCCTTCACCCGCGGTGTTTGCAGGTATGCCAGAAGCGCGCTACTGGGAAATGGAAGACCGCAAAACAGATTTCGGCGCGATCAACGCCAACACAACGGACCTGCTTCATTTGCTGATTGCAGAATTCGGCCTCATCTCCGGCAACGACTGGTTCCTGCTTCCTTACCAGATGAATCCGGGAACGATCTGTGCGATAAAAGGAATGATGATCACCGACACGTTTGGCGAGCGCACATTTATCCGCGCTGCAGGTGAAGGACCGGACGACGACTGGCAAACGTGGAAGATGTATAATCTATCGGTGAAAGGTGAGCAGGCAAATGCCGACAACCGCCTGCTGTTGATTCCATCAACGATTAAGGTGATGGAAAGCGATCCGATAGAGAAAGTGAATTTCATCCGAGATGAAATGGCGAACATGGTGTGGGGTATCGAGAATACGATTTCGCTTCCATCCGGAAATTCACAAAGCGGATACGAAGCTGCAACCACATTAAGGAATTACTTCGCAGGTGCGCCCGCTACACCCACGCCACCAGGCACCGCAGCAACTTACCAACTCGGTACCAGCGTTCCCGAAAACTGGATACCGTTTATTTCGGTTCACACAACAGGCAGCGATCGCAACATTCAGATGCAGCGTGCAGGTATGCCGCGTACAGTCGACAGCAGCAATACACTCATTCAACCGCGCAGCAGTATTCTTGCCGGTGCCGGTCCGTTCTATATTCACGAAGAAGAAGTTCCACGTTCAGGCACAATTGTTACGCAGAGCTATCAACGAACAAGATGGTATAACGGTAAAGTGGTGCACTGGGTAGGAAGGAAAACAGGGAATGGAAAGGGAGAAGGAGATAGCGGATTGAGGTGGGATTTGGTTGAGTGATATCGCGGAAGCCGGTGAAATAAAACCGAACAAGATGCACATTGAAAAACCCTTTAGAATGTTTGTTCTAAAGGGTTTTGAAAGTTTGGTGGATTAATGTGTGGAGGACCCGGAGAGAATCGAACCTGGTGCTGAAACCCGCGTAGAGGCGGGGGGTGTGTGAGTTGTTGTTGTCTAGTTACCGAATAAGACACCTGATAAAACGATTATGACCTAACGACCATACAATAGTAAGCTATTTCGCCGAAGTAAGTGACACTATAATACCTGTTATATGGATCTCAACTAATGCATTTTAATGCGTCACGCACCAATTTCTTTTTATCTCTATTCCAAATTCTTGAAACATCAGGACAAATAAAATTGACAGGCAATTTGTATTCAGCGCACAATTTCTTCAAGACATCCACAGTTTCGGTAGGATCACTTAACTCGATTTCGATCAGAAGGAGATTTCGCAACGGATAAGACCACCCTTCTCTCCGCTTAATCGCATTATGACAATATTGAACACCCTCAACATACATTGCACTCCATTTTGTGTTATAAATTAACTGAGCCAGATTATTACAGATTCTTGCAACATCAATATTGTCTTCAGCAAGGTGTAGAGCGTTTAAATAGCAATCCCTACTAAAAAATCGGTCAGTGTCCTTGTGGCAATTACCCAGTGTAGTGTAATAATTATGATCCTTATTCGTCACAACAGCCAACAGTTCAAGTGCTCTCAAGGGCATCCCAGCAAGTTCAAGGACCCTTGCGTAGTGCTTTCTTATGGAATCTGTAGTTATTAGTATTGACTTTATATATGGCACCACCCATAACCTGGCGACTTCTGGATCTTCTTTCGAAAATTCGGAAATAACTTTATTACAGAGGGGGTAATAAAAAAAAGATTCTACTTTGTATTCATTAAACAGATTAGTGATGACCGTGGAATAATTCTCTTTTTTCGCTTTCGCTATATAACTGTGCACATAATAAGAGTCCATTTTAATGCCTTTCCCATGATTTGCAAACATCAGCATCGGAGAAAAATTAAATTCTCTGGGGTTAGTCGGTTCTGATGTAAGTTTTATGACCTGATCTATAAGTAAGACATTTTTTTGAGTGATTCGATTATTCACAATCTTGACCTTAATTCTGTCGAGCTCTGCATTGATCACACCTCGCAAATTCTCATTTTTCACCAGATCTAAATATTCACTTAGTATGACTGAATGTTCTCGGTCAATTGCATTGACTTCTCTATGAATAGTAATTGCATTAATGATAAATTCTTCAGCTTTATCTGTCTCGTGTATCCTCAAATAACAAAGACCTAGGTAGGAACTAGCCCATGCCTCTCCTCTCCGATCGCGAACATAATCGCTGGCAAAACATTTGTAGGAATCGACTAAATAAGTTACTGCTTCCACATATTTTTTCTTTCGATATGAAAGAATCCCCAATCGTGTTGAAGAAACAGCAGCTCCCCATAAGTCATTAATGAGCTTAACTTCCTTTACCTGCTTTTCCAATATTTCTTCTGCTTCTGAGTACTGTTCAATTCTCAGGTAAAACCAACCAACCAATGAAATCATCTGCATGGCAGTGGAAAACTCCAATTTATTCACATCATATGCGTCAACACAACCCCTAAGCACTTGGAGTGCGTATTTATCATAACCTAAATCCGAGATCAACTCGGCGAAAAGCATCGTGCATTTCAAATGGAGATTGATATTTTCTGTATCGTGCTGCTTTGTCATAAATTTAGTCATGAGCAACGGCACAAGATATTGCAATGAAGTGTTGTACTCCCCAGTAATCTGGCAGCAATGACAAAAGTGAAAATCAATCCATAAGCTTCTATTCGGGTTATTCTCAATTTCATTTTTCGCCAATGGGAGGAACTGCTCATAGAGTCCAAGCGGCTTAGCTTTATGCGCAATTTGTTTTAAAACAAACGCAGAAGCGCCATAGTTCCTCGCTTCCTGATAATGTTTACATGCTTTGAATCCAAAGTATAACTGTTTGCCGATGTCCGATTTAACATCATTGTGCTCAGATTCATATTTACTCCAGTAGAAAATAGCTAAACCAGCATCTATTTCGGTTTTGATCTTGGCACTAATTGTAGTTCTTAAATACGTTCTTAAAAAATCTGGCATACTCCAACTTTCTCCGTCACTATAGGTTGTCAAGACGATTACTCCTTTGGCCCAATTATTGATTTCAGGAGGGAAAGATATCTGCAAGTTTTTGATCAATAGATTAACAATTTCAACGTTGAAACGACCTTCCACACACGCTAGATATTGCAACATGGCTCTCTCCTGTGCGGTTAATGCGCTTAGATTTTTTTCATTCCAAGAGAAGTAACTATCGTCTCCTTTAAGCTCATTTTCGAGAATTGTCAGCACGTCCAATTTCTTTTTTTGATGAATGTCAATTACAATTTTGATCCCTTGCGGCAGAAAATTTGTTTTTGATCGCAACTCTTTCAATTCCTTCGATGTAATTGCTATGTCGTGTTTACTGAATATCTCTCTTACTTCAACTTCATCAAAGCCGAGTAACTCTATGGTTGCACGTTTTGTCTTAAAAGCGCTGTGAGCTTTTTGATTTGTAGCTAGTATAATCCTTGCTTTATCTGAACGTTCTTCCAATAGTGAAAATAAGTCATTAAATTTTTGATCAGTTTCAATCCATTTAAAGTCATCAAGGACAAGCACGATGTCACGGCTTTCCAGAACATCAATCAAAGCGAGCATCCTTAATCTCGGCGTTTGTCCAGCCACTGGGAGACCGGACGCATGTAGTTCAAGAATCAAATTCTCGAATGATGAATGATCAAAAACCGTGTACCATAGGCATTTGGAATAGAATCCACTTTGAATGGAGCTAATAACAAAATCAGTAATTAAACATGTTCTTCCGCAACCCGAGTCTCCGCTTACGACCAGAATAGAATATACTTTAGCCGCTTCCACAAGACTATCCCAGACCCTCTGTCTCCTGATCGTAGGTTTAGGTTTAGGATGAGAAAACATGTTCCATTTAATCTCAGAGGTGGAACTTTCAGACTTTAACCTCCTCCTCAATTCCTCATTGAGTGCTTTATTCGATTCCTCGTTCATAACACTTAGTTGGCATTCAGGTTAGAAATAATGCTCTTTTGAAAAACATTAACGAATACATCTCGGGAAGTTGATAGGAACGATATCAATCCAAACAGTTCCTCCATTTGATCTTCTGTAAGTGAGTTTGACTTTATTTTTTCGAGTCCAGTTAGAAGATCGTTGATGGAAGCATCCATTGCCAGAATTTCATCGCCAGGATAATCAACGTGATCTTGGCTCAAAAAAGGGAATAGGTGATATTGACATTTGCAGTATGCTATTATCTCTATTCTTATGGCACCCAATTGCTCTACCTTCTTCTTAATTGCTCCCGGCCCTCTTGATACAGCACTTGTAATAGATAAAGGATCGATTTTATTCAAAAGGTCTAAAAGATCCTTATAGGCCGTCTGTTGTAATTCCAGTAGAAATAACTTTTTTTGAAATTCAAGTTCTCGTTTTTTGCTGTCTTTCTCATCTTGGCTTTTGGCGAAATCACGACTTTTTTCGATTGCTTGAACCATACTAGTCAAATACCATAAGACTAAAATATTTCCACATGCAAGAATAGGGTTCATAATGCCACCGAAATAATCCCCAAACTGACCCCAATCGTCAGTTCTAGTACTTAACTCAGAAGATCGAAATGTTGCCACAAATAATCCTGTGCCAACCACGATGAGGATCACGAGAAAAATGGCCCCAAGAATATAAAATAGTTTTTTTGGCATTGTTAGCAGATCGAATTAATAGTCTCTGAATGGACATTACTCCATGTAACATAAGCACTGCATCACTGAAACGTAGAACATTTTTTGGAAATAGCCGTTTGTAAACGGATAAACACTTCATTTCGCCAGATTTCGCACAATAAAAATTCTACAGATTTAAGAATTATGGTGCGCGCACAAGAATTCGCCGGACCGCAACAAGAATTCAAACCAGCGCAGTTGGGCTAAACTGACTTCGCGATACCAAAACAGCTTGCGTCGCGCTAATACCATAAGGTTGATTTGAGAATTCGAGAAGTAAGTGTAAAACAACACTGCATTATCTGTAAAACAACACCGGTTAAGTGTAAAACACCATGAGAATTCAACTGAATTCAGGGTGTTACCTGTAAAACAAGTGCAAAATTTATTCGGAATTTGTCGCGTGGACAGGATACTTAGCCCAATTGAGCCTCAATTTCCTCCAACCATTCCACCTTTTTTTTCTTTATCATCGGGCTGGGATGCCGATAGTAAATACTATTCTCTGTTACTGGTTGACCGACGATCCTGATGCCTTTCTGCTTCAAGTAGTCTAAAGCTGGATTAATGAGCGGCGTCAGCTTTATATCCATGCCCCATCCGCAGATCACAGTATCAGACTGAAATAAACTATCGAGGGTTCTTCTTCGAGCAGGAGAAAAAAGAGAGTATGAATTGGTCTTCTCGTGGATTGATTTTGCAAATAGATTTGATTTCGCTTGTCTCAGGTCAGCAAGGTTAATCACCCGAACATGGTTCCAGTTCATCTTTAGCATTATTCGTTCTACCTGATATTGCGTCGGATCGGGATGTGTTGGAATAAGTTGTCCTTTCATGAGAAGTTTGTCAGCCTCGGCAAAGGAGTTTACAATATGCGGCTCGTAAATTTCCTTTAAAGGCCGCGAGGAACCGGGATTCATCATCGTCACTATTGCGTCAGGTCTTTGATGGATCAACCTTGAAATATTCGAGCAAGAATCTTTAGTTACAATTTCCAGACAGGAGCGATAACCAGTTCCACGAATGTCATAGAAAAGTCCATAGACATCGAAATGCTTTTTCAAATGGTCAGCAAGAGTGAATGGATATAAAGAGGTCAAGTGCGGAGGTGTCATTAATTGGTGATCTGCTTATAAATGATTGCGGAAGTTTGAGCAGATGTCAGTCCCGTGGTATCAATCTGATATTCATTTTCATATTTTGCTTTACAAACTTCCTCATTTAGCCGTCTACAAATCTTAAAATCTCTGAATTCCCCTTCACCGCGCCCATCGGTTCTCTTCTTCATTTCATCTTCGGAAGTATAAAGTCCAAAGATTCTAACTGTCGCGTCGCTTTTCAATTCATGCAAATCCGCAAGAAATTTAGTCAGTTTATCGCCACTGAAGGTGTCGACAAGAATCACAGGACTGAATCCTAAATCCAGAAAGTCACATACCAGCTTAGTTGAAAGATGCAAAAGGTTAATATGTTCACTTTGATTCTTCCAATCAACAGATATGATCATATTTCGCAAAGTGTCAACCTCTACGCGCACACCAGTCGGAAAGAATTCAGACAAGATTTTTGCAGTTGTTGATTTGCCAGAGCATGGAGCTCCTCGAATTATTATAATATCAGGTCTGCCTTCAATCATTGATGAAACGATTTTTTCATTATGCAAATCTGATACCCTCTACCAACTTCAGTGTATTCTCCTTTATACATTTTCAAAAAGCAATCAATTGCCATTTGGGGATGCAGCTTTGAAGTCTTAGAGTATTTTTTCCATTCATAATCGTCAAAGATCATTACCCCGCCTTCCTTCAATCTATCCCACGATAAAAGGGCATCCATCATTACATCCTTAGCTGTATGCGAAGCGTCTATGTAAACGAAATCGAAAAACTGATTGGTGCTTTTCAGAAAAGCGTTTGTGGTTGAGTGAACGATTTCGACGCGTGGGTCAAAGTTGATGTTATTTCGGAAGTGTTTCAGAATTCTACTGTTGTCTAGATTGCGATGCTCGAGACTTCCCTGGAAAGTATCTACTACAGTAATATTTGAATCCGGACTTGTAAGTATGTTATTCAGCAACCATCTTGTTGCCATCCCTTCATAGCAACCTAGTTCTAGAAATGATAAATACGGCTTTCCAATAAATTTCTTCAGCCACAATTCCCAATTAGGAATATTGTGACTGAACCAATCGTATGTAAATATCACCTTGGACTCCTCAATAGAATCTGAATGGACAGACGACAGTATCATGCTTTTAAGAGAGCTGGAGGTTTATTACAAGACATATTCTTACAAGGGAAATTACATGTCTTCATCAGCTTCGAAATTTCCGTTGATCGCTTCTTACAGAGGATAGAAATGATATCTTCCTTTGCAATATTTCCCAACGGATCTTTCGCCAAAGGAATTCTCCGGTGATCAAAGCACTTCACAACATCACCATTCGGATAGATGCAAATGTTCTTTCGTGCAGCACACGGAACTCCACTTTCAGCCAAGGCGTATTTATCCTTCACGTTCCAGACTCCACCAAAATCCTGATACATCTGGATTACGTGAGGGATTCCAAGTTTCTTACAGAATTCAATGACTTTCGGAGTTTCACTCCGCATTTCATCAGACAGTACCGATTGAATCCGCAATTTGTCCTTCAGGATTCTATGAGCCATTAAAATGTTCTTCATCCCGATTTCGAAATTGTTTCGTCCCCGGAATTCGTTCCACTTTTCCTTGTCAACGGCATCTACTGATATTACAAGAATGTGTTGTAGTTCGGCATAACGCAGTAGAAACTCTTCGGTGAGAAATCGCGCATTCGTAACGATCAGCATTGTAACATCTAACTTTCGGGCTTCTTCCGCGATCAGCATCACATCATTTTTGAAGAGTAAGGGTTCCCCTCCGGTAAGCGTGACCTGGTATAAATTCTTGTGCAATCTTCTGAGGCAATCGAGAAAGTGTTCAACCTTTAGGTGATCAGCATTTGATTCAGGTCTTTCCCAAATGCCGCATTTAGGACAGCGATCATTGCAACGGTTGGTGATCATATAGATCAGTTCATTGCCTTTTACTCCGTAGAATCTTCGGATGGGTGTTTTGTACCAACGATATATACTCCACTCAATTGACTTAAGAATTACAAGTGGTGGAACCATCCACCAACGATCAATCCTTTTTACAAACGGTTTTATCTCTCCGATATAGTCGTAGTAACCATGCAACAAGGAAGGTTGTTTACCCCTGATTCGATAGATTAGACTCATGCATGTTTCCTTTATAGATTGACTCAGACGAATCCCATAGCAGAACCGTATGACCTTCATACACTGTTGCACTGGAACTTTTGTACTTCTTGAACAACTTTACGAATCGAGGAAAGCTCAATAGATTTTTGTAACCGTAGTCGTGCCAGAGTTTTGCTTCGGCACAAAAACCGATTTTGTATTTACTCCTCAACCGAAGGCACAAATCAACATCTTCTCCGGCAGCGGTAGGGAAACTCTCGTCGAAATAGAATTGTTCCGCAACTTCCGCTTTCATTCCGAAATTCAAGGATGGCATGTACCAGAGTTCTTTTCGGTCAGGTAGCAACCATTTGCCGTTTAGAGTTCCGTTGAGATCGTGGTAATAATCGTAGAGGGTTTTGCCATACGAATAGGTCATGCCGCCGACGGCTCCGAAGTCGGAGTTGTCAAGGAAGTGAATCATTTGTTCATTCCAGGATTGGTCGAGAATGCAGTCGTGATCGGTGAAGAAGATATGCTTTGTACCTAACTCGATTGATTTATCAATACCGATGTTGCGGGCGCGAGCGGGTCCACCGTTGTCTTGGAGGCGGATGTGTTCAACGTTCCTAGTGGAGATGGAATATTCGAGAGGGCTGGCGTCGTCAATTACATAGACCATTTCGAACGGAACGCATTGAACCTCGACGCTGGCAATTAGCCGGCGAAGACAATCAAGATCCCATTGAGATTTGATATAGCAAGGAATTATAAGTGTGCTCAACAAAAGGGTAGTGAATATTGACGATAAGTTAGCAAATTGAGTCGGATTATCCGTTTACAAACGTTTGTAAACGGATAAAGTGGCTAAACCTAACTATCTTAATGTTCCGCAAATCCAAAATTTCGAATAGATGGCTGATAACAAATTTCCAACTTGGTTGAAAACCCTTGGCTTCATTATAGTTGCCATTATTGTAATTATTTTCATTGTCCTAACCTTTGGACAGTTCACCGGAAGTACAAAAGCAGAACCGGATTTAGAGGATGTGAAGCGAAAGCTTAGAGAAGAAATTAATTCTCTGCGCATTCAACTAAGGAATAAGTTAATTACGAAAGAGGAAGTAGATAAAACTGTCCGAACGGTATTTTGGGGAATTCGATTCTTGATGGTTGCCAGTTATGTTGGATTAAATTACGCTGCTTGGTCATTTAACTGGATGGGCGCGCATGAACTGGGAAAACTGATGGACTTAAATCAGCTCGGCCTCCTAACTATCTTGGCTTTTCTATTTGTTGGTTCGCGCAAGACTTATGACATTAAAGGTCTGGTATATTATATCCGGGATGTGATAGAAAATTACTACTACAGAAAGTTCGCACCTAATTTGATTGGAGAAATCACTGATCTTGAATATGCAATTAGACAAAAGCAGGAGGAGCTCGACCTATTGTCAGGTCAAACCTTAAGTCAAGAAGACTTTGAAGTTTTACCCAAGTTTGACAGTTGTAGTTATCCGAGGACAACCGAGAACATCAATGCAATGTTGTCTCACTATTTTGATAAGTACAATATTCGTCGGGAGGGTGGAATTGAAATTATTCAACAAGAAACGCGCTTTAGCATGAATCAGATTGAGTTCATTGTCCGAAAAGTATCGGAAGCGTATACTCCAATTTTCTTAGTGCACCTGAAGGAGCCGATGACTGACAAAAACTTAATACAATATGGATTGGAAGCGCTATCAAATAAGGAAATAAACCGCAGTCAAAGCGGCGTCGTAATTACAACGGAATTGAAAAAGTTTATACGGGATAGTATTCGTAACTAATCAAATCCGTGCCAACTCCAACTCCTTCAAAAAACTATTGTGCGGCTCTCGCGTTATTGCAAGGAAGGTAAACCCTTCGAAGGTTAAACGCTCGAAAGGTGGTACCCTTGTGTAACAGAGTCCACCGTTGAACTTTGTGTATGCCCCGCATTTTGTGCATTCGGCCATTCGCGGCTATATCTGAATTAACGGTACTCTTTGAGTTTAACGAACTGTTTGGCAGAGTTCTTAATTTTCCAAAAACGCCAACCATTTACTCGACCGTCAACAACAGCCTTCGCAGCAGCGGTCGCAGAAGAATAAATTTTCGACTTGTACCTTATCGTGCCAGCTGGGGTGAGGACGGCAGTATGCTTAACCCCTTTGTAAGTTCTAAAAATCGAAGTGTTTTTGTCAACCAACCCCTTCAAGATTCTATTTTGAGCAATTTTAGATCTGCTGGTTTTCGCGCCAGGCAATAATATGTCATGAGTTTCATTGAATGTCTTCTTGAGCAAATTGCTCAGGTCTTTATTTAGTGAAATATCCCTTCCTTTCGGATTTGCTTTGTTGCCTTTCGGTTTAGCGATTCTAACCAGTATTGATTCTATTTCGCCAATCCAACTGTTCTCTACAACATAAAAACTGAAATGGGTCCAGTTTGGATAGTGATGGTTGCTCAAATGACGTTTAACTCGACTTTTCAGTTGTGCAGCGCGACCAACATAGTAGAGTTCCTTGTTTTTATAGAGCGCATAAATTCCAGACCTTTTTTCTACGATTTGCGTTATCAATGTAGGATGTTGCTTAAACATCTCCTTTGAGACATTAACGAGGGAGTGTGTAATCAAAACCTTAGGTAGCTTTTTCTTCTCCATTTCTGATCAGCTTCTATTTTTCTTAAAATTCTCCGCCTGTTCAAAAATCTCCACATACACTTCATCTCTTTCAACCGGCGGATACCCAAACTCATCAAGCAACAAAATCAGTCCAACTTTCAACGATGATTTGATATCATCCCGTTTGTTCCAATCCGGAAATTTGGATTGTGAATCGACGAGATCTTTAACGGCTTTTGACAAGTCAATCAGTTTGTCCTCAGGATACGTGAAGTCATACTTACCACAGAGCTCTTTCAGAATATCGTAGAAGGCTTTTTCTTCAAAACCGATTCCTAATGCGTCACCAGCGGAAAACTCCTGGTGAACTTCCCAGATCATGTTTGTAAGAGACTCAGCAATTTCATCAAACAGCTCGCTTCGAAAAACATTGTTCTCATCGCGCTGATTGTACCGGTCAACCAATGACTGCATTTTCTTCGAAAAGTCAATTCCCTTGACTTTGTTTACTTTTTTAATTTCTTCAATTACTTTGGCCAGCAACTGCTGCAGCAATTTGATCTTTGTGTGCGGCAATTTGATCTTCTCGATTTTCGCGAGATAATCAGCATCGAAAATGTCTTGTTCTGAACCAGCCTCTTCTCCCAGTTTGAATATTTCTTCTACACCATCGCTCAGCAAAGCATCTTTGATCATTTCACGCACGCGCGCATTCATCTGCGCAGTATCGGGCGCATTCCCTTTCGTTAGTTTGAAAACGATCGAACGGATGGCAAGATAGAAGTGAGTGAAATCTCTTTCTTTCTGGGTGAGCAACTCACTTCCCGCACAAATATCGTAAGCAGCCTTCAGCCTCTTCACCAGTCCCATGAAACGGGTTTCCTGTTCCTTGCTTTGCTGAACGAATTCAGCCGCCATATTCAATGCGTGCAATTGTTCGAGTGCACTTCCTTTAAAGTACGCGCTGTTATCGAACTTATGCATCAATTTACCAATCAGATCAAGATGATCGCGCACAACAATCAACGACTGAGCTATATCCTCGAAGTTATCTTTGTCGCCCGCGTTATACAATGCCAATGCAAGATTCATCTGCTTTTTGATGCCGATGTAATCCACAACTAGCCCCTTATTCTTTCCCGCATATTTCCGATTGACCCTAGATATGGTCTGAATGAGATTATGTTGTTGTATTGGTTTGTCGATATAGATGGAATCCAAAAACGGAACATCGAATCCAGTTAGCCACATGTCAACCACAATCGCAATCTTGAAATTCGATTTTTCGTTCTTGAACTGACGATCAAGTTCTTTCCTGTCATCTGACGTACCCAGTAAATCCCACATTTCTTTCACATCGTCTTTGCCACGGGTCATGATCATCTTGATCCGTTCAATCGGTTTCAGCTCACGTTTATCTTTCTCAGTTAATTCCGCTCCTTCTTCGGCAGCAAGAATTTTATTCCATTCCGGACGAAGTGCAATTACGTTCTTGTATAACTGATACGCTATTTCCCGGTTACTGCATACGAACATGGCTTTGCCTTTGACCGTTGCTCCTTCGCCAACACGCTTCTCATAATGGTCAACAAAATCCTGTGCAAGGGTTTTCAATCGTTTCGGATCGCCAAGAATCGCATTCATTTTTGCAGAATCTTCTTTACTCTGCTCAATCTGATATTCATTCGCTCCCGATTCCGCAACTTCCTGATAGTATTTTTCAATCTTCTCTAGTTCGGTGTTGTTGAGCACAACTCTTGCTGCTCTTCCTTCATAAACAATTCTTACAGTAATCTCATCCCGTACAGATTCAGTCATGGTATATGCGTCAATCACTCCACCAAATACGTGAAGCGTCCCATCGATGGGTGTTCCGGTGAAACCAACAAATGTTGCGTTGGGTAAACTATCGTGAAGGTATTTCGCAAAGCCAAATGTCTTCTTTACTCCTTTATCAGTGACCTTTACTTTCTGGTCCATGTTCAGCTGACTTCGGTGCGCTTCATCTGATATACAGATAACATTGTTACGTGTTGTAAGCAACTCCGTGTCTTCGGTGAACTTATGAATGGTCGTAAGAAAAACACCTCCGCTTTGCCGACCCTGTAAACGGGAACGAAGATCATCTCTGCTTTCCACACTTACGATTGTGTTGTCACCAATGAATTTCTTGGCATTGGTAAATTGTCCCGACAATTGGTCATCAAGATCTGTTCGGTCTGTAATCAATACAATGGTTGGACTCTCGAAGTGTTCGCTTTTCATGAGCAAGCGTGTGAGATAAAGCATGGTGAAGCTTTTCCCACAACCCGTTGCGCCGAAATAGGTTCCTCCTTTACCGTCTCCCTTTGGTTTTTGAGCCTTTTTTATGTTTTCGAAAAGTGCACGTGCTGCGTAGAACTGCGGATACCGACAAACAATTTTCTCGTTCTTCTTTGAAGTGTCGGGCACGTAAATAAAGTTCCGGAGGATATCCCGGAAACGGGCGTGTTCAAACATTCCCTGAACAAGCGTAAACATGCTGTCTATACCATCAACGTCTTTCGCCAGTCCTGCTACTCTTCTCCAGCCATAAAAAAATTCATAAGGAGCAAACAACGATCCCGATTTATTGTTGACTCCATCGCTTATTACGCAAAACGCGTTATACTTCAACAGTTCCGGAATATCGCGTGTGTAACGAGTGGTCAATTGTACATATGCGTCGTGAATTGTGCATTCTTCTCTTATCGCTGTTTTAAATTCAAACACTACAAGCGGTAAACCGTTGACGTAAATAATACCGTCCGGAATACGTTTTTCGTTGCCTGTAATCTCCAACTGATTGACAAACCGGTAAATATTTCGGTCTGTGTGAATGTCTGGACGATCTTCTGCCGCTACGGATATCAATTGATCTGAATCAGGCTGCTTGTGTTTGTCTAATCCGGTGTAATCGATTAACTGAATGTAAATGTCTTTATTACTGCGATCCTCACGTTTGAGCAGAAACCCGTCGGAGAGCATGTGCATAAACGTTTTGTTGCTTTCATAAAGATCGGAAGCGGGAAGCGCCTTTAGCTGGAGCACAATGGACTTTACCTCATTCAGTGTGATTCCTTCAGTCGCATAACGCTTCAACAGAAACTGCTCGAGATCTTCTTCAATCAGCACTTCGTCTGTGGTGCGTGCAATAGTAGCACCAATACAATGCGGATAACCTTGTTGACCGAGGAGTTCGGTAAAAGCCTGTTCTAATTTCGCTTCCGTGAATTTCATTCTTTCGTGTCTGGATTAATATTCCAGGAAACCTTCTTCAGTCGTTCACGGATCATTTTCAGGGTTTCCTGCACAGCATTTTGGTCAGGTAAGTTACCATAAACCAGTTTACCGAACTCATTATTGTAAACAGGGGCAAGGTCTTTCCAGACATTTTCGAGGTCTTTAAATACAAGTGCTTCAACCGGGTGGTGAACCAGCCATTTGTTGAAGTTCTTGTAGCTGGCCACATCATCGTTTGCAACTTTCAGGAGCATAACATCAAAATCAGCCGAATTCAGAAAGTCAGAGAATTCTTTCTGTTGCAGCAATTGATGCAGGTCGTATGCGTGACGTATCTTTTTCTTCAGAACTTCAACAGGGTTTTCTTCATAGGAAAACCGGACGAGGCTCATGATTTTTTCGCACACTGTTCGTGTTGGTTCCAGAACCTGAACTTCGAATGGAAGCAATCCGTGTTCATTGGCTACTGCTTCCTGCCCGTTATTGGTCATCATATCTCCAACGAAGGATACCAGCATTCGGTTTGTACTTGGTTCCGGATAACCGAGCCAGGTTGATTCCAGCACGATGATATCACGTACTTGCCCATAATCGCCGGAAAATTCTTTCCCGTAATTGTGTGCCGTCTTCCGATTCATCCCTTTCTTGTTGGTGATGCCTTCTACTTCAATTTCAGGAAGAACTTCATTCACCACGCTGCTGATCGCTTTGAGTTTGTTCTTCATCTTCGCATCCGCTTCTCCTTCACGTCTCAACACAACAAGATCAATGTCTTCCGAAAAACGCTCAATCATTTTGTAGCATTTCGACAAAGCAGTGCCTCCCTTAAAGACGGTGTCCTTTCCGAGTTCGCTCTTGAAAATGGTGTAGAGGGCGTAGGTTACCCAATAGTCTTTCTCTACATATACCGCAGCAATTTTCATCTGATCAGCGGTGAACTGAATAGCTTGCCTGAAAAGGGTTTTGTCTTCGTGCAGCTTCATACAATGTTCCATTTTTCTGTTCGCGACAGTGCTTTACCGGCACCAGCAAGCTTGTATTTTGAAATCGGATTCAGCGACTGATAGAGTGGAAGGGCAAGAGCTATTTTTTTCAGCTCCTCCAGCAGGGCGCCGGTCAATGCTTTTGTTGCCGGAGGATATTTCATGGCCAGGCGGACCAGCACACGTTTATCTTTTAATGAAAGGTCTTTCAGGATGGTTAGAAATCTCCGGCAGGAGGAGTCTATTGTTGCGTCCGGAATTTTTTTGATGTAGCGTATTGCATCCAGTATCTGTAGCAAAGGAATATTTTCTTTGGTGATGGTATTCTTCTGCTGAACAAATGAAATGGTGTAGCGCTCTCTTTTGAAATCGGGGCGTATCTGGTTCTTCCCGATCTGTATGGTATTACTTACCTGTGTAGTTAAACCCAATTGATTGTAAATACTGTAGCCGGTCAGGTATCCGGTAATTTTTCCATCCGCTTCCAACAGGTCTTTTACAATTTGTGCCTGATTGGGTTGCAGATTACCAAAGAGTGTGCCTTCCGGTTTATAGTACCTGCCTTTTGAAAGCTTGGAAATTTTACCCGAAACCACCATCCGGTTCAGGGCTTTTATCACCGCTTCTTTCCCGTTCACCGTACTGATAAAATCGGCATAGGTGAAAACATATCCCTTGGGAAAACGGGACAGCTTAAATGCTATTAGATCAGCTAGTTTCATGTTGTTTTGAACACCCAAATATAGGCATTTTTGTCCAGTTTATTAGTAAAAAAACTGGACATTTTGAAATTTAACGCCACCTTGCTACCTTAGAGTACTCTAAGGTAGCAAGGTGGCTTACTTTCCGCCACGGCTTTGGAAATCGAAAGTTCAGAAAGGATACGCTGAACTTTATCAACATTCCAGTTTACTGTTTACTATCCTCAATTTGTCCTGAGCAGGAACTGACTTGTTTAGTTCTTTCAACTTCCCTTTTGCAAGGGTGTAATAGGCATTTCCATAAGGCCGCAAACTGTCTTTGAGGATGTAGTGTTCAACCACATAACTGCCTGGCCCGTTAAACACCTCTTCAAGACATCCTTCTGTGTCAATCGCTACTGCTAATAAGTAGTCAGGTATTCTTTCAGGACCGAACGGAAAACTGAAAGATCTATTAAACGTAGCCTTTATCTGAACCTTCCTACCGCTTGAAATTTCTTCAGCGTCGTGCACAACAGCATTTTCAGGATAAAGCCTCAAACCATATTTCTCCGCTGCCAGCACTTCACCAATATCACCAACCAACTTGCCATCGAGACTGAACTGTTTATTAAGGTGAACGTATTTATTCTTTAAGCTCTGAGTAATTGCAAGCAGCTGTTTTATTTCTTTCATAGTTAATCTTCTATGGTGGCGAGTTTGGAGAGGAGTAATTTTTTTAGTTCAGTTAGCTTTGCACCCTCCTTTTCAAGATTTTGTATATGGGCAATTAATTTCCCCAAAGCATTATTAAAATCACAAAGAATTTCTCGACTTGGTAGAATAACATCTATATCATTTAGAAATGCTGTTGTCATACTCGGAACTGCAGAACCTTGGTCTAGCGCATCAAAATCTAATTGCTTCAGAATGTAGTACGAGTAATACCCATTGATTTCATTATTAAAAATCGAATAGAACATTGTATCAACACACCAAAAAGGATGATTCACATACATAATATTACTTAACGTTCCCTTTCTTGGTATTAACACACTTGGTTGTGTGTAAAGAGCTTTATTTACCGTACCCATTAAACCACCCGAACCGTAAAGTGGAACGTTTCCATCTTCTAAATGTGAATAGGCCTTGCCATATTTTACTTCAATCAAGTCAGTTAATTTCCCAATACTCCACCCTTCAGGTAAATTCTCAAAATCAATTCCTTCCATAAACCACTGCTTGTAAATAGCTTGAGCTGTCTCTTCCAGTTTTTGTATCAGTTGCTGGTTAAGTGTTATGCGGTTTTGTATGGTGTTGTATTCATTTACGATTTCACGCTGTTTGTCTACAGGTGGAATAGGCAGAAACGTATTACACATTTCTTCCCAATCAAATATTTCCCTTGCACTTCCGTGACTTTTAAAACGTGCATAGCGATCAAACTCCGGTCTACTAAACCACATCATTAAGTATTCCGGATCAAGTGCGTCTTTATCAATTACCTGAAACGGAACGTAGGCTTGAGAAATCAATGCTTTACTATAATCGTTGAACAATGCGATGGTTAGTTTCTCTCCATTTCTTGATGTGACCGGACCGTATGCGAATTGATTTTTCTCAATGATCCGGTACGTGGACATATCTGTTCCAATTGTATTGGCAATGGAAGGGATGAACTTCTTGGTAATGCTCAAACCCATCAGAGGCAAGATCCCAAGATCAGCATTACGACCAACCACAGGTTCAATGTATTTACCGAGAGGTTTATAATTTGATTTCATATCCCAACTCCTTAAACACGTTCAGTAAATCCTTTTTAGAATTTGTTTCCGCTTTTAGCAATTCCGAAAATTCGCTTTGAAGTGCCTGCATTTTTTCTTCAAAGTCAATATTCTCATCACGGTTTACAAACTCCACGTATTTGCTGGGTACCAGTGAGAAATCTTTTTTGGCTACCTCGTCAAATTTTGCTGAATAACAGAATTCCGGAACGTTTTCAATTTTCTTTGTTTGCCACTGGTGGTAGGTGTCCGTTATTTTTTGAATGTCGGCATCAGCAAACTGAGTGAACTTCTTTTCGAAAGGTTCACCCATTTGGCGCAGATCCAAGAATAAAATTTCTTTTTCACGTTCACGGTAAGAACGAGTTTGATCACCCACCTTCTTTGTTTGTGCTTTTTTATTCTTGTTAACAATCCAAAGTGTCACACTGATATCAGTGGTATAAAATAAATTTCGCGGCAACACCAGGATCGCCTCCACTAAATTATTCTCAATCAGTTTTCTTCGTATTTTATATTCCTCTCCACCACCACTGAGCGCTCCATTCGCAAGAATGAAACCCGCAACACCATTGTCAGAAAGTTTGCTCACCATATTTAATATCCACGCGTAGTTCGCATTGCTCTTTGGTGGAACGTCATAGCCTCTCCAACGAGGATCGTCTATCAATTCATTTTCCGCACGCCAGTCTTTCTGGTTAAAAGGTGGGTTCGCCATAATGTAATCGGCTTTCAGGTCTTTGTGCTGGTCATCACGAAAAGTGTCAGCTGCTTTTTCTCCGAGATTGCCGCTGATACCACGAATAGCCAGGTTCATCTTCGCCAGCTTGTATGTGGTGTTGGTGTATTCCTGTCCGTAAATAGAAATTTCTTTTTTGTTGCCGTGGTGTGCCTCAATGAACTTAATGGATTGTACAAACATTCCACCGGAACCACAGGCAGGATCATAAATGATTCCCTTGTAAGGCTCGATCATTTCAGCAATGAGGTTGACAATGCTTTTCGGTGTATAGAATTCTCCTTTACCTTTTCCTTCTGCTAGCGCAAATTTCGATAGGAAGTATTCATACACTTTTCCCACTACATCCTGCTTGGGATCTTTCGTGGTGACAATGTCGTTGATGGTGTCGAGGAGAGAAGCAAGTTTCGTCACGTCCAGGCCTAAACGCGAGAAGTAATTGTCGGGCAGGGCGCCTTTTAACGCTTTATTGTTTTTCTCAATCGTGTGCAGTGCAGTGTCAATGAGCAATGCAATATTGTTCTGCTTTGATTTTTTGATGAGAAAATTCCAACGGCTGTTTTCTTCCAGAAAGAAAACGTTGTTCATGTTGTAGAACTCCGGCTTCTCAATGTATTTGTCCTTGCCTTCTGCAATAAGTTTCGCGCGATGCTCTTCGAATTTATCGCTTGCAAACTTTAAGAAGATGAGTCCAAGTACGACGTGTTTGTATTCCGCCGGCTCCACACTGCCGCGGAGTTTATTTGCGGCATCCCACAGGGTAACTTCAATAGGTTTTTCTTTTACTTCTTTCTTTTGTTTGGCCATGATGCGAATGAGATTGCGTCCGGATGGGACAGGGACGAATTTAAGGTCAAAATTGCTGCTACGGGAATTATTTTGGAGGGAAAACTGTGAATTTGGGTCTGATTGGGGGTGTAGCCGTTTACAAACGTTTGTAAACGACTGCGGATGGGCCTTTGCACTAGCTTTATTCAAGCTGAACGAAAATCAAAACTATGCCGGTACATATTGAAGGGCTCATAGCCGCAGATAACACAAGATGGTTTGAGAATGCCATACGGGATATTCGAACTCATGGATCAGGAGTTATCTGGTGGAATCAAATGCCGAGTGGATCGTGGAGTGAGATAGAAACGCTAGAGGGATTACGGAACAGATTGAAGACTAACGGCAATTTTGATTTCTATTTTGTTCAGCATTCTGTTGCAGTGTACAAAGCGACAATAGTAGATTTCGCAATTGAAGAGGATTACGATGCACAAAAGTGGCGACGCGAATATGCTGGAATAGATGTCTATGATTCATTTGAAGATTACGAGGACGACAGTTTAGGAGACCGGTCAAACGCCAGGATTGTATTTGTGGCTGTTGAATTGGACTTGCTTACAAATACGATCCCTGTGGACCAATTCATTTTTCCAGAGCCGTTAAGTCGACCGATCCGCCGTAATCTGCAACCTTATATCACAACGACCATGGATAAGATTCTCCAGACTTTTACAATTCACCCCGTTGGCCAGGGACTTTTCTATTCCGGTCAGCTACGACTGGTTAATAATACGACCCTTAGTTATTTCAACTTTGTATTCGATTGCGGAAGTCTGACACGGGATGCAGGTGAAGCGCAGGTTGATGCCTATGTAGCTCAGGAGGGTTTGAACAACAACGCACCAATAGATTTGCTGATAATTTCGCACTTCGATGCAGATCACGTTAATCAAATCGGGAGGTTACTCGCGGGTCAAAGAAAGGTGAAGAAACTCGTGATGCCGTTTCTTGGTTTTGAGGAGCGGTTGTTTGTTTTATTGAGGTTGATTGACGAATCGGAAAATGATCCTGAATTTGATGTTGATGGCATATCAAGATTTATCATCGACCCGATTGGCGCAATGGGCGACAGTCTTGATGGAGACTCAGAAGTGTTCTTCATTAAATCCGATCCTAATAACCCACCATTCGGTCCGCAGAAAAATTTCAATGATTCAAACCGCTCTGATTCCAACAATGAAAATCAGGAGATGCAGTTTTCGTTTGAAGGAATCTGTCCGGAAATCAACGATGGAGAGGAACAAGAGGTCAAAGCCGGTTCATCAACACCTAATGTCCGCACATGTTGGGATTCGCAAAAAGGAGTTGTTAAACAGCCTGCTGTGAATTTGGAGCTCATGGAGTTTTTATTCTACCGACTAAAAATATCAAAGAGCGAGGCGGAATTTTATGACCAGATCTTACTGCAATTTCTATCGGACCATTCGATTGAAACAGATAGACCGGATTTTTTAGATAAGGTGATCGCAGCGGTATCTGGTATTAAGGGCGCTACATATATTAAAAAGTTGTTTCGCAATTCAAAGAAGGTAGTCGGTGGCTTCGCTCTTACTAAGCGTGATGTGACCAACATGAATACAACAGCTCTATGCTGTATGCACCGAAATTCTCACGGCATGGAAAATATGGTTCGTCGCATGAATGGTGGTGATTTTAATTCGGAAGTGTATTTCATCGAATGGAAGGACGGACTAAATATCCCCAAAGAGCATTTGACCGGAGGTATTCCAGTTCAGTTCTTCAATAACTGGTATGATTGGCAACCAGGTTTTCCAAATACCATGTTGACATCTGACTCTTACTTACTGACTTCAGAAGAAGTTGAAGAATTTTTGAAGCGGTACAAAAATTACTGGAATGACTATTTCCTGTTACAAGTCCCGCATCACGGTTCAAAAAACAACTCCAGTATCAATCTATTTTCGCGATTGAGACCGGAAACAATTCCATTCATAAATTATGGAATAAAACACAAGTCCGTCAAAATCTGGCGACATCCAGATCATGCCACAATTACTGATTTGACGGCAACCGGATTTGCGTCTAGCATTATTCCGGTTCACGAATTCAACGGACTAAAATTTCATTGGAGAGGTGGAGTGTGAACACCTACTCACATGGTTGTCCGATCGGCCTCAAAAACAGCTGATCTTACATACTATGATTTGAAATTTAAGACAGCAGTTCCCACTTATCAAGAAATTTACCTGTGATGTCGGCAAATTTTCTCATTGAACCGTCGTTGTGCTTTTGTCCTTTTTTGCCAGGAGTAGCCAACCAGTTTGCATGAGTTTCAGTTGTAAATCGTGCAACCTCTTTACTCGGCACAATGTAGAACAGTGGTCTTTCGTAAACTGATTTCAAAGCAACAAAAACATAATAGTGGTTTGCACTATGAGTTACTTCCGCTTTCTTATTCATTATCCATTCTGATCTGCCGGATTGATTTGATTTTACTTGTATCGCAAACATTTTGCCCGTTGAAAGTTTCGATGCATGGATATCAACGCTGTCGTTATTTCGTAAGGTGATCGAGGCCATAAAGCCACGTCTTGATAGCTCAGCAGCTACGAAATATTCACCAGCAATTCCGGTAAGGGTATTGGACAATTTTTCTGTTTGTATCATGGAGATTGAAGATGTATGGTGGACGAAACTTAGGAATTCTTTACTCAACGAAAGTAGTATTCAACAAAAAAACCACCCTCTTCAGGATGGTTTCTCGTGGACCCGGAGAGAATCGAACTCTCGTCCAAACCGATTCCGGTCATGCTTTCTTCACGTTGAGAACCAGATTGGTTTTCGATCTGAGTCAGGCTCCGGTGCCGGCCAAACTCAAACTTAGTCCCTAATATTCATCCTGCTTCGGAACCTTACAGGCGAACCCTCTCATTTGCGGTGTCAGATCCGGGACGTAGAAAGGAGGAACTTCCCGGGTGACAAAGCTGGTTAATACTTAGTATTAAGCAGCAAGGGCGTAGTTAGACTCGCCGTTTGAAATTGTGAGAGTTGATATTAACGTGCCATATTCACAACGCACGACGTGCTTACATGAGCGATCACCAGCTGTCAATACCGGTCGGGCCCTTTTGTTTACTCTACAAAGATACGGAGAAACGAGAACGTGTTTACCAACTTAGTTCGGGTGGAAAGTAGGCAGTAAGTGTAGTTGATGCAGAAATGTTCACGCTTTTGCGTGCATCTCCTTCTAAAAACGTGCGTCATCGCGAGGAGCACGCGACGAAGCGATCGACAACGCACGACGTGCTTACATGAGCGATCACCAGCTGTCAATACCGGTCGGGCCCTTTTGTAATTCCTTACAAAGATACGAAATAGACGGGAGGCGACAGACGGGAGACGGGAGTGGGTGTGTCGGTTTTGTTAGGACATGTTTACCGAGGGAAGGTAGAAAAGTTGGCAGTCAATTAGCCGATTTCTGATTTCCCATTAGTTGATTGTGAAGCAACTTGATCCTCAATCTTTTTTTAGCCGCGTGGTCCCGATAGCTATCGGGATATCCCGCGGCTAAATAAAGCGAAGACAGGAGTGACTGGAAAAACAAAAGAATCGCTTGGTAGAGCGATTCTTCGTTTTAACGATATGATATTATTTTGCCGCTCGGAGTAGCTCTTGCTCCTTCTTTGACTTCTTATTTTCCGGAGATGTCCATGTGAGTGGACGGCTGAAGCGTAGAAAACCGCTGAATGAGTCTTTCAATTGGAATTCTTCTTCACCTTTCCAGTTCGCAGGATCTGTAGTTTGAATAACTACGGAAACATAGATTGGAGGTTTAGGTTTATCTGGCGTCGTTGAAACTCTAATCAGAAACGTGGTTCCAAGATAGCCGCTGAATTCGTTTTTTTGTTTCGAATAATATTTCATTTCCGTTCCAATAAGAAATCCTGGCAGTCTGCTGTCCAACGCCGTCGGATAAATTCCCATTTCATAGCTTACTGTTCCAAAGTGTTGTACCATGTATCCACTCGAATAATATCCCGTTTTCTTCAAATCAAAATTTTGTTTGAATGTGCTGTCCTGAAAATTGCTTGAGGATGAAATCGCATATTCATTCAGGTCTCCGACATTATTCATCTGACCGTAACTGAATTTGAGACCGTGGTTCCACAAGAGCCGCGAATTGTAATTGTAAATCAACCAGTTGAATTGAACATGTTGTTCCCATCCTGTGTACTTCTTTTTCGTTACCATTTTGCGGATAGTTAAGCTCGTGTCAATCAACATATATTTCGCACCTTCTGCTTTCAATCCGATTGTAACTGAAATGTTATTGTGTCTTTTACGGTCAACACCAGTTGCCTTCAACAAACTATTGTACTTCATGGTTGTTGCAGAATTGGTGCTTATCCAGTTTCTTATCGTGTAGGTTCCGGCTAATCCAATTGAAGCCTTTGGAACTACTTTTGTTCCTGACAAGAGGGAGGCTACTCCATTTTCTGCAGTACCTGAGAAGCGCATTCCCAATAAAAATCTCGACGAATCAGATTCGAAAATTTTTCCGGCCAATTCCAATTTTTCTTCCGTAACGTTTGCGGAGATCTGTGTTGTGTTAACGTTTTCAGTGAAGAGCCCCAGGAATATCGTGGGCGAATAGGCAGCAGTGTCAAAGGCCGGACTATTGACGTCTTTTGAATGGTCTTGCGCACTTACAAATCCACAAAAGAAAAATGTAGTAATAATCAGCGAAATAATCTTTTTAGTTTTCATGGTCAGTTGGTTATGCCACGAATGTGCGAAGAAACATTTACGCTAGTCGGTTACAAACGGATAATCCGTATTTCCCCACCTCACTTCACGTACTTCTACGCACCAACACCCGTGCAAGCAGCACGTAGTTCCCGCAACGTTAGGGAGGTTGTCAGACCGAATGACTCAAGAAAATCGACGGAGTCGCGTGTGCGAAATTATCGTTGTACCGAGGGAAGACAACCCAGAACTGAGCACCGGGAACAATATCCGGATGATGTTGGAACTAGACCTGAAGTGTGTGCTGAACTTATCTTATCTGTGAGAAACCACCAATCACCTTATGCGGGTTTCCTAAAATGTCACACGCATTATTGACGAGGGTTTCTCGGATACGAAACGCAGACATGTGGTTACCTCTGTATGATAATCTTTCCGGTGCCGATGATTTGATTCTCGGCTCCACATTGAAAGAAATACAATCCTGGTGCAAGAAATTCAACATTAATTTCAGCAGTTGTTTGATTAGGAACAAGCTCCTGTGAATAGACAACGGATCCGGTGAGATCAAATATTGTAAACACAAGATCCGTGGTTGAATTGCAATGGTAGATCAACTTCATTTTGCCATCGCTTGGATTGGGATGCAAATGAAAATTATTTTCGGTGTCTTGTGCGACTGATTTGAGATTGATGTCATACAAAGTCGAATCAATGTTTGTTGTAATAGGAGCCGCGTAATCAAAGTAGATATCCGCACTGTTGGTTACCCAGGTGCCGGAAACCGGAAGGATGTTTGGTTTAATGGTATAACAAACAAAACCATGACTTTGCGGTTCATTTGTGGTGCTGTCCGGAACGAGAGCATTTGCAAATGTAAACGTGAGCAGGTTGCCAGAGATAGTAAACGTGCACGGATGACTGGAAGCTAGTACGATCAATGATAGTGCATTGAAATCTAAGTCCAGGACGTCACGGATAATTACGGTGTGCGCGGTATCGGTTCCTGTATTCTGGAAATGAATGGTGTACTGCAATGGATTCTGTGAAGGATACAAAACAGGTGCGGAAGGATCTACCAGTTTCACATTTGGATCATATGGCCCGGAAACTATTTTGTATAGCGTATCGTAATTATCATTTGGCACAAAATCACTTTGCACTGGAGTGATGAATTCAGATATCACAATCGGTTGTCCAATTACTGCTGTCGTGTCAAGCTCAGTGTGCACAGCTAACATACCTTGTTCACCAATGCTCAGAACTTTTGTCCACCATAGCGTATCACCCGATTGTACAAATGAAGAATCGTTTACATAAGTAATTGTAAGCGCCGTGTCAAGGACAATGCTCATCGTCGCGGTGTCGGACTGTGTTCCATTGTTACGGTAGGTAAGTGAAACATAACAGCCGCCTCCGGGGATTGGATTGTTTGCAGTTCCGGTAACGCGTAGATCACGAACGTTCGGTATACATTGTAATCCGAGGTGTTGTATTGTATCAATAGACAGCGGGGTAGTGATACTGAAGGTTGCTGATGCAGGAATTGTGGAGCTGCAATAACTCGCGAGCGTTGCTGAGGCTGTGTAGTTGCCGTTATTTACATAGCAGCGATATGCACCGTACTGATCAGTACTCACGGTGAGATTGATGGGCTGAATAGTAACCAGTCCATATATATATCCCGGCTCAGTTGTATCTATCGTTGCGTTGTTGTTCAGATCATAGTAGACTCTTCCACCGATCAGACTGGAATAATCGGGTTTGTAGATGTAGGGATTATACAGCAACACACTGTCAATCATCGCAGGAAAACCAACCACACCAAGCAGTGAATCACTCTCATCGAGATAGATAGCGCGCATTCTGTTGTCCGGCGATGGATTCCATGCAGTCGTTGTTCCGTCAATTTTGTCAACCGCAGCAACGTATCTCCTCGGCAATGAATTTACGGTTTGAAAATCACCAGCGAGGTATACGCGATTGGAGCCGACTTCAATATCATAAACACGTTGTCCGCATTGAACGTACCAGTCCCCACGAATAGAATCACCGGTGAGATCGTAAATGCGAACAATCTGCCCTAAAGAATTTTCGGCGAAGTATAAATTGGTTCCTTCCAGTGCCATGGTTTGTACTCCTCCGGGAGTTGAGTAATTATCAAACATAGGATGCAGGTACCCGGATGTTCCGAAGACGGCTATACCATTGCGCGGTGTTGAACCGACGGCTGTAAATGTTCCGCAAATGTAGATCAGTGTATCATTTACAATGATTTGTTTTACGTCACCATTGAGATCCATATCCAAAGGAAGAAGTTGCCCGGTGAACCGATCGAGTGCGGCAAATCCTTCTCGTGGCACGCTGGAAACGGAAATGAACGTACCACCTATGTATAATATGTTACCATCGACCGCAAGAGCATTCACCACTCCTCCCGTCGTACACGTGAATGGTGTTTCCAGTCCGGTCGCAGAATCAACTGCAGCTACATTCCAATGAACTCCTCCTCCTGCATTGGTAAAGCTTCCGCCGATGTAAATGGTATTACCACAAGGAACGATGCTTTTGATTTCTCCGCTCGATCCATACACATTCGGATCCCATGGTGTAACAGTTCCTGTACTACGTGAAATTGCAAACGCACCAACTCTTGCTTGTGCATTTGTGCTTAAATATTCACCACCGATGTAGATATCCTGATTCTGAAATGCAAAACATTCGGGATAACCACCGATTCCAGGAAGTTGCCATGTCGACAAATTTCCCGTCGGAATATCAAACGCCGCAACGCATTGCCGGGGTTGACCTGCAATAGTGTCAAAAGTTCCACTCACATAAAGTACATCGCCGTGACGCTTTACAACTTCGATCTGAGAAGTGTTTGCCGTAACAGACCATGCTAATGGAGTGCCTGTCAGTGTGTCAACTGCACACAACAACGCTCTGGGAAGACTCTGTACAGTAGTAAAACCGCCACACATATAAATTCTGTCGTTATACGATGAAAAGTCTTTAGGATATCCCCCAATCAGGTTCGGATCCCATGTGGTGAGCGTATGCGTGGTTAAGTCGTAAGACGCGGCGTAATGTCTGGCTGTGGAACTGATCGTGACAAAGTTTCCACCTACATACAGTTTGTTGTTCAGCATTTCTATCATTGAACAGGAAGAACTCGGATTGGGGTTCCATGCGCTCAATGCCCAATTCAGCGTATCAATCTCAGCAAGATAGCGTCGTGTAGTTGCATTTATAGTTTGAAAGTTACCTGCGAAATAAACATTGCCGCCCCAGCCATCAATATCATATACAGTACTACTGAATGTAGCGACGTGAAGAATTTGTCCGGTGTTCACATCAAATGAAGCACATCTTCCGTTGGATGATTGCGAATTGACAGATGTAAAGCTGCCTCCGAAATATACTCTGGTTCCGTATTTAAACATACTGAATACAGGGCCGTTTAGATTTGCACTCCAATTGGTTGGCACTCCATTTACATCTATGTGCGCAATATATTTGCGGGTGTAGTTTCCGATTTTAGTGAAGGAACCACCAACGTACCAGCCGCCTGCACCGTCAGGAACTGCCTCATACACGTCACCATTAAAACGAAGTGAATTCAATGCCGCAACGCCTGTTGCACTGTCAAACACATGGCCACCCATGTGGTAATTGCCCGCGAAATCCTGAGTCTCTCCACCGAGGTAAAGGTTATTTGCGTCTGCTGCTATCGCATAAATAAAACCGTCTCCACTCGGATAAGTAGTGTCAGGAATATTCTGCGCGTTCATCGCTGTGGCCAATAAAACAAATGCCAAGGTTTGCAGACTGCGAACTGCAAATTCAGAAAATGATTTCATAAATAGAATGGTATATCAGCAACTATCTAATCAAACTAAACCCACCAATCACCTTATGCGGATTTCCTAAAATGTCCCACGCATAAACACGATACACGTACGTATCAATCTGACACTTCGTGCTGTTCAGTGTTCCGTCCCAACCTGCGTTGATGTCGGTGGTGTGAAAAATCTGATTGCCCCAGCGATCGAAAATCCAAAACTCGTACTTCTGTGCATCAATACCGTAGGTGTACGGAATGAAAACTTCATTCAATCCATTTCCGTTTGGTGTAAATGCATTCGGAACATAAATCGCAACGTCGCCGTCGAGACAAACATCCAGTGTTGCTGAGTCTGTGCAACCGTTGGAAGACGTAACATCAAGCAGCACGGCGTAACAATTGGGTTCCAGATAAGTGAATGATGGATTCTGATCGGTTGATGAAGATCCAAACACATCACCAAAACTCCATTGCCATTGTGCTGCATTCGTTGAAAGATCAGTGAAGAAAATATCTGCGTTGAAAATTGTAGTGGGTTGTGGACTCGCCGTGAAAGCAGCAACAGGAACAACCCAGGCAGAAATGTAATTCGTCATCGTTACTACGTGAATGCAACCATCAGCAGTTTTCACCTGGAGAATAACCGTGTATGTTCCGGGCAGCGTGTAGCAGTGATTCGGATTCTGTGAATTGTCAATCGGACTTCCATCACCGAAATCCCACTCCCACGCGGTGATTACTCCCGGTGCAGCAACAGTAGAATTGTCGCTGAAGTTTACACACACCGGCGTACATCCTGAAACTACGTCGCTCGTAAACGTTGCAGTCGGAACAGGATTCACAGTAACAAGTGCAGTTGAACTCGCTGTGCAACCATTTGCATCGGTAACAGCTGCAGTATACGTTGTTGTTGCTGTTGGATTCACAGTATGATTCGCACCAACCAACGGACCGGGCAGCCAACCGTAATTGTAAGGTTGAACTCCTCCGCCTGCATTCGTAGATAGATTCACGGCAGTTCCCGAACAAATGGTGTTCGGCGCTGCACTCGCTTGCAAAGTCAGCAATGGAGGTTCAGTCACCGTAAGTGTAATCGAAGCCGTACAACCGTTCGCATCGGTAACAACGACCGCATAACTTCCTGCGAGAAGGTTAGACGCACTGTTCGTAGTAGATGCATTCGGAGTCCACGCATAAGTGTATGGCAATGTTCCTCCGTTATTATTCAACGCTGCCGATCCTGTTGCGTTACCGAAGCAATCGACATTTGTAATCGGACCTTGCGAGAGAATAACCGTTTGCGGTTCCGTGATGTTGAATGTTTGTGTGAGCGAACAACCATTCGCATCTGTAATAGTACAGGTGTACATGCCCGCAAAAATATTCGGAGCAGTTGCTGCATTTCCTCCCGAAGGAGCCCACACGTAGGTATATCCACCAGCGCCGCCGGCAGGATTCACTGTCGCAGATCCGTTGTTTGCACCGCTGCATAATTCATCAACCTGCGATGAAGTTGTTGTAAGCAATGTGGGTTCCGTAAGTGTGATCGATTGCGATGATGTGCAACCATTCATATCGGTCACGGTACAGGTGTATGATCCCGCAACTAATGATGTTGCAGCTCCACCTGTGCCACCGGTTGGAGTCCATGCATACGTATAGCCACCTGCGCCACCTGTTGGTGTAATTGTTGCACTTCCGGTTGCATTGCTGAAACACAAAACATCTGTTCCTACAATTGCAGTAGTGAGTACTGGAGGCTCCGTGAGTGCAACAGAAGCAGTTGCAGTACAACCATCAAAATCCGTTACCGTCACCGTATAATTTCCTGCACCGAGATTCGATTCTGTTGTTCCTGTTCCTCCGCTCGGCGACCACGCGTAGGTGTATGGACCATTTCCACCGGAAGCAAGTACCGTTGCATCACCGGTTAAATTTCCGTTGCATAAAATGTTCGTAGAGTTTGTAATTGTTGCAGAGGGCGTTGTTGCACCAACTACTGCAACTGTTCCCTGCGAGGTACAACCACTTGCGTCGGTAACCGTTACCAAGTATGTTCCTCCAACGAGATTCGGATCAGTGGATGCTGTTCCTCCCGATGGCAACCACGCGTACGTGTATCCGCCTGTTCCACCCGATGCAACAACACTCGCACTTCCGTTCGCAGATCCACACGTTGACGGTGTTGAAGACATTACGAGGTTGAGAGCAGGTGGTGCGGTAATCGTAAACGTTTGCTGTACCGTACAACCGTTGTTGTCAGTAACTGTTACTGTATAATTCTGTGCAGATAAGTTAGTCGCATTCGGACTCGTTCCTCCAGATGGCGACCAAACGTAATTGTAAATCGGTGCTCCACCTGAAGCTGTAACAGAAGCGGAACCGTTATTGACATTGGCGCAAGTAAGATTTGTTTGGGAAGACGTTGCCGTTAGCACTGGCGGCTGGGTGACTGTGATCGTTTGCGTTGTAGAACAACCTCCCGCATTCGTAGCGGTTACGGTGTACGATCCCGCTGGTAAATTCGTAACGGTCGATGTGCTTCCAACATTCGGACTCCACACATACGTGTACACGCCCGCAGGACTCGGTGTAAGTGTTGCTGTTCCGTTTGATCCACCGTTACACGAAACATTCACGTGTGATTGTACAGCAGTTGGAATAGGAGAAAGCGTTACCGCTAAACAAACTTGTGCACCGGGTCCGCACGCTCCTGTTGGTGTGCAGCAAATATTTCCTGGAGTGCTTCCTGCAGTAACCGTAATCGTTTGCGTGCCTTGTCCTGCAGTAATTACTGTGCCGGGAGGAACTGTCCAGTTATAACTTGTCCAACCGGTTCCTGTGAATGTGTATTGCACACTGGCACCTGCACAAACTTGCGTGGGACCTGTAACAACTCCACCGCCGGGACCAGCGGAAGGTGTGTAGTAAATTGTTCCGTTAAATCGGCGCGGTACAAAGTTTGCTCCGAACGGATAATCTTTTCCGGTTCCGTCTTTCACTTGCAGATCGGCATTCGCACCAAACACAAAACCAACAGCAGTTCCGTTCGTGTAGTTTACGAGCGGTCCGTTTGCAGTTGTACGGGTAATATAAAATGCAACGGTACATCCGGCGGCAACGTTCACGTTCACAGGAACCGGAACTCCGGTTGGAACATTCGTAGCACCAGTGATTGCCGGTGAAGTTCCGATCAACGTCCACGCCGCCGGAGTATTTGTAAATCCAACGTGTGTACCCACTTTGTAATAAATCGCAACAGGAGCAGAGCCCGCGTCAAGATTTACATCGAAGCAGTTGATCGTAATATTATTCAGTGCGGTTATATCGAACATGATTCCGCGCTGACCATTGTTCTGGTTGTACGGAAGCACAAGATTGTTTCCCGATGCACACGCGAATGGCGATGGTGGTGGAAACGGATTCGAACGCAGCGTTGAATTCGGATCAACTAAAACAGTGTCGCCACTATCGTAGATAACCGTTTGCATTCCCGTGCTCGTTTGTCCGAACAGGATGCCTGAAAACAACACAAGTAAAATTGTAACTCCTAGCCTCATGGTAACAATTTAGTAATCGTGCTTTATTCCGCCGCAGCGGAGAAACGCGCGTTTGCCGTGCGGGGTTTCATTGATAAAGTTACATCATCCCTTTCGGAATTCCCACACCGGAAATACTTATAAATTGACCGATTTTGGGCGATAACTGACCGACAAACGCGTATCTCTCCGACGTGGGCTGTAGCCACACGGTTATTGTTCTGACTGTCGAGATGAAAGTGCAGGCTTCGCCTGGAGCTTTCTTTACGCTGATTCCTCAGAGTTCTTGCTTAACATCTCTCAACCGTCGGCTGAAGCCCAATGTCATCAAGTTCACAATACTTATCACTAATCAAGATAAGTGCCGTTGGCTGAAGCCGAACGGCGATCTTCTGCTTCTCATTTATTTTAGTGCAAGAGGGAAAAATGGCTAAGCCATTTTTCCCTCTTGCACCCAGTTTGTTATTAGATAGATGTGATCGACGTGAGCTTCAGCTCACGAGCCTCAATATCGAATAATCACAACTTAGTGACATTGGTCTTCAGCCCACGGCACCATGATAGAGCACCCGCTTTACACCTTGCGGCTTACAAAACCACCAATTTTCTTACACCCGTCAGCAACTCACTTTTTCTGGTTTAATTCTACACGCGTGATGCGATAGGTTTGCAGTGTACTAAATTGTAAACCCCCGGAACAGAACGTATGCAGTACTCTGCCAAATCCACGATCATTTTTTTTGTTGTTCTCATGGCATGTTGCTTTCTTCAGCTGAAACATGCATCTGCAGTTAACGGATATCCTTCCTTCGGAGTAAATCTCATGACGTCCGGAAACGGATTAGCACTTGCTCCCGCATTCACAGCACGGTATTCATTCGCAAATGTTGAATTTGATCTCGGTGCGAATTTTCAGATACGCGAATCAAGATTCAGTGGGTATCAGGCGAACGTGTATTACTACGTTACGCCATGGACGCGCAAAGTTCGACTCGGATTTTTTGCGGGTGTTCGATATTTCCACAGCGCTTCACTGAAGAAGAATGTAGCCGCTCAGGAGACGTGGAAACAGCCCGAAGCAGATGTTAAATTCGACGAATTAAAATTGCGGTGTATTGAAGGTCAGGCCGGATTTGGCTTGCGCGTTCATCATTCTCCGGTATGGAATTCCTTTTACGGAGTCGGATTTGGAGTTTACCATACACCTGAAACCTCGCGACTTGTGAATGGCATGCACCGTCAGTTTCAACAGATGGAACTCACGCTGAATTTTGGCTTCAGTTATTCTATACGCTAAACGATATAATTCACACGTCAAACACCTGACTCATGAATACGAACAAAATAGCAGACCCATGTCCCGAATATTTTCTCTGGATGGATCAGGCCGGATTCTGGCTCAAACTCGTGAATGGCTGGAAGCGCGAGATCAGCAAAGTAGTGGAGCGAAGTGCAGAAGTTGCAGCCTCTTCTGAGGTCACTGCAGAGGTGGCGAGGATCGCCGGAGAGCTCTCGGAACTCGCCGATAATCTCGACGAACTTAGCAGGCAGATAGATAGTCACCAATTACATTTGCCTTGCGCTGACAGCAACCAATCGGAGTGGAAGTACACGCATTCGTTACTCAATGAACGCATGAACCACGAAGGAGAAAAAATCAAAACACTGCTGAGCGAAATGTCAAAACTGGATAAATCAGCTTATAAAAGATTCTTATGCTAACATTGTTTTGTTTCGCCTTCCTCGCACTCGGTGCTTATGTTTATCATGAGATGGAAGAAGATGAATGGGAGTAGAACAGTAGGCAGTAATGCAGTCTTGCAGTAGGCAGTAATACAGTCTTGCAGTAAGCAGTCGTGCAGTAGGCAGTAGGCAGTTGCAGTCGGCGGTCAGGTTGCAGTACAGCCCAAGGAAATTATAAAAGGATCATTCTGAAAATATTTCGGAATGATCCTTTGTTTTTCACCCCATACTGCCACTACCACTGCTTCTGCCTACTGCTCCTGTTTTATTATCTTCACGCCAACTGATTTCATTTCCGCGTGAGATTCTTTTTCATAAGCCTCATCATTCTGCTTCCATTGTTGTCGGTGTCACAAAACCGTTTCAGCGATTCGGTGCGTGCTGTGCTTCGTGGAAATATGCACGACACAAGTCGTATTGCCGCAATGAATGAGGCAGGCGTAGCCATTTACAGCACTCAACCAGATTCGGCACTCGCATGGTGGAAGCGCAGTAACCATCTTGCCGATTCTGTAAGAAGTAAATACACGGGTGCTACTCTTCAGCGCTTGTTGACTCTTAAAGGGGAAGCACTAAACAACCTCGGGTTTCTGTACATGTACATAGGACTTTATGATCCTGCGCTTGAGTACAATTTTCTCGCACTGGGTATTCGCGATAGTATCAATGATCGTCATGGACAAGCGGAGTCGCTGAACAATATTGCGTATCAATACTGTGAGTTGGGAGATACCGTACAAGCACTTGTGTATTACGAAAGGAGCGCAAAAAAATACGACGACATTAACGATACAGGAGGTGTGGCGTACACATACATTAATCGTGGAAGAATTTATGCAGCGCAGAAAAAAGATGCAGATGCACGCACAATGTACCTCGCAGCTTTGAAACTTCTCAATGTAAACGATCCACAGGAACACCGCGGTTACAGTCAGTGCTTGAATAATCTGGGAACCGTTGAACTGCGTGCCGGTCACTACGATAAAGCACGGGAATACATTTTACAAGGAATTGCAATCCGCTATGAAAAGGATGACAACAATGGACTCGCCGGTTCTTACATCAGTATGGGCAAGCTCTATGAGGCTCAGGGATTAAAAGACAGTGCGTTGTATTGGACAAATCTGGGTTACGAATTAGCAGAGAAATGTAAGAGCAGTACCTACCGGATGCAGGGTGCGAACTTGTTAAGCACGCTGTACACTGCGCAAGGCAATCACGAAAAAGGACTCGAGTTTTACAAGATCTACGTTCAGGTACGCGATAGTATAGCGAGTGAAGAGTCGGGGAAGAAAATGGTGCGCAAGCAACTCGGTTATGAGTATGCACAGAAGACAGCTGCAGATAGTATAACATTTGTCAATGAGCAGCAGGTGAGTGACCTGAAGCTATCCCGTCAGCGCGGGTATACAATCGGTGGATTTTCTGCACTCGCCGTGTTATCGGTGTTGCTGGTTTTTGTTTATCGTCAGCGCAACAGTATTTCGCGGGAGAAAAAACGCAGCGATGAATTGTTGCTCAACATTCTCCCGGCTGAAACTGCAGAGGAGCTGAAAGAAACGGGCACAGCAAAAACCAGAAAGTACGAGCTTGTTTCAGTGGTGTTCACCGATTTCAAAAACTTCACGCAGACAGCCGAGCAATTGTCGCCGGAAGAATTGGTTCAGCTCATTAATTACTGTTACGCCGAATTCGATCGCATTGTAACGCGCCACAACGTCGAAAAAATAAAAACAATTGGCGACAGTTACATGTGTGTTGGTGGATTGCCGGTTGCAAATACAACACATGCGGTTGATACCGTGCGCGCATCAAAGGAAATGCTGCAGTTCATCACGAAGCACAATCAGGAGCGTCGTGAGAAAGGACTTCCGTACTTCGACATTCGCATCGGCATTCACACCGGCGCAGTAGTCGCAGGAATTGTAGGCATCAAGAAATTCGCTTACGATATCTGGGGCGATACAGTGAACATCGCTTCACGCATGGAAAGCAGCGGAGAGCCCGGTCGCATTAATATATCCGAGAGCACCTATCAACTCGTGAAAGACAAATTCACCTGCACGCATCGCGGAAAAATCCTGGCGAAGAACAAAGGTGAAATTGATATGTATTTTGTGGAATAACCGAATTTCCCATTTGACAGCCTACTGCACTACTGCCTACTGCACTACTGCTAGACTGCCTACTGGTTATTCAATTCGTTTCATCGCCGTATCCTTCGGCGGCGCAATCACAATCGGTACTTTCTCCACGAATACTGAACTTGTGTCGAGACCGAATGCTGCTTCTTCTGAAATCGAGAAGTACTTCAACGCACCGTAGATATCGAGGAATATTTTATCCAGGATTGGGAACTCGTTATCAAAGGACATGTGCTTCTCAATCACGATGAAGCGGAAATCACCAATGACTTGCTGACGTTGCAACGATTCGTAACGCGAAACAATATCCACTTCGTGATTCACCACCAGATCCTGCACCACCTTGCGGAACATCATGTTGATACGCGGTGCAACACGGAATCCTAAGCGGAAGTCAATGCGGATTACATCGTTCTTGATGATCTCCGTCACTTTGTATTCCATCTTGTACGGTTCATCCATTACATCCACGTGAACGAACCAGTAAATATCAGCGCGCTTCGGTTGCTTCTGGAAAATGGAATACATGATCTTCGCTTCAATCTCATCGGCGTTATTTGCACTGGTGAGATATACAAGATGCGTGGAGTATTTCGGAACAGTTACATCATTGCTGAGCTCTTTCATCAAAGGCAGGTAATCGTCCAGCTTTGTGAATTCCACGTAACGGTTTCTGATTTTTCTCGCCTGGTGCCAACTGAACATGGCAAGGAACAACAAGGAGGCAATCCCCATACTGATCCAACCACCATCAGGAAATTTCTTGATCTGTGCAACGAAGAATGACAATTCTATAATGAGATAAATCAAGACGAACGCCACAATGAAAATCCCCGGATACTTTTTGATGCGCATGAAGAAAGTAAGCAGGCGCGAGGACATCAACATACCGAGAATGATTGTCAAGCCGTATGCTGCTTCCATTTTTTCTGATTCACGGAAGTAGAGTACCACGCCAATACAACCTATCATCAGCATCCAATTGATTGACGGAATGTAAAGTTGTCCGCGCAATTCTGTTGGATATTTCACCTTCACTTTAGGCCAGAAGTTAAGTCGTATCGCTTCGTTGATCAGCGTAAACGAACCGGTGATCAAAGCCTGGCTGGCTACGATTGTCGCAACGGTTGCAATGGCAATTCCCACAGGAAGAAACCATTCCGGCATCAGGGAGAAAAACGGATTTCTATCTCCAAGTGCTGTACCCTGATTCGACATCAGCCACGCTGACTGACCCAAATAGTTCAGCACGAGCATCGTCTTCACAAAAATCCAACTCATGCGAATGTTTCTTCTGCCACAGTGGCCAAGATCAGAATACAAGGCTTCAGCTCCTGTGGTACAGAGGAAGACTGCTCCGAGCACCCAGAATCCGCCAGGATGTGCAACCAGCAATTTGTATGCGTAGTACGGATTGATCGCGCGAAGAACATCAGGCTGCAAATGAATGGCACTGATACCAAGTACGCCAAGCATCACGAACCAGATCATCATCACGGGACCGAAAAATTTACCGACGAAATTGGTTCCGAACTGCTGAATGAAAAACAGCATGGAGATGATTCCGATCGTAATAGGAATAATATCGTTTGTTTCAAGGTGAGCAAACGTGTCTGTCATCTTCAAACCTTCAATCGCAGAGGAAATAGAAATCGGTGGTGTGATGATACCTTCAGCCAGTACGGCCGCGCCACCAATCATTGCGGGAAAGAGGAGCCACTTCACTTTGGTTTTCTTCACCAAAGCATACAAAGCAAATATTCCACCCTCGCCTTTGTTATCGGCTTTCAGCGTGAAGAACACATACTTGATCGTTGTTTGTAAGGTGAGTGTCCAGATAATGCACGATAACCCACCGAGCACAACATCCGCATCGATCGGAGCATCTGTTCCTAAATCGCCACCCGCAGCTTTGACAATCGCTTTGAGAACGTATAGGGGAGACGTACCGATGTCTCCGTAGATAATTCCAAGTGTGATTAATAATCCTGCCAGCGTTACTTTGCTGTGCATGGAACTGTGGCCACCGTGTTGAGACATTCAGGTTACTGAAAAGGACGGGCAAAGTTACATCTTTATTACATCGCTCTGAGATTGTTCCCGGTTCCCGGTTCCCAGTTCTGTTAATGGCGGCGGTGCTTCTTCTGATAATCGACTTCGGGCACTTCCGTCTGTTCTGAGGGCGATGTCGGTGGCTGATTTTTCTCGAGAACATCCATGAAACTACCTAGTTTTCTGCCAACTACATGAGCTTGATCATAGAGTGCTTGAAATTGACTTTGGTCAATGTATCCGCGATCCATAGCGCGATACAATTGTGATTTAATCTCTTCACACGATCCTTTGGAATAAGAAAGGAAGCGTGCAAAGTCACGGTTTGTCTTTCGACCAAATCCTTCTGAGATATTATCCATAATAGATCCGCTGGAGTTTAATATCTGGTCTTTGAGTTTAAAGTCTCTTTCGAAACCATTGACCTTCGTTAAGGGAAAAAGTTCATTGTCGATTTTACGAGCGAGTTGCCAGCATTCGATGTCTTCAAATCTTCTGATAGATGCCATAACCTTTCATTTAATTATAAAACAATATGTTATATGAACAAAAATACGACATTAAATAAATTAAAAGTATAAGATATTAATGAATACTATATTAAATGAAATCGAAATGCACGCCGAGAACCTACAACCTACAACCTACAACCTACAACCTACAACCTACAACCTACAACCTACAACCTACAACCGAGAACTGGGAACCGGGAACCCTTACCTTTGTCACCTATGAAAATCGGAATACTTCGGGAAGGAAAAATACCAAGAGATAAGCGTGTACCATTCACACCGGCACAGTGCGTGATTTTACAGCGTGAATTCGGACTGGAAGTACTCGTACAGCCTAGTGAATGGCGGAGTTTCTCTAACGACGAATACCGTGCAGTTGGCTGTAAGGTCGAAGAAGATCTATCGTCCTGCGATGTGCTCATGGGCATTAAGGAAGTTCCGGTTGCCGATCTGATTGAGGGCAAGAAATACTTTTTCTTTTCGCACACGATTAAGAAGCAGCCGAAGAACAAGGAGCTGATGAAAGCGCTCATCGCTAAGAAGATCCAGATGATCGACTACGAGTGTCTTACGGATCCAATGTTCAATCGCATTATCGGTTTCGGACACTTCGCCGGAATTGTTGGTACATACAACGGCATTCGTGGTTACGGATTGCGTTTCGGTTTGTTCGATCTGCGTCCGGCGTGGCAATGTCATGATATGATTGAGCTGAAAGAAGAGCTGAAGAAAGTTCACCTTCCGAATATGAAACTCATCATAACCGGAAACGGACGTGTTGCAAACGGCGCAATTGAATTGTTGGGTATGCTGCACATTCGTCGCGTTACACCCTACGAGTTCACGCACTATTCTTTCCGCGAAACAGTTTACACACAACTCCATTCGTACGATTACAACGAGCCACGCGATGGTTCACAATGGAACCGCGATCGTTTCTACAGCCGTCCGGAAGAATTCCGCAGCACATTCGCGAAGTTCACGCCACATTGCGATGTACTCGTGCATTGTTCATTCTGGGATCCGCGCGCACCGAAACTGTTCGAGAAATCAGATATGAAGTCGCCCGATTTCCGTGTGAGTGTAATTGCAGACGTAACCTGCGACATCGACGGATCAATTCCATCGACCACAAAACCCTCGACGATCATCGAGCCGTTTTATGGTTACAATCCTTCTACAGAAGAAGCAACCGAGAATCCATTCGCGAAAGATGTGATTACCGTAATGGCAGTCGACAATCTTCCTTGCGAATTACCTCGCGATTCATCTGAAGGATTCGGAAAAGAACTGATCCAGAAAGTTATTCCTGCACTCATCGGTCCGGATACAGATGATCTCATTGATCGCGGCAGCATCTGCAAAGATGGAGAGCTGAACACGCGGTTTTTGTATTTGACGGATTACATCGCCTGAGTTTTTTGATGGTCGCATCGCGACCAAATATTTGTTGAAAGAGCATTTCTTTTAGAACCCTTTTTTTGTTTTCGGGGGCTGGGGCGCCGGGCCAAAAAGGCCCAACCGGGGAACCCGCCCACCGCGGGCACAAAAAAAATGGGGGGGGGGTTGTGGGGGGTGGGAACAAAAATTGTGGCCCACAGGGGCCGCCCC
>JBEIPA010000029.1:0-61676 GCA_040377305.1 Flavobacteriales bacterium | reverse complement strand
GGTGTCAAGTTGTAAATCCAAACCGTTTTCAAACGTTTGCTCCCGACTAGTTCCAGATTTTTCACGTAGCATACGCGCGCATAACCCTGCAAGGGCTTAACCCTTGTAGCGTTGTAAAATCGTTTGCCAGTCGATTTCAAACGTTTGCTCCCGACTAGTTCCAGATTTTTCACGTAGCATACGCGCGCGCATGACCCTGCAGGAGTTAAACGCTTGCGGGGTTGTCACTACCTTTGCAAATGCGCTTACCACAATCCTTTTTTGAAGACGAAGATGTCGTCGAACTGGCGAAAAAACTCCTCGGCAAACGCATTGTGACCAAACTCGACGGAGTAATCACCAGCGGCATCATCACCGAGACAGAAGCATACGAAGGAGTCTCGGATCGTGCGTCGCATGCATTCGGCGGAAGATTAACTGAACGTACCAAAACCATGTACGAGCAAGGTGGAATGAGTTACGTTTACCTCTGTTACGGAATTCATCACCTCTTCAATTTCGTGACGAACAAGAAAGGTGTTCCGCATGCAATTCTGCTACGTGCTATTCAGCCGGAGAAAGGAATCAAGTGGATGCTGATGCGTCGCAACAAAACGAAAGTCGACACGACGCTTTGTGGAGGTCCGGGAACAGTATCGCAGGCATTAGGAATTACCACGAAGAATAATGGAGAATTGCTTTCGGGAAAGAAAATCTGGGTGGAAGAAACCGGAATTAGTGTGAAGCCACAAGACATTATCGCCGGACCGCGGATTGGTGTTGATTATGCGGGGAAGGATGCGAAGTTGCCGTATAGGTTTCGGCTTAATAGTACGCGGATCTAGCGGATCGGGCGGATTTACAAGGATTTTCCATTGGCAATTCTGCGAATCTGTGTAATCTGTGGCTACCTTTGCGCCATGATTTCAGAACGCACACACGTCATCCTCTCTTCCGGTAAAGACCAATCTCTTCGCCGTTTTCACCCTTGGGTTTTCTCCGGAGCAATTAAGAAAATCAAAGGACCTGTACAGGACGGCGATATCGTAGATATTTATTCGAACAAAGAAGAATATCTCGGTACCGGACATTACCAGGATGGATCGATTGCCATTCGTGTGTTTTCGTTTCAACAGATTGAGCCGGGTGTTGAATTCTGGAAATCAAAAATCCGCAAGGCGTGGGATTACCGGGTAAGAACCGGAATTACTTCCGATCCGAATACAAATGTGTTCCGATTGATCTATGCTGAAGGCGATGGTCTTCCGGGATTGATCGTTGATTTCTATAATGGCGTTGCCGTATTGCAGGCTCACTCGGTGGGAATGCATCGCAACCGAATGGATATTGCGAATGCGTTGAAAGAAATTCTGGGTGATCGCTTGATTGCTGTTTACGACAAGAGCAAAGAAGCGATGTTCCGCTCGGTAAAAGGAGCTTCGGAAAATGATGCCAGCGAAACTCAGAATGGATTTATTCTCGGCAGCGCTGGTGAATCAGGAGAAGTTCTGGAGCACGGAAACAGGTTCAAGATCGATTGGACAACGGGACAGAAAACCGGATTCTTCATCGATCAGCGTGAAAACAGAAAACTCCTCGCCCACTATTCAAAAGGGAAATCGGTGTTGAACACGTTCTGCTACACCGGTGGATTTTCAGTTTACGCCGGGAAAGCAGGCGCATCTTTGGTTCACAGCGTTGATTCATCGAAGAAAGCTGTTGCGCTAACGGATGAGAACATGGCGTTGAATGGTTTATCAAATCACGAATCGTTTGCAATTGATACGTTCGATTTTCTCGACAAAGCAACTATTGAATACGATATCATCATTCTCGATCCGCCTGCATTTGCAAAAAGTGTGAGTGCCCGTCACCATGCTGTGATGGGTTACAAGCGCCTAAATGCGGAAGCAATTCGCAAGATCAAACCCGGTGGAATATTGTTTACGTATTCCTGCTCGCAAGTTGTTGATCGTCGCTTGTTTCAGGATACGATTGTTGCTGCATCTATTCAGGCTGGAAGAAATGTACGTTTGATGCATCACATGACTCAGCCTTCTTGTCATCCGATTTCGATTTTCCATCCGGAAGGTGAATATTTGAAAGGCTTAGTGCTGCACGTGGAGTAATTCTCCCAAAGAATAGAACGCGGATTGAGCGGATTAGGCGGATAAAAAAGGATCAATTCGTGTAATATCCAAAGCTATACAGCAGATACGCCAAGAGCGTAATCACCGCAATACCGGCCACATTCACAACCAATCCCGCTCGTGATAATTCTTTCGCGTGGATCATCTTCGTTCCGTACACAATTGTATTCGGCGGAGTTGCAATCGGAAGCATGAATCCTAATGAAGCGGACAATGCTGCAGGCACAAGGAAAAATAACGGGTGAATTGTCCCGACACCGAATCCTGCAATTAAAACCGGCAACACCAATTGTATGCTCGCCACATTTGAAGCAAACTCACTGATGAAACAGATGAGCGCCGAAATTGCCAGCACAATCAGAACAGGGTGAACAGTCTTTAATCCGGAGAGCGCTCCCGACAACCATTCGCTCAATCCGGATGCTTCAAATCCGTATGCGAGCGCAAATCCACCACCGAAAAGAAGAATTACATCAAACGGAATCCGTTCTGCATCTTTCCATACAATCATTTGTCCTTTCTTGCCGGAAGCCGGGATGACAAACAAAGCAATTGCAGCAAGGACCGCGATGGTACTATCTTCAAGATAATGGCCATGTTCTCCGAAAATATTTCCCCATCCATGAAAAGTGAATAGTCCCAGGTTAATATCAGAACGTGTGAACCACAACGTAACCGTAGTAAAGAAAACGGTCGCGACTATTTTTTCTTCGTGTGTCCATTTGCCCAGCAATTTCAGTTTGTCCTGGAAGTAATTTTTCCCCACCACAGAAACGTTGTTGTGGCGACAGAACATAAAATATAAAGTTCCGTATGCTGACGCCAGCAATAAGAGGGAAACCGGCACTCCGAATTTCGCCCACTGAAAGAAATCCATATCCGTCGCATTCGGAAAAGCGTGCATGTATTCGCGGTAGAAAATCATGTTGGTAGGAGTTCCGACTAATGTGGCCATTCCACCGATACTTGCTGCATAGGCCAGTCCAATGAGTAAAGCGACCGCAATTTTCCGTTTGTGCTGTACATTCTTGAAATGTTCATCCATTTCACTGATGAGCGCCAATACAGCGGCAATCAGCATCATTACACTTGCGGTATTTGAAATCCACATCGACAAAACATAGGCTGTGATCATCACTCCTAATAGGATTCTCGATGGTTGCGTCCCTACTCTACTCAGAATGATGTAAGCAATCCGCTTGTGCAGATTCCATTTCTCCATAGCGAAAGCCAAAATGAATCCGCCAATGAACAGGAATATGATATTGTCCATGTATTGCTTCGCCACTTCTTTTCCGGGAGCAATTCCAAAGACGGGCATCAACACAAGAGGCAAAAGCGCTGTAACTGCAATAGGAACAGCTTCTGTCATCCACCACCATGCCATCCAGATTGCGACGCCAAGCATAAATACAACCTTCTGATCGAGTGCAGAGAGCATTCCGACGAGTAAAGCACTGATCACCGCAATCAGCGGCCCCAATAGAATATGTATGCGATGATTCACTATTTTTGCGGAAACATTAGCCCCATGAGCAAACATACTAAACTATTTGTCGCTGCAATTTTTACATTGGTTTTGATCGCTTGCAAGCATCAGAAAACAGTGACGGATTCTGAAATGGAAACACAAGGCTTTGTGAAGGCAATGGTTATTTCTTATGAAGTAGACGGATGCGGATACATGCTTGAACTTGATAAAGACAAGTCGAAACTTGAGCCTGACGGATTACAACCCGAGTTTCAGAAGGACAGCACGAAAGTCTGGATCAAATACAAAGCGGCTCCTGATCGTATGAGTGTTTGCATGGCGGGCGCAACGATTGATTTGCTCGAAATCAAGAAACGTTAGTGGTTCTCAGTTCTCTGTTCTCAGTCAAGAAAACAAAGAACAAAGTACCACGCTCAACCGAGAACAGAGAACCGAGAACTGTTGTAATGGATCCTAAATCACTCCGAATTATTTTCCTGGGAACTCCTGGTTTCGCGGCTTGCTCGCTGGAGAAACTACTTTCGGAAAAGTACAATGTAGTTGCTGTTATTACTGCTCCAGACAAACCTTCCGGTCGTGGATTGCAATTGCAGCAGAGTGAAGTGAAGCAGATGGCGTTAAAATACAATGTGCCTGTGCTTCAGCCGGAGAAATTGAAATCACCTGAGTTTATAGCGGAGTTACAAGCACTACAACCCGATCTGGGAATTGTTGTCGCATTTAGAATGCTTCCTGAAGTTGTTTGGTCTATGCCAAAATTCGGAACATTCAATCTGCATGGTTCGTTATTGCCGCAATATCGTGGTGCTGCGCCAATCAATCGGGCGATCATGAATGGGGAAACTAAAACCGGAGTAACCACATTTCTGCTGAAACAGGAAATTGATACCGGCAATATTATTTTCAGAGAGGAAATTCCGATTGAGGCTACAGAAACCGCCGGGCAACTGCACGACAAGATGATGGTGATTGGTGCCGAACTCGTTGCGAAGACAGTAGATGCAATCGCGGAAGGAAAGGCTCTACCTCAGGATCAACATGCGTTTATTGCTGCAGGTGAGGTGCTGAAAGAGGCACCGAAATTATTCCGGGAGAACACCAAAATCGACTGGAATGCCAATGGAAAAGCGATTGTTGACCACATTCGCGGATTAAACCCGTTTCCAACTGCGTGGACAGAAATGATCCATGGCGAAGAGCGAATCCCTCTCAAAGTTTATGTAGCTGAATTTCGACAGAACGACCATTCAGGTGAAATCGGAACTTCAAATCAGGAATTGCATGTAACTGTTCGTGACGGCATTGTTGTAATCAAAGAAATTCAGGCTCCTGGAAAAAAGAGAATGAGCGTAAGTGATTTTCTGAGAGGATTTCGTGTTAATCACGATTTGCGGTTCGTGTAACCTTGTCGTCCTCGGTACGACGGAATATTATCACAAGCTGCTCCGCAGATTTAGAAGTCTACTCGGCCTGACAAGGTTTTCTGTCAGATCGAATATTATCACAAACTGCTCCGCAGATTTAGAATTCTACTCGGCCTGACAAGGTTTTCTGTCAGATCGAATATTATCACAAACTGCTCCGCAGATTTAGAAGTCTACTCGGCCTGACAAGGTTTTCTGTCAGATCGAATATTATCACAAACTGCTCCGCAGATTTAGAAGTCTACTCGGCCTGACAAGGTTTTCTGTCAGACTGAGTAAGCTTGAATATTTATTTCACGGATATTTCAGCTGTACCGAGGGACGACTAAACCTCTACAGCCCTTTATTGGTGCGTTTTCCACAGGTTTATGGAATTATCAACAAACTTCACCCTATTCTTGTGATGACGCATATTCGTTCTATTTTTGCGTCCCGTTACACTTGTCAGGATGTGATCCTGACAACACAAAAGACACTCATACAAACATCATATACATGAACAAGGCAGAATTAATTGATGCAATTGCAACTACAGCAAGAATTACGAAAGCAGATGCACAACGCGCACTTGATGCGACCATTGAAAATGTTACTAAAGCACTGAAGAAGGGCGATAAAGTTGCTCTTGTTGGATTTGGTACTTTCACGGTGACAAAACGCGCAGCACGCACAGGAAGAAATCCGCAGACCGGAAAATCAATTAAGATTGCGGCGAAAAAAGTAGCGAAGTTTAAGGCTGGAATTGATTTGGCGAAGACGGTGAACAAATAGTCAGCCCTCGGTACGACGGTATTTTTTTCCAAGTTGCTCCGCAATAATTCCCGTCTACTTGGTCTGACAATTTGATCAACCAAGAATAAAAGTTAGAATCCCACTTTGTAAAACAGAGTGGGATTTTTATTTGTAATTACATCTTTTTCTCAATGAACTTCTTTGTCAGACTGAACGCCAGTCGAAGACTGTCCAGGAGCATTTGTTCAATTCAGGAATTGGTTTAGCTTTGCATACACACTCCCAATTCCCCCTTTTATGAATAAAGCAGAACTCATTGAGGCAATTGCTGTCTCCGCGAAAATGTCGAAAGCTGATGCAGGTCGCGCACTGGATGCAACAATCGAAAACATCGCCAACACACTGAAGAAAAATGACAAGGTCTCTCTTGTCGGATTCGGAACATTCACCGTTGCAAAACGAGCTGCACGTATCGGACGCAATCCACAAACAGGAACAACTGTAAAAATCGGTGCGAAAAAAGTAGCGAAGTTTAAAGCAGGTTCTGACTTGATTAAGTCGGTGAATAAATAATAGTCAGTTCTCGGTACGCCTGAAATTGTTTCTCAAGAATATTCAGGTGGCTACTCGAACTGACAATAGATACTCGAATAAGCTCTTCTGAAAGGAGGGCTTTTTTTGTACCACGATCTCAAGTCGGTAATGTGCTCAGTTAACAACCAGAGAACAAAGTACATCGCACAACCGAGCACCGAGAACCGAGAACTATTAACTTCGCGGCATGAGTAAAGAACAAAAAATCAAAAATTTCGACCCGAATTCTCCGGGAGATCCGGATGCGAATATTTACGGTTTACCATTCACTTGTGAAGAAGCCGATACAGTAATAGTTCCTGTTCCCTGGGATGTAACAGTTTCGTATTCCGATGGAACATCGAATGGTCCTGAAGCTGTTTTCAATGCTTCGTTTCAAGTGGATTTGTATGAACCCGATTTGAAAGATGCATGGAAATTCGGCATTGCAATGGATGAAATTCCAACACAATTGCAAGAGAATGCTGGTGCATTGCGCGAGAAAGCCGTTGAATATATTGACGCACTCACCAATGGACAAGAGGTAGAAAAAGACGCAAGCCTTGTGAAGATTCTCGCAGAAGTAAATCAAGGTTCTGCTGAAATGAACGCATGGGTGAAGAACCGTTGTTTGCATTGGATGAAGCAAGGTAAACGCGTTGGACTTCTCGGCGGCGACCACTCTACTCCATTTGGAATGCTTCAGGCACAAGCGGAAATGAACGGCGACTTCGGCATTCTGCAAATTGATGCGCATGCGGATTTGCGAATTGCTTACGAAGGATTCACATACTCGCACGCATCCATCATGTACAATGCGCTTTCAATTCCACAAGTGAAAAAACTGGTGCAGGTTGGAATTCGCGATTTCTGTCAGCAGGAACGCGAGATCATTGAAAACAGTAATGGTCGCGTAATCACTTTCTTCGATCGCGACATGCGTCAGGAGTCGTATAAAGGTGTTACATGGGCAGAGATGGTGAAACGCATCATTGCTTCATTGCCTGAAAAAGTATACATCTCTTTCGACATCGACGGACTCGTTCCGAATTTGTGTCCGAACACAGGAACTCCCGTTGCAGGTGGACTGGAATTCGAACAAGCTGGTTATCTCTTCACTGAACTTGCACGTTCGGGAAAGAAAATCATCGGCTTCGATCTGAACGAAGTTGCGCCAGGTCCTGATGGAGACGAATGGGATGCGAATGTGGGCGCGAGAATGCTTTACAGGTTATGTAATGTGATGACTTTAAACAGTATTAAGTAATAAAGTCATTAAGTAGGCAAGTCGCGAAATGGACCAGTACAAGAAAGACCTATACGAATTTCTCAAGCAATTCATCAGCGATCAACGCATGGCGAAGATCGAGGAGATTGTTGGGCTTCGTACGCGTTACATCACCGTTGCCGTTGAAGATATTTATCAGCCTCACAATGCGAGTGCGGTGATGCGTAGTGCGGAATGTTTCGGTGTACAGGATCTGCATGTTATCGAGAACAAGAACAAGTATAAGCCCAGTAAGGAAGTTGCAAAAGGCGCGAGTAACTGGCTAACGCTGCATCATCACAACCACACGGAGAACAACACACTGTCCTGTATTCGTGAACTCAAGAAACAAGGTTATCGGATTCTGGCCACTACTCCGCATGAGAAGTCGCACATGATTAGCGATGTGGACGTGACTAAAGGAAAAATTGCCATGTTCTTCGGAACGGAATTAGATGGAATTAGTGATGATGTGCGTGCGGAAGCCGATGAATTTGTCCGTATTCCGATGTATGGATTTACGGAGAGCTTCAACATTTCTGTTTCTGCGGCGCTTTGTCTTGCGGAGTTACGAAAGAAGATGGAGGAATCCGATGTACAGTGGCAAATGAGCGAAGAGGAAATTGCAGAGGTGAAGTTGGAATGGGTTAAGAATTCGGTTAAGCGGGTTGAAGATATCATTGAGGAGTTCAATTCGCGTAATGGCTATTCGAAAATTTGAAAATTCGAATATTCGATGATCAAATTTTCAAATCTTCGAATCTCTCGAATTGACTATATTTGAGAAAACTAACAACTACACATTCAAAATGGGCAAAGGCGATAAAAAATCCGGCAAAGGAAAACGTTTCATGGGATCACGCGGAAAGACGCGTCCTAAGAAAGCAAGTGTGTCAACTGCTCCGGTAGCTGCAGCGAAGAAAAAAGCTCCAGCGAAAAAAGCAGCTAAGAAAAGCGCTTAATCAATTAGCTGATTTCCTCCGCCGCGGCGGATTTCGATTAGCTGATGCATGCATTGCTAATCAAAAAAGATCAGAATTGCTGGTTGACAAAAAGAAAAAAGTCCCGACTCGTTATGAGCCGGGACTTTTGCATTTATAGTGGTTCGGGTTACTTAATTCTCTTCTTCAAAAGGACGGAACTTTGTTCTTTCTGCTGCAGTAAGTGCAGGTGCAGCAATATCTTTTCCGGTTGTTTGACCCAAAGCGATCTGGTTAATTACTGAACCATTTTTCACCGTGATCTCGCCATTGTCCTGACGGATAATGTTTGTGTAGAGACTATCTACTATACGGTGGTGCAAGTCTTCGTAAGAAAATGCTTCTCCGTTCTTCACGCTTTCGTTTGCCAGTTGTACGCCGAGATATGCTGCAGCTACACGCTGGTTGGGAGTTCCGTGGTGTTGTTTAGAATCTATCTGGAAATCGCCTGTGCTTTCTGTACTGCGGAAGTACGCATCAATCTGATTCCATGCGAATCCTTTTTCAAGAGCCATGTAGTAACCGCTCATTGCATCAGCCTCAAGTTCGAGCGCAGGATTCTTCAATTCTTTATCCCAGTGGAAAGTGTACTGAACACGGTGTGACCATTCGTGAGCCAGGATACCCGCTACCGCCAGCTCGTTGAAGTGATTCACAGTGTAGAAGAACATATTCTTTCCGAAGTAAATTGTTCCTGCAGAACTTGCATAAGCGTTGCGAAGCTCCATGTGTTTCTCATCCAGAATCACAACTTCGGCTTTCACGCCCTGGAAAAACTCGCGTTGGTTTGCAACCTCTTCACGCATCTTGCGATCGTAAACAGGGTTACCAAGAGAAGTGCTTGTCTCGCGACCCAATAGCGCGTCGAGAGCAGAACCGCCATAGCTGTGATGAGCGCAAACGTGAACCGCTACTGCGTGTCCAGTGTTGTTTGCAGCAAGAACTTTAGTTTCGTTGTTCTCTGCGTTCATACCAGCAGCGATAACAACTCCGGCGATGGCAGCGGTGGTCAGAAGGAGGTTGATCGTTTTCATAGCGTTTTGGTTTTGATAGTATAATTGCAACAGCCGGACCAAAGTCACTTCTTTTATTGCGATTACTACTTATTGGGTAAGTGTTAAACCATGGCTATTTACGCTATAAATGATGCTCGGGAGCAGAGAATTCCATAAGTGAAACGCAAAATCGTCAATGAAAGTTTGTCAGATTAACATTAGTTGTCACTGCAATAGGGATTAAACCGCCTAGACGCCAAAACGCCAAGCAATAGTACTTGGCGTTTTGGCGTCGAGGCGGTAATAATTCGTCGGTTACGGAGCGAGTCTGGCGATTTTCCACTCAAAACCTGTTCGCAGATACAACAAACGATCATGCAAACGACTTGGGCGACCTTGCCAGAATTCTATTTTATCGGGTTGGAGCACGAATCCACCCCACCATTCCGGACGAGGAACGGGTTGTCCTTCGAAACGCTTTTCCATTGCACTCAACGCTGAATCGAGCACTTCTCTTGATGGAAGTGAATCGCTTTGCGGAGATGCCCATGCGCCGAGCTGACTCGAGCGTGGACGTGCATTGAAGTATTCATCAGACTCCGCAGGACTTTGCTTCATGAGCTTCCCTTCTACTCTAACCTGCCTTTCGAGTTCAGGCCAGAAGAAAGTCATGCATGCATTCGGGTTCTGCTCAATTTCCCTGCTCTTGCGGCTGTTATAATTTGTATAGAAGACAAATCCAATCTCATTGAAATCGCGTAATAATAATATACGCGCGGATGGTTTCAGGTCCGTGCCAACAGTAGACAACACAAACGCATTCGGTTCTTTCGCTTTGCCATCAACAGCCTGCAAAAACCACGCTTCGAATTGTTTAATGCCATCAACGTGTACCATTGATTCATCGAGCGACTCCTTCATGAAGTCGTGACGAAGTTTGTTTATATGTTCGCGAAGATGGTCCATACAAGTGACGAGTGCGTGTCTGCTAAACTGATTGTCTGACTGTTCTGACTTATCAATCAGCTTCGGTTAACAAAGTTAAAGGAATACATCGCGAAGAAACAATGACATTTCTCTAATTTGGTACAAACATTGAACTGATTGTAATCATGAGCATGTTTAAGGAAAACCGTTTGGAACTGAAACAAGGACGATTACTTGTTGCAGAACCGTTCATGAGCGACAACTACTTTCGTCGTGCGGTTGTTGTAGTTGCGGAACTGAACGAAAAAGGTACGGTTGGATTTATCCTCAACAAACCGGTAGAGCTGTTTGTGCATGAAGTTATACCTGACTTTCCGTTAACCGATCATCGCATTCACTTTGGTGGACCCGTGCAACGCGATCAGCTTTTTTATGTGCACACGCTCGGTGATAAAATTGCAAACAGCATTCCGATAGGTCCCGGCTTGTGGTGGCTTGGTGATTTCGAACAGGTGCGGAATATGGTGGAGAAAAAAGAAATCGGTCAGAAAGAAATCCGATTCTTCATTGGCTATTCCGGATGGGAAGCAGGTCAGATTGAAGGCGAGATGGAAAAGAAATCGTGGTTCGTTTCGAAAATCAATCGCGAGCTTGTATTCGATGCTGATTCAAAAAATCTATGGGGCAATGCGGTGAAATCGCTCGGGAAAGAGTTTGAGCACATGCGGAATTTTCCGGAAGATCCTGCTCTGAACTAGTGGGCAGCGCTGCTGCCGCCTTACCACGGCGTCACGGCGAGCACGGCTTAAATCTTAATGATTCTGGAGCTAGTAAAGTTGCACGAGTTTATTCGATTGCACAACGAAAAACATTTCGCAGTGCTCGCCGTGTCTCCGTGGTTAAGCCTCGCCAAAGGCGACTAAGCTTCTGCTGGGATAGAAACGAGCTTATTCAGCAACTCATTCACCTTCCGCGCAGTCTGTGAGAAATATCTCTTCTGACGATATGCTCCAACCCAAGTAATTCCTTTCACCGCATTCGTGAGGAAAATCTCGTCGGAGTTCAGGAGAATGGATAACGGCAAAGGAACTTCATAGACCGCAATACGATTTGACTGTGCGATTTCCATCACCATCGAACGCATTACACCAGCAACGCATCCTTCTGAAAGCGGAGCCGTGTAGAGAACACCATTCTTAACTGCAAACAAACTCGAGCCTGTTGCTTCAATAACGTTTCCGTTCTGATTGATTAGCACAGCATCATCAACATTCATTGCAGTTGCATGCAGTGAAGCCAACACGTACAATTCTGCATTTGCAGTTTTGAGCGTAGAAAGTTTGTTGATTGGTTTGCGAATATCCTGATACAGCTCAACGCTGATTCCTTTTTCGTTGATCACGTATTGATCATGTTCCATGGGCCACAACTCGAGCAGCCATGTCGAATCGTTTGACTCTGGTGCATAGTAGCCACCATCGTTACGAAACACCGACAAACGAAGACGAGCTCCCGGAGGATTCCCGTTTTCTTCCCACAATTTCTTCGCCCAGGTGTCCAGAGAATTTGTCAGGAAGTTATCGGGCAACCGGAGTTGCAACAATTGAACTCCTGTGAGCAAACGCTGCATGTGTTTTTTCGAAAAGCTAAGCTTCCCGTTAATCATGCGCATGCTCTCAAACAACCCGTCGCCATACCGGAACATTCGGTTATGACCATTGAAGAGCGGTGCCTCCGCATCCTTCAATTCTCCGTTTAATAGAAGTTTCGCCACCTTCGTTTTTTCTCGAAAATAGCAAATATTTTGAACTACCCTCGTTAATGGGTCAGTTCACGAAGGAGCCAATAAGCTGAGAAACGAAGTTTTCAGCCAGAAAAGGGAAGAAAACGATAGGAAAGATAAATCCGTACAGGGATCCGAAAAAGTGCGCATCATGCCCAATATTGCCAATATTCCGGCGGGCGAGGCTCCAGGAAATGATCAGATAAAGGATGCCGTAAATCCAACTTGTGACCGGAATTGCAAAGAAAATCCGAAGTTCAGTTAAGGGCGCAAACAAGATGAACGTGTATACAACCGCAGACACAGCACCCGACGCACCGAGGGCATTGTAGTAAGGATCATTTTTGTGTTTGAAATAAGAGAACACACTGCTCAACGGAATAGCAGACATGTACATCAGAAAAAACATAAGTGATCCTACACCGTGTCCCCACAGATATTGACCTTTGAGCTCCTCCTGATTGAATCGTGTATTACCATTGAAAGTGTGCTCCACAGCTTCGCCGAAAAAATACAGCGTCATCATGTTAAACAGCAAATGCATTCCATCGGCGTGAAGAAATCCGCCCGTGAACCATCTCCACCACTCATTCCGGTGTTTGATTGCATAGGCATTGAACATAAATTTGTTCCTGAACTCCTGGTTCTGCATATAAATCAAGGAGATCGCACAGGTGGCGATAATGACTATCCAGGTAACTGATATCATGTTCAGAGAATTTCAAGACAAAGGTACGCAACCGTTTTACGTTCTACCCGTCTGTAACTTAAAATAACGTTGATGAGAAAGTACCTCTTCCTTGGTTTAATACTGATTGCAGATGTTGCTTCTGCACAGGATACAATCATTCGAAATGACTCTGCGAAGATTATTGCGAAGGTGTTGACGATCGACAGCAAAACAATCACCTACCAACGTCACAACAATTCGGACGGTCCGACTTACCTGATTTATAAATCGGAAGTTGCGCGAATCATTTACGCAGACGGCTTCTCGGAAAAATTCGGAAAGCGTGCGTCGGATGTAATTGTGTTCAAGAAAAATTCGGTGAGTGTTACCATCACCGATGCAGTTTCAGGAATGCTCACGTTAAACTACGAGCGCATTTTCTGGAACGATCTTGGCGTTCGTTTACAGGCATCACGCGGAATGCTTGCTTCACAATTGCCGAACACCTACGGCAATGCAGGAAATTATTATTCCGGTAATTACTATTACTCCCGATTCAAACCGTTGAGTCTCGGACTTGATGTTCACTATTACGTGCACAAGACAGCGAACATTTCATACTATGTGGGCGCAGGAATGGAATATGGAAAATCTCAACGATTTAGTTGGGGACATTGGGGACCGCTTCCAGCAGAACCACGTACTGTCGAATACTACATGGCCGGTTTAACAAATGGAGTTGCTTTACGTTCGAACGGACCGCTCTCACTGGACCTATACACAACACTAGGATTTCAACGCGAATATCGCTGGGATAATCTGGAAGCCGCGGCGAGATTTGGATTTAATGTTGGCTATAGATTCTAGATGTATTGAACACGGATTTTTGTTTTTCAGTTGGTGTTATTCCAGTCAGCGATCTTCGGTTTATTCAGAGTGCGGCGGAACGGGATTTACGCTGATGCATAACTTATACCACGTATCTCATAGAATCCAAAATTCAGGTGTGATAACTCAAGTAGAATGATCCATGTGAGACCCCTAACACATCTCGGTCATCAAAATCCGCGTTCCATTTACCATGATTCCCAATCAAAAAAGAAAAACAAACACGCCGCTTGTGCCTTGTCAATTCCTTTGGCGCTTCCGATATATCTTCCTGAAGCATCACGCACATCTCCGTCGTCTTCGATAACACCGAGATATGATCCAGATGCATTGCGTACATCGCCATCATCTTCTACTACTCCCATGTATGAGCCGGATGCATTGCGAATGTCACCGTCGTCTTCAATTACGCCCATGTAGGAGCCCGATTGATTCCGGATATCACCATCATCTTCGAATTGTCCGCGATAACTTCCGCTCGAGTTTCTGATGTCACCATCGTCTTCAACAGCACCCCAATAACTGCCGCTTGCTGTACGAAGATCTTGTGCTGAAACCACAAACGGTGTTGCAATCAGAAGGAATAGGATCAATTTTCTCATGACAATTGTTTTATCGAATATAAATCATTTCAGCATGATGCCGGCAACACAAATGTCATCGACCTGCTCCAGATTGCCTTTCCATGCCACAATTCGCTCGCGAAGAATCTGTTTTTGTTCGGATGACGACTTCGTGTGAATCTCAACCAGCAATTGCTCCATCTGCTTGTAACGGAACTTCTTCCCTTTCTCACCGCCAAACTGATCGGCATAACCATCCGTGAACAGATAAATTGCGTGAACGTTCTCTAATGAAAAACGATGCGACACAAATGGTTTTGCAATATCCGATTGTCCGATTGGCTGTTTATCTGCCTTAATTTCCTGCAGCTCGTTATTCGAAATAATCCAGATCGGATTGTGTGCACCCGAACACTGAATCTCACGCATGCCTTCCGTAAAACGAATAATGGAAATGTCCATTCCGTCCATCACATTACTCTCACTCTTTTCAAACGTTTCGATCACGAGTTCACGCGTTTTATCCAGAATCAATCCGGTATCGCTCAGCTTGAACTCTTTCACCGCACGATTCAATGCATTCGAACACACAACGGAAACGAGTGCGCCGGGAACACCATGCCCCGTGCAATCAGCAACAGCGAAGAATGTGTCCTTGCCCGATTTCTCCATCCAGTAAAAATCGCCGGCAACAATATCCTTCGGCATGTACAACACAAACGAATCGGGAATACTGTTCTTCAGCAACGAATCCGGAGGAAGAATAGCTTCCTGCAAACGTCGTGCGTATGTAATTGAATCCAGAATTTCCGTGTTCTTTTCTTCCAGCATGTGCTTCTGCCGTTCGACTTCATGCTTCTGCACTTCAATGGTTGCTTTCTGCATTCGTGTAATCCTGAAACGATTGAACAGAAATCCGGTGAACACGATTACCAATATCAAACCGGCAATCGTAAAAATGATAATTACGTTTTTCCGTTGCGTGTCTGCTTCAGTTACAGCATCTTTCAATTCCTGTTCCTTCTGTATCGCCAGCATATTCTGCTCGAATCGGAATTTCGCTTCCTGCTGGTAAACCGATTTCTGTTTCGCTGTCGTGTTCATACTATCGCGATACTTGTAAAACTCTGTGGTGTAAAAAAGCGCGTTCTCGAAATCGCCCTTCTTCTTGTACACGGTCGACAGAGTAAGCGATGCGCTTCTGAGCTCGTTCATGCTGCCCAGTGTCTTTGCAAGTTCATACGCTTTTGTAGAGTACGCTAGCGCCTGATCCGCATTCTCCTGCTCCAGAGAAATTGTTGCCAGACCATTCAGCACATAAATTTCACTGTAGATATCGTGCGTTGCCTTACTGATTTCGTACGCCTGATTGTAGTAGTACAATGTTGAATCATACCGCTTCTGAATTTTGTGTATGAATCCAATGTTGTATGTAACACGCGGATTACCTACTCCGTTCACTTCAACCCAAATAGCAGCAGCCTGACGGAAACAAACCATGGCTTCATCATAACGTTTTGCATTTTGCAGGAAGTATCCCTTCGAGTTTACTGTTTTAGCAGTACCCGACTTACTGTTTCCTTTATTCCGGTTTTCAATGGCAAGGTCAATCAGATACAAGGCCGTATCCAGTTCACCAATGCTGAAATACTCAAACGAAAGATTCGTGTACGATTCGCCAACACCGGAATAATCGTTGATCGCTTTTCGGATGTTCAGGCTCTTGTAATAAAACTCCAGTGCAAGTTCACTCAGCCCCATCTGCTGGTACATGAAGGCAATGTTGTTGTACGCTTGTCCGATACCGATACTGTCGCCCAATTGAATGTAGAGCTCAGAAGCTTTTGTGTTGAAATCAATTCCTTCGAGATAATTTCCTTTTTCGATGATCTTGTATCCCGCTTCCACCATCTGGTCCGCACGAAACTTGTCGTTCTTCTTGTCTTTTATTTTCTCAATACCGGCAGCGTAAAGTTTACAGGCACTATCAGACTTATCGTTATAGACCAACCAGGCCGCTTGCTGCGCAGTTACGTAGTAAGTCCATTGTTCTTTTTGGTCGGCAACCAGTTTGCTGCTCTTCATCACCGACTCTGCTTCCTTAAAATAACCGAAGACCTTGGCGCTGTCGCTGTAGTTAAGATCGCCAGCAACCTGGGCAAAAAGTTGAACTCTCAGGGTGTCGGTAAGTTTTGGATTACGTGCTTCGGAAAGCAATGAATCGTTCTGCGCAAACAGGGAACACGTACTGCACAACGTAAGCAGTACCAGCACTAATCTGGGGTAGATCATATTTGAAATTAACGGAGAGCGAATCTATCAAATAAGAGGCATATCCTGATACAATTTTGCTACATTCGTTGGGTATGCAATACAACCGTACGGACACTATTAGCGCTTTGGCTACTGCACACGGCGCTGCTGCAATTGCTGTCGTGCGTTTGTCCGGTGCAAATGCAATTTCCATCACAGAATCGGTGTTCAGAACTAAAAAGCTGGAACCGAAGAAGCTTTCCGATAAGCCCGGCAATACCGTTCACTTTGGAATTATTATGGAAGGCGATTACGTCCTGGACGAAGTGCTGGTGACTTTATTTCGTGCTCCCCATTCATTCACAGGCGAAGACATTGTAGAAATTTCCTGCCACGGATCCATTTTCATTCAGCAGCAGCTTTTGTTGTTACTGAATAAAAAAGGTGCGCGTGCAGCTTATCCCGGCGAATTCACCATGCGTGCATTCATGAACGGGAAAATGGATTTATCCCAGGCCGAAGCAATTGCCGATCTCGTTGCATCCATGAGCGCAACTTCTCATCAGGTTGCCATGGAACAAATGCGCGGTGGATTCTCCGACAAAATCAAAGCGCTGCGTGAACACCTGTTGAATTTTGCATCACTCATTGAACTCGAACTCGACTTCAGCGAAGAAGATGTAGAGTTTGCTAATCGCGATGACTTACAAAGGCTGCTGCTTACCATTGAAAAACTGGTACGCCGCCTACTCGACTCTTTCGAAGTTGGCAACGTGATCAAGAACGGTATTCCCGTTGCAATTGTCGGCAAACCAAACGCAGGCAAGTCTACATTGCTCAATGCTTTGCTCGAAGAAGAACGCGCAATTGTAAGCGACATTCCGGGCACCACACGCGACACCATTGAAGATGAAATCTCGATCGAGGGAATTCTCTATCGTTTCATAGACACTGCAGGTTTACGTGTGACTACCGATGCCATAGAATCGCTGGGTGTTGCCCGCTCTTACGACAAGATTCGTGAAGCGTCTATTGTCCTGTATATTTTCGACGTACACGAAATGACTCGCGGCGAATTGAATCTCGAGCTTACTGAAATCAAGAAACATATTGTCAATCAGCAACTCGTACTCATCGGCAATCAGATCGATCGCATGGATCCCAACGAGGTTCAGAAAGAATTCGAAGGACTCGATATTCTTTTCATTTCCGCGAAAGAAAAACTGTACATCGACGATCTCAAACTCAAGCTCGTTGCCTTATTCGACAAGAGCACGGTCAACGTTCGCGAAACAATCGTCACCAACGTTCGTCACGCCGATTCACTGCGTCACACCCTCAACGCTGTAGAACGCATTCTCAGCGGCCTCAACAACAACATTCCCGGCGATCTGCTCGCTCAGGATATTCGTGAAGCCCTTCACCATCTCGGTGAGATCACCGGTGAGGTTACGAATGATGAGTTGCTGGGGAATATATTTGGGAAGTTCTGTATCGGGAAGTAACGCCCCCTCCCCACCCCGCCTAACTTTTCCTAGCTTTGATCTCCATGCAAAAGCTTAACCCCATCCGGCTATCTGCAGCAGTGCTTCTTATTGCTTTGTTGTTCTCAGTGCAGTCAAAAGCACAGGGAAGCAACAGGAGTAAAATTGATTCGCTGAGTGGCTTAATCAATAATGCTCCGGACGATACGCTGCGGGCGCACCGCATGTATTTGCTGTCGTTGCAGTATGATTACTTCAATTCTACAGAACGTGTGACCTGGCTGGTTGCCGCATTCAATCTTTCAAAAAGTATTGGCTATACGAACGGAATGAATCGTATTGCGCCCCGGCTTGTCAATCTGCTTTTTCACCGAAGTATGAATGACCTTGCACTGCGCTATTGTTATGAGTACATGGGCTGGCTCACGGAAACTAATGATTCAATCGGATTGCAGAAAACGTATAATCTGTACGGGAATCTGCTCGGGCGCATGGAAAAGTACCGCGATGCATTTGTGTATTACAACAAAGCATTGGATTACAATACACGCGTAGGCGATCAGAAACAATGCGCGTACATTCTCTCGAATCTGAGTCTGCTCATGACGAATATGGGGAAAGCAGATAGCGCACTGTACTACGGAGAACAGTCTATCGAACTTTTGAGACCGATGAATGATCCTTCTGCACTTTCAAATGCTATTCTCGGCAAAGCAGAAATACTTCTTTCCATGGGCGATACTGCAGGCGCACTCCCTTTTGCACAGGAGGCTTTGCTGGGCTACACCGTAATCAATCTCACACTCGGTATCGTGAATTCAGAATTTGTGCTGGGCGATATTGCACTTCGCAAAGAACGCGCTGAAGAAGCATTGGAACATTATAAACGGGCGTACGTGTTGCTGGACAGTCTGCAGTTGTATGATCAGAAAAAAGAGTTGTGTCTGCGGATTTCGGAATGTCTCGGAACACTGGGTCGTTATCAGGAAGCTTACACGTATCAGTTGTTGTACAAACAGTTTAATGATAGTTCGGCGGCTGAAACCAGAAAGAACAAGATGACCGAGATCGAGGTGAAATATGAAATCACCCGCAAAGACAACGAACTCCAGGAAAAGAGTACGGCACTCGATCAAAGCCGCAACCAACGTAATCTGCTTATCGGAGGAATGCTGTCGGTTCTTCTCCTGCTCGCCTTATCGATGTGGGCGTTCTGGGTCAAGAAGAAATCGAATCTGCTACTGGCCGAACAGAAAAAACTGGTGGAAGAAAAACAACAGGATATCCTCGACTCCATACATTACGCGCATCGCATACAACGCGCACTGCTCGCGTACGATGATCTGCTTGAACAAAACCTCGACTCTTTTTTCGTCCTCCACAAACCCAAGGACATTGTAAGCGGCGATTTTTACTGGGCGTGCAAAAATGAAAACGGATTTTACATCGCCGTTTGCGACAGTACAGGTCATGGTGTTCCAGGCGCATTCATGAGTCTGCTCAACAGCACATTTCTGAGTGAAGCGTTGAGGGAGAAACAGCTTGTTCATCCCGATGAAGTTTTCAATTACGTACGCGATCGTCTGGTTGAAAGTATTTCCAAAGAAGAACAGAAAGATGGTTTCGATGGAATTCTGTTCCGGATACTTCCGGGCACCATTGAATACGCAGCAGCGGGAAATCCTCCGGTACGTGTGAAACAAGGTGTGAGTGAAAAGCTTCCGTTTGACCGCATGCCGGTGGGTAAAAGTGAAAGACGGGAACCGTTCACACGCTATTCCGCTACATACGAAACCGGAGATTCATTTTATCTTTTTACAGATGGTTATGCCGATCAGTTTGGCGGACCTAAGTCCATGGGTAAAAAATTCAAGATCAAACGACTTTGCGAAACACTCGAAGCCATTGGCACACGTTCTCCCGAAGAGCAACGGCAGCATCTGGACACGGTGTTTAAAGCATGGAAAGGATCGAATGAGCAGGTCGACGATGTGCTGGTGATTGGAGTTAAGTTCTAATGGTGAACTCTTTTCGTTGCAGCACCACGTTTTCCCAGGAAACTTACTGAAACTCCTGTTTAACATGCTTTACAAAGCGCGCCAACCCTCGAGGGCTTAACCTGCAAAGGTTTTCGTTTCCTAAACCTAATTCTTCAGAAACTCCACACTTTCCTGTTTCGAATCAGCATTCACTTTGAGGAAGTAAACTCCACAACTCAGGAAATCAACTTTCATTTTCAAGGTGTTGGTTCCTGAAGCTGAAACAAGTTGTTGGGTAAACACAACCTGACCGAGCACATCAACTATTTCTATGGTGACCTCTTCACTGTTCAGCGTTGAAAATTGAATTTCCAATTCATCACTTGCAGGATTCGGATAAACAGAGATCTGTAAAGCGTTGGTTTCAATGGATGGCATTCCAACTGTGCAACCAGTGATGAGTAAATTATTCGCCCCATAAGTGCGGCAGAAAACACTGTCTGTTACCGTAAAGCTATACATACCATTGCACAAATTACTTATGTTTTGAGTGGTTGCGCCATTGCTCCAGAGGTAGGAATGAGGCGTACATCCTCCGCTTAACAGATTTAAATAAAATGCTCCATCACAGTTCAGCGAGCAATTCGTAATACCTATCAGGTGACCTATAGGAACCGGCGTAAACTTCACCAACGCTCCGTCATCTGCACCATTAAAAGTTCCGTCGTAGTAAACACCTGCACCAGGATTCATCAAGGGGTAAGATGCATTGGTGACCGCACTCTGTTGATCTGTCCACTCTCCTGTGACAAAAAGATTATTGTCTGCATCGAGTGTGATCGCAGAATGAAAATCCGTTCCGCTACCTCCTAAATAAGTTGCCCACTCACGAATTCCTGAGTTGGAGAAAAAGACGATGAACTGATCTTTGCTTCCATTAAATGTAGTGTCATTATACCCAACAATGTCGCATGAAAAAAGTGTGGGAACATCAGCCGAAGAAGTTTCAAACGCCATGTACACATTGCCACAACTATCAATTGCGATATTGTCATACGACGGTTCCTGATTATCAAATTCAGTTCCGGTTCCACCGTAATAAGTAGCCCAGGATCTCACGCCTGTACCGGCGAACTTCAGGATGAATGCATCTCTTCCACCTCCGTTCGCTGCCTGAAAATAAGCTCCGCCACCCGGGTTCTGCGTTGGGAAATTTGTTGAAAGTGTATTACCCTCCACAAATATATTTCCGCCCGCATCCATTGCCATACAGTACGCACCATCATCGGCAGTACCTCCGTAATACGTTGCCCACTGACGAACGCTCGCAGAATTAAATTTCAAGATGAACGCATCATTTCCTCCGCCATTTGCTGCCTGATAATACGCGCCTCCGCCAGGATTCTGCGTAGAGAAAGTTCCGCCCCACGAACCAGCGAGACCTGCTACAAACACATCTCCGTTCGCATTGGTACATACAGAAAAAGCCTGATCGGCCCAGTTGCCGCCGTAGTACGTTGACCACACAACCTGAGCTCCGGAATTGAACTTCACAATCGTAGCGTTCTGCACTCCGTTATTTCCTCCCTGAAAGTGTGCACCTCCTCCCGGATTTTGAGTGGGGAAGTCGCCTGAACCCGTAGCGCCAACCATGTAAAAATTGCCGACGTTATCCTGAGTGATTGCAGTAAACCAATCATCTCCCGATCCACCGAAGTACGTTGACCATATGCGCACGCCGCCATTATTGAACATCAGAATATATGCATCGCGTGATCCTGAATTTGTTCCATTGAAATAAGCACCACCACCCGGATTCTGAGTTGGGAAATCCGTAGAACTCGTAAATCCTACAGCGCTAATATTTTGTGCTGCGTCAACGTGCAGATTAAATACATTCTCGTCTGCAGTTCCACCATAGTAGGTAGACCACAGCAACACGCCTGCATTATCGAATTTCATAATGAATGCATCTATAAGTCCACCTCCGAATGTTCCCTGATAATACGAACTACCACCCGGATCTTGCGTTGGAAAATTTCCGGATGCAGTGTACGTATAGCCACCTACAAACACATTTCCACTCGTGTCAGTTTCGACCGACATCGGACCATCGAAATTATTTCCACCGAAGAATGTAGCCCACGCAAGCTGAGGATCAATTACCAGAAGTGAATTTTGACCTGGAAGTTGGCTGTCGACAAATTCAAAGCCTATAGTTACGTCGTAACCACCTTTATCGTTTCTTTCCGCGGAGATAAGCTTGAATTTACTCTCAATACTCTTTTCATCGAGAAAGCTTTCAGGCGCGTTTTCACTTAAGGTACCGAGCTTTGTATTTATCTGAAGGTTTCCGTCTTTGGTAACTGTAAGCTTTTCTTTCGAAGAATAGATCATTTGAATTTTCGCAGGGTCTGCACCCGGGTGAACGATGAAATCATATTTAACACCCTTTTCGCTATGGTTATAAAACACCCAGTCTATTCCGGGATAAACTTCTTTGATGACAATTTTTTCGAATTGCTTCACACTGTAAACTCCATTGGGGCAGTGCCAGTAGAAAAAATTCATACACGATACGGAAGTGCCTTCTCTTACTATATTCTCTTTTTTAATGGATGCATCTTTTAATAACAAATCAATGCGCGTCCACTCCGAAATAAAACTCTCCGCTTCATGCTCCTCTTCTTCTTTCGGGCGAAAGAATTTCCCTTTCTCCTTCTCTTCTTCCACTTTCAGAAACGTGTACGTCAGCCCGGTTTCTGTAACGTACATATTAATACCTGGCGCCTCCGCTTTAAACAAAACAAATGGCACGGGATTGTTTTTCATATCCACCATTTGTCCACGATTCTCCGTAAAAAGGAAAGTCCGTTCCTGCATCCATTCGGTCGCTTGTTGGGTAAGTACCGACTTATTTTTTGACGAAGCGGAATGTGCAAAAAGGATCATTAGAATCAATAATCCATGTGATCTTCCGAGTGTAGAGTAAGGGGTGTTCATTTCGATGACTATTTTATTTGCCGATAGGAAATGTAGTGAAATTAGTACTACCTGTACCTGAGAGTTCATGAACTTGTGTTCACAAGCACAACGAACCAACTCCCCTATCACATCTTTTCCTAAGTTTGTTTTTTCAAAAACCTTCTAAGCTCACCGTTCGTGAAACACATCCTCTACCTCCTTCTCCTTTCACTCATAACCTTCTCCTCCTGCAACGCCCCCGGCTACACCACTTCCGGCGATTCAATGACCGGCAAGCAAACCAATGCGCGCAACTGGGTGATGATCATGCACGGTGAATCGTGTGGTAATGCGAATGAAGTGGCAAGCAATATGTACGTGGAGAATAATCACGAAACACAATCCATTACGGCCACTGTGGACATTTCATGGACGGAGAACAATCAGCCGCGACATGAAAACAAGAGCGTGAGTGTTGCACCCAATTCGAAAACGCTGATTGAATGCGACCATCGAAACGGCGTTTATCTCAAGATGGAGATTGTGAATGCTGTTTTCAATTAGACCTTCAGCAGACGAATGGATTTTCTCGATAAATTTACGGGTATAGCCACCTGCAGCTGATGTTCAAGCCACTTCCGATTTGTTTTCTGCTTCTTGTATCCTCATTTCTTTTTCTGCACTCCTGCAAGAAAGACGATGAGATCATTGAATACCATGTGATGGATTTCGACGTGGTGAACAACGAAGTAGATGTTGACGCCATTAAATGGTACGATGATCTGCATGCTATGCGGCTTCGCTACGATCTGCTTTCTTTCACTTCAGACGGCGGTGTCACCTGGTCGACCGAATGGACTCCATCCGGCAATCGTGATGTGATAGCTATGGTTTATCCGCAGGTCGATACGGCTTATGTATTCATGCAGGATGTATCGGATGTGGATGTGTACCGGACGGAGAATCGCGGTGGAGCATGGACTCTCCTTTACACGTTCCAGACGGGTACTAACACCATCGTTGGAGCATCTGCCCGCACCGGAAAGAAAATATTCTGCATTACGGAAGGCTCCAATGGATACAAAGTATTCCGTACGTTAAATGCGGGCACTACCTGGCCTGCGATCAACAGCTGTAATCCACTGTTTGATTTACATGCAGTGACTGACAGCTTGTTTTTCGCTGTGTCATCGTCGCGTGATCTTTATCGCTCCACATTGGCTGGTTCGAATTTCACGAATGTCACAGGAACAATTGATGTCAGTAAATATGTGATTCTTCCTTCTGTTCAGAAAGGTTTTCTTGTTGATCTGTATGGCCGCATTTACGCATCGCATGATTACGGCATTACCTGGAATAATGTACTCGACGATCCTGCCGGTGCCAGCGTTGCCGTGATTGATGCCCATCCTTCCGGTTTGGTATTCGCAGCCGGCAGTGGTGCACCTTTGGTCTCCCGGGACTTCGGTGCAACCTGGGATTATTTTCACCTCGAAGGAGTAGTTGATGAAGTCGATTATCGTTATCGCTTCGTTAGAATCATTGATCAGTCAACAGTAGTGTGCGGCATTTTCGATCCGAATGATCGGGATGACAAAATCATTAAATGTCATCTCCCATGATGCGCGCGTTATACTTTACCGGACTGATTACACTGTTAACCACGAGTCATTCGTTCGCGCAGGACTTCACCAGTTTCAAGCATCAGGTGCGTGTTGAAATCAGTCTCGATGTATTTAACATTGGTCAGAACGGAGAGATTTACAGTAACTACAACGGTCACGATCCGGTTTTGTATTATGATCCGCAGTTAATTGATCAAGGTTCCTCCTGCCCCGGTGTTGGTGTGCGTGCCTGGTATGCGGTCAACTTTGCAACGGCAAGCTTCGAGAAATTTGGAATCGGTTTTGAAACCGGAATGCATGTGAATGCGGGTCGTGCGAATCAGTCTGTGATTCCTCAGGACGATCCGAAAGGAACGAATCTCCGTTTTCCAATACTCATCAGCATGCGACATGGTTCCTGTGTAGACAGAAGATATTACGGCAAATTCGGATTCTGCTTAGCTGCCGGTGTTGAGATTCTGCGTTCATCAATTCCGAATGAAACCGGAACTTACATCCTACCTAAAATTGAAGGAATGATCAATGTAAAAAAGGTAAACTTCTTCGTTGGAGTTTATCCGGTTTCCATCAAGAGCTATTACCAGATGAATGGCGAAAGAGTATTACGTCAGAAGACATTGTTTTACGATTTCGGTGTGCGTTTTGGAATTACGCGCTACGCGAAACCGTATCGTGGAGATAAAAAACTCGAACTGTTCGAAACGCGTTGAGTCGCTGGCCTTTCGGGATTTTAAGTAAATTCGGGGATGAGGTTTTTGCTGAGAATTTCAACTGTAGTTCTGGTGATTTTGTTATCATCCATGTTTAGCACCTGCACTAAACACAGGATCGAACTAGAACCTCTTCCTTCACTCAATTTTGAAAAAACCTTTACAGGTAATGTCACGATGATAGAGTTTGCCGATTCCCAGCACGGGATGATGGTTCGCGACGGCTACAGAGTATACACAACCACGGATGGTGGTCACACCTGGACAGTTTCTCTTCAATTGATCAACAGTACGATCGTCGACCTGGATTACGTTTCCCGTGACACCGCATTTGCTTACACTCTGGATAGTCCAAACCTTTATATCCGACGAACAACAGACGGCGGACAAAACTGGCCTATTGTTTATCAACGTATCGGTGGCACGTACGGGTGCTCCGGACATTTTGTTGATGGTGAAAATGGATTTATCTGGTTCGACGGTTCTTCGAACCCATTCCAAAAAAGTCTGGATGGTGGTGCAACATGGAATAATGTCAGTCAAGGGAATATTGAACTCAATAATATTTTCTTTCTTAATTCCACCCTTGGATACTCGCGAATTCAGTATCGGCAACTCATGAAAACGCAGAATGGTGGAGTTTCGTGGAATCAAGTACTAGACAACTACGAATGTCTTGATTATTCCGTAGCAGGATACAGCAGTTATGCGTTTGCTGTTGGTGATGAAGGAGTCATACGTCGATCCACCGATTTTGGGACAACCTGGAGCGAATGTTTTAATGATCCCGAATCGCATGTTGAATTTATAGACGCGGATGAAAATGGATTGGTGGTTGCTTATGGTCATGGAGCATTCCTATTGTCGCGTAATTTTGGTGGTACGTGGGAATATTGCGCCTTAAGAAATGCCGAGATAATTGATAGTTATACCTACTATAGCATGTGCATAACAAGCTCAAACACGATTGTAGCCAGTGGGTATGGCGATAGCTCTTACTTTGTTGGAATAATTACATTGGAATAAAATGAAACCATTTTTTGTTTGTGCTTTTCTTGTCTTGCTGATTCCTGCAATCGGACAGCACATTCGTATTGAACCTCGCGTTGGTTTTTTGAATTGCACGCAGGATGGAAAAGTATATGTTCCTGAGGACGGTCATTCTCCACCACTGTATTACCAGGCAATAGATATTGAACGAGACTTCCTTGCCACCGGATTTGGTGTCACAACGTGGTATTCACTCAATTTCGGAACTTCAGCTTTCGAAAAAATAGCCATAGGTGTTGAAAGTGGCCTTTTACTTAATAAGGGTCGTCAGGAAATTTCCAAGACGCCAATTGAAAAGGCACGGAACTGGAACATACGCATTCCATTAATGGTGGGAATTCGAACTGGCACAGCTGCTAATCCTCACAAGGGAAAGTTTGGAGCCGGAGTTTCCACCGGGTTAGAATTTTTCCGCTCGGCAATTCCGGATGAATCCGGAACGTTTCTGTTACCGAAAATATGTTTCACACTTGGATTGAAAAATATATTTGCTTCGCTCTCACTCTATCCATCTAAAATGGTCACTGTATATTATTTGGAAGGCGAAGTAATTGACAGCTTAACTACTTCGGTGTTTGATCTGAGCGTACATACTGCCATCAATTGGTATCCGAAACAGTATAGACCCACCAAAAAAGTGAGCACAAGAATAATGTGATCACCAACGCAGCACCAAATGACCATTCCCTCCCAACCAAATAATCCACTTCACGGAAAAACACTCGAGTACATCGTAACCTATCTCAGCGATTACTACGGCTGGAATGAACTTGCTCAGCGTATTCCAGTGAATTGTTTCAAAAGCAATCCCTCTGTCAACTCAAGCCTGAAATTTCTGCGCAAAACTGAATGGGCTCGCAAGAAAATGGAAGAAGAATACATTCGCCTGGTGAATAAAGTTGGCGGGTAATTCAATTTCCAGATTCATCGCAACAGTTTTCGTCGGGAAGAGTTTGTGACCGGTCGTGTAGGTATATGCTTCCGTTGAAGTTTCTTGGTCGCGTGCCGGATTTCGTTATATTGTAGGAGCAAATCTTATAAACACAAAACTTTCAGATGAAAAAAATTTACTCAGTCATTGTCTGTGCCATACTTGGTAGCACAAGCTACGAAGTCGCTGCGCAGACAACTTACAATTACACAGGTGCTGTTCAGACCTTTGTCGTTCCTCCTTGTGTTACAACGGTTACCATCGATGCATTAGGTGCACAGGGTGGCGGACCGACAGGTGGTCTCGGTGGACATGCAGTCGCAACAGTGCCTGTAGTTCCGGGAAGCACATTGTATATCTATGTTGGCGGAAGACCCACAGCGCAACTTGGTGCCGGAGGATTCAACGGCGGTGGTGCAACAATTGTTCTGCCATGCGGTGGTGGTAACGAAGGTTGGCCAGGTGGTGGTGCGTCAGATGTTCGCACAACGGCAAGCCTGAACGATCGTATGGTTGTTGCCGGTGGTGGTGGCGGAAGTGGCTGGGGCAGCGGTTTAGGTGGCTCTGGCGGCGGTACACTCGGAGTTGATGGTGCAGCAAGCTGGATTGCCGGTACGCACGGAAAAGGTGGAACTCAGTCTGCCGGTGGTATTGGTGGATTGTACACCGGAAATATGCAACAGGCTCCATCAGGAACATTTGGTATTGGTGGCGATGGTAATCCTGTCAATACGTATTGCACAGGCGGTGCTGGTGGCGGAGGTTGGTACGGTGGAGGTGGCGGATATGTTTCTGCTGGTGGCGGCGGATCGAGTTACATTTCCTATCCGGGAAGTACAAACACATCAACAACTGCAGGAACAAGAAGCGGAAACGGACAAATTATTATCACTGCAGTACCGGGAACTCCTGCTTCTCCAAGTTCAATTAGCGGTTCACTCAACTTCTGCGCGAATTCAACAAATGTATTTTCAATCAATCCTGTTGCAGGAGCTACTTCCTACACGTGGAGTGTTACATCCGGAACAATTAACTCCGGTCAGGGAACAACTTCAATCAATGTAACGTCGACTACGCTTTCAGGAACTATTTCTGTAACTGCAGACAACATTTGTGGTTCTAGTCCTGCAACTACTTTCACTTATACAATCATTCCACCTCCAACAGTAACAATCAACAGTACAACACTAGCTGTTTGTCCGGGCGGAAGTGTAACACTCAGTGGCAGTGGTGCAACTTCTTATGTGTGGACCGGGGGAATTACAGATGCTGTTCCATTTAATCCGGTCATGACTAACACGTACACGGTTACAGGAACAGATGGTAATGGTTGCACCAACACGGCAACAACAACAGTTACTGTGCATACACTTCCAACTGTAGTTGCACAAAGCAGTACACCAACGATCTGTTTCGGCGGTAGTGTTACACTCACCGGATCGGGCGCATCAAGTTATGTTTGGACTGGTGGAGCTACAGATGCAGTTCCCTTCTCTCCTGCTTCAACCGACACGTATACCGTAACCGGAACAGATGCAAACGGCTGCTCAAACACAGCAACAACAACTGTAACCGTGAATGCACTTCCTACAGTTATGGCACAAAGCAGCGTTCCTGTAATTTGCTTCGGAGATCCTGTAACACTTAGCGGAAGCGGTGCAGCAACGTATGTGTGGACCGGCGGTGCAATGGATGCAGTTCCGTTCTCTCCGGTTGCAACCGACACGTACACAGTAACCGGCACAGATGCAAACGGTTGTACAAACACAGCAACAACAACTGTTGTAGTTAATCAGCTTCCACTTGTTGTGGCGCAAAGCACTGCAGCTGCAGTATGCGATGGTGGCATGGTAACGCTTAACGGAAGCGGTGCTTCAACTTATGTTTGGACAGGCGGCGTTAATGACGGCGTGGCGTTTACTCCAACCGTTACTGACACTTATACTGTAACTGGTACAGATGCTAACGGCTGTTCAAATACAGATGTTGCGACTGTAACCGTAAATGCACTCCCTACTGTAACAGCGATAGCAGCTATGAATATGGTTTGCCTCGATGACGCCGTAGTTGCACTCACCGGTTCTCCGGTTGGTGGCACGTGGAGTGGTCCCGGCGTTACGGCAATGTCTTTCGATCCGATGACAGCTGGTTCTGGAATACACACAACCGTGTATTCATTCACAGATGGTAACGGTTGTTCAGATACTGCGCAGGCAACAATCAATGTTGATCTTTGTCTTTCGGTTGCAGCTGTGACACTGGAAAATTCAGTGAACATTTACCCGAATCCAAATGCAGGTGTATTCACTTTGGTTGCGAACGCAAACGTAGGCGATATGCTCGTTGAAATCGTTGACCTCCAGGGACGCGTTGTTTATTCTTCATCAGAAAACAATGTGCAGTCGGGTTACACGAAACAAATTTCACTCGACCATGTTGCAGACGGCATGTACATGTTGCGTTTGACCAGTGCTAACGAGACACACACGATGCAGATTTCAGTTCAGAAATAATTCTGAAACTTTTATTCAAGCGAGAGGAACTTCGGTTTCTCTCGCTTTTTTATTTAGCGGAAAGCCAAACTTACCACTCTCTCCAGAGGTCATATGTTTCGAACTGCACGGTATATCCATCCGGCAATTTCGGCACTGCAAGAATCAGTGATCGTTGTTGCATCCCATGACATCCTCCATATCCAACAGAAACGCGCCATACAAGAACATGATTCGCTGTGTCGAGATATAAATCCTGTTCCACTTGAGCCGCGCAGTCCATATCCATGTGACGGGATAGAACCGTTTGTTTGCTGAAGTCCACCATGGAGTCATTCAGTTCTTTGCAACCTTTCTTCAGTTTGGCAAAACAGCTATCGCTCTCACAAACATCTCCATTGGTATATGTTGCGAAGTAGTCACAACGGCCCAGGTTGAGCGTATCTGCAAACACCGCAATTCTATTGTGCTTATCTGACAGAAACCAGCGGCGCGTATATCTGCACGCATTTCGGTGACAGCTTGTACTTCCACGACAAACGGTAGCACACTGCATACAATAAGCCGTGGTCAACAACTCATAGCGAGTAAAGTCAATTTTGGGAAGTCGCGGAATAACGCTGTCGTGAAAAAATGAAACGTAATCCGAATCGTTCGTGATAATGTACTCGTCCCGGGAGAAACTGTATACATGTTTCATCACCGGCATTTCAATTCCTTTTGCTCCGGTAGGAATTACTTCAGCATCCCAGTGATAAGGTTGCGCAAGTAATATCCCCGGCAAAAACAACAATAGAATAGAAAGTCGTTTCATCTCATTTCGTTTCTACGCAAATTACTTCCATTTGCGTGGAAAAACCATACGCCTTTTTACGTATCCGAAACACCTGTATGCGTGGATCAACAAGGACCTATGACAATTCGCTATGAGCTGATCGGACTTCAGAATCGAATCCCTCTCTTTTTCATTTCCTCCGCAATTTTACCTTCAATTTTTCTGCACCCGCAGTTCTTCACGTGCGCGAGATGCCATTCGATACGTTGATCGATTGTTGCATTCTTGGGCATCACATTTTTTAAGATGCCAGGCTTTGTTGAGTTTTGAAACGGCCATTTGATTTACTTGTTGTGAAATAGTGCAACACAGTTTATTCAGCCCATTCGATTCCACCGCTTCAGATGTGGCAGCGTGGTCAATGCCGTTTGGATGATCTGCTCATGAATGTGCCGCTTCTCCATCTGCGTTTTGACAATCACCTTCATGTCTTCCAGAGTAGCCTGTGGATCGGTAAACGCTCCGTTTGCATAACAGTACATGCAATACTCCCCGGATTTCGATCCGTTTTTTTCTGTTCCACGCATGTCAACATCGTCAATCGGCATGCTACAGCTTTGACAAAATACTTGTGGCTGCATAGTCGCTCTTTTTTACAAATGTGAAAGCAATCGTGCGACCCGCAAATGACGAAGAACATTTTTTCACCTAATTCATATCACCTACCCTTCTCAGGACTCCACTTAATTTTACCGCAAATCTGATCATCTTATGGAAACGAAAGCACCAAACACTTCTCCTGCTCCTCAACCTACTACAGACAATTTGGTGTTAAGAACCATTTATCAGCGAAGAGCCGTAAGAAAGTACCGCTACAAAACAGTGGAACGCACGATCACGAATCAACTGATCGAAGCTGCGCGTATGGCTCCATCGGCTATGAATCGTCAGCCTTATCGTTTTATTATACTTGATAACAGCAAAGACATACGCGACTTGTCCGTTGAAATCATGAAAGTGGCGGAATCGCAGTTTCACCTTGCACATAACACGAATATTATGGAACACGATGACGCCATTTTCTACAATGCGCCTCTGGTCATCCTCTTCGCTGGTCCTGCAGACGACAATTGGGCGGCAATGGATATCGGTCTGGCTGCACAGAATTTAATGCTCGCTGCTAAATCAATAGGACTTGACACCTGTGCAGTTGGATTTGCTTCGCTTGTGAATCAGACTCCGGCGGTTCACACCCTTCAATTAGCGGAAGGTGAAAAAATTTATCTCGCGGTTATTGCAGGATATGGAGAAGAAGTTCCAGTATTTCACGGGAGGAAAAGTGATAATTCGGTTTATCTGAGGCCACTATAAACAGGAATAATCCAACCTCCTGTTGTAAATTTGAGGTTCAAACCGCAAACATTCCGCCACTATTTTCGGACGTGCGAACTGAATCAAATTATTTATCAGTAAGCTTCTAACCATACAACAGTGAACAGATACGCTCTCGCAATACATGGCGGTGCAGGTACCATCCTGAAAAGCACCATGACTCCGGAGAAGGAACTCGCCTACACAAATGCATTAACGGATGCAATTCGCGCAGGTGAAACAGTGCTGAAAAACGGTGGCTCCGCTTTGGATGCTGTTGAGAAGGCGATTATTTCCCTCGAGGATAATCCACTCTTCAACGCCGGACGAGGAGCTGTGTTTACGAATGATGGATTCAATGAACTCGATGCGTCCATCATGAACGGAAAAGATCTCACCGCAGGAGCAGTTGCAGGTGTTCGCAATATCAAAAATCCGATTTCATTATCGCGTGCGGTGATGGAAAAATCAGAACACGTATTGCTTGCCGGAAAAGGCGCTGAAGCTTTCGCGAAAAGCATTGGTGCCGCATTTGCCGACGATGCTTACTTCTTCACACAACAACGTTTCGATCAGTTGCAGCAGGCAAAAGAAAGCGGAACAGTGATAATGGATCATACCGATGAAAAGAAATTCGGAACTGTTGGTGCTGTTGCGCTCGACATTCACGGAAATTTAGCTGCAGGAACAAGCACCGGCGGAATGACCAACAAGAAATTCGGTCGCGCTGGAGATAGTCCAATTATTGGTGCGGGCACTTATGCGAACAACAATACGTGCGCAATCAGCTGCACGGGTCACGGAGAATTTTTTATTCGCGCAGTTGTAGCTTACGACATCTCCTGTCTCATGGAATACAAAGGCCTTTCATTGAAAGAAGCCTGCGACGTAGTTGTGATGGACAAACTCGTAAAACTGGGTGGCGAAGGTGGATTGATTGCTCTCGATGCAAAAGGAAATATCGAACTGCCATTCAACTCTGATGGAATGTATCGAGGCAAAATCTCTTCTGATACCGATATCTACATTGGGATATATCGCTAAGCTTTACCACGGAGTCACGGCGAGCACGGCGAAGTTTTTTTACTTAATTGCAAACGTAAAAATTAAATTTTCGCCGTGCGCGCCGTGTCTCCGTGGTGTGGTAAGCCAAAATCTAATTGTCGGTTTCGACTTTAACTACCGCTTTGTGAATCGTGAGTTTCTTCTTCTTCAGATCGTAATGATCTCCTAAAGTCATCACGTGTACAATCAGGTTCGCGATGGAAACAGGCACGCCCATTTCCACGTCCGTCATGTTTGTGTCCTTCATGTGTGTTGCATCAACCAGCATCACCAGTCCTGAACCAATCGCTTCCATGTCATTGCCGTTAGTGATCAGCAATCCGGTGTCTTCTCCTAAACCAATTCCAAGATTGATCGGATTGCTTGCACAGGCATACATCAATCGCCCGATACGTCCGCGCTGCACAAAGTGTGTATCAACGATTACGTTGTTTATGAAACCAAGTCCACCGGTAATTTTCACTTCACCTTTAAGCAAGGCTTCGTGACTGCTTCCCTGGTAAATCATGTTGTTTGAACTTGCAGCAGCTCCGGCAGAAGTACCGGCCATGATGAAGTTCTCCAGTTCATATTTCTCCAATAGCAAGTGATGAAAACTTGTTCCACCAAAAATCGAAGTCAACCGAAGCTGATCTCCGCCGGTAAACATTACCACGTCAGCAGTGCGCAAACGCTCAATTACCTCCGGGTCATTCGCACCCTCGCGGGATTTTATATTCAGCACTCCAACATTCGTCATCTTTAACTGTGCGAATGCCTTGACATACTCGTCACCAACTTCTTCAGGTATCATCGAAGCAGTTGTAATAATCTCAATTCGTGAAAGTTCGAGTCGGGCAGATTCAATGCAAATACGTCTCAGAATTCCTCTTTCAAAGAATCGAAGGTTACGCTGAAGATCAGCCGGACTTTCAGAGAAACTGCCTCTGTCAACTGAACCTCCGATTATCACTAATTTTCCTAAAGGAGTCTTACTCATTGGATAACACGATAAAGGTTCGAATTCGTCATTTCTGACTGCATGCGAAAAGATTTCATTTTTCAGCTAAAATGGTTAGACAAATTTACGCTTATTGCCAATCATCCGAGGCCGGAATATGCTCTCTTATCACTTATTACCCAACAGCAGAATGTTTATATAAAAACAAAGGCTATATTCATGAAAATTGAAGAATAGACATGAAAATCGTTGAGATAAAGACACTGCGGGGACCTAACTACTGGTCGAATTACAGAAAGAAACTGATCGTGATGAAGCTCGATCTGGAAGATTTGGAAGAGAAACCGACCAATCTCATTGAAGGATTTGGCGATCGACTTCGTACTATGTTTCCGGGAATGTTGACGCACCGTTGTTCAAAAGGACACGATGGAGGCTTTTTCGAGCGGGTTGACGAAGGAACCTGGATGGGACATGTGATTGAACACATTGCACTTGAAATACAGACACTTGCGGGGATGGATTGTGGCTACGGACGTACCCGAGGAACCGGAAGTCCGGGTGTATATCATGTCGTTTTCTCCTATATGGAAGAAAATGTAGGCGTGTATGCAGCAAAAGCATCTGTACAGATTGCCGAAGCTTTGGTGAACAACACCGAAATTGATCTCGACGAATATGTTCGTGTAATGCGACAAATGCGCGAGCGTGAACGTTTCGGACCAAGCACCGGTAGTATTGTTGATGAAGCCGTGGCCCGCGATATTCCTTTCATCCGCCTGAACAAAGATTCACTGGTTCAGCTTGGATACGGAAAGAATCAGGTTCGCTTCCGTGCAACAATGACAGATCGTACCAGTTCAATCGCAGTCGATATTGCAAGTAACAAAGACGAAACGAAGCGTCTTTTGAAAGAAGCGGCAATTCCGGTTGCAAAAGGAGATTGCATCAGCTCGGAAGAACAGGTGCATGATGTAATCGCCAACATCGGATTTCCATTGGTGTTCAAACCACTCGATGGCAATCACGGCAAAGGTGCTTCAATCAATGTGAAAACTACTGAGGAAGCTATCGAAGCATTTCATCACGCGAAAAAATATTCCCGAAGAATTATCGTAGAAAGTTTTATCACGGGTTATGACTTTCGTGTGCTCATCATCAATCACCGTTTCATAGCAGCCGCATTACGCGAACCTGCACACGTGGTGGGCGATGGAAAATCAACGATACAGCAACTCATCGATACGGAGAACAAAGATCCGCGTCGTGGATATGGGCATGAAAATGTACTGACTGAAATCACCATCGACCGGGAAACGGAAGATCAATTGGTGAAAGTCGGCTACACACTCGAAACCGTACTCAAGAAGGATGAAAAATGTTACCTGAAAGGAACTGCCAATTTGAGTACTGGCGGAACTTCTACAGACGTAACTGACATAGTTCACCCGCATAATATTTTCATCTGCGAAAGAATTTCCCGTGTAATCGGACTCGATCTTTGCGGAATTGACATCATGGCGTCCAATCTCAGCGAGCCATTACAGACTTCGGGCGGGGTTGTTCTCGAAGTAAATGCCGCTCCCGGATTCCGAATGCACCTTGCACCTGCGAATGGATTACCGCGCAACGTTGCTGCACCTGTACTCGATATGTTATATCCTCCAGGAAAGTCGTGCAGGATTCCTATCATCGCTATTACCGGCACAAACGGAAAGACCACCACTACCCGACTCATTGCACACATTGTGAAGAACAACGGTTATCGTGTTGGCTATACAACGTCAGACGGAATCTATGTGCAGAACTCTATGCTCACCAAAGGCGATACAACTGGTCCGGCGAGTGCAGAATTCGTTCTTAAAGATCCAACAGTTGAATTTGCTGTGCTTGAAACTGCGCGAGGAGGAATTCTTCGTGCCGGATTAGGTTTCGGTCGCTGCGATGTTGCGGTGGTAACGAACATACAGGAAGATCACATGGGCTTGTCCGACATCAACACGCTTGCTGAGATGGCAACTGTAAAAGGTGTTGTGGCGCGTGCTGTGAAGCGTGATGGTTACACGGTACTCAACGCCGATAATCCGCATTGCGTATCGATCGCCAAAACGCTCGATTGCAAAGTCGCATATTTCAGCATCGATGAAAATAATCCGATCATCCGCGAGCATTGCAGAACCGGTGGAATTGCTGCCATCTACGAGGAAGGTTTCATCACCATTAAGAAAGGCGACTGGAAATTCCGGGTAGAGAAAGCTACGCTGATTCCACTCACGTTCGGAGGAACTGTAACGTTCATGGTGTACAACGTTCTTGCCGCAACACTGGCTACATACGTTTACGGATTTACGATTGAAGACATCAAGCTCAATCTTCAGACATTTATTCCATCGGCAGCACAAACGCCGGGACGAATGAACATCTTCGAATTCAAGGAATACACGGTGATGATTGACTTCGCTCACAATCCGGATGGATTCAAAGGCATCAAGGAATTCCTGACTACGATTGATTCTCCGATTAAAATCGGAATCATTACCGGCACAGGAGATCGTCGCGATGATGACATTCGTGCAATGGGAAAAATCTCTGCACAGATGTTCGATCACATCATCATCCGCCAGGATAAATTCCTTCGCGGAAGACAAGCAGAAGAGATTGTTCGCTTACTCGTAGAAGGAATTCAGGCAGAAAACCCGAAACAATCCTACGAATATGTTCCGAAGGAAATTGATGCGCTTCATCACGCATTTACCATGGCAACACCGGGTGCATTTATCACGGCGTTGAGTGATGTTATCGACAACGCAATAGATGTGGTGCAGTCGTACCTGGATAAGGAACGGGGAGCATAAGTTGATGTTTTGTAAAATAATGCGCAGGTGTTCCAGAACAGCTATTTTCCTGTTTTGTCTTCTGTCTGCGGATTTCTGCTTCGGTCAATCCGGCAATGAGGAAGAGCGTGATAGCTTTCGCCTTGCTCCAAAAGAAGCGAAACGTCTTGGCGTGAAGTCTTCCGCATCCGTAATTTATGAATACAGCTTTGACGGTGATACAACTTCGGAGTTCGGAGAATATTACGTTTATGACCGGAAGGGCCGTGTTGTTGCGGAGAGGAATAAATATCGGCTGCAAACATTTCGCTTTGATTCCTTGAATGGCGAACTCGCGGAAAGAAATATGTACGAGCGAAAAGATCCGGACTATTATCAGGAGAACGAACCGCATGCATTGAAAGCTGGCGATCTGGATTCCATGCTGAACAATTCTAATCTTGTGAATAGTGTACTCTATTCTCGCGGTATTGAAATTCGTACGATTTCATATTACTACGGTGAGTTGGGTTATGAAAGATATGTAACGTATGACAAAGATTCGTCGGCGCGGATAGTTGAAACCGCCAATGGCGCCAGGACCGTGTGGATTATTCGTCCGGACGGATCTTTATCAACCGACACCACTACCTCCTTCTACGAAAAAATCATTAATAATTACAACGACAGCGGAGATTGCATTCGCACTGAGAAATACGACTATGAAGGAACGATGACTTCCGATAGCCGGACCTCTTACATTTATGATGCTGAAGGTCGCCAGTTGGAGATCGGAATTGAAACAGTTACATACAATAAAACCGGCACAGATACATCCGCACACTGGACACAATTCAAATACGATCACGAGGGTCGTGAAATTGAACACGTAGAAAAAACCGGCGATGGAATTGTGAAACGCAGTACGCGGAGAAAATTCTCTCCATCAGGTGCAATCGACTCCCTGGAAATGAGAGTTGAAGATGGTCGCCCCCGGTGGATACAGCATCATACCCTGGAAATTCAAGGGCGCGATACCATCATGACATCCCGATTTCTCGACTATTCATCTGGTCAGTCTATATCTGTCATGGAGAGCTATAACAGAATTCATGGCGACAGTAGTTACGCTGAAGGCTTCTCAAAAACTTACATCACCGATACATCCGGACGCATAATCGGTGACACTTCAATTTCCAGTGGAATAAGATATTACAACAAAAGCGGACAGACATTATCATGGGTTATGACCAAGGATGGAAAGGAATCATCAAGAATGACCGGGAAGTATGACAAGAAAGGCCATCCGCTTGAATACACCCTCTGGGAACCAACCAGAACCCACAATGAAACTTTTGCGTACCACAAGAATGGAAAATTAAAAACACATATCGAATCAAATGGTTCGTTTACGTTAACCACCAACTATGATAGTCGGGGCAAAATCTTAAACTCAAGTGTTGGTCCTGACGTTCGCCTCACAAAATACACGTATAACAAGAACGGTTTATTGATCCTCAAAGAAGTATTCCTGTACGGAAAACTGGATTCAAAAACCGAGTTTACTTATGAATACTATTAACTTGAACTTATGAATTACACGACCATCCTTTCTCATTTCGGAATCACCGAGCTGAACGAAATGCAGAAAGCAGCGCTCGATGCAATTCCAAAACCCAACGACGTTGTTCTCATTTCTCCAACCGGTTCCGGAAAAACACTGGCTTTCCTCCTGCCTCTGTTGCAGTTGCTGAATGAAGAATCAGAACATGTTCAGGTGCTCATCCTTGTTCCTACACGTGAGCTCGCCATTCAGATCGAGAAAGTGTTCAAACAAATGGGCACAGCGTTCAAGATCAACTGCTGTTATGGCGGACATGCTGTTGGCGTTGAAGAGAATAATCTGAAACATCCTCCGGCGGTTCTTGTAGGCACGCCAGGAAGAATCGGACATCACTTGCGGAGAAAGAATCTATCATTGAGCTCAGCCAGTACATTGATCCTCGACGAGTTCGACAAATCTCTGGAGTTCGGTTTCGCGGAAGAAATGGAATTCATTCTGTCTCACTGCAAGCGACTATCGAAACGGATTTTGATTTCTGCCACCGAGCTGAAGGAAATCCCGGCTTTCGTTGGATTAACGAACAGCGTTGTTTTGAATTTCACAACCGCACATCCTCAGATGAAGTCGGCGCTGGAAATGAAAACCGTTCGCGTAACCGGCGATGACAAGATCGAAGCCCTGATGTTCCTGCTTGGAGTGATCGGCGCGAAATCAACGATCGTTTTCTGCAATCACCGCGAAGTTGTGATGCGTATTTCTGAGCAACTGAGTGAGTACAGCATTGAGCATGGGTTTTATCATGGTGGACTGGAACAGATCGATCGTGAGAAAGTGCTCATCAAGCTCCGCAACGGAAGTATAGATTTGTTGATCTCAACCGATCTTGCATCGCGTGGACTGGACATTCCTGAAATTGAAGCAATCATTCACTACCAAATGCCGGCAACGGAAGATGTCATGATTCACCGCAATGGCCGGACTGCACGCATGAACGCAAGCGGAACAGCCTACTTCCTGATCGATAAAGACGAACATCTGCCGGAGTTTCTCAAAACGAAACCCAAAGAAGAGCATCTCCCTCACGAAATGATGATGCGCCCTTCGACGGAATGGAAGACGCTGTACATCGGTGCCGGAAAAAAAGACAAGATCAACAAAATGGATATTGTCGGCATGCTGTTGCAGAAAGGTCAGTTGCAGAAAGACGAACTCGGTAAAATCGAAGTGCTGGATTATTCCGCATACGCAGCAGTGAAAGCGGACAAACTTGCGCGCACTTTACAATTGATCAAAGAGGAGAAAATCAAAGGTCGGAAGGTCAAAATGGAGATTTCTTCTTAACACGTCCAGATGACTTGATTTTCGTGGTGACACTGTTCGCAAATCCATAAACTGATACAGGTCATGTGAACAGAGGACTATCGTCAGTTTGTGAAATTTGTCCTCATCCCGTTTGTATCTTTCCGTCAAATTGCAATCATGACGGTAAATATCGAAACAGGAGAATTTGAACGGTCGAGCGAACTAGTTGCCCGACTTGCTGCTGCAGGAACGCGAAAGAATTTTGTTGAAGGCGACATTATTCTGAATGAGAACCAACACATCCGGGCAATACCGATTGTCACCAGTGGAAGTATACGCGTACTTCGTACTGATTCAGAAGGACGTGAAATATTGCTTTACTATATCCGCTCCGGAGAAAGTTGCATCATGTCCTTGTTGGGCGGCTTGCATCACGCTACGAGCAAAGTAAAGGCAATAGCAGAAGAGCAAACCGAAGTTCTGTTTGTGCCCATGGAAAAAGTGATCACCATGATGAAGGATTATCCGGAATGGCTGGAGTATATCTTTCGTCTCTATCATAAACGATTTGAAGAACTGCTGGATGTTGTAAATGCCATTGCCTTTAAGAAAATGGATGAACGCATCCTGGAGTTTATTCAAAGACGCGTTGCCCTTACGAAAATCCAGACACTCAACATTACACACGAACAATTAGCGAACGAACTCGGAACCGCACGGGTGGTTGTGTCACGACTTCTCAAACGGATGGAAGAAGATGGTTTGGTTCAACTCGGCAGAAACCGCATAACATTGATTTGATCTCTTATGTAACATAAGTAGCTGTACAGCCGGTTTACCCTACCGAAATTTGTATAAACAAACAGCTAGTTATGAAAAAGAACATGGGATTAACCGACAGAATTGTACGAACTATTCTCGCGATTGTATTAATCATTTTGTTTTTCACAGGAGTTATTCCTGGAACAACGGGAATTGTATTGATGGTGTTGTCGGGTGTATTTCTGCTTACCAGTCTTCTGGGATTTTGTCCACTCTACATTTTGTTTGGAATTAACACCTGCAAGCGATGAAGATCCTGTTGAAATACAGATTGATCATTGTGGGAGTAATTGTGGGTGCGATGGGTGGATATGCATACTACACATTCGTAGGTTGTGCAAGCGGAACATGTGCCATTACATCCAACCCGGTCAACAGCACAATCTACGGTGCAATATTGGGTGGTTTATTCTTTGATCTTTTTCGAAAACCTAACATTTCAAAAAAACAAGAAAATGAATCTTAAAACATTAATCCAGGAGAACCATTCTGCTATCATCGATGTTCGCAGCCGAGGTGAATTTATGGGCGGACATGTAAAAGGTTCTGTCAATATTCCATTGCAGGAAATTACTACGCACCTCGACCAATTGAAAAGCATGAAACAACCGTTAGTGCTGTGTTGTGCTTCCGGAAATCGCAGCGGTCAGGCGGAGCGTTATCTGTCACAACAGGGTATCGAGTGTGTAAACGGCGGTTCCTGGTTCGAAGTCAATTCCAAAATTTAATCTTACAGAGCAATGCTAAATAAAATCAAAGAATTACTCGGGCTTGGTCCCGGAGTCGACTATACACAACTCGTTAAAGACGGAGCACAGATCATTGATGTACGCACGCCATCCGAATTTCAATCGGGTCACATTCGCGGCTCGATCAATATTCCTTTGAACAATCTTGAATCGAAATTATCGAAGATCAAGAAAGACAAACCGGTGATCACCTGTTGCGCATCAGGAATGCGAAGTGCGAGTGCAAAAGGAATCCTGAAATCCCGGGGATATAACGAGGTGTACAATGGAGGCGGCTGGATGAGCCTTCAACGAAAATTATAAACATGGAAATTGCCGGATACTTTGCTTCAGCACTCATTGGTGTCGCCCTCGGTTTAATAGGCGGAGGAGGAAGTGTCCTTACGGTTCCCGTACTCTATTATCTTTTCGGATTGGATGCAGTGACCGCTACAGCGTGGTCACTGTTCATCGTTGGTATAACCAGCGGAGTTGGTTCGGGTTCGTATTTCCGAAGCAAAGAGATTGACTACAGAACCGCAATCATCTTCGGTATACCTTCTGTAGCTGCTGTATTTGCGACCAGAGCATGGCTTCTGCCTACCCTGCCCGATCCGATTTTTACGCTGAACGAATTAGCATTCAGCAAAAGTATTTTTCTGCTACTCTTGTTCGCCCTCCTTATGCTGTTTGCTTCTTTTGCGATGATCAAAAAAGAAAAAACAGAGAAGGAGACGGTAGCGAAAAAAGGCAATCTGAATTACCCGCTGATTTTTCTCGAAGGCACAATAGTCGGCACACTCACCGGATTGGTTGGTGCAGGCGGAGGATTCCTCATTGTTCCTGCCCTGGTACTTCTGGGTAAACTGCCGATGAAAGTTGCAATAGGTACATCACTTGTAATTATTTCAGTGAAATCGCTCATCGGATTTGTTGCGGAGAGCGGAAGTTCACAAACGGATTGGAAATTATTGTTGACTATAACCGCTTTCGCTGTGGCAGGTGTATTCGCAGGAACCGCTTTGGGTCGGCGCATAGACGGTAATAAGTTAAAACCCTTCTTCGGTTGGTTCATTTTTGTGATGGGCATTTTCATTATAACCCGGGAAGTGATAAGAATCATGCACGATATGTAACCAATGTCACTGTAGAACAATAAAATCAGACGGACATTTGTACTCACAAATAAAACACCAACGATATGAAAATCGAACAGATTTATACCGGATGTCTTGCGCAAGGCGCATACTATATTACTTCTGAAGGTGAAGCAGCGATTATTGATCCGCTTCGTGAAGTACAACCTTACCTCGATCGCTTAAGCGCAGATAATGCAAAGCTGAAATATATTTTTGAAACACATTTTCATGCTGACTTTGTTTCAGGTCACGTAGATCTGGCAAAAAGAACGGACGCCGAAATTGTGTATGGTCCAACTGCACAGCCGGGATTTAAAGCAATCACTGCTAGCGATGGTCAAATATTTAAGCTTGGTGCAATCAAGATTAAAGTGCTTCACACGCCCGGGCATACGATGGAGAGTTCGACCTTCCTGCTCATTGATGAGAATGGAAAAGATCATGCAATCTTCAGTGGAGACACACTCTTCCTGGGTGATGTAGGACGTCCTGACCTTGCTCAAAAAGCAGCGAATATGACGCAGGAAGAACTTGCCGGACTATTGTACGAAAGTCTGAACAATAAAATATTGCCGCTTGCTGATGATGTAATTGTGTATCCGGCACACGGAGCCGGAAGTGCCTGCGGAAAAAATATGATGACTGAAACAGTGGACACACTCGGTCATCAGAAGCAGATGAACTATGCTTTGCGTCAACCCAGCAAAGCCGCGTTTGTAAAAGCTGTTACGGATGGACTCACTCCACCTCCAGGCTATTTCGGAATGAACGTAAAAATGAACAAGCTCGGTTACTCAGATTTCGAAGAAGTACTGGCGAAGGGAATGAAAGCCTTGTCTGCCGATGAATTTGCTGCTACTGCAGAATTTTCAGGAGCAGTGATGATTGATACCCGTTCAGCAGATGAATTCAGCAAAGGATTTGTTCCGGGTTCTATTAACATCGGATTAGCCGGAGATTTTGCTCCGTGGGTTGGTACGCTAATCATTGATGTAAACCAGCCGATCTTGTTAATCACAGAAGTCGGTAAAGAGGAAGAGGCTGTAACGCGTCTTAGCCGGGTAGGCTTTGATCATGTTCTCGGAGTACTCAAAGGTGGTTACCAGACATGGCTCGACAGCAAAAAAGAAATTGATACGGTGGATCGTATTTCTGCCCAACAACTGGAAGAGATCCTGATGGATTCCCAATCAGAAATTGTTGATGTCAGAAAAGAAAGTGAATTCAATGCAGAACATGTGGTCAATGCCGTGAACAAACCACTCGCCTATCTCAATGATTGGATTCGTGATGTGAACCCGGACAAACATTTCTTCATGCATTGTGCAGGCGGTTATCGCAGCATGATTGCCGCATCAATACTGCAGGCGCGAGGCTACCGGAACTTTACTGAAATCAAAGGCGGGTTTAATGCGATTGCAGAAACTAAAATTCCTAAAACAAATTACGTATGTCAAAATCAGTAATCGTAGGACTGCTCCTGTTTAACGCAGTCGTAGCAACCGCATGTTCACCTTCAGCAAATGATCAGGAATCAAAAACCGTGATCACTGCTCCTCCGGATACAGTTACTGTAAAACCATTCCTTGTCGACGTTCGCACACCGGAAGAGTTTGCCGCGGGTAGTGTAAAAGGCGCCGTGAATATTCCACTCGACGAAGTTGAAGCCCGCATTTCAGAGTTTCAGGGAAAAGGAGAGATTGTAGTATTCTGCAGAAGCGGAAGTCGTAGCTCACAGGCCATGTCTATACTCAATGAGCATGGCGTTACAAACGTAACGAACGGTGGATCGTGGGAAGATGTTGCTGAAAAATATCAGTAACAACTGAATCTGAGAGATACTTCAGTCAATTGCTTTAGATTCCATGTATTCCGTGCACTTCAGATGGAAGTTGTAATTTTGCGGGTATATACTAACATGGAATGAAAAACCTCACACAAGAAGATCTGGAAGTCAACCGTTCCGGCACACTCACAAAAGATCAGTTGTGGAGTATCAAGAGCAAGGGTGTTGTGAACGCTATAGCTGGTTTGTGCTTCTTTGCATTGATTCCGCTGGCCTACTTTGCATCAAACATTCGCTCCGGAGTAATGCTCATCATTTTTCTCGTAGGCGGGTCACTTCTCGGTGCTGCTTTCCTTTGGATTGGCTGGGGCTACCTGTTCATTAAAGCCGACGGTCATGCGATCATTGAGATCACCGGAAAAGTGGAAAAGAAAAATTCAGGGACAAAAAGTGTAGTTCTCAAAATCGGAGACCGCAGCTTTCTGCTTCGCAAGAACGATGTTGCTGCAATTAAAGAAGGCGAAGAGTACACGATTCACTATCTCGAGAAGCAACGCATTCCGATAGGTTGGATGCGCTCCAGCTAGTGTTGATGATCGGCGTGACCTTCCTCATCCACGTTATTCTGTTCGGTTACTTCTGCTCTGTCCTGTTCAACTTTTTTCAGGTATAATTCTCTCCATTTCACGCCCATTAGTGAAGCCACCATTGGGTTAGCAGGCAAGTTCAATTTCTGATCATCATCAAGCACATAAGATTTTCCTTGCATCTCTATTTCGTAGCCCAAACCGGTATTGTCTTCGATGGTGTAGAACTCCGATTCGTATCCGAGTAACAATGTTCCCAAATAGTAATGCGACAACATTCCGTCCCCTTCCGTCTGGTGATACATCAACATATACTCCCCTGTGCCGTTTGAGTCCGCATCCATCACCTGCAAAGAAGCGGGTTGATACGCCATGTACACATCGCAACATCCAAAAAGATAATCGTGGTGTTGACTGAACTGCTTCCACTGGGCTTCTCCGGATTTCAAAACGTAATGCGTTACAAATATTTCCGTGAGTTCAGAAAGTGTTTCCGGATCTTCAGCGGATGGAAAGAAATCCTGCGCTTTCGGATTTTCTTCCTCCCAGAAATACTGTGGCTTAACGGAAACAATCACTGCATTTTCTCCGCGGGTATCGCGCCAGTAAATTGCGTCGGTTAAATCACCATCCCAGGGTGTTGTTGCGATATCGGGGCGATAGGGTTGAACTTCTGTAATTGCAGGCACAGTAGTTACTGCGGTTGTTGCAGAGTCATGAACTTGTTTGTCTTCTGCATTTCCGCAAGAGAATAAGAATCCAGAAACAACGAGTGGCAGTATATATTTCATGTCCGAAATATACAACTCATTCCGGATTCCGGAATTACGGAATGAGTAACTTCGTCTAATGGGACAAAGCAACTTCGAACGCATGATGGAAATCATTGACGGTGTTTTTGAAACCCGGAATGATCCCGATCAGTTGCAGGTTTCAGAACAGGATATCGAAAGGCTACAAGCCTTGCATCCAGCAACGCTTTCAGAATACAACGAAGGACAGGGACCCTGTATTTGGGTTCTTCTTATTCCAACGAAGAAGGAGATCATGAATGAATTCCTTGCAGGTAAGATCAGCGAAAACGGAATTCTTCAGCAGACAAAACCGTTAACAAAATTCGAAGCGATCTACTTGTGTTCAGCTACAACACTTCCGGAATATCGGGGAAAAGGACTGACGAGCAAACTCACAGTCGATGGAATCAGCAGCATCTGCTCCGAAAATCCAGTGACCGATTTGTTCGTATGGCCGTTCACAAAAGAAGGTGAAATACTCGCACGGAAAATTGCCGATCAACTGAAACTGCCGCTACATGTGCGGGTACATTAACCACATAGGAGCATAGTTTTGGTTCGGTGTTAAGCGCTTTGCGATCATGCATCACCCGGGAAATATCGCTAAGCGATATTCTCCTTTGGTCTACGTAACTCTTGAGGAACACCAGCAAACAATGAACTATGATTCTATGTGTTTAGCTGCTAGCCTTGTCGAGTTCTCTTTCCCAATCATACTGCAGATCCTCGTCAAGCCCTTTGATCAGCTTCTTAATTTTCTTCACCTGATTTTCGTATAGATTGTTGATCACAACACCATCGCGAAAAGGAATATTCGTTTTATGAATGTTATGGATGAAGTGAATAAGCAGCTCAACTTCCGCAGCAGGATCACCGATGTAGCGACAATACTTTGCAACGTAGCGTAGAATTTTCCGCAAGCTCTTTTTCGCGAGGTAAAGCGTATCGCGATTCATCTTCAGAAACTCTTCGTCCATCTCAGCCTTTACCTGCTTGATGAATCCGGGAATATCGTCTGCTTCATACAAAAGAAATGTAAGCAGTTCCTTATTTTCTTTCTTAAATCGCGCGAGACGCAAAGTAAGTTCCGCCACTTTCTTTGCGGGAAAATGTTCAAGTTCCTTTTTGAGCTCTGCTACTGTTGCTGATTTCATACCCGAATTCCTATCACCGTTACATCATCCACTTGCTCCAATTCACCTTTCCAGTCATTGAAGAATTTCAACAGGATGTTTCGTTGATCCGCAGTTGAGAGATTATTTGTTTCCTGAATAAACTTGAGAAAGGGTTTTTGCTTAATCTTCTTCCCTTTCGCACCACCAAACTGATCGGCATACCCGTCGGTCAATAAAATAATTTCATCGCCTTCGCGCAAATCAATTTCGTGTGTCGTAAACGGAACGTTGGTTTCCCATTTACCCACTGGTTGTTTATCGGCACCTACCGTCATCAATTCCGCACCACGAAGAATGAAAAGGTTATTCTGTGCTCCTGCCCATTTCAGTTTTCTGCGGTCTGTATTGTTCTCCTCCCATGCACACAATGAAATGTCCATGCCGTCAGCCACATTGTGTTGACTCCTTTCAAATGTTTCCAGAACAAGTTGCTTGGTCTTATCGAGAATTCTGCCAGGATCAGTTAGCCTGAATTCATTCACCGCCCTGTTCAAAGCATTCGAACACACAACACTAACCAGCGCGCCCGGAACACCATGACCTGTACAATCTGCTGCAGCAAGGAAAATGTGATTGCCCGTCTTTTCATACCAATAGAAATCGCCTGCAACAATGTCCTTAGGCAAATACAAAATAAAAAAATCCTTGAACGATTCGCGAATGGTACGTTCATCCGGAATAATGGCATCCTGCAAACGACGGGCGTACGTAATGGAATCGTGAATGGCTTTGTTCTTCTCTTCGACAATTGATTTCTGTTGCTCAATAATTGTGCGCGCCTTTTTATTCTCCTGCAAACTGCGATAAATGATCACTGCAAAAGCAGCCATGAATAAAAATGCGATCACCGCACCTATCAGAATCAATTTGTTTTTCTGAAGCTCCTCTTCCTTCGCTGCTTCTTTTTCACGGGCTTCAGCCAGTTTTCCGGCATTTTCTGCTTTCAATTCACTTTCCTTCGCAGCATACTCGACTTGTGCGAATTTTCTGATCTCTTCCTGATTCTCTACACTGTCACGCGCTTCAACGTACTTGATATACATTTCCAGGGCCCCTGCTTTGTTTCCCGTAGTATCGTACAAATGATAAAGCTGCTTCGCCGACTCCAGAATGTTCGCTGGAATCTTACTCGCTTCTGCCGACTTAATCGACTTCTCTCCATAGTGTTTAGCTTCATTCAGCTTCCCCATCGCAGTGTACGTTATCGACATCGCATTCCAGGTAATGGCTTTCAGATTTTCGTAACTCGTGGTTTGTGCAATCGTATCTGCGTGACGTAATTCTTCCAGCGATTCAGCATACCGTTTCTGACTCCGATAGATATCAGCAATGTCTACGTAAATAAACGCCTGTCGATTTGGATCCTTTACAAACGTCGCAATTTCGAGCGCTTCCCGGAAATATGTCAATGCAGTATCGAATTCTTTTTTACGACGGTAAACATCTCCGATCGTACTCAGATTCGTGGCAATCAACGAACGGTTATTCACATCACGCGAAATACTCAGTGCAACTTTATAGTAGCTCAATGCCCGATCAACTTCCCCCTGCATCCGGTAAATTGATCCCATGCTACCAAGTGTGTAGGCCAGCTGATTCTTGTGATCAATCTCCTGTGCAAGTACACGGGCACTATCGAAATACAGCAATGCCTGATCATCGTCGTTTTGCATACGATACATTTCTCCGAGGGTGCTGTATCCGGTAGTCGTCCTGTACTTATCCCGAAGCTCTTTAGAAAGGGCAAGCACCTGCTTCACATAATAAAACGCACTATCTGTATTTGATTCAAAACGACACACAACAGCAAGTACACCATACGCCATTGCTACACGCGACCTGTCGTTGAGTTTTTTCCCTATTTCAACTACGCGATTGAGACAGAACTTTGACGAATCGTATTTGTGCATCGACTGGTAGACATCACCCATGCTCGCATAAGCCATGCCACGTACATCGTCGTATTTTCTTTCTGTGGCAATGTTCAGTCCTTGTTTGAGATACGAAAACGAACCGACATTGTTTCCCTGGAAGCGTTGAATATCTCCTTTCTGCACATAGATTCTCGCAAGCAGGTAATTGTATTGACCTTCTGAAGCGAGTCCTTCTGCGATCGTGAGAACACTATCCGCAAGCTTGTGTTTGTTTTCGCGAGCAAAACACAATGCTATCTTCGATTCAGAATCAGCAATACCATACAGGTTCTTATTTTCTGTACTCAAACGCTTTGCTTCATCGGCCATAATTCTTCCTTGCGGACCACGCCACGAAGCAGCAAGTTCATTCAGCCAGTAAACACGTTCGGTGTCGTTGGCTGCTGTAAGAACTTTTAAACGGAACGAATCGACGTAAAGCGATTGTTGTACTGAATCATGCAGAATGCTGTCAACCTTGGGAGAAAAACCGGTGTAACCAGAATCGGCTTCGGGTTCACCGCATGCCGAAGCAAGAAGGAAAAAGAGAATGAATGCAGGAAGTAAACGGCTCAGCATGTAGACCGAAAATACGAATATTTGGTACGCGCCCTATTCCTGCGAACTCCACACCCACGGCAACGGATCTTTACCGAGTTCAATCCTCGCACGCTCCTGCAACAGCTTCTCTTCCGTTTCTCCACGCATCACAGACACATAATGCATTCCGCTTGGCTGTGTAATCATTTCAGCAGGATAACCTTTCTTCTGCCACTTCGCCGTGTAGTTTTTCGCATTCTCCTCGCTCTTGAACACCCCGGCGATGAGGAAATAACTACCCGATGAAACAATTGTTGGCTTCACCACAACAGCAACAGGTTCCTTGCCGAACGATTTCGATGCACGCAATTCCCGTTTGGTTAACACAGCCATGTGACGAATAATTGTATCCGGTGCAACTTCATCACGCGGATGAAGCTCACGAGGAGAAACTACTTTGGCTTTCTTTTCTATGCGCACTTCTTCAATTGCAACATCAATTGGCTGTGGTCCAACTTTAATTTGAGGAACATTCACCAATGGCTCACCGGTTGTACCGAAACAATACAGATAACCATCACGCGATGCAATAATCACATTTCCATTGTGCGAAATTGGTGACGCTTCAAACATTCCAGGTTGAAATGCAGTCTCCGAATAATTCCACAAACTGTCTTGCTTGAAAATGCGAATACCGTGATATCCTGCAGCAACCAAATGTCCTCCCGTAAACATGGGTGTTGAAATCGATTCGCCAATGTCTGAAGTGAAGTGAACTTTCGGAGTGGGATACATCGTCACACCATCCGGACCTGCAACTTTCTCTCCGGTTACATTCAGGTAATCAACCACAGTAAGAATTCCATCAATACCGGTGAATGCAGCCAGATGCGGGTCGTTATCTGTTCGGTAGTTATCATTTACAGTTACGCTTCCGATCACGCCTCCAATCCAGGAGGAGAAATTGTGATCGCCAGTCGGATAATACCAGTCTACACATTCTGTTTCGTCGCGGGCAGGATTAATTTTCAGAATTCCTCCATGACCGGGAATGTATTGTTTCTCTATGGCAATGAGCAAACAATTGTCGCTTGTCACAACCGGAGTTCCATCTATGTCCGCAGAAACTTTCAGGTCCCAATCAATTTTCTTCGTGTCAAGATTGTAACCGAAAATGTGTCCGCAGCCAGATGCGATGTACAAGTGATTTCCAATTCGCGTGGGAGAAGCTTCAGTCACCAGATTTCCTCCGTGTTCTGCACGATCACTTTCAGAATACAGCAAATCACTCGTGTATATCGTGGGTCGCGAAGATGTATCTGTCCAGCGTGTTGCCTCTTCCGGATTGAACGAAACAAAATATCCGTTCTCCAATCCGATGTAACCTATTCCATTGACAAAAACCGGTGATGCATCAACATCGCTGCTATAACATGCGGTATGTTTCATCGGCATTCTCCATTGTTCTTGTCCCGTGAGACAAGAAACAGCACGGAAACTGGATACGCCTGTATCACTCACAGAATATTGCAACCCTTTTCTGCTTCCCTGAAAAATCATCAAACGATTCGCAGAATCAATTGCATTCTCGTTGTAAAGAATTGTTCCCGTTCCTTTCAGAATATCGTCGAACTCATACTGCCACACAAGCTTTCCTGAATCCAGCGAAAGCTTTTTCAGGTGATGATCGAATGCGCCTTGATAAATGTATGTCGTTCCGTTCTCAATGGTAATCAAAGGTTGACCGGTCCACCCTGCTCCTGCCCATACTTCGACTCCGGCTTCTGCAGTCACGATTGTTTTCCCTGACCCTAAAAAGTATTTCCATTTAAGGTTTAGGGAATCACTGCAGTAGTTGCCATACCAGTTGCGTGACTCATTTCCGAGAAAGGTTCCATTCACAATCTGAAAAGGTACGGGCTGTTTTTCCTCTACAAGCGCTTTCACATTACGCATGTGCGTATCTCCATGCGATTCGCGCACGAGTATGAGCGAACATGCAGTCTGAATGCAGACAACAAAGAAGATGAGAAGGATATATCGGAGAATCCGTTTCACTGGTGTGGAAAAGGATGTCTAAGATACGAAAACGAGTTGCAGGAATAACGCGAAATTTGACTTGAAAACATGATAATTTAGGTTTGTATTCCTTCGAGACTGTTCCAAAACGGCGACCGTCATTGCGAGCCTGCGAAGCAATCCCATGATGGGAGCAGACAGATACAACACTCTTATCCAAGGAAAGAAGCTACCCGTTTTGCAGCAACACACTTCGGTTGATCGCTCATGTTTCCTCTCATTACGGTTCCGTATTTTGGGATCGCTTCGTACCTCGCGATGACGGTCCGTGTTGCAGGCTCTTATTCCAGTAACCACACAACCAACATCGCAAGCCCACCTATAATAGCAGCAAAGAAAACAAGCTTGATAAACTGATTTCCTTGTTCGGTGTAATGATCATTTGTGTCTTTAGTAAAATCAGGTTGATCCTCGATGCCGTGCTGAATTCTTGCGGAACGAAACGGTTTCTCTTTAGATTTTTGCTGCATGATCTCCTTAAGCGTTTTCTCTCCTGGTTCTGACGGCTTTTCATCCACCAGAATAGTTCCGCACGATTCACATTTGAATGCAGCCTTTCCAAACAACGCTAATTCGTTGCTGCCGCATTGGGTACAAATAAGTTTTTGAAGAGACATTGAATCAAATATACTCCATATCAGAAACTGCGGACGATGAACTTAGAACCTAGAACCGTTAACCCTTAATCCGGCTCCGCTCCTGTTCGTTGTTCTGGCGATTATCAACCTCCTGTTGCTTCACGCGTCCGAAACGATAGAACACTGCTGCGCGAATGTGACGCGAATCGCCGGCTTCCTTGTAATACAAATCAAATCCTGGAATTCGTGAATCAGCTTGCGCGTTTGACATGTAGAACATATCGTTGAAGATCAAACGAGCGGAGAAATTGTTGTCTTTCGATTTGTACGCCAATGCAACACGCGCACTGGAAATCGGACGTGAGAAAAACAATCCTTCCGGCTGACCGGTTGTGTACCATCCCTGCAACTCGAGGGAGAATTGCTTCACACTGAATTTCTGATACGTAAAAAAGAACCAACCTTCAGCATCATTGTGTGCATAATCATCTCCTTCTTCGTAGTGATAGATGGAGTGATTGTATCCAACCGAGTTGTAAGTCGTCCACCATTTGTTCTGGTAAGGAATGGCAACATCAAAACCGATTGTCTTAATGTAATCGAAGTTGCGCGTTTGAGCCACGAATTGTGAATTGTTTGTTCCTGCCCTTTCAACAAACATTTCCATTCCCTGAATCGTGTATGCATAGTTAAAACCGATGGACGCCGCTTCGAGATAAATGATTTGCGTACTGAAGTCGTGCGTGTATTGCGGACGCAAACCCGGATTGCCTTTCATGTAGGAAAGCGAATCGATGTAGATCACAAACGGATCAAGATCTTCAAAGGATGGACGTTCGAGGCTCCACGAGTAGTCGAGTTCGAAGTTCAGATCAGGAATGATGGTGTACACAACCTGCGCCATCGGGAACACGTTCAGATACGTTGTGTCAATGATCTGCTGATTGTAGGTGGTCGATTTTCCGTTGGTAGCGCTGAACTCGGCACGCAAGCCGGCTGTTGCAAACCATTTATTCTTCTGATAAGTTCCCTGAATAAATGTTGCCGCTGTTTGCTCGCGGTAAGAAAAGGAATTCAGAATCGTTGAATCGTCTACCCACTCGCTTCCGCTCAGTCTTTGCATGCGAACCTCACTGGCGTTGATGATGGTTGTGTATTTCACACCGCTTTCTATTTTCCATGCGCTGTCGAGAAACTTCGTCCAGTTAAACTGACCAACTCCAAAACGGATCGTGCTCAGTGAATTGTTTCGAAGATCATCACTCATACTTTGAGCAGGTGTTGCCACATTCTGAGAAATGTTTCCGAAGCGACGGCTGTTGTAGTCAGTGAAAGACGCTGACGTGTAAATTTCACTGCCCAGCGAATCAAGTATGCGTGTATAGCTTACAGTGATCTGTTCATCGAAGTTCTTGTTCTCATCTTCACGCGATGTTTTGATCACCGTTTCCATCGTGTCGGCTGTAATCTCATTCGTGTTGTCAATCGTTTTGTAGTTACGGGTCACACTGAAACTCGTATTAATATCGAAGTGACTCAACGAATCCGGGCGATACTGAAACGTCAAACCGGGATACACCGCCGGACGCATTCTTCGCTCTTCGCTGATCGTGTTATTCATCACGTAGTGCACGCTGTCTTCATCAAACGTCCGCAGATACAACGTATTCTCCCAGCGGTTTCCGATCTGCATACCCACTCTGCCGGTTAGCGTCCATTTGTTCTTTCTGCGATACGCGTTGATTCCTGTATAACCGAAAACCGGATTCGCAATCGTCGCATCGTTGAACAAATCGGTGTACGAAACCTGCTGAAAGAAATCGATGTTGTAACCTTCCATCGCACCTTTCTTCGTTACGATATTGACAACCGCTCGTCCTTGCGCATCGTAACTCGCTGGTGGATTCTTGAGAATTTCAATTCGCGCAATCGTCACAGAAGGTATTGATCGCAACATTTCTGCCGGAATACGCTGACCATCGAGATACAAAATTGCAGTTCCCTTTCCGAACACCGTCACACTTCCATCGGTGTTGATGGTAAGACCCGGCGTATTCTCCAGAACTTCGTAAGCCGTTCCCGCAGCGCTCAGGCTGGAGTTTTCTACGTCCACACTCAACTTGCTTCCCAGATTCTGAACCACTGGAGCCATTGCTACAATCTCCACTGTTTTCAACGTTGAATTGATCATGTGCAACGTATCGCAATTGATTGAATCTTTTTCGCCGCGAATGAGTGTGTACCATTGCGGTTCGTAGCCCATCACATTAACTTTCATCACTACCGAATCTTTCATTGGTGTATTCACCGAGAACTTTCCGGATTCAATGGCAGCGCCCGTAATAAAAGTGGTGTCAGGAAAAGAATAGATCACCACATTCCCTGCGAACAGGATTTCATTTTTGCTGTCGGCAACTACGCCGTGTACAGTTATGTCTTGTGCCAAAAGCGAAGTTGACCAAAGAAGAAATACCAGTAAGAAAATCGGGGAGCGGTTCATCATGACGTTATAACGATAAAAGTAAAGAAAGTTGTTCTCGGTCTGGAAATAAGTATCTTTCGACATGCGTCATCCAAAAGGACTTCCATACCTGTTTTTTGCTGAAATGTGGGAACGTTTCGGTTACTATCTGATGATAGGAATGTTTGTACTCTACCTCGAAGCGCCTCTCGAAAAGGGCGGATACGGAATGGCTACAAAAGATTCTGCCGATGTGTACGGAACATTCATAGCATTGGTATTTCTAACTCCTTTCCTTGGCGGATTATTAGCCGATCGATTACTGGGATACCGATTGAGTATTACAATTGGTGGATTACTAATGGGTGCGGGTTATTCGCTTCTGGCAATCAAAGGAGATACTGTGTTTTACCTCGCGCTTTTCCTGATTATCCTCGGAAATGGATTCTTCAAACCCAATATATCAACACTGCTTGGTAACCTCTATAACGAAGACAAGTACAGGCAGCTAAAAGATTCCGGCTATAATATATTTTATAGTGGAATCAATATTGGTGCGTTCATCTGCAATTTCTTCGGTGCTATTATGTACACCGTTTTTGGCTGGGGCGGCGCATTCCTTATGGCCGGTGGGGGAATGTTTTTGGGTGTCCTTATTTTCTGGGTTGGCATGAAACATTACAAGCATGCTGATGTAATTAAACCGACAAAACCAGAAGATGATTCGCTTGGACGAATTTTCGGTCTCACCTTACTGCCCATGTTTATTGCTGGTGCATTGGGATGGGTAATTAAAGGAATAACTACGCCGGAGGAACCTAACAATAACATTTTCGGCAGTGATAGTACAGACGCATTCATCTTCGGAAGTATTCCGGTGATTGTCTTTTACTTTAACCTTTGGAGAAAATCGTCATTGGAAGAGAAACGCCCGATCGCTGCGATGTTGTCCATTTTTGCAGTCGTGGTTGTATTCTGGGCGGTATTCAAGCAGAACGGAACCGCGTTAACAACGTGGGCCAAGAATTACACAGATCGCGAAATCCCTGCAGTAATGGTTGCTCCGCTCGATGCTATCAAACTGGTGGAGAAGGACACAGTACAAAAGAAATCAATTGCACTAACTGACGCACAGTTCAGAAAAGTAAAAGATGAAAGCGGGAATGTCGTGAAGACGCTAGCCTGGTCGGACTACACAAAAAACCTTCCTTCATCCAGACAATTAAAAGAAGGTGAGATTCTGAATTTAACGTACACGAACATTTATCAATCGGTCAATCCGTTTTGGGTTGTTGCTCTTACACCATTAGTGGTGTTGTTCTTTAATTTCCTTCGGCGTCGTGGGAAGGAACCTTCTACGCCAACAAAAATTGCGTACGGATTAGTGGTAAGTGCACTATCAACACTCGTGATGGTTGGTGCAGTGTATGCAGGATCCAACGGACTCGTGAAAGTCAGTCCGTGGTGGTTGATCAGCGCTTATGGTGTAATTACAATAGGAGAATTATGCCTGAGTCCGATGGGTTTGAGTCTTGTATCGAAACTTTCTCCAGCCCGACTCACTGCATTAATGATGGGTGGCTGGTTTGTTTCTACATCACTCGGAAACAAGCTCAGCGGAATTCTTGCAACGATGTGGGATGGTTACGAGAACAAGGCGAACTTCTTCCTTGTGAACTTTGTAATTCTCGGAGTAGCCGCCGCAGCTATATTCATGATGCTGAAATGGCTCAACCAGATTTTCGCAGAACACAATCCGAAATAGGAACTAAAAAAAGCCCCGATCTCAAGGTCGGGGCTTTCACTTTTCCGGGGGGTTGACACCGGAGGGCTTGTTCTGTTATCTTGCAATTACTGTAACGCTTGCCGATTGCCCTGGAGCATTCGCACTTGCGCTTTTCACTAACTGTCCGTTAACATAAATTTCTGAAGTCACTTCTTCCGGACCTGGTGTGCTGTTCTTTGCAGTCACGCTTACTTCTGTTCCGCTCATTACTTCGAACGTTACTGAATAAGTCATGCGATCCATCTGCACTAATTCTTCTGCAAGTGCAGTCTGACCTGCAACAGGCATCATCGCGAATACATTAGCTGATGAGCTTGCTGCATAAACACGGTACTCAACCTGCACTGAAGGAGCAACACCCGGGGTAATTGGTGCTACTTCTTCTTTTGTGCAAGAGAAAAAGATGATTGCTGCGAACAGCGGGAGAATGCGAAAGAGAGTTTTCATGTGTTTGTTTTACTGATCAGAGTTTGCCGTTCCGATCCTTTTTGTACTAGCTGATGATTGCGAGGACAGCGATGATCGTAGTGAACACAGCAAGTGCAAGAACCAATGGAAGTACGCGATAAATAGAACTTTTCATTTTTTGTTTGTTTTTATTAGGGTTATTAATTCGGGTGCAAAAGTACATGTTAATCGGAGTAAAACAAGCACTCGTCGAAAGAAATAAGCTACTCGACGACACAAATCATGTTAAATAAAAAGTCACTTCACTGGTTTTCAGGGACATAAGTCGTGAATAATATTTGGTGATGGTGGTTCGACGAAACTCAGGTACGTGGACCACGAGCACAGCGAGTGCTTTATCTCTCCCCGCGCAAACGATGATATCCGCGCGGCTTTAGCCCGCGGATTGAAGAGTGCACGTGAAAGTCTCAAGGAATAGAACAGAATAAGTCAGCCCGCGGATAGAAGAGTGCACGTGAAAGTCTCAAGGAAGAGAACAGAATAAGTCAGCCCGCGGATAGAAAAGCGCGTGAAAGTCTCAAGGAAGAGAACAGTAAAGTCAGCTCGTGGATAGAAGAGTCGACCTTATTTGTGTCGTGAGAATATTCGCATCATCCGAAAGAGTGTCGGACCGGTATTGATAGACTACGCCTGCTTCGATTCAATCTTCGCCAGCAACTTCTCCAGGTTACGTACGTGTTGCATCTTCACCGGTTCGCGTAAACGTTTTGCAGCACCGGTATGATACTCGTGACCAGAAAGGAATTTGATCTGCAATTCAAACCACTCTTTATCGGTTTTCTTGATTCCAACACCTTCCCACTCTTTACGTAACATGATCGAAATATCCCAGTAATCATCACGACCCAGATAATCGAAGTCGGCATCTTTCATTATTGCTTCGAGCTGATCCACCGGCACAGCACCTAAAACCGTAACCATGATGCAACGCTGTATAGTTGCAATCTGATCAGCAGCATATCCGAAACGCGGTAACAAGTCGGCAACCATTGAAGCTGCCTCAACTTCATTCTTATCGTAGCGACGAAGGAAACCTGCATCGTGGAATACTGCAGCGGTACGCAGAAGATCCATTTGTTCAGAATTTGTTACGCCTTCCTCTTTGATCAGCATATCAACCGCCTTCAACACATCAAGTGTGTGTCCAACACTGTGGTAATAATACAAAGGCGACAATCCGGCTTTCAATTGCTCAACGATATAATCCTTCGCTCTTACGAAATCCATTACCCTGTCTGTATTGTCTGGTACGACGAAAAACATTTCCATTTCTCCTTTCCCTTTTGCGTCAATCCTACCGCGAGGAATGCATTTGAATTTATCCTTTACAAGCTCGTATGTTGTTGCAGACACGTTAATGGCTCCATTCACTGAACACGCTTCCATTCTCGATGCAATGTTCACCGTATCACCCCAAATGTCGTACGCGAACTTTTTAATTCCGACTATCCCGGCAATGACCGGCCCGCTGTTAATTCCGATTCTCACTTCAAACGCACTGTCGCCTTTCTCCCGTTTCATGCGTCGTGCAAACTCCTGAATTTCCAACGCCGCGCTTACTACATCTTCCGCATGAGTTGATTTCGGTGTTGGCAATCCTCCTACCGCCATGTATGCATCACCAATTGTTTTGATCTTCTCAATTCCATGTCGCTGGATAATATTATCAAACTCAATGAAATACTCGTTTATTTCACTTACAAGTGCTTCTGCGGTCAGCTTCTCAGAAATCGAGGTAAATCCCTTGAAGTCTGTAAACATCACCGTCACCATGTCAAAGTTCCGTGCCTTCGCCGAGCCCGACTGCTTCAGCTCTTCCGCGGTTTCAGCGGGAAGAATGTTCAGCAACAATTCGTCAGACTTTCTCTTCTCTTCTGCAATGATGCGATTATCTTTTTGCTTCTGTCTGTAAAACCACAGACCTACGAGCACAACAAGCACCAGAACAGACAGTGCAATAATAAATAACTGTTGCCTTGCATCGTGAACTTTTGCCTCAGCAATTCTGGAGTTTATCTCTTGTTTTCCGCGTTCGATTTCATCGTTCATCTCCTGCGTACGGAAACGGGTCTCCATCTCGGCCAAACGGGAGTCCTTGTCTGCCGTGTGAAGTGAATCAAACAAGTACTGATAGAGCTGCAGATATTTGTAAGCACTATCATAGCGTTCCATTTGTTCATACGTCCTGGAAATTTCTTCATAACAGTCTTTCACATTCGAGAAACTACTGATTGAAGAGAACATCGTTCTCGCTGTGTGAAGATCCGCAAGACCAGGAACCTTTCTTCCCATTTCACGCGATGCACAACCACGCAGATAATACCAGAACGCCAAAAAGTACTTATCGTTCAGAACCTGAACATCATTTCGAACAGTCATCAGGCGATCATAAGTCTCCTGGTATTTGCCCAACTTAAAATTGATATGGGCAATTTCCAATACTGCTGCCATCGCTTCACGCTCGCGACCGAGTGAATCAAATTTGTCGTAACAAAGTGCGAAGTGTACCGTTGCAGAGTCGTAAACTTTCAGTGCATTCTCTATGTTCGCCAATCCAAACAAGGCAATTGCAATTTTGAACGGATCATTGGCCCTGTATGCATAGTCACGACTGATGCGATACCAATCAAGTGCCTGCCGGTTATTTTCATGTCCCACGTGTGCGTTACCAATGATATTTGCAGCATAAGAAGCATTGGAGTAATCATTCAACGAATCAAAAACTTTAAAAGCTTCTAATGCATACTCCACACCTTTATCGAATGCAGATGCCGATGTGTAGTGAACTCCTAATTGGGATTTAGCCAACGCAATCATACGACAGTCATTGATACGCATCGCAATTGCCAGAGCACTGTCGCCATATAAACGCGAAGTGTCTATGTCCGTATGAACAGTGAGATAACTGATGCGTGTACAGTTGCGGACTTTTTGTGTATCAGGAACAGTAGCAAGCGTTCGCTTCAAACTGTCAACTTTGTGATTCTGCGCGCCTACCATATACGGCAACGCGAAGAGCAACACAAACAGTGCTGCTGATACTTTATGCCTAAAGTTTCCGGGGTGTGCGGTAAGCATTCCTAAAGATAGTAAAACAGTAGGCAGTATTGCAGTAGAGCAGTTGGCAGTCAACCGGATTGCGGTGAAAACGAAAAAAGGATCGACGAGCGATCCTATTATTTCCTACTGCCAACTGACCGACTGCTTACTGTTTACTGAACATACATTTTGTTGATACGGACCAGTGGCCCCTGACAGAAACTCTTGTGACAGCTCACGCAAGCATCAACCACCTGATTGAACTTCGTGGAGTCGCTGTTGGACTCGAAATTCGCCACGTTCGTTTCGAACAAATGCGCCATCGACTGATACGTGCTTTCATCAATATTCGGATCGGTTCTCTTCGCCGTCTTGAGCATTTTAAAAGACTCAGGAGTGGACGGCGGCGACTTCTTCTCAACGATCGCAACTTTGCAGGAATCCATCCAGTTCGCCATTTCCCGCATAAGAATAGCAAGCTCACTGTCACCATTTGGGTTCAATGGCTTCGGCTTACAGGCAGCTGTTGAATCGGAGTTCTCTACCGCGGTTTCACCCGATGAACACGCGTAAGCGAACGTTGCAATTAATGCAACTGCGAAGAATAATCTCTTCATTACTTCTTGAGAATTACTCCACTCGCTTCGAACACGAGGTCGAATTCAGGCTCTGTGATCTTCGCAATCTCTTCTTTGCTCTTACCTGCGTCTTCTGCAAGATGCTGAAGCATTTCAACATTGGTTGTGTCGTATTTCGCAACACCTTCCATGATGATCGTTCTTCCGGCAGCATCCATTGGAAGGAAGAATCCGTAATCTTTGAAAGTTACGTGTACCGTTTCGCTGTCATTCACGAATACTTCTGTCCAGCAGCCTTTCTTCTGGCAACACGATTCAATCTTGCCTTCTATTTTAAGGTTCATGCTTTCTGCAGATCCAACTTTAGCGATCAACTCAGATGCAGGAATTGCTCCGTCGGCGGTAATTGTGTCGCCATAGTATTCGTAACCAGCCGTAGCCAGTGAATCCTTTGATGCAGAATCATTAGACTTTGATGAGTCGCTACCACCGCACGAAGCAAACATTACAGCGGAAATGAAGATTGGGAAAATGTACTTAGTCATTTGATACTTTTTTTATTCGTTTTTGAATTGGTGAGTCCAAACGGTAAATCTGGATTTCAAGGCGCAAAGTTAAACAGAAAACAATGTCTTCACTTCACTTTTAACAAGCTTCCCCATGGCATTTCGGGGCAATGTTTCACTGGTAACCAGTAGCGATGGCAATTTATATGCAGCCAGTTTATCATTTAACCAATTCCGGAGTTCATCTAATGTCAACTCAGAATCCTTCCACATTATCGCAACTCCAATCTTCTCTCCCCATGTTTCATCCGCAACTCCAACAACCGCGCATTCCTTGACCTCGGGGTGTTGCAAAATCACCGCTTCAATTTCCAGCGCAGATATTTTGTAACCGCCGCTCTTAATAATGTCAGTCGACAAACGACCAACGATGTAATAATATCCATCAGTCACGCGAACAAGATCTCCGGTTTTGAACCAGCCATCTTTCGTCCATGATTTTTTCGTTTCGTCCTGCTTGTTCCAATAGCCGCTGAACAGATTCTTGCCTCTGACTTGCAGCTCACCTTCCTCCTGCACGACTTCACCTACTTCATTGACCAAACGCACCTGCATACCCGGCAATACGTGTCCTACAGAACCAGCACGACGTTCTCCTTCCAACGGATTCGACAATACCATTCCGGTTTCTGTCATGCCGTAACGTTCCAGCAAAAAATGTCCCCTGAGCTCCTTCCATTTTTCCAATACAGAAACCGGAAGAGCCGCGCTGCCGGAAACCATCAGTCGTAGATTCATGAATATTGAATTGTCATACCGATTCCTATGACAAAGTCAAGGGAGGAGTGTAAAAAGTTTCTCCTCTTAAAACAGCACATGCCCTCAGCACAATCTTATTTCTGATTGCGTTGATGACCAGCATTTTGTTTTTGCCTTCAGCAACCTTTCGTTGATAG
>JBEIPA010000050.1:0-17906 GCA_040377305.1 Flavobacteriales bacterium | reverse complement strand
GAGCAACACCTTTCTTCGTAAGTATGACAAGAACGGAAATGCGGTGTGGACTGAGTACTACGGCACGAACACCTGTCATTTCAGAGTGTACGATCTTATTGAACAGGTGAACGGTGATTTCGTTCTCTTGTTTTCGTCGGAGTGTCAGATAAACCCACCGGGTTACCAGTCGTCTTCGCGAATAATGCGTGTTAATGCGATTGGGCAACTATTGTGGATGTACAGTGGTTTTCCCAGCAGTTATTATTTCGGAGCATGTATTGCGGAACCTGACAACGGAATATTGTTTGTATTAAGTACGGGAAACGGACAGTTGATCACACTGAAAATAGATTCGCTCGGAACACCGGTTTATAGTTATCGGTATGGCTTTTATACCAATATGCAGGCATGGTCAATATTTCCAATGGCCAGTGGTGGTTATATGATCACGGGCTCGGTAAAACCATCGCCGTTTTCACGTACAGGAATTTTGTTTTTCCGGATCGGCGCTAACTCATATCCTTTGTGGACCAAGTGCTCGTATTTTGATCTTCCCGCCAACTTCAATGGGTACACAAAGTGGCGTTCGTCAGACGCGGCGTTGGTTTCCTCAATAACTTACTACACAAACCAACCGGATATTGCCATTAATGTAACCGATACTCTGGGCAGTGTAGTTTGTGCTGATGACAGCATGATGACGACTTACACAAATGTTCAAGCGCTGCCGGTGCTCACAACCGAACCGATGATCAATACAATTCCTCCAACTCTGATCACCGGAAATCCTGTAACCAATGTAGTTTCATTTGTGTACACAATAGGAAGTATGTGTTCGTCCGTTCCGGGAGGATTGGCGGAAGATCAAAGTCAATATAATGGGAACGCATTCCCTAATCCCGCGTCTCAGGAATTAATAATCTCATGGGCAGATCAATCTTCATCTGCACGAAGTATAACAATCACCTCCTGTCTTGGCGAAGTCGTGTACAGCAAAACATATTCCGGAAGCTTACAGACCTTGGATGTTTCGACGCTGGCGCCGGGCATTTATTTAGTCGCATACAATATCAATGGACTTTCTGTCAAATCACAAAAGGTAGTGGTGAATCGATAACCAAAGTTCTGCCTCACAATCAATAATCGGCTTCTTGAAATGCATTCCTCGTTTTCGGCCGTAGTCAAATAAATACCACGTGCACGACGGAATCAAACTGTCTGCAGTAATTACAATTGATGGCTTACAACCGCTCCCTAAATGCGACTCCCGATTATTTGCGTTTCATCAGAATGGTTGTAACTTGCCTGAGGCATACCCCTTCTGAATCATGTTTCGTACCCACCATTTTTGTGTCTTGCTTTCTGTGTTCACCGCGCTCATTGGTGAGTTGCACGCACAATCGACTCCATGCGCACCGTTGCAGGCTACAGCTACGCTCGATTGTATCAATCAAACTGTTCAGCTGACTACGGACACTTCGTACACCACATATTTGTGGACACCATCTGCGGGACTTTCAAACGACACGATTTCAAATCCGGTAGCATCCGTTGCCGGCACGTATTCCGTAACCGCAACGTATACCGGCCCCAACTTGGTTATCAACCCGGATTTCGCTGCAGGTAACAGCGGTTTCAACAGCGGAATGAACTTCACCACCACGTATTCGCCCGGAAATTACTGGGTGGGAAATCAATGGTTCCTGAACTATTTCCCTGGATTGACGGATCACACGCCAACCGTCGATAACATGTTCATGATGATTGATGGTGCCGGAACTCCAACGATGATTTGGCAAGAAACCACTTTGCCACTAGTTCCAGGTGCCGATTACGATTTCAGTTTTTGGGCAACAGAATCCGGAGCGAATCAACCCACATTTGAAGTTCACTTTATCGGGAACGTAACCGGGAATACAATTGTGGCTACGCTTGTTGGAATTCCCGCTCCCAATAACCAAGGTTGGTTCTGGGATCAGTATTCTGTTCCGACGTGGAATGCAGGTGCGAACACAAGCGTAACAATCGAGATCATCAATCTTGCAACACAAAGTTATGGAGTTGATTTCGGGATGGATGATTTCGATCTGCATCGCGTATGCACAGCAACTGATACCGTGCAGGTGGTGATTCCGCTTGGTGTAAATCTCGGTCCCGATGTTGCACTCTGTGACGTGAGCAACGTTACACTCAATGCGGGCAGTGGTGGAACATACCTCTGGAATACGGGAGATACTACCCAAACAATTACTCCGGGTTTACCGGGCATCTATTCTGTAATTTTTGATGACGGACTCTGCGTGACGTATGATACAATTGCAGTAACAGCACTACCTATTCCAATTGTAGATCTTGGTGCTGATACCGCGTTGTGCAGCATCGCTGGATTTACACTCGATGCAGGTCCGGGCGGAACTTATGTGTGGAACACGGGAGCGATTACACAAAGTATTAGTCCTTCATCTCCGGGAATGTATTGGGTCAGCTACAACAATGGATCATGTACCACGATCGACACAATTGTTATTACCGCATTACCAGCGGTGAGTGTAAATCTCGGGGCTGATATTTCGATGTGTGATGTAAGTGTCGTGATTCTGGATGCAGGTCCCGGAGGAAGCTATTTGTGGAATACAGGAGATACCACCCAAACAATTACTCCCGGAATTTCGGGTATGTACTCAGTTATTTACAGCAACGGAATGTGTGTTGATGCCGATACGGTAATTGTATCGAGTGTAACGGTCGAGAATGTTTCACTTGGGCCGGATGTTGTATTGTGTCAGTACGATTTCTTCGAGCTGGATGCAGGAACAGGCAATACCTATCTCTGGAGTACGGGAGCAACAACGCAGACAATCGCACCTCAACTTGCGGGCACGTATTACGTAACAGTTGGAAACGGAAATTGTACATCCAGTGATACGGTAGAACTCGCCGGGACATTAGGTGAAAGCATATTATTTATTCCGAATACAATTACACCGAACGGAAACGGACTGAACGACGTGTTTTATCCGTACGGGAGTGAAATCACTTCGTTGCACATGCGCATTTATAATCGCTGGGGCGAGTTGATTTTCGAATCATCGGATGCCGCTACGGGCTGGAATGGAACGTACAACGGAAGTGTAGTACAGGAAGATACGTATGTGTACGTAATTGAATACAAGACCACCTGCAGCGGAGATGGATTGAGGAGAACAGGGCATGTGAATGTGGTGCGGTAATATCATTGGCAATCAACTTTAGACGTTGGTCGCATGATTGGAACTGGAATCAGATTACATGAAGCTTAGGCGGTCCCGATCACCAGTGGTCCCGCCTTTTTTACTGCGGGTATGTCATCACAAGACGAAACCCAATATTCACGTTCCCCTCCGTCACTCCAACGAATTGTTCTTTCGCCTCAATGCGCACATTGTCGGCATGGGAATTCCAGGAGCCGCCCATCGCACGCGCCGCGCCTTTTGTGCCCGGAGCACTGGCATCATAGGTCCACACCATTTCCGATGCGTTACCCATCATGCAATACGTTCCGAAATCTGTTGGGTTGTAACAATACTCCGGACCAAGCACGAGTGTATCGATTGCACGACCTGCGGTGGTTACAACTGAACGCGTGGTTTTCTTCTCGCTGATACAATTTTTTCCGTCGGATTCTATCGGTGTCAATACGTCTTTCGAAATTCCGTAATTGAAATTGCAGAGGTAACAACCTTTCTCATTCTGTAGCGCATTCACACGATAACCCCAGGGAAATTGCATCGTGCTATCGTGATTTCCGCGAGCTGCTCGAATCCATTCTACATCAGAAGGCAAGCGGAATTGAGGACGTTTTCCATCGTTGTTTTTTACTTCACGATTGTCAATGGCTTTTGTCATTTCATTGGTGAACCATGTGGCATACATTTCGGCACCTGCACGAGGAATGTTCAACGCCGGAAACTTCTCGTACCCTTTACTAGTTGCATACACCTTTTCGAATTCGGGAATGCCGACAGTTTTCCAGTTTCCGTCTACTGGTTTCGCCGCGAGATAATCATCTGTTCTTCCTTGTGCAATCAGATCATTCAGGAAAACATTGTACTGCCAGTTCGAAACTTCGGCACATTGTAAATAGAATTGGTTTACGCTAAGCTTTTGTCCGTTGCGCCATGCATAACCACCAGGAATGAACGTGTAGGAGTAAGATTTCTTTTTAAACACCGCGCGAAGCATCTCCAATTTCTTCTTGGTGTTGTTTTCAATAACAGCATTCGACAAAACGGGAATGTCTTTTTCTAAATCGACATACGGTTCCGGATTGTAAGAACGTGTGTGCGTTACCGGACTATTGTATTTAATTTCTTCCGGCAGTTCAGTTTCCTCAGCAACTGAATCTGCAATAATCGGCATCACCATTTCGGGATCTCGCTGTTTTGCGGAGCGACCTTCTTCGCTGTTACCGTTCAGGACGTACTGTTGATCGTTGGGTCCTGAAGTTGGATTGTTTTTGGTAGACGTGGTCGTAGTTTCGTCACCAGCAAACTTCCAGAGGATCAGTGCAGTTATTCCCCCAAAAAGAAGTGCTATGAACAGTGCATTGAGATAGAATTTCTTTTCTGCAAAATCGTTTTTCAGTTTGCGAAGAACTTCTGCATTATCTGTTGCCGCAAATTCATTCGCGTTAAGAACGTGTTGTGCCATAGTTTCGTTGTTTGCTTCGTTAAACAAATCGTTTCGTTCCAGCAACGCCATGGAAAGGAGCTGATCAAATTCAGCCGAAGTATGTTCGTTTCCGTTTATCATGCGCGTTGTTTGTTTAATGCATTCATTTTTTCGGACAACTTTGCTTCGAGTTTTTTCTTGAGCCGGCCGTAATACACTTTCAGATTGTCCTCCGTTTTACCGGTGAGGGCTGCAATCTGCGAATACGGAACATCCTGACTGCGCATCAATAATAATATGCGTTCCCAGTCTTCGAGTTCGTCCAGCGCTTCGTTGAGGAGTTTCACAGCGGGCGATGGTTCTTCCGCGTTGTCGCCTTCGACTTCGCTCAGTCTAACAAAACGTTCATCCATCTCACGAACAAGCTCCGGTTGATTTTTCCGGTCGCGAAATAAATTGCGCAGGTAGTTAATGAAAATGGTGAATACAAATCCGCCGAATTTTTCTTCACTCACGAACGTATAATCGTTCGCAGTTTTCATCACACGGAACAACGTCTTGTAGGTTAAATCCCACGCATCGTCTTCGCTCGTATTCCATTTTCTGATTGCATAGCCGGCCAGTTTCTTTCCGTACTGCTCATACAGAACCGTCACCGCAGACGCGTCGTTTTTGCGGATTAGGGAGTATGTGGGTTCGGTTGACATTGAGGTCTTGTGTGTAGAGAACACTGTGAGGTAACAATAACGCTAAGAAAGGGGATTAGGGGATTGAGGGAATTGGGGATCTAGGCTTTTGTTTTCTAAAGTTTAGCCCAAATACCTCAATCCCTTAGTCCCCTAATCCCTCTTTCGCGGTCTTGATTTCAGCCAGAATCGTTATCTTCACGAGCAATCAGTTTATCAAGACAAGTCTCCCAAATGTCCCTTCCAGTGAGTGAACAACGCACAAAAACAGGCTCTTTTCCGGTTTCTACCGCCTTGAAAGCCTGGGAACTACTGTGCACGGCCAAAGCGATGGCAGAAATTTACGAGGCGAATAAAGAAGTGACGGCTAAGTACGTTCATGCGACTTCACGCGGACACGAAGCCATTCAGATTGCGCTGGGTATGCAACTGAAGAAACAGGATTTTCTTTCTGCATATTATCGCGACGATAGCATTCTTCTTTCGATTGGAATGACTCCATACGAACTCATGCTTCAGCTCATGGCGAAGCGTGATGATCCGTTCTCAGGCGGAAGAACCTATTATTCTCATCCTTCATTGCGCCGCGATGACATGCCGAAAATTCCGATGCAAAGTTCTGCAACAGGAATGCAGGCGATTCCAACTACAGGAGTTGCCATGGGCGTGAAATATTTGGAACAGCAAGGACTCGCAGAAGATTTCGGCGGAGAAAATCCGGTGACGGTTTGTTCGCTGGGCGATGCTTCGATAACCGAAGGTGAAGTTGCCGAAGCATTTCAGATGGCGGTGTTGCGCAAGCTTCCGATTCTTTATCTCGTTCAGGATAATGAGTGGGACATTTCTGCACACGCAAAAGAAATTCGTGCACAAGACGCAACGGAGTACGCGAAAGGTTTCAAAGGATTAGAAACGCGTACGATTGACGGAACAGATTTTTTCAAATCATACGATACGGTCAAGGAAATTTTCACAATCATGCGCAAGGAACGTCGTCCGTTTTTGTTGCATGCGAAAGTGCCGTTGCTGAATCACCATACATCCGGAGTTCGTAAAGAATGGTACCGCGATGATCTGGAAGAAGCAGCGAAGAAAGATCCATATCCGCGTTTGAAAAAACAGTTGCTCGTTTATGGTTTCGATGAGAAAGAACTCAACGAACTCGAAGCGAAAGCAGCAGCGAACGTTAAAGAAGATTACGAAAGAGCATTGCAGGCAGAAGATCCTCGTCCGGAAGATTTGTTCCTGCATGACTTTGCTCCAACTCCTGTAACAGAAGAAAAAGGAATTCGGGAGCCGAAAGGCAAAGACAAAACTGTGATGGTTGACTCCGCACTATTCGCTGTTCAGGAAATCATGGCGAAGCATCCGGAAGCTTTGTTGTACGGACAAGATGTTGGCGCGCGACTCGGAGGAGTTTTTCGTGAAGCAGCAACGCTCGCACAAAAATTCGGAGACAATCGCGTTTTCAATACACCAATTCAGGAAGCATTTATTGTTGGTTCGACTGTTGGAATGTCGGCTGCAGGATGCAAACCAATTGTTGAAGTTCAGTTTGCGGATTACATCTGGCCTGGGCTCAATCAACTGTTCACCGAAGTTTCCCGTTCGAATTATCTCTCCAACGGAAAATGGCCGGTAAGTATGATTCTTCGTGTGCCTATTGGTGCGTACGGGAGCGGTGGTCCTTACCATTCTTCTTCTGTGGAATCTGTTCTGTGCAATATTCGCGGAATTAAAATCGCGTATCCTTCAACCGGCGCCGATCTGAAAGGCTTAATGAAATCTGCTTACTACGATCCGAATCCGGTTGTGATGCTTGAGCATAAAGGCTTGTACTGGTCCAAGATTAAAGGCACAGAAGAAGCGAAGACGATTGAACCCGACGAAGACTACATCATTCCGTTCGGAAAAGCGCGCATGGTTCTCGAAGCAGAAGCCGCGAAAGATAAAGCAACACTCACTGTAATCACTTACGGAATGGGCGTGTATTGGGCGAAGAATGCTGCTAAGAATTTCGCGGGACGAATTGAAATCGTTGACTTGCGTACGCTTGTTCCGCTCGACGAAGAAACAGTATTCGCATCCGTAAGAAAACATTCGCGTTGTCTTGTTGTGACTGAAGAACCATACAACAACGGATTTGCGCAAGCACTTGCCGGACGTATTTCAAAATTCTGTTTCCAGTCGCTCGACGCACCGGTTGATATCATCGGTTCAGAAAATCTCCCGGCTATTCCACTGAATTCTACGCTCGAGGCTACAATGCTTCCGAATGCAGAGAAAGTGGCGAAGGCGATGGAGAAATTGCTAGCTTATTAATTTCATGAGAAACCTTTCTCTGGCTTTTGCATTTGCGGTACTCGCATTTGGTTGTGGTCCGGACAAAATCAATCACAAAGTGCGCTTCTATGGACATGTGGAAGACAAATTTACACGCTACCCGGTTGCGTACGCGGGCATCAGCATTTACATGTATCACGGTTCTTTCGCTGGATCTACGTTGACGAGAATCTATGACGATTTGGGAACGACTGATGCCAATGGCGACTATGATTTCAAAATGAAAAAGCTGATTAAAGACAAAGACTCTTACAGTCAGTATATGCGTTTTTCAGGACGAGGTTTTAATAACTCGCAGTACAGTGATCAATGGCCGTTCGGTGATTACGACGATCGCGAAAACCACATTGACGTTCAGCTTTACACGCTGTGCCGCTGGAGAATTACATTTACTAATTCCACTCCCTTCGACGCGAATGATTTAGTAAGCAACATATACATTGATCGTCCCTGGGGTCAGCAAAAATTAGAAGAAGGCGATCCTCAGATTGCAGGACCAGCTGTGAACTCAAACATCTGGACTACGTATTATGGTTATACCACGAGCATCTTACATTATACGGTAACAAAGAATTCGGTCAGTCAGAATTACACCGATACGCTGAACGTAGTTGATCCTTTCGGTGGGATTGTTTTCAGTGATACAATTCTTTACTGAGATGCGTATATTACTTTTTATATCGCTAGTTGTGTTATTCGGCTCCTGCAACCGGACTGAGGTTAACCACAAAGTCAGATTTAGAGGAACTGCTGTTGATTTCGATACACGATATCCAGTCAAGAATGCAATTATTCAGATCCGTGAGGAGTATGAACATCCAAATGGAAGACAGGACCAGTCAATCATAAATGGTGGATCAACAGATGAGAATGGCTTTTTCGATTTCAAGGTGAAAGGGGTGCACAAGGATCGTTATGTTACGTCCCGTCATTTTGTTTTTATTGGCCCCGCAGTTTCTTCGGCCTATGAAAGTGGTGTATTTCCTATTTCCGAGACCGACAATACCAACGAAACAGATGTCACTTTACATACGATGTCCCGACTACATTTTTTCATTCTTAATTCCACGCCATATAATTCACTCGATGAGATCAGTGGTATTTATATTGAACGTCCCTGGGGACAACAGTACATCGGCAGCAGTGACCTTCGTTTAGTTGGAACAAATGTGAATCAAGAGATTTGGTCTTCGTACTATGGATACACGACTCATATTCTCCATTACAGCGTTGCTAAAAATGGGAATTACCAGAGCTATACCGATACAATCTACACACCCGATCCTTTTTCTGATTCCTGGATCGATTACACTTTAGCATACTAAGTGAATAAGCGCGCCATAATACTGTTGCTTGCAATCGGAAGTGTTTTCGCTTTCTGGATGTATAACAAATATCGTGTCGCACCCGATCTCGATGTCGAACATCTCACGCTGAAAAATCTCGACGGTTCAGTTTTGAATTCGAATGATCTTCGCGGAAAAACTTTGTTCGTCAACTACTGGGCAACCTGGTGCGGAGAATGTTTGCAGGAAATGCCTTCCATCGAAGAAGCCTATAATCAATGCGATCGCGAAAAAGTAGTATTTCTGATGATCACTGACGACTCGCCGGAAAAAGTGCAGAACTTTCTGAACAAACATCCGTATCCCATGAAATTTGTTTGCCTTGATCAGCGTTTGCAGGAAATAGGAATCAACACAATTCCTACCACTTACATTTACGATGATGAGGGCTATGAATTGTTTAATCATGTGGGTGGATTGGATTGGAGTGATCCGGGAATTGTCGCTCTGCTACAGTAGGCAGTTTGGCAGTCGTGCAGTAGGCAGTCAAAAAAAATGATGAGCGGTGCAATGAGTTTATAATCGGAATATTGACTGCCAACTGTACCACTGTCCTACTGCCTACTGTTAGCTTAACAGGTATTAACGACTAAATGGCTCAGTTTTTGAGTAATTTCGTTTGACTTAATTCCCTCTATTCAAAGAGGAAACAACAAGGAATATGACCCGTAAAATAAGAATAGCACTTTTAGCATTGCCGGTAGTTGCTGGCATCACCGCATTCACCTTCATGGACCGTTGTGCAGCTCAACCTGCGCCTGGTGTTGTTGAAGACACGAAGAAGGATAAAGTGATCCTTGAGACGATGATGCGCATCTTACGTCAGACGCATTACAGTCCAACCGATATCGACGACGATTTTTCGCATGAGGCATTTGCTTTGTGGATAGAGCGCAACGATTACAACAAGAAGATTCTTCTTCAATCTGATTACGATCAGCTCAAGACACATTATTACGACAGCATCGATGATCATGTGAAGTCGCAGAACTTTGGTTTGTTTAACGAGTCCGTTGCTATTATCAACAAACGTATCAGCGAAGATTCTGTGATTGTGAATGAGATAATGTCAAAGCCTTTCGAGTTTACAACGAAGGAAACCGTGGAACTTGATCCGGAAAAGAACAAGTATGCAAAGGACGATGCAGAACGTCGCGAGAACTGGAGAAAATATCTCAAGTATCAAACGATGGCACGTTTCGCTGAATTGCAGAAAACGAATAAGAAAGAAGTTGATGATAAGAAAGCGGGAGTGACTTTGAAAACAGACGTAGAGCTTGAAAAGGCTGCACGCGAAAAAGTCTTGAAAGTGGAGAACGATATTTTCCAGCGTCTCGCGAAAGTTGATCGTGGCGATCGTATGGCGATTTACCTGAACGTGGTAACATCGACTTATGATCCGCACACTGAATTTTATCCGCCTGCTGATAAAGAAAACTTCGACATCAACATGTCGGGACAACTCCAGGGAATCGGAGCTACACTACAAGAGAAAGACGGCTTCATCAAAGTCACGAGCATTGTTCCGGGAAGTCCTTCGTGGAAAGACGGACGACTGAAGCCCGAAGACAAAATCATCAAAGTTGGTCAGGCAGACAAAGAGCCTGTTGACGTTGTTGGAATGAAACTGGATGATGCAATCAAGATGATTCGCGGTAAAAAGGGGACAGAAGTTCGCTTGACCGTAGAGAAGCCCGATGGTCAGGTCATAGAGATTTCATTGATCCGTGACGTAATTATTCTTGCAGAAACGTATGCGCAGTCTGCAATTATCGAACAAGGCAAGAGCAAAGTTGGTTATATCAAGCTTCCGAGTTTCTACGCAGATTTCACGCAAGGAAAAACTGCCGGACGTTACTGCGCTGAGGATATCAAGCAGGAACTGATCAAACTTAAGAATGAGAAAGTAACGAGTGTTATTCTCGATCTGCGCGACAATGGTGGCGGTTCCTTGCAGGAAGTTATCAAGATGGTCGGATTGTTCGTTCCGTCTGGTCCTGTTGTACAGGTGAAAGATCGTTCACAATTGGTTCGTCCTTATGGCGATGAAGACGGTGCTACGGTGTACGACGGTCCGCTTGTGGTGATGATCAACGAAAACAGTGCCTCTGCATCTGAGATTTTTGCTGCTGCTATTCAGGATTACAAGCGCGGTGTGATTGTAGGAACCTACTCACGTTCATTTGGAAAAGGAACAGTTCAGAATTTCTTTGATCTCGATGACAACATGGTGAAAGGTGAAGCGGATATGAAGCCGCTAGGTTCTGTAAAGGTGACCATCCAGAAATTTTATCGCATCAACGGTGGCTCTACTCAGCTGAAAGGTGTTGCACCAGACATTCAGTTGCCGGGATATTATTCACTCATTGAATACGGTGAAGGTGATCTGGATTACCCAATGGAATGGGACCAGGTTCCGGTGTTGACTTACACGACGTGGAAGAACGCACCTGATTACGGGAAGCTCCAGAAGAACAGCGCAAGCCGTGTAGCAGCAAGTGCAGCATTCGGATTAGTCACACAGAAATCCAAGCAGCTCAAACGCGAACGTGATATCACCATGGAGTCGTTATTGCTGACAGATTATCTTGCGAACATTAAGAAGCTTGAGGAAGAGAACAAAGCATTCAAGCCACTTGAAGATCCGGTAAAAGGCATGAGTGCTGTTATGCTTGCTGCAGATAAAACTGCAATCGGTGACGACTCAACTAAAATTGCACGGAAGGATGCATTCCTCACTGGCCTGAAGAAAGACATTTGGGTGAATGAGAGTGCGAATATTGTGAAAGAAATGAAGTAATAATGTGCTAATTGGTTAATATGCTAATGTGCTAAAAGAGCGTGGTGTCAATGATACCACGCTCTTTCATTTGTGGCTTGTGTGTTTAGCACATTAGCAAACTAGCACATTAACAAATTGACTATTTTCGCACATGCCTCTTATCTTACTTCACGGTGCTATCGGTTCTTCCGAACAGTTGAAGCCTTTGCAATCTCACCTGGTTGATTCAGGATTTGATACGACGGTGTTTAATTTTTGGGGCCACGGAGGAAGAGAAATTCCGGAAACACCTTTCAGCATTTCTTTGTTTGCAGATGAAGTAGTTTCCTGGATGGACGAGTACCGCATTAGTAAAATGGACATTTTCGGTTACAGCATGGGCGGATATGTTGCGCTATACATGGCGAAACATTATCCGGAACGTGTAGGCAAAATTCTGACGGTTGCAACGAAACTTGCCTGGGATGTTCCTACTTCACATAAGGAAGTGAAGATGCTTGATCCGAAAAAGATTGCAGAGAAAGTTCCGAAGTTTGCAGAAGTACTGAAGCAACGGCATGCGCCGGCTAGTTGGGAAGTGGTTCTTAGCAAGACTGCCGAGATGATGTTAGCGATGGGAGAACAACCTCCGTTAAGTGACGAAGATTTCAGATCAATCAAACATATTGTACAGCTTGCAGTGGGCGATGGAGATACGATGGTTTCCTTGGAAGAAACGATTCATGTTTGTCGTTTGTTGCATAATGCTGGATTCACTGTGCTGGAGAATACGCCTCATCCGATTGAGCAGATGGATGTGATGTTGCTGAGACAAACGGCTGAGAACTTTTTCAACTCGTGAGGACCGGGATTACGGCTTTGTTGTGAGGCCCGCGATTTTCATGGTCATTAAACTACAAAGGCGCTGAGGCGCAAAGGACCGCAAAGACATAGAACAGTATGGCATTCACAAACGCAGTTTCCCCGACACGCACACCATTCGCGAAGAACCGGTGGTTACAAGTATTTACACTTACGTTTTTCGGTGTGTGGATATCTACGGCAATCGGACAAACCGAGTGGAGCAACTGGATACTCGAGAACGCACTGGTGTTTGTGTTTCTCGGATTTCTGTTCTGGAGCTACACCAAAAATCAATTCAGCGATCTAAGTTATTTGCTGATCACTGTTTATCTCTGTCTACACGTGTACGGAGCAAAATACACGTATGCTGAAAATCCATTCGGATACTGGCTCAAGGACACAATGGGGTGGGAGCGTAATCACTACGATCGCATTGTTCACTTCTCATTTGGATTTCTGCTTGCATATCCGTGGCGTGAAATGTTTATTCGCTGGTACAAATTTCCTGCGTGGGTAGGTTGGGCGTTGCCTATTGAGCTTACACTTTCCATCAGCGGTCTTTACGAGCTGGTCGAATGGGCGGTTGCCGATATATTCTTCCAGGCACAAGGTTCTGCCTATCTGGGCACACAAGGGGATATTTGGGATGCGCAGAAGGATATGTTCTTGGCGACGCTCGGGGCTATACTTGCGACGACGATTGTTTCTTCACTAAAGAAGGCATTTCGGATCAACTAGTTCCCGGTTGCCTGCGGCGCTCACCGCGGCGACACGGTGTTTCGGCGTTGAGGTGCGAAAACTAAAAACGGAATTAGCATTCGCGGTTTACCCCAATATATTCTAAAAGCTGCCCTATTCCCAACCGGCGATAACGGCGCCGTGACCTCCGGTTGGGTTAACAACGTCAACACTAAAATATTTCGCCGTTACGCTGCGTCGCCGTGGTAAGCGCCGCAGGCATTATATGTTTTAGGTGTTTTTTCACACTTTTCTCAGAGGTAAAAGGGAAGGTTGTATATTCGGGAACCTAGCAAACACTACCTATGATCACAGGACACGAATACATTTTCTCGTACATGACTAACAAGAACAGTCTGGTGTACGATGGCATGAATATTACGATCAAGCAAGGACCATTCAGAACGACGACAATTCCTTTTCTGAGTATTCTCAATTGGTACGTTTATGAAGACAAAACGTATCGTTCACTTTTTATCACTTACACACACGAATCGGGTAAGCAGAAAAAAGTGCAGATGTTTGCGCAGCTTGGTGAGCCCGGATTTGCAGCAGTTGTAGAAGGGTTGAATGCTATGATTCCTCAGAAAGGGTTGAATCATCTCGATAAGAAAGAGGCATTCAAAATCATGAAGACGACTGATCCGAAAAAAATTGGTGCATTGTCGGCTATGATTGTTATCCTCGCGCTTACAACGACTTTCATGTTTTCGGGGTTGCGTCACTTTTTTGATTTCGGATACGATAGTGAAGTGTTCGTAGAAGAACTGGTTGCTGGAGAATATGAATCGAACAACATGACGTTGTATGGCTATCCGTTGCAGGAGCAATTGGAGGAAACATACACGAAAGGTTCGACGACGACAATTACGTATTTCACTCCGATTGTACACGAAACGTGGGAGGAGGGTGATCCGATACAGGTGGTTCTGAAATTCGACGAGACCGAGTATGAAAACACAGACGAGGACGCAATCGAGTTCACCGGTGTTGCGCGAAACTTCGGATGGGAAGGAATGGATACTGATCAGAAGGAATTCTTTTACACCGAATATGGATTTGATGTAAGCGAAGATGTAATTCTGTTTGAAGTTACCGGCGATAAGCGCAACGGAGGGATGGAATTCTTCATGTGGTGCCTGATCAATGGAATCTTCCTGGTGATTTTCGGAGTGGTGTACATACGCTCGAAGTAAATAGCGTATGAAAACCTGGTCGACGATTGGCTTGCTGGTACTCTCGAATGTGTTCATGACACTCGCGTGGTACGGTCACATCAAATTCGCGCAGTGGGGTTGGTTCGCGAAAATCGGATTGTTCGGTTTGGTGATGGTCAGTTGGGGAATTGCATTCTTCGAATATTGTCTGCAAGTACCGGCGAACAGAATGGGAAGCACTGAACACGGCGGTCCATTTTCAATCTGGCAACTCAAAGCCATTCAGGAAATTATTACGCTCGTGGTATTCGTGATCTTTGCACTTGTATTTTTCAAGAACGATACTTTCCGGTGGAACCACGCAGTCGGATTTGTTTTACTCGCACTCGCGGCTTACTTCATTTTCAAAAAATAAAATGGTACTCCGATGAATTGTCCACGTTGTAATATGTTTCTCGCACAAGGCGCACAGTTTTGTCCGAATTGTCAGCTGAATCTGGCGCAGTTTACATACCAGCAGCAGCAACAACAGCACTTTCATGCTCCACCTATACATGGTGGTGACGCCGTTGAAACCCCAAAGGAAACGCTCTATAAGAAAATTCTTATTGCAATTTGTTTTCTTCTGATGGGAGAAATAATCGTGAATTATTCTCCTGATTGGCTCGGAGGCTGGGTGTATTCAATTACCCGATACCTGCACTATCTGGTTAAACTCGCGTGGATCGGTCTTCCGTTGTTCATTGCGTTAATGCTCCCGAAGAAAACACAAATACGTGTTCTGCTGATTATTCTTTCATCGATTTACGCAGCAGTGTCATTGTACTATGCGGTTATGTACGAATTCGCGTACTACGGTTTCGGTGATGACTATAATTACGTTTACTAACTGATCGGAACAGGAAGGCTGTTGACCGTCATCGCGAGGCACGATAGCTATCGGGATCGCGATGACGGTAACCGTTTGCTATTTCCCGTTTCTCCTATTCGCCCTTTCCTTCTCAAAACTCAATGACATTACCTGCTTCTGCCGTGCTACATATTCCGCGTGTGTCATGCCTTGCGGAATGAGCAGTTCGCGGTCATTTTCTTTCGGGTTGAGAATCTTCGGATTCACTTTGAAGTAATCGAAGTAATTGTTTCCCGATTTATCCGCGAAACGAAAAATTGAATCGAGCTCTGTTGCCTGCAGCCACTTCTGAATGCGATCGTTGTGAATGAACAAGGGTGAGTTGTCGGCAAGCGGCGCAATGATATCAGGCGATTCGATTTCCAGAATGGTATAATGAAAATCATCACCCTTCTGCTGATACACACCGCCCATCAGAAACAAACGATGCTGCGGAAGACGAACGAGATACGCCTCTTTGTTTTTCTGCACAACAATACAGTTTGCCGCAATTGCACAGCGGTGTGTGCGGATCAACACATTCCACGGGCGCGACTTTAATACGCGCGACATGTGAATGGTATTGTATGCCGAACTCGAACGCATTCCCCACATGGCCATTACGATTTCGGGTTTACCGTAACGCCAGATGATGATGGGTGTTTTCATTCCGGGGCGTGCCTGGTACACGGGAGTATAGTCGATGAGAGATGCGACGTTTGTGCGTGTCGCAATTTCAGCGGGTGTTGTGGCGATGGAGAATGTTTTCATCATGTTTTGCCCATCTGGGGCAATTTGAATTTTTAAAATATCTTAGGCAATACATGTTTGGTTCCGCAGGAACCATTTATCACGGAGGCTTCAGAGAAGCCAAACATGTATTGCCTAAATAAATGATGAGCATCAAATTGCCCCAGAGGGGCAAAACATCAGCCACCCAATTGTTTCTCTGTGCTGGTTTGCGACTCGCGCGTCACCGGTTTCAACCGCGATGTAACAATTTCCATATCCTTCATCGCCAAACGTTCCATGTGCTGCACGTCGATGGTGTAGAAGCCGTACTCTTCCATTACCAGTCCTTTGACGATGTAACAACCGGGTCCCTGAAATGGAAACATGGCGGCCGATTGCGGAAAGTGAACAGTGTCAACCCACGCGCCCTGCATATCGTACCACGTTCCGAAATTCATGGGCACACCTTTGAGTGTTTGTGTGTACTTCGTGTTTACGAGATAAAGCAACAGTGATACTTCTTTTCCAATGTTCGCCGGAATATCTTTCGCCACCAATGGCAGATCGGGAACTTCGCGCAACATCGCAAAGGGAGAAGTGTTGATCGGATAACCAATCAGTTCCATTTCATCGTACGCGTCTTCGAGTTCATGCGTCCACAATTCGGGAATGGTAAACTGTTTCACTTCTACTTCGAAAAGATTGGCTGCGGGTGCGGTCTTCTTCGATTCCGACAACATGAAATGTGCATCCCACAACAATTCTTTTTTCGATTTTCCGGTGAATCGAAATGCACCTATGCGAATCAGCGGAAGCAAAGCCTCCAGTGAAAGATGTATGCGCACGAGAAAATCACGAAGAGAGGCGAACTCGCCATGCTGCACGCGTTCGTTGACGATGGTGTTTATCAACGACGTTTCTACGCCATTGATGAAACCCATTCCGATGAAAATCGTTTTGCCGTAGATCACACACAAACCCTGACTGCGGTTCACACAAGGAAGCTCAATGGTTGCGCCGTATTTTCTTGCTTCGTGCAAGTACACATCCGCGCGATAAAATCCTCCGCCATTGTTCAGCGTGGCCACCATGTACTCGAGCGGATAATGCACTTTCAGAAATAGCGCCTGGTAACTTTCCACGGCATAACTCGCGGAATGTCCTTTCGAGAATGCGTAGTTGGCAAAGCTTTCAATCTGCGTCCATATTCCGTCAATGGTTTTTGTGAGATAACCTTTCGCACGGCAATTATCGAAGAACTGTTTCTTCACCAGATCGAACTGCGAACGTTCACGGAATTTCCACGACATTCCTCTTCGTAAAATGTCTGCATCCGACAAAGGAAGATCTGCAAAGTAATGCGCCACTTTGATCACGTCTTCCTGGTACACCATCACTCCGAATGTTTCTTCGAGAATGGTGTAAAGTTCCGGCAAATCGCTTTTCGCTTTCTCGCGCAACTCTTCGTTGTGAAAACGATTGATGTACTCGTTCATCATTCCGCTTTGGGAAACTCCAGGACGAATGATGGAACTCGCTGCAACCAATCGCAGATAATCATCGGCGCGAAGTTTCGTCAGTAGCATCCGCATTGCAGGCGACTCTACATAGAAACAACCAATCGCATCTCCGGCTTTGAGATATTTTTTGATCTCCGGATCTTTTTTGAAACGATTGATGTCGTGAATGTCGAAGTCCAGTTCATCAGAGTGTGGTGTCAGTGGTGTGGGGGGGGGGGGGGGGGGGGGGGGGGGGGGG
>JBEIPA010000044.1:0-27357 GCA_040377305.1 Flavobacteriales bacterium | reverse complement strand
CATCTCCCATTTGTTACCTCGACTTTAACCACGTAATATCATAGGGTGTTAGGTGTTAGAAAAAAGGCGCTGTTAAACACATAGGAACATAGGGTGTTGGGTGTTAGAAAAAGGCGCGCAAAAGCGCGATACATAGGTCACAAGAGAAACGGGAGATGTGAAACATCTCCCATTTGTTACCTCGACTTTAACCACGTAGTATCATAGGGTGTTAGGTGTTAGAAAATGGCGCTGTTAACCACATAGGAACATAGTGTGTTAGGTGTTAGAAAAAAGGCGCGCGAAAGCGCGATACATAGTTCACAAGAGAAAGGGTTCCGACAAGTCGGAACCCTTTTTTAAGCCACGATTTCTATGATTCTATGTGGTTTCACGCGGCGAGGTTTTCGTAGAGTTTGTTGACGAAAGTTTTTTGACCGTCTTTGAAAATGTTGTGACAATTAAAGTGGATTAGGATGCCTTTGGGTTTGCCAAGTAGCTTCATGTATGTCAATAGTTGCGCTTCAAAAAGGGGATTCCGTTCATTGACTGCTTTGAGTTCAACCACCAATATGTCTTCCACGAGAAGATCGCATCGAAGTCCGGTTTTGATTTTATCTCCCTTGTATTCCACGTCGACCTTGAGTTCTGATTTGAATTTCAGTTTTCGCAAAGTCAACTCCTTCATCATACACTTGTGATACATTGCTTCCAGTAATCCGGGTCCAAGGATACGATGAACCTCAATTGCTGCTCCGATAACATCATAGCTGAGTTTGTCTAGTTCCTGTTTCGTCATAGTCTTTAAATATCAAATTAATACATGATGAATAATACACAAAATAATAATATTCCGTCAGTAATACACTTCTGGGAACTATGTACGCAACGACTTGTCTGGTATCCCGCCCGAAAAATTTATAACCACATAGGATCATAGTGTGTTAGGTGTTAGAAAAAGGCGCGCAAAAGCGCGATACATAGTTCACAAGAGTAAGGGAAGATGAGGATCATCCCCCCTTTGTAACCACTTCATGCCAAGCAATCAATATTCCGTAAGGAATATTACTCCTGTGAACTATGTATGTTTCGACTTGTCGAAACCCTTTTTTAGTGACGTTTCTATGTTCCTATGTGGTCCAAAACAGCGTAATTTCGTGGGCTATGAAAATATCCCTCAATTGGCTCAAAGAATACTATCCAACCGACCTCACGGCAGAGGAAATTTCTGCTGCCCTAACGGATTGCGGACTCGAAGTAGAAAGCGTGGAGCCTTTTGAAAGTTTGCCTGGCGGATTGCGTGGTGTTGTGATCGGAGAAGTGAAGGAATGTTCGAAGCACCCGAATGCAGATAAATTGTCGCTCACGAAAGTTGATGTGGGTGGTGCGGAATTGCTGAGTATTGTTTGTGGTGCACCGAATGTGGAAGCCGGACAAAAAGTGGTTGTGGCAACAGTTGGTGCGAAATTATATCCAACGGAAGGTGAACCATTCGAAATCAAGAAGTCGAAAATTCGCGGCGAGAATTCGGAAGGAATGATTTGTGCGGAAGATGAAATTGGTCTCGGTAAATCGCATGCGGGAATTATTGTGTTGCCTGCTGATGCGAAAGTGGGAACACCTGCTGCAGCATATTACAACGTAAGTTCCGATGCAATTCTGGAAATCGGATTGACTCCGAATCGTTCTGATGCAGCATCGCATTTTGGTGTGGCGAGAGATTTGGCTGCAGTTGTGCTTGCGCAAAAACTGATTAAAGATATTCACGCAGAATCTGCTGAAGCGAGATATCCTACGCTTGCAACTACGTCAGAAGAGTTGCCGGCTTGTCCGATCGCGATTGAGATTGAAGACAGCGTTGCATGCAAGCGTTATTCGGGAATTCTCATTGATGAAATTAAAGTCGGACCGTCGCCGGAGTGGTTGCAGAATCGTTTGAAGTCAATCGGATTGCGTCCGATCAATAATATCGTTGACATTACAAATTACGTGATGCACGAAACCGGTCAGCCTTTGCATGCGTTTGATGCAGACAAAATCGGCGGTGGAAAAGTGAAAGTGAAAAAGGTTTCTTTGGGAACGAAATTTACTACCCTGGATGGCGCGACTCGTGACTTAACTTCGACTGATCTCATGATATGCGATGAGAACAAAGCGATGTGTATAGCGGGCGTTTTCGGAGGATTAGATTCCGGTGTGAACGAAAGTACAAAGCGTGTATTCCTCGAGAGCGCTGCGTTTGATTCTGTACACGTGCGTAAAACCTCGAAACATCATCAGCTTAAAACAGATTCTTCTTTCCGTTTCGAACGCGGATCAGATCCGGAGATTACAGTCACTGCGTTGTTGCGTGCGGTGTATCTCATGGAGTATACGTCTTCCGGTAAAGCAGCTTCGCAAGTGAGCGATGTTTATCCCGGAAAAACAGAACCGCTTGAAATTTCTTTCTCGTTCGATCAGTGCGATAAACTTATCGGAAAGAGAATTGAACACAATATTATTCGCAAGATTCTCACTGCACTTGGTATTCAGATTCTTTCAGACGGGGCAGATGCCTTGTTGTTGTCCATTCCGCATTTCAAAGTGGATGTTACGCGTCCGGCCGATGTGGTAGAAGAAATTCTCCGCGTGTACGGCTACAACAATATTGGCTTCCCGGAGAAGCTGCAGATTTCCGCTTCGAAGATGAAGAATCCTGATCCGGAGAATGTGCGCGAAACGATTTCGAATAATTTATCGTCGCGCGGTTTTCGTGAGCTCATGAATAATTCGCTTACGAAGACTTCGTACTCCGAGCAGCTTCAGGGCGAAGAAGCACAACGCGCAGTGAAAGTTTTGAATCCGCTGAGCTCTGATTTAGGTGTGATGCGTCAGACTTTGTTGTTCGGTGGATTGGAGACATTGACTTATAATCAGAATCGTAAATCGACAGACCTGCGCGTATTCGAGTTTGGCAAAGTGTACAGCACTCTTTCTGAACCCAATTTCGAAGGATGGAATTGGGAAGAAAACGAACACCTGCTGATGCTCATCACCGGCAACAAGCAGCCGGAAACGTGGGCGGGCAAAGCGGAGAAAGTTTCTTTCGCTGATATTCGTCGCGAAGTAGAAGTGATTCTACGCAAACTAAAACTGGACGGTTTGAAGTGGCAGTCCATTTCGAATCCGCTCTACAGCGAAGGACTTGTTGCTATGCAAGGCAAGCGTGAAGTTGTGCGCATGGGCGTTATTTCGAAAAGCACACTCAAGCAAACAGACACACAAGGAATTGTTCTTGCAGCAGAATTTGAGTGGAGTACGATCATGCGTCTCTTAGGAAAAGTAAAGCCGACACGTTTTGAGGAAGTTGGAAAATTTCCTTCGGTGCGTAGAGATCTTGCACTTGTAATTGCGAAAGGCGTTACGTATCAGCAGCTCGAAGAAATTGCATGGAATACAGAGCGCAAGCTATTGCGCGAACTGAATTTGTTTGACGTTTACGAAGGCGATAAGCTTGGTGGCGACAAGAAGCAATACGCGTTGAGTTTTGTTCTGCAAGACAACGAAGCTACGTTGACCGATAAGCAGATTGATAAGACGATGGAGAAGTTGCAGAAGGCGTTTGAAGAGCAGGTGGGTGCGACGCTACGCTCTTAGAAAGTCTACCGCCAAGACGCCAAAACGCCAAGAAATCGTACACAGCAAAACTTTGTGCCTTTGTGTGCTTTGTGGTCAATAAGATTGGCTTGACGGATCAGCTATTTCATCAGTGGGAACAACGTTACGCTCTTAGGTTTTACCACTAAGTACACCAAGACACAAAGAAATAGCACGAAGTAAAACTTTGTGCCTTCGTGCGCTTTGTGGTCAAAAATACGCCTTGCCGGTAAAAATTAAGTAGCAGATTAGCGCACCAACTGCGTCTCGATATATTCTTTAAGCCGCGCACGATTATTATCTCTGAAATCCGTGTACTGCGCCGCAAACGTAATGTGATACATACTGAACATCGCGAAGCAATCTAAGTTGCCTTGTTCTTGCTGGCGACGCGCGAATGCCATTTCACCCCGGTCGTCGTCTGACTTCTTGAGCATATATTCCCAGCTGTAAACTTCCATGTACTTCGACTCGGTGATCGTATTCGATTTCTTCACGATGCCATCATCGTTTACGTAACTGCGGATTTTATCTTTCGCTCCCGTGTAGAAACTCCAGGGTTGTTCGGTTGCTTGTTCCTGATTCTGTATAGAAGCAACAGCCGGGAAATAGTCGCGCTCCATCCAGTGAATCTTGAAAGTCTTGTTCAGATTTTCACAGATGCGTTCCATACGCGTGAAATATCCTGTGAACGGATATTGAATCATTGCATCGAGACAAACATCGTACGCACCTTGCCAGTCTTTACGGTCCATGTAAATTTCCACAAGGTAAAAATGCGGCTCAAGCATTTCCGGTTGCAAACGTCTTGCCGTGCGGAACCATGAAATGGCCTTATCCACTTTGTCGTCCTGGTAGTACGTGTAAGCGATATTCATTGCAGCCGTGTAGTACGTAGAATCCATGCGGAATGCTTTCTCGAACTGACGAATTGCTTCTGCATTGTCTTTATCATTCTGAGCAACCAAACCTTTTTCGTGAACGGCTTTTACTTCATCGCTTATGAGCGTATCGACTGTGGGTGCAATATAATTCTTGTGCAGCATCAATGAACCCAAATCCTGATTGCGTGCATACAACGTTGCTCCGTAACAAGCGAATAACATTTCATCGCGATACGTCGGGGACTTCAGTTTGTTTACGTCAACAGTTCCGCCTGATTTCGAACCCTGCTTGATGAGATACTTGATATCCTGTTCAAATGCTGCTTCGTAACGTCCCTTCTCAAACAACACGCGATGCTGCCACAGTTCTTCATTGTGAACGTGTGCGTAAAGAACTTTGTTCAGTGTTGTAATTGCTTTATCGTATTTCCCTTTCTGGAAAAGCGATTTCGACTTTTCGAATGCCTTCGTTTCAGCAACGGTAAATGTTTGTGCACGCAAAGGCGCGCCGATGAGGAAGACTGCAATTACAAAAAGCAGACTTCTCACAGCAAAAAATTTGATCATACTCAGCTAGGAATTATTGGCGGGTGAAAACCGCTGTGCAAGTGTCAATAGAGCTACCGTCGTTCACTGTATAGCTCATGTTGATCGTGTTATTACCGTTCATGCTTCCGTTACCCTGCAACTGGCTTGAGTTGTAAGTCTGATTCGCGAGAGTGAGTGAAGTGCCGGAAACACTGGCAACAGCTTTGAAAGAAAATCCTACGTTGTAGAAGTTCTCCATCAAAACCTGAGAGGTGTTTGTTGTAGATAAATTGATGTGCACATCGTACGGTGTGTTCCCGATCTGCGAACTGGTTTCAACTACGTGCCAAACATCCACGAACTTATCCCGGTCATCTGCAGGTTCTGCTTCGTCGGGCTGGCAAGAAACAACCAAAAATGCAATGGGTATAATAGCCAGTGCAAGTTTTCGGAATTGAATTGATTTGAGCGTCATCATAACAAATATGGCATTTTACTATAACATGGCAAACCGAGTGCCAAAAATTAGCGAAAAAACGCAGGTTTCGAGGGTTAATCCTATAAGACGCTCCCAGTTGCCCAAAGTTACATGCGCTGATTTTTTTTACCACCACGACGTCAAAATTCTCGCTGTCTCTCTAGCGGCCTGAGAGAGGGAATATTATCGTGAGCTTCGCGGGATTTTCAAAACTTTGAAGCAAGCTTGTTATGCACCTCTTCGTCAAACTTCACAAAAATATTCAGCCAGATGTTTCTTGACCATCGGAACACGAGTGGAAATGTAAGGACGTAAACAGAGAGAACGAATGTGAGTAACCAACCGAAGCTGATATCGAACACCATATACAGAAGATACGCCGGAACGAACATCAGTGCGATGCCGAGCGCGTAGCTCACATACATGGCACCGTAGTAAAATCCGGTTTCAGGTTCGTAAAGTTGTCCGCATTTGTCACAACACTTTTTCATTTGCGCGAGCTTGGACAAATGATAAGGATTGTTGTCAACATAAAGATTGTCGAGATTGCAGCGCGGGCACTTTGAATTGACAACGCTATTGAAAAAGCCTGCCATAAGAATGATTTTGTACCTTAAAGTTACACAGGAATTAGCTTGTCAAAATATGATTTCGGTCAACCGCTGGTAGGAGACGATGAGTGAAGTGATTAGCTGCTCAACGAGACCCTAGAGCCTTGCGATACGAGTATAAATCGGAAAGTCAACCGGAAAGCTGGTCAAGCCCGTTCCCAGAAAACTCTGCCTCAACTCCGGCAATGGATCAACACCGTACTTTGCAATATAGTGCTGCAGTCCACTCCACGTTGAGAAAAAACCGATGAGCTGATCGATGTCCCAGATGTAGGGCATCGAATATTTTTTCAGATGAATTTCTTTGAATGGAAAAGGAATCGTTTTGTATTCTTCATCGATGAAGCGACGTTCCGAATCCCAGCAGTCGTGCAACGTGTTGTTGTAGAAATCAAGAATGATGTCGTTCACTTTTGGTTCGGAATTCATCAAACCATAACTCACGAGCGCGAGAACGCCATCTTTTTTCATCACGCGACGAACTTCGGCGTAGAATTTTTCGAAATTGAACCAATGAACGGCTTGGGCAACAGTGATTAGGTCGCACTGATGATCAGCTATGTTTACTGAAGTGGAATCGCTGATGGAATATTCAATATTCGGTTTACGCACTGCGTACGACAACTGCTTTTCACTGATGTCTGTTGCAACAACGCGTGCGAAGTACGGTGCAAGTAAATTCGCGAATTGTCCGTTACCGGTTCCCGCATCCCACACAAGATTTAATGAAGGACAAATTGAAATCAACTCCTGAATTAACGCAGGTGGATAGGTAGGACGGAATTTTGCGTACTCGTTGGATTGAGTGGAGAAGAGATCTTTCATAGCTGTAGTATGAAGTTACGATTTCTGCTCATGCGTGCGGCGCTTACCACGGAGTCACGGTGAAACGACGAAAAAATGTTCATCGTTCGAACACCATCCGGCGGTCACGGAGAACTAATATGTCTCTGCATGGACTCTCTTTGTACTTGCGCCACTGCGTTGGGCAGGTTCTTGTCAGAACAGATCGACTAAGAACAACTATTTCACTAAGGTCTCGATTTGCGTGCCTGATTGTGAGGTCATTCGCACAAAGTAAATCCCGGTCGCAATCTTCTCTGTGTTGTGAGCGTGCTGCGTGCCGTTGAAAGAGAATCGTTCTACCACTTCTCCGAGGGAAGAAATGATTTCAACTGTAATTACTTGACCCGATGGATTCGTGAAATTCAGTTTGTTGTCAAACGGATTCGGATAGATTTCAATGAGACTCAATGCTTCCGCGGCAATTCCATTGCAAATGTCAGCGTGAACGAATGTTGAATCGTAAGCGGTGCATCCATTCGCATCGGTGTAAACATAGTAGATGTACCAATCGTCAACCGGAAGTGTTGCAGGATCAATGGTGTTTCCCACGATGTACGATCCAACATAACTTCCACCGGTAGGTGAGCCGGGCGTTAAGGTTTGCACCGGACCTGGAATGCAGAATGTATCAGGCGACTGGACATACGATACAATCGGAAGTGGATTTACGGTAACATTCATTGTAGTGGCTGCAGATGTTCCGCAGATATTAGAAGCTGTAACAGAAATTGTTCCGCTGGTTGCACTAGCCGTTGGTGCAATCGAATTCGAAGTTGAACTTCCGCTCCATCCTGCAGGAAATGTCCAATTATAAGTTGACGCTCCGGCAACAGGGCTCACTGAATAGGTGTTTATTGATCCTTCGCAAATCACATTTGTTCCTGTGATGGAAGTTGGTGCTGATGGAGCAACACAAGTTCCGCCGTATTTCGCAACGTAAGTCAGTCGGTTGTTACCTAAAACAAGTGAGTTTCCAACCGGATCGAAATCGCAATCGTTACCAACATATCCACTGATGAACAGATTTCCGTTGCTGTTTACATCCATTGCGCAAACATTCGCTGCCGACCCAAGTGATGTGGTGGGCTGAAAATGAAAAGCCCATTGATGTACTCCTGTGTTGGAGTACTTCGCAACAAATGCGGCCTGTGTCTGTCCGAAATTGTGTGTGCGGATTGTGTCGTATCCCGGACCCGGATCGAAATCGCACAGGTTCATGAAGTGTCCGCCTACGTACACATTGTTTGACGCGTCGACAGAAACATCACGAATGCGATCGACTTCATTCGCAGATCCAATCGGGAATGCGAAGCGGAAAACACCGTTTGAATCATAGCTCACGAGAAATCCATCACCCCAGGCGTCGGAACTCAAAATAGAATTGCCTGCGCCGGGATCGAAATCAGCAGTGTCTTCAAGTGGTCCAATGATGAACACGTTTCCATTTGCATCACAGGAAACACGATCGCCTTGAATTTGAGTGCCCGTTGCGATCTGAAATGCCCAGCTGAATGCACCAGTCGTATCGTACGAAGCAACAAACATATCCAGTTGTGTAGTCGGCGTGGTGAGATTATACGTAGCGCCACTTGGATCGAAATCTACAGTGGAAGTCATGTTGCCTGTGAGGATGACGTGACCAAGATTGTCAACATCCATCGCCAACGGTTGTTGATTGTACGTTCCTCCGATTTGCCATGCATTCACGTATGCACCTGTTGGTGTGAGTTTGATGATCAGCATATCTTCAGAACCATTGACAGACGTAAATGAAGTTGACGTGAGTGGATCGACGATAACTGTATTGGTAAATTCAGCAGCGAGATATACGTATCCGGCGTTGTCAATTGCAACATCCCAGATGTATTGTGCTCCGGTTGCGTTGAGCGTGTACTGCCATAAATAATTACCATTCGAATCGTAACATGCAGCAAATGCTTCAGAACCATTTCCACCTCCCGGAGGAAATGGATAACCGTTCACACCAGGATCGGCATACACAAAATTGCCAGCGTAACTGCCAACAGCAACAACTGTTCCTGCAGGCGTGCAATCTACATCGTAAATGATATCACCGAAGATTACGCCAATGTCAAAGCCCCACTGAAAAACACCGGCTGAATTTACCTTCATGAGAAACGCATCGGAAGATGAATTTGCATTTACATAGGTATTTCCCGCACCGGGATCGAGGTCGAAATTGGTTTGGTAAAATGCACCCCCGATATACATGTTGTCGTTAGCATCTGCAGCAACAGAATAGGGTTCCTGAGAAGAACTATTGCCGTAAGTTCCGGCCCATTGATAGGCGGGAGCTTGAGCGAATGCGAAAGTTGAAAGCAGGTAAAAGCCGAGAAAAGTGTAGGCGTTTTTCATGGGTTGGTTTTAAGGCGCACAATTATTGCAATATATGTGCCATGTAGTTCCGATATGAAAAGACGAGGAATTTATGCGTTTTCAAATGCTTGTTACTCCGAAGGATTCCTTTTGGCCGTCTAGGGCGGAGTTGATGTTGTAACTCGCGTGCGCGCATAACCCTGCAGGAGTTAAACGCTTGCGGGGTTGATTTTACTTACCTCGGTCGCGGCATCGGTCTCGGCGTTGGCATTGTTCTCGGTGCTGGAGCCGGTGCAGGCATTGGTCGCGGCATTGGACGTACTTCAGGTCGCGGTTGCGGGCGTGGACTTGGTTGCGGAACCGGTTGGGGAGATGGTTGTGGTGTTGGAGTTACATCACCACCTCGTTGTTGTTGCGGTGCGGGCTGCGGATCATTTTTCTGTTGTGGTGTTGGTCGCGATTGATCGCGAGGAACTTCTTGCGGTGCCGGATCAACGGTTTGATTTGGTCGCGTTCCACCATTGGCATTTCGACCACCCTGATTATTCTGCACAATTGTTTGTGATACTACACGACGTGGTGCATAAACTTCCGGTGCATTGGGCAAAACATAAACCGGCGCACAGCAGTAATAGTAATCGTAGTAACCGTAATTCCATCCGTAGTAAGTATAGTACGGATACGGCGCCCAGGGATTCCACCACATCGGATAGTATGACCAATACCATGGTGAAACCCAAACCACATAAGATGGCGCGTACACATAATGCACGCATGGCCAGTACCACACATTGACATACGCAATCTGATTATTGCTGAAGTGTTTGAATTTATCGTCTGCAGATTTTTCCTTTTCCGGTTTTGGCTGCACAACGTATTCTTCGCCGTACAATTCAACATCGCCTACAATCTGAATTGCAGCAGACTCATCGCCGCGTTTCTCGATTTCAATTACAGCAACGTCGTGTGATTCATCGGCGTTAACAGGCACCTGAAGTACAATCGCGTGAACATTGTCTTTCGAAATATCATGTACACGGATGTAATCAACTTTTCCATCCTTGTTGAGATCGAGGTTGTTGATGTGATTGTCTTTGTTGTTGAGTTTCTTCTCAAACTCTTCGGGCGATTTTGATTCTTTGAAAAGATTCAGTGTCGCGCGAAGATCAAGTCCGTCGCCGGGCAGACCGAGCGAATCGGGTGCTGCGGCTGATACGGAAGTGGAAATGAGTGCTGCCAACGCAGCGATGATGTATGTTTTCATGGCTCCTCTGGATTGCTTCACAAGAACGTGTTGCAACATTTGTTCCAGTGGAAAACAGAAGGAAATCGCGTTAAAAAAATCTGGAGTGTGGAGAAAGAGAAACAGTTTTCCTCGATAACCACCGAATCGTTGCAAGTCTCGATCTTCGCTGTGTCAGGATTGGGATCCTGACATCACCTCATCGAGCAACGAATCATCAACCAAATTCGGCATCGTTACTTTCAGATTTGGAGTGCGTTGCATTTCACGTTCTGCTGCAAACATCGCTTCTTTATTGCGCGCCCAACTGCGACGGGCAATTCCGTTGTTGACATCCCAGAACAGCATCGATTGCAAACGACGTTCTGAATCTTCCGTTCCGTCGAGAACCATTCCGAAACCGCCGTTGATTACTTCGCCCCAGCCAACACCGCCACCGTTGTGCAATGAAATCCAAGTTGCACCGCGGAATCCGTCACCGACAAAATTCTGAACAGCCATATCTGCAGTGAAAGCAGAGCCGTCGTAAATGTTTGATGTTTCGCGGTACGGAGAATCTGTTCCCGATACATCGTGGTGATCACGTCCGAGTACGATTGGAGCAGAAACTTTTCCGCTTTTGATTGCGCTGTTCATTGCAGAGGCGATACGAATGCGCGCTTCTGCATCTGCGTACAGGATTCTTGCTTGCGAACCTACAACGAGATTGTTGTGCATTGCATCCTGGATCCACGTGATGTTATCGCTAAGCTGTTGCTTGATTTCATCCGGAGAATTTGCATGCATATCTTTCAGTACTTCCAATGCAAGTTCATCGGTTACTGCAAGATCTTTTGAATCGCCGGATGTACACACCCAACGAAAAGGACCGAAACCGTAATCGAAACACATCGGACCAAGAATGTCCTGCACGTATGAAGGATAGCGGAATGTGCCGTCTTCGTTCTTAATTGGTGCTCCGGCACGTGCGGCTTCCAGAAGAAACGCGTTTCCGTAATCGAAGAAATACATTCCATCATCTGCAAGTTTACCAACAGCTTCAGCATGTCGACGCAAGGAAGAACGCACAGCATCACCAAACTTCATTGGATTCTCCGCCATGAGTTTGTTGGATTCTTCGAGCGAATAACCAACCGGGTAATATCCACCTGCCCACGGATTGTGCAACGAGGTTTGATCGCTACCAATGTCTACCTTCACTTTTTCTTCAACGAGTTTCTCCCAGAGATCAACAACGTTGCCCTGATACGCCAGAGAAATTCCTTCTTTGGCAGCTTGCGCTTTTCGTATGCGTGCGATGAGTTCATTCAGATCAGAATAAACTTCATCTACCCAGCCTTGCGAATGTCGTGTCTGCGTTGCTTTCGCGTTGATCTCAGCAACAACAGCAACCAATCCGGAAATTTTCCCTGCTTTCGGTTGCGCACCACTCATTCCACCAAGCCCCGATGTCACAAATAGCTTTCCCTTACGATCTTCTTCGCTCGTTGAAATCTTTCGTGCGGCATTCATCACCGTAATTGTTGTCCCGTGCACAATTCCCTGCGGACCGATGTACATGAAAGAACCGGCAGTCATTTGTCCGTACTGTGTTACGCCGAGGGCATTGAATTTTTCCCAATCATCTGGTTTGGAATAATTCGGAATCATCATGCCATTCGTAACAACTACACGCGGAGCATCTTTATGCGAAGGGAACAATCCCATTGGATGACCTGAGTACAACGCCAATGTCTGATCATCCTTCATTGTTGCGAGGTACTGCATGGTGAGCAAGTACTGCGCCCAGTTCTGGAACACGGCACCGTTTCCGCCATACGTAATCAGTTCATGCGGATGTTGAGCAACTGCATAATCCAGATTGTTTGAAAGCATGTGCATGATCGCACCAGCCTGAACACACTCGAAAGGATAATCGTGAATTGGACGCGCGTAAATTTTGTAGTCGGGACGATAGCGATACATGTAAATGCGTCCGTATGTCTTCAGCTCTTCGGCAAATTCCTTAGCGAGTACAGCGTGGTGTTTTGAAGGGAAATAACGCAATGCATTTCTGATCGCGAGTTTCTTCTCGGCAGGAGAAAGTATGTCTTTACGTTTCGGTGCGTGATTGAGCGTGGTATCAAAAGCTTTTGCAGCAGGAAGTTCTGCAGGAATGCCGGTGAGGATATGTTTTTTAAACTCTTGTGGACTCATATAGTACAAAGTTATGACTGCGGGAAGTTCAGACGATACCAATCAGCTGCACTTTTGGCCTGCTGTTCATAGTTAATTTTCTTCTGCGTTTTGTTCTGAGCATTCTGAATCGAAGTGGTAATCATATTGTGTCGGATGACTTCCGTTTCCGACATGCCCAGGTTTTGCATCAGTTTGATGATTCTTTCACCGCCAAAACGCATTATAAGTTCATCGTCCAATGCACAAAACCCATATACTGGATGCGGAATTCCGTACTGACGCAATTGCTGAATGAGATCCGTTTCTTTTTTTGATAACGGATATCGCTCCACCAAAAAAACGCTTCGATCGGGTGATGAGAGAAATGTTTTGACTGCAGTCAGTTCTGTAATGGTGAATGCATCATTATACTGAACTATGTTTTTCTGTAGTTCAGGATTTGTGCAACGTCCGATGAGTTGTTGTTGTGTAGCCTGAAAAAAAGTAATCAGCATGACTTTTCCGGTGTGAAGTTGCTCCAGCAACAAATTATCCACGTATTCGCGACGCATGTAAACTTCTGCAGACGGCAGTTCTGCTTGCGGAGTTTTGCTGCCGAATAAATTACTCAGAAATCCCATCGTCTTTTTTGGTATCGAAACGTCCTGTTTTTTTGTTGTAACCGTACGGACAATGTTTGCAACCATTCTGACAGCAATAACCTCTCTTTAGAAGATATTTCGCTGTGAACACCACGTAGCCTTCGGGTGAAAAGTAGTAATCGTCTTTGTCCAGTTCGCTTAGCAACGACATCGTAACAAAGGTAGCAAATCGACGTTACGGGAAGTCACAGTTGCAGTCGCAGTTGCAGTCAGTTTTCAGTCAGGATTGGTTAAAAACGGAATACTGTTTACTGATTGCCACTGCGACTGCCGCTGCCACTTTTTCCTTACCTTTCTCCAATGAAAAAGTGTGCTATCTGTCTGACTTTATTTTTCGTAGTGGCTGGTGCTGCGAATGCGCAAACATTCGTGGCGACACCGAATGATTCCGTTGAAGGTACCTATACCGTTTCTGACTGGGCTTCGGATTTTATTTATCTCGGGAACAATTCCGGTTCTCCTTTAACCTTGAGCTTTCAGACTATTAGTAATACGATTACTCCTGCTGGATGGAATGTGGTGTTGTGTACGAATGCGGCATGTTTTCCTTATGTCCCATCCGCTGGTTCATTGGGCACTATAGCTAATGGCGACAGTGCGTACCTCCACGTTCAATGTGGTTTTATGGGCATTGCGGGGAGTAATCAGATACGAGTAAGGGTTTTTGAAACAGGCAATCCTGCAAATGCCGATACGATCACATTTCTTTATCACGCGAATTCTACAATTGGAATTGATGATAATTCTTCAGCAACAAACGCCCTTTCTCAGAATTTCCCAAATCCTTTTTCCAGCTCAACAACTATTCGATATACATTGAATGATGCGAATGGGACTTTGGTAGTTACTGATGTTTCCGGTAAAGTAATTTCAGAACACCAATTAAATAATCCTGCGGGAGAAATAACGCTGGGAAATCTTTCATCCGGAATCTATTTTTACTCGCTATACAGTAATGACGTTTTCGTTTCGAGACGAAAAATGATTGTGCAATAGTGGCTTCCCTAATAAGGTAAACACACATCGCGATGTAGCTCGTAAGCTATTATTCAAATGAAAAAATGGTGGGTTTTAGCGATTCTGTTTGGTGTTGTGCTGATAACACAGTGCACGCGTGATCCTGAGTTGGAGCCTACACCCGCAGAAAGTTCCGGTCCTTTTTTGCCAGCTGATCCGTACGATTATGTAGGCGATATACAAGGCATTCCGCAGTATATGCTTTTTACTCCGTTGAACGTACTGAATGCCGAACCATCCTACAATCCAACAACAAATTGGGGCGCGACTTTAGGCCGCGTGTTGTTTTACGATGTGGCGTTGTCTGCGAATCAAACCGTTTCGTGTGCATCATGTCATCACCAATCGAATGCATTTGCGGATACAGGCGCATTCAGCACTGGATTCATGGGTGGACATACTGATCGCAGTGCAATGGCTATCGTGAATCTTCGCTTCTCGAGAACGTTCTTCTGGGATTTACGCGTGAATGGTTTGGAGAATCAAGTCATCATGCCCATCGAGAACGAACTGGAGATGGGCATGGATACAACATTGCTGGTGAGTCGGGTTGTATCGGCAACATATTATCCGCCACTGTTCGAAAAAGCATTCGGAACGCGCGTTGTTACGGTTCAACGGATTCGTTATGCACTCGCGCAGTTTCTCCGTGCTATGATTTCATATCGTTCGAAATATGACCAAGGTGTAGCGAGCAGCTTTGCAAATTTCACGCAGGAAGAAAATGACGGAATGAATTTCTTTTTCAGCGGACAATTTGCATGCAATCATTGTCACTCGACACAAAACTTCTACGAACGTGATCCGCGGAACAATGGATTGGAGTCCATCGCAACAGACAGCGGACTTGCTTTGATTACCGGAGACCCGAATGACATTGGAAGATTCCGTGTACCCACGTTGCGCAACATCATGCTCACTGCTCCATACATGCATGATGGAAGATTCCGCACCATGGAAGAAGTACTCGAACATTATAACAGCGGTGTTCAGCCAAGTCCCACACTGGATGATCGACTCACTACAACTCTTACTATCGGTGGTCCTCCTGTGCAGATGAACATGAGTGCATACGAGAAGCAGGCGTTGATTGCCTTTCTGAACACGCTTACGGATCAAACATTCATCAACGACCCGAAGTTTTCTGATCCTTTCGTACACTGATGATTCAGCACGCTTCCAAAGATCTCGTTGAAGAATTCTTTCCAGGTGTGAAGTCGCTTTCATTCCTGCGATTAGATCTTCCTGATGCTGTTGCAGGAGGAAATAAATCGTATAAACTGAAATACCATCTTGAAGTTTTTCGAATGATTGGTGACGGATCAATTCTTTCATTCGGTGGAGCGTATTCCAATCACATTGCCGCGTTGGCATACGCAGGAAAGGTGAACAACATTCCAACGATTGGTGTCATACGCGGAGAAGAACTGAATGCCGGATCAAATTCTGTTCTCCGGTTTGCGAGCGAGTGCGGAATGAAGTTGCATTTTATTTCACGCGGATATTACCGGCAGAAAAACGAAACGGAATCGACACTTGACTTCATTGAACAGTTCGGGACGATTTACGTTGTGCCCGAAGGTGGAGGAGGAGATCAGGGCGTGCGCGGATGCCTGGAAATTCTCACGCCGGAATGTGATAAGTTTGACGAACTTGTTTTGCCTGTTGGAACGGGAACAACGATTGCCGGAATCATTCAGACTGCGAAAGCGCATCAGCACGTCTCCGGAATTGCGGTATTATCTGCGAAGGATCATCTCGAAGATGAAATCAGAAAGATGATGTATGAGAAGGTTTCCTGCTCCTGGGATTTATACCACGACTTCACGCTGGGCGGTTATGCGAATACATCAGATGAACTGACCGCTTTCATTCAAACGATGAAAACACAGTATGATTTACCGTTGGATCATGTGTATTCCGGGAAAGCACTTTTTGCGTTGCATCGTATGGCAAATTCAGGCTCCTTCAGAGGGAAGAATGTGTTGTTCGTGCACACCGGGGGATACGCGTTTGTCAATCAATATTGAATCAGCGTACAGAATTTAATTTTGTCCTATGGCATTCATGGATGGTCTGAGTAACGGAATTGGTAACGCAGTAAGTGCGATTGACAGGATATGTACCAATATCATGCTCGTGCTGATTGTGATAGCTTGTGTGCTGATGATTTCTGCTTTTCGTACCCATAATCGTACTTACATAATAGTACTACGTGTAATTTTCATTGCCTTTGGTCTCATTACTATTTTCTGTTTTCAGCACGAGGTGCAACTTTATAAAACGGGCGCTACTTTACTGGCAGTTTCCATCGGTGGGTTCGCTGCAACGTTTAGAAAGAAAGACTGAAGACATTGTTGTTGAAACTGAATTCACAGATATTGAGTCTTCAATCTCACTTTCTTAGGATTGCCCAACGTTTATTCAGTCAATTGGTATTCAGGTGTTGTTAAGGCCAATTTTATACACGTAATCGCGTTCCTATTAACAAATCGCTGTTCAAACATCCCCATGATGGCACAAATTGACTTGCTGATCTAAAATTAGTTTTGTCTCGTCCCAATTTGTGTCACCATGAAACGACTGATCGTTTTAGCAATTGCTTTGTCCTTTCCGGCGGCAGTTCTGTATGCTCAGCCAGCGGAAAAGAAGAATACACCGGATGATTACATCGCGACTTACAAAGACGATGCAATCCGGGAAATGCAGCTTTATCGTGTACCCGCGAGTATAACGCTTGCGCAGGGAATGCTTGAGTCGGACAACGGCAACAGTGCTCTTGCGGTTTATGCGAACAACCATTTCGGAATTAAGTGTCACAAAGAATGGACTGGTGAAACCTACACGCAGGACGATGACACCAAAGATGAGTGTTTCAGAAAGTACGGCGACGCATACGATTCTTATGTCGACCATTCTCAATTTCTGAAAACACGTCCGCGTTACGCTTCGTTGTTCGAATTGAAAATCACCGACTACAAAGGCTGGGCGAACGGATTGAAGGCTGCGGGTTACGCCACCGATCCGAAATATGCTTCGCGACTGATTGACATCATCGAACGTTACAAGCTCAACCAATACGATAAACTCGAAGGTCTCGCACCGGTAGCTGTTGAACCGCAAACTCCGCAAGGAAACAAAACGGTTAGTGGTGTGGGTATGCAGCATCGCCAGATATTCCTCAACAACAATCGAAAATTCGTTGTGGTGAAGTCGGATGATACGTTCATGAAGCTGGCGCAGGAGATGGAGATGGGCGTATGGCAATTGTACAAGTACAACGACATGAACAAAGATTCATCGTTGAAGCCTGGACAGATGCTTTACATACAACCGAAACGCAATCGTTGTGCAGAGGATAAATGTCAGGTACGACCGGGAGAGACGATGTTCGATATTTCTCAGCGGTATGGTGTGAAGCTGAAGAAGCTTTATCAGTATAATGAGATGGCGCCGGGAAGTGAGCCGAAAGCGGGGCAGGTGATTTATCTGCGGAAAGCGAAGCCGAGAAGGAAGTAGTAAATAGATCGTCCAAATCCGTGCGGCTTTAGCCCACGGAAGATAATATGGACTGGAGCTTCGGGGAAATTTAGCTTTAGCCCACGGAACATAACATCGACTGGGACTTTAGGAAATTTAGCTTTAGCCCACGGAAGATAATATGGACTGGAGCTTCGGGGGAATTTAGCTTTAGCCCACAGAAGATAATATGGACTGGAGCTTCGGGGAAATTTAGCTTTAGCCCACGGAAGATAATATGGACTGGAGCTTCGGGAGCTTCGACTTTAGCCCACGGAACATAACATCGACTGGAACTTTAGGAATTACGGCTTTCGCCCACGGAAACAAAACACGGACTAGTGCTTCAGAAAATTCTGAATCAGCCGCCTGCCATTCTCCCCCGAAACCTCCGGATGAAACTGCGTTCCCCACAACGGTAAATACGGATGCCGCATGGCTTCAATCGCGTAATCTTTCGAGTAGGCGAGATGAATGAAACCAGCAGGCAATGAAATTCCTTCTGTGTGATCTTGTCGCATTACGGTTGTTGGAGCGAGTCCTTCGAAAAGCTTGTCTTCTTTCACAACGGTGATTGTAACATCCGTGCGAATTGGCTCACCACGAAATATTTTCGCGCCGTGAATAATTCCCATTACCTGATGACCGAAACAAATTCCTAGCACAGGAACTTTTCCTTCTTTGATGCAGGAATATCTTTCAGTGTAAGGAGTGTGATCTACTTCGGTGAGATAAGTCGGCGATCCGCTGAAAATAATTTTATCCTGCTTAGCGTAATCAGCCGCAGAAAATTCTTTCCAGTTTTTTTCTTCAGCTTCAAAACCTAATTCGCGCACCACGGAAAGTATCTGTGGTGTTTTGGTAGAGCCGAAGTTGATGATGGTGATCATATATCTAAAGATACATGCATATCTTTTAACTTGTTACTTGCCACTTGAGCGTTGTTCATTGACACTTTACTTTCATCGGGTCATAGGCGTAAAGTGTCAAAGTTCAATGTTCAACGCACAAGGGTCAGCAAAACAAAATCGCCCGACTCTGTTACCAGAATCGGGCGATTGAACTTTTATTCAAATTTTACTACTTCGCTTTTTCGAGAATCATCATTTCTACGCGGCGGTTTTTCTGACGTCCTTCCGGCGTTGAGTTCGGCTGGATCGGACGAGTCTGACCAAACCATTCCGTGATGAGGCGTTTTTCATCGATGCCTTTTGATACGAGGTAAGCTTTCACCGCTTTCGCACGATTCTCAGAGAGCTTCATGTTCGAAGCCGGCTTACCAACGTTATCTGTGTGACCAGAGATCTTCAGGTTCCACTCAGGCTTCTTCTTCATCAGGTCAGCAAGCGTATCAAGTGATGCGTAAGACACCTGCTTGATGATTGCTTTTCCTGATTCGAACTCAAGGTTGTCGAATGCGCGCTTCAGGATTTCTGCTTCCTGCTTCGTAAGTACAGGTGCGACTTCCGGCTGTTTAATCAATCCGTTTCCAACTGGTTTAGGAATATCGAAGCGGAATAATCCGTCAGACTGGCTGCGCAATGCACGCTTAGGCAATCCGTTCACGATAATTTTCACTTCATTCACGCCAATTGTTTTGTCAGGATCTCCATCGAGGCGGAACACGCAAACTGAATCTGCAGGCAACGACTCGTACGTGAAGCTTCCGTCTTTCGCTTGCTTCGTTTGCTTGAGTGATTGACCAGCAAGATCAACAAGGCTCAGAATAACTTCAGGACAACCTTCGTTCTCAACCGGACCTGGTTTCTCAGGACAGATATCAAGTTTATCCATTACACCGTCGCCGTCTTTATCCGGACAACCTTTGAAGTCTTTCACACCTGGCTCATCCGGACAGTCATCTTCTTTATCGATCACTTTGTCTCCGTCTTTATCAGGACAACCATTGAACTCCTGCAAGCCTGGATCATCCGGACACGCATCTTGTTTGTCAATGATATTATCACCATCACGATCAGGACAACCATTGTGTTGTTTCACACCTGGCTCATCCGGACACAAGTCTTCAGAATCCTGGATATGGTCACCATCGCGGTCAGGACAACCGAGGAATTCCCAAACTCCCGGAGTGTCGATACACTTATCTTTCTTATCGGACACTTTATCCTTATCACGATCTTTTGGTTCTTTGAAGTGCAATGGAACTTTCACACCGAAGTAGAAGTTCATGCCGGTAATATCTTTCTTCTTGCCGAACATTGCACCCATGTCTGAAGTACCAACGAAAATTGGTCCGAGGCGAACTGCTGTTCCCACCTGAAATCGTTTGTACTGATTGTATGACATTGGCACCATCACACCAGCCCACTTGTAATCGTAACGTGGAGTTACTGCGATGTAAGACATGTCGTGTACTTTGTTTGCATTCTTCTTCCACTGTACTGCACCCACCGCCTGAAGGTTGATGTAGAAATCATTCCAGATGTGATAATCAATATCAGCACGGAATGCAGTTGGAAGATTCACGCGATATACTTCTTTTGTATCGCGGAACACAAACAACTTACGTAGCGTATCATCAAGCGCCTGAATCGGATAATCTACTGTACTTGAGTCTGCATCCTGTAATTCAATATCACGGAAGTTCCAGTCCTGGATTCCTCCGCTGAAGTCACCGCTACCTGCTGCACGACTGAACTTAATCCAACCAATGTCGGTAACTGAGAATGCCGCACGAAGCTCATATTTGTTTTTAGACTTCATCCACAGATTCGTTTCTCCATCCATATCATATTTGAAATCCTGATACTTCGGACGCCATTCGTAAGTAACACCTACGTCGAGACCAAGTCCGGGATGTGCAAACGCTTCTGAATAGTTATAACGAAGTGCGCCCTGATCGCCTTGTCCGTTCGGGAAGTCGAAGTTTGTGCTGTGACCGTACTGAACATTCGAACCATAGATCGTAATTGAATCTTTGTTCTCTGTTTCGTAGGTGAGTTCTTCAGCATAGAAATACATTGAACCCAAACCGAGTTCAAGTTTAGGACGTACACCAATCTTCCAGAAGTTGCTTCCATCGTCTTGTAAAACGCGCGCATAACCGAACCCGATTTCGTGCCACGTCATCATTTGGATACTTGCATTGGCATTCGAGAAACTCTGATCCCACATGGTTGAATCACCGAAGTCATCGTAAAGGAAATCAGCGAGCGGCTGACTAATTCCGTCAATGTTTGTGATCATGCGGAATTCGCCGGTCATTGAAAATGCGTTCTTATCATCGTGCGTCCACATAAATGAAAGTGGAAGAACGGTGCGCATCCCAACAAATACAGAGTGATTATCTACACCAGTAGATTTCTGCATGTGTACGCTTTGAAACTGATCGTCGTTAAACGCGTCGAATGCTGTTGAATTGGAGTCTTTTGCATCGGCGCGCCATGCACCGTATGCAGACATGCCAGCGAATGCGCTATGCTTCATGCCCACATAGCTGTTCGTGAAACCAATATCGAATGCGATCAGGTTAACGTCCATCTTGAAGCGACTGTCAACAATAGAAGACGGGTTCCAGTCAATTCCGTAAACACCAGCGTAGTTGGTATTCTGGAAACCGAGCATGTTTTGCGCTTGCATTATTCCGGTAAACGAAAGCAGACCGGCTAGCAGGGTGAAAACTCTTTTCATAAGGTGTGGTTAAGGAGGACTAAAGATAGAAAAATCAGTTTCCGCCCGTGTAAAACCTTGAAGGTTTTTAAAACCTTCAAGGTTTTGCGGTCTATTGTAAAGAGTACGCTGTCAGGTATTTACCATTAATTCCGGAAATCAGGGTATACCCATTTTCACCATTCAACTGACCTATTGCGAATTGAGTTTGCCCTGGCATTGGGAATCCCTCACTGTCGGCGCCGCCACGATTGATGAGATGCAATTCACTGGCCTGCGGACACGTAACGCCGATTCTTATATCGTTGTCGCCAAAACGGAAAAGGTTTGCGCAACAAATTGCAGGGGACTCAAATCCGAATGAGAATGCATTGAGTTTATCCTGATTGTACACCGCGAGTTTGTCTTCGCTCAGGAAAATGTATTCGAAGTTTCCGTCTCCGTTCAGATCGCGGTAATCGAAGAACGGTGGCGATGAGAAATCAGAAAAATGCAATCGTTCCAGATCGTCGGTTAATGTCAGGCGATAAATATTTCCCAGCGAATCAGCTGCAACAATTCGGGTGCGGGCTAAATCTTTTCCCGATTCCAGAAAGAACGTATTCACAGGTCGACCGAGTTGCTCTTTCAGCGTTAGACGTGTTGCACCCTGACGATCGACAATGTATGTTTTTCCTTCGCGGTCAACAATCACCACGTAATCTTTTGTACTTACAACAGTGTGCTGAATCGTTGCGGAAACTGTACTCGTTGTAGTCGGGTATTTCCAGCCGGAAACAACAGTTCCTTTCGTGGTGTAGTTGTAGATTTTCTTGTCGTCGAGTGCAATCAGCATTCTGTATTCGCGATTACCATCGTAATCCATCACGCGTACACCATTGGTCGCTTTTGCCGGAAGTCTGATTGGGAAATTGTCAACTGGATTTCCGTTTCGGTCGAGGCAATACAAGGAATCGCGCGTATTGAAAACGATCTGTAGTTTGCCGTTCTTGAGTACATCAATCTGCTGAACATCACTCATGATGGTTTGACTCAGTTGTTTTCGCCAGAATATCGTTCCTGTACTGCTAATGAGGTAAATCTTGTTCGCATCATCCTGCACAAAAATGTCCAGCCCTTTTGTGTTGTGATTCGTGATCAGCCACGGGCGACCGCTGAAAGTAGAATCAAGTTGCAATTCCCAGAGAGAAGCATCGCTCTTTTTGCTTTGCGGATTGTGTCGTAGAAATGCATTCGTGTAATGTAGTCCGCCGTCATCAATGTTGTACTGCAATACAATTCCGTCGAAACGCTTGAGTAGATCAGCCTGATGAGTAACATCGGCTTTGAAACCGGTCTCCGAACGTTCTTCAATCAATGGTTGAACTTTCGGAACCGCAACAAAAATGGTCACACTTGCTTCAGTTGCCATGTTGGTTACGAAGTCGAGGTAGTTTCGATCTTTTTTCAGCGTGCGACCATATTCTGCAGAAGTAACGAATGCTTTCAACACGTTTGCATTCTCGGCGAAAATCACGAAATGACTGGTGATGGCGTAATACGATTCACGGAACTCACCGAACATTTCACCAAACGTTACCGACAACATCTCCGGCACAGGAACAGAACGAACGATAACTCCGGTCGAATCAAATTCAGGCTGAACAGAACCGGTGTCGCGTTTCGGGCGAAGCGACTCTAATTTCTCACGTGCTTTTGCCGTACTAACCGTACTTAGAATGGCAACGGGCTGAATACCTTCTCCCGGAATATTCACCTCTGCTTTCACAATTTCATTTCCGATCCAGCTGCCAATATGTTCTTCCGGTTTGTATCCGTAATTCGATTGTAGCTGTGCAAGGCGATCGCGACGTTCATCAGCCAAGCCTAGTTTCGCGAGATACGAATCGTAGTTGGTGAGATACGTGTCGAAGTTGCTGATGCAGAAATCGAGATAACAAACAGTTCCGTTCGGCAAAACTGCATCTGCTTCGAGTGGTTGTGGCTGTTGTCCGCGGAAAACATTCAGGTACGCCGCCATGGAATCTGTCGCGTGTGTATATCCGTTCAGCAATGCTGCATTCGGTTTCAGAGTCAGATCGGTTTCTGTCCAACCGGCAAATGAATTGAACGCGTCCAGTTCATCGTGAAATGATTTATCAGAGACACGCTTGAGCAAAACAAGTAGTCGTGAATAGTTCACATAGATATTCGCTGCTACTTTTTCTCCGGCAGTTTTATGGACCGCCATGAAAGAAACATCTTCGAGCAATGTTTTGCTTTTCGCAGAAAGTTGTTCGATTGCGGTTTTGAGCAGATCTTCATTATCGCTGAACTGGAGCACACCTTGTGAAACCGACGCGAAGAATTTTTTCTCTCCCGATTTCGCGGTGAGAATGGTTCCATTGGTCATTGCTTGTTCCGAAAACGTGTAACCGCCCGCACTTTGCTTCACGAACTCAATCGCCTTGTCTTCGTAAGCTATGCCGGGAAGAGAAACAGAAAACACATAGTTGAATCCGTCGGTTCCTGTGCAATGAAGAGAAATGTAGCAGGTGTTGTCGGCAATTACTTCGTCCATTTCTGAACTTGCCGCGAGAAGAGAGTCCACGAGCGAAGCAGTCGCAGAAACATTCGCCGCCCAATCCGTTTCAGTTAACGCGGCCCAAATCAGGTTTCCCTGGTTGAGTTGCTCCCAGGAATTGCGCACATCGGTTGTCGAAACCACACAAAACGCTCCGGCAGGAACAGCTTTAAGTGCTTCACTGGCAGGTTGCTTAAGGCTGCGCAGATAGAAATAAGCGAAAAGTCCTCCACCCAGCACCACGATGCTTAGAGTAATCAGAACAATTTTCAGCCTTTTGGTCACGGATTTGTATAGACTTCGAAAGTTACCGTGAAGCGGGACGTGGAAATGAAGAGAAATGGTTGATTTATTAAACGGGGATTGTTAAGAGCGAACGTACAATAAACTTTTGCACGTTTGCAGAGTCTAAATAAGTACCATAAAAAGTAGTAGTGGACGCTAAAGACGCTGACAAAACGTTGAATGTTACAGGCTATTGAAAATTTATCTGGTATCTTAATTGCAGTCTGACCACTACCGAAACATCTTGCTATATGACCGACGCTGAGTTAAAACTGCATCATTTGCTGAATCGTGCCGCTTTCGGGCCAACACCCGACACGCTGAAACGTTTCCAGGGAAAAGAACTGGCCGTGGTGGTCGACGAACTTTTCAAAGATTCGGCAACCGTTACCGATTTGTTGTACCTGGCGAAACCGAAAACGAAAGACAATGGCAAAGTAGGGCCATTCAAAGTGGCTGGACAGTTTATTAAATCCCAGAAGCAAAAAGATGAGTTGAATCTTGCGTGGGTGGATCGCATGTCGGTTGCACAAGCCACTTTACGTGAGAAGATGACGTTGTTCTGGCACAATCACTTCGCGACCGGAACAAATTTCGCGTACCTCATGCAGATGCAGCACAACACGTTGCGTAAACATGCGCTCGGAAGTTTCCGCGATATGCTGCATGATATTTCGAAAGATCCTGCGATGATTCTCTGGCTGAACAATCAGCAGAATAAGAAAAATGCGCCGAATGAAAACTTCGCGCGAGAGGTGATGGAACTCTTTACGCTCGGAGAAGGAAACGGGTACACCGAAGACGATATCAAAGAAGCAGCGAAAGCGTTTACCGGCTGGACTGTGAATCAGAAAGGTGAATACGAATTCAACCCGAAACAGCACGACAACGGATACAAAACCATTTTCGGAAGAACCGGCAACTACAATGGAAACGATGTAGTCGACATGTTGCTTCAGAAGCGGGAAACTGCGGTTTATGTGTCGAGAAAAATTTACCGCACGTTCGTAAACAACATTGTGAATGAAGATCACGTCCAGGAAATGGCGTCGCGGTTCTTCAAGAGTGATTTCGATATTGCTGATCTCATGAAAACCGTTTTCAATGCGGAATGGTTTTACGCGAAGGAGAACATCGGAACGATTGTGATTTCTCCGGTTGAACTGATCGTGAAAATGAAACGCATTTGTCAGGTGGAAGTGGAAGACGAACAAATGCTCGCGTTTCAGAAAGTGCTCGGGCAAACGCTTTTCTCTCCACCAAACGTGGCCGGGTGGAAGGGAGGAAAGAGTTGGATTGACGGAAATTCCATTACGCTTCGACTGCACATGCCGAAAGCAATTCTCGATTCGGGAACGGTGAAGATCAAACGCAAACCTGCTTTTGAGGAGGAGGAAATGGACAACAAGAAAGGTCCGGATGAAATTGTGAAGATAAAGTCGGACTGGAATGAAATGGTGAAGCATTTCAAGAATACACCCGACGATCAGCTCACGCAAGCATGTCTGGACTATTTATTGGTTACGACAACCGAACACCTCGACAACGCGGAGCTCGAAAAGCTCGTTGATAAATCGAATAAGGATCGTCGCATCATTACCACGTTGGCAACTATAATGCAGTTTCCGGAGTTTCAAATTATCTGATAACATTTTGTCATCCTTCGACTACGCTCAGTGTGACAATAAAAAAATACCGTTATGAATAATTTCTCAAGAAAAGATTTCCTTCGCATCAGTGCTCTTGCATCAGCGACTTTAATGTTGCCGAAGTTTTTGCGCGGAGCCGACACCAGTGTGCAGAGCGAGATTAACAATCTGTTTCTGTCCCAGACGAACGGAAAGCGTTTGATTGTAGTTCAGTTCAGCGGTGGTAACGACGGGCTCAACATGGTGATTCCGCATGGAAACGATTTATACCACAGTAATCGTCCCACTGTTGGAATTAAGGTTCCGGAAGTTCTGAAGTTCGATGACTATCATGGTTTGAATCCAAACATGAAAGGCATTCACGATCTGTACAACAACGGACATTTCGCGGCATTGAACTGTGTGGGTTATCCTGATCCGAACCGTTCGCACTTCCGTTCCATGGACATCTGGCATGGTGGATGCGGTCCGAATGAATATCTCACCACCGGATGGATTGGACGTTACCTCGATTCGCTCGGCGAACAAACTCCTCCGCACCAGGCAGTAGAGATTGACGACACGATGAGTCTTGCACTGAAAGGTGAAACACGTAATGGAATCGCGAACAGAAATCCGAAGAAGATGAAGATTCTGACGGAGGATAAGTTGCTCATGCAGATTGCGAATGACTACACGCACCACGAAAGCGATCACGCACTGGTTGATTATCTGCACCAGTGTCTGGCAGAAACAGCACAGAGTGCGCAGTACTTAATCGAGAAATCGAAAATCGGTGGTGCGAAAGAGATTTATCCGCAACATGCATTCGGAAAGCAGATGAAGAATGTGGCTGATCTGATTCTCGCAGGAAGTGAAACTTCTATTTTTTATGTCACGCTTACTGGTTTCGACACGCATGCGGGACAAAACAATCAGCAGAATCGTTTGCTTGGAATTTATTCGCAGGCGATAGAAGCTTTGGCAAAAGATCTTCAGGCAGCAGGAAAATGGAACGACACACTTGTGATGACATTCAGCGAATTCGGTCGTCGCGTGAAACAGAACGGTTCCCAAGGAACTGACCATGGAACAGCAAACGTTGTGATGTTCGCCAGTGGCGGATTGAAAAAGAAAGGCGTAATCACCGAAGCTGCCGATTTACAAAACCTCGAAGAAGGTGATTTGATCTACAAGATCGATTTCAGGCAGGTGTATGCGACGGTGTTGCAGAATTGGTTGGGAGCCAATCACGAAACCATACTTGGGCAGAAATTTGAACTGCTCGATTTCGTTTAAAATTGGAACGCGGATTTTGATTTCCGAGGCTTGTTAGGTGCTCGCTCGGATGACT
>JBEIPA010000001.1:0-267323 GCA_040377305.1 Flavobacteriales bacterium | reverse complement strand
CACCGGCGTTGCAGCCATTGTTGTTGTGATTGCTGGTGGTTGCGTCACAGACACAGTTGATTGAGTTGTACATCCGTTTGCATCTGTCACAGTAATCGACCACGTTCCCGCAGTAAGTCCTGTTACGTTTGCTGTGCCGTCGCCTGTTGGGTTACCTGGAGTCCAGTTGTATGTGTTGCCACCTGCGCCGCCTGTTGTTGCAACCGATGCAGTTCCTGTTGATCCTCCGTTACACAACACTGGTGTTGCAACTGCGGTGGAAGTGAATGCGGGAGGTTGCGTAATTGCAACAGTTGCAGTTGTAGAACAACCATTCGCATCTGTTACGGTTACAGTGTAGTTTCCAGCAATAAGAGGAGTTCCTATTGGACTTGTTCCACCAGTTGGTGCCCACGCGTAAGTGTATGGACCTGTACCGCCGGAAGCAGCGACAGTAGCTGAGCCGTTATTGCCACCGAAACACAACACATTTGTTGTTGCTGTAATCGTTGCAGTAGGCGAACCCGCGTTCGGTACGTTTACAGAAGCAGTTCCTGTACAACCATTAGCGTCAGTAAAAGTTACTGTGTAACCTCCAGCAGGTAATCCTGTAGCGGTTGCACCAGTTCCACCTGTTGGTGCCCATGAATAGGTGTATCCCGGTGTCCCACCTGAAACAGTAACGGAAGCAGCACCGTTTGACATTCCGCATGTTGCCTGCGTGAATGAAGTTGTTGCAGTTAATGCAGTAGGCTGAGTGATGTTGAACGTACTGGTTATTGTACATCCGGCAGGGCCAGAAGTGATTGTACATGTGTATGTACCAGAGCACAATCCGGTTGCACTGGCCGCTGTTCCACCCGAAGGTGCCCACACGTACGTGTATGTTCCTGATCCACCACTTGCAGTTACAGACGCAGCTCCTGTGCAAAGACCATTACATAAAATGTTCGTTTGAGAAGTTGTTGCAGTGATTGCTGGTGGTTGCGTGATGTTGAATGTTTGGGTTGCAGTACATCCTGCAGGACCAGAAGTAACCGTAACTGTATATGTTCCTGCACCAAGACCTGTTGCTGATGAAGCGGTACCACCTGATGGAGCCCATGCATAAGTGTACGTTCCTGTGCCACCCGTAGCTGTTACAGTTGCACTACCAGTCAATGTTCCGTTACAGTTAACGTTAGTCTGCGTAGGTGTGAGTGTGATAGCAGGTGGTTGTGTAATGATGGCTGTTGCTGTTGCAATACATCCATTCGCATCGGTTACTGTTACAACAAATGTTCCTGCGGGTAGTCCTGTTGCAGTCGCCGTGCCTTGTCCACCACCTGGTGCCGGAGCCCAAACGTAAGTGAAAGGACCAGTACCACCAACCATTGCAACTGTAGCAGATCCGTTAGAACTTCCGAAGCAGTTGACGTTGGTTTGTGCCGAAATGTTTGCGGTCGGACCACCACTATTAATAATTGTAACCGTACGCGTTATCGTACAACCATTCAAATCTGTAATTGTACATGTGTATGATCCTGCGAGCAATCCCGTTGCTGTTGCACCAGTGCCACCGGACGGAGTCCACAAGTAAGTGTAACCTGGTGTACCTCCCGATGCAGAAACAGAAGCAGAACCATTCGGGTTACCGCAAGTTGCAGCTGTGTTTGAAGTTGTTGCGGCGAGTGCCGTGGGTTGTGTAATATTGAATGTACGAGTGATTGTACAACCTGCCGGACCGGAAGTAATTGTTACCGTATAAGTTCCTGCACACAATCCGGTTGCAGAAGAACCTGTTCCACCCGATGGTGCCCACAAATACGTGTACGTTCCTGTGCCACCGCTCGCAGTTACGGAAGCCGCACCACTACAAACACCATTACACAATACGTTCGTTTGAGATTGTGTTGCATTAATTACTGGTGGTTGTGTGATGTTGAACGTTTGTGTTGCAGTACATCCTACCGGACCAGAAGTAACAGTCACAGTATATACTCCTGCGCCAAGACCCGTCGCTGATGAACCTGTTCCACCCGAAGGAGCCCAAGCATAAGTGTATGTTCCAGTTCCACCTGTTGCCGTAACGGATGCGCTTCCTGTTAACTGACCATTACATAAAATGTTGGTTTGAGTTGGTGTTAATGTTATTGCAGGAGGTTGTGTGATCGTAAGAGTTGCAATCGTAATGCACCCCATTGCATCTGTTACTGTACAAGTCCACGTTCCTGCAGTCAATCCTGATACACTTGCAGTTCCATCGCCGGTTGGGTTACCTGGTGTCCAGTTGTAGCTATACGGACCAGATCCGCCCGCAACTGAAACCGTTGCTGCACCTGTTGCACCGCCGAAACATCCCACATTCGTGGTTGAAGTAACAGTTACAGTTGGAGAGCCGGCATTTACAATTACTGCTGTTGCAGTTCGTGTACATCCGTTTGCATCCGTTACAGTTACAACGTATGAATTCGCACCAAGTCCTGTTGCTGTTGAACCAGTTCCGCCGGAGGGTGACCATGAATAGGTAAACGGACCAACACCTCCGCCAACTGTAACAGAGGCTGAACCGTTGTTGTTTCCGCAGGTTGCTGCAGTCACAGATGTCACCGCTGTAAGCGCAGGCGGTTGAGTAATGGAATATATTCTCGTTCCGGTGCATCCATTTGCATCAGTAAATGTTACCGTGTAAGTTCCTGCACATAGTGATGTAGCGGAAGCACCTGTTCCACCTGAAGGTGCCCATGAATAAGTGAACGGAGCTGTACCTCCGCTTGGTACAACGGCCGCACTACCTGTACAACTACCATTGCACAAAACGTTGGTTTGTGAACCAGTCGAAGTAACTGCAGGTGGCTGTGTAATGTTGAATGTGCGTGTTGTTGTACAACCATTCGCATCAGTTACTGTAACCGTATATACGCCAACACAGCGACCAGTTGTTGATGCGCCTGTGCCACCGCTTGGTGCCCACGAATAACTGTAAGGTCCTGTACCGCCACTTGGTGTTACTGTTGCAGAACCAGTGCACAAACCGTTGCATAAAATATTTGTCTGTGCTCCGGTAGTGCTTAATGCCGGTGGTTGTGTGATGTTGAATGATCGTGTGATCACGCATCCGTTCGCATCGGTAATAGTCACAGTATAAGTTCCTGCACAACGACCGGTTGCACTGGAACCAGTTCCTCCACTTGGCGCCCAGGAATATGAATACGGTGCTGTGCCGCCACTTGGCGTAACAGAAGCTACGCCTGTACACTGTCCATTACACGCCACGTTGACTTGTGATTGCGTTGCAGTTAACGCAGGCGGCTGGGTTATTGTAAATACTTGTGTCCTCGTACAACCAGCAGGCGACGATACGGTAACTGTATAAGTTCCCGCACATAATCCGGTTGCATTTGGCCCCGTTCCACCTGACGGGGCCCATGAATACGTATACGTTCCCGTGCCTCCACTGGCGACGACCGAAGCCGCGCCGGTGCAGCCCCCGTTACATAGAACGTTGGTTTGCGTTGGCACCAGACTTATGACGGGTGGTTGTGTAATTGTAAATATTTGTTGGGCCGTGCAACCGCCGGATGCGGTAACGGTACACGTGTAGGTTCCTGCGCATAATCCTGTGGCCGAAGCGCCCGTACCTCCAGACGGTGCCCATGAGTAAGAATAAGGTCCAGTACCAGTTACAATTGTTGTAGTTGCCGATCCTGTGCAAGCACCATTACATGTTATGTTTGTTTGTGTTCCCGAAAGTACGAGCGTGCCTGTTGAAGCTATCGTTACTGCGATAGTAGATGCAGGGGAGCATGAAAGAGCATCCACTACAGAAAGGGTATATGTTCCAGGACAAAGTCCGGTTGCGTTAGGAGTTCCCTGTCCACCACCTGGAGCTGGAGACCAATTGTATGTGAATGGACCTGTACCACCGTTAAGTGTAACACTTGCAGTTCCCGTACAACCCGAGCAACCCGCGTTTGTGTGTGTTTCAGTGAGGGTTAGTGCAGTAGCACAAGAAATAAAATCAATGAATACTCCGGAATCATACGAACAGTCGCCCGCATCTGCGATGGCCAGCTTCCAGTGATACGTTTGACAAGGACAGAGGGCAATGTTTCGGGTGAGTACAGTTGTGAACGCATCGTACTGAATGGTTGCCCCCGGCGTGTTATTGACGTAGTATGCAGCATTGTTTCCAGCGTTTACATTGTCGATTGAAACAGGTGTAACGTTATTCGGAAGTGTAGCAACGTTCGTGTTATTGTAAAAGTTCGGCTGACATGCAGGACCAGGACCTGAAATGAAAAATCCGAATGCATCATTGAACGAGGAGTTAACGAATTCCGGATATTCTTCAGAACCGAACACGAAGCGGATTTGCATGGTATTGCACTGTGGTACCACATCAAACTCCAGAATACAGAGATCTTCATTGGCCAGCGGTTCTATTGCAATAAGCTGAGCGTCGGTTCCGGAATTACTGGTACATATGCTAGTGGAAGTACTATTGTTTGGACCGATCGCGCTAGTTGCGTTTCCCGTGGTTAACAGAATTCCATTGGTCAAGCCAATGTTTGTAGTATTACCATTGTTGAATGTTCCGTATCCGGCAGCCGGACAGTTCAACTGGATATTACTCACAGTCATTCCCGCACCTACAAGATTTGCAACAAGTGTCGCTGGTGTTACACCAGTGGTTACAGTTAACTGTGCATTAACATTCTGTGAAAACGCGAACAAGCAGAGAAGAAATATTACGCGCCGTGAAAACGCCGTATACTTAAAGTACAGTTGTTTCATGTAGAGGGATTTGCATGTGTGCCTTACCAAACATACGATTTAGGAGCCTAGAAGTCAATTATTTAGGTTGGTAATTATTAACCCTTTTCCAGCTTCGCTAAAGCATAATTTATTGTCGACAGGGAGGTTATTGAAGTAGACGAAACATTAAATTAACGTATGTAGTAACATGGATATTCCAATCCCTTTGAAATAAAAACGTATCAAGAAAAAAGGGTCCTGAACGCGTACAGGACCCTTAGGTAAAACAGATTTCCACGTTATCTGATCAGATTAACATGACCAATTAGGTTATGCTTTTTGTCAAGCACATCGACACATCTAACTTTCCAAACGTAAGTGTCTACCTGACATAAATCAGAATGCCCTAAAACTTTTCCATCCCATTTTTCGTTGATGTCGTCGGTGTAGAAAATCAAATTACCCCAGCGGTCAAATACCCAGAACTCATAGCGATCGGGATCGATCCCAACACAAACGGGAATGAATCCTTCGTTGATTCCATCTTCGTTTGGAGTGAAAGTATTCGGAACGTAAATGCCTACATCAGGGTCGATGCAGATTAGTTCAGAGGTAGAATCAACACATCCATTTTGCGATTCAACTTCTAAGGTAACCTGATAGCAAATCGCATCGGTATAAGTGTATGATGGATTTTGCAATATGGATGTCGCGCCGGAAATATCACCGAAACTCCAGTTCCATGTTGCAGCATTTGTAGACTGATCTGTGAAATAAATTGTGGAGGCAAGAATTGTTGTTGGTTGCGGACTTGCTGTAAATGCTGCAACCGGTGATGCCCAAACGTTGATGTAATTGTTCAATACGAAGGTGTGCGAGCATCCATCGCCAGTTGTAACCGTCAATGAAACAGTATACACTCCAGGGGTGCTGTAACAATGATTAGGAGACTGCTGTGTTGATGTAACATTGTCGCCGAAATCCCAATTCCAGCTTGTGATTACAGATGGAGCAGCAATCGTTGAGAGATCACTGAAGTTTACACAAAGAGGTGCGCAGCCTGCCAGCAAATCTCCGCTGAATGATGCAGCAGGCAGTGCATTCACTGTGACCAGAACTGTAGTGTCCGCAGTGCAGCCATTCGCATCAACAACAGTAGCTGTGTAAGTTGAAGTTGCAGGTGGTGTAACATTCACCGTGTTTCCGACGAGCGGACCCGGCATCCAACCTACGTTGTAAGCTGGTGCACCTCCTGCAGGCGTTCCTGTCAATGTTACTTGCGATCCAACACAAACCGACGATGGATTCGCAACAGCGGTAATGAGCAATTGCGGTGGTTGAGTAAGAGTAACAGTTGTGGTACTTGAACATCCGTTCGCATCAGTAACCGTGATTACATAAATCCCCGCGGCGAGATTGCTCGCGTTCGCGGCTGCACTTATGTTAGGTGACCATGAGTAGGTGAAGTTCGGCGTACCTCCATTCGGACAAACCGTAATGTCTCCATCGGTTAAACCGTAACAGCTTATGTCTGTAGTGCCGCAGCTTGCAAGTGTTACTCCATTAAGGTTTGTAACAATTGCCGTAACTGTATCAGCACATCCGTTTGCATCTGTTGCAATGCAGCTATAGGTTCCAGCCGAAATGTTATTGTATGTCGCAGTGGCTGGCCCACCGATCCACTGATAAGTAATAACGCCAGTTCCGCCAGCAGCGTTTGCAGTTGCAGATCCATCGGACTGACCACAGGTTGCAGGCGTTGTATTCGCATTCGCAACAACCGCAGTTGGTTGAGTTACGATAGCTGTGTCTTGAACAGTACAACCATTTTGATCTGTAACAGTCACGGTATAAGTTCCGGCGCAAATGTTGTTACACGATGCCGTTGTACATCCGGTATTCCACAAGAATGTATAAGACCCGAAACCGCCAGCCGGAATGGTAACAATTTGTCCATCGCATACACCATTACACGATACATTAAATCCTGCCGAAGAAGCTGTGAGTTGTGGTGGCTCTGCAACGGTGTAAGATGACATTGAAGTACATCCACTCGCGTCGGTAACAATACAAGAGTATGTTCCAGCAATAAGGTTAGAAGCCGTTCCCGTTGCGCTAACGTTTGGTGTCCATGCAAAAGTATAGCCCGGATTACCACCTACAGGTGTAACTGTGACTGATCCTGTGGCTCCACCAAAACATAATGCATCAGTACCTGCTATGTTCGTAGACAATCCACCCGTTGATGGAACGTTTACCGTTTGAGTTAGCGTACATCCGTTCGCGTCGGTTACCGTGTATGTGTACGTTCCTGCACCCAGCCCAGTAGCATTTAAACCAGGTCCGCCGCTTGGTGCCCATGTACAACCGTAAGGTCCTACTCCGCCCGCCGGCGTAACGGTGGCCGTACCGTTGTTGTTCCCACAGGCGGCTGGTGTCGATGTGTCGGATGCAGTTAATTGACTCGGTTCCGTAACGGTGAATGTAAGAGTAGCGGTACAGCCACCGTTGTCAGAGACATCGCACGTGTAAACACCCGGACATAATCCAGTTGCAGAAGGTCCTGTTCCACCAGAAGGCAACCAGTTGTATGAATAAGGTGGTGTACCACCTACAACTGCTACCGACGTGGTTGCATTACAAGCATTGAAACATGCAACGTTTGTTTGTGTCGGAGTTAATGTGATTGTTGGAACAGTAGCACCAACTGTGATTGCCATTGTTGTTGGAGGTGAGCAGGAAAGTTGATCAGTAATAGTTACTGTGTATGTGCCAGCACACAAGTTAGAAACCGTAGGTGTTGTCCATCCGCCAGGTGACCAGCTGTAAGTGAAGGGTCCGGTTCCACCAACAAGTGTAACACCGGCAGTTCCATCACAACCGGTGCAACTTGTTACTGGAGTTGATTGCGGTGTAACGGTTAGTGCATTGGAGCAGGAAAGGAAGTCAAGGAATACCCCCGAATCATAAATACAGTCACCTGCATCCGCAATTGCAAATTTCCAGTGATAGGTTTGACATGGACACAGGTTAATCGTACGCGTGAGGACTGTTGTAAATCCATCGTACTGGATTGTTGTACCTCCGGTATTGTCCACATAGAAGCCGGCGTTATTACCAGCATTTACATTGTCAATAGAAACCGGCGTAACGTTATTCGGAAGTGTTGCGACGTTTGTATTGTTATAAAAGTTAGGCGTACAAGCAGGGGTTGGTCCTGGTCCCGAGATGAAAAAGCCGAATGCATCGTTGAAAGACGCGTTCACAAATTCAGGATATTCTTCAGAACCGAAAACGAAGCGTATCGTAAGTTGAGAGCACTCCGGAACGATATCAAATTCGAGAACGCACAAGTCATAAGTTGCTTGCGGCTCAATCGCAACAAGCTGAGGATCGCTGGAGGATGTGTTATTACAGAAACCCGCGCTCACGCTATTGTTTGGACCAATAGCCATAGCAGCTGTTCCTGTTGTAAGGACAATTCCATTTGTGAGGCCAAGGTTTGTAGTATTTCCATTGGAGAACGTACCGTACGCATTCGTAGGACAGTTCATGGTGACATTCGAAACCGTCATTCCTCCTCCGATCAAACCATTCACGATTGACGCCGGAGTCCCGCCAGGCGTTACAACCAATTGAGCGTTCAGTCCGCAAAATGCGAATAGGGAGAAAAGTAAAGACAGTAAAATGCCATTAAGGGGAATTTTAATGGTGGTCATGTAAGGGTACTTTAAGGTGTGCCGTGTAAATGTAGTTCAAGCACTCCTTAATAGCAACTGATTATGAGGCTTATGGCTAGCAGAAAATCAGCCGTAACCTACGAAATTCGCGAAAAATCAGGGCTTGTTCCCTGGCAACACTGTAACGGATCCGATAACGTGGTGTTCGCCATACATATTATCGAGGTACGCGATTTTGTAGACGTAAACGTCCTGTTGCACCTTATCACCGCTGTTTTGCCAACGCCCGTTCCATTTTTTGTACGGATCGTGTGACTCATAAACAATGTTTCCCCAGCGATCGAAGATGAAGAAATCATATCCCTCGGAAAGAATGTTTGTGAACTCCGGGCCAAATTCATCGTTGGTTCCATTTCCATTTGGGGTGAATGCATTTGGAATAAAGAATGTGTGATAGTCGTTCACCGTGATCTCCAACCATGCAGTATCAGTACAACCGGATGCATTCGAAACTGCGAGGTACACAGAGTATACTCCAACTGCATCGTACAAGTGCTGTGGTGACCAATCGTTACTTGTTGTACTATCACCAAAATTCCAGATCCAGTTGGTGGCTCCTATAGATTGATTGGTAAACGAAACCAAGGGATCAAGTATGCTAGCGTTCTGCGGATTCGCAGTGAATTGTGCCACAGGTTGCGCAAGTGTGGTGATCATGCATGTGTACGTTTGTGTAACAGAACATCCTGGTGGAACTGTTACGGTTAATGAAACATCATGACATCCCGGCACAACGTAGGAATGAGAAGGATTTACGGCAGATGATGTAACTCCATTCTCGCCAAAATCCCAGAGTAATGTTGCACCACTGCCGAAACCAGTGGTGTCTACGAAGAAATTTACCAGCAACGGAGTACAACCATAAATTGTGTCCGCGTAGAAATCCACTACAGGAACCTGAGATACAACCACTGTAAACATTTGCGTTGCAGTTTGACCACATTGATCAGTAGTAGTAAGTGTATACGTAGTTGTTACTGCTGGCGTCACTGCAACAGTCGGGGTATTCATATTGCCCGGTAGCCAGTTGTAGTTTATAGTGCCGAATCCACCTGTGACATTCGCAGTTAACGATGTCCCACCTCCTACACATATTGGGGACGTACCTGAAATTGTCAATCCAACCGGACTAGCAACTGTAATTGTAAACAGGAGCGGACCCGCAGTACAACCTGCAGCATCAACAATGTTCAACGTATAGGTTGTGGTTACAGTAGGATTGTCGGTTACAGTCGGCGAATTTGGCAAACCATTGCTCCACGTATATGTAATCGGATTATTTCCTCCAATGACATTCACACTCATTGTGGCCTGAGTTCCCGGACAAATTGTGTCATCACCGGAGGTTACGGTATTCAGTGTTGTGTTGGAGTTAACGTGGATTGTATCCGTGCTTGTGCAACCATTCGACTGGTCGGTGATTGTAACAGTGTAAATACCTGCAGCAACATTCGAAGCTGTGTTGGTGCTACTCACGTTTGGCGACCATGTATAAGTAAATGGACCTGCACCGGAAACGTTCACACTAGCGGTACCATTACTAGCAACACACGTTGCGGGAATAGATGAAGTTGTATATGTAAATGAGCCAACGTTAAACGGAAGTGATGCAGGGAAAATGCAGACGTTACCACACAAATCGGTTACAGGCCCAACGAGATTTGCAGAATAAGTTCCAGCGCCTGCAATGTTTGGACTTATTGTAAACGTAAATGTGTTGTCGTATTGCGCACCAGCAGCACACGCCGCAGATGTTATACCCAGAACAGTGTAGGGTCCGCCGGGACCAGTGAATGTGAAGTCGCCATTCTGCACGGTACTGCACAAAATATTTTCAGAGAAAGTAACGGTGAGTGTGTTGCCGCCACAACCGGGATTCGTTACAGACAAAATTTGGGGAGGAATCTGGTCAAAAATCACTGCCGTAGAAGCAGAAAAATCGATTGTGTAACCGTTTTGAGTAGAACTGAAGTTACTGACGTTGATTACATACGTTTGCCCAACGGTAACCGGAATAACGTTATTAAAAGGTGTTCCCGCTGCATTCTGAGAATTGAACGCTGAACCACCGTTTGGTCCGGTAGCTCCTCCTTGAGCCGAATAGTTGCAACTAACTTCAAGCCCTGGATTTGTAAATATGTCAGCGCAGTTGTTATTCGTCAGGTTGTAAACCGCCCAATCGTAATCGTCGGCACTGTTATTTGGTGTGATGAGAAAGTTGAGATTTCCGCTTTGCTGTACTGTGAACGTGTACCAAACATCGTTTAATTCGCCCGATCCCAGGCACGAATTTCCGCTGTTAATTTCATTCGGATAGTTTCCTTCTCCGCTATATGAAACGACCGTGCTATATACGTTCTGGCAAATCGGAATAGCATTCAGACAGTCCTGATTTGTTGGCATTTGCGCGTAAACTGAAGTTGACGCGAACAAAGCGACAAAAGCAAGGAGGGATGTTAGGATGCGGGGCATTTCGATTCAAATATACGTTAGGCGGTTAGATCGGTTACTCAATTCACCGTGCGGGTTAATAAGTGGTCGAAAAAATCGTGCCAGAGGTCAGGTCAAACCGTTCTATTTCTAATTTTGAGCCGAATCTGAATGAACTCACACATAAACACGATACACAATGTCTAAAGTAACAGTAGTAGGTGCGGGTAACGTTGGAGCAACATGCGCTGATGTTATTGCACACAAAGAGCTTTGCAACGAACTTGTTTTGCTCGACATCAAACCAAATTTTGCTGAAGGTAAAGCACTCGACATTTGGCAAACTGCACCCATCGATCTTTACGACACCCGCGTAAAAGGATCGACAGATGATTATTCGAAAACTGCGAACTCAGATGTGGTTGTAATTACATCGGGACTTCCACGTAAACCGGGCATGAGCCGCGATGACCTGATTTCAACCAACGCTGCCATTGTAAAGCACGTTACTGAAAACATCATCAAGTATTCGCCTAACGCAATCATCATTATCGTTTCGAATCCACTCGACGTAATGACGTACTGTGCATACCTCACTGCAAAAATCGACAGCAGCAAGGTTTTCGGTATGGCAGGAATTCTTGACACTGCACGATACCGCGCGTTCCTTGCTGAGGCACTGAACTGCTCACCAAAAGATATTCAGGCTGTTCTTATGGGCGGTCATGGAGATACCATGGTTCCGCTTCCGCGTTATACAACTGTAGGTGGAATTCCGGTTACAGAATTGATCGGTAAAGCTGAACTGGATGCAATTATCGAGCGCACGAAAAAAGGCGGTGGAGAAATTGTAAATCTTCTCGGAACATCTGCATGGTACGCGCCCGGAGCAGCAGCTGCACAAATGGTGGAAGCTATTCTGCGCGATCAGAAGCGTATTTATCCGGTGTGTGCATGGTTGCAGGGCGAGTATGGCATGAAGGACATTTATCTTGGAGCACCATGTGTTCTTGGAAAGAATGGTATTGAGAAGATTATCGAACTCAAATTGAATGACGACGAGAAAAAATTACTCGCTGACTCTGCAAAAGCAGTGAAGGAAGTGATGAGCGTTCTCGATGGAATGAATGCAGCCGTTTAGCATAGGATGAAAATCAATTCGGGAGGTTGGAGTTATTTCCAACCTTCTTTTTTATAGAGCGATGATTATAAAAATTCCACTGCGGTTACTCAATATAGAAGGCGATGGATTTCACCTCCAGGCAAAGGTGAAAATCAACGGTAAGCCCGCATTGGTAATTGTTGACACCGGAGCATCGCGAACCGTATTCGATAAAACTGAAATTCTGAAATATCTGCGTACGGAAGAAATTGCCGAACACGATCAGGTTTCAACCGGTCTCGGAACATCCGACATGATCAGCCAGGTAGTAACACTGGATAGTTTTTCGTTGGGTAAACTGAAGATCGATAAGTTCCCAGCGGTTGTTCTGGATTTACAGCACGTGAATCACACGTATGCTGCAATCGGATTTGCTGCGATAGCCGGAGTGCTTGGAAGTGATGTGCTCGTTGCTTACAAAGCTGTAATTGATTTCCCCAAAAAATTGCTTTCTCTTTCTTTTCCGAAGAAACCTGTAAAGCACGTGAGCCGTAGCCGGAAAAAATCTTCCGCGAAGAAAAAGAAATAGATCAGAGAAATTTCTTTTTTACGTCAGGAGTCGGAACCATACACGATTCTTTTTCTCCCCACCAGCGGTAACGATTTTTTGCAATGATGTTGTAAAACACATCGCGTATGAATGTGGGTACAATTACAAATCCGTACATCAGTTTCCACCCACCTTTTAACTTTCGCACAATACGCAATGCTGCTGTCGAACGGGTGTAAATTTTCCCATCTTCGAGAAGAATCACTGTTTGCAGATTTTCAGGATCGAGATTAAAACGCTCGACGATTGATTTTCCTTTTTCCGATTGCAGTGGAAGAAAACGAAAATAGTCTGTGTTGTCTTTGCGAATCATAAAGTTCACACTCGAGTTGCAGAAGTTACATACACCGTCGAACAGCACAATTCCTTTGTCTTTTAGTTCACTCATGGGCGATAGAGGCAAGCATAAGGATCAACACTTACTTCGAGGTCTTTGTCATCGAGAACGGCAAGTGAAAACATATCGATGAAAGCAACACTTCCGTTTCTTCCAGCGCAGGTGCCCACGTGATGCGGGGTGGGTCCGTCGTTGGATATATTGCGGTTAGCGATGATCACTTGCTGCTGATCTTCGTCCAACGTTATTCCATGTGGCTGATGCCCGGGATACACTGAACCAACAGCAGTGTTCGATTGCCAGTTGAAGCAATGCACGGAGCCGCGTTTGCCGGGAAATGTGAGTGTATCGTCAGAACACGTTACATATCCGTAAGGCGTCGTGTTTGAAAGAACAATTTCTAAGGGTCTCACACCAACCGGAATTGTTGCAATCAACGCATCTGTTGCGATATCAAAGACACGGACATTATTTGTGCCTTCACAGGTTATGAAATATTTTGTACCATCGGGAGCGATTGCAATTTCATGTCCGTTTTCAGAGTTGCCGGGTTGCGGAGTCGGACTTACACCGTCAATAATAATTTGGTCAGCGGTAATTTGCGACAGATTACTTAGATCGACTTTGTAAATAAAATTTCCCCGCGTGGTCGTTACGTACAACGTGTTTCCATCGGCAGAAACTGCCGATCCATGAGTCTGGTTGAAGATGGAACTCGCTATGATATGTGTGTACTGCATCGTTTCCAGATCAACGCGTACAATTCTTCCGGCTCCATTTGGATCCCAGTGTACCACGTATGCATTGCGCGAATCAGAAGTAATGGTGAATGTGTTCCAGCTTCCGAATGCTGCAGATGTGTTTGCGCCCAGAAGAATTCTTCCCACAAACGCATCATCGGAAGTTCTGTATTTCTCCAGGTAACTTCCATTCGCAAAACACACGTACCAGTATTCACCATCGGGAGACAAGCGCAAGCCATGTGGCAATTCAATACTTGATGAACTTCCAACGGAAATGTAACGCATGGGAATTCCAGTCGCAGCATCGATCACCGTAACTACGTCACAGCCCTGATTCGTAACGTAGATTTTTTTGCGCGATGCATTTCCGGAGAACGGAATTTCTCCCGTACGCGAAGGTGCACCCGCATTGATCCAGTTACGAAGTGTTATTACCTGGGCACGTGTAAGTGGATCGTCGTTGAAGGGCATTGTCGGTTCCGCTGTCAGTCCGAGATCAGGATACGTGTTGCAATACATGAACATCGTACTGAACTCATGCGAATACGGAATCACAACAGCCCCGTTGCGATCGCCCTGCATACATTTTTCCCAGGAAGAAAGGTTAAGGCCGGCAGCTACGTGTGAACTGGCGTCGTTATGACATCCGCTGGTGGCGCAATTGCCGAGAATGATTTGTCCGATTTCATCCGGATACTGAGAACCTTCTAAGTCAATGGAAGGCGCATCTTTTTTGCATCCTGAATAAACAGATGCAAGTGCAACTAATGCAACAACAAAATATGCAATACGCGATTTCACAACTATGTAAAGTTACGTTTTAATGCTGCCAAATGCTAAATGGAATCAGCATCCGCACACAGAAGCTGCGACCTTGACCATAGATACCACCGTTGCCGGTTGCGGGATTTACCGGTGCGTATTTCAAACGACTCAAATGCGACTGGTATTTCTCGTTTAACAAATTGTTTGCTGAGAAATAGATTTTGCACAGCGTGGTTCCTTTCGCATTCACGAGCTGTGTTCCTGCGCCAAATTCCACGAGTGAATACCCCGGAGTTGCGGTTTCCGTTCCGTATGCAGAGTAGATTCTGTCTTGCTTCATATAAACAGAAATGGACGCACTGAAGTAGGTTTCAGTGAATGGCCCAAATTGTTTTTCGATGTGAGCATTAACTTCCGATTGGTATTTCAAGGGGGGAATAAATGGCAAACAGTTCATAGAGTCAGGTTGCGCAAGGAGCTCTCCGATTACAAACGACACAGAGTTTTCAAAATGGAGCCAGTCGAGTGGGTGAGGGTGAATGTCAGTGAAAATTTCTCCACCGTACAAACGCGCATGACCTTGTGAGAATGTGAACACGGGTGCAGGATCATTGGGATCAAGGATGCTGTCTCCGCCGAACACCGAATTTATCTTGCTTAGATAAATGAAATTCTGAATGTCGTTCACGAAGGTACTGAGCTCCACATTGAAGTGATCAGACGTGTATGTCATTCCGAGATCGAGCTGCAGGCTTGTTTCCGATTTCAGATTTGAATTCCCGGATTCATAACGGAAAGTTCCTTCGTGCCGTCCGTTTGAAGAAAGTTCTGCAATATTCGGATTACGGAAACCACGTGAGAGGTTCACACGAAAAACAACCGGAGTTGCGGGTTGATAAGATGTACCTGCAATTGCTGAGAATGATGAAAACGTTTTGTTAAGTGCATTGAACTTTACGTTTTCCGTTGTTTCGTGTATGAAATTTCCAAGGCTATCGATATACAAAGCCTGCGTTGAAAGTTGTCGAACATCGCCGCGCAATCCTGTCCCGAAATACCATTTGGGCGTCACATACTTGAAATGGATGAACGCTCCTGCATCCTGCGCGATGTAATCCGGAACAATGTATTCCTCTCCTGAATTTGCATTGCTTTGTCTTTGCAAACATATCCCTCCAATGATTTGTTTTCCATTCTTCTCCGGAGAATATATCGCAGCATTCAGGTTTGTTGTTTCGAGCTTCATTGCAACTTCCGTTTCATCCGGGTCCAGTACGTTTCCGAATTCACGACGAAGATTTGACTGATAACCCAAATCAATTTTTACCGACACATCATTGAAGTACAAACTATTTGAGAATACCAGTCGGTTATGATTGATGCGTTGCTGCGGAGTTTCGAGATGATGCGAATAGTTTTTCAACTCATCACTTGTGAACGATTGCATGTCTTCGGTCGTATCATTCACTGCATAAGGCACCATAAAGTTTCCCAATGAATCTCTTTCTCCTTCAGGCAAACCGACCTGCTGGTTAAACGTGCTGAAGCTGATTTTGGAAACGCCCCAACTGCGATTGATTCCGACAAATCCACTGGCATTGTATTCCTTGAATCCGGAATTGGCCACATAACCATCTGCAGGTGTGAAATAATTGCCAGCCATCTTCTGGCTTCCGCGAACCTGCCAGCTCACACCTTTTATGTTTCCAGCGGTCATCAGGGAATTTCCAATTAACATTCCATTCGACTGAAACGTTCCGGTGTACTCACCCGTAATCATTCCTTCCTGAACATTTCGCGGAGTAATGAAGTTGATTACACCAGCCATAGCATCTGAACCGTAAATGATGCTGCCAGGACCTTTTATGATTTCAACCCGATCAATTTCAAATTCATCAATTTCAATTCCATGTTCGTCGCCCCACTGTTGTCCTTCCTGACGAATTCCGTTTCGTAGTACCACAACGCGATTATATCCTAGTCCACGGATCACTGGTTTTGAAATTGCGTTACCCGTGCTCACAACGGAAATTCCCGGGAGTTCACTCAGCGCATTCACTGCATTGGTTGCGCCATGTTTCAAAAAGTGATCGCGGGTTTGCAGTGTATTAGGTACAGGATTTCGCATTCGCTCAATGGTGCCGGAAGTTCCCGTGATGATCACCGGGGCATATTCGGCTGGCGTTTTTGTAAGTTGAATTTGTTGCTCGGAAAGATATGCTCCGTTGATGGGTTGCCCCTGAACCTGCACGGCAACTGTTGCGTATCCAATCATGCGGATTTCCGCAAGGAAGGTTCCCAGCGGTACGTTCGCAATAGAAAATCTGCCATTCGTATCGGTCGAAGCTCCGGCATGCAATTCAGATATATAGATGCTCGCACCATAAATCGGCGTACCATCTTCTTTATCGGTAATCTTTCCCTGAATTGCATTTTGTGCATCAATAGGAATGATATGTATAGCGCTGAGCACTACCAGTAGTAGTATTTTGTTCATGATTTTTCTTAATAAAGTTGTTTCGCCACGAAGGTTCGCGGCAGACTAGAAGGATGTCAGACTTTATTAAGCAAGAGGTGGTCCGCGGGAATCACGCAGAACAGAAACGCAACGAACGGTTTGTACGTCGATGGTTTTGTAGTGAAAGGGAATCACTATCGAGCATTCAACAGGAGCGGATTCAGCAGCCGGAAGAAAGTCGGTTAAATCTGTTGAAAGGAAATCGCAGTGGATGTGAATAGAAGAAAAAGTTGTTTCGGTTCCATGTGCAACACCATGTTCTGTGTCGTGGTGATCATAAAAAACGTGTACAGCTTCATGCGGAACCAGATAGAGTGAAAACACTACCAGCACCACCATGGAGACGAAATATGTACATCCTTTCTTCATTTCACAACAAAAGTACACAATGTTGAATTCCGCAAACTACCGTTCATCACTTTTCGCGACGACAAAGCGGAGCGTAGAAGTAACGCCTTCCGCATCGGTAACCTTTCCGAAATAGCAGCCCGCCGACAATTCAGCTACACTAATAGATTGATCTCGATTTGTAACAAGTACTGACTTCACTACTTGTCCGTTCATCCCAACAATTTCCAGTGTTGCCGGAAAACGAGCCGCTGTGTTCCAACCGGAAATGTAAAATTCGGTGTTCGATGGATTTGGAAATACACCGAGGGTTGGTGTTAGAGTTTGCGTGATTGAGTGTATATCGCTGGTGATATCACCATAATACAAGACTACTCCACCTGCGTAATTTCCGATGACCGCATCGATCAAAGTATCACCATTCAGGTAACCTGCCCATGGAGCAACGCGTAAACCTTCGTGGGTAGTGATGTACATCGAATCAGTAAGTGTAAAATTTCCGGCGAGGTTACCATCAATGTTATCGTAGCGATAAATGAATCCGCGCTCTGAACCCACAAGTAACTGATACGTTCCATTATTATCCCATAAGCAAGGAACGCTAAATCCGGAGATTGATGCTGGTGCATTGACACTCACCCCCCCGAATGAAGTTGACGCAAGTGAGAATACTGGTGCAAGGTTGGTGCCCGTGTTGAGGTAGTAGTTGATGTTTCCCGATTGTTCACCAATCAGCAAATCAATCTTGTTATCACGATCAACGTCTATGAGTTGCGGAGCTGCATTACTACCAACATCGATCGATTGATAAAATCCGGGAACCAAAACAAAATTGTCTGCCGGACCCGGATCTTTTCTGAACATGAAGAGATGGCCGAGAATATCACCAACTAACATATCCTTATCGCCATCACCATCCAAATCTCCAAATGTTGGAATCGGTGAAATGATGCTCAGGTTGTTCGTGTGGATATTCGCGAAGTCGTCAGTGATAAAAGTGAATTGCGGGTCATTGAAGTTTCCCGTATTCTTATACAGAGCAATTTTCGACGGGTAAATTCCGGATGGACGATAGTATCCGTAATTACCAATGAATAAATCGAGATCACCGTCACTATCGTAATCGAACCAACGAGGCACTGATCCTTCTCCGCAATCAATCATTCCGCCCTGCATGAAGTTGCGTTCCTGAAACTCGAGAACGACTGAGTCATTCGCACCGACATTTAAAAACAACCAGTTCGAATTGAAGTTCTCTACTGTTTGAGAAACGTTCGGTGATATCACTACATCCTTAAGTCCATCATTATTCACATCAAGATGGTGTCCGCACACGAACAGGTTCATGAATACAGATGTATCATACGACGGAAAACTCGCGTCCTGATAAACCATGTTCGCAGACGCTTGCGTGCCTCCGTTTTGCGTGTAGACAATGCGTGGATTTGTTAAATCACCAATCAGTAAATCTTCGTCGTTGTCGCCGTCTGTATTGATGCATTCGAGACAAGAGCCCGCGTGCCGTTCTCTTTCCATACTTGAAGGAGGTTGGGCAATCGGAACCGAAGGACAAGATTGGTTCAGATTGATGGTTGAAGTAGAATTGTCTTCTGTGAACAATCCCCAGCAACGCGTTTCTAAACGATAGGTAAGGGAATCGCAAACACCGTAAGATTCCATACTGAGATTGCGATACCACTCAACTGTTGTTCCACCAACGTCGAATGTGAGAATATCTAAATCACCATCGTGGTCAATGTCGCGAACCGCAGGAATATCAAACTTCGTAATGTGAATGTCGGCATACACATTAGTTGAGTTTGGAGTGGTGTTTGTTTGGAGTAAGTGAAGCACTAACTGAAACTGTAATCCATTCTGGATGGAGGAAACGTTCTCATACAAGTCTATTCCCCCAAACATCCCGTTGCCATACGTGAAAATGTCCATCATTCCATCGCAATTGTAGTCGCGGAGAATTGCCCAACCTTCCATCGCTGGAAATGCACTTACATACTGCGGCGCCACGTGATAGTCAACCTGACCCGGGGTTCCGTTGTTGATGTAAGTCGAAACACGATTTCCACTTCGGTCGAAAATGAAAAGATCATCTATGCCATCGAGATTAAGGTCGATTTCAGAATGCTGACAGAAATTCAGTCCGCCCGCCCAGGGATTCACGAGCGTGTCACTGTTGCTAATGACAGGAACTGTATCGTTACGAAGAAACTGCAAATTACTTTGTGCGGATCCACACAAAGAAGTCAGAACGAATGCGAATGCTAAAATCTTTTTGCCCATTTGATATTATCAATGATTACTGATGTGCGATCACCACTTTACGGTGAAGAATTCCTTTCGGTGTTGTAACCGACAAAATATAAATGCCGGCACTCAGATCACCGCACTGAATTGTTGTTTGCTGATGATAAATATGACCTTTGCGTGATAAGCTTCCTGCGGCATTATGCAATTCGTAAACCGTGTTGTCGTCTGGAATGAAATCTGTTTTGAATGACAGGAATTCATTCGCGGGATTTGGATAAACGAAAATCTGTCCAGGCGATGTTCCGCCAATGCTGGAAGTAGATACGTTGCTGTCCCCCATGAAAAATGAAACCCCACCAGCGTAGTTGCCAATGATCGCATCATACAATCCATCTCCATTAAGATCATCGATTGCCACCGCAAGATTTCCGCCTTCTCTCCAGCTTATGTAAAGGGAATCGGTAAGTGTAAATGTCCCACTCAGATTTCCATCGATGTTGTCGTAACGATACACCCTTCCGCGTTGCGAACCAACGACAAGTGCACTGCTGCCATTATCATCAAACATAAACGGAACACTCATTCCCGGCCAGCCCGGCTGACTGATATTTATTCCACCGAACGCCGCGGTAACCAAAGTGAAAACCGGTGCTGCAACAGTCCCTGTATTTCGATAGTAGCGAATCATTCCGTTGTCTTCACCAATCAGCAAATCGAGTTTATTGTCACCATCTACATCGTACAATTGCGGTGCAGCAAAATCGCCCACATCAATTCCCTGATACGAAGAAGCGGCCAAAGAATAGTTTCCAGCTCCGGGACCTTTCTGAAAATAGTGCAGCTCACCGTTGTAGTCGCCAATGAGCATGTCCAGATCAGTATCACCATCCAAATCTCCGAAGGTAGGAACGAGGTTCGCTAAAGAAGGATTGTTCGCGTGTACGCCGGCGAAATCATCCGTAGTATAAATAAAGTGGGGAGTGGTTGGAGTGCCTATATTTCTGTACAACGCGATCTTCGATTCCATAGGTCCAGCAACAACATGGTAACCACGATTCCCGATCAGAAGATCTTTGTCGCCGTCCGAATCGTAATCAAATAGTACAGGATAACAACCTTCACCCACGTCAATCATGTTCTCCTGAAGAAAATCATCCTGCACGAATGTCGATTGCACGGCACTATTCGATCCGGTATTCATATAATAGAGCGAACTTCTTTTGTTTTCTGAATACGTTGGTGCTGCCCCTGAGAAAAGCATATCGCGTTTACCATCGTTGTTTACGTCAATGTGTGCCGGACAAGGAAACAGATCGAGGTTAACAGGAACATTAGCGGAAGGATACAACGGATCCACAAAGTCTATGATTGCCGAATCGGGCCAGGTTGAATTGTGGATGTATGCAATGTTCGCACTTCCAACATCTCCAATTAGTACATCCTGCACAGTATCGCCATCGAAATTGAAACACTCGAGGCAAGATCCGGAATGCATGACACGATCTGTTTCGTTGTGGGGGGGCACCATCGGAACCGGAAGACAACCGAAATTCAACGTGATCGCAGCACTCTGTCCGTTCTCAGTGATTTTTCCCCAGCAATTCGAACGCACTTCATATTGAATGCTGTCGCAGGTTCCGTAACGCTCCATGCTCATATTAACATGGTATTCGATTTGCGGTCCGCCGTTCTGGAAAGTAAGAATGTCAAGATCGCCGTCTCCATCAACATCACGAATAGCGGGTAAATCAATAAAGCTCACATATAGGTTGCCCATCCAATGGCTGCTATTCGGAGAGCGATCCGTGTGTATCAAAGAGTCAACCACCTGAAACTGAATTCCGTTCGGAATGGTCGAAATGTTTTCGTACACCCTGATCCCAGCTACTGTTGCAGTAAAAATATCTTCCTTGCCATCGCAGTTGTAATCGCGCATCAATGCCCAATCGTGAAGAAGCGGGAAGCTATAAATGTATTGAGGCGCTAATACGTACGATACCTGATTCGGTGTACCTGTATTAATGTATGTTGTGATTTTGTCGCCGGATCGGTCAAAAACGAACAGGTCCTTGGTGCCATCCTGGTCCAAATCGATTTCAGAATACTGGAGCATGTCCATTCCACCACCCCATGCCATTGTTAAAAGTTGAGTTCCGTCGGAAACCGGAATGGAGTCGTAACGGACAAATCCCATAGCCACTTGCGCACGGGTAGGAACCACTAAAATGATGAGGCTCAGGGCGCCTAAAAGTGTGGTTATTCTGAAGGACATAAATGTCTGTTTTGGAACCTTTGCCGGGAGACAAATATACCTTAAAATCAGGGCCTTTAAGGTCATTATACGGCGATTGCCCGTTAAGGTTTTTCTTATATATTTGCAGCCTCCATTTTGGAAGGTACTGTCGATTGGACAGAATTCCGTGTGGAGATACTTCAAAATACTATGCAAAACATTAAAGGAGCTATTCGAATTTTCGCCATCCTGATGGCGTTAAGTTGCGTGTTTTACTTGTCGTTTACGTTTGTAACGCGCAGTTGGGAAAAGAAAGCAGATACATACGCGAAAGCTTATGTTGAGCGTCAGGAAGTTAAGGACTCGATAGATGCAATGGCTAATGGTGACGTGAACCGTGCCGGAGAAATCCGTGCGGCGATCATGACTGAACGCCGGCATTTTTTCCTCTACGATTCTATCGCCGGTAAGAAAGTTTACCTCGGCATGTACACGTACGAGAGCTGTAAAGAAAAAGAGTTGAGTCTCGGTCTTGACTTGCAGGGCGGTATGAACGTTACGATGGAGGTTTCAACACCAGACATCATTCGTGCACTCGCTAACTATTCAGAAGCACAAGACTTCAAAGAAGCTGAACGTAGAGCAATTGCTGCACAGTCAACTTCGAACGAGGACTACATCACGCTTTTCCTTCGTGCTTATAAAGAAGTAAATCCAACTGCGAAGCTCGCTTCGTTGTTCGCGGCACAGTTGAAGAGTGATAACATCACGTTCAATTCAACCGACGAACAGGTGGAAGCCGCACTTCGTAAACAGGCAGACGACGCTGTTGAGCGTGCGAAGCTTGTAATCGAAACACGTATTAACGAGTTCGGTGTAGCGCAACCAAACGTTCAGCACTTGAAGTCTACGAACAGAATTATCGTGGAGTTGCCAGGTGTGAAAGACGAAGAGCGCGTATCGCAAATCCTCGTTTCATCTGCGAACCTCGAATTCTGGGAAACTTACGATGCATTCGAAGTAAACGGTGCAATCAACGCAGCTAACGAAGCGTTGAAAGAAATCCTGGGCTATAAAGTGGACACTGTTCATGTTGATAGCACACTTTATCAAGCTAAATATGACGGGCTGAAAACCAAATCGGATACAATGCGTGCCGATTCAATCGCGAAAGTGCGTTTGGATAGCGCGGTTGTAAAATTGGATAGCATCAAGGCAACAGACACAACTGGTCTTGCAAATGAGCGCAACCCAATAGGTCAGTACGTTGTTTCTGGGAACCCTGATCCAGATCAGAAAGGTCCGATCACAATTGGCGTAAAGACAAAAGACACTGCTGCGGTAATGAAAATGTTACGCATGCCGGAAGTTGTTGATATGCTTCCTTCGGATTTGAATCTGGTATGGACTGCAAAACCAGAATTCACGGATGACGGGAAACCATTTGTATTCCTTCTTGCTTTGAAAGAAAGCAACAAAGGTGGTCCGGTTCTCGAAGGTGATGTAGTAACAGACGCCCGCAAAACGTTCAATCAGATGAGCGGTTCTGCAAGCCCTGAGATCTCCATGACGATGAACGCAGAAGGTTCACGCGACTGGGCTCGTATTACTAAAGACAACGTTGGAAAGAGCATCGCCATCGTTCTCGATAAGAAAGTGTACTCGTTCCCGAATGTTAACCAGGAGATTACTGGCGGACAATCGCAGATCACCGGAAACTTCACTAACGCTGAAGCGGACGATCTCGTGAAACTCCTGAATACGGGTAAGCTTCCTGCTACTTGTTATATCGTAGAGAAAACAGTTGTAGGTGCTGAACTTGGTGATGACGCTGTAAAAGCAGGTCTTCTGTCGTTCATCGTTGCGCTTATCGTAGTATTGATCTACATGGCGTTCTATTACAGCAAAGCGGGTATCGTTGCAGATATCGCGTTGTTCGTAAACGTATTCTTCATCCTCGGAATTCTCTCCTCACTTGGCGCAGTACTTACACTTCCTGGCATCGCCGGTGTTGTACTTACGATCGCACTTTCTGTCGATGCGAACATCCTGATCTTCGAACGTATTCGTGAAGAATTACGTGAAGGCAAGAATCTTGCGAATGCAATCGCTGATGGTTACAAGCATGCGATGTCTTCAATTCTTGACTCGAACTTGACAACGCTCATCCTCGGTATCATCCTTTACGCTTTCGGTACAGGTCCGGTACAAGGTTTCGCAACTACTCTTATTATCGGTATCATCAGCTCAATGTTCTGCGCGATTTTTATCACGCGTTTGATTTTCGACTGGATGCTGAAGAAGGATCAGGCTATTGCTTTCTCAACGAAGGCAACTGAAAACGTACTTCGCAACAAGAACTTCAAGTTCGTTGAAAAACGTAAAATGTTCTACGCTATTTCAGGTGTAATCATTTTGCTTGGTGCTATCATGGCGTTCAAGCACGGCGGATTCTCTCTGGGTGTTGACTTCTCAGGTGGTCGTACATATACAGTTCGTTTCGACGAGAAAGTTGATCGTGAACTGGTTCGTACAGAACTCGAAAAGTCTTTGACTATTGCACCAATTGTAAAAACAGCAGGTGATGAAAATCAATTGAAGATCACAACCAACTACCGTGCGGCTGATGTTGATACTTCTGCAGATACGGATGTTCGTGCGAAACTTGACGCAGGTTTGAACGCAGCTGCCGGAAACACTCCTTATAAGATTGTAAGTTCCATCAAGGTGGGTCCATCTGTTGCCAACGAAGTAATTGCGAAGTCGTTCTTAGTTGTTGGTGTATCGTGCGTCCTGATGTTCTTGTACATCCTCTTCCGCTTCCGTAAGTGGCAGTTCGGTTTGGGTGCGGTTGCCGCTCTCGTACACGACGTACTTATTGTATTCTCATTCTATGCGATTTTCGACGGTATCCTTCCTTTCCCGCTTGAGCTTGATCAGCATTTCGTTGCTGCGATCCTCACGGTAATGGGTTACTCGATGACAGATACAGTCGTGGTATTTGACCGTATTCGTGAGTTCCTTGGTACACAAACGAAAGATTCTATTGCGGACAATACATCTACAATCAACTACGCATTGAACAGTACGCTTTCCCGTACAATCAATACGTCGATGATCACGTTCTTCGTACTCCTAGCAATCTTCATCTTCGGTGGTGATACAATTCGCGGATTCTCGTTCGCATTGTTGATTGGTATCGTTATCGGTACTTACTCTTCACTGTGTATCGCTACTCCGATTGTAATGGATTTCGACAGAAAGAATACGGCTACGAAATCGTAGAAGCTTTTCTAAAGCAAAACAGCGGCTATCCTTTTAACAGGGTAGCCGTTTTGCTTTAACAATGTTGCCTGTTTCATGCGCCCCTCTAACTCCCCAAAGGGGAGAACCCATGAAACAGGCAACATTGTCTCTCACCTTTCAGTACCTTTGTGTCAAGAACAAACACAAATGATTCATCCTCTTTTTTTGAATCTCGGGACCGGTGAAATCTTCATCATCGTCATTGTGATTATTATGTTCTTCGGAGCCGACAAGCTTCCTGAAATGGTTCGCAACTTCAGTCGGGGTGTGAATCAAATGAAGGATGCAACGACGCAAATTCAAAAAGAAATCCAGAACAGCACTTCCGAGATTCAACGTGAGATGAATGTCAATGGTGCACTTGACGATCTTAAAGAAAGTGCCAACGATATCAGCAAACGAATTCTCGAGGGAACGAAGATAGAGGATGAGAATACCACGGCTTCGCTCCCCGAGCGTCCGGAAGACGATCCTAATAATCCGCTCAAGCCGGATGATTCGTTTAAACGGGAGATCTAGGTTCTTCATCCCAACAAAGATTTCTCTCCATTGCGTCTTCGAAGACGATCCCAAATGATTAGCTGATAAGCAGATTAGTTGATATGCTGATGCCTGACATCTGCAAATCGGCATAACTACAAATCAGCACATGGGCTCCCTCATTTCGATCGAATTCTCTGTGTGAGCCGAAAAAAGACGAATTTCTGGACCGCACCCCCGGTTTTTAGGGGTCCCTTCATAAAATGTTAGCTTTTTTGGTATTCGCCCCCTGATTTTTCGGGTACCTTTGCTCCGAAAACTTAAAAAACCAGCCAGTCATGTCAAGAATTCGCTTTAAAGCCATCGAAGATTCGATGAATCGTCAGCCGCTGACGGTTCCTACACCCGTAGGCGGGGTTGCCGCTTATTTCGGATCCAATGTGTTCGGACTCGATGCAATGCGCGAGTTTTTATCTGAAGGTGCATACAACAGCGTAAAAGCCGCAATGGATAATAGTGGCGCGCGTATCGATCGCAAGATGGGCGATGAAGTTGCTGCCGGAATGAAAGCATGGGCAGTTTCAAAAGGCGCTGGTCACTATACGCACTGGTTTCAGCCACTCACCGGAGCAACTGCTGAAAAGCACGATGCGTTCTTCGAACCGGTAGAAGGCGGTCGTGCCATTGAGCGCTTTGGAGGCAGTCAGCTTGTTCAGCAGGAGCCCGACGCTTCAAGCTTTCCAAATGGTGGAATCCGCAATACATTCGAAGCACGGGGATATACGGCATGGGATCCTTCTTCTCCGGCATTCATCATCGGCGATACACTTTGCATTCCTACCATCTTCGTTTCATACACGGGCGAAGCTCTTGATTTCAAAACACCGTTGCTCAAAGCGCTCACGGCACTTGACAAAGCGGCAGTTGATGTTTGCCAGTACTTCGATAAGAACATCACGAAAGTTATTGCAACACTCGGCTGGGAGCAGGAATATTTCCTCATCGATGAATCGTTGCACAACGCACGTCCTGACTTGTCTATCACAGGACGTTCTCTCTTCGGTGCTGCTCCGGCGAAAGGACAGCAGTTGGAAGATCACTATTTCGGTTCGATTCCTGATCGCGTAACTTCTTTCATGCGTGAGTTGGAAATCGAAGCACACAAACTTGGAATTCCGATCAAAACACGTCACAACGAGGTTGCACCAAATCAGTTCGAGTGTGCTCCTGTGTATGAAGAGATCAATATCGCGGTTGACCACAATCAATTGCTGATGGATTTGATGGCGAAAATTGGCCGTCGTCACAACTTCCGCGTATTGTTGCACGAGAAGCCATTCGCAGGTGTAAACGGTTCCGGGAAACACAACAACTGGTCGCTTGCAACAAACACGGGCAAGAACCTGTTGAGTCCAGGCAAAACGCCGAAAACGAATTTGCAGTTCCTTGCTTTCTTCATCAACACGGTGAAAGCATTCCATGATAACGCTGACTTGCTGCGTGCAACTATCGCATCAGCCGGTAACGATCATCGTCTCGGTGCAAATGAAGCGCCACCTGCAATTATGTCTGTGTTCCTCGGTTCACAACTGTCTGCAGTTCTCGATGAAGTTGAGAAAAAAGCAAAAGGAAAAATGTCGGTTGACGAGCGTACCGCATTGAAGTTGTCAATCGGAAAGATTCCGGATATTCTGCTTGACAACACAGATCGTAACCGTACATCGCCGTTTGCATTTACCGGAAATAAATTCGAGTTCCGCGCAGTAGGTTCTTCTGCGAATTGTTCGGGTGCGATGACTGTATTGAATACGATTATGACGGATCAGCTTATCACATTCAAGAAGGAAGTGGATGCGCTCATCGCTAAAGGCAAAGACAAGGACGACGCAATCTTCCAGATTCTTGCCGGATATATCACCGAAACAAAACGCATCCGATTCGAAGGAAACGGTTACGGTGATGAGTGGGTGAAGGAAGCGAAGAAGCGCGGGCTGAGTAACTTCAAGACAACTCCTGAAGCACTCGAAGCATGGCACGATAAGAAGTTCATCAAACTGTTTGAACGTCATGGAGTTCTTTCGGAGCGTGAGCAACATGCACGTTACGAGATTTATCTCGAGACGTACGTGAAGAAAATTCAGATTGAAGCGCGTGTACTCGGTGATCTTGCAACGAACAACATTATTCCGGTAGCACTGCAATATCAGAACATGCTTATTAATAACGTTCAGGGATTGAAAGACGTACTCGGTGCAGCTGAATACAAGAAGGCAGGTGCGATTCAGTTAGACATGATCAGCGAAATTTCTGAACACGTTGCAGGAATCAAGCACAAGACTGATGCGATGATCGAGGAACGAAAGAAGGCAAACAATATCGATGATATGCAGAAGCGTGCCTATGCTTATTGTAACAAGGTGAAGCCGTACTTCGATTCAATTCGCGACCATGTAGACAAACTCGAAATGTTGGTTGCGGATGACGCATGGCCTTTCCCGAAATACAGAGAGATTTTGTTTACGAAGTAATCGTTTAATAGAACAAAACTGCAAAGGCGTTCTGACAGTATAGTCAGAACGCCTTTTGCTTTCATGTCAACGCATCGTAACGGCAAGTGTTTTCGACGTGCGTGCCACTTCTATAACGCTGGACAATAAAAAAGTAACACAGAAAAATTCCGCCGCGCCGCTTTTCCGCCGTGCCGCTGTGGTACGGTACGTAAAAAGTGTGAGAAAATCTTTTTAACGTTTTTCGGCTGTAACTATTGTTTTGTGTTCTGTTATATATGCAGCAAACAGAAACACAGGCCTGTGTTCGTAATATCTACGGGAGAATTCCCGGAACGAGGATTTTGTCCTTACAAAAACGAACATGATGAAATCGGAAGATTCACGAACTCAGTTAAAAAAATCAATCCGTGCGAGTAAACGATTATTCTCTCTCGTATTGATTCTTATTATTCCATTCGGAATAATGTCATTCAATACTCCGCTGCGCGATGCTGAACATGAACGCGAGTGCGGAAACTATTCTACTGCGCTTACGAAATACGAGTTGGCGCTTTCTAAAAAGCCGAACAAGGCCGACAAGGCTTACATCTATTTTCAGATGGCAGAATGCAATCGCGTCATGCTGAAACAGGATGCAGCGTTGAAGTACTACGACAAAGCAATCAAGTCGGGCTACGCGAATGATGAAGTGTATTTGCGTCGGGCAGATACGTACCGTTACTTCGGAAAGTATGATCTCGCGATGGCAGATTACGAAGAATATCAGAAGCGTGTACCAAGTGATCCTGCCGGTGCCATCGGAATTCAGTCGTGTGAACTTGCTGCAGGTTGGATGCAAGGTGAAGCGGATTGCTCAGCATCGTGGTGGCTGATCAGGAACGAGAACGAATTGAATTCGCGCGATCTCGATTTCTGTCCTTCCTGGTCGGATAAAAAACGCAATGGAATTTTCATCACATCAAAACGTCCGGGACAAAGTGGTTCTAAAGTTGATCCGATTTCCGGTGTGATGTATTGCGATATTTTCGAATCGCGTAAATCGAAAAACGGACAGTGGAGTTCACCGGCACCCGTTGCTGGAGATGTGAATACGGCAGAGTCGAACGAAGGAGCAACCGTGATGAACAAAAATGGAAACAAGATTTTCTACACCCGTTGCGATCAGGCGAAAAATAAAATTGTGACATGCAAAATTTATACTGCCGATAAACAAGGAAACGGTTGGAGCAAATCAACAATGATTGATTTCGGTTTAGATGCAGCAGTTCTCGATTCATTCAATTTCCGTCATCCTGCGTTGAGTGCAAATGGAGAAGTGATGGTATTTTCTTCTGACATGACCGGAAGCAAAGGACAGGATTTGTGGATGTCCGTTTACGATACAAAAGGAAAGAAGTGGGGCAAGCCAACACGATTGGGTGGTGATGTGAATACCGATGGACGGGAAGGATTTCCTTATCTCCACGAAGACGGAACCTTGTATTTCGCTTCTGATGGTCATGCAGGAATGGGTGGACTCGATATTTTCACTTCGAAAAAATCTGCAACAGACTGGAAGTGGAATGAAACGGAGAACATGAAGTACCCGATGAATTCTTCTGCGGATGATTTCGGTTTGATCATGGCAAGCGATAAGCGAAGTGGTTACATGACTTCATCGCGAGAAGGAACAAAAGGCGGTGATGACATCTGGTCGTTCTCAATTGATCCTGCAGCGTGTCCAATGAGAATTGAAGGAAGTGTGAAAGACAGTAAGTGCGCGTGTCCGGTAGAGAACGCACTTGTTCACGTAACAGGAACAGACGGAAGCCGTTTCGATTTGCTCACTGATTCTATTGGAGAATATAGCTTCAAGGCGAAGAAGGATATTGTTTACACAATGACCGTAGAGGGAAAAGACGCGCGTAGCGCAAGTGCAGAATCATATTTCAATCTGCCGGAGTCGCAAACCATGAAGGCATCTGTTGCAATGGAGTGTCCTTGCGCAACAATCGTTAAGTGCACGCTCGATCCGGTATTGCCCGATGAAATTCGTTTTCCGGCTGTTCTTTATCCGTACAACAGTGCTGATCTCGTTGGAGGTTCAACAGACTCACTTGATTTTTTATACCGCTTGCTTATTGACAATCCTACAATGGTCATTGAGCTCGGATCGCATACGGATGCAAGAGGTTCTGCAAAGTACAATCGCGAACTTGCACAACGTCGTGCTCAATCGTGCGTTGACTACCTCGTGAAAAAAGGAATTCCACGTGAACGAATTGTAGCGAAAGGTTACGGAGAAGATCAGCCATTTCACATGGATAGAGAAACTCAGCTAACGGAGGCGTGGATCATGAAGCAGCCGAAGGACAAACAGGAAGCGTATCATCAGATGAACCGCCGAACGGTGTTCCGTGTTCTCAATTACAACTACGCACCAAAGGGGCAAACCGGAATTCTGGAGAAACCTAAACCCCCAATCGTGCGCAAAGGCTATTTCGATGCGAGCGACGCAACCTGGGAGGGCGGGGAGATTATCGACGAAATTTCTGAAAAGGATGAATAATATCTCTGATAATCAACAGGTTGTGAATTCGTACAGCCCCGTGTAGCTGCGGGGCTGTATCCTTTAGTTCGCATCCCGTTATAAACCTGAGAAATTACTGGAATTCAAGCGATTTTAACACCCTTGGAATTTCGATTTTTTCACAAGTTTATTATCTTAGCAGGCTATTAGACAAACCAAGAACACAATCTCTTTTACTATGAAACTAAATAAGGTACTCTCTGTTGTAGTGGTTTTCATTTTGGCGCTTACGGTAAATGCGTACGCCCAGAAGAACTACATTAAAGATGCGGACCGCGCTTTTGAAGGCGAACAGTATTACAATTCTGTTGAGCTCTACAAAAAGGGTATGTCCAAAATCAAAAACAAGCAGGAAAAAGCCCGCATCACGTTTCAGATTGCTGAGTGTTATCGTAAGATGAACGACTGGAAGCAAGCAGAAACATGGTATGGCAAAGCAATCAAAGCGAAGCACACGAATGACGTGATGTATCTCTGGTTTGCTGAGGCGAAAAAGATCAACCAGAAGTACGAAGAAGCGATTCCCGCTTTCCAGGACTACCAGAAACTCGTACCGTCGGATCCGGCAGGTGAGAATGGAATCAAATCTTCTGAGCTCGCTCAGAAATGGAAAGACTCTCCAACCCGTTGGGTAGTTGAGAACATGGCTTTGATCAATAGCAAAGACTATGATTTCTCTCCAACTTACGGTGATAAAAAACATACTGAGCTTGTGTTCACGTCTAAGCGTGAAGGACAAACCGGAAGCAAAATTGATCCTGTATCAGGAACAATGTACTCTGACCTGTTCACAACGAAAGTTGACAAGAACGGAAAGTGGAGCACACCTAGTGTTGTTCAGGGCGAAGTGAACACTGCGGCTTCTAACGAAGGTGCATCGCACGTAACTAAGAAAGCAGACAAAATCTATTTCACACGTTGCGATCAGGCGAAGAAGAAGTGGATAACCTGCAAAATCTACGTGGCTCCTAAAAAAGGTAATGCTTGGGGTACTCCTGAGGTAGTTGATTTCGGTTTGGATGCAGCAATTCTTGATTCATTCAACTTCCGTCACCCAACAGTTTCTGCAGATGACCAGGTAATGGTTTTCTCTTCAGACATGACTGGTGTGATCGGTGGAACAAAGTCTGATCTTTGGATGTCTACATACGACAAGAAGTCGAAGAAGTGGAACAAGCCAACTAACCTTGGTGCTACTTTGAACACGAACGGCCGTGAAGGTTTCCCTTACATTGCTGAGAACGGCGATCTTTATTACTCTTCAGACGGTCTTCTCGGAATGGGTGGACTTGATATCTTCAAGGCTCCTAAGTCTGCTGAAGGTTGGAAATGGGGAGCTCCTGAGAATCTTCAATACCCAATGAACTCTTCTGGTGATGACTTCGGTATTGTATTCGATGGACTCAAAGAAAAAGGTTACCTCACTTCAAACCGTGAAGGCACAAAAGGTGCTGATGACATCTGGTCGTTCTACCTGCCACCACTGGTATTCAAACTTGACGGAACAATCACTGACTGCAAATACGGCCCATCTATCACGGTAGAAGGTGCAGTAGTTCGTATGGTTGGATCTGATGGATCTGCACTGGAAGATACTGTTGCAAAAGACGGCAAGTATCACTTCGAACTTGATCCTAACGTGTCTTATGTATTGATGGTATACGGTGATAAAGGACACAGCTCAAAAGCTGATGCATACCTTAACCTTCCTGATAAAGACAAAGGCAAGCTCACTACAGTAGGTGAAATGGTTTCTAAAAACTGGACACTTGACTTCTGTCTTATTCCTGCGGAGATGGAGATTCGTTTCCCGGCGGTAATGTATGACCTTGGAAAAGCAACACTTCGTCCTGAGTCAAAAGACTCGCTGAACTTCCTTTACCAAACACTTCTGGACAACCCAACAGCTATTATTGAGATCGGATCTCACACAGATAGCCGTGGTTCGGATCCAGCTAACAACAAGCTTTCTGATGCTCGTGCGAAAGCATGCGTAGATTATCTGGTGAATGAAAAAGGAATCGCTAAAGAGCGTCTGTTGTCAAAAGGTTACGGCGAAACACGTCCGTTGCGTATGGCTGACGGAACTGTATTGACTGAGAAATACATCAATTCGAAGAAAACAACACAGGAGCGTGAGTCACTTCACCAATTGAATCGTCGTACGGCGTTCCGCGTTGTAAGCTGGAACTACGTTGATCCAAAAGCTCCGAAAGATCAGAATACACGTAAGATTACTCCAAAAGTAATCAAGGGTGACTTCGATGATTTCGGTGACACAACCGGCGCAGACGTTGAACAGGATGGACACAATCAGGGCGGAAACGCTCCGGCTCCTGCACCAGCTCCAGCTCCAGCACCTAAACCAAAAGTTCCTGGTGATCTGATGGATGAGACAAATGCAGCACTTCGCCCTGACGGGTTCTAAGAAGCCAAGCAATAATCAGTAATTTTGAATCCCATTCTGAATCCTCAGAATGGGATTCAAAATTTTCAGACGGTTCCAAATCAAGAATGAGCGATACCAGATATAATCAGCGCGGAGTTTCAGCATCAAAAGAAGATGTGCATGCTGCGATCAAGAATATCGACAAAGGATTATTCCCTCAGGCATTTTGCAAGATCATTCCTGATCACCTGAGTGGTGACGCAGCGTATTGTCTTGTAATGCATGCCGATGGTGCAGGAACGAAATCGTCGCTCGCCTATATGTACTGGAAAGAAACCGGCGACCTGAGCGTGTGGAAAGGAATTGCACAGGATGCGGTAGTGATGAACACCGACGATCTTCTTTGCGTTGGTGTAACTGACAACATTCTGCTTTCGTCTACCATTGGAAGAAATAAGAATCTGATTACCGGTGAAGTTATTTCTGCGATCATTAACGGAACCGAAGAAGTTCTTGCAGACCTGAGAAAACTTGGGTTCGGAATTACGAGCACCGGTGGAGAAACTGCAGATGTTGGCGATATCGTTCGAAGTATCATTGTGGATTCAACAGTGGTTGCGAGAATGAAGCGCAGTGATGTTATTTCGAATCACAACATTCAGGATGGCGATGTGATTGTTGGATTGGCTTCTTCCGGACAAGCAACGTATGAGAGCGAATACAATGGCGGAATGGGCAGCAATGGATTAACATCTGCGCGCCATGATGTGTTCAGCAAAACGCTGGCAACAAAATATCCGGAGAGTTACGATCAGCATGTTCCGGCAGATCTGGTGTACAGTGGAAGTATTGATTTGCTGCAACCGATTGATATCGGAAGTGGACAAACAATGACTGCGGGCAAGCTTGTACTTTCTCCAACGAGAACGTACGCGCCGGTGATTACCGAAGTGCTGAAAAAACATCGCGCTGATATTCACGGCATGGTGCACTGCAGTGGTGGTGCTCAAACGAAAGTATTGCACTTTGTAAAAGACGTTCACATTATTAAGGACAATCTCTTCGCAGTTCCGCCCTTGTTTAAGCTCATTCACGAACAAAGCGGCACCGAATGGAAAGAGATGTACAAAGTGTTCAACATGGGTCACCGAATGGAACTCTATGTTCCTGCTTCAATCGCCGGGTCCATCATGGCTATTTCGAAGTCGTTCAATATCGATGCGCAAATTGTTGGTCGTGTAGAGAAGAGCAGTGGCGCGAAACTCACGATCAAAAGTGAGTTTGGAGAATTTACTTATTGAACACTTCCGCGTTCCTTTTTGCTGAGATCCATTCGTAGATGAGCATGATTGCAACGAATACAGCCAACCACGATAGTCTGGCTCCGAATCGGTTTGCTACGGTTGCGAGCGTTGCACATATTCCGCAGTTAAGCAGATAGGCAAATGCCGTGGACAAAATTAACGCCAGCACAATTCGGGTGTTTGTTTTGTTTCTTCGCATCAACAGCCATGCTGCAATAACGATCACTGCCAGAGACGTTACTATTTTGTTTGTTGTGTCAATCAACGGAGAATCTCCAAATTCATCGTTACTCTGCCGGGAACGCAGGTACTTATTATTTGCTGCCGGAAAATATTTAGCAATGCGCTGAGATACCACGTATGTTGAATCATATCGGCCCAGTCCTTCTCCAACACGGATGTAATAAAGCTGCCGGAATGTTCCTGAAACCGCCGCGCCTAAGTGCATTTTCACGTACTTCCATTGGGAGAAAGTTTCTGAAATGATGCGTGAGTATTCTTCTTTTGAACCCAGCCATCCACCGGTCAGAATCAATGCACTGTCGCCATCGCTGTTCCAGATAAACGTTTCTGCTCCCGGAGGAATACGATCCCGATAAGCGCAGAAGGAAATTTCTTCACTCGGACAATGATCGTCCAGATAGGCATTGAGAATTCCGGTTTCAACCAGATGTCCCATCATGAAAACGTGCCGCGATTTAGAAATGGAGGAAACCATGGTGAGCAATGCCAGGAGCGGAATAATTAGTGCGGCTGAAATTCGTTTTACGTCAGTAAGTAATTCTTTCTTTCGGCGAAATCTGAAAAAACAGATAGTTCCGACCGAAGCTGCAATCGCGAAACAAATTGCAACATGCGAAATGTGACAAGCGCATGCAAGTAGCAGAAGAAAAGACAGTCCGACAGTTTTTAGTGCCGTATACCTGCCGAAGAGCAGTGCGAATAGTGCAAGCACACTGATGGGCGTGAAAATATCTGCGATCAATTCCGACGTTACAATGGGCAATCCGGTGAAGAGCGAGAGTACGATCACAGCAACAACAAAAAATACCGTTGTGTTTTTACCGGGAAATGTAATCCGGATTGTTTCTCGAAGCAGCCACACGAGCAGCAGGCTTTGGACAAATATCACGGTCCAGGGTGTCAGGCCATTGAGGCTGGCCATGCGAAGGAAAAGCCCATACATTATCGGACGATCCAGCGGTGTTTCTAATGTGAAGCCCGACTCGAGATATGTTCCAGTATCGGAATAAACCAAGGGAAAGCCATTGTAAAACGCAATCCAGCACAAGACAAGTGCTCCGAAAATGAGTGATACGGTTTCCTGCAGTTTTTTCACAATAACAAGCGCTTGTAGCTCGGTTCTAAGGTAGCAAACCCCTCATTCTTTAGCTGTAATTGGCTAACTTTGCGCCGTCAAAAAATTGAAATGTTAGACAAGTTAGCCGCAATAGAAAACCGCTGGAAAGATGTTGAGATGCAGCTTTCAGATCCTGGAGTAATCGGGGATATGAAGAAGTTCAAGACGCTCAACAAAGAATACAAGGACCTAACAAAGGTCGTAAACGCGTATCACGTATATCGAAGTGTAGTTGGAAACATCGCATCTGCAAAGAACGTGTTGTCAACGGAGAAGGATCCGGATTTTATTGAAATGGCGAAAGCTGAATTGATGGAATTAGAACCGCGGCAGATTGCATTAGAAGAAGAGATCAAAAATCTTTTAGTTCCGAAGGATCCTGAGGATGCACGGAACGCCGTTTTGGAAATCCGTTCGGGTACAGGTGGAGATGAGGCCGCAATATTTGCCGGGGACTTGTGGCGTATGTACACCCGTTACTGCGAAACACACGGCTTTAAGATGGAGGTTGTGGATGTGAGTGAAGGAACGATGGGTGGCTATAAAGAAGTTACAGTGAATGTAATCGGTGAGGATGCGTATGGCACTTTGAAATACGAATCTGGAGTTCATCGCGTGCAACGTGTGCCGGAAACGGAGCAGATGGGTCGTGTGCACACTTCTGCAGCCACTGTGGTTGTGATGCCGGAAGCCGACGAAGTAGATGTTGTGATTAATCCCGCAGATATTGAAATAACAACTGCACGTTCGGGAGGAGCAGGTGGACAGAACGTAAACAAAGTTGAGACGAAAGTGATTCTCGTTCACAAGCCGAGTGGAATTCAGATTATGTGTCAGGTAGAACGTTCTCAGCTCGGAAACCGTGAGCGTGCGATGCAGATGTTGCGTACAAAGCTTTACGAGATTGAGCTGAATAAGAAGAACGAGAAGGAATCATCGCGACGTAAAACGATTGTTTCCACGGGCGATCGCTCAGCGAAAATCAGGACGTACAATTACCCGCAGAGTCGTGTGACTGATCACCGGATCGGATTGACGCAACACAATTTGCCTGCGTTTATGGAAGGCGATATTCAGAGCATGATTGATGCATTGCATGTTGCGGAGAATGCAGAGCGCATGAAAGAAGGCGGAATTCAGTAGGCAGTAGTGCAGTCTGGCAGTTGGCAGTCATTGTTGGATGCGGCCAAATCTGGCAAAATGCATAAATCGACATAAAAGATGAACAGAGCGCAACTTGTAGAACAGATCAAAACCAAACGCAGTTTTCTCTGCATCGGTTTAGACACGGACGTTAACAAGATTCCAAAGTTCCTGCTGAAGTTCGATGATCCGATTTATGAGTTCAATAAGCAGATCATTGCCGCAACGCAGGATTTGTGTGTAGCCTACAAACCGAATCTGGCTTTCTACGAGTCGGCCGGCGTGATGGGTTTGCTGAGTATGCAGAAGTCGCTTGGACAAATTCCTCCGAATATTTTTACGATTGCAGATGCGAAACGTGGCGATATCGGAAACACTTCTTCAATGTATGCGAAATCGTTCTTCGAGCATTACGGGTTTCATTCCGTTACAGTTGCTCCGTACATGGGAAGCGATTCTGTTAAGCCATTTCTTGCGTTCAAAGACAAGTGGGTGATTGTACTTGCACTTACTTCCAACGAAGGCGCTGCCGATTTCCAATTTGTTGAATCTTCTTCGGGCGAAAAGCTCTACGAGAAAGTTATTCGTAAGTGCATGACCTGGGCAACACCCGAACAACTCATGTTTGTGGTAGGTGCAACGAAGGCAGAGCACCTTGCACACATACGCGCATTCGCTCCTGATAATTTTCTCCTCGTTCCTGGGGTTGGTGCACAAGGCGGCTCACTCGCAGAAGTTGCGAAATTCGGAATGAATAAAGATTGCGGATTACTGGTGAATGCATCGCGAAGTATTCTTTATGCTTCGGATGGAGAAGATTTTGCTGATAAAGCGAGAGCCGAAGCGTTGAAAATGCAGCAGGAGATGTCGGAATTATTGGACAAGTTAATGACTACGTGATCTGTAACCTCTGACAATCATGAAGAAGATTCTTCGTTCGAAAAGATTCTGGAAACGCTTCATGATATCGGTGTTGCTCGCCCCCATACTTTTATTTTCACTTGCGGTTCTGATTGTCTATTACAACCAGGAAAAAATCGCGCAACACATTCTGGAGGAAGTCAACGGAGACATCAAAGGAAAAGTAACGATGAGTTACAGCAGTGTAGCTCCGTTTGCTGATTTTCCATACATCACCGTTGATCTGCACGACGTCAAACTATTTCAATCCAAAGATCCGAATGCGGAATCCATTGCTGATGTGAAGCACTTGTTTGTTGGCTTTGATCTCTGGTCGATTGTTGGAGGTTCATTCAAACTCGAATCAGTTAAGCTGCGCAATGGCAATATTCGTGTAGTTCAGCATGCCGATGGATCGATAAATATTTCGAATGTGTTCGCTCCAAACGACACTACGGGTGTGGATACTTCGGCGGGCTCACAGATCGATCTGCATCAGGTGACGCTCGATTCCATTGATATCCGCAAGATCAACGAGGCAACCGGTTTGCAGGTCGACGCACTAATTCTTAATGGAACATCTACCGTGAGTATGTCTGATGATCACTTCGATTTTGAAGTGGATATGCATTCGATTGTGACTATCATGACCGGTGGGGATACGACGTTCCTTCACGACAAACACATTGATCTGCAAACCGGAATTCTGCTCGAGCACAAGAAAGGCAAGCTTACGTTTGATCATTCCATTCTGAAAATCGAAGGAGCAGAGTTAGGAATGAAGGGAGGAATTGATTTGTTCGACGACATCAATCTTGATCTCGAGTTCGAAGGAAACAAGCCAAACTTCGAGCTCTTCATGGCATTTGCACCACCCGAGCTTCAGCCTTTTCTAGCGCAGTACGACAATCGAGGAAAGATTTATTTTGATTGCACGCTCAAAGGGAAAACGCGGAACGGTCAGCAACCTGCTATCAACGCCGAGTTTTCGTGTGAAGAGGCTTACTTCTCGAATGTGAACACCGATAAGAAGCTGGATCAAATGCATTTCTCGGGCTCTTTCACGAATGGAGACAGTCTCAATTTTTCTACCATGGAATTTCACCTGAACGATTTCTTCGCGAAGCCAGACGCAGGAAAGTTCAGCGGCAATCTGGTTGTGAGAAATTTCGAAACGCCGGATATCGATCTGGCGCTAGAATCTGATTTCGATCTTGATTTCCTTGTGAAATTTCTGAACGTTGAATCACTGCAGGATTTGAAAGGGCGAGTCGTGTTGTCCATGAAGTTTCATGATCTCATTGACCCTTTGCATCCGGAACACAGTCTGGAGAAATTCAATGAATCGTATGAAACAGAACTGCAAGTAACAGATCTCAGCTTCAAGAGCTCAGATTTTCATGTGCCTTTGGATGATTTGGATTTGCACGCACACATGAACGGACATGAAGCCTTGCTTGATTATTGCAACATCAAAGCGGGGAATAGTGATGTCGCAATCACCGGAAGCATCAGTGACTTACCGGCCATTGTGCATCATACCTCGACTGAAGTTGAATCGAAACTTATCATCCAATCTAAGAAGCTTGATATACTCGAACTCACTTCAGGAGATTCTGCAAAATCGAATCCGGTCAATGAAATTATATCCGATCTGAGTCTCGGGTTTCACTTCAAGAGTTCAGCGCGAGCATTTACTGAATCGCCGAATCTTCCTGTCGGTGAATTTTATATAGACGATCTGTATGCAAGTATGCAGAATTATCCGCACCGTCTTCACGACTTTCATGCGGATGTGCTCATCGATACGATAGATTTCAAGGTGATTGATTTCAGTGGAATTATCGATACCAGTGATTTTCATTTTGATGGAAAGCTGACGCATTACGACATGTGGTTTATGGAACACCCGCATGGAGATACACGTCTGGAGTTTGATCTTACGTCGAAGCTCTTGCAACTGGAAGATTTATTCTCGTACAACGGTGAGAATTACGTTCCGGAAGATTGGCGCCACGAGCACCTGAATGGTGTAAAGTTTCACGGTCATGCTGATTTGCATTTCAATGAAGGATTGCGATCGGCAGATGTATATATGGATCGTCTTGATGCCGCGTTTACTGTACATCCATTAAAGCTTGAACGTTTTGGTGGAAGATTTCACGTTGAAGATGGTCAGTTGACGGTTACGCAATGCAAAGGCAAGGCTGGACATTCCGATTGGTTGTTTGATCTCGATTATTTTTTCGGGGAGGACACCACCAAGCGAAAACGAAAGGACAAACTTGTTCTGGAATCGGATGTGCTGAATTTTGACGAGTTGTTTACATACATTCCCGAGAAAGCGGATGAACGCCGCGGTGATGCACACGACAGTGTTTTTAATATTTACACCGTTCCTTTTCCGGATATGAGTTACGAGCTCAATATTGGTCAGCTCAATTATCACAAGTATCTGCTTACACAACTGCACGGAGATTTTCACACCACGTCAAGACATTACCTGCACATTGATTCCTTGTCGATGGGAATTGCCGGAGGCAGAATGACCATGCACGGAGTTTTCAACGGACATGATCCGAATCACATTTATTTGAATCCTGTGATTACAACTGATCGTGTGCATCTGGATCAGTTGCTTTTCAAGTTCGATAATTTTGGACAGGATTATGTGGTGTCGGAAAATCTCGTGGGTACTATGACGTCACGCATCAGCGGTAAGATTCGCGTGCACGCAGATCTTGTTCCGATCCTCGAAGAATCGGATGTAGCCATTGACGCAACGGTATACGACGGCATTGTGCAGAACTACGCACCATTCCTCGCGTTGGCGACTTATTTCCCTGATAAAAATCTTGCCGCTGTACGTTTCGACACGCTCACCAATTCATTCGCGCTCAAGCATGGAAAGCTGTTTATTCCGCTGATGACGATCAACTCAACACTAGGCTTTATGCAGATTGACGGTGAGCAGGAAATGATCGGTGCAGGTATGATGAATTTTCACTTCCGTGTACCCATGTCAATGGTTGCTACGGCAAGCAAGAATCTGATCTTCGGAAGAAAGCAGGATGAGCCATCGAATGAAGCGGACGAAATTCAGTATATGGATGACGACAAGAATGTTCGTTTCCTGCATTTGCAACTGGCAGGTACATCGGATGACTTCACGGTTAAACCTGTGCGACCGATGAAAAGCAAGTAGAGAACGGTGCTAGTCTGACTTTTTCTTGCTGCCGATATCTGGTGTTGCGAGAATATCTCCAAGAAATTCGGTAGCCGCCTTTTTCTTCTTCACTTTCCAGGCAAGAAGAATTCCTACAAGTACACCAATCGTCCAGATCGCATAAGCGAGGTAGACTTGTGTTTCAGAGTTTGCAGAGATGTAAACGTATAGACCGATTAGTCCACCAATCAAAGTTGGAGAGAAAAATAGTTTAATGGTGAAGAAAGCTTCCACAAGCCATTCTACGATTCTCATTGTACAACCCGGATTCCGTTACGTGTGGCTTCACACTCGTTGCAATAGAAATTGCCATCGCAACCAGTTACACCTGGGCAATCCGCCGTGCAAATGTCGTTTTGATGTTGACGTTGCATACGTGCATCATAGCAACCGTCATCTTTACTGCAGGAACTCACAGTGAAAATAGTTGCCGCTGTAATGGCTAAAGCACAAGGCAATATCAGTTTGGAAAGCATACCCTAATTTATAGAAAAAACCGCGAGCCGCCTGTTAAAAAGGTTCGTGGTTTGCCATGAGTTGCCACTCGCAGCTACTACTAAACAGGATCGCGCCTAGTTAACCCTTAAGGAATCACGCAATCCCTGTGAGAAAATTTCTTTACCCATAGCAGGAGTGCTCAAACGCACTTCACGGAAATTGGTTTCCATCACGGTTGCGAAGGAAGTATCATTATCCGGATTCATGTTCGTTTTGATGAGAATTGTTTGCGTGTTCTCGTAATAGAAGTACTCCGCATATTGTTCGTTATCAGGGGTAAGTTGCACCAAACTATCTCCAAGTAGATTGGAAGTGTACAACATCACGGGATCGAGTTCATTGTACATTCTATCGTTGTTGATGTCTTCTTTCACAATACGGTAAAATATCTGCGGCCGATAGTAATCGTGATGAATTGCAAATGAGAGAATGTGAACAGTGTCTTTAGTCAGCGGGTGTGTTTCACCTGACTTCATGTCATAGAAAAGAATATTTCTAATGTCGTAGAACTGTGAATACGGATTAATGTATTCGTAGCCCGCCTGTGTATTCGAATCCCAATACGCGTTAGCATCTGCAACGTTAACGGTGAACGAACATCCGGCTGCACCGTTCATTGTAACGAAGTCCTGAGCAATTTGTGGCGCTTCGTAAATACTCGGACTGTAATTACATCCAACAGGAAATATCATGTAGTTGGAAAGTCCGTATGAGAATGGATTTCCAATGATTACACCGGTTGAATCGCGCGTTGGTGTTGCTGCAATTTCGCTGGGTACTGGTTTGCAAGAGAACAAGGCGCTGCCAAGTACCACTGCTGGTAGAGTGTAGAGGAGTTTACTCATTGGTATCTATTTTTTGGTTTCGGAATTCGTGAATCCTGACTGTAAACGTCAGGATTTCATGATGTAGGTTTTTATGTTCTTGTTTGCCGAAGAACGAGCGCAAAGTAGAACACTTGATGAAGCGACGCGAGTTAACGATCGTTAAGTTTGTTAAAATGGAACGCGGATTTTGAATTGCGGAACGTGTTAGCGTCACGCTCGGATCAGTGTGGTGGATAGTTTGACTGTGAATTGGATCTTATGAGATACGTTTGAGTTTATCTCATTAAATCCGATAACGAATTTTGATGTTTAAGTAGAGTCATCCGAGCGAGGCAGTAGCAAACAACGGACATAAAAATCCGCGTTCCCCTTATCTCGCCTTCAACTGCGCATCCAGCACAGCCAGCCCTTCTTCAAACGAATGCGGCTTGTAACCTAGAACTTCTTTCGCTTTATCAATGATGAATCCCGTGCGTGGCGGACGTTTTGCAGGCTGATTGATTGTTGCAGATGAAACAGGATTCACCAGCGACTTATCGAGTTTCCAGTAGTCGGCAATTTTGTGCACGAGTTCGAGAATGCTGTATGTTTTTTCTCCGCTGATGTTGAAAATTCCTTCTGCCCCTTGTTCGGCACAGATAATGCAACCTTCTGCAAGGTCTTCTGCGAGTGTTGGTGAACGGAATTGATCGTCGACAACATTTATTTTCTGTCTTTTCTCGAGCGCACCTTTCGCCCAAAGAACGAGATTCGAACGGCTCATGTCGTCTGCAATACCGTAAACAATGATGGTACGGAGAATTGACCACTTCACTTCTTTCTGCATGGCGAAAACTTCACCGCGCAATTTTGTTGCAGCATAATGTGAAAGCGGATTCGGCATTGCCGTTTCATCGTAAGGTCCATCTTCACCATCGAAAATGAAATCGGTGGAGAGGTGAATGAAGTGGCACTTGTAATTTGCATTTGTCTTTTGCAAGTCAGTCAGTGCTTCAGTCATGAAACTCACGGAAGTTGCATTTAGCAATTCGGCTTCTTCACGCGCAGTTTCACATGCATCTACGTTTGTCATTGCAGCCGTATTAATCACAACATGCGGCATGAACTTCGCAAGAGTTGCGAGCACCGAATTCCGATCGCCGATGTTCATCTCTGCATACGTGTAGCCATCCTGAACTTTCAATCGGTTTGCGCCACGTGCAGTAGCAATGATATTCCAGTTGACACCCGACTGATTACGTTTCAGTAGAGCGTAGACGAGCTTCTGTCCGAGAAGACCATTGGATCCTGTAATCAGTATGTTTTTCATCAGGTGAATTTACTGGAGCAATGATTTGAGTGATGCAATCTGTTCCGGAGTACCGAGAACGAATAATTTTCCTTCAGGAATAAGTCGGGTGTCGGCATTCGGATTGATCACAAAATCTCCTTGAGCAGTTTTGAATCCAACAATGTTTGCACCTGACTTATTTCTGATTTCAAGATCGCGGATGGTTTTGTTTCGTAAATGTTCAGGAAGATTTTCGAAGGTGATTTCCTCGAGATTTATATCCGGGCCACCCTGACCTGTAATGTGATCTACAAATTCAATTACATCCGGTTTCAGAACCAAAGAAGCCATGTGTGCGCCGCCGATTTTATCGGGCATGATCACATTATTGGCACCCGCTTTTTTCAATTTCTTATCGGAACTGTCATCTGATGCCCTTGAAATTATCGTGAGTTTCGGATTTAATGAACGTGCAGTGAGTACGATGAAGAGATTGTCAGCATCCGTAGGCAATGTAGAAATCAAGGCAGCCGCCCTGTCTATGCCGGCACTTTCCAATATTTCATCTTGTGTAGCGTCACCATTAAGCACAAGGTGCGAATGTTTGTGTGTAAGCTCATCGGTCACATCTTTTTTCTGTTCAATAACTACAAATCGACGACCATGCATTTTCAATACGTGGGCTGCTTGTCGACCATTTCTTCCGTAACCGCAGATGATTACGTGACCGGAAATATTGTTGATCGATTTCATGATGGTCTTCGTTCTATAGGAATTTCTGAATTCGTCACTTAGTATGTACGATGTAATACTGCTGATCGTATAAGCAAATGTACCAAAACCAGTCACGATGAGGAAAATGATAAAATATTGTGCGCCAACCGAGGGTTGGTGAACCTCACGAAAGCCAACTGTACCAATGGTGGTTACAGTCATGTATAAAGCATCCGTGAAATTGTACCGTGGATCGAGAAGCAGGAAACCGATGGTGCCAATCGCAACAACTGCGAGCAACAAAGAAATTGGTTTGACAATCTGCCTGACGAGTTTACCGGTGAACACGTGGTAAAGATAATATAAGAGGTGGAGGTTGTCTCCTGAGAAGAATCAGGAATGTAAGAACAGATAGGGCTACAGGTGTTTCGTTGCTTCTTTGTAACTCAGCGGGCTGAGTTGCTCCTTATGCCGCTTGAGGAATGATTTTACCGAAGCTGGATTTGTCCGCGCATATTGTCGGAGCGACCATCCTATCGCTTTGCGGATAAAAAAATCCGGATGATCAGCACACTGCAGAATCAACGAGAAGAGCAATTTTTCATTGGTCTTTGTTTTGTAAAGGAGCTGATGAATGATCGCAGCCCGCATGAGCCACAGGTGATTTGACTTCATCCACCGTTTGCAGTTTTCTTCCTGCAGTTCCGGATGTTTGAGGTGTAAAGCGGCAATGAGTTTCGGTGAAATGAAATCTACCGTTTCCCACCAGCTTTTATTTTGAATCATGTACTCGAAAACCGGAACATCTTTTTTGGTGAACTGCTTCTTGTACTTCCCGTACAATTCCATGGCGAAGTATTGCAATTCGCGTTGCGGTTTATTCCAAAGAAGTTTGGTGATTTCCGGAATATATTCGAATGGAGGAAGTGCTACATCTTCGTGAAACACCTTCTGTACTTCGCGACGTTCAGGTGCTGTTAATCCGTAAAATTCAAATTGCTCACGAACGTAGGCTTTTGATCCGGCAGCACGTTTTGGATTTGCGTGTCGTGAGAATTCACCTTCAATTGCTTCGATGTATTCACCAACATTGAACTGATGCTTCTTAGCCATGTCAATTCATTGCAATGTAAACCATAGCGCCGGCTAAGTATCCGGCAAGTGCAGGCAGCGAGATTTTTTTCAGGTACCAGAAGAAACTGATTTTCTCTATACCCATTACTGCAACGCCAGCTGCAGAGCCGATGATTAAGATACTTCCACCGGTGCCCGCGCAGTAAGCAAGAAAGTGCCAGAACGTATGATCGGTTGAAAACGCACGGACTTGTTCCAATGCAAGTGGGTCGTTCGTTAAGGGATACATTCCCTGGGCGGCGGCAACTAATGGTACGTTATCAACCACTGCAGAGGCTAGACCAATCATGATGTTGATTGTATTTGTGCTTTCGAATTTCGCATCCATCCATCCGGAAAGTGTGGTGAGAAATCCGGCTGAATCAAGTGCGCTAATCGAGAGAAGAATTCCCAGGAAGAACAAGATGCTAGGAGTATCAATCCGCTGTAATGCACCTGCGACAGACAACACGTTTCTATGATCGTCATTCTTTTTCTTGTGAATGATTTCGGTAACTAACCAAAGTATACCAACTCCGAAGAGTATGCCCATGAACGGCGGTAAACCGGTTACGGCTTTGAATACCGGTACCATAAACAACACAAGAACTCCTGTAAAGAATACGATATACCGATCACCGGGTGATGCGGGAATTGTTTTCGCCTCATTTAATGATTCAGGTCGTTCGAACTTACCCTTCATTCTCCACGCCATGATCACCAGTGGAACTGCCAGACAAACAAGTGAGGGCAGTATCAGACTTTTCATAATCGCGATACTGGAAATCTGGTTGCCCACCCATAACATGGTTGTAGTTACATCGCCGATTGGCGACCACGCACCTCCAGCATTCGCTGCGATGATGAGAACGCCCGCAAAAAGCCACCTGTCCTTTTCGTCGCGAACCAATTTTCTCACCAGTGAAACCATGACGATTGAAGTCGTAAGATTATCCAGTAAGGCTGATAAAACGAACGAGACAATAGCAACTATAATGAGCAGGCGGCGTCTGGATAATGTGGTGATTCTGGTTGTAATGATTTCAAATCCTTCATGCGCGTCGATGAGTTCAACAATTGTCATCGCTCCAAGAAGAAAGAAGAGAATACCGGCAATGTCGGAAATATGATGCGTGAGCGATTCAGCGGCGGAATGACTTGTGTCGCCGATGCAGTAAATCGTCCAGCAGAGAGCACCTGTTAATAAAGCAGTTGCAGCCTTATTCATCCTCAACGGATGCTCCAAAGTGATCGCAATATATCCAATGATAAAAACCAGCAGAATCATCATAATTGACCGCAAATTACGGAATTCCGGTATGTCGGTTTTGTTATATTTGGTGATTCTTACTTTTCACAAAACGAGATAAAATCTATGAGCTTATTCAGGAAGAAATCTATTGAAGTCATGCTCGCGCAGGCTGCTGACAACGAGAAGGGAATGAAACGCACGTTAACGGCATGGAGCCTGGTTGCATTGGGTATCGGTGCTATTATTGGGGCCGGACTTTTCGTTCGAACTGCTGCTGCAGCTTCGGAAGCTGCGGGTTCAGGTGTAACGTTGTCATTCATTGTTGCTGCTATTGGTTGTGCTTTTGCGGGCCTGTGTTATGCGGAGTTTGCTGCGATGATGCCGATTTCCGGTAGCGCGTATGCATATACATACGTTACCATGGGTGAGCTCGTTGCATGGATTATCGGTTGGGCTTTGATTATGGAATACGCACTGGGTGCAGCGACTGTCTCAATTGCGTGGAGTGAATATCTGAATAATCTCTTAGGCGGCGGCATACCGTATGAATGGTGTCACTCTCCTTTTGAAACTTTATATAAAGTAAGCGGCGATGCTATAACTGCAATCAATACCGCATTGCCTGAAACTGTAAAAGGTGTAAAAGATGGGGTCCTTCTTCTTTCTGAAGATCAGTTCACGCATTTGCCAGCAGCTCTTCAGGGAACAGTTAATCAGACAAGCGGAATGATGAACGCACCTGCACTTGTAATTCTTTTCTTACTCACGTTGCTTCTGATCAAAGGAACTCAGGAGTCGGCGATTGTGAATGGTATTATCGTTTTCATCAAAGTTGCAATCGTTCTTGTGTTCATCGCAATCGGTTGGGGCTTCATTAATTCTGAAAACCACACGCCGTATCTGATTCCGGAAGGCGTTGCTGGACACGAAGGTGTATTCAAACATGGCTGGGGCGGTGTACTTGGAGGAGCAGCAATTGTGTTCTTCGCCTTCATTGGTTTTGATGCGGTAAGTACAGCTGCGCAGGAAGCGAAAAATCCGAAGCGCGATATGCCGATCGGAATTCTTGGATCACTTGCTGTGTGTACTGTACTTTACATTCTCTTCGGACACGTATTGACAGGCGTTGCTCCTTATCAGGAATTTGCAACTGCAGGTAAAGAAGCATCAGTAGCTTATGCGATTAACACGTACATGACTGGTTATGCGTGGTTGGGCACAGCTGTGACGATTGCAATTCTCGCAGGATTCTCTTCTGTAATTCTGGTGATGTTGATGGGTCAGAGCCGTGTATTCTACAACATGAGTACAGATGGTTTGATTCCAAAAGCATTCGGTGAACTGCATCCGAAATACAAAACACCTTACAAAGCAAACATGATCCTTTTCGTAATGGTTGGGTTGTTCGCTGCTTTTGTACCGGGAAGTGTCGCAGGCGATCTTACATCGTTCGGAACACTGTTCGCATTCGTACTTGTTTGCATCGGCATCTGGGTTCTTCGTGTGAAGAAACCAGACATGGAACGTCCTTTCCGTACACCCATGGCACCTGTTGTTTCGATTCTTGGTGCGGCGATCTGCCTTATGATGATTGTGGCACTTGATGTACAAACACTGAAAGTCGCAGGTTATTGGATGGCAGCTGGTCTTGTTATTTATTTCCTCTACGGAAAGAAGAACAGCAAGCTCAACAAAGGCAATTAATTTAAGCTTCTTATATCGGGCGGGTAACTCCCGCCCTTTTTTATGTCTGGATTCAAACAACGTTTAGGATTAATTGACGCCACTTCGATTGTTGCGGGTTCCATGATTGGTTCCGGAATATTTCTCGTGAGTGCGCAAATGTCGCGCGACGTTGGCTCTGCAGGATGGCTCATGCTTGCGTGGATCATCAGCGGAGTAATTACACTCGCAGCGGCGTTGAGTTACGGAGAGCTCGCAGGCATGATGCCGGAAGCGGGAGGGCAATACGTTTACATTCGTCGCGCATTCGGAAGGTTGACTGCGTTTCTGTACGGATGGACAGTATTCAGTGTAATTCAGACCGGAGTGATTGCGGCAGTAGCTATTGCGTTCGCGAATTATACTTCGGAATTAATTCCTGCACTCAGTTCGAAACATATCATCGTTGAAGCGGGTTGGTTGAAAATTACCAGAGCACATCTTGTTGCCGTCGGGTTGATCCTTTTGCTGACCATGTGGAACACACGTGGAGTAGAAGGAGGAGCGTGGGTAGCGAAGATTTTTACTTCTGCGAAATTGCTGGCACTTCTGGCGTTGATTGTACTGGGATTGTATGTAGGATTCAGCACGGATGTACTCGATCTTAATTTTACTGATTCGTGGACTGCTTCGCGCACAGAAGTTGCGGATGACGGCACCACCACCAATTCTCCATTAGCAGGAATCGGTCTGATGATGGTGCTTGGTTTCACGATGATCAATTCACTTTTCTCCAGCGACGCATGGAATAACGTGACATTCATCGCAGGAGAAATTAAAGAACCGGCGAAAAATATTCCACGAAGCCTCATTCTGGGAACTGCAATTGTAACCGTATTATACCTGCTTGCCAATCTTGCTTATCTCTCTTTGCTCCCACTCGAAGGCGATCCTGTGAATATATTGCCGGGTGCAGAAATCACGAGAAATGATATTGTCACGCAGGGAATTCAACATGCAGAAAATGATCGTATAGGTTCTTCCGCTGCGTATATGATTTTCGGATCATCTGCTTCTATAATGATGGCTGTCCTCATCATGGTTTCAACATTCGGTTGCAACAACGGAATTATTCTCGCGGGCGGAAGATTGTTTTACGCAATGTCGAAAGACGGATTGTTTTTTCCACGCGCTGGTAAGCTCAACGAAAACGGTGTGCCGGCATTTGCGTTATGGATACAAGCAATATGGGCGTGTGCTTTGTGCTTCTCCGGCAAGTATGGAGATCTGCTTTCGTATGCAACGTTCGCGTCACTGATTTTCTATTGTGTGACCATCGCAGGATTGTTTGTGCTGAGAAAGAAAGAGCCCGATGCACCACGACCTTATAAAGCGCTCGGTTACCCGATTGTGCCTGCGTTGTACATCATTGTTGCATCTGCGATTTGCATTGACTTGATATTCATGGATACGCGAAACTCCGTTGCAGGATTAATTCTTGTCGGACTCGGTGTTCCGATTTATTACTTCCTGAAAAACGTAATCGACAAGAAAGCCATTCAGCAGTAATGAAAAACTGGAAGGAATTATTCTCATTTACAAAGCAAGAGCGGAACGGCATTGGCGTGTTGTGCTTTTTGCTGGTGGGTGTAATTGCCTATCTCGTTTTGAAGCCCGCTTTGTTTGAGCCAGCATCTGTACCGACTGAAATTCCGGCTGAATATTACGAGCAACTGAATAAGGCCGAAGAAGGTGAGGCTGTGAAAGTGTTTGCCGAGAAAGTGGAGGTGGAGGTTGCTTTCATGGCTGGTCAGCGATCAGTGTATCAGCAGAATGAATTGTTTCTGTTTAATCCGAACGGACTTGCCGAAAGTGATTGGGTACGTCTCGGACTTACTCCGAAGCAAGCGCAGTCGGTGAAAAATTTTGAAGCGAAGGGTGGAAACTTCAAATCGAAAGATGATGTAAAGAAGCTCTACGTGATTTCACCGGAGAAATACAATGAGTTGGAGCAATACATTGTGATTCCGCGCGACAGCTCTAACACTTTCGTGAAGAAGGAAAAGCCAAAAGTTATCATGGAGTTGAATACGGCTGATACGACCGAGCTAGTCAAGGTGTGGGGAATCTGGCCATCTGTTGCAAAACGAATTGTGGATTATCGTTTTCGACTTGGAGGATTTCATTCCAAAGAACAGTTAATGGAAGTTTATGGAATTGATCAGACGAAGTACACGGAGATAGAGTCTTCATTCACGTGTGATCCGTCGTACGTCACAAAGTTGAGTGTAAACACAGCCACAGTTTCGGAACTGAAGAAACATCCTTATTTCACACCAACGGTGGCTGGCGCATTGGTGAACTACAGAAAACAACACGGCAATTTTAAGCAGCTCAGCGATATCATGCAGTGTAAATTGATTACGCAAGATCTCTACGATAAACTTTCTCCTTACCTCACGCTTTAATGGATCTCATTCGCAACGCAATTCGCCTCGTTCCCGACTTCCCGAAGAAAGGAATTATGTTCAAAGACGTAACTCCGCTTTTGCACGATGCCAAAATCGGTGTTGCAATTGTTGATGAATTCGCAAATCATTTCTTAAACAAAAAGATTGATGCGATTGCCGGAATTGAAAGCCGTGGATTTCTGTTTGGCTATGCGTTGGCCTTGAAAATGGGCGTTCCATTTATTCCGATACGTAAATCAGGAAAGCTTCCTTGGAAAACTGTTGGAATTGATTACGCTTTGGAATACGGAACCGCGCGCATTGAAATGCATGAGGATGCGGTGAAAGCAGGCTGGAACGTAATGATTCACGACGATCTTCTTGCAACAGGAGGAACGGCTGTTGCTGCTGCTAAGCTTGTGGAGCTTCAAGGTGGAACTGTTGCGGCGTTTTCGTTTGTAGTTGAGTTGGATTTTCTCAAGGGGCGCGAAGTGCTGACCGCTTATTCCAATGAAATTGTGAGTTTGTTGAGAGATTAATCCTTTTTCTTGTCACTCATCCGGTATTACCGATTCCTCATCCCTTTTTTCTGTTATTTTTGACCTCCGAAAAACACACTTTTCCCTATGGAGTTCAAACAGAATGAGAATCAAGTAATGATTGCTGAAATGATCCGCAAATTCGGCGCAGAACATATTCGTCCGAAATTGATGGAGTGGGATGAATCGCAAGAGTTTCCTGTGGAGGTGATGAAGAAGCTCGGCGATCTTGGGTTGCTTGGAGTTCTGGTTCCGCCGGAGTACGGTGGAGCGGGTTTCGGATATTTCGAATACGTAACTGCGCTGACTGAAATCGGTAAGATCTGCGGATCAATTTGCCTGTCAGTAGCTGCACACAATTCCCTTTGTACAGGTCACATTCTTGCATTCGGAAACGAAGAGCAGAAGAAAAAATATTTGCCGAAGCTTGCTACTGGTGAGTGGATTGGCGCCTGGGGCTCACGGAACAGAATACAGGTTCAGATGCTGGTGGAATGTTAACCACAGCAGTGCCTGACGGAGATGATTACATTATCAACGGATCAAAGAATTTTATCACCCACGCGATTTCCGGTGATGTTGCAGTTGTGATTGTACGTACCGGAGAAAAGGGTGCGTCTAATTCTACAACCGCTTTCATTATTGAGAAGGGCACGAAAGGATTTGCACCAGGGAAGAAGGAGAATAAGCTTGGGATGCGTGCATCTGAAACAGCCGAGTTGGTGTTTACAGATTGCCGTGTACATAAGAGCCAGATTCTCGGAAAAGTTGGTGAAGGATTTGTTCAGGCGATGAAAGTTCTTGATGGCGGACGTATTTCTATCGCAGCCGTATCATTGGGAATTGCGCGCGGAGCATACGAAGCCGCGTTGCAGTATTCGAAAGAGCGACAGCAATTCGGCAAACCAATTTCTCATTTCCAGGCAATTGCTTTCAAGTTGGCTGATATGGCAACGGAAATTGATGCTGCTGAGCTTTTGACCATGAAGGCTGCAGATCTCAAGAATCGTGGAGAGAAAGTGACCAAAGCATCGGCGTTCGCGAAGTATTACGCATCTGAAGTTTGTGTGCGTGTGGCTACAGAAGGTGTTCAGATTTTCGGTGGTTACGGATACACAAAAGACTTCCCGGCAGAGAAGTTTTACCGCGATTCCAAGCTGTGTACGATCGGCGAGGGAACTTCAGAAATTCAGAAAATGGTGATCGCACGGGAGATTATCAAAGAATAAACAGATACTTGATACGGTAAAAAGTCCCTTTAGGCTGCGGCCCGAAGGGACTTTTTGCTTTGTCTTGTCCGGCATGAATTTCGTGGGTTTCGCTGTGTGCTTCATCGAAATTGTCTGGTATATGGCTCAAAATCGCCCTATAATTGTACCGGCAATACATTTATCACACCCCTGTACGCATGCTGAAAAGGCTTTTTCCTCGCTTCAACTCGGTTGAGAGTATTCAGATTTACACATTCTGGACCACGATTTTGATTACCGCGGTGGTGGGAATTCTGATTCTGATTTAAGAAGCTTGAGCTACGGATTTCGGTGTAAAAGCCGACCGTTCCCGACTGATTTTCGCTGATCATCCGGTACCACTACCGTCCGTCATCTTCACCATTTTTGGGGTTTATTCTCCCTCTCAAATACTTACTTTTGACACGTAAATAAAAATTTCCAATGAAGAAATTTCTTTTGATTATCCCCATTGCGGCTTTTGCTATAAGCGCAACATTTTATCAGACTGGTGATCCTACTGAAGCACCAAAGAGCTGGTTCAATCTTTCTTACAAAGACAACGGAACACGCGGTGTTGGAACTGAGAAGACTTACAATGATCTGTTGAACGGAAAAACTCCCGATACAATTATTGTTGCCGTAATTGACGGTGGCGTTGACTACAATCACGAAGATCTCAAGAACGTGATGTGGCACAACCCGGGCGAAATTCCTGCGAACAAAATCGATGATGACAAAAACGGTTACATAGATGACATTTACGGATGGAATTTCATCGGTGGTGCGAACGGAGAAAATGTGGAGCACGATAATCTGGAGCTTACGCGCGAGTATCGTCGTATGAAGAAAAAATTCAAGGGTAAAACGCGTGAGGATCTTCCTGCAAGTGATACAGCAGAATTTTCACGTTACATCATTGTACAGACAGACTACAACGCGAAGTACGATGAAGTAAAGAAAACGCTTGATGATATCGTAGGTTTCCAGAAAATGAACGACGGTTTCAAAGATGAAATCAAATCAAGAACCGGAAAAGACACGGTGACGTACGATGATTTCAAGAATCACAACGCGAGTCCGATGTACAGCAAGTATCACTTGTTGCTGAAGACATTGGTTGTAAGATCGGCGGAAGAGTGGACTTCACTTAATGCTGAGATCGCAGAGGGCGTAAAAGCTTACAACAGCATGCTTGATTATCATTTGAACACTGATTATGATCCACGCAGTATTGTGGGTGATGACTACGAAAACCAGGAAGAGAAGTATTACGGCAATGCCGACATCAAAGGACCAGATGCATTCCACGGAACGCACGTTGCAGGAATCATTGCAGCGCAGCGCGGGAACAACCTTGGAATTGATGGCGTTTCAAATGCAGTGAAGATCATGGGCATTCGCGTAGTTCCGGATGGTGACGAGCGCGATAAGGATGTTGCGAACGGAATTATTTATGCCGTTGACAATGGTGCGAAGATCATCAACATGAGTTTTGGAAAATCTTACGGTTACAACAAAGCAATCGTTGACAAAGCGGTTAAATATGCAGAGAGCAAAGGTGTATTACTTGTTCACGCTGCTGGAAATGATGCGAAGAATAACGACAAAACGAACAACTTCCCGAATCCAAGATATCTGGATGGTGGAGTTGCAACCAACTGGATTGAAGTTGGTGCACTCAACTGGAGAACTGGAAAAGATTCACCTGCTCCGTTTTCTAACTACGGTAAGAACAATGTAGATGTGTTTGCACCTGGCGTTGATATTTACTCAACTAAACCTGAGAACGGTTATGCAAACGCTAGCGGAACTTCAATGGCATCGCCTGTGACTGCAGGAGTATGTGCGGTATTGAAAACATATTTCCCGAATCTTTCTGCAGTAGACATTAAGCGAATTGTTGAAACTTCATCCGACAAGTCGTTGTCCAAGAAGAAAGTCAACATCCCGGGTCAATTCAAATTCAACAAGAAAGGTGAAGCCAAGAAAGCAATTACAGGGAAGTTCGAAACACTCAGCAGAACAGGTGGAGTAGTGGACCTTTATGCTGCTGTGCAAATGGCATCAGGAACACCGAAGAAATAAATTGCATTCCAATGCATAAAAGTCCCGATAGCATTGCTGTCGGGACTTTTTGTTTGAAGTATCTTTGCAATGATGTCACAAGCAGTTCGTCTTAATAAGTTTATTGCTGAATCTGGAGTTTGCTCCCGTCGCGAAGCTGATCGATTCATTGAACAAGGCAACGTCAAGATCAACGGCAAGCGTGCGAAAATTGGCGACCAGGTTAATCCCGGTGATGTGGTGCACGTCAATGGAAATGCGCTGGAGCCGATGGAGAAGTCTCAGCAGATTTACATTGTACTGAATAAGCCGCCGGGTGTGACGAGTACAACTGAATTAGGAGATCGCACGAACATCATTGACTTCGTTAATCACAGTCGTCGCGTTTTTCCGATTGGACGACTAGACAAAGATTCACAGGGATTAATTTTCCTCACGAGCGATGGTGATATCGTGAATAAGATTCTCCGTGCTTCGAATAATCACGAGAAAGAATATGTGGTAACGGTCAACAAGCCGATCACGGACGATTTCATCAGCGGCATGGGTGCGGGTGTGCCGATTCTTGGTCAACGCACGAAGAAATGTGTGATCAAAAAAGAGACACCTAATATTTTTCGAATCATACTTGTACAAGGATTGAACCGGCAGATTCGTCGCATGTGCGAGTATTTCGGTTACGAAGTTGTGAAGCTCGAGCGCGTGCGTATCATGAACATTACTTTGAAAGGATTACCACAAGGTGACTGGCGTGATCTTACTCCGGATGAGATGCGCGGAATTTTCAAATCGATTGAAAAATCGGAAGAGAGTGCAGGTAAGGAGAAGAAGGTGGTTACACAATCCCGCAAGTGGAGTGGCAAGCCGAAAGGAAGTGCATCCGGAAAGGGAAAACCTGGAGGTCATAAGCCCGGTAAGGCGGGAAGTGATAAGCCGAAGGGCAAATTCGACGGAAATAAGCCGAGGAACAAACCGGGAAATTTCAAACGTAAAAAGTAGTTTGCAAGATAAAGGCTTCACGTCGCCGGAGAAGAGCAGGAGTAACATCGAATCACCACTCAACTATTCACAGAGACGGAAGCCTTTCTTGTAGTATCGGGTTAAACACCCATCGCATTCGCTTCGTTGATTATCATGTAATCATTCTTGCTTACATCTCCGGTTGCTCCTTCAAGGAACGCAGTGATTGTTGCAAGATCCGCAGCTTCCCAAACACAAGTTGCTGTATCCATTGTTTCGTTTGGCAGCACAACATGAATCTTAATTCCTTCAGGAAGATTCGGCAATGCCTTTTGTGCGCGTCCCCAGAACTCTTGTGGGTTGGAGATTGTGTGGTTGACTCTGAATTTCATACGATTGTTTTTGGTTGTAGCGAGGAAAGTACGACAATCGTGCCTTTACGTAGAATGGTGTATCCCCATTTTATGTGAATCGCAGAATGCCTTCTTTATCAGTAGGTTAACAGCGGAATACCGTAGAAATACGGGGGTGAAATACCGTATAAATACGGGGGTAAAAATCCCGTAGTAATACGGGTTGACTGGCAAAAAAGGTGAATTTACATTTGTATTGCTATCCGCCCGGGTCTCTGATATTGTGATGGTCTGCCATCTTAATCGGTAACCCAATACCGGAATATCACTCAGAGGGGGAAAACATCCCGGGAGGATAGTACTTTTTCACCGACAATTATTGTGAACAAACCAAGGAGGACCGCACGCTGCCGTCGGATTCCTCCTGTTCAGTAGGCAGTAAGGAAGTAGTGCAGTAGGCAGTAGTGCCGTAGCGCAGTTGGCAGTCAGGATAAGTTTACGAGCGAGGAGCGAACTTCTCTGGTGCTTTGATCATCGATCCGAGTAAAGCTCCGACTTCATCCAGGATTGATTCATACTTTTCGAATTCTGTTTGGGAAATGTATTCACATGCAAGCGCTACTTCCAACCAGTAAATTGTTTCGGAACATTCGCCGTCAGAGGTATTTAATTTATTAAGAAACATTTTGGGATACTTGCGCTTGCGGTAGCCTTCTACAAGATTAGCTCCCACAGAACGTGACGATCTGCGGATTTGACTGGTGAGTTCAAATTGCTCATCCTTTGGAAAATTTTCAGTCAGTTTAAAAATTGCTGTTCCCATTGCGAATGACTTCTGATAAGCAATAAGCGAGCGGTAACCTTTAATTTGTGCCATAGAGTTTGATTTTTCCGCAAACCTATTTCAGTGGCAATTGAATAGTCGGGTAATAAACATTTGTAGTCGGTTGTAAGTGATTGTAAACGTTTGTAAACGGATAATCGCATTGAATTTCAGCGATTTACCAGTTAATTCCCATTCTCCACTTTTTTGACTGCCTACCGCACTACTGCACTACTGCACTACTGCCTACTGTTTCACTATCTTCGGGACACTAAAAAGCACTAACATGGCAAACGAAGAACAACCGCAACAACAGCAAATGAATATTGAGCTCGGAGAAGACGTTGCAGGCGGAACTTATTCCAATCTCGCAATTATCACTCACTCAAATTCTGAGTTCATACTTGATTTCATCCAGGTAATGCCGGGCGTACCCAAAGCACGCGTGAAGTCGCGCATCATACTTACACCACAGCATGCAAAGCGTTTGATGAAGGCGTTGAAAGAAAACATCACACGCTTTGAAAGTGCGAATGGTCCGATCAATGACACAGAATTCTCGAGTGCATTTCCGATGAACTTCGGGAACACGAAGGGAATGGCGTAAGTGACGACAGACTACAGTAGTAAGGCAGGAGTAAAATTTACCGCATGAGAGGGAAATTCATTTTCGGAATTGTTCTACTGCTCATTGTGGGATTAACTTCCTGCACTATTGAGAAACGACATTACCGTGATGGATTTTACGTTGACCGGAATCGAAATGTACCTGAGAAATCGGAAGTTGCTTCGGTACATGAACCCACAGCAGCGCAGACATTACTAACGCGAATTCTGCGCGTCTCGGATACGACGTCAACAGTAGTAATCGCGAAGGAGCAAGATGAACTTTCTCTGACTGCAGATCGCGCCTTGCCGAATGTTGTTGCAGGGAAGAGCGAACAGGAAACACCGGAAGAAGTTCTGGTACATTCAGAAAAATCAAAGTCACCTGCACCAATCAAGAAAGACAAGAATCAGGCGGTTGGTGCCGGTGTAGCTGGTGCAATTTTTTTTCTTGTTGCAATGGCCGGTTTGTTCATCAAAGGAACGGCACCACCAGTTGGAGTGTTTATCGTTGGTGCATTTGTCTGTTGTATTCTCTGCATCATGCTCGCTTCGTTTCTCTATCCGCGCGAGCCTGTAGTTAAGCAGCCGAAAGATGAAACAGTTGTGAAGAACAAAGGCATTGCAGCTGCTGGCATTGGCTTGCTGACTATTGTGTTCGTGATCTGTGCGTTGATTGCTGCGTTGGTAATTTCAATTTTCACGGAGCTTTTTTTCTGATCGAATCCGAACGTTACCGATCAGAGAAATTCTGTAGGATTATCAGTTCGCATTTCCCGACGTTCATTGCCCGGTGAGAATACATTTTATTCCAGCGCTTTCTTATTGAAGATAATATACCCGAAGTGAATCAGGAAGCTGAGTGGTTCCTCACGACTGCTGTAGTAGTTAACGCTTGCACTCACCGGACCGAGCGGAGAATGCCATACAAGTCCTGTCATGCCGATGTAGGTCATGTCTGCGATTGCAAGTGGTGCTGCATATTCAACGGTGTGGTCCGATTTTTCGCGTAGCGCCTGATATGGAGCAAAAACATAACCCTCCAACCGCCAATCGACGTTTTTCCAGATCACGAATATGCTTTTCAATCCTGCTGCTCCATATTGGTGAGCATGTAAAGTGGGAATGAATAGTGTTTTGCTGTCGGGCGTCGGCTGAAACCCCGGCGTACAAAGAATACTTGCGGTATAGTTACTGAGGAATGGCTGGAACGAGTACACCACTTCCCCCAGGAATCCGAGTCTCCATTTGCCTTTCTCCTTGAAGTACGTGTCGTAAGAAGCTTTGAACTGCACCCAGTTGTGAATTGCACGATATGCGTCGATGAAAGGAGAAGTTGTTCCCGGCACATAGAATTCTTCTGCCTGCACAAAACGCGCGCAGAATGCAAGGTGTGTTCCTGCACTCGCGTATTGTTTTCGGTTGAGTGTATTGCGTTCGAACAGGAGATAGGTCGAAACATAATTGAGATCGGTTCTGTCGGAAGTGTCGCTGGATATAAACGCATCAGTCTGATAATAGAGGAAGCGGGTGAAACCACCACCAGAACCAACTACGAGTCGCGACTTTCGCTTGATTGGCATTCCAAAACAGATTTCACCCATACGATCAATGTGCACAAGGAACGGCGGCTTGGTGTCAATAAAATAAGTTGGTGTACTCTTATAGAAATCGAAACGGTTCCAGGTGAATGATGGTTCAATGTAAAACGGAAGTCGCGTCGGAAAATCGAAACGCGCTTTTACCATTGCACCACTATACAGTTTTCCGAAGTAACCATTTGCATTAATGCTCACTGATGGATTACCAAAGAAATTATATTGCATACCAATGAAGCCCATGTTTATGGGTCGGTTCGAAAAGTTGCCGCCGAATTGCGTGAAGAGATTTTTCTCTTTCCTGATCGTCAAACGCAAATCGTAATAACCTGTGGAAGTGTTGTAGCGTGCAAGCGGATAGATGGATTGTATTTGATCATCCGCAGCGAGACGAAAATATCCAGTCTTCAACTTGCTGTTAGGCACGTAACGTTCGTTATGTCGAAGCATTTTGCGAACGTACGTCTCCTGCGCTTTTTTAATTCCCGGACCTTCGATTTCGATGTTGTCGAATACCAACGGAGGTTGCTTGGCTCTGAAAGCAGCGCGACGTGCAGCAAGATCGGCTGAATCGGCGCGGTGTTGTAAGTTAACGCAAATGGTTTCCAGTTTTCGTTTACATGCTGCGTATCCACTGTCAATCAAGCGTTGTGCCTGATCGAAGTCGAACAGCCCAGCCCAATCTGCATCGGGTTCAATGATAACACCGTTCTCACACACCGGCTCGAAATCTGTCGGGCTCGTAAGCATTGCTCTAACCTGAGAAAAAAGATTGTCTTCATCCGGATCTGGAAATTCTGAAGCCACATTACTTCCGATGATGAAATCCGGAAAGAAGTCCTGGTACATCACATTGCTTGGAAAGTTGTTGTACAATCCGCCATCGAACAACAGGGCGCCGTTTACACGAATCGGTTTCAGATAAAACGGATAGGACATTGAGGCGCGAACCGCCTGACCTAAATCGCCGGAACGGAAAACAACGGATTCTTTTTTCGCAACATCAGAAGCAACGCAGCGGAAGGGGCAGAATAGACTGTCGAAATTATATCCGCATGCAGCAGATGCACCAGCGGTTCTCTCCATCAGCGCGTAATCCATGGGCAACGGAGAAATCAAATTCGTTGGAAGACTAGTACTTAACGTTGTATCCGGAGAAATTTTGAAAGTGATCCACGATGCGTTGTCTTCTTTTTTCTTGAAGTAATAAACGTATTGTGGTTCGATGATTCCGTTAGCCCAGCTGTTGAATTCATCGGACACGATTAGTTCCTGAATTTCGTCGGGAGTGTAACCCTGACAATACAGTGAACCGATCAATGCACCCATCGATGTTCCACAGATGTAGTCAATAGGAATACCATTCTCTTCGAGACAACGCAGAACGCCAATGTGTGCCAATCCGCTTGCGCCCCCGCCGCTCAAAACAACGCCCACTTTTTCTTTTCTTACAGGTTCCGGTTGGCACCATGCAGAAAGTGAAAATGAGAGTAGAAAAATGAGAGCTAGCGGAATTCTCAACATCAGGATAAAGATACGAATTCGATCCTTCGACTAGCTCCTCACAAGCGAGCTTCCGATGTACAATTAAGAATTAGGAATTGTTAAAACAGCAGCGAAAGACGTACGTTTCTCTACCGGGTTGCCTCGTGAATCCGGGAAATAACATTCAGGAAATACGAAGGGGCTTTTAACAAACGTGAACCATACCAGGAAAACATTTCCCCATCGACGAGCACTACGATTGCACCGGGGATAGCAGCTTGTATCTCGTGCACATGCTGTTCTTTGAACGGATAGGGCTCTGACGACAACAGCACTACTTCCGGAGAAAGTTCTTTCAGTTCGTCAATCGTGGTTTCCGGATAGCGACCTGACGTCAGAACATTATTCATGCGCAGCCGCTGAAGCATGGAATCGATAAATGTGTCGGGACCTGCTCCCATGTATGGATTTCGCCAGATGAGATATGCAACATTCAGTGATCGCATGCCCGACATTTTCTGTTCGAGCAAATCAAATTCCGACTTGACAGTGTGCGCAATCCATTCAGCCTTTTCCTGTCGGGTAGTAAGTACGCCGATGTGACGAATCATTTCCAGGGCTTCACCCAGATTGTGAATGTCGCTCATCCAAACTGGAAAGTCTTTCTGAAGCCGACGAATCTGCTCTTCATCATTCTCTTCCTTGTTGCCGATGATGAGATCCGGCTTCAACAATGCAATTTTATCGAGGTGATATTGTTTCGTGCCACCAACACGCGTCTTGTTTCGGAACCACGCTTCGGGGTGAATACAGAATTTGGTAATGCCAACAACTTCTTCCCCGAGACCGAGGTCGTGAAGTAATTCTGTTTGTGAAGGAACAAGCGAGATAATACGATTCGGAGGAGCACTGAGTTTTACCTCATGCCTCATCTGATCAATGAACGTGTATGGAAATTCCATGGCTAGACTTTCACTCCGAACACACACACGTCGTCGATTTGCGCGTGACCTGCTTTCCATCGATCAAATTCGTTATCGAGATATGCCACGCGACGATCGTTTGGAACAGCAACTGTATTCACGATGATCTGCCTGAATTGACGATACATCAGTTTTTTTCCTCTGGCTCCACCAAACTGATCCGGATATCCATCGGAGTAAGCAATGATCACGTCGTTCGGCTGAACATCAAATTCTTTCAGCGTAAATGGTTTTTCATTTTCGTATGCCCCAATTGGTTGCTTGTCTGGTTCCAGTTCCAGAAATTCCTGCCCACGCAAAATGTAAATACCGTTATTGGCTCCGCTGAAGTACAACTTGTTCGAATTGGTATCCAAACTAATCAGAGCGATATCCATTCCATCGCGGGTAAATTGCGTTCCGGCTTTTCGTTCTTTGTTTAATGACTGAATGACGAGCATCCGCAACTCATTAAGCATTTTCTCCGGCGTAAGAATGTTCTTCTCGTCCAGAATTTCATTGAGCAAAGTAATTCCAAGCATGCTCATGAATCCACCCGGAACACCATGACCGGTGCAATCTGCAACAGCAAAGTATTTCATTCCGTTACGTTGTCCAACCCAATAGAAATCTCCACTCACAATATCGCGCGGACGAAAGAACACGAAATGCTCATTGAACAATTCTTCGATCAGTTCCGTTGCAGGAAGCATGGCCAGCTGAATGTTCTTTGCGTAATGAATACTATCCGTAATCTCCTGATTTTTTTCTTCTACAATTTTCTTTTGTTCGGAGATGATTTCATTCGCACGTTGCTTTTGTTGAGAACCCCGGAAAATGAAAACTGCCAACACGATCACAAGAAGTAAACCTACACTTGCCGCAATCGTAAGAATTTTCTGCTGCTGAAATTTAGCTTCCTGCTCGGCATTCAGCTGATCCTGTATTGCTTTGTCTTTTTCATTTTCATATTCGGCAAATAGCTCCGCCTGACGTTTTGCATTGCCCGCATCATTCAGTGAGTCGTTCAGCATTTTTACGATGCGTGAATACACAAGGGCATTTTGAAAATCACCTTTCTTCTCGTATGCTTTACTTAATATATCTGCCGACTCCATCCGAAGTCCGGTTGAACCGATAGTATCTGCCAGCAGAAATGCGATGTAGGCTTCAGAAATTGCTTCTTCGTTTTTTCCGGTCTTGTAAAGTGCATTCGCCAATACTTTGTGCGTTTCTGCCTGCTCTTTCTGATCCAGAAGTTCGGTAGATAACTTGAGCGAACTGCGGTAGTAATCAATTGCTACATCCAGATTGTTCTCTCTTTCTTTGAGGATGCCTTTTAAACGCAATGCCCACGCCTGCTGAATAGGATAGTTGTTGTCGATTGCTGTTTGCAGTGCCTTTTCTGCCGATAGCCGCGCCTGTGCTGTATCACCCTTCTCCATGAGCAGTTGCGCCATCGTCAATTCTCCATTCGAGGATCGGCTTAAGTCGCCAATTTCCAACGAAAGAGTAATACTCATGTTGAGATATTTCTCCGCGTTGACAAAATCACCTTGACGTGAATAAATGTCGCTCATGCCAGCGTAGATGAATGCCGTGTTGTGTTTGTCCTGTTTCTTTTCTGCGATGTCGAGTGCGGCCAGATACGTTTCAATTGCCTTGGGGTAGTTGTAAAGATTTGCATAAGCATCGGCCACAACGCCCATACTACCAGCCATAATATTTTCTTCATTTACACGCTGAGCAACTTCAATTGATTTCGTGTGATAAACGATGGACGTATCAAATTTGCCGCGCATGTGATAGTTGTTACCAATACTGCTGTAACAAAATGCTTCGCGGTGTTCATCCTTTAGTGCAATGGCAATTTTCAATGCATCCAGGTGATACTTCAATGCTTTGTCGAATTCACCGGCAAACAAGTACGTATCGCCAATGGTACTCATGCAGAAAGCAATGTTTTTCTGATCGCCTGCCGCTTCGTAGAGTTTCAGTGCGCGCGATAAATAACTCACTGCGGTATCATTCAAACCCTGCAAGCGATATACATTTCCAATTGCGAGATATGATTGGGCAACTAACAGTGAGTCGCCGGCCGCTTTTGCGAGCTGGTAACTCTGGCGATAACAATTAAGAGCGGTGTCGTATGAATCGAGGTAGTAGTAACTAACTCCCCGCTTGTGCAACGCATCCGCCTGTCCCCGTTTGTCGTTTCGCCTGGATGCAATTTCGTAAGCGGTATTGGCGTATTCACGTGTTTTATACGGATCGATGCTTTTGTATTCTGCGGCCAACAGGTTGTATAATTCGATCTTACGTACTTCTGTTTTTTCAGCATCTAGCAATGTTTCGAGTGAATCAATTGCAGGACTTATTTGCGCAGATAAACGCGAAACAAGAAAAAGAAGTAGTATGGCAATGCGGAAAGGCATTGATCCAAATATAAGCGAATACTTGGGGAATCGAGCGGTTAGCAGGCCGATGATTATTCAGACTAAAAGGAAGAGCAACTTAACCTGTTGCTAACACAAAGCCTTAATAATATCGTGTCTTGTAATGATATACGTATTATCGGTCTTGAAATCGCGCACCAGAATTGCTGGATTCTCCGGAGTAATCATTTCGGATAGCGACTCCAGCGGCGTGGTTATATCAGCAAACGGGAAAGCCGGTTTCATGATTGATTCAACACTGTCTGCTTTCTTATCCGGATCGCTAACGATTGATTCGAATACGCTTTGTTCGTTGAGAGAGCCAATGATACGTCCGCCGGAAGTAACCGGTAACTGAGAGAAATCGTGGTCACGCATGAAACGTACCGCTTTCTCAATGGAGTCGGTCTGCTCAACGCTTAAAAGTTTCGATTGCTTGTTCGTCGACACAATATCTTTCGCGGTCATGCCTTTGCGATCCAGAAAACCTTTTTCAAGCATCCAATCGTCGTTGAACATTTTGCCGAGATAACGTGTGCCGTGATCGTGGAAGATTACAACCACGACATCATTCGGTCCGAACATTTGGCTCATTTGAATCAATCCTGCCATAGCGGAACCAGCCGAGTTGCCGGCGAAGATGCCTTCTTCTTTTGTAATGCGACGAGTCATTACTGCAGCATCTTTATCCGTCACTTTTTCGAAGTGGTCGATAATACTGAAGTCAACGTTCTTCGGCAGAAAATCTTCTCCGATTCCTTCTGTGATGTATGGATAAATTTCATTCTTGTCGAAAATCCCTGTCTCTTTGTATTTCTTAAACACCGAGCCGTAGGTATCGACACCAAGAATTTTGATGTTAGGATTTTTCTCTTTCAGATATTTTCCTGTTCCGCATATCGTTCCGCCTGTTCCAACACCCACAACAAGGTGCGTGATTTTCCCTTCTGTCTGATCCCAGAGTTCCGGACCGGTTTGTTCATAGTGCGCCTGCGAGTTCGAAAGGTTATCGTACTGATTCGGTTTCCATGAATTCGGAACATCTTTTTCCAATCGCGATGAAACCGAATAGTATGAACGCGGATCTTCCGGATCAACATTTGTCGGACAAACAATTACTTCAGCACCGAATGCACGCAACGCATCTACTTTTTCTTTCGACTGTTTGTCGGTAGTAGTGAAAATACATTTGTAACCTTTGATAATTGCGCCAATCGCAAGTCCCATTCCGGTATTGCCTGAAGTTCCTTCGATGATTGTTCCGCCTGGTTTTAAGCGCCCGTCTTTCTCTGCATCTTCTATCATTTTGATCGCCATACGATCTTTGATAGAGTTGCCGGGATTGAACGTTTCCACTTTCGCGTAAACTTTCGCGTTGATCTCTTTCGTGATATTATTGAGGCGGACTAGCGGGGTATTCCCGATTGTACCGATGATGTTGTCGAAGACGAGTTTTGAAGGATTCACTGCAGGAAATTTTAGGGTACAAAAGTACAAAATCGCCCCGCTCGTAAGAGGGCTGATTTACACCAATTTCCTAGTTAGCGAGCTGTTTTCTTTGACGAATATCCGCCGCTACGATTGCTGCAATGCTTCCGAAAACAAGAACTGCCATTTTATCGGCATCGAGGAAGGCGTTGAAAATCCCATGTACGTAGAAAGTAATCATGCCCAATACGACGCCATAGAGCAGCCATTTATAACGAGCATCTTGTTCAGTGTAAATAACTTTCATTCCGTAACCAATCACGCTGAAAACCAGAACCAAAAAAAGAATCGCTCCAGGGAATCCTGTTTCTGAAAGCTGTGTGAAATATTCGGAATGCGCATGGCCACGATTGCCGGAGAACGTACTAATGCGTGTCATGTGAATACGCTCCTGATATTTTCCGTATTCGAACTGATACATACCAGGTCCGTATCCGGTAATGGGTTTATCCAATGCCATTTTCCATGCACACATCCAGCGATTGATGCGTTCTGTGTTTGATGCATCAGACTGAACGTTGGTTGCAGAAAGTAAGTGATCGCCAATGTCTCCTTTGTTGCTGATTGCTTCGTTCTTGCTGATGCCTTGATAAATCTGATCGCTGTAAATGCCGACTACGATACCACTTAATGCGAGAAAAATAAGAATACTTCGAAGCCTTACGCGAAACATTAGTATTACTCCAAACACCGCAGCAACAATCAGGCTCACCCAGGCAGCACGGGAGAAAGACAGCACTTCCGCCCCAATGAGCAGTAATGTCAGAAAGATGACACCGAAGTGCAAAATGCCACGCAAGCGAATTTTTTCATTGGCGAATGTCAGGATTAGTAACATGGGTAAAACGAATGCTATGCAAGCTCCGTAAATCGTATGATCTACAAAGAACGGGGCACACATTCTGTAGGCGGTAGATTGTGTGAAATTGAAATTCTGATGAAACAGGAATGAGTGAATCACAGGCCAAATCATTCCAACGGAATAGAGCAAAAACAATAAATGATAACGTCCATTGTTTTTATTCAGAATGTGCGCACCATATATCACGAAGAGTTGAACGAAAAGCACGCGCATAAACACACGTTTGAGGCTCACCAATGGTTGATCGCTGAGAATTCCGCAGAGGGCCATCCATGCAATTTCGGTAAGTAAAAGAACCACCAGTGGGTGCCGGATTATGTCACGCGAAATGAATGGCTTGATAGCTCCGTTAAGCAAAATGAAAGCAACTAACATCGCAATGAAACCTTCGCTCGGAAAACCAACCGATGCATTTCCAAACTTCAGTGGTACTGAAAGCGGAATAAGGGCAATCACCAGATACGTCAGTTTTTCAGTTTGCGCGAGAACCAACCAGACGAGCAGTGGAAGTGATGCACAAGCTGCAACGATGACCCAGTCATTCTCCGACCCACTGTAGAGCTTAGAACAAATTGCTAAACAAGCCAGAACAGGAATGAGAGCGAGGCGATAATCGAATCGACTATGTTGCTTCAGCTCAGTCACGGAGATTGATTGATTTCAGCTTATCGCGAAGAAGCAGGAAGCCGGTTAAAAACACGAGTGAGCACATCAATGAAATGAATGTGTTCGTCATAAAATTAGGCGATCGCTTCTGGTATGAAGGAGTAGCGTATTGCAAAACGAAATTGTGTGTTGCTGGTCTTTCATACTGTGTTTTCGCACGGCGGTATCTTTCCGAAAGATCATTGAGACGACTTTGTTCGAACATATAATTATTCAGCGTGCGTTCAAGGTTCGTTTGTTCTTCTGATGATGTAGGGTTATTGCTTTTCAAAACCACCTGGTTGTTCATTGTAGCGAGAACTTCGATATTCGTTTCTCCACGTAAAGCAGTTACAGAATCGGTTAGCAGATCCAGATAGTTCTGTCGCTCGTTGTATTCTTTTTCGAGAGACAAGTAAACAATGGAAAGATTTTTTTTGTAGAGACGATTTCGGATTCCATCTGAAAGATTAATAATGTAATTCACCAGATCGGCACTCAGCTGAGGATCGGTCGTATTCGCAGAGATTACAATGGAAACGTACTGTGATCTGGAGAAAGAAACGCATTGGTGAAATTTTTCCTTCAATTGATCACGTGCAGTTAATGTATTGGGGTTAACCTCCAACACGGCATACAAATCAAATTTAGCAGCACAACTATCAAGTACTTCCTCGGACTGTAAAACCTGCAACAGCCGATCGGCTTCAATGTCGTAGCCAAACACGGGATTGTCGACAACCGATTCTATGGACTGATTTTGCGCAGGGAATAAAATCGCAAACGAGTTGTATTGTGGTTTCATCATCGCTGAAACGGCAATGCCACCAATAATTGCAATCAGAGCAACAATGATGTAGAGCTTTCTATAACGATAGATGAAGCGAATAATCTGCGCGCCATCGGCATTGTTGTCTTTCAGGTTCATTTGATAATTCATGCAAGAGCGGGTTTTTCTTAACTGAAACGAAGTGCACGCACCGGTGTGATTTTTGTAACCAGCAATACCGGAAGCAAAAGTGCAAGAGAACAAATCAAAAGGGTGCAGAGGTTCAGCAAAAGGATGTCCGACCATACGATGTTAATCGGCACAACTTTTACGTAGTAAGATTGTTCATCGAGGCCAATGATTCCGGTGAATTTCTGCAGATAGCAAAATCCTAATCCCAGAACATTTCCCGCGATAGTTCCTGTTAGAATCATCCGGCTGCCGTTGCGTAAGAAGATTTTCATAACCGACCAGTTGCTGGCACCGAGAGCTTTCAAGGTACCGATCATGTTTGTTCTGTCGATAATCAAAATCAGCAGTGCAGAAATCATATTGATCATCCCAACGAAAATCATAAGAATGATAATAATTAGTGCATTGGTGTCCAGTACGTCGAGCCAGGAGAAAATGGAAGGTGTGAGATCACGAATGTTCTCAGCAATCAATTCATAGTCGATTTCGTCGTTCACACGGTCGGTGAGTTCACCAAGACGATCGCCATCACCAACAGGAACACTTTCATCGAGCAGAATTTCGAAGCCGGCAATGGTCGTTGAATCCCAATGATTGAGTTTCTGAACCTGTCGCATATCACAAATCACAAACTTGTCGTCATATCCTTCTGTTAACCCTGTGTTGTAGATCCCGGAGATGTAAAAAGATCGCGCGCGTGAACGTCCATCACTCAGAAAGAACATCTTGATTTTCTTTCCGACTTCCAGCTCCAGTTTATCGGCCATGTATTGGGAAACGAGCACGCGATCGCCAACCGTGTCCGGAAAGCCGAAAACTTCGCCCTGCACAAGATTTTTCTTAAAGAATTCCCAATCAAATTCTTTGTCAACGCCTTTCAGCACCACGCCAAGCAACTGTTCTTTATTCTTAACAATGCCCGGTTTAACTGCGAAGGTTTGTATGTGGCGGATGCCAGGATATTCTTTCAACGCAGCAACAGATGGTTGTATGCTGCTCATCGAATCCGTTTCGAACGACGACATATTGCTGTCGTAAGGTGTGATCTGAATATGCGATCCGAATCCTGTAACTTTTTTTCTGATTTCTTCCTGGAAGCCCTGCACAACAGCAAGCGTGAGGATCATTACCATGATTCCGACTGCAATTCCAACAACAGCCACCCGCACAATCGGTTTTGACATCCGCCCCGATTCATCCTTCTGCGTAAGCATACGCGAGGAAATCATTTGTTCGAATAGGGCGCGGGACATGCCCAAAGATAGCAATTCAGTAGGCAGTAGGCAGTTGGGTAGTAAGCAGTCTTGATTTCTGCTCTCGCGCTTCAGCCCGCGGAATACGAGATTTCAACTGTCTACTGGCATGTCCTTTGCATTAATTTCTCTAACAGAAACCTCTTTTTTCCTACTTTCACAGTGCACATGAGAATCCTGATTTTACTATTATTACTCGCTGGCGGAATTAATCTTTCTGCACAAGTAACCATGCGGTCCCGCGCAACCCAAGACCTTACTGACGAAGATGTTCGCACGGGTGCAGAGCGAATTGATCAATGGTTGCCGTTAACGAAAGACAAAAAAGTTGCTGTTGTTGCAAATCATACATCAATGATTAACACGACACACCTTGTCGACTCCATGATTACACTGGGAGTGAAAGTGGTGAAGATATTTTCTCCGGAACACGGTTTTCGCGGACAAGCAGACGATGGTGAAGAAGTATCGAGCACAATTGACGAGAAGACAAAACTTCCGGTTGTTTCGCTCTATGGTAACCACCGTAAACCTACAGCTGCGGATCTGAAAGGAATTGACATTGTGATTTACGACATTCAGGATGTTGGCGTACGCTGCTATACATTCATTTCCACAATGACCTATGTTATGGAAGCTTGCGCCGAGCAGAAATTGCCTTTCGTTGTGCTTGATCGTCCGAATCCAAATGGATATTATGTTGATGGTCCGGTAATGGAACAAGCGTACATGTCGTGGGTTGGTTTACACAAAGTTCCGCTGGTCTATGGGATGACGATCGCGGAGTATGCGCGCATGGTGAATGATGAAAAGTGGCTTGCCGGAAGCGTGAGATGTCAGCTCAGTTGGGTTGCATGTGAAGGATACGATCACAATGGACAGTATCAATTACCCGTGCGCACTTCCCCGAATTTGCCAAACATGGCTTCTGTGTATTTATATCCCTCGCTTTGTTTGTTCGAAGGAACAGTGATGAGTGTCGGACGTGGAACTGAAATGCCTTATCAGGTAGTTGGTCACCCGAAACTGAAGAATGCCGCATTTACATTCACACCTAAACCTAGCTTCGGAGCGAAAACACCTCTATACAACGGACAAGTTTGTTACGGGCACGATTTGTACGAGTTTGCAGATCTCTACATTCGCGATTACAAGGGATTGTATTTGTTCTGGCTCATGGGTTGTTACAAAGACATGCCCGACAAGGACGCTTTTTTCAATTCTTATTTTGAGAAGCTTGCGGGTACTGCTACTCTGAAGAAGCAGATTCAGGATGGAGTTACAGAAGATAAAATTCGTCTGAGCTGGATTCCGGAAATCGTGAAATTCAAGCTCATTCGGAAGAAGTATCTCCTCTACGAAGATTTCGAATAGACTCTCCTTAAACCACACGCGTTTCTTATCGTCTTATTCATACCGGTACTTAGGACTCCTGCGAAGAATTCGGTACCTTAGACTATTCTCAAAATCCTCATGAAGAAACTTTACACCCTTATCATCGCGCTTTTTCCATTCTGTGTAAGCGCCCAAGGTCCTTATTGGGCTGAAGATGTTGCACCAATTCTCTACGCAAACTGTACGAAGTGTCACAACCCGAACGGAATTGCCCCGTTTTCGCTGATCACATACGGAGATGCCGCGAATGAATCTACAGACATCAAGAATGCTGTGCAAAATCGCACCATGCCACCATGGCCACCAGATTCCGCATATCGTCACTTCATGCATGAGCGAATTTTATCGCAACAGGAAATCCAAACCATTTCCGATTGGGTCGATAATGGAATTCAGCAGGGAAACCTTGCGAATGCACCCACACCTCCGTCCTACAATAGCGTAGCGGAAATGCCCAATCCGGATCAGGTGACACAGATTCCAACCTTTACAGTAAACGCAGCAAACGATTTGTATCGCTGTTTCGTTATGCCTAGCGGAAACACGCAAGATGAATACATCACCAAGGTTGAAGTGATTCCAGGCAATAGAAACATTGTGCATCACGTATTGGTTTTTCAGGATCAATCGAACACGTGCTATACTCTTGATGCAGCCGATCCCGGTCCGGGCTACACATGGTTCGGAGATGTTGGTTCAGCAACAGCAACGCTCGTTATGGGCTGGGTTCCGGGACAAGGAATGTGGGAACTTCCACAGAATATGGGCGTGAAGCTTTTGCAAAACACGAACATCATTATGCAAGTCCATTATCCCGGAGGTACTTTTGGTCAAATTGACTCCACACATGTGCGATTCACTTTCTCATCCGGTGTGGTGCGTGAAGTTTTCCTGACACCTGCAATTAATCACTCTACATCAATCACAAACGGGCCTCTGTTTATACCCGCAGATAGCGTAAAGACATTTTATGCGCAGGAACCTGTTCAGTACAATGTGAGTGTGATCAGCACTGCACCGCACATGCATCTCATCGGGAAAGAAATCTGCAGTTATGCAATTGATCCGAATGGCGACACAATTCCACTGGTGAAAATTCCGAATTGGTCATTCCACTGGCAAGGATTCTATAACTATCAGATGCCTATTCACGTTCCGTACGGAAGTACGCTACATGCATACGCGATTTACGACAACACAGTCAACAACCTTTCGAATCCGAACAATCCACCGCAGGACGTTTCAGTAGGTGAATCAACTACCGACGAAATGTTGGTGGTGTATTACGCTTATCTGGCGTACCAGTTGGGCGATGAAGACATCATTATTGATTCCTCATTGCTTTCTTCAACGCCGGAAACGTTTCACTCAATTGTAGAAACACCGCAATTGTATGCACCTTTTCCAGTTCCATCGAATGGTCAGGATCTGAATGTGCAATACTTTCTGCCCAATGCAGGTGCAGCAACGCTTGAGCTTGTTGATGCAAGCGGAAAAGTTGTGCGCATAATAAATACGGATCGCAGCGGTGCCGGTTTCAACACAGCGGTGATCAATACCAGAGATCTTGCAGCGGGAACGTATGTGTTGCGATTGACCAGTTCAGGAGTCACACGAACGAAAACGATAATTCTATAAATGAAAAAAGGAGATCAAATCGGTCTCCTTTTTTATTGCAATCAGATTTCTTTATTGCTTCAGCACCTCCACTGAAAGTACTCCGCGTAATTGGGCCGCACTTCCGCTACTCACATTAGCTGATGAACTTCCTGCAACTCCACCAACTGCTTTTACTTCGAAAGTGTGATTCCCGGCTGGCAATGTGTACGTGTGATCAATTGACCAATTACTAATGAGTTGAGCCAGCGCGGTGGTATTTGCAATTGAGATACGACGTTGACCCCCGGTTGTAGTTGCAACTCCATCAACGTAGATAATGATGTCTACAACAGAAAACGTCGAACTCGTAGCTCCTGTCGATTGTAAGCCACCATCGGTGTGAACATGCACAACAGAATTCGCCGGCACGTTTACAGTTGTAGTTAGTCCCGGTACAAGAACCGCGCTTGTTGTTGCGGCACCAACAGAAACCTGACCTGAACCATAAACTTCTGTGATTGATTGTCCGGTTGTACCCGACGGACCGGCAGGACCTTGTGGGCCAGGGTTACCGCACGAGTCGGCATAAATTGCATAAGGAACGGATAGCATTTGTGAAGTTCCCATGCTTGTAAGTCCTGATCCGAAATCGACGCTAACTTCGAGAAATTCATTTCCTCCAACAAAAACAGACGGACCAATCGGTGAAACGGAACCAATGCTCACGGAGAATAATCCGAATTGATTGGTGGCTACTCCCGTGTGTGTTTCAGAATAAATTACCGTGCCAACCGGAGTTACATCGTGTATTTCAAACTGTACGGTCAGAGTACCATTCGCAATGACAGATCCTGCGGCATCTCGCGCTACACCTTGATACTTGATTTGTTGCGGGGCTTGTGCAAAAAGACTGAATGCCGGCAATAGCAGTGCCAGCGAAAGTAATTTATTCATAAATCTGCTTTAAGAATTCTTAGTGATGCGGAATGTGGAACTTTCAGTGCCGTCGGTTTTGCGAACTGTGATGAAATATATTCCATCAGAATAATCGAACAATGAAACAGTTGCTTTCGAAGATGGTGTAGCGTTGAAAGTAGACGTCTTGAGTTGCTGCCCCAAGGTGTTGAACACTTCAATTACGTACTGACCGTTCGTGTTGTCACCGAACTGAAGATTTACAATGTCGGCGGTAGGATTCGGATAAACTTCCGCATTCACAGGATCGCCAACAATGACACGCGTGCCGAAATCCGTTGGTTGCTGGAATCCTTGTGTAATGATATTGTTTGTTTGGGAATACGTTTCGCCCATGGGTTCACCGAGCGTCCACGAAATGGATCCGTTTACATTCGAATAGTATTCGCCTGCAGACGCGATAACTTCTGGTGAAATTGATTGTGCATTTAACAGGCAGGTAATCAATACCGGGCATGCTGTGCTTAGTATAAATTTTTTCATTTCATTCACTATTAGCGGCCGAGCCGAAATGGAAGTACAAGTTACGTCATTTTCCATTTATTCTCCACTGCTGAGTATGTGGAATCCGATGCTTGCCCTTACCGGGAAGGTTTCACCGTATTGAGATTCGACAACAAATTTTCTGTGTATCGCCCAATTGAAACCAATCCCTTGTAGTTAATTGTTGCCGCATCGTCACTTGGTCTGTGGTAGTGTTGTGTTATTCCACTTGACAGAAGTACGGCTGGGATATTGGCATTAATGAATGAACAGTGATCGGACCCGTCTTTGAATTTTACCGCTGTACGATTGACGATAAATCCAGAAGCAGAGTCTGAAGGCAGAACATTTTTCCAGAACGTGGATTCAAACGATCCTTCGACAATGAGCATGGGGCGCAGCAAATCCAGATGTCCGACCATATCGAAATTTATGTTGCAGATTATTTCAGAAGTATCGATGAATTTAGACCGCAGGAATTCTGCAGAACCAAACAAGCCATCTTCTTCGGCGCTTACCGCAGCGAAAATTACATCGTAACGTAATTCGGATTTGTGTTCAGTGCACCATTGGGCCATAGCCAATAACAGGGCCACACCGCTTGCATTGTCATCTGCTCCGTTGTGTATAGTGTGACTAAACGGATCATTGGAGTGTTGATAGCCATAACCGATGTGATCATAGTGTGCGGTTATTACGATGCACTGTTGTGAAGGGGAATTTATTTTCCCAATGACATTGCCGGAAGAATGCACCAGCGTTGTGTCATTTGATTTGTAATCGAACGGATGAACGAATCGTTTTCGTTTGATTGGTTTGCAGCCAATGCGTTGTAATTCTGCGGCAATGTATTCAGCCGAGATTTTTTCTTCCCGTGTCCCAGGCAATCGACCTTTCATAGAATCGCTGGCGAGATATGTAATTACATTCTGGTAATACGCTTCAGTGTTGCCGGGCAACACGCTACGATCCTGCGCGAATAAGAAATTAGAAAGAAATAAAAACGGAATCAGTATTCTCACACGACAAAGTAAAAAGAAAAGTCCCGTCTCGTCAAAATGTTGACGAGACGGGACTTAATATTTCAATAAAAAATTAGTTACGATTCATTTCAACTTTTGCAGGCTTTGGAGCCTCGGGAGCAGCATTGTATTCGAGCGTAGTTCCGTTCCAGAACATTGGAGCAGCAGACTGCTCAGTATTTCCGTCGTTACCCATTACCGCTTTCATCTTCACGCTGAATTCAGGATTTGTAAGCTCAGAAGGAACCGTCGAGTTAACAGCATCAACACGAGTACCAACTACGATGTAGCTGAACTCAACGTTGCTTGTTCCGTTACCAAGTTCTGCAACTGTGAAACCTGCTTCATCGATAGAAACGATGTAAAGACCGTTGCACATACCCATTGCAGATACAGTTACAGTTGGCTTGCCGTTTCCTTTGATAAGCGCTGCATACTCAGGAGTGAAGTTCACGCGAACTGTTCCGTTGTTCAATTGTGCAGAACCGTCATCATAGCACTTCACTTTTGTCGAAGTAACTGCGTACGCAGGAACAACGCGACCACCAGTGTTTACGAGGTCAGCATGGAAACCTGTGTTGAATGTGTTGCCGATATTGAATGCAGCGTACATAGATCCCATAGTAGTAAGACCCATGATATCACCACGAACCCAGCCACCCATGAGGTCACCGTAGAAACCGCCACCAATTCCAGTGCGAATGCCATTGGACATGCGACCAGCACCGCTAGCATAAGCCGCAGATCCGTAAACACCATAATTCATTAGAGCCGAACTTCTGTATCCGAGGGATCCCCAATATGTGCCGTTGACATCAGCTCCAAGTACGCCGCCTGTACGGTTATAGTCGTTGTAGTTGTGGCCAGCTACACCCCAAGTGTAAACATCACCCCAGAAGTTGTATCCCTGCATTGCACTTTGTCCGCCATTTATCGCATAAGAAATTCCGTCATTTTGGTTATCACGCGTGCGGTAACCGTAGATAGTTGCTTGACCATCACCTGTCGCTGTCTGTTGAACCCAATACACATCCAGTTTGCGACTAACAGAAGGAACTGTATTTATACCAACGTTAGCACCATTGTTATAAATGTTCCCGTTGATTACCCAATTTGTTCCATCCCAATAAGCTGTTTGCCCAGCGCCTGTACCATTAGTAAGTAGACCGGTTGCACCAGTTGGACCAGCAGCACCTTGAGGACCAACTGCACCAGCTGGACCAACAGGACCCGCTACACCTTGTGGACCTTGAGCACCAACTGCACCAGCAGGACCAATTGGACCTTGGGGACCAGCAACACCAGCAGGACCTTGAGCACCAGTAACACCAGCAGGACCTTGCGGACCAACTGCACCAGCAGGACCTTGAGCGCCAGTAACACCAGCAGGACCTTGAGGGCCAACTGCGCCAGCCGGACCTTGAGCGCCAGTAACACCAGCAGGACCTTGAGGACCAACTGCACCAGTAGGACCTTGAGGACCAACTGCACCAGTAGGACCAGCTACACCAGGGTCACCGGAAGGACCTTGTGGACCAGTTACACCAGCAGGACCTTGCGGACCAGCTACTCCAGGATCACCAGAAGGACCTTGTGGACCGGTTACACCAGCAGGACCTTGCGGACCAGCCACACCAGGATCGCCAGATGGACCTTGCGGACCAGCTACACCAGGATCGCCAGATGGACCTTGTGGACCAGCAACGCCAGGATCACCAGATGGACCTTGCGGACCAGCAGGGCCCTGAGGACCAGGATTAGCCGATGAATCAGCGAACAATGCATAAGGAACAGATAAGAACTGTGAAGTTCCCATTGAAGTTAATCCAGTACCGAAGTCGACAGATACTTCAAGGAATTCTGAACCTGCTCCGAAAAGGTTAGCAGGGAATGGAGAAACAGAACCCATGCTGATGCTAAACAAACCGAATTGGTTAGTCGTAACACCTACGTGTGTTTCAGTGTAAGCGATAGGACCCGCTGCAGAACCAGTGTGAACATCGAATTGTACAGTGATCGTGCCGTTTGCGATTACTGCACCAGCAGCATCACGCGCAACACCTTGGTACTTTACCATCTGAGGTGCCTGAGCGAATGCTACGCCGGCAACTAAGAGGAGTACTAGTGATAATAATTTTTTCATGTAGAGGTAGGTTGGGTAGGGTTATTCGTTTTTAGTGATTTTGAACGTCGAGGACTCTGTTCCATCGACTTTGCGTACTGTAATGAAATAAATTCCATTCGAGAATTCCGCAAGCGAAACAGTAGCGCGTGCAGATGGCGTTGCAGTAAACTGCGTTGCGCTCATTTGCTGACCGAGTGCATTATACACTTCAATCACGTACGTTCCGTTCGAAGTATTGTCGAACTGGAGATTCACTACATCCGCTGTAGGGTTCGGGAATACATCAGCGTCAACAGGTGTGGTTCCGGGATTCATTCCGGTTCCAAAATCCCATGGTTGCTGAAATCCCTGCGTGAGGATGTTGTTGGTAGAGGTATAAGTTTCGCCCATCGGTTCTCCCAATGTCCACGAAATCGATCCGCTTGCATTCGAATAAAAATCTCCGGCTGTTGAAATAACATCAGGAGAGATTGATTGTGAATGCAGGAATCCATAACTACCAGCAACCAGCCCCAGAATCAAAAGAGGTTTTTTCATCATGTGTAAGGTTTGGTTAGCTGTACTAAGATTTGCAGCCGAATGTACTCGAATGCCGCTTCTGTCTGACCAATGTCAGTAACTATAAAGCTACTGGGGCCCTGAAAGCTTTTTGTTGAGCTGGTATGTCAACACCGCACATCCTGAGCCAATTAAGGCGCCAATCAACACGTCGGTGGGATAATGCACGCCAAGATACATGCGCGAACATCCTACAGTAATTGCCCAGAGTGCGGCTGGAGCAATCACATACCATTTCGGATAACATAAGCTCACAGATGTTGCGAGAGCAAATGCAGATGACGTATGTCCCGATGGAAATGAATACGGACCCACATGTGAATCCTTCTGGTAAATGTCGGAGTACGTCACAAAAGGACGCGGACGATTTACAATTTTCTTTAATCCGTAAGTGATTCCAACGGTCGCTACTAAAGAAAAACCAATTACATAAGGTTCGTGCTTCTCTGTCCAGGAACCTGTTGTAGTGCGATTGTAAATCAACAATCCTGCTGGAATAGCGATCATCAATGGAATAACCGAGTTGGAAACTCCGCGCATCAATGCATCCGGATTGGAATTGATCGGACCATTGAACTGGCGAAGTAGATTGATGTCAGAATTCTGCGCAGTAATATTCGGAACGAATCCAAACATCAAAACTGCGAACAGAATTTTGCGAAGCATACGCGTTATTTTACTTCAGCAACTGTTTCTGTCTTTACCACAGTTCTGCCGGGATAAACTTTCAATGCTTCTTCCAGGCAATTCATTGCATTGCCAAGATCAGTGAGATTGAGAACGTAAGCGATACGAACTTCGTTGATTCCTGCACCTGGAGTAGAGTAGAAGCCCGTGGCTGGTGCTAGCATCACGGTTTGTCCGTTGTAGCTGAAACTTTCGAGTAACCACTGACAGAATGTATCAGCGTTGTCGATCGGTAAGCGTGCAATGCAATAGAACGCACCACTCGGTTTCGGACAGAACACGCCATCCATTTTGTTGAGCGATTCAATCACAAAATTTCTGCGGGCAGTGTATTCTTTTGTCACTGCATCGAAATAGGACTGAGGAGTTTCCAAAGCAGCTTCTGCACCCACCTGTCCGAATGTAGGTGGAGACAAACGCGCCTGCGCAAATTTCAATGCGCCATTCATTACTTCTTTGTTCTTCGAAATAAGTGCACCAATTCGCGCACCGCATGCTGAATATCTTTTTGAAATAGAATCGAGCAATACAATGTTGTTGTCAATTCCTTCCAGATGCATGACAGAAACATATTGCTTGTTGTCGTAACAGAATTCGCGGTACACTTCATCCGACAACAAAAAGAGATCATACTTCTTCACGATTTCTTTCAATGCCTCGAGCTCTTCACGCGTGTAGAGATATCCAGTCGGATTTCCGGGATTGCAAATCATTATTCCTTTTGTCTTCGGAGTAATCAGTTTCTCAAACTCGGCAATCGGAGGAAGCGCAAATCCGGTTTCGATGTATGAACGAATAGGTTTGATCACCAGATCAGCTGCACACGAAAAACCGTTATAGTTTGCGTAAAATGGTTCCGGAATAATTATTTCATCACCTGCATTGAAGCAAGTCATCATTGCAATTTCAATCGCTTCCGATCCACCGGTAGTGATCATCACATCTTCCGTGGTTACCGGCATGTTGAATCGCTGATAGTATGCCGCAAGTTTTTTGCGATAGCTTTCTGTTCCTGCCGAATGCGTGTACTCAATCACGCGAATGTTCGAATTCTTGATTGCGTTCAGCATCACTTCCGGAGTTTCAATGTCCGGCTGACCGATGTTCAGATGGTAAATTTTCTTGCCTTCTTTTTTCGCTTTATCAGCGTAAGGAACAAGTTTGCGAATCGGAGACGCTGGCATTGAGCCGGCCTTTACAGAAATCTTTGGCATATCACATTGGAATGAAACACAAAGGTCGGGAAAAGTTCTAAGTTCTCCGTTCTAAGTTCGCGGTTAAAACGATGAACTTCGCGCTGGAATAACTGCGAAAACCGGCCTATTGCTTCACTGTTTTTCCCCCAGCTTGAAATTTGCCACTGGAACGCACCTCCCAATAGTAAATTCCTTGTGGTAAATTTTCGATTGATATGACAGTTGACGATTCGAATTCTAGTTCACGTGCGGTTCTTCCTAAACAATCATACAACCGGAACGTGCATATTTCCTGAGTTGTAACTTGTACATTAAGTATTGAAGTAGCCGGATTCGGAAACACTGAAATTCCTAAAGCAGTTGACGGCTCATCCACACCCAGATATTGCACAGGATTACTGATTCTTAAAACACGTCCATCCCATCCGAAACAGTACGCAACTGAATCACTGACTTTATGCAAGGCAGTTAACCAACCACGATTCAAACTGTCGGTTAATGTCCAGGTTACACCTCCGTCGGATGTAGCATATATCAAACCATATTTAACCGGAGATGGTGGCCAATTGTAATAGTCATTCCCTCCAATCATATATCCAACAGAATCATTGAAAAATAGGATATCCATAAGATAGCATAGCGTATTAGGAATCTGCGCTACTGGACTCCAGCTGGAGCCACCATTTGTAGTACGGACGTACTTACCATGTCGGCCCACTGCAACGCCTGTGTCGGCATTAATCATATATATGGCGTTAATGTGAATGGTGGTGTCACCTGTACTTATGCTCGTCCACGAATTTCCTCCATCAAGCGATTTTGCTATCAACCCATTTTCACCAAGTGCGGCGTAGGCAAGTGTGTCATTCACAAACTGCATATTCCCTTCGTTTGGGAAGCCAAGTTGATTCAGCCACTGACCGGGTGAATAAACAATGTTCCATGTGTTTGCACCGTCAGTCGTTTTCCAAATAACTCCACCGACGTCAATGACAAATCCGGTATCAGCGCTGATAAAATGAAAGTCATAAAGGTCATTAAGCGAAACCGGAAAGTTGGGTGCTGGGTTCCACGTGTTCCCTCCATCTACAGTCTTGTTGATGACACAGTCTCTTCCACCTGCGTACCCAACTAACGACGTTGGAATACTTATGCATCCCATCCCATAACCCGAAGGGAAAAATGTGGTGTCCCATGTTACACCACCGTCAAGTGTTCGAAGAATGAGCGCCTGTGTACCTGTCGAATACTCTTCTCCGATCGCATAACCGGTATCTTCATTGATAAAATATCCCTCGTCGAAAATATTATCGGAATCATGACGTACGGACACCCATTGCGCAGAAAGGACAAGAGTGCTACATGCAAACAGAATGGTAAGCGCTTTTTTCATTGCTTAAATTTTCATTTCGGGACGCGAATGAAAGATAAAGCAAATAACAGGATAGGAAACTTTCGTTTTGTAAGTGGTTAATCCTTTGGTTTCAGAACCACACACTTAAACACAAGCGTCTGCGGTGAATTTGCAGCATTTGATTTTACAACTACATCGCGTTCCTGACGATCAATAGCGCTTTTCGATTCAAATGTGACTTTGATGTTGCCTTTTGCCTGAGGCGCAATCGGTTCTTTCGGGAATTCAACTTTGGTACACTCGCACGCAACAACACATTCGTTGATAATGAGCGGACCGTCTCCGGTATTCGTGAATTCGAATTCATGCGAAACCACTTCGCCCTGACGAATAAAACCAAAGTTGTGTTTCGTTTCGGTGAATGTCATCGTTGGTCCGGTGCCGGATTTGAAAGCTCCTAGCGTAAGGACGATAACTGCGAGTAACAGGATGCGGGATTTCATTGTTCTAAGTTAGAAATTAATGATTCGGTTTGTTCGCTGGAACCGGTGGAACATATTCAAGCCTGGGCGGAATCTTCGAAACTGATATTTGGTCGTGCCTCAAAATAAATGATGCGCAAACACAGAGTAATATCGTCAGCGTGTTGCGCATCATTTTTATTCGGGATGTATTATTTATTCTGAGGTCCGCCTGTGCGGTTCATTGTACCTGCATCAGCACCAGCTTTTGCAACTACTTTGCCGCGGAGGAACAACACGACGTTTCCGCCACCGTTGTTTGAGATCACCGTAATCGGTTTTTCCTGCACACCCATTTTCCCTGCTGAACGGAACTCAACGTAGATAGTTCCTTTCTTGCCCGGAGCAATTGGTTCTTTAGAATATTTCGGAACTGTACATCCGCATCCAACTGTTACGTCGGAAATCACGAGCGGAGATTTTCCAGTGTTCTTGAATGTGAATGTGTACTTCACTGTATCGCCCTGCACAATTGAATCGAAGTTGTATTCGGTGGTTTCAAATGTAATTTTCGGAGCTGAAGGATCAACCACCGGATCTGATGTTGTTGGTTGTGCAAATGCGATCAGTGATGTCGCAGCACAGATCAGCGTTAAGATTACTCGTTTCATGTTAGTGTGTATAATGTTTGCTTTTATACAGCAACAACTGAACCACTCTGTGTTAAATTAGGTCGGAAACGATGATTGGATGATAGAATGATAAGATGACCGGATAGAAATACGTTTATATTCGATTAGCACATTAACCGATTGACATATTAGCACATTAAAAAGCCCCGTCAGCTTTCACTGCAGGGCTTTTTAGTTTTAACCAACAAACGCTATTGTGCCGCGGTCACGTTTCCTTTGATATGCACTTCAGTTACTGGAACTGATGCATTCGAAGTAATGACAATTTTCTTGTCGAATTGTCCTACGCGCGACTTTGTGTCGTATTTAACCTGGAACTCTCCGCTTGCGCCGGGAGCAATGGCTTCTTTCGGCCAGCTATCGCTGATCGTCGTGCAACCACACTGTCCTTTGATGCTGGAAATAATCAAAGGTGCAGTTCCCGTATTCGTAAACTTAAATGTGCGGAGCTGTTCGCTTCCTTCAACAATATTTCCAAAGTCAATCACAGATTCTTCAAAAGTGATCACAGCCCCTTCAACTGCTTTTGCAGCGGATGAAAGGTCTTGTGCCTTTACACTAATGAAAGCTGCTACGAATAGCAGGCACGCAATTGCCTTCTTCATGTTGTTTAAGATTACTGGTTAACTGGTGCGCCCGTCGTTCCTGTGCCGGTTCCCGGACCCGGGAATGGCTGATCAGCAGGAGGAGCTTCAACAGTACCGTGAATTTTCAAAATCGCAGGAGTCGACTGACCAGCAAAACTTACTGTCACTTGCTTTTCGAAGTGACCAATACGCTGGGTGTCGTAACGAACCTTGATAATCACAGATTGTCCTGGAGCTACTGGCTCTTTAGGATATTCCGGAACTGTACAGCCACATGATCCAACAGCGCTTGCAATTACAAGCGGAGCTTTTCCTGTGTTTGTAAGACGGAACTCACAATAAGGCTCAGCACCTTTTTGGATTGTACCGTAATCGTGATCCAGCTTGTCGAACTTATAACCAGGATCTGCCTGCGGAGCAGGAGCAGAAGTTGCCGCCGGTGCTGCAGGTGTTGCCTTCGGCTTTGGAGCAGGAGTTTGCGCATTCACCGTGAAGGCGAAAGCGCAAAGTGCTGCAAGTGTGATGAACTTTTTCATTGGTAATGAAAAAACGGTGTGATTGATTATTTTGGTTTGTTAGCAGGTGCTGGAGCTGGCTGCGCATCTTTAGTTGCGGCAGGAGCGGGAGCAGGAGTTGCAACAACTTTTGGTTGTGCAGTCGGAGCAGGAGCTGGCGAAGCAGCAGGCTTTGCAGTTGGTGCTTGAGCTGGTCCTTGTGCAGGAGCAGCAGGAGCAGGCGCTGGTGCCGGAACTTCTACAGTACCACGCATGTGCAGTACAACTGTCTTGTCAGTATCATAAGTGATAGTGATCGTCTTGTCTTGTGGACCTGATTTTCCAGTAGAGTTGAAAGTAACTTTGATTTCACCCGCACCGTTTGGACGGATTGGCTCTTTTGGATACTCAGGAACTGTACATCCGCATGAACCAACCGCAGTGTTGATAATCAGCGGCTCTTTGCCATCATTCTTGAACTTAAAGATGTGAGTAACAGACTCACCCTGTTTGATAGTTCCGAAGTTGTGGTCAAGCTCTTCGAATTTCATCGTAGGTCCCGGACGCTCGGTTCCACCAGAAACGGTTGGAGCCTGTGCAGATGCCGTGATTACGCTCAGGGCTAAAAGTGGCAAGAGGAATAGTTTTTTCATGACTTTAATTTTTGAATCGTTTTGTTGGTTGTGTTATCGGGTAATTACATCAGAAATCGTGCCAGTATAAGGGCGAAAAGCGCTGTTTTTTAGTAAATTTGCCTCTCGTTTGAGTGGTGTCATTCCCAAACCTATCGGGATCAGCTGTCACTCGAAAAACGAGACTAACGAAGATAACCAACAAATGGAAATCCCCAAAACATTCGACCCTAAGTCAGTAGAGGAAAAATGGTACGCGTGGTGGATGGAAAACGGCTTTTTCCGTTCAATTCCCGATGATCGCGAACCGTACACAATCGTAATTCCTCCTCCAAACGTCACCGGGGTTCTGCACATGGGGCACATGCTGAATAACACAATTCAGGATGTGTTGATTCGTCGCGCCCGTATGCAGGGAAAAAATGCCTGCTGGGTTCCGGGAACAGATCACGCTTCTATTGCAACTGAAGCCAAAGTTGTAGCACTTCTAAAGGAGCAAGGCATCAACAAAAAAGATTTGTCGCGGGAAGAATTTCTCAAGCATGCCTGGGTGTGGAAAGAGAAATACGGCGGAATCATTTTGGAGCAACTGAAGAAACTTGGGGCTTCTTGTGATTGGGATCGTACGAGCTTTACTATGGACGAGCAACTCAGTGAAGCAGTACTCGACACTTTTATTGATCTCCATAAAAAGGGATATATCTATCGCGGTACACGCATGGTAAACTGGGATCCGGCTGCACTTACTGCAGTTTCGGACGAAGAAGTTTTCATGAAAGAAGCAACTTCGAAATTGTATTACATCAAATACAAAGTTGAAGGGACTTCGGACGAGTGGATCACGATTGCCACAACACGACCGGAAACAATCCTTGGCGATACTGCGATTTGTGTTCACCCGGAAGACGAACGCTATACAAAACTCGTTGGTAAGAAAGCATTGGTGCCGTTAATTGGCCGTGCCGTGACCATTATCGCTGACGAATACGTCGACAAAGAATTCGGAACAGGTGCACTGAAAGTAACGCCTGCACATGATAAGAATGATTACGAACTCGGGAAGAAACACAAACTGGAATCCATTGACATTCTGAATCCGGACGGAACGATGAGTGCTGCTGCACAATTATACGTTGGACAGGATCGCTTCCATTGTCGCAAAGCAATTGTAAAAGATCTCGAGGAGAAAGGTCACATCACGAAAGTGGATGAGATCAAGAACAGCATCGGTTATTCTGAAAGAACCAATGTTGTAATTGAACCGCGACTTTCTCCGCAGTGGTTTGTGGCTATGAAGGAATTTTCTAAGCCCGCACTGAAAGCAGTTGTAGAAGGAGAAGTGAATCTCATTCCCGACAAGTTCATCAATACTTACAAGTATTGGATGGAGAATGTACAGGACTGGTGCATCTCCCGTCAGCTTTGGTGGGGACAACGTATTCCTGCGTGGTATGATGAGAGCGGAAATTTCGTTGTAGCAAAAACGGAAGCGGAAGCAAAAGCAGAATTTGCGAAGAAAGGTTCTACAGGGTCAATCCGACAAGATGAAGATGTAGTTGATACGTGGTTCTCTTCATGGCTTTGGCCAATTACCGTTTTCGATCCCGCTGCAATCCGCAATGGAAAAGCAAATATCAATGCCGATCTGAAATATTATTATCCGACGAATGATCTCGTTACCGCTCCGGAAATTTTGTTTTTCTGGGTTGCGCGAATGATCATTGCTGGCTACGAATACGTTGGAGATAAACCATTTTCGAATGTTTATCTCACCGGAATTGTGCGCGACAAGCAAGGAAGAAAAATGTCGAAGTCGCTCGGAAATTCTCCTGATCCGCTTGGTCTCATTGAGAAATTCGGCGCCGACGGTGTTCGCGTGGGAATGCTGTTGTGTTCGCCTGCCGGCAACGATTTGCCATTCGACGAATCGATGTGCGAGCAGGGAAGAAACTTCTCGAATAAGATTTGGAATGCATTCCGTCTCGTAAAAGGATGGACCGTTGATTCATCAGCAGCACAACCTGACGTTGCGAAAGCAGCGATTGATTGGTTTGATGCGAAGTTCAATCAGCAGCTTGCGGAGATCAACGATCACTATACGAAATTTCGTTTGTCAGATGCATTGATGGCAACTTACAAACTCGTGTGGGATGACTTCTGTGCGTGGTATCTCGAATTGGTGAAACCTGAATTCGTTGATGGCGTTTCAAAACCGATTGATGCAATAACGTATGCTGCGAGTGCAGAATTTTTCGAACGCATTCTGAAAATACTTCATCCATTCATGCCATTCATATCCGAAGAGCTGTATCATCTGCTCGCGGAAAGAAAAGGCTTGGACGCTATGATTGTAGCTAAGTGGCCCGAAGCAAAATCGTTTGACGCAAAAGTCATTTCATCTTTTGAAATGGCACAGCAGGCGGTGACGACAATTCGCATGTATCGCTCGCAGAAGCAGATGTCGCCCAAAGAAGTGCTGGAGTTGAAAGTTGCTGGAAATCCAGACAACAAATTCTTCCCTGCGATTCAGAAGCTCGCGAATATTTCTTCTGTTGAAGTAGTGAAAGAAAATCCGGAGAACGCATATTCATTCAACGCGGGTTCTACGAATTTCTTTATTCCTTCTTCTGGTTCAATCAACATTGAAGAAGAACGCGAACGCCTGGAGAAGGATCTTGCTTACAACAAAGGATTTCTGACATCCGTTCAGAAGAAACTGGCAAACGAACGATTTGTTGCGAACGCTAAGCCTGAAGTCATCGACAGCGAGAAGAAGAAGATGAGCGATGCAGAGTCGAAGATCAAAGCAATTGAAGCGCAGTTGGCGAATCTCTAACACGATGGTCCCGTTTCCGACGATCGCAATGCGATATCGGAATCCGGACACGCGCTGGCGCTTCGTCAGGATAGGGACCAAACGTGTGTAATAAAGACGTGCTATCATGAACCACCCTCCCTTTGTCCGGCGACGCCGAAGGCGTCGCCGGAAAAAGGGATGGTACATTTGGGGAGAAGCATATTTTTTACACACGTTTGGTCGCGATGCGACCATGTATCGACTGCGAGTTTCGTTACTTTTATCACAATGAAAAAAGCCGCTGTATTCCTTTTCATCATCGTTTTTATTTCAGCCTGTAGCATTGTTGGTGTGCACTTCAAACTGCACAATCCAAATCGGGCGGGAAAATATCCGGAGAAGACAGAGGCGTTGAATTTGTTGGGTAATCAGGAATCGCGATTTAGAACGTGCTATGATGTAATCGACTACAACCTACATTTCACTTTTGCTAAAATGGAAGATGATTCTCCCATAACTGGTACGACTGTAATAACCGCGATTGCGTTGGAGGATTGTGACACGATTCAGATTGACCTGCACGCAAACATGGAGATTTTGAAGCTTGGCCAGATTACTAATGGGAGTCGTAAGAACGAATCGACGGTTGACGCAACTTACTTCCGAATCGCTGATGCAGTTTTTGTGATTCTGCCTAAACCAGCTGTTCAATCACTTGAATTCATAATTGTAGTTGACTACAAAGGCATCCCCCCAACGGCGAAACGCGCTCCATGGAGAGGTGGATTTGTTCGTAAGAAAGACGATACTGATAATGCATTGTGGGGAGTTGCGTGTCAGAGTGAAGGTGCAAGTATGTGGTGGCCATGTAAGGATGTTGTGAATGATGAGCCGCTTAGTGCAACAATTGGTATTCGTGTACCATCAGGACTGACTGCTGTCAGCAACGGGCAACTGGAATATCATGAAAAGTATGAAGGTGGCGACGAGTATTGGAAGTGGAAAGTCACCTATCCCATCAACCTATACAACATCACCTTCTACATCGGTAAGTACAAACTTCTTCACGATACCTACACGAGCAAAGTCACGGGTGATACTCTCGCATTGAATCATTATGTGCTTGAACAGGATTACGACAAAGCGAAAGAGCATTTCACACAGTTGAAGGATCAGCTTGCGTTTTACGAAGAGGTGTTTGGACCTTACCCCTTTTACGATGATGGATTCAAACTCGTACAATCTCCTTTTGCGGGAATGGAGCACCAGACAGCAATCGCGTATGGCAACAAATTCAAAAATAATTACCTCGGATTCGATTACATCATCTTGCATGAAACAGCGCATGAATGGTGGGGAAATTCATTGACTGCAGAAGATCTTGCGGAAGGTTGGTTGCACGAAGGCTTTGCAACTTATGCAGAGTGTTTGTACGTTGAGAAAACACATGGCCATGAAGCTTATGAGAACTACTTGCGCGTCTATCGTTTGACCATTATCAATCGAAGGAACATGGTTGGCCCCGATGGGATGCGTTACTTCAACTACAAAGACGGAGACATTTACACCAAAGGTGCATGGACGTTGCACACCTTGCGAGAACAAATTAATGAGGACAGCATCTTCTTCGACATTATCAAGACGTTCGCAACGCGGTTTATGCACAAGAATGTAACCTCGAACGATTTCATTGCACTTGTGAATGAAAAAACCGGCAAAGACTACCAATGGTTTTTCGATCAGTATTTGTACAATCGTTTTGTTCCGGAGATGGAGTATTACCAGGATGGAATAACGTTATACTACAAGTGGAATAGTGATTACACCAATAGCACTTTCAAAGCAGGAGTTGCTATCAAGGTTGGTCCTTCTGCCTGGGATACCATTTATCCGACATTGGCCATAATGACCTATGATCTAAAAAACGGATACGGTGCCGATGTAGCTGACAATTTGCTCATCAAGTATACTCAAAACAAAAAGTTGAAAAAGAAGTACCGACCCGTACCGACTTCATCACCGAATAATTAGCCCGCATACTGCTTAAGCCATTCTAAAGAAGCGGACTCTGTAGAAAAAACTTTGTAAGGAATTTCCGGCTTGTAAAACTTGCCATAGAAATCCGCCATGAGTCTTATTCCCAGGGTAGGTGCCCAATAGGCAACAGCTTTGAAGGGTTGTTTGGGCTCAATTTTCCTTGCGAATTCACGTGCATCTTTCGCAATCCAGTATGCACCCTTGTTCGTGAATAGAAACGGCATTTTCCTGCCACCCGTAATTTTCAGGAAAGCAGCGTGCATATCTTTTTTCAGTTCACGACCAACTTCGGCGCCATCGTCGTAAACAACATAGACGATTCCGTCGCGAATGGAAATCTCAACACAATTAGGAATAACGATCTTCTCGTGATCGGGAAAGCTCACAAAATGGTTTTCAAGGTTTGCGCCAGTGAAAATAGAAAAATATTTTATTCACCCAAGCGAAAAATGATAATCGCGGTTACAAATAACCACTTATCGAATACGACATGCACCCAATCCATTCGTGGAACAATAGGTTCCACTCTCCAAGAATCTGAACATCAGGAAGGAGATAGTAATCGAGGCTGAATCTTCCGGGCCCACCGTGCATATCTGTACTATACGGATCGCAGCTCAGTCCTTGCTTCGCGAAACAGCCAATCGACCGGCGCATGTGATATCCGGAAGTCACAAGCAGAAATTTACCGTTTGGATATTTCTCCTTGAGAATCTTTGCCGTGTTCACAGCATTCTCGTAGGTATTTTTCGACTCGCTTTCTACAACGTAAAGCGAATCCGGAAAACCGATTCTCTGCAAATACGTTTTAACGCGATCGCCTTCTTTGTGATCGGAGAACGTTAGGCTGCCGCTTCCTCCCGTCATAATCATGAACGGGGCAACTCCTTTTTTTACCAGTTGCAATCCCTGCATGAAACGATCAGAGCTATTTGAAAAATTAATCCGATCGAATTCTTCATTGTACGTACTGAATCCACCGAGCACGATAACTGCATCGTAAGTTTTTGGGGCAGGTTCTGCAACTGCTTCTATTTCCCATGCCATCATCACCTGATTGTGAAGGAAACGGTTGGAGAACAACAACAGCACAACCATTCCGGCAATGAACAGACGCTTTTTACGAACGGGTATCTTTGTCATCCACGACCACAAGAACAAAATCATCACCCATGTGAAGGGCATGGTAAGGAAACTGAGGATTTTGGAGAGGTAGAAGAACACGCCCAAATCTACGCGTCAATGTGCTAATTTGCTAATGTGTTAATATGCTAAAACGACGCGGCAAAGTGCTGTTCAGGGTTAGAAAATGGGTAATTTGACACAACTCAATGAATACTCTTTTAGCACATTTCCAATCTAACACATTAGCACATTCTTGATGCGATTCCGTTACCTGCGAATTTTCCTTTCCGATTTCATTCTGCTGCCGGCATTTCTCTTCTGCCTATTTAGCGCAGATCTGGTAACGTACGGACTCCGCATGGGTAAAGGTCAACTCTCCATCGTTTGGGGTGCCCGAGATTTTGAAGAGGTGTTTGCAGATCCGGAAGTAAGCGACAGTGTGAAGGCAAAGCTACATCTCATTGAGGAAATCAAACTGTTCGCTTACGATTCAATTGGGTTGAAACACTCCGATAACTACACAGCATTTTATGATCAAAAAGATCAGCGCTTGATGTATGTTGTTACAGGCGCAGAGAAATTCCAGCTGAAACCATATACGTGGAGTTTTCCGGTAGTAGGTGAAGTTCCGTACAAAGGTTTCTTCGATGCAGCCAAGGCGAAAGAGGAATATTTCCGACTGAAAATGTTAGGCTTAGATGCTGATATCGGTGGTGCTTCGGGTTGGTCAACGCTCGGTTGGTTTAAAGATCCTGTTTTGTCTTCGATGTTGAATAGGAGCGAGGCCGATCTTGCAGAGCTGATCATTCACGAATTGACTCACGGAACATTGTTTGTCACGGATAGTGTCGAGTACAATGAAAATTTAGCACAGTTTGTTGGTGTCGAAGGTGCCAAATGGTTTTTACGTTCGAAGTATGGTGAGAATTCGATGGAGCTTCAGGCGTATTTGACTTCGATGGAAGAAGACGATAAGAAGACGCAGTTCATGTTGCAGCAGGCGAAGTTTCTGGATACAGTTTACAAATCGCTAGAGCCAACTTTATCGGAGCAGGAGAAGCTGATCATCAAGAAGAAAACATTTTTACTTTTCTGGGATCGTGCACGTGATTTAAAACTGGAAGGTGACAATGATTTTCCGGACCGACTTCTTCGTAGAATGTCAAAATCGGGTAATACAATGTTCCTGCAATACACCCGGTATCAGGCAAAACAGAATGACTTTTCATCAGACTTTTCACGCTGTAAGAGCGACCTGAAATTGTTCGTTCAAAACATGGTTGCAAAATACGGCACATAACCCTGATTTTCAGAGGGAAAAAGCCTGTATATCCGGTTGTAAAAAGCGACCTCTGCCCTTATCTTTGCGTTGAGCAGACCCACTCATCTTCAATCGTTTTATGCAGGAAGTACAAACATATCAGCCGAAGAATAAAATCCGCATTGTAACCGCAGCATCACTGTTTGATGGTCACGACGCAGCTATCAACATCATGCGCCGAATCATTCAGGCGAGTGGGGCAGAAGTAATTCATCTTGGACACGACAGAAGTGTTGCTGAGATTGTGAATTGCGCTGTGCAGGAAGATGCGAATGCAATTGCAATCACTTCGTATCAGGGTGGGCACATGGAATTTTTCAAGTACATGTACGACTTGCTGAAGGAGCGTGGTTGTGAACACATCAAAATATTTGGTGGTGGGGGCGGAACAATTCTACCGGAAGAAATCGCAGAGCTGCAAGAATACGGTATCACAAGAATTTATCACCCCGATGATGGTCGCTCGATGGGATTGCAGGGAATGATTAACGATCTTCTCGAGAAGTGCGATTATGCAACCGGGTTTCAGCTTAATGGTGAAGTAAAGCATATTGACAGTCGCGATCACAAAGGAATTGGTCGCTTGATTTCTGCAGCAGAAAATTTCGGTGACAAACACGGAGCTGAGATCACCGAGATCAAAGCCCTGGCGAAGAAATCGAAAACGCCTGTACTTGGCATTACCGGAACAGGTGGAGCCGGAAAATCTTCATTGGTAGATGAACTCGTGCGTCGATTCATCATTGACTTCGAAGACAAAACCATCGGAATTATTTCCGTTGATCCTTCGAAGCGTAAGACCGGAGGAGCGTTGCTTGGTGATCGGATCCGAATGAACGCGATCAACAACTCTCGTGTGTACATGCGTTCGCTCGCAACTCGTCAGAGTAATCTCGCACTGTCGAAACATGTGCAGGAAGCTGTTGATATTCTGAAAGCAGCAGATTTCGATCTGATCATTCTCGAAACATCCGGGATAGGTCAAAGCGACACGGAAATTATTGAACACAGCAGCATGAGTTTGTATGTGATGACTCCCGAATACGGAGCGGCAACACAGCTCGAGAAAATCGACATGCTTGATTTCGCTGATGTAATTGCATTGAACAAATTCGACAAGCGTGGTGCACTCGATGCATTGCGTGATGTTCGCAAACAATACAAACGCAATCACCAGCTCTGGGAAACCGCGGATGATGATTTGCCGGTGATGGGAACAATTGCTTCTCAGTTCAACGATCCTGGAATGAATCAGCTGTATCTCAAAGTCATTGAGACGTTGAAAAAGAAAACCGGAGTTGATCTGAAGTCATCCTTCACTATTTCGAAGGAGATGTCGGAAAAGATTTACATCATTCCACCGGCACGTACGCGTTATCTCTCAGAAATTACGGAGAACAATCGCAGCTATGATAAGCGTGTGAGAGAGCAGGCAGCTATTGCACAAAAGCTCTATGCATTGCGTACTTCGATTGATACGTTGAAAGCTTCGAAGACAAAACTCAATGAGTCTGTAATCACGGAACTGGAGGCAACTTACGATCGCCTGCGTTTGGATATGGATCAGCGCAACATGCGTATGATTGAAGACTTCCCTGCGAAAGCGCAACAGTACAAAGACGAGTTCTATATTTTCAAAGTCCGCGACAAGGAATTGAAAATCAAAACGCATTACGAATCACTTTCACACGTAATGGTACCGAAGGTTTCTACACCGAAGTACGAAGCGTGGGGCGATTTGCTCAAGTGGTTGGGACAGGAAAATCTTCCGGGAGAATTTCCTTATGCTGCCGGAATTTATCCGTTCAAACGCGAAGGAGAAGATCCAACACGCATGTTCGCTGGAGAAGGCGGACCTGAGCGCACGAACAAGCGTTTTCACTACGTGTCACTGGGCATGCCGGCGAAACGATTGTCAACGGCATTCGATTCGGTGACACTTTACGGCCGCGATCCGGAAATTCGTCCTGACATCTATGGAAAGATCGGCAACTCCGGAGTTTCTATTTGCTGTCTGGATGATGCAAAGAAATTGTATTCCGGATTCGATCTTGCTGATCCGAAAACATCGGTGTCGATGACGATCAACGGTCCGGCTCCAACTATTGCTGCGTTTTTCATGAATGCTGCGATCGATCAGCAATGCGAGAAGTACATCAAAGAAAATAAACTTGAAGGTGAAGTAGAGAAGAAGCTCCACGAGTTGTGGGAGGCAAAAGGAACTAAGCGTCCGAAATATCAGGGCGAATTGCCTGAAGGAAATGACGGACTCGGTTTGATGCTTCTTGGTATCACCGGTGATCAGGTTCTTCCGAAAGATGTTTACGAGAAAATCAAAACGTACACACTTTCGCAAGTGCGCGGAACTGTTCAGGCGGATATTCTCAAGGAAGATCAGGCGCAGAACACGTGTATTTTTTCAACAGAGTTTTCGCTGCGGTTGATGGGCGATGTTCAGCAGTATTTTATCGACAAGAAGGTCCGCAACTTTTATTCGGTATCGATTTCAGGTTATCACATTGCTGAAGCCGGAGCGAATCCGATAACACAGTTGGCATTGACACTGTCGAATGGATTTACTTTCGTTGAATACTACCTGTCTCGCGGAATGAACATCGATGATTTCGCACCAAACCTTTCATTCTTCTTCTCGAACGGAATGGATCCGGAGTATTCTGTACTCGGACGTGTTGCTCGAAAGATTTGGGCGAAGGCGATGAAATTCAAATACAACGGCAACGAACGTTCACAGATGTTGAAGTATCACATTCAGACTTCGGGTCGTTCACTTCACGCACAGGAAATTGATTTCAACGATATCCGCACCACGCTTCAGGCATTGTATGCGATTTACGATAATTGCAATTCACTTCACACGAATGCCTACGACGAAGCGATCACAACTCCTACGGAGGAAAGTGTTCGTCGCGCAATGGCGATTCAGTTGATCATCAACCGCGAATTAGGTTTGGCGAAGAATGAAAATCCGCTGCAGGGTTCATTTGTTATTGAAGAGTTGACGGATCTCGTGGAAGAAGCAGTTCTTTCTGAGTTCGACAAGATCAGCGAACGGGGCGGTGTGCTTGGTGCTATGGAAACAATGTATCAGCGTGGAAAGATTCAGGAAGAATCCTTGTACTACGAAACACTGAAGCACACTGGCGAATATCCTTTGATTGGTGTGAATACATTCTTGTCATCGAAAGGATCTCCGACTGTTCGTCCGAAAGAAGTTATACGCGCTACTGAGGAAGAGAAAGATTACCAGATAGAGATGCTGAAGAATCTTTACACATCGAACATAGATCGGGGACCTGCTGCACTCGTCAGACTACAACAAGCTGCGATTCACAACCAGAACGGATTTAATGAATTGATGGAGGCGGTGAAGTATTGCTCGTTGGGGCAGATCACGGAAGCGCTTTTCGAAGTTGGCGGGCAGTATCGTCGTAACATGTAAGTTTTAGTACACGCGCAAGCACGCAGACCTTGAAGGTTTCAAATAAACCTTCAAGGTCTGTCAAACCTTAAAGGTTTTTAAAACCTTTAAGGTTTGTGCGTGTGTGCGCGCATGATATCCTAAATTCATTTTAACTAAAAAAAATTAGTTTTCCGCCCAACTTTCGAAAACCCATTTTACCTTCGCCCCATATTTTTCACTTTAACCTTTATATGCATGAACATTTACAAAACCATCTTCCTTCCGGGAAGGCACTACCATGTATTCAATCACGCGATTTCCCAAGAGCTTCTCTTTAAAGACCGCGACAATTATTTCTACTTCACAAAACGAATGAAAGAGCACCTCAGCCAATTCGTTGAGTTCAAAGCGTATTGTTTGATGCCCAATCACTATCACTTACTCATCCGGATCAAGAAGTTTTCATCTGATGAAGTTGAAGTACACAACACAATACTTCAGGCATTCAGCAATTTTCAAAACGGTTACGCCAAAGCAATTAACAAACGGCATTTCCGAAAGGGCAGATTGTTTCAGAGTTCAGTTTGCCGCATTCATCTGGCAGGGGAACAAGATGTGTCGCGTGTATTAAATTACATTCGCCAGAATCCGGTTGAACATGGCTTCTGCAAATCATCCGAATTATGGCCACATCTGTGGACGGCAGATCAGCGCAAAGCGGCTTGATAATTGCTAATTTAGCATCAAAAGGAAATTCGCTTTGTTTCTCGCTGTATTGTCCAGAATGGTATTGGTAAGTTAATTCAAGCGGTGAAGTATTGTTCGCTTGCACTGATTATGGAACCGATGTTTGAAGTTGGTGGGCAGTATAGAAGGAATATGTAGCCTTACTAACTTGCTTACAGTGAAAAAATATCTCCTTGTTCTTGTACTGATGTTGACTCTAGGAGTCAATGTTAAATCTCAAATCGTTGACTCCCTTAGTTGGGACACTACAATGTTTGCGTGGGGAAGTGTTGATGGCGCAGCTGATATGGTGACCTGTGGTGAGAGTGGGTTCATTCTTTATGGTGCAGAGCAGAATACCGGTTCTTCTGGAATGGGGATGTTCTTTACCTCTAAAAATTTTCTGCTTTGCCATTTCGATACTGCATTCAGACAAACTACCACTGTTGTAAATCTACCATTCCGTGTGTTGGATGTATATAAGTACGTAAATGGAAATATCGTGTACTTTTTAGTTATGCCTCAGATGGCTAAAACCAGAGAAGCTGCACTCATTACATACGATGTTAGTCGTAAATCTGCCACTACTAGGATAATTTACGACCGATGGATGTTGCGACAGAATCTGAGATTTATCGTAGCTAACAATTTTCTGTATCTGACTTTTAGGGAAGGAGATCTAAATAGAAGTCCCGCCACAGGTGATGTTACAGGTTCGAGCTATTGGCCTATCATGAAGGTCTTTGATTTGAGTTTAGCGAAAGTGTTTGGAAAGGACGTTGTTCTGGAAGACGTGGATGGCCATTATCTTAGTAGTGTTGATCTCATCCATACCAGTAATCTTTCTGATCATGTTTATGTTCACCTGGTCTATATTCCGAAGAAGAGCAAAAGAAACCTAGCGACTGATGTCAGCAAGGTGGCTGTTTTTCAAGATGGCAAAGTGACCATGAGTGCCATTATCGATCCACCTAAATTTATTTTCAGGAACCCTTATGTATTGAGTTGCGGGAGAATTAATTTTTTCGAGTATAACACGCCGGGACAGCCTTCGGGTCTTCGATACTCTTACTTAAGTGGCAGCAATTTTTATGCGGGTGCTCTTGATGTTTCGGGTGCTGACTGCCAACCAGACATACGGTATTCTGTTTATTTCCATGAATTGGATTCTCTGGGGTGGGTTACAGACCATTCGGTCCACATCCAAAGGTTTGGTGATAAGGGAATCGCTTTTGATACCATTATTTCTCCATTCAAGCCTAAGGAGGTAAGGGCTGAGCCTTTGCCAGATTATATTATGATAAACCCTAATGAAAAAAGCAAATTGCAGTTCGTCGTTTCCAGTTGGCAAAGGTTGTACTGTTACGAGCTACTATCGGATAATCGAGTTGTGGAAAAATATAATTTATCCACCACACTCCACATGAAGTCTGGAATGACTTCGCTCTACGGTAGACCGGTTAGTAGGGACCAAGAGTTAATGTTAAGGCAAAGACGAGCAGATATCGGCTCTACATTTCACTTGCAGTATGCATATGCCGGATACTTTTACCTGTACGCATTAACAATTCCTGAAAACTCGACTCAGTTGAGTCTGAAGTTGTACAAGTGCAGATTCTGAAAAGGTTAACACACTTGATAATTGCTAATTTTGCTGCATGAAGAAAATTTCTATTCTCATTACCATCATTGCAGCTTTCGCAATCCAGGGATACTCCCAATCCCGCACTACACTCCTAAAAACCGCACTGCAAAACGCAACAGCACCGGACACATTCCTGCTGCGCGATTCAGTGATGTGCTACTTGTCGGGTGATGCGGATGGTGATTCTTCATTCCTGAATGATCTTGTGCGCGGAAACTTTATCACTTCAGGTGATATGGCATACATGCGTCAGCAACTGAACAAGAATGAGCACGCGTTGTGGAGTAAAGATTCAATTGCAGGTGCTGTTGTTCTGGCATCAGCTATTTTGCCCAACAGTGCGCTGAGCGCCAAGAAAGCGAAGAAAGCATGGACAGCATATTTCAAAAAACAGAATCATGGTTTCTTCGAGGTTAGCAAACCGCTTATGTCGAAAGACGGAATGTCTGCAATAGTGTATACTGCATTCCAGTGTGGTGCAATGTGCGGGAACGGTGGCGCAACACTTTTTCAGTGGAAGAATGGGAAGTGGGTAGCGGTGAAGAATGTTTACTCATGGCGGAAATAGGAACGCGGATTTTTATGTACGTTACTTGTTAGCGTTTCTAGTTGGATCAGTCCGATAAATACTCCGTTCAGTTGTTAGATTTTATGAGAGAAGCTGGTTAGTTGGCGATTTTTTTGCGCGCAAAAAAAAAACCGCGTCGATCCAATTCAGACACTTTCAATTTACCCGGGAAATCGCTTTAAAAGAATAGCACACTGCGTACGTCAAAAATCCGCGTTCTATAATCTGATGCCAATTACAAGCACATCATCGACCTGATCATTCATACCCTTCCATTCATCAAAGCGACTGCCGATTGTGTCTTTCTGCGATGACATCTGCGCATTGGTAATCTCTGCCAGGAATTGCTTGAAGCGCGTGTAAAGGAATTTCTTTCCTGCAGGGCCGCCGAACTGATCCGGATAACCATCTGTGATCAGATAGATTACATCACCTTTTACCAGTGGAATTTCCTTGTTTGTAAATGAGCGGTCGGTTCCCGTGTAAACACCAATCGGCATCTTGTCTCCTTTGTACTCTGTAAATGTGGTTCCGGAGAAATGGTACAACGGGTTATTCGCACCAGCAAAAGTTACCACGTTGCTGTTGCGATCAATGCACGCCATCACCATGTCCATTCCGTCTTTACTTTCCGCATCAGTTCCTTGCTGGCGAAGTGAAACAATCAGTTTCTCGCGCAACAAATTCATAATCGAAGCCGGATCAACTAGCTCTTCTTCATTCATGATTTCATTCAGCAATGAATTGCCTATGATACTCATGAACGCACCCGGTACACCGTGACCTGTGCAGTCAATTGCAGCGATATATGTTCTGTTTTCTTTCTGGAAGAACCAATAAAAGTCACCACTCACAATGTCACGTGGCTTGAAAAAGATGAAATGCTCAGGAAGAACTTTTCTGATTTCAGATGCAGGCGGTAACATGGCCTGCTGTATACGTTTCGCGTAGTTGATACTGTCAGTAATGTCATTATATGCTGCAGAAAGCTGCGTGTTTGCAAGACTCAACTCGTGAGTTCGCTCTTCTACTTTTTCTTCGAGAACCTTTTTCTCCAACTCAAGTCGTGAAGTTCTCCAGCGAATGAAGGACACAACACCGAGGAGTACTACAATCACACATAAAGTATAAAACCACCACGTTTCCCAGAACGGCGGTTCAATCGTGAACGTATACGATATTACATCTTTGCTCTCAAAGCCATCACTGTTCACCGCTTTCAAACGGAAGGTGTATGTTCGGCCGGATGGAATGTTCGGATACGAAGCACTCGTATTCGATGTCCATGGAGACCACTCAGTGTCGAGTCCTTCGAGCATGAACTGATACTGCACAAAGTCAGTGGTCAATGCCTGGAAGTCGAACGTTAAGTGATTGTCGCGATAACTAAGAATAGGATTTACTGGCAATAATGTACGCGTGTCAACGGAATCAACATACTTCGTCCAGTCAACCACGTTATAATTGAGGCGAATGTTGTTGAGTTGTAATTTCGGTGGATTGTCATTGACATAATCAAAAATCGGATTGTAACGAATCAAACCGTTTTCTGTTCCGATCCAGAGTAAATTGTTCGGGTCAATGTAAAGACAGTGTTGTGAAACTTCGGTTCCGCGTAAACCTTCTTTCTCACCAAAATATTTCACAGCGGTTACAGCGAAATCTTTTCCAAGAGAAATTCTGTTCACGCCCTTATTCGTTCCGGCCCAGATTCTGTTTTCTTTGTCGATTACCAAGGCGTAGATCAAATTGGAACACAAGCCATTCGAGGAGTTGATGGTTGTGAATGTCGATCCGTTGTAAATACTGATTCCATTATCGTTCGTGCCGAATAAAATCTCTCCGGATGGACTTTCTGAGATACACCAGATCGAATTATCTCCAAGTCCGTCATCTTCATCCATGAGCGTAACTTTCCCGCTCATATCAATCTTAGCAATCCCTGCCTGATACATTCCGAGCCAGATGTTACCGATCTGATCTTCGTATACGGTTAAAACATTTCCGCTCGGAAGATTCATACTGTCGCGATACAAAGAGTAGGATCCGTCCTGCTTAAAGCAAACTGCACCGGCACCATAAGACGCAACCCACATATTGTTATTTCGATCGCGTATTATTCTAGGAATTGTTTTCAGTCCTCTTCCTTCTATAATCGGAATTGTCCTGACCAATCCCCATGTGTCACCTTTCTGTGCAATGACTACAACGCCGTTCACATTACCTTCGGAACCAACCCAGATTTGTCCTGAGGCATCTTCTGAAAATGCCATCACGAGTTGTCCATCAAGTTCCTTAATCGGAAGCGGTGTAATTGTATTGTCCTTAAGGATTCCAACACCACCGCCATACATTCCAACAAAGCAATTGCCTTTACTGTCGTTGAAGTATGCCGTGACTTTACTTTTTGTTAGTCCTTCGTGCTCGGTATAGGTAACGAATGCTTCATTGCGGAAAAGACAAACACCACCTGACGTTCCAACCCAAATATTGCCTTCGTAATCTTCGCAGATTGCATATATTGAATTCGAAGGCAGACCATGATTTTCTGTGAAAAGCATCCGCTCACGTGAATTGTATTTGAGCAAACCTTTCTTACCTGCGATCCACATATTACCACGACGATCTTCTACAATCGCAGAAATGAGTCCGCCTTCAACTTCCGGCAAATCCATGTGGGAGAATTTGTAGTCGGAATTCACAACATCGATTCCGCTCTTCAAAGACCCAAACCATGTTTGGCCTTTTGTATCTGTGTAAGCGCAGTAGTAGGATGGCGAACTTAGACTGTCAGATGTTCCGTAGTTAACGAAGTTGGTTCCATCGTAGCGATAAACGCCCTTCCCTTTGGTACCGAACCAGATGTTTCCCCCGCGACCCTGACCGCACTTCAGAAACTGGTCCGTTAGTAATCCGGTTTTTGTTCCGAATGTAGTAAAAGTCGATCCGTCGTACTTGTTGATGCCGCCATTAAAGGTGGTGATCCACAGAATTCCTTGATCGTCACACAGAATATTGTAAACGGTATTGTCGCTTAATCCCGACGTGTCATTGTAAACGGTGAACTTCTGTCCGTCAAATTTCGCAATACCGAAACCATAAGTGCCAATCCAGATATTACCTTTCTTGTCTTCAGTAACACAGGTAATGTCATTCCCTGGCAACCCATCTTTGTCACTGTAGTTTACGAACGTTTGTCCGTCGAAACGGCTCAATCCACCTTGCGTGCCAAACCATAGATACCCTTTGGAATCCATGTAGATGGCCTTAACGATGGAATTAGCCAGACCGTCACGGGTTCCATAAACTTTGAGATTGTATTGTTGCGCCTGAAGCCACGCCGCCGACAACAAAAAAGACAATAAAATTAACAACCGACGGATGGGCATTTTTGGCGGAATTTTGCGCTGAAACAAAGGTAAAAATAAAGAGATGCGGTGTTTTCAGCAATTGCTCATAAGTTCACTGAAACCTTCGATGAATTGTTTCGTTTTAACGGTGAATGGGTGACACAAAACAGACAAATTAGTACCTTTCCTTTGTTAAAACCTAATACACTTAAGCCCCATTCAACCTGGCCTAATACATGAAACAAATTCGTACCCTCCTCGCGCTCTTTATTTTCTTGTTCATTAGTGTTGAAGTTTCAGCGCAGCTGACTGCAGCCTCGAACTTCGTTTTCACTAATATTCAGACAACCCAATTTACGGTTAGTTGGACCAACGGTTCAGGAACCGGACGTTTAGTCACTGTTAGAGCCTCTCCGAATAGTGTTTCCTATCCGGTAGATTTCACCAACTACACACCAACAAGCACAACTTTTGGTTCTGGACAAAACATCGGAAACAATAACTATGCAGTTTATAAAGGGACGGCTAGTTCACTTACGATTTATGGTTTAACGTCGGGAAGCTATTACACGGTTGCTGTCTGGGAGTACACAGGAACTTCAACATCACCGAATTTCACGACTTCACCTTATGGAAGTGATGGACAGTACGCACTGGTTGCGCAACCGGTGACTCAGTGTACTGCTCTTACATCATCCAACTTTACGAGCAGCGGTGCTACGTTAAGCTGGACTGCAGGAAGTGGTTCTCGTGAATTAGTTGGCGTACGTTATGGAACTACAAATACATACAGCCCAACCGATGGTATTGATTATTATGCTTCTTCGATTTATGGATCAGGGGATGCGCTCGGGTCGCCGTTTTATTATTCTTACGTTGTTTATGACGGAACATTGACCAGCGTAAACGTAACCGGGCTATCCCCTCAAACGAATTATACTGCGAATGCCTTTACGTTCGACGGAACATCGGGCCAGAACAACTATCTCCTTACAAGTTATCCTACCGAAGGATTCACAACGCTGGCCAGTGAACCAACTGCTGCTGTGACGAATGTGGAAACCCGCGACGCAGAAGACGATGCATTTACACTGAGTTGGTGTAACGCTTTAACCGGCGGTGGTGCGAATCATCTTGTATTGATGAATAGTACTTCATCGTTTGACGTTCCTGTTGACGCAACAATTTACACGGCGAATTCCAACTACGGTTCCGGTCAAATGATTGGTAACAGTTATGTTGTCTACAACGGATCAGGAAATTCCGTTCGTGTAAATAACCTCTCGCAGGAAACAAGTTACACCATTCGTGTATTTGACTACAACGGATCTACAGGTACGTATAATCCAACTACGAATTATTATTCAGGTTACGGCTACAATTACCGTACAACAAATGCCACACATCCGATCGTTGCATCGTCAGGTATCTCATTCAGTTCTGTTACTCCAACTGGTATGAATATGAACTGGACTGCTGGAACAGGAATGGCGCGCACGGTAACTTGTAAGCCAGGTCGCAGACCAACAGCATTAATGTTCGACGGATCGAACGATTACATAAACGTACCGTGGAGTACAACACTTCAGCCGAGTAATGTAACTCTTGAAGCCTGGGCATATCGTACGAACTGGAATACATCAGTAACATCACAATACCTCGCTGGTAACGGAGAGAACGGTGGATATTACATGGCGCAGATCGGAAGTAATATGTATTTCTCAGCTTACCGAAATGGCGGATGGGGACAATTATATACCAGCGTAACAAACCTGACCCCGGGATGGCACCATTTCTCAATGACATACGATGGTCGATACTTACGTTCGTTCATCGATGGGGCCCAATATGGTATTAATGACGCAGGATTAAACGCATCTATTACTTACGCATACAACAACTCCTTTATGATTGGTGCGGATGTTGGCACCGCAAGTACACCAACAGCAAGTACTTACTGGAGTGGTTTGATCGACGAGGTACGCGTGTGGAATACTGCACGGTCAGGCGGCAATATTGATTATGATCGCTGGATTTCGTTGTATGGATATGAGAGTAATCTTATTGGTTACTGGAGAATGGATGAAGGTATGAGTGGTGGTAGTTCTGTTGCTAATACGTCGCAGACTCTGGCCAATCTTACGGGCACTATGATGAACATGACGACTGCGGTCGCATCTTCCTATACGGGTAGCAGCGGTTGGGTTTGGTCAAGTTCTCCAGTGTCACAACCAAGTGATTTTTATTCGTACAACGCAAGTTCCATATTTGGAAGCGGAACACGGATTGGAAACAATACGTACACGATTTATAACGGCTTTAACAATACTGCATCGGTTAACGGATTGTCGCCTAACAGCTACTATACCTTTACTATTACGGAGTACGATTACGGATCCGGCAACAACTACAACTACGATACACCTAGAATGTATGTAGTGGAAACACAAACCGGTGCGCAGTCTGTTCCTACTATAACGCTCATGTCGCCTACATCCGGTTCCGCTGGTACTTTGGTTACAATAACGGGAACAAACTTCAGTACAAATGCAAACGATAATTTCGTTTACTTCGGCGCAACACGAGCAGCTGTTTCTTCTGCAACCGCAACTCAGCTTCAGGTTATAGCACCTTATGGTGCAAATAATAATCCGGTGTCAGTACAAGTGAATGGACTAACCGCAACATATACGCGTGAGTTCAACATCACGTCGTCTTGTTCGAACCCGATTAACGTCAGTTCGTTTACCACAAGTACAATTTCGTCATACGGAAACACATATGGAATTGCGTTAAAAGATGGAAGCGGCGACGGTAAAACGGATATGTACATCGCTGGGTATGGATCAAGTTACGTCAATGGCTTCATCGGGCAGTCAGCGAATGGAATCAATCCTCCAACTTTCGTGAACTACACGAATTACGTTCCGAACAATTCGTATTATGTTGAAGTTGCTGACATGGACGGAGACGGAAAGAATGACCAGATTGTGAGTCAGCTTTCGAATAATACAATCTCGGTTTATCGCGGATCAGGTTTCTCATTTACGGGCGGTAGAGTTGATCTTCCTCTCTCGGCTACACCAGGACAGGTGAGAGCTGCAGACTTCGATGGTGACGGCAAGCTTGACATTCTCGTTGGCTACGACGGATCGTGGAACCTCATTAGCGTGTACCGTAATACAAGTACAAATTTCAATCTGACTTTTGCTGCGCGTCAGGATTTTGCAACAGCAGGTACACCGTATTCCATTATTGCACGCGACATGGATCTTGATGGCAAAGCGGATATCGTTTATGGCAACATGAATACGAACAGCTTTGTTGCCATGGAGAACAACAGTACTGTTGGCAACATTTCTTTCGGAGCAGCACAAACATTTACAACAACAGGTGGTGCTAATGTAATGTCAATCGCAGCAGGCGACTTTAACAACGATGGCAAACCTGATCTTGCAGTAGGATGTAACAATACTTCGGTTCGCATTTACCAGAACAATTCTACTGCTGCTATCAGTTTCACTTTTTCTGGTTCGCTGGCGGTCGCAAATGCGAACTGTTATGGCTTAACATGTAACGACTTTGATGGAGACGGGCGTCACGATATCGCCGTTGGATATTCTAGCGGAACTACTGTTTCTGTTTTTGAAGCAACGGGCAATTATACATTCGCGGCACGTATTGACTATACTCTGCCGGGTGCATCATTCCAGTTGAATTCCGGAGATTTCAATATGGATGGCAAGCAGGATATTGTTGCTTCTTCAACCGCGGGCAGTACTTATGTGCTCACGAACGACCTTGATCCGCTTGCTTCCGAACCAACTACTCCGGCGAGTGCATTGACCCTTACCGGACAGACGCAAACCGCCATGACACTGAACTTTACCGCAGGTAATGGATTTAGTCGTGTGGTTGTTGCACGTGAGGGTAGTCCGATTGTAAATACACCGTTCGATGGAATGGGGTATGCAGCAAACACAGTTTTCGGCAGCGGAACTAACCTTGGAGGAGCAACCTATTGCGTTTACAACGGCACAGGGAATTCCGTGACTATAACCGGACTGACTTCAAACACCAATTATTACTTCGCGGTGTATGAATACAACTCGAATGGTTCAGGATGTACGAACAATTATCTATTGACGTCAGCAACTACAAGCGGTGCTACACTGAACACACCTCCAACAATCGGCGCAATTTCAAACCCTTCAGCAATATGCCAGAACTCGGGTGTACAGGTTGTAAACTTTGGTGGTGTGGGCACCGGTTCTGCTGGTGAAACGCAAACGCTTACTGTTACAGCTGCTTCAAGCAATCCGGGTTTGATTCCTAACCCTACCGTTTCATACACAAGTCCGAATGCAAATGGATCGATGACATATACGCCAGTTGTTGGTCAATACGGAACCGCAGTTATTACGGTAACAGTAAACGATGGTGCAACGAATAACAACATCACAACCACCACATTTACAGTAACTGTATCCCAATTGCCGTCTACTTCTAACGCAGGACCCGATCAGAATATTTGTATCGGAACCGCAACTCTAGCAGCGAATGTGCCTACTGTAGGTACGGGACAATGGTCGGTATTTGCAACCAATGATCCTTCGATCACAAATGGTAACATCACTAACGTCAACGCAGCGAACACAACACTGAATGGTCTGACAACCGGAGATATTGTAACGCTCCGTTGGACAATTACAAACGGAACGTGTGCGCCAAGTACAGATAACGTGATAATCACCATGGGTTCATGTCCGCTTACTGCGCAATTCACATGGGCACCTTCAACAATCTGTGCAACACCTTCACAGATAAACAACATCTCGTTCACGGATCAATCGTTTGCACCAAGCACAACTATTACCTCGTGGACTTGGACGTTCAGTGGACCAACAACACCAAATCCATCTTCATCGACACAGCAGAACCCGTCGAACATTCAGTTCACAGGTCCGGGCTCGTTTACAGTTACGCTTGCAATCACCGATAACGCTGCAGGTAACAGCCAAGTGACTCACACCATTACAATTGCTCCTTACCCGGCTTCTGCTGGTGCTGTATCCGGAACTTCAACCGTGTGTCAGGGACAAACTTTGGTTCCGTTCTCTGTGGCTGCAATTGCAAATGCGACCAGCTACAATTGGACGTTGCCTTCTGGTGCAACAATTGCCAGCGGTTCGGGTACAAACAATATTCTTGTTGACTTTAGCAACGTTGCTACTTCGGGGTTTGTACAAGTGCAGGGATCAAATACGTGTGGTGTTGGTGCTTCTTCAGCTCCGTTCAACGTGACTGTGCTTCCGCTTCCAGGTACAACATCCAGCATCAGTGGACCATTGAGTGTTTGTCAGGGTCAATCAGGTGTGGTTTACAGCACATCCGGAATTGCGAATGCAACTTCGTACACCTGGACATTACCTCCGGGAGCAACGATTGTTGGTAACCCGAATGCATCAACCATTACTGTTGATTTCTCTGCAAATGCATCCGGTGGAACGGTAGATGTTGTCGGAACGAACTCATGCGGAACAGGATCTTCGTCTGTAGGATTAACAATTTCAATGAATCCACTTCCGGACGTTGCAGGAACAATCAGCGGAAACACAACCGTGTGTGAAGGCACAACCGGTGTGGTTTATTCTGTTCCGTCTATCCTCAACGCAACAACGTACAACTGGACATTGCCTCCGGGCGTTGTGATTACAAACGGTGCGGGTACGAACTCCATTACCACTGATTTTACAAACGCAACAGGTTCGGGTAACATTACGGTTTCTGGAGTGAATTCATGCGGAACCGGAACTTCAGCTAACCTTGCAATCACGGTTGGATTACTCCCTGATTCTTCTACAGCCATCACCGGACCAACTACGGTTTGTGCGGGTGCTACGGGAGTGCAGTATAGCGTTACTTCAATCACAGGCGCTTCGAACTACAATTGGACATTACCAGTTGGTGCAACTATTGTAGTTGACAACGGAAATTCGATCACTGTGGATTTCTCGCCAACTGCGTCTTCAGGACCGGTTACGGTTTATGGTACGAACGTTTGCGGTAACGGCGCAATGGGGCCTGGAATTACACTCACTGTAAATCCACTGCCTGATACAACGACGACAATCTCTGGTCCGGCTACAGTATGTGAAGGCGACACCGCAGTTGTATTCACTGTCCCTGCTGCAGCAAATGCTACAGACTACATCTGGTCCTTGCCGGTGGGTGCAATTGTAACAGCAGGTGCTAATACGAATTCAATTACTGTTACGTTTAATCTCAATTCACAAAGCGGAGCAGTATATGTGAACGGAAACAATGCCTGCGGAACTGGAGTTGCAGCTGATACGTTGCAAGTGACCGTCAATCCATTGCCAGTTGGAGCTGGAACTGTTTCCGGTCCCGGGAATATTGCAATATGTCCGGCAGCAACAGGAGTAACATTCACCGTTCCTGCAATCACGAACGCGACTACTTATACCTGGAACTTACCTGCAGGTTCAACAATTGTATCAGGAAGTGGAACAAATACCATTACGGTTGACTTTGTTTCATCGGCTTCATCTGGTGCTGTTGTTGTATATGGTGTAAATGGTTGCGGATCCGGTGATTCAGCTTTCCTCAACTTTGCAGTGGATGCAGTAACGCCTGTTGACATTTGTATGGTTACTGTTGATGGTCCCTCGAACTGGAACAATATCATGTGGGAGAAACCAACCGCAACTGATATTGATTCATTCCGCATCTATCGCGAGATCACGTCAAACACATATCAGGTTGTTGGAACAGTCGATTACGATTCACTGTCATTGTTCGTTGACAGCATTTATGTTCCGATTGCGAACCCAAACACGACATTCCAGCGTTACAAGATCTCAGCAATCGACAGCTGCGGAAATGAAAGTCCGCTTAGCAACCACCACCGCACACTGTTTATGCAGGCAAGTATTGGCGTAGGTGGAGAAGCAAACCTCAACTGGACGATGTATGAAGGGCAGACTGTTGACTACTACCGCATCCTGCGTGATTCAACACTCGCGGGTAACTGGGAAGTGATTGACTCTGTACCGGGAACCAACTTCGTGTATACGGATTGGACACCGCCAGTTACCGTAACGCAATGTCGCTACCGTATCCAAACGGTTTGGCAAGTGAGTTGTACACCAACGCGCAACATCAATACGTCTGAGTCGAACCTCGAAGATCTTATCGTGAATGGAGTGAATGATCACAATGCGTCATTCCCTGTTCAGCTTTACCCGAATCCGACGACAAGTCTGATCACGATCGTAACGCCTTCTTCTTCGGAAGGAATCACATACGAAGTGATGGACGCAACCGGACGTATTGTAATGGCGAAGAAAGAAAACAGCGGATCGAACGGAAGTCAGGTTACGCAACTGGATCTTTCAGGACTCGCAGACGGTGCATATACAATCGTAATTACTGCAGGAGATTTGAAGCAGCACGAGAAAGTGATTCTTCAGAAATAGTTTGGACTGCCGCGCGGTTTCAATCTGCGACTGGCGATAACTAATAATCGTATAATGAAAAACGCCGTGAAGAAATTCGCGGCGTTTTGTTTTATGGAGTAATCAACTTCTTGTCGCTACGTCTGTCAAATACAATCCGGTCGCAGTTGTTGAATGCGGAGAAATCTTCCAGCGATTTCAGGAAGGACGATCTGAATTCAGCAGAAGGCTTAATATTCAAATGCAGCTTCTTTACGTGAAATATGTTTGTTGCACGATCTGCTTTCGGATCGAACATGCCTGCAAATTCTCCGTTGTGCAAAACCGGTAGACAGAAGTAGCCGAATTTTCGCTTGTGTTCGGGCAAATAGCATTCAAGATTGAATTCCCAGCCGAACAGCTTTTGCAGGCGTTCGCGTCGTATCACAAGGTTGTCGAACGGACTCAGGATAAAAGTTCCTTTCGGTGATTTCTGTTTCACCTTCAGTGTTGCCGGAAAAGCGAACCATGATTCTTTTAAGCCTTCGATTTGCAGCTCAGTAATTTCGCCGCTTGCGATCATGCGCTTCACAGCTAGTGCAACCGTGCTTTGCATTCCGCGACGCAGATGTGTGAAATCTTTCAGAGTAGCGACTCCCAGGGCGCGCAGGTTGAAACGCACAAGATATTCTGCGTATTCATTGTTCGAAGGTTTGGTGCATTCAACATGGGAAGGAACAACGCGTTCGGTGAGATCGTACACTTTCTGGAATCCATTCCGCCATTTGACCATGAGAGAACCTTCCATGAACAACTGCTCAAGTGCAATCTTTGCTGGTTTCCAGTCCCACCAACTTCCACGCTTCCGGTCGCTTGCAAAATCTTTCGACTGCAACGGACCTTCTGCACGAATCCGATCCAGCACATACTTCATCAGTTTCTTATTCTTCGAAAACCAGTGTGAATGTCCGGAGAGGTATAGTGCTTTTCGCGGCAATGAAAACCTGAAATCGTCCATGGGCAAATAAGAAGCTGCATGGCTCCAGTATTCGAATACTTTTCCTTCGCGGAGAAGTTGATGCAGATTTTCTTCGTTGTACAAGTTGTTTCGTGACCAGAGCGTATGGTGGTGTGCACGGGCTACTACTGCAAGTGTGTCAAGTTGAACATAACCGAGATGCTGAACAGTTTCGTGTGCACCTGCAATGCCTTTTCCGAATGCATTGGGTTTGGAGAAACCTTGTGCCGAAAGGAGAATTGATTGTGCTTGTTCTTTTGAAATCCGTTGCATACACTTAACTTGAGGCTTTCAAAAATACGTGCAAATGCTGCGATCATTCAAATATTTCCTGGTTCTGTTTTCTGTCTTACCTGTAACGCTTTTTGCTGAAGGCGGAGTTTTCGGCGCGTTCTCCGGTGAAGAGCATGAGTTCGTGTGTTATCCTTCCGTACACCGGAATTTTTTCCTCGCAATTTTCGGCGGTGTAATTGTCGCCGGATTATTTGCATGGAGCCGCTTCCGATTGAAGAGCAAAACTGCTAAGCAATTGCAGGAAAAGAACAAAGTAATCGAGGAACAGAATAAGGATATTCTCGATAGCATTCGGTATGCAAGCCGATTGCAAAAGGCACTGGAACCGGAAGCAGATGACTTACAAAAAATTCTACCTGAAAGTTTTTTCTACCTGCGTCCACGCGATATAGTTGGCGGAGATTTTTACTTCGTGCAGGAGCACAAAGGAAAAGTTGTGATTGCGGCAATCGACTGTACGGGCCATGGAGTTCCCGGAGCGTTTCTCACGTTCATCGGACATAACGCTTTACGCAATGCATTGGAGAAAACAGGGAGCCTCGATCCTTCACAGATTATAGATGCAATGAATGCGGAAGTGAAAGATTCGCTCGGGCAGCAGCGTGCACACAATGAGCTGAATGATGGAATGGAAGTAGGGCTGTGCATTTACGATCGCATGTCACGTGAGTTGACTTATGCTGGTGCCGGGACATCGTTGCTTATCGTTTCGAATGGCGCATTACAGGAAACAAAGGGAATGAAATGTTCTGTCGGTTCCATGCAGGATCACGTAAAGTCTCCGCCGCCAACTCATCGTATTGCACTTGGAGCAGGCGATATGTTCTACATGAGTAGCGATGGAATTCCCGATCAGTTTGGTGGTCCCGACGGAAAGAAATTTCAGAAGGAAAGAATGAAAAAGATGCTGGAGGAAATTTCTCGCACTTCGCCGTCTGATCAATTACGTACTGTCAAAAGCCGCATGGATGACTGGATGAAAGGTCATCAGCAAACCGACGACATCCTGTTGTTAGGGGTGCGGGTTTAATTGATCTACTGAACAATGCTGACTTCTTGCGTTGCAAATACAACGGCGCGCATATCTCCGGAGGCAAGTCCGTCTGAGAGTTGAAGCGGCAATACCGGACTGTTGCGACTTATGGTAATATCGGCCGGGCCTGTAAACAGGGTTGACATTTGTGATGGGAATATCGTAATTACCGAATCACCGGGCTGCCACGCAATCGTCTCATATGTAAAGTGGTTATCGTCCTGATAAATTGAAACTGTAATTGATTCATCTGTGTTCAATGTGTCTGTAACAACCAGAATGAATAAAGTATCAGATCTTGATATTGCGGTGAATATAGAATCAAACGTAATCGACTGCACATAGTTTGCCGGAATTGTATTCGGTACTACAGAGCCGTCGGGCCGTCTGAATTTGAAAATGGCGCCGCTTGATCCGGCTTCACGACGTTCGTAATAATAATTCGGTCCGGTGGAAGGATTCACTGGCTGAGCCGGATTCTGTAACATAGGCATCACCGAATCATTCACCGTTATTGAATATCCGGAAGGCAGCATTGTTTTAGTGTCGCGATGATAAAATGTTGCTTTGAATGTGGTACTATCCGTGAAAGAATTGTAATAGAGATAGTAATGTTGCGTCACGGGATAGCGCTCGTTTGTCGTGTCTTCTTTGCGACAGCTCCACAAAACAATCAGACAGAATGCAAGAGCAACAACTTTTCTCATCTGCTAAAATTACAGAATTCTTCGCACCGAATTCGCAACGGATTTATTATTACGCTAGCCGGTTGCACGTGAAAAGTTAATCACTGCACTGGCTTACGTATTCAATTCGTTTAGTAGTCCGTTCCATTCAGCCATTTGATCATGGTGCTATCGCTGTTCATAAAATCCCCGATAACGAAATAGCCGTTATTCTGAATAACAGAGGAGTTGTCGAATGGTTCACTCATCACTCCATCCGATGCCATGGTGTAATTGGAATGCACTACGCGCAGTTCCGTGCCTTTCTTCACAACAAAACCTGTATGTGAATCAAGACCGATAATGAAGATGCCGTCATCTTTGGCGAGCAGGTGTTCTTTCACTTTATCGACTTTTCCTCCGGTGATCACTTTTCTGTCGGCTGCAGGACATAGTGTGTTAATCATGGATTGCGAGGCGCATTGTGCAAGTTCCACACGACCGATTTTGAATCCCGCATCTTCGACTAATGTCGTTACGAAATATCCACAGGCAATTTCTCCTGTTCGTGGTTGAGTTGTTATTCCGTTAAAGTCCCACTCCGTTCCATACCAACACACGAACATACTATCCGATAAAGTCGTGATAAGCAATTGTCGCGCACGCTCGTAGATTTTTGTTCTGGCATCTTTAGTCGTCGCTTTTTTTAATTCGGCGGCCATTGATTTTCTGCTCACTTCGAGCCGGTCACAGATAGAAGTGTAGGTTTCATTCACTTCGGTAACCGACATTTTATCGAGTTTCTTCTGAAAAGTTCTCGCAGGGCTTTCTTTAGCAGCAGAGCAGGAGAGGAGTGCGCACAGCACAAACAGGTAGCGGTTCATAGGGCAGTGGGTTTACTACAAATAACGATCGGATGCATTTTAACATTGTACAGTTTGTTTTTGTGTGCACTTTCATTGAGTAAGTGTTCGTCCTGACTCAATGACTTCGTATCTTTAAACCATGATCCGTTGGACTTTTGCGGTATTGTTGATTGTCGTATGTCATTTTGCGAAAGCGCAAGGGTGTTACGACTCTACACAAGTTGTATACGGGGGTTATTGTGATCCGCGCTACGAACCGGTTTGTGGTTGCGATGGATTCACCTATCAGAATGATTGCTTTTCGAACAATGCAGGATTAACATACTGGAACTCCAACACCATTTGCGATCCGATAGATTTCTGGTACACACCGAATCCCCCAGTCGATTTAATTACAATGGACATCTGGGTAAAGGTTCCGGGAGTGGTTTACGTAAAAGTGTTTGATCGCTTCGGAAAAGAATACTACAGCTATGGATTTTTCGTAAACACGCATCAGCTTTTCCAGGTTGACTTCCGCGGGTTTCCGGTCGGCGTGTATTATGTGCAGTGCTTCAATGAAGAAGGCTCACGGGTGAAGAAAGTGTTGAAAGCAGACGAGTATTGAGTTAGGAGATCGGAGACGGGAGTAGGAAGACGCATATCCGGCATCTAATTATTCGCCATGAATTTGGAAATCAATGATTCCAATGCAATCGCGTTGGCCCTGCAGCTTTTCACTCCCGTCTCCCATCTCCCGACTCCCATCTTTTTTTGTACCTTTTATGGAATCAGCTAAAGCCCCGCATCCTACTTGCGGAATTAATACTAATCCAATGGAAACTCAATCTCTACCCGTCGCCCAAAACGCCCTAAAAACGGCGATTAAGCCCGTAACTAACGTTCTCGAATGGTTTCGAAGTGATGCCCGCCATTATCAGATTCTGTTCCAACTGTCTTTCCTGTTGTACGGGATTTTCGTGTTGGATTGGACGATCCCAATCATGCGGGTGAACATCGTGATTCTTTCTTGTCTCGCAGTGCAGGCACTTTGGATACAGTTCAAGACGAAAGATTGGACAGGACTCAAGAGTGCACTCGTAAGTGCAATGAGTATCTGTTTGATGATGCAGGCAAACAGTGTGTGGACATTCGTGTTGTGTGCAGTGCTCTCCATCGGAAGCAAGTTCTTTTTAAAATATAATGGCAAACATATTTTCAATCCAACAAACTTTGGAATCTGTGTAACAGTCCTGCTTACAGGTGACTCATGGATTTCTCCTGGACAGTGGGGAAGTGACGGTTTGTTGTTGTTTGTTGTAGGCCTTACAGGTTTGGTTGTGCTGTTGCGCGTTAAACGTCTCGATACAGCGTTTGCATTCTTGCTTACGTTCCTCGGGTTAATGTTTGCGCGCAACATTCTTTACCTCGGTTGGCCGATGGATTTCTTTACGCATCAATTAACGAACGGTTCGTTGCTGCTCTTCACCTTCTTCATGATCACTGATCCGGTTCAGACTCCTGCTTCACAAAAAGCACGATTGATATGGGCTGTTGGAGTTGGCATTCTGGCATACTACATGGCAACGAAATGGTGGGTGTATTCTGCGCCTCCAGTGTGGGCATTGTTCTTCTTGTCACCACTCGTTCCTGTGCTCGATAAAATTTTCAAAGGAGATAAATTCTCCTGGTCTAAATAAACTCAATACCACGAATAATTAGCATGATATGATTATAGATTGATAGGATGGAGTTTCTGTTGTACCGTATCCAATCCGATCATCAAATCATTGAATCATTCGATCATAAAACTAAAGGGTCATGAAAAAAGTACTGATACTCACTCTCGCAGCCATTGTGTTCACCAGCAACATGGGCTATAGCTTCTGCGGATTTTATGTTGCAAAAGCAGACGTGAAACTTTTCAATAAATCATCGCAGGTTATTATCGCGAAGAATGGCGAGAAGCAAACCGTTACCATGTCGAGCGACTTCGAGGGCGACGTGAAGGATTTTGCAATGGTCGTTCCTGTTCCGGTAGTTCTCGAAGAGAAAGACATACGAACTGTGCAAGCGAGCATCTTCGCCAAACTTGATGACTACTCAGCCCCGCGACTCGTTTCTTATTACGATGAGAACCCCTGTTACGTAGAACCGGAGTATTACAACTATCCTATGGCTGCGGGAGCGTCTATCGACAGAATGGAAATGAAAAGCGTAAGCAAGGAGTTGGCTGACGACTACCAGGTAACTGTAGAAGCGCAATACCAAATTGGAACTTATGACATCCTGATTTTATCAGCGAAAGAATCGGGCGGATTAGAGATGTGGCTCAACGACAACGGATACAAAATGCCGGTGGGCGCTAAAGAAGTGCTCGATCCGTACATCAAAACGAACATGAAATTCTTCGTGTGTAAAGTGAATCTGGAAAAATTCGCAAACAAAGGTTCCGTTGATCTCGATCCACTTCAGATTACGTATGCATCACCGAAGTTCATGTTGCCGATTCGACTCGGAATGGCAAATGCGAATGGAGTTCAGGATTTGATCATTTACATGTATTCGAAGATCGGTCGTATCGAAACAACAAACTATCGCACGTCTTTGATTCCAACCGATTTTAAAGTTCCGTTGTTTGTTCAGAATGAGTTTGGCGAATTCTACCGCGACCTGTACAACAAAGCTTGGGGCCGCGAAGGAAAGAATACCGTATTCCTCGAGTATGCGTGGGAAGTTTCTCCGAATCAAACGCAGTTTTGTGATCCGTGCGTTGGCGATCCTCCAATGGTAACTGACCTGAAAGAAGCTGGCGTTGATTGGCTTGAACTTGCGAGCCAGGATTATCATACACAAGCGAGAACGTACGCAGGCAATGTGTTCTTTACACGTATGCATCTTACGTATGATCGCGCGCACTTCCCGCAGGATTTGTTGTTCCAGGAAACAGCGAACAAAGAAAAATTTCAGGGTCGTTACATCATTACTCATCCGGCAAGCGGAGATTTCTCGTGCGAAAAGGGACAGACTTATGTGAAGGAGCTTGGTAAGCGCCGTTGGAACGAGCTTTACACGTATCAGTGGCTTACCGGTCGCGACATTACTGCGCACTACGACTATCCGAAGGAATATGATCAGCACATCAAATCAACCGGTGGAAAAACCAAACAAGGTTCGTTCATGTCAATCGAGTCTTTCGTGCCGGAACACGCAACAAAGTCTGAAGGCAATATGATCACGTTCTTCACTTCTGTACTTGCATTTGCAGGAGTGATGTTTGCGTTATCGCGAAAACGGAAGGCAAAGTCTCAAACTACCTCACAAACATGATAGGATGCTCAGATGATTAAATGATAGGATGTAGTTTATGTTGTTCTTCGTTCCATCCTATCATCCAATAATTCTATCATTCCATCATCAACTTACAGTGTCATGAAAAAAATACTTATCGTCACCCTCGCCGCTATCCTATTCACCAGCAATATGGGCTACAGCTTCTGTGGTTTCTACGTTGCGAAATCGGATGTAAAGCTCTTCAACAAAACGTCTCAGGTGATTATCGCGAAGAATGGCGATAAGCAAACAGTAACCATGTCGAGCGACTTCGAAGGCGAAGTAAAAGATTTCGCGATGGTTGTTCCCGTGCCTGTAGTTCTTGAAGAGAAAGATATTCGCACAGTGAATCAAAGCATCTTCGGAAAACTGGAAGATTATTCCGCTCCACGATTGGTATCGTATTACGATCAAACACCTTGTTACGTTGAGCGGGACGATTACGATTACGATATGGTTGCTGCAGCTCCGGAAATGATGAGAATGAGTGTCGCGAATGTGACTACAACTCAAAGTTTAGGTGTAACTATTGAAGCTCAATACCAAATCGGCACGTACGATATTCTCATCTTGTCAGCAAAGGAATCGGGCGGACTCGAAACGTGGCTCAACGACAACGGATACAAAATGCCGGTTGGTGCTAAGGAAGTTCTCGATCCGTACATCAAGACCAATATGAAGTTCTTTGTTTGCAAAGTGAATCTTGAAAAATTTGCGAACAAAGGTTCTGTTGATCTCGATCCACTTCAAATTACTTACACGTCGCCGAAATTCATGTTGCCGATCCGACTTGGAATGGCGAATGCCAATGGGGTTCAGGATTTGATCATCTACATGTATTCAAAGATCGGTCGCATCGAGACGACTAATTATCGCACCTCGTTAATCCCAACCGATTTCAAAGTGCCTCTGTTTGCGAAAGATGAGTTCGGTGTGTTCTATCGCGATCTCTACAATAAAGCTTGGGGACGGGAAGGAAAGAACACCGTGTTTCTCGAATACGCATGGGAAGTTTCTCCGAATCAAACACAGTTCTGCGATCCGTGCGTTGGTGATCCACCGATGGTAACTGATCTGAAAGAAGCCGGAGTAGATTGGCTTACACTGGCGACTCAGGATTACCACACGCAAGCGAGAACATACGCAGGTAATGTGTTCTTCACGCGTTTGCACCTCACGTATGATCGCGCACACTTCCCGCAGGATTTGTTATTCCAGGAAACAGCGAACAAGGAAAAGTTTCAGGGTCGTTACATTATCACCTATCCGGCAAGCGGAGATCTTTCTTGTGCAGAAGGGCAAACGTATATCAAGGATCTTGGAAAGCGCCGTTGGAATGAACTCTATACCTATCAGTGGCTAACTGGTCGCGATATTACTGCGCATTACGATTATCCGAAGGAGTTCGATCGGTATTTAACGGGTGGTGCGGCGAAGAAACAAGGTTCATTCTTGACACCTGAGGAATTCATACCGGAACATGCAACGAAATCGGAAAGCAACATGATTAGTTTCTTTACTTCTGTTCTTGCGTTTGCCGGAGTAATGTTTGCTTTATCGCGTAAGCGGAAATCAAAGGAACAAACAGTGCCGAATTCATGATGGGATTATCAGATGATTGAATGATAGGATGGAGTTAGTACGATCACCCGACCTATCCAATCATCCGATCATTCTATCATCCTATCATAAACTTACGTCATGAAGAAAGTACTCATACTTACTCTAGCTGCCATAGTGTTCACCAGCAACATAGGCTACAGTTTCTGCGGATTTTACGTGGCGAAAGCTGATGTGAAATTGTTCAACAAGACTTCACAGGTAATTATAGCAAAGAATGGCGACAAGCAAACCGTTACGATGTCGAGTGATTTTGAAGGAGAGGTGAAAGACTTTGCCATGGTCGTTCCAGTTCCGGTTGTGCTGGAGGAGAAAGATATCCGAACGGTGAATCAAAGCATCTTCGGAAAACTGGAAGATTATTCATCTCCACGATTGGTTTCTTATTACGATCAGACTCCCTGTTACGTGGAACCTGAGTATTACAATGAAGGAGTACTTCTGAGTGAAGTTTCTTTCGATGCAGCACCGATGATGAACTTTGGTTATGCTGCAGATACGCTCGGAGTTACGGTTGAAGCGCAGTACCAGATCGGAACGTATGACATTTTGATTTTGTCGGCGAAAGAATCGGGAGGACTTGAAACGTGGCTCAACGCCAACGGTTACAAAATGCCTGTTGGTGCAAAAGAAGTTTTGGATCCGTACATCAAAACGAACATGAAGTTTTTTGTGTGTAAAGTGAATCTCGAGAAGTTCGCCAATAAAGGTTCGGTTGATCTCGATCCGCTTCAAATTACTTACACATCGCCAAAATTTATGTTGCCAATCCGACTGGGGATGGCAAACGCAAATGGTGTACAGGATCTCGTGATTTACATGTATTCGAAAATCGGAAGAATCGAAACAACCAATTATCGCACTTCACTCATTCCAACCGATTTCAAAGTACCACTGTTTGTGCAGAATGAATTCGGCGAATTTTATCGGGATCTCTACGACAAAGCCTGGACACGCGAAGGAAAGAACACCGTGTTCCTCGAATACGCGTGGGAAGTTTCTCCGAATCAAACCCAGTTTTGTGATCCGTGTGTGGGCGATCCTCCAATGGTAACTGATCTGAAAGAAGCAGGAGTAGATTGGCTTACACTGGCAACTCAGGACTACCACACACAAGCAAGAACGTATGCAGGTAATGTTTTCTTCACGCGCATGCATTTGAAATATGATCGTGCGCACTTTCCGCAGGATTTGTTGTTTCAGGAAACGGCGAACAAAGAAAAGTTTCAGGGCCGCTACATCATCACGCATCCGGCCAGCGGAGATTTGTCGTGTGCAGAAGGACAGACTTACATCAAGGATCTCGGGAAACGTCGCTGGAATGAATTGTACACCTATCAGTGGCTCACGGGTCGCGATATCACATCGCATGCAGATTATCCGAAAGAATACGATCAGTTTCTAACCGGCGGCGCTCCGAAGAAACAGGGAGCCTTGGTTGATTTGGAGAACTTCACACCCGAGCATGCCACGAAATCGGAAAGCAATATGATTACATTTTTCACTTCAGTACTTGCATTTGCAGGAGTGATGTTTGCTCTTTCGCGTAAGCGCAAGCTAAAAGAAACAGTACCGAATCAGTGATAAGATTGTGGGATGATTGAATGATAGAGTGTAGTGAATATTTGACTCGACCTATCCTATCATCCGATCATTCTATCATCATATCATAAACCCGACCGCCGAATGAAAAAGACGCTCATCCTCACTCTCGCAGCTATAGTGTTCACAAGCAACATCGGCTACAGCTTCTGCGGATTTTATGTTGCAAAAGCAGACATCAAACTATTCAACAAAACATCGCAGGTTATCATTGCGAAGAATGGTGATAAGCAAACCGTAACCATGTCGAGTGATTTTGAAGGCGACGTGAAGGATTTTGCAATGGTCGTTCCGGTTCCGGTGGTATTGCAGGAAGGCGATATCAAAGTTGCAGAGCGCGCGTTGTTCGATAAACTTGATTTGTATTCTTCACCACGTCTGGTGGAGTACTACGATCAGAATCCATGTTACACTCCTCCGAAATACAAACCACACTACGGGGCTAAGAAAACCAGATCTGCAGCTTATGGTTACAGCGATGGAAATGCGGCACCGATGGAGGAAAAATCCTACGGCGTAACCGTGGAAGCGAAATACACCGTTGGTGAATATGATATTCTTATTCTTTCTGCACTTGAATCTGGTGGATTAGAAGAATGGCTCATTGACAACGGTTATAAAATGCCGGTCGGTGCAAAAGAAGTTCTCGATCCGTACATCAAAACGAACATGAAGTTTTTCGTGGCGAAAGTGAATCTCGAAAATTACACCGCGGCTGGAGCTGTGCCATTGAAGCCACTACAGATTACATACACCTCACCAAAATTCATGTTGCCGATTCGCCTGGGAATGGCAAACGCAAACGGCGTACAGGATCTTGTTGTGTACATGTACTCCAAAGTTGGACGCATCGAAACAACAAACTATCGCACTTCGCTTATTCCAACCGACTTTAAAGTGCCGCTGTTTGTTCGCAACGAGTTCGGTGAATTTTATCGTGATCTCTACAACAAAGCATGGAGTCGCGAGGGAAAGAATACCGTTTTCCTCGAATACGGTTGGGATGTTTCTCCAACGCAAAATCAATTCTGTGATCCGTGCGTTGGTGATCCACCTGTTGTAACTGATCTGAAAGATGCGGGTGTAGATTGGCTTGAACTAAAAAGCACGGACTATCACACGCAAGCTAAAACGTACGAAGGCTTCGTGTACTTCACACGTCTGCACCTCACGTATGATCGCGAACATTTTCCACAGGATTTGTTATTTCAGGAAACTGCAAATAAGGTGCGATTCCAGGGACGATATATTCTCACGAACCCGCCGTACAGTACGGATTACACCTGCGAAAAAGGACAAGAGTATCTGGTGGAACTGGGTAAGCGTCGTTGGAATGAATTATACACGTATCAGTGGCTCACTGGTCGCGATATCACCACGCATTACGATTATCCGAAAGAGTTCGATCAGTATCTCGACAAAAAACACCAGAGCTCGAAACAGGGAAGCATCATTCCGTTCGGGGATTTTGAACCTGAACAAACATCGGAAGCAAACAGCAGCATGCTTACGTTTTTTGTATCGTTGATAACGTTGGCTTTTGTGATGTTTGCACTTTCGCGCAAGCGCGATCCAATGAGCAATACGCAATAGCCAAAGCGCAAAAAGAAAAAGGTTCGAAGATTTGACTCTCGAACCTTTTTCTTTTAATTCCAGTCTCAGATTAGTGACTGCGCATTGCGTATTGACTATTGCGTATTGTTCGTCTCCGCCTTCGGCGTCTCAGTTTCACAATCATTCCAACGTCCCCAACCACCGCACTTGTTCATTCCCATTTTGAACTTCTCCTTTTCTTCCGGAGTCATGTTCGCCATCTTGTCTTCCCAGCGACGTTTCCAGTAACCGTGTCCGCCATGTCCCCATTTACCACCGTGACCGCAATGCCCACCTCCACTTTTGAATCCACCCACGAGCAGTCTACCGAGAATCATTAATCCTGCAGCTTCGAGGTACCTGATTTCAGGACCGCCGAACAGTCCAGGAACCAACCAGTTCCAGAGCAACATCGTTATCCACGCGAGCGCGAATGCGAGTGCAGCGAATCCCACTACGGCTGCTATACATCTCAAAAACCATTTCATGTGTTGTATATTTTAGTTCGTTTATACTTCTTTTAGTTTGTCGACCTCGTTTTCGGTCGGGTAAAGAGTGAAGAGTAAAGCGGCGAGAGGCTGTTGTTTTCTTTTTCGCATCCGCACCATTCTTTTCTCTCGCCTCTTTTCTCTGTACTCTTTACTATTAGTTGCCGAGCTCTTCATACAGACCGCGCAAACGTTCTCGTAGAAACAAAACAGCATATCGTTTTCTTGAAAGTAATGTGTTGAGCGACACTCCAGCCTCTTCCGCGAGCTCACGGAAAGGACGTTCTTCGATTTCATTTTCCCAGAAAACCCAACGCTGTTCTTCCGGTAATTCATCAAGTGCAAGCATCAACTCACTCATAATAACACGGCGTGCATATTCAGCTTCCGGACCTGCCGACGGGTCAGGCAACAAGTCGTTTAAGCCTAAGCCTTCTTCTCCATCGCCAAATTCTTTTTCGTATCGTGCTTCCAACGACTCTGTTCTCCGTCTCCTGAAAAGATCTGCGATTTTGTTTCTGGCAACACGATATACCCAGCCCGACACACGGTCGATGACCCGTTCCATTCTGAAAGCTTCCGTTAATTCAGTGAATACATCCTGAAGCACGTCTTCCGGATCTTCCTCCTGCGGAATTCTTTTTCGTATGAACTCGAGCAAACGGCGTCTTTCGCGCTGTACTGTTTCTTCAAGCAGCCTGTTTTGCTCTGCGGCCATTGTCGTTGCTATGGGTACCATGTCCTTCATTACTACGGTAGGAAGGTCGTGGTGGGGTGGGTGTTTATTTTACAAAGGGACGAAAAAGTCTCCAGACGACAGGCGGGAGACGGGAGTAAAGGGTGAAAATCAACGTTTTCCGAGTAAAAGAACGATGTTTCTAACCGGGTTTCGTTGGCAAATCTACGGTACTCCCGTCTGTCGTCTGTCGCCTGCCGTCTATCTTTGCATCGTGAAGCATATCCTCAACAAAACCCTCACCGTTAAACAAGTAGGTGCCATTGCCATTTTATCTCTGGCAATCCTCGCGACAATTTTTGTTTTTATGACGGGAGGAGAAAAAGTTCCGCTCAAGGATAAAGTGACTCAGAACGCTGACTCTACGCAAGAAGAGGAGTCCGTTGAAAAAGACACTTCGGCAATGGGAAGACTACTCGCATTCATCGAAGACTCAATCAATGCCGCAGCACAGCTTCGTGGAGGAACGTGGAGTTATTACCTCGGACCCGTTGATGCAGACACGGCGATGTACGAATGGAATTCTACAACAGGATTAGTTCCTGCCTCGGTCATGAAAATTGTGACAACCGGAACCGCACTTTCCATTCTTGGACCGGGTTATCGTTTCACTACTTCATTGCAGCACGACGGATCGAAAGACGGAAACACGCTCAAAGGAAATATTTACATACGCGGAAACGGAGATCCGACACTTGGTTCGGAAACATACGGCAGCAGCGTAGAGAAAGTGGTGAACAACTGGGCAACTGCCATTCAGAATTTGGGGGTTGACTCTATTTCGGGTTGCATCATCGGAGATGCAGAGGCATTCGAACGCGATATGACTCCGGGTGGCTGGTGCTGGGAAGATGTGCAAAGCGATTACGGCGCAGGTCCAAGCGGATTGTCCATTCACGAAAATCAATTCAGTATTTCATTGAATGGTTCCGGCGGACATGTGAGCATGAGTTACTCTCCGAAAATTCCGGGGATGAAATTGTACAATCAATGCGTAAACAATTCTGTCGCGAAGTCTTATGCGTATGTAACCGGTGGTCCTTACCAATTCGAGCGCGTTGTGCAAGGAGAAGTGAACGGACACCTCGATGCGCGAGGTTCTATTCCCGATCCGGCTTTGTTGTGTGCGCAACTGTTGAAGAACGAACTCGCAGAGCGCGGAATAAAGGTTGGTGATTCCGCAACGACCATCCGTTTGATTCGTCTCAACGGATTGAAACTCGAAGCGGAAGGTGGAAGAAAAACAATCACTTCAACTTCGTCGGCAACACTGCGTGATCTCGTTTATCACACGAATCAGATATCACAAAACTTTTATGCAGAAACTATTCTGCGCGCAATCTCGCACAAACAAAAAGGATACGGCAGCACATTTGGTGGCGCAGCTTGTGTTTATGAGTTCTGGAGAAAACACAACGTCGACATACAAGGTTTGTATATGGTCGATGGAAGTGGCTTGTCGCGAAACAACTCCATCACCACTAAACAACTTGTAAGCATGTTACGTGCGTTTGCAAAAGACACCATCATTTTCGAGTCGTTCTATCGATCACTTCCGGTTGCGGGAGAATCGGGTACAATCAGAAAACTTGCAGATAGCACTGCTGCAGAAGGAAATCTTCGCGCAAAAAGCGGAACCATGTCTCGCGTGCGGGCTTATTCAGGATATGTAGACACCAAAAGCGGCAAGCGGTTGGCATTTGCGATGATTGGGAACAATACGCAATGGGAACTCTCCGAAATCAGAGATAAATTCGAGAAACTGTTCGTTTTGATGGCGGAGTTGCCGTAGGTCTCGTCGAACCGCGGGCTGAAGCCCACGGTTATCACGTCCTTACTTTGTGGATGCAGGGCATTTTGTGTTGGCGGGAATTTCGCCAACGCAAAATGCCCTATAAACCAGCAAAAGCCGTGATAACCATGGACTTTAGTCCAGGGTGAGCAACGATGCAGTTAAATGTCCTGAAATAACCGCCACATATCCTGTAATCCACCCCAAACATCTAATTTTGCCCCGATTGCCAAACGCCCCCGCGTAAATTTGGCAACAGATATACCTAACAACAACTTTCATGATACCGCCCCGCGCTACATGAATTCCAAACTGAAAAAACAATCTACCATGAAAAAGCTATTTCTGATTCTCTTCATCGCACCATTTTGGTTTGCATGCGGAGACGATAAACCAGTGACTGATCCAGTTAAGGACAGTTTGACTGCTGAAACTAATCGCCTCAGTGGCATTACCAGTGAACAAGCAGCTTCACTCGACTCATTCTTCAGAGCGATGAACGACATCCAGGCTAATCTTGATGAGATCCGTGAGAAGGAAAAGATGATTGCTACTGATACTTCAAAAGGGGACGTTAACTCACGTAAAGACAAAATCACTGCCGACATCGAAGCAATTTATGCGATGATGGTTGAGAACAAACAGCGTCTTGCATCTGCAAAAAAGAATCTGAGTAACGCAAATCTTCAGATCGCGTCTATGCAGACTACAATCGACAACCTCAACAACACATTGGTAACTCGTGAGGCCGAAATCACAGAACTGAAAGACGATCTCGAGAAGAAAAATCTTGAGCTGAGCAACCTGAGCATGAATTACCAGGAGTTGCAACAAGAGTCTGATGCGAAGACAATTGAGCTGAACACAGCTTACTACGCATACGGAACGAAGAAAGAGCTCGAAGCACAAGGAATCATCAGCCTTGAAGGTGGTGTAATCGGAATGGGCAAAACCATCAAGATGAACGAGAAGCCGAACGTCGATTACTTCACGCAGGTTGATATCACCAAGATTACGGAAGTGCCACTTAGCTCGAAAGAAGCAGAAGTTGTGACTACACATCCTGCAGGTTCATACAGAATCGACGGTGCAGATGGTCGTGCAGAGAAATTGGTTATCACTGACCAGAAGAAATTCTGGAGCGTTTCAAAATATTTAGTCGTGGTTGTGAAATAAAGGTTGGTTTATCAACACCACAAGTCAAAAATCCTCCGGAACTTTCGGGGGATTTTTATTTATGCGCGCTTTTGCAATTTCCATATTTCTATTTCTTGTTCTGCTGGCTTCAGGATGTGGTGAATCGACCGCGGTTGTGAAAATCGATACGCCATTACCGGATTCCACTGAATACTATTGGAAGAAAATAGGAGCTGACGCGAAACAAGCGAGCCTCGACACATTTTTCGCGAAGAAGTTTGTGGAGGGAACCTTCTCTGGCTGTGTTCTTGTTGCACAGAACGGCGTCGTGCTCTACGAAAAAGCATTCGGCTGGGAAAATCACGAGAACAGAGATTCGCTCACACTTGAGTCGTCTTTCCAGCTTGCTTCGGTTTCAAAACAATTTACTGCTGCCGCGGTTTTGTTGCTTGTACAACGTGGCGAGTTGAGCCTCCAGGATTCCGTTCGCAAATTTTTTCCGGAGCTTCCGTATTCAAACCTGACCGTGCACGAATTACTGTGTCACCGGGGCGGAATGGACAAGTACACGAATATCTGCGACAAGTATTATCGAGACAGAGGAGTTGATCCGCCCGACTATTACACCAACGACAGCGTGGTTGCACTCTTCACTCGTCTAAAGGTAAAATCCATTCACAAGCCCGACGAAAAATACGATTACAGCAACACAGGGTATATTCTTCTCGCAGCTATCGTGGAGAAAGTTTCTGAAATGTCTTTCCACGAATTCATGAAAGTAAATTATTTCGATCCGCTCGAAATGAATCATACCTGGGTAGCAGGCGATACTTCTTCGCATCCCCACATGGCGCGAGGCTACTACAAAAGCTGGAATCGCTGGGATCATGATTTTCTCGATGGTGTTGCGGGCGACAAAGGAGTTTATGCAAGCGTCGGCGATATGTTCAAGTGGGATCGCGCATTACGACGCGGAATTGTTCTGAGCCTGGAAATGCAGAACCTTGCGTACACTGGCTACAGTGAAGAGCTCGTTGGAAAGAAATCCTGGAACTACGGTTACGGTTGGCGCACCGTTGATTTCCCCGATAAAGCCCGCGCCGTCTTCCACAATGGTTGGTGGCATGGTTACACGAGTGCATTTTATCGCGGCGTTACAGAAGATGTTACGATCGTCATGTTGTGCAACAAATTCAATCGCGGCATTTATAATGTGAAGCCTGTATTGGAAATACTCGGCGCGCACTTCATTGAAACAGATGAGGAGGAGTCGGCCGATAGTAGCGCGAAATCAAAAGGAGAAAAGAAGTAGTATTTATGCGAGGTAATGTGGTATCGATATAGCATGCAGATCGGGTCCATCAGAGGCATATTAATTGTTTAGCTTAGGAAATAGGGCATAAAACGCATACCTTTCTTAAGTTACATGTTGGCATTGGAGCAGAGGTTCGCAGCTTAGTCAGTACGCCGCTGATAGCACGGTAAACGTTATTCATACAAAATGAAAGCGAACACTACTACTTCAAGCAGCAAAACTCCTCGCTTAACGGGACTGATCGTTTTTTTATTAATCGCGGGCTTAACTCAGTTTCTATCCTATCAGCGGTACTTGATCGTCAAAGAGGAAAAGCACAATCAGATTCTTCGGGAGATAAATTCGGTAAAGGATAGGTTGCAAACTGCATTGAGCTACGATCTTGCTGCAGTGCAAACATTGAAGTTTGTTGTGGAGGAATATGGAGTTCCCAAAAATTTCGACTCCATTGCGAAGCGCATTTTGCAATCGAACAAATTTATCGATGCACTTGAATTAACCCAGGGAGGGGAAATAACCAATGTCTATCCGTTACAGGGAAATGAAGCAGCTATTGGTTATAATATCCTTGAAGATTCCTTGCGTAACCAGGAGGCGTACAAGGCGATAGATATGAAGTCGCTTTATTTTGCAGGTCCATTCGAATTGAAGCAGGGAGGAGTTGCGGTCGTTGGTCGACTCCCTATTTTCATTAACAATGAGTTTCAGGGCTTCGCTGCGGTTCTTATTAAGATATCCACACTTTTGAAGGCCGCAGGTATTGATACGCTCCCGGGCAATGAATTCGTGTATCAATTGTCAAAAGTTAATCCAACCACATTAAAGGAAGAATACTTTTTACCTGAATCGAGATCGTTTGAATCTGGTCAGTCAGTTGTAATTGAAATCCCAGATGGTGAGTGGAAGTTGCATGTAATGTCGAAAAACAAAAAAGCATTTTTAGGAGTCTTAGCCATTTCTATTCTTGGGTTTCTTCTCTCACTGGTGGGCGGCATCTTTGCCTGGTATCTTGCAAGGCAGCCTTTGAAGCTGAACAAACTGGTTGAAGAAAAAACCAGGATGTTGCAAGTCAGTGAAGCGAGACTGATTGAAGCGCAAGCTTTAGCGAAGGTTGGTAGTTGGGAAACTAACCTTTCAACCATGGAAGTGACGTGGTCGTTGGAGACCTACAAAATTTTTGAGATCGATCCCGTGGACTTTAAGCATTCACATCCTAATTTTCTCGACTATGTTCACCCGTTGGATCGTGAGATGGTTGATCATGCGTTTAAGGAATCAATCGGATCACATTTCTTGCATGTTGTCGAACATCGGGCTGTGAGTCCGTCTGGCGCTATAAAGTATGTAGAGGAGCGGTGGAAGATTTTTTATGATCCGCTTGGAAATCCCGTACGAGCATTGGGTACTTGTCAGGATCTAACTGAACGCAAACAGGCGCAACTCAAGATTATTCAAAGTGAAAAGGATTATAAAAATCTCTTCGAGAATAATCCGTCACCGATGTTTATTTGGAATTTTAAAACGACGCAGATAATTGATTGCAATGAAGAAGTTTTGTTAAAGTATGGTTATACAAGAGATGAATTTTTGAACTTAACGATTAAGGACATCCGCCCCCTGGAGGATGTCGCAGCACTTGAGGAAGTGATCACGACAGAGGAGCAGTACGGTAGAGTTCACAAAAAAGTATGGCGGCATAAGAAGAAGAGTGGCGAAGTGATGTTTCTCGATATTACGGGTCACTTGATAGATTATAATGGAACACGTGCTTCTTTGGTGATGCTAAATGATATTACCGAAAAACTGAAGGCAGAAGAGGAGTTGAAAGCATCGTATGATCAGTTGAAGGAACTCACTGGACATTTGCAGCGTGTTCGAGAAGAGGAGAGAACCCGCATTGCACGTGAAATCCATGACGAATTGGGTCAGCAATTGACAGGCTTAAAGATGGACACATCCTGGATTCTAAAAAGCAAGAATCAAAGTGAGGTTATGGTTCAGGAAAGACTATCAAACATGATTTTGCTAATAGATGACACAATACAAAGTGTACGACGAATTGCATCCGAACTTCGTCCCGGGATATTGGACGATCTGGGATTGATTGCCGCCCTCGAATGGCAAACTCAGGAATTCGAAAAGCGAACGGGTATCAGATCGCGATTCAAGACTGAAGTAGAAGACAGCGACTTCGATATAAATATTGTCACTAACATATTCAGGGTTTATCAGGAAGCACTTACCAACGTCGCAAGGCATAGTCAGGCAACACTTGTTGAAACTGCTCTTGAAGAAAAAAACGGAGTCTTATCACTGATTGTAAAGGACAACGGTGTTGGTTTGAATCTTGAAGAAGCTAAGAACAAAAAATCCCTGGGGTTGGTTGGTATGAAAGAACGCGCGTTAATGTTGCACGGGAATTTAATTATCAAGAATGAAGAACAACGTGGAGTTACGATTGCGTTGGAAATACCATTACAAGGAAAAGACAATCAGCACTTATGAAAATTCTAATTGCAGACGATCATGCAATAGTCAGAAAAGGTTTGGTGCAAATATTGCGCGAAGAATTTTCTGTGGCAGACATTACGGAAGTCACCAATGGCAATGAGGCGCTTGTTGAAGTCCGAAGGCAGATTTGGGATATCATTTTGCTTGATATTTCCATGCCAGGAATAAATGGAATGGAAGCGCTCAAACAAATAAGGGCGAATGGGATAAAAGCGCCCATACTCATGTTGAGCATGCACCCTGAAGAACAATATGCGATCAGGACACTCAAGGCTGGAGCCTCTGGCTTTCTTAGTAAACAAAGCGCCACAAAGGAACTCCTTGCGGCTATACACAAAGTTTTATCCGGACGTAAGTATATTTCAGATTCAGTAGCCGAACAATTAGCTGATACTTATGGAGAAAAGCAGGACTATGACGCCCTGTCAGATCGAGAGTTGCAGGTACTCCAGCTTATCGCTTCAGGTAAAACGGTGTCGGAGATTGCCGACGAAATCGTGTTGAGTGTAAACACCATTAGCACCTACCGCGCCCGAATACTGGAGAAACTAAACCTCGGCAATAACGCCGAAATTACGCGATATGCCCTGGACAACAAGTTAGTTTGATCCGTTTTGTAGTACAAACCACTACAAGAGTTTCATGATCCAACCTATCTGAAACGGATGCCTTCATTCAGTCCTTTGCACCCGAAACAGAGGATATGGAGAAGGAAGGGATATGCCCAATAAAAATTGTGCTTGTTGATGATTCGGCACTCATTACTGAGCGGTTGAAGAGCGTTTTGGGTGTTTTGGTCGGTGTGGAATGTGTGGCGTGCGCTCCAAACGTTTCCTCGGCCAATGTTGTGATAGCTGAAACCAAGCCAAGGATTGTTATTCTGGACATTCATCTTGAGGGTGATTCACCAAAATCTAATGGCATTAGTTTTCTTATCCAACTTCGGAAGCAATATCCTGAAATCATATTGATCGTATTTACAAATTTTGCCAACGAGCATTACCGTAAGTCGTGTATTGGTTTTGGGGCAGATTTCTTTTTCGATAAGTCACATGATCTTGAAAAGGTAATTGACACATTGAAGATCATACAGTCTCAATCCAATCTATCCAAGTCCGATTCACTATGATTATCACAAATTCGCTTTCTAATTTCTCAATCAACCCAGATTGCTGTGCTCATACCACACAATAGTATTATCACCCCCAATCATGATACCAAGTAACAACCCTGTAAGAGTGCTGCACCTGGAAGGACTACCGGCAGATGCTAAATTAATTGACCAGCTATTGGAAGAAGCGAAGGTTAACCTGGACATTAAAGTTGTGAATTCGCGTACTGCATATATTGATGCTTTGAAGGAATTTGCCCCGGAAATAATTATCAGTGATCATCTCTGCCCTTCATTTAATTCCCTGCAGGCATTAGATATTCTGAAGGAATCGGAGTTGGAAATTCCTTTCATCCTTGTAACCGGTACTGTTACAGAAGAATTTGCAGCAGAGGTTATGAAGAACGGAGCGAGTGATTATATTCTGAAAGACAGACCCCAGCGTTTGCCTTTGGCTTTTCTCAGTGCTCTCAGATATGCCAAACTTGAGAATGAGCGGAAGGAAGCGGCGGTGACACTAAAGAACTCCGAAAGAAAATATGCCGATCTACTTCAACATCTACCGGCACATATTGTCTTGCTGGATAAAGGAGGAGTCATTTGTGATGTAAATAAGTTGTGGAAGGATTTTTTCAATACAAATTCATTTGAACGACTGAACTACGGCATTGGGTGTACTTATCATGATATTATAAAACTGTGCTACAGCAACATTTCAGGTGATGGGCAAAAACTGGAAACTGCGTTGTCGAAAATACTATCGGGAGAATTAGAGAGTTACTCTGGCATTCATCAGTACTACCTGCAGAATAGTACGAAATGGTTTAAGGTGATTGTCACACGAGAAGATGAAAGCCGCGATTCCGGAATTGTTGTCATGCATATTGACATTACTGAACAGCAAGTATCTGAACAGCTAATCCGTGAAAGTGAAGTAAAGTATCGTGCATTCTTCGAGAATAGTATGGATGGCATCCTTCTTACTTCTCCCAATGGGGAAATAATTTCAGCCAATCCTGCTGCGTGTTACATTTTTCAAATGTCGGAACAGGAAATTTGTGCGGCCGGGCGAGCGGGGTTGGTGGACGCTTCTGATCCACATCTGGAAATGTTCATTGAAGAAAGAAGACGTACGGGTAGTTCAAAGGGGGAACTGAATTTTATCCGCAAAGACGGCAGTAAATTTCCGGGTGAAGTAACTTCTGCAGTGTTTACAGATGCCTATGGGCAGGAAAGAACATCGATGATGATTCGTGATGTTACGCTACGCAAACAGGCAGAACAGGAGCGCTTTAAGCTTACCAGCGACTTAATTCAGCATAGCAAAAACCTTGAACAGTTCGCGCACATCGTTTCACACAGCCTGCGAGCGCCGATTGCCAGTATCCTGGGCATTAATAATGTTTTGAAAGGGAATGTTTCCGGTCAGGATCGGATAGAAATTCAGGAATACCTTTTCGCAGCAGTTCAACAACTGGACGAAGTTGTGAAGGACATCAATGATATTCTGCACTTAAGATTTGACGTCACGGAAAGCCGCTCAGAGGTTAATCTGGAGGAGCTTGTTAACGGAATCAGATCGAGTATTCAGAATCTTATACAAAAGGAACAAGTGCAAATCGAGACAGACTTTTCTCTTATTGATAGAACGATAAGTATCAAAAGTTATATGCACAGTATTTTCTATAATATTATATTGAATAGTATTAAATTCAGAAAGCCAAATGATACGCCCGTTATTCGGATAAAAAGTGAAATGGAATCGGGCAAATTGAAAATTACATTCAAGGACAGTGGAATAGGGATTGACCTGAACAAGTACGGCAAGGATGTTTTTGGACTTTATAAAAGATTTCACCCGACAATTGAAGGAAAGGGAATTGGGCTATTTATGGTCAAGACACAGGTCGAAAGTTTGGGCGGATGCATCAGTATTAAGAGTGAGAAGAATGGTGGTGCCGAATTTATAATTGAACTGCCGATGAATTTTTCAGGTAATTAGAAATCGGAGAGGCAACCTTTATAGCAAATTCGTCCTGGAGAATACTTCATTGAAATATTCCTAAATTGATCGAAACATATTCGGAGCTTCCAGCCGGATCAAAAGGAAAGTAGATGATTGTACAGAAACTCACCGTTCCCAAAACAGCACGATATTTTCTCTCGGCAGATCCTGGCACACACGTGCGCGAAGTCGTTTTTGTGTGTCACGGTTATGCACAACTTGCAAATGAATTTCTCGAAGGATTCTCTTCCCTGAGTAGTGCCTCCAGATTGTTTGTTGCTCCCGAAGGTTTGCATCGTTTCTATCACCGCGGTGGTTACGACAAAGTTGTTGCCTCGTGGATGACGAAAGAAGATCGCCTTGATGATATATCGGATTACATTCAATGGCTTGATCAATGTGCTGCAGACGTACTGTTACGTTGTCCGCCAGATGTCAAAATTACGGTGCTTGGTTTTTCGCAGGGCGCTGCAACTGTTTCGCGATGGGCTGCATTCGGGATGACTCAAATCGACCATCTGATTCTCTGGTGTGGCTTCTTTCCGCCCGACTTACCAGCAGAAAGCAAGGCCCGATGCAAAGCCTTGACGGTGGTTACTGCATCTCACGATAAGTACGTTGACGAGGCTAGTGAGAAAAGGAATCTTACCACTATTGAAACGCTTTTCACCACTTACAAACACGTACGGTTCGAGGGTGGACATGAGCTCCATACTGGCACGCTTTCTGAAGTTTTAGGCGCGTAATTGTCCTAAGTCTCACTAACTTGCACCCAACAATGAAAGCGCGTTTAACCCTATTCCTGCTTTTGTCTTTTCTCAGTTATCGTGCTTCAGCCCAGGAGTGGTTTGAAGGTGGTATCTATGCTGAACACTACCAGCTTGGCTCCCGTGCTCAACAACAATTCGGCGGCATCTTTCACATTGGATTGGGTGAACGCTTCACATTGAATTATCAGATCGGTATCGGACCTGCATTAGACGGAGGATTTTATTTTCACGGAACTGCAGGTTTAGTTGGTGGTTACAAACTACTTCAGGAACAACAATCTCGCCCGGTATTTAACGCAATTCCATGGGCAAACAATCTGGGGGTGCTCTTGTGTGCAATTCCGGAAGGTGTTGGTTATTATGCCACCGATGGAAAGATGCGAATGCACGTTTCACTGAATCCACTTGGCTTTGATTATTGGAGAGATCGTGCAACAGGATTTGAACACGGTCGCATGGTTGGCACAATGATGATTCGTTGCCGACTCATGTCGAATCTGAAATTTCCGATTTATATTGCACCTCAAATTGGCGCAAGTTTTATTTACCGTTTGCCTGAAGATGGTACACTGGAGAGAATTGGTTTTCGTGCCGGTGTTACAATTGGATTTAGTAACGAAGACCGAAATTAATATGGACAAGCAACCCCCAACCCCCAACAGATGTCCTCTAGCCCCAAAAAAACCAAGCGCTCCTTTTCCGGTGCAGGATTTCTCCTGTGGAAAGCCGGTAATGCATGGCAGCGACATGTTCGCGACCATCTTAAAACAACTGGAATAACGCACGTCCAGTTTCTCTTGCTCGACGCGGTGAAGCAGCTTGAAGCGAGTGGTAAACAACCATCACAAACTTTGCTCGCAAGAACTGCCGGCACGGATGTAATGATGACTTCGAAAGTTATTCGCACACTCGAGGAAGCAAAACTCATTGCGAGAAAAGAAAATCGCAACGATGGTCGCGCGGTGATTCTTCAGATTACCATTACCGGCAAGAAGAAACTGACAAGTGCTTCAACAGCAATCAAAAAAGCAGAAGCTACTTTTTTCGCGAAGCTGGCTGGGAAGCCGCATAAGTTTGTGGCGAATTTGGAATCGCTTGGAGAATAGTTTTCATCTCTCGGTACAACGGTAAAATCGTTCACGCTGCTCTGCAGTTTTTCAGGTTTACTCGGTCTGACAACTATTCACCTTGTCAGACCGAGTAGCCTAAAATTATTGCGGAGCAACTTGAGAAAAAATATAGGCGTACCGAGGGTTGACATGTGAGCATCCGCTATTTCCCGAAGTAAATCTTCCTCACCAACTCCTCGGTCTGCACAAGTCCGTTCACTTCTCTGTTCCTGAAACGGAAAACAATTTCTGAGTGACGAACATTGCCGAACTGAACCGGTAATGTGCTGCTACACGTTGTAACATGTTCTGAAAGCAATGGCGCACCCGTATTGATAAGCGGAATAAATGCATAGATACCACCGTCGGCTTCTGCCAGCATTTTCTGAAAGTTGAACCACGCCATATAGCCTGCAAGATTCGCAGTCATAGCATGTGGTCTTCCGTCAACACCCGGATGATTTGTGAGCGTGAGCATGTTGTTGTCCATGATCATTCTCCACTCCTGGACAAGAGCAACGTTGTATTTCCAACCTGATGTTGTCAGCGGAATCGAATCGCGTTGCATGCGTGAAGTGATGAATGCTTTTGCTTTGGCCGGATCAGACAACAGGAAACAGTGTGTTTCGAATTCGTCGCCGGCAATCTTACTGTGTCCAACAGAAATAAAATCACCGGTCATCGAAGAAAAAAGTTCAGGATAATCTTCTTCTGCAATCGGAAGTTTATCGAACGCCGCATCAGCGAATGAGCCTCCTGCAAGTGAATCGGATTTCACATCGAAACGTCCCCGCAGAAATGAGGTGATGAGAGACGTGTCGCACGGAAATTCGAATTCTCTGATCATATCACGTTTCGCCTCATCGGCAAGATGCCATTCGGAGCGAATGAGAATCTCACCGTCTTCGAAATTCGCGAGGTAATTATACGTTTCCACGTCATGCGTAATTGCTTCGATTAAAGAACCGCCGTCCGTGAACGTGAGCAGCGATTTTGTTTGCACCCACAATCCTAAGGCAAACGTTTGCTTTTCCATCTCCTGGAATTTTTCATTCGCGAGAACGGAATTTTCTTTTTGCTGTTTGAGGAGCTTTGTGCACTGCGCGGTGACCTGCGGGATGCCATGATTTCCGAGCGGGTAGAGCAAAAGCGCTACATCGTTTGTCCAACCGAACACGGCCGCAGTTGTATCGAATTGCATCAACGGAATTCCGCCCATCGATAATGGAACGATGTTGTATTCTTTGGCAAAGTGAATGCGCATCAGATTACCAAACATCGCGCTGTCTTCAAGTTCAACTGCCACTCCGAAATAACCTTCGTTGCCCGTTTGATAAACAAACATGAGAATGTCCGACATCGTAGCAACACCCGTTTGTCCTCCGTTGCCATCGATTGCGCGCGAGAACGATTCAATCTCATTTCCGATCATCGCCTTATCCATTATGTCGGGAAATAAATGTTCATCTCCCGAACGATCTGCAGCGATTTCGCGAATGTTGAATGTAAGAACAGCCATTGCATCAGCCGGAATCACACGAGCTTGTGCAGGCATGTCACGCTTCATTGTCCAATACCAAACGAGTAATGCAATTGCACCTGTGAGGATTGCAAGGATAGCGACGGATCGAAGGATGATTTTCTGCACGCTCAAAGATAAGGGTGGGACGGGAGATGAGAGACCCGGATGTATCAGGAAAAGTGTTCGATCGCCAGGTAGTCAAGACTGTTTACACTTGGGAATAACTCCCGACTCCGATCTCTCCGTATCTTTGGAGAATATGTCAGAAAGTCGTGACCCGTTTGGACATTTGAATTGGATAAAGCGATCCCTGATCCGGAATATCGGACGGGTGACGTGGAAGAGATATGCGAAACAGAACAAAATCACGATCGAAGGTGCGGAGGTACTGAAGAATCTGCCAGACAGAAATGTGCTGTTCGTTTCCAATCACCAGACCTACTTCGCGGATGTGATCGCATTTCTTCACGTGTTTTGCGCCGCGAAGAACGGGCAATACAATACGATTGATGACAAAAGCTACCTGAAGAATCCCCGCATCAACAGTTATTTTGTTGCAGCAGAAGAGACGATGAAGAAGGGAATTCTTCCGCGTATTTTTGCTTACGTCGGATCGGTTAGCATTCAACGCACGTGGAAGCAAGGCAAAGAAGATGTGAAACGGAAAGTTCGCATGGACGATATTTCCAACATCGGTATTGCATTAAGCGATGGCTGGGTAATCAACTTTCCGCAAGGAACAACGAAACCTTTCGCTAAAGGACGACGTGGTGTGATTCTGATTCTGAAAAAATACAATCCGATTGTTGTGCCCGTAGTCATTGATGGATTCCGTCGTGCGTTCGACAAGAGCGGCCTCAAAATGAAGAAGCAAGGTGTGAATCTTTCCATTCGTTTCAAGGACGTGATGGACATTGATCTCACGAAGGATTCAGATGAAATACTTGGAGACCTGATGGACGCAATCGAGCAGTCGGAAAAGTTTCAGCAGGGCGTATCGAAGTAAAAGAAAAAATCCCTCAAATTTCTTTGAAGGATTTTCAATGTGTGTTTTTCTAAATTTCTATTGTTGGCCACTCGCAGCTTTCTTGCGGTTCTGACGAGTAGTTTTAATTTCGTTATACTTGATCAACTGATCAGGAGTAAGCAATGCCTGTATTTCCTTTTCTTTCTCGGTGCGCACAAGTGTTATTGCATTGTCTTTTTCTTCCTGAGTTTTGCTTGCGTCGTTCTTGATCGCTTCAACCTCGGTGTGACGTGCAAGAAAGATTGCTTCCGCTTTCACGAGTTGCTCATCAGATAAACCAACTTGTTTCTGTAATCCAAGCGCTTGCGAATGTGCGCGCTCAGTTGGATTCTCAGCAACTGGTGATGATTGTGCCTGTGCAAATGTTGCAGTCAGGATAAATGCGAAGAGGACGAAAATACGTGTCATGTGTGTGTGAGTTTTGCTTAGGTAAATCTAACTTATTACCGATATAAAACCAAATTTCATGCCGTAAATGGCTGTATTTCAGTGAAATTGTCGTGCCGAGCACCGGCTCCGCATTGACTATTGCACCGGATAGTAGATTTCCGTAAGCCATTTCGCCGTGTCGGGCTCAGCACCTGGGTCAGTTACATATACTTCCCAAACTGATCCGTTTATCGTTTTTCCTTTATCGGTGATGTATTTGTTGATTGCATCGTGACAGGCACCGGTGTTCGAGTAGTCGCCGTAATAGTCACACTTCACAGCATTTCCTGCGGTGTTCTCCCAATACATAATTCGTCCTGCATTCTTTCCTGACTTCGCAACTGGAATTCCTGCCTTGAACCAAAACTTCATGGAACCATCTGCTCCGTATTCTACTTTGTCATAGATCGCAATTACCGGACCTGCCTGCGTCAATTTTTGTTTTTCCATTTCACCCATAATTTCTCCGTAGAGTCCACCGAGTTTCTCGCCAAGAGCTTCCACAGACATTGCGCTATCGGCAATCGTCAACAGTTTCATCGCCGGAGTCGTGGCTTCTTGCATTACATATTCAGCCATCATCGTTGGAGATTCCAAACCTTCCGTATGTGCTTTCAAACCTGCGAGTGTAGCATCAAAATCTTTTCCAAGGATTTCTTCCATGTCCATGAACAACATCATCGGACGAAACAGGAACGGAGTTTCACCATCCATGTATGCTGTTACCCATGTTCCGCCTGCAGTGTCTTTTAAAGCCCAGCCACTAGTGCTCGTTCCCATTCCTTCGAATGAAAGATCGCACTCTACCAATGTGTTTGGCATAGAAGTTTTGATCACGAGTGAACCATTTCCAACGCTATCGTTCGTGCTTGTCCAACTGTGTTTTGCACCAACACCCGATTCTGGTCCTTCGTAAGTTGATTGCATATTCGGATCAATGTTGTCCCAATACGACCAGTTTTGCCACTGCTTGAGCGTGTTGATTTCATTGAACACGACGTCAGACTTCTGATTAATCATGATCGAGCGTTCAACATGCATTTTCGCTGGGCCGAAAATGGCGAGGATGAGATAAATAGCAAGTAGTAATCCGACTACAATGCCTAGTCCTTTAAGAATTCTCATAGTTAGCGTTTTAGTTGCGGCAAAGGTAATCGGGGTTAGTAGCGGTGTCAAGTATATTTTTGGCTAACTAAAAATTTTGGTTTTCTCGCTTAACACCCTTTTTCTGCCGCAGATTCGCAGATTATCGCAAATCCTTAATTATCTTTAAGAATCACAGCCAAATATTGGATTCATAATGCGTCGAACTTGCCTTCTACTTCTCGGGATTTTTATTTCAACAATCGTATTCGCTCAACCTGCCTATGTCTATCACGAAAAAGGCGTGAAGCTCATGAATGAGAAGAAGTACGTGGAGGCGATTGCGCAGTTTGACATTGCGATCAAAACCGATGCGACTTACTTCGAGGCTTTTGTTGATCGGGGTCGTTGCCAGATGGAGTTGGGCAAGAATGATCTCGCGCTTGCCGATCTCAATCAAGGTGTGAAACTGAATGCGAATTTCGCACCTGGATTTTATTACCGCGCAAAGTGTCACGAGAAAATGGGCAACGACAATCTCGCCATTACCGATTATTCGAGTGCGATTACCTTGAATCCGAATTTCGTTGATAGCTACGTGAATCGTGCGAAGCTGTATGGAAAGACGAATCAGGATCAGCTGGCTCTTAACGACTACTCAAAAGCAATTGCGCTCGATTCGAAGAATGCGAACACGTTTTACGAGCGTGGTGTATTGTATCGCAAGATGAAGAAGGATGTTGAAGCGCTTGCGGATTTTAATAAAGCAATTACTCTCGATGCTAATCTTGGGAAAGCTTACGCTGAGCGAGGCAAGCTTGAACTCGATCAGAAGAAATTGGATCCCGCAGTGGCCGATTTGTCGAAAGCAATTACGTTGAAAGCCGCGGATGAAAGTGTGTATCGTGCACGTGCCAGTTGTTTTTCGCAACAGAATAAACTGGTCGAAGCAATTGCAGATTACACCGTCATTGTCGATGTCTACAAAACGAAAGATTCCGAAATTTTCAGAATGCGCGGAGATCTTTTTACGAAACAGAAAAATTATCCGTCAGCAACGAAAGATTACACGAAGGCACTCGCTTTGAAGAAAGATGATGTTCCGACTTTATTGTCGCGAGCGAATTCTTACTACGTGCAGGGCAAATCTAAATTCATGCTTGCCGAACTCGATTACAAGAAAGTGCTGGAGCTCGAACCGAAGAATGCAGTAGCATCCCGCGGACTCGGTCGTATTCGTTTTGATCAGGAGAAATGGCAGGAAGCTGCAGATAATTTTACGACTGCAATTGCTAACGGAGCAACCGGAGAAGATTACTTCTTCCGTGCCAAAGCAAACTACAAGCTGAACAAGAAAAAAGAGTGCTGTGCTGATTTTGACAAGGCCGCGGCGATGAATTATCCGGGAGTCGCAGAGGAGAAGAAGTTGGCGGGATGTCAATAACAGTTGGGAAGTAGGCGGTCGGGCAGTAGGCAGTCAAAAAAAATACGCTGAGGAATATGAATTTTCGTTTTGCATTCGTGGCGTTGCTGCTGGCAAGCTTTGGACGACTTTGCGCTTCCAACGGCGACTCATTGACGCCCGCGCAACAACGCATTGCAGCTTCCATCGAGGAAATGAGTGAGCCGGAACTGGTGCTCATGATCGATTCTTTGTTCGATGCGGATGTACACGATTCATTGCTGTTTGTGATGATCAACAATCAAATTGATTCATTGCGTGCAAGCTATCCGAAGAATCAGTTTGAAAGCGGATTCGCATTTTATCCGGCGAACAGATATTACGGCAACTGGAACACACGCATGTTATTTCCCTATTCGGATTCGCTGTACAAAGCGGATACGGTGGTCACGCTCGATCTTGCTTCGGCGATTAGCGGTCCGTTTGTGTTTCCGTTCAACGGTGTGTTGACTTCAGGATTTGGCTGGAGAGATTCAGCTTTTCATCGCGGCATTGATGTGGATCTTGTGCGTGGCGATTCGGTTTGTTCTGCGTTCATGGGCATGGTTCGTTTCGCCGGGAAATCGGGTGGATACGGAAACATTGTGATCATTCGTCACTACAATGGTCTCGAAACGGTATACGCACATCTCTGGAAAATAAAAGTGAAGCCGGGCGATATCGTGAACTCGGGTCAGCTCATTGGCCTTGGAGGCAATACCGGTCATTCTACCGGAACACATCTGCATTTTGAGTTGCGGTTCAGGGGTGTGGCAATTAATCCGGCATACATTATCGATCTGCAAACGCGGAAATTGATTGCGGAGAAAATTGATTTGGTGAGAACGCGTCAGGGATTTGCTGTTCGTCCGCAGGGAGTGGAATTTCATACGTGCTTACGTGGAGATAACATCACGAAGATTGCACAACAGTATGGACGTTCTGCGAAACAGATACAAACATATAACGGTTGGACTGGTTATATGCGGTTGCGAGCCGGTGATAAAGTGCGGGTAATTCCACAGCAATAATTTTACCGCCAATCCCGATAGCTATTGGGAGACAAAACGCCAGGAAAAGTCTATACAGATCTCCTTAGCTTCGTGGTGTGAAAAATCTACTCACGTCACCAATTGAATTTCGTGAAGCCTTACAAGCACGATTGAAATTGCCGTTGCCGGGAAGTACTTCCCAGGATGCGATGAGTTCGCGAGCGAGATTACCATTGCAGGCTTATCTCGACAAGCATCCCGATTACAAAACGAGTGCAGTGATGATGTTGCTTTATCCGGTTGATGGAATGGTGCATACCATGATCATCAAGCGACCTTCGTATGATGGCATTCATAGCGGACAACTTGCATTGCCTGGAGGAAAGAAGGAGCAGGATGAGAAACCCGTTCACACTGCAATTCGCGAGACGATCGAAGAAGTCGGCGTGAGTGTTTCTGTGCAGGACGTGATTGGTGAATTGACACCGCTGTATATTCCGCCGAGTAATTTTCTCGTGCATCCATTTGTGGCGTGGATGAATGAGCAGCCGCAATACGTGCCTGATGATCGTGAAGTGGATATTATTCTGGAAGTACCGCTTAGTACGTTTCTTGACGAACAACTGAAGACTCGCAGAAGAATTCCCATCGGTGTGAACACGTTCATAGATGCGCCGTGTTATGTTCTGGGAGAGGAGACTTTGTGGGGCGCCACTGCGATGATGTTCGCTGAGATTGAAGCGATTTTAACCACATAGGGTCATAGTGTGCTTCTTAATCATTGTTTGCTAAGCTTGCCGATAAGGGGCTATGGTAAGACTAGAGAATGCAGTAGTTCGCATAGAATTGATCGCGATGCGATCTTCTCTTGTGATCTATGTTCTGAATCAACTTGTTGATTCACCTTTAGCAAACAGGCAGTCCTCCTATGATACTATGTGGTAAAAAAAATCCCGAAGATTACTCTCCGGGATTAACACTTAAAAAACCTGGGCAATTACTTGCGGTTTACTTGTTCGATCTTGTTGTCGAAGCACAGGAAATAAACTCCCTTTTCAAATCCGCTAATGTCGAGCTCTGATCCGAATCCTTTGAGTACTACGTTGCCGTAAGCATCGTACATTTCATACATGGATGGACCTGAGAGTGTAATTTTCTTTGAATCGTTTGATTGTGTGAACGTAAGTGATGATGTGTTCGTTGGCGTGTGTTTCACTTCCGGTGTGTACTTCACTTCTTTTGCGAAACCAACTTGTTTCACACGGAATCGATTTTCGCCCGAATGGAAAGTAGTCTGAAAATTATAGGTGTGCTCAGAAGGTGTTCCGATTCCCTGAACTTCTCCAACGTACACCCACTTGTTCCAACGGAATTGCTCAACAATGTAAGCAATAGAAGAAGTTTCACCAGTGGTTGTCCATGTAAGCAATCCGGCATTTGAACACTCAATTTTTACAGTGCTGAATGTAGGACGTGGTTTTAAAACTTCCGGATTCAGAACTTTAGGTGCGCATCCGTCTTTGTGAAAAATCTGAATGTTCACTGCGTCACCTTCCTGCAAATCGTAATTACGTAGATCGATTTCAAATGCAGAAGAATTGACCTCATCAGTGCTGGGCGCCCCATTTACACGAACTTCGTAAGCGCAGTAACCAACGCCGTTGTCAGCGAAAGAATTCTGCACGTACACATTCTTGTTTTGGTATTTGCCCTCCAGTACCAACGTACCATTTTCTGCGATGGCCAGGACCGGAACAATGAATGACAATAAAAAAAGTAATTTCTTCATCTTAATACGTTTCTATAAAGGGGTAGAAACTGTGTGTGTTATCTACTGCGAATTTACTCTAATTCCATGCCTATGTCAAGAAATAACAGGTTAAAAAATGGTTTCGTCGGTAAAAAGTAGGAATTAGTCGACGAAAAGTCAGCGCCCTGATTATCAGTGCTTTTGCACGTAACTAATGATGAAATAGAGGGCTGCGAGGAACGCGGCAAGGGCAATCAGGACTTTCCAGGACCCGGAATAGTGCTTATTGTTGGATGACTTGTCCTTTCGGTAGGAGTAAATCTGGGCGGCGACAAACACGACGACGAAGAATACCAAGAATGCGATTTGTCCACCTGTGAATTTCATATCGGCTTCAAAGGTAAGTCACGGCAAGTGAATCCGTATTTTTAAGCCACATTAAATGTTGAAGCGCGCGCTCATACTTGTCTTGTTCTTGTCTCCTTTTATCCTGTCGGCACAGCGACTGGAGAAAGGATTTGGGGCTTTGCGCATTTACGATTACTTCAAAGCGCAGGAACTTTTTATCAAAGCGGAAAAACGACATCCCGCCGGAGCGCATTTCGGACTCGCGACGATTTATGCGAATGACAAGAATCCATTTTACAATGTGACACGTGCACACCAACAGGTTCTTTCTTCGCGATGGTCGTATGCAACTTCGAGTGCAAAGGAGAAAATCCGATTGCAGAAATTGGGTGTGAATGATTCGGTAATTGTACGCCTGGAAAAACGAATTGATACACTCGGCTACTTCGAAGCGGAACAAAAGAATACCGTTGCGGCATACAACACTTATATTGATGAATTCTGCGGTTCACCGATGATTTCACTCGCGGTGAAAAACAGGAATACATTGGCATTTGCAGCAGCAGAGAAAGCAAATTCGTACGAGGCATTCAGTGAATTCATTTCATTGTATCCGGAAGCAGAACAGATTCCCGCAGCACAAGTTGCTTACGATCGTCGTTTGTTTGAGACAAAAACTGCAGACTCATCACTCCAGTCATACGTTAGCTTCATTGCAGATTTTCCGGACAGTCCTTATCACGGAACAGCAGAGGATGCGGTGTATAAAATGTCGGTGCCTAATTATTCTGTGGAAGAGTATCACACATTTATAAATACGTATCCACAAAACAGAAATGTTCCGGATGCATGGAAAAGTTTGTACGCACTCTACACGGCCGATGGAAGTTCGACTACTATTGCGCAATTCTGGATTACGTATCCTGAGTTTCCCTTCCGCGAAACGATCAGCGAAGATCTAAGACTGTCGATGACTAAGTTTTATCGTGTTCGAGAAAACGGAAAATGGGGGTTCGCAGATAGCACCGGAAAAATTCTGATCGAATGCAAGTATGAATGGGTGGATCAATTTTCAGAAGGAGTTGCTGCAGCCGGAATGGATGACAAATGCGGATACATCAACAAGAACGGAAGTGTTGCAATCGGTTTTCAGTTTGATGAAGGCGAAAAGTTTCATCGCGGATTAGCACAAGTTGTTTCCAATGGTAAAACGGGAATCACAGACAAAGCCGGAAACTTTGTAGTGAAGCCTGTGTACGATGGAATCGGAGAATTCAGGCAAACCCGTGCGCGCGTTGTTCGGGGCGACAAGCAAGGATTTATTGATATGATGGGCAATGAGGTCGTGTCCTGTAAGTATGAGGCGGTCGGTGATTTTTCGGAAGGACTTGCTTATGTGAAAGACTCATCCATGTACGGATATGTTGATCGGGAAGGAAGACTCGTAATTGCGCCACAGTATGAATGGGCGGAACCGTTTGATCAGGGATCGGCGCGTGTAGAGAAAGATGGTATGTACGGATTGATTTCATACACCGGTCAAGTTCTCATTCCATGCGAGTACAATTACATCGGCCCGTTCAGCGAAGGGATGGCACTTGTGGTGCAAGGAAATATGTGCGGTTACGTTCGTCGCAACGGAAAGATCGCAGTGGAATTGAAGTACGACTACAACCGAACGATGTTGGGAGAAAGTCCGTTCGTTAATGGTCGCGCGAAAGTTTTGCTGAAAGACAAATTCGGAATGATCGACACTACGGGAAAAATTATTGTTCCTCGTGAGTATGAGGATCTTGGTGCTTTCCGCGATGGATTATTTCCGGCGAAAAAGAAAGAGAAGTGGGGATTTGTTGATGATAAAATGAAATTGAAAGTTCCGTACACATACGAGTATGCCTGGTCCTTCTCAGACGGCGTGGCACGCGTGCGTAAAGACGGACTCATTGGTTACATCGATGCGAAAGGAAAAGAATTTATTACACCGCGATACGAGGAGGCATCAGAATGCATTGATGGATACATGCAGGTAAAAACTGATACAGGCTGGGGATTGCTTGATGCGAAAGGAAATCAACTGTTGCCGTGCGTGTACGATAAGATTGAATTTATTTCCTCCCATGAATTACGACTGGAGAAGGATGATAAGTTCGGTTACTATAACCTCGTGAAGTGTCAGTTTATCTGGAAAGAAACAGGACTGGAGTAATGCTTGTTGATGGTGCAATGATGGGATAATAGGATGATAGGATGACGTAGAGGTACTTCATAGACCTGCTATCCAAACGAAACGAATGCGCATAGCCAGCACGTGATCACTCACTGCGTACCTGCAATCGCACAGTTAAAAGAAACGAGAGGAAATTACTTGATCTTAATCTTCTGTCCGATCTGCAGAACAGATGTTGACTTGATGTTGTTCAGCTTGCAAAGCTTGGCAACAGTTGTTCCGTTACGAGCGGCAATAGCACCAAGTGTATCGCCCTTCTTCACGGTCACGTAGCTCGACGTTGACTTCGGTTTAACCTCGGTCTTCGGTTTAGGTTCAACCTTCACTTCTTGAGATTTCACTTCCGGCTTAGGAGCGTTGGGATCAATCGGATCGTTTGTTGGAATAGGCGGGGTAATACCGTTTGCAGGAATCGGATCAGGAACACTATTCATGTTCTCTTTCGCAGCAGCAGTTGCGTATTCAGGTCCACCTGCATTGTAGTAAGTGTACCACGTCTTCTTTTTCTTCTTTGAGTAATGCTTCACCTTGTGAACTTCGGCCATGTATTTGAAGTTCGATTTCGACAAATAGTAAGTATCGCCACGCAAACACTGGTTATCAAAGTCAATGATCATTGATGGATCAAACGGCTGTCCTTTGAATCGCGTTTCGAAATGCAAGTGAGATCCATGCGAGTGTCCTGTGTTACCGCCGAGTCCGACACATTCACCAGCCGCCACCTCTTGTCCTGGATTCACATAAAGCTTTGACAAGTGTGCATAGTACGTTTCAATACCATTCGGATGACGAACAACAACGAGGTTGCCGTAAGTTTTGCTGTATTGAGCAATGCGAACTTTCCCAGCAAAACACGAAACAACTGAATCGCCAGTCTCGAGATTCACGTCGACACCAAGATGGTAACGGTATTTTCTAAATGCGAATGCAGAAGTTTTTGGTCCCGGCACCGGGTGAACATATTCTCCAAGTCCTTCACCATTCAGAACGATAAGAACCGAGTCGTTGAAGCTGAGCACGTCGAATTTCTCAGAATGTACTGCAGTGGTGTCGAAATCGCCGTAGAATTCACTGGCGAAAACATCTTCATCATCTTCTGCAGTAGAGTCGCTAGGAGGCGTGGTTTTAGCCGGAGGATCAGTTTCGCCGGAGTCGCGCTTTGTAACAGAAACAGATGCAACCAGATCGGTTGTATCGGAAGTGATGGTAAGTTTTGGATCTGCGGTATCGCTCTCGAAAATGATTACGGATGCAGTGCCTGTGAATGCGAATGCACTAAGGGTGAAGCCCAAAAAAAGCAGGGCGGTCAGAAGGATATGTCTGTTCAGCTTCAAATCGTCGTAAACTACTACTGTCCATTTTTATTTAATGTCGCGCTAAAATAACTACTTATTTTAGAAATGCAAATTTTAAGAGTTCACATATTCGTCTTGATAACAATTGGTTACAGAAGTGTTAATTGCTGAAACCCTGTATTCATACGGGCTGTAGCGGAAATGGTTTTAGTTATGGACAAAGGATGAGAAGGAAAGTTTAACAGAAGTGGGGAATTTGAACGGGGTAAAAGAATGGAATGGGGCGGTGAAAAGTGGGCCATCGCATTCAGAATGTACCCCCAAAGGGTCCAAATCGGATGACTCAATATATTGATTATCAGAGTATTTACCGAAGCAAGGTAGAGCAAATTATCTACACGTTTCGGATTCTGTTTAGGTTCGTTTTGACAACATAACGGACCAAAAAAGAAAAGACCCTCTGAAGGCTAATCGCCCCCAAAGGGTCCCTTTATGACCTCGTAATTACTTAATTATCAGTTTGTCCGTTAAAACAGACGCACCCTTAACCTGCACCAAATACGACCCCGCAGGCAAGAACGCTAAATCCAACATTACAGCATTCAATCCCAATGTCACTTGTGTCGTTTGGGTGTAAACCACTTTCCCGAGCACATCAGTCACGTTGATCTGAATCTGCTCGTTGCGATCAGTCTTATATGTAAGTGAACACAGACCGTTGCCTGGATTTGGTGCGAGGTTCATCGCAACTGCTGAAGATCCGCTTTCAAGAATTCCGATTGAAGAGTTCGCACAGGGAACCATTGGACCATTGATTTTCGACATATCGTTGAAGTCGATATAACATGCATAGTTCACGCTATCGATGAACGGATTTCTGTTGCCTTGCAATGAATCGAGGAAATCGTTCTTTGCAATTTCGCGTGCGTCCGGTAAATCCTGAAAATGCCATGCTTTCAGAAGATTTTGATCCTGACCGTACATGATACTCGTTGAAATCGGATTCGGTAATCCCCAGTTAGTGGATTGTGTGTTGTAACAGGTAGCCATATAGAACATGGATCTCGCAGCATCACCTTTCTGTTCATCACGTGGTTCGAAAACGGTGCGACCATTTGCGTCTTGTCCGTATTTGCAACCGAGATAGGTGTATGTTGTCGTTACAACTTCTCCCAAAGGATAGTTACTACGGACAGCGTTTGCATCGTTCTGGTTGGCAGGGTACAGGTTGAAGTAGTCGCTGTATTCTGGACCGGTTGATGAAGGGTAGGTTGGCATCCAGCTGTGACAGAATGTGTGTTCCCGGCTGAAAATAGTCCAAGCCCAAGGCTCACTGTAGATTTGATTTTCACCAGAGTATACGCAGGTTACTGCTCGCTGACCTGCTGTGGTGTCTCGTGCCCAAAACAATGAAATCATGTACGGGCCGTAGTTGCTGTAGAATTTATCTGTGTGTGGATTTGTAACTGCAGTTAGATCAGCTACGAAAGTTGATGCTGATGTGTTGACGCTGCTGTAGTAACCACCAGGCAACATTGAACCAGCTGACATTACGTTACCACTAAGAGCGTTTGCTGTGAGGTAATTTCTGAATGCACCGGGACCATTGTAAGGAAATACAGCGAAGAAATAATCCTGTGATGCGCCAACGTAATTTGCCCATATTGAAGTTGCAGTTCCTACATAAGCAACTTTACTGTTGCCGACCATATCTCCAGTCAAGTATGATTGTCCATCAACAGGAATGTCAGTTACTGCGGCATCATCCCGACGAAGAACAACGTATCCATCCGGTGAACCAGAGGCTGCAGTAAAATTCATCTGAAAGCGATACGACTTGATGTTCGTGAAAGTCATATTAGTTGCCGGTGAAGCTGGCTCTGTTGCGAAGTTTCCACCCGCACCATTGAGGTTTACAACAAATGCAGGCTCATCAGCATCATCACTGTTGATCGTTAAAGTTGCAACACGAGTTCCCGTTGATGATGGAGTGAAGTCAATAGTGATTTGTCCGTTTCCGTTTGCGGCGATGGTCGAAGGGAAAGCAGTGACATTGAAATCAGCAGCGTTAGTTCCAGACAGAACTGCTGAAGCAATATTTAATGTGTTCACTGTTCCGTTATTCTCTACATCAACTACGAATGGAGTAGTTGTGCTAACCGGGGAACCCATCCAGATTGTGCCTCCGCTGATGAGTGCAGTGGTGTTGTAAAACACATCAATTTCCTGAGCCGGCGTTGCCGCTGCCGCTGCAATCGTAACATCGTCTACTCCTACGTTGCCAGATTGTTTTACGGTATAGAAGAAACGCACGTAACGTGTGGTGGCAAGTGGATTATCCGTAAACTGTGTGTAGGCCGAGGGCATATTCGTAGTGAACGTGCGCATCGTAGTCCAGGCAGTTCCGTTCGGCGATTCCTGTACTTCAAATGTTCCGCCGGAGAAACTGTTCCCGCTGATGTAATACGTTACCGGTCCTGCTGAAGATGCAAACCAGATTTCAAGATAGTCAGCCGTGTTGTCGAAACGACAAGCTGGCGGCGTATTACCCGACCCGGTGTAGAATCCTGTTCCTACTGCAGTCCAACCATTGGGATAAACGGAGGTGGCAAAACTCCACGATGTTGGCAATGTAGTTTGAGCTGCAACCGCAACTGTGAATGCCATGCAAATTGCTGTGATGAATTTTTTACTCATTTTTTTAGTATTCGATTTTGTATTCGTGAACCGCAAGCGGTTTCATTAGACGTTTAAGTTAGAAACTGAATCTGAGACCTGCAACCCATCTGCGGCCTAATCCCATGTAAACAAGTGAGCTGTTTACGTCGAATTGACCACCGTTCTGAGCATCAGAAATGTATTTGGTGTCAAGAAGATTTGTAATTCCGAAGTTGAATGCGACTTTGATCTGTTTGTCTTTTTCTCCTACAACAAAGTCTCTGTATTCATACCCTGCGAAAAGATCAATCAAGCCATATGAAGGCAGCTTCCATGAATCGTGGTCGCGATTATCGCCAACGAGATTTCCTTGCGAGTTGTACAATGGAATCAGGATGATCGGATCAAAGCTTGCATAGTAATTCGCGAAGTAGGTGTATCGCGCACGAAAGTAAAGACCTTCAATTGGCTCGTAGCGAACAGATCCACCAAACTGTGTTTGAGCAGCATCGCCAAGGTGAACGCCCTTCGCACTATAATCGATAGAATCGTCAAGTACGTAGTTTGCATCGTACAAATACACACGTCCTGCCGAATTGTATTTCCAGTTCCCGATTGAAAACAAACCTTCAATCTGCAATTGCTTGAGTGGTTTCCAGGTTGCGTCAAACTCAACGCCCATCAGAATGGTGTTCAATCCGGTAAGATCATATGTGTACGGATCACCTGCAATACTTGTGGTAGGTGTGCTGTATGGAGCTTTGTTCATCCAATTGGTATAGTACAAATTCAGGTTCGCAGCAAATGAAGAATAGCGCGCACCAAAACCGATTTCTGCAGAGTAAATTTTCTGCTGACGGCTGGGCATAGAACGAATATGTACATCACCGATCGACATTAACGTATCATCCTCACCAGGATAAACGCGGTTGTTGTTGTCAAACACCTGATTGAATCGTGGTGCAAGGCTCATGAAGCCAACATTCACAAATACGTTGTAATGTTCCGTGAGGTTGTAATTCGCACCCGTCTTGATCGTGAAGCCCGGAATTGTTTTCTTCACTGTTCTTGCTGTTGATGCCGCGTCAGAATTCCAGGCGTACGCGGTTGCCCCAACAATCGTATCGTTCGGTCCGGAAGGATTATCAATTACGAGTGTGTCCCCGTAAGAAGTGAGAACTGCATTATTCATTGCAAGTGCCGATTCTGTTCCATTGGTGTAATACACTTCATTGTATCCAACAACCATTGGCACAACCGATCCATCTTCCAAAGTGATGTCGCGTTTTTTGAAATGGTCAACACGCTGATAAGTTGACAACGAACCTGTCAGAGTAAGGAAGGTGCTCCACGGTCCTTCGGAATATTCGGCTTGATAAAACAGGCCTTGCCAATCGACATAGGAATCGTTGAAGTATCCAATTGTATCTCCACGTTGCTTCATCGAGTACTGAAGATTCCCTATTCCGTTCGGCTGATTCTTATTTGCATTATCAATGAAATAATCTCCGCCGACTAAATCGTAAACCATACGGTAGTGCGATCCTTTGTAATGGCGGGCATCAAGACCAAATGTCATCGACAGATTCTCACTCACGCTTAGACGAGCCGTTGTAATTCCGCCGAACCAAATATGATTGTTCATCGAGGCGAGAAGTGCGCGCGTTGATTTGTGTTCCGTTGTGCTATACAGCGCATCGAAGGTTGTTGTATTCAGCGAGTACACCTGATTCAGATTCAACTGACCGGTTGCTGTGTCGCGGTTCGGCGCGGAATTGAAATTGGTTCCTCCGCCATATCCGCGCGAGAAATACAATACTGTTGAAAGAGAGAATTTTTCATTGGGGTTCCAGAACCAGGAAAGATTTGCAAGTGGTTTATTATAGAAGTTGGAACTCTGATTCAATCTACCCGTTTGACCATCTGTATAATCGATGTAACCCCAGTTTGGATTGAACTGCCGGCCACGATCACCTTGATATAATGTCGTGTAACCATTCAGGGCGTAAACAGAATCTACGTTGGCACCAATACTCTCCGCGTATTTGCGATCAATTACTGCAACCGGCATTCTATCGAAACGCTGACCATGAGACTGCGGCGCTCCATTCATTCCAACAGAGAAGAGGTGATTGCCCATTCTCTTTTCAACTTTCGCGAAATATGCCCACTGATCATCCCAGGTTTGATCAACCCAGCCTTGTGCAGTACGGCGGGAACCCGCGAATGTAATTCCCCAGCCATTTCCGAATTCGCCGGAATTGAATCCTACGTAATATTTCTGCAGGCTGTTGTTTCCGATTTCAGATTTGAAAACGAAACTTCTCTTTTGATCTATTCCTCGAGTGAGAATGTTGATTGTACCACCCACAGATGGAATGGCAAGCTTTGATGCACCAAGTCCACGTTGCACCTGCATTGTGCGGGTTACGTCCATCAAACCCGACCAGTTGCTCCAATATACTTGTCCGTTCTCCATGTCGTTCATTGGCACACCATCAACCATAACGCCCACGTTACGTTGATCAGCTCCACGAACATTAACACGGGAATCACCTGCGCCACCACCTTGCTCTGTTGCATACGCACCAGGAGTTGAGTTAAGCAACATGGTTACGTCACGACCTGCTGCTTCTTCGCGGATTTTCTGTTCCCCGATATTGCTCACCGCTACAGGCGTTTTACGGTCGATAACGATGTCTGCAACAATCTGAACCTCCTTCAGTGTGTTGCTTTTTACAGGCAAATCAACGTTCATGTCTTTGCTGGACACATTCACGGTTACAGCCGTATGCGTATAACCAGTGTATCGAACCTGCAAAGCATGTGCTCCGTCGTTCAGTTTGAGTTTGTAGTTGCCATCGATGTCAGTAACAGAAACGTTATTGCTCGAATCTGCAACCACGATTGCGCCGACAAGTGCCTCGCCGGTATTCTCGTCAGTTACTTTTCCGGAAACGGTTGACTGCGCATTCAGTGTGAATGCGAACAGAACAAATAAAGCGGATGATATGATGTTTTTCATTGTGATCAGAAAAAAATGCTGACGATAAAGTCAGCATTTTGAATATACATCTGCAGGTACAAAAATCAGCGTTTAGTGATCTTAGAAGTAAGCACAACTCCGTTTTCAAGTTGTACCTGAACCATGTATATGCCGCCCGGCATGCCAGTAAGGTCAACACGCTTGGTTGTTTGCTGATCGGCAGAAGTAAATTCTTCTACAACAACAACTTGACCCAGTGCATTGATCACTTCAATGTGTGAAATATTTTCAGTGGTGTTGATAACGAATTCACCGTTTGATGGATTCGGATAAACAGACATTTTATCGCCCGCATTATTTTCTGTAATGCCAACGTTGTTACAAACACAGTTGTGAATCCCCAGATTCGTCCAGGTATCTTCCGGAAGTGAGTCATATTCAGCTGTAACGTTAAATGCCGTTGGGTTTACAGTTACTCCACCGGTAACAGAAGGTTTGCGTTGTAATGCATGATCACGTGTCCACCATGCACCTTGTGCATCAGTATATGGAAACACATCCGACCAACTCGTGCCCGGATCTTCACCGATTTTACCGAAGATGTCGACAATCGCGTAAGGAGAAATGCGTGCAAGCCCGAGAGCGTCATCACCATTCATAAACATTACTGCAGTACCGGCAACATATGGTGCAGGTCCCAACTGATCTGCCATTGACCTCAACGTAGAATCGCAGAAAGCGCCCTGCGCATCCGGAGTAGCTTGTCCGTTAGTTACTACCCAAACATCATGAGCCGCAATTGTACCGGTAAGATCGAAACTGTCAACCGGAACTGCGGATCCATTACTGTAACGTATCACTCGGTAGTTCGCAAGATTCACAGGTGCATTGGTTGGATTGTACACTTCCAGTGCTTTGTTGTGAGATGAACCTTCAACATATTCAGAGAAGAAAAGCTCTGTACAGAAAGTTTGTGCATTCATTGTTAGTGCAGAAGCAGCAACAGCAATAGTGAGTAGAATTTTTTTCATGACGAAAAATTGATTCAGCCTTTTACAGCTAGCGGTTTATTATGAATTTGTATTTATTAACCAAACTTAAAACACGATATACCTTATAGGGTACTATGCGTGCTGAAGCGGTTGCGGACAATTGCAGAAAGCAATTCCTGAGGGTGTTCACTTCAGAACAGGTTGCAAATGTATGGCAAAAATATACCGGAGCGGAATGGGAATTTTATGTTATCGTTAAACCGAGGTTACGTCCGGTGTATTTGGCTAAAGAACTTAGGGAATACTTTGGGGGTGATTCAAATAATCGGCTGAAAAACAAATCGTTACAGAAACGGCGTTTTGGGTAACGCGTTCAGAACGGTGAATATTTTGTCAACAAAAAATCTGGAAAGTGGAATGCTTCGTTTTGTATTATCCTTCGGTTTTTTCCGGATTTACGTTACACGCAGCGGGGCCTCTTTTTTCTTCTTTGAGCTCGAAGGTTACCACATCGCCTTCTTCCACTTGTCCAGCAATGTCTTTCCCATGAACATAATATTCCGTCCCGGTTTCTGAATCGCGGATAAAGCCGAATTTGCTCTTGCGGTTGTAAAATTTCACTACGCCTTTTTTCATCTGGGGGTGGACTTATAAAGCATTGCGAAGTTAGTGAGAAGTACTTAAGTAGTGAAGTAATTAAGTGGGCAAGCCAGAACGGTATTTGACTTGCATAGTTAGTGACTTAAAACCTTGTCTACTTATTACATACATTTGCGCTGAATTTTAACAATCACAGCAATGAATAAAGGTCCAGTCTCCCAGTTTATCGATCACCATTATCGTCACTTTAATGCTGCGGCATTGAAAGATGCGGCGATAGGATATGAAACACATTTGCTCGAAGGAGGAAAAATGTTGGTTTCATTGGCCGGTGCAATGAGTACTGCAGAGCTCGGGGTCTCCTTGGCAGAAATGATTCGCCAGGATAAAATTGCAATCATTTCCTGCACAGGGGCAAACCTTGAAGAAGACTTGATGAATCTTGTTGCGCATTCGCATTATCGTCGCATTCCGAATTATCGCGATCTCACTCCGCAGGACGAATGGGATCTTCTTGAGAAGGGAATGAATCGTGTTACTGATACATGCATTCCTGAAGAAGAAGCATTCCGCCGTTTACAGAAGCACATTTACGCATTGTGGAAGGATGCTGATACAAAGGGCGAGCGTTATTTCCCGCACGAGTTCATGTATAAGATGATTAAGAGCGGAGTACTTGAACAGTATTACGAAATCGATCCTAAAAATTCTTGGATGATTGCAGCTGCTGAAAAAAATCTGCCAATCATCGTTCCGGGATGGGAAGATTCTACAATGGGCAACATCTTCGCATCATATTGTATCAAGAATGACTTGAAATCAACCACCATGAAAAGTGGTATTGACTACATGGTATGGCTGAGCGATTGGTACCGCAAGAATTCGTCGGGTAAAGGCGTAGGCTTCTTCCAGATTGGTGGTGGTATCGCTGGAGATTTTCCAATCTGTGTGGTACCAATGATGTATCAGGATTTGGAATGGCATGATGTTCCGTTCTGGTCTTACTTCTGTCAGATTTCTGATTCAACAACTTCATACGGTTCCTATTCGGGAGCTGTTCCGAATGAAAAAATTACATGGGGTAAACTTGACATCAACACTCCGAAATTTATTGTGGAGAGTGATGCTACGATATGCGCACCGTTGATTTTTGCGTGGATACTCGGCTGGTAGTCTGAGATTATTTTTACCACTAAGTTCATCAAGACACCAAGGAGTTAATCTTCTTGGTGTCTTCGTGTTATTAGTCCGAAGAATTCCACAGGAGGGATTATTTTTTTAGCCGCGATTCTCAACGAGATCTTTCCTGAGTTTGATCGTTGTGAATAGAACCAGCGACATCATTAACAGAAAGGCAATGCCAAGTAGATAGAATTGCTCGCTTTTCGCGAAGAGAATTATCACACAAAAAAGTGAAATCCACAAGCGCCACATTTCTGCTTTGTGGAAAATGCTTCCAACGTTATCGTTTAGAATCATAGCGCTTACAGATACTGAGCTGATGCCTATTGCAGCGTACAAAACAAATTCCCAGATTGGTATGAAGTCTTTGTAGAGCAACATCACAATCAGTGCGGGAACCGTGAGAAGAATTTGGGTGTACGCGTAGTTCTTCAGTCGTCGTGTGATCAAGTCTGGAGTTACCGGCCATAGTCGTTTCACGTTCAAATCCGGCTGTGGAGTTTGATCGGGCGGAATGAACAATAGACGAATCTTATTCCAGAGTGTATTTTGCGTCTTCATAGCTTTCCACAAGTAATTATAATAGTACCCAATTGCCATGAAAGGATTGTTGTCTTTGTATTCGCCTGTGATTCCGTATTCGACTTTCTCCGTTTCTTCCTGAAAAGTGCCGAACATTTTGTCCCAGATGTTGAGTGTTGATCCGTAGTTTTTATCAATGTAAATTTCATTTCGTCCGTGGTGGACGCGATGCTGAGATGGTGTGATCAAAAACTTTTCAAGAAAGCCAAGTTTTGGTATGTACTCTGTGTGTAACAGAAAATCGTAAAGCCCTGAAACTTTCAGAATGATAATCAACATCACAGGAGAAAATCCGAATAGCGGCAAAACACTCCAGAACAGAATGCGATAGATTCCCTGAAAGAAGGAGGTGCGGAATCCATTCGAGAAATTGAAATGCTCCGACGAATGGTGTGTAACATGCCCGGCCCAAAGAATATTTACGCGATGAGAAAGACGGTGATACCAGTAAGAGAGAAAGTCAATTACAATGTACGCGACTATCCAGATGTACCAAACATCATTCAATTCCCACATTCTGAAATGCGAGTAGATGAATTCTAATGTGAAGTAGAGAGAAGTAAAATAGAATAAGGACGCGACCTGATCCATAGCACCAATGGTGATGTTCATTGCAAAATTTCCATGGGTGTATGTTTTGCGATCATGGCGATAACTGCTGTACCATTCGATGAATACAATCAGCAGGAGTAGGGGTATGATGAGAACAATTGTGTTTAGCATGCGGATATGTTTTGTGTCCGTAGAACATCGTTCCTCCAATAACGTGTACGCGGAAGAACAGGCTCGTACAAGACGGATCAGTTAGTTGAAATCGTTAATCAATTGGTACAAAGGACTCTTTCGGAGATTTAGAAGCGTGATGCTTCCATGCGATCCGCAGACTACTGAATCGGCGGGAAAGTGGTAATGCAGAAAATGGTATTACGAATGCAATGGCAACGAACTATATTCGAAGTGTTCATAGAGTTGCAGTTTTTCATCACGCCAAAGTTAGTTTCCGAAACGGTTAGCACTTGAAATTCAAGAGTTGCAATAGCGCAGAATCTAATAAATAAGCCATGAATTTTTTGCGTTGATCACTACTTGGAGCTGAGCTGTTGCGATATATGCCAAAATCAGCATTCTGACTATATTTACGCATGGCGAAAGCGAAAGCCAAGGCTGATAGACCGATTACGACATTGAAGAAAAATTTCTGGGCTGACGATCGCAAGATCGGTTATCTGCTCGGGGCTTTTGCGTTTCTATTGTACATCCAAACTGTTGGATTCGATTATGCGTTGGATGACCGAGCGGTGTTGTTTGCAAACGAATTTGTGAAAGAAGGATTTAGCGGATTCGGTAAAATCCTCACCACATTTTATTGGGATGGATTCTGGGATGACAATGCCGGATTGTTTCGCCCGGTTTCACTTTTGCTCTTTGCAACGGAGTGGCAAATTAGGCCCGACAGTCCAGGATTCTATCACTTTGTACATGTTGTGCTTCTTTCCCTTTTGTGTGTTCAGTTGTATCGTTTCCTGCGCGAACTGTTCAAGGACTATTCTGTTACGCTGGCTTTCCTTGCAACGTTAATTTGGATGGTGATGCCAGTTCATACAGAAGTAGGAGCGAACCTGAAGAGTGCCGACGAGATTTTGTCGTTGTTGTTTTCGGTGTTAGGATTTCGGGCTTTGTTGAAATGGAAGGATAAGAACACTACATCGTCACTTTATTTTTCCGCACTATTTTTCTTTCTCGCTTTGTTATCGAAGGAAGGCGCTGCGCTAATGTTGCCGATTGCGCTTCTGATGCTGATGCAATTTCGCGGAATGACGGTGAAGGAATTGATCAAACCCGGCGCGATTCTGCTCGGCGTAAGCTTGATCTGGTTTGCATATCATCGTGCCGTAATTCTAAGTGCACCTTCAAGTAAAGTCACTTATGATTATCATCACAATGCCTTGCTGGCGGCAGATGGGTGGTTGACTCAAGTAGGTACGGCGATTGGAATTCAGGGTCGTTACATAGCGAAGATGATCATCGGCTATCCGCTGAGCTATAATTATTCGTTCAACGAAATTCCGGTGAATGGTTTTGCGGATGCGTGGGCGATCGTTGCACTGCTATTGCTTGGTGGTGGATTGGCATGGGCGATTCTTAATTTCAGAAGGAATCCGGTACCGTCATTCGGAATTTTGTTTTACCTCATTGCATTTGCACTCACCTCCAATATATTTTTCATCATCGGAGAAACAATGGGTGATCGGCTTGCATTCGTTCCTTCACTCGGCTTTGCAATTTTCGTCGCATGGCTGATACTAAAATTGACAAAGGGTCTTGACGTTTCCGGATTTCACCTTAAGGCAATTTCTGCTTCGGCAATATTGATTCTCATTTGGACCGGATTAACATTGAACAGAAGTCGTGCATGGGCGTATGAATCTGTACTGTTCACAATCGATGTTGACCATGCTCCCAATAGTGCCCGTGTCCATTATAATTATGGTGTTTTGCTTATGGGTAATGCACAAAGCGAAACGGTTGAGGTAAACAGGAACCAACTGCTGAACATGGCGTATGCGGAATTCACAACCGCGTTTGCGATTGATTCCATGGATATTCAGTCGTGTGTGAATCTTGGTGTCGTTGAGTATCGTCGCAAGAATTATAGGGAGTCGGTAAAATGGTCGTTACGCACGATTCAGATATTCCCTGGATACACCGGATCACATGAGAATATAGGTGATGCGTACATGATGACTTTACAATACGACAGTGCGGGTTTTTATTACCGGGAGCTAATGAAAGCAACGGATACAACAGCACCTATTCTCATCAAGTTTGGGAATTCGCGATTCGGGGCAAAGGACACAGCAGATGCTATCCGCGCTTATGAATTCGCCGGACAAGTTGATTCGACATCAATAGAGGCCTGGAACAAACTCGGAAATCTCGCAGGAATGAGTGGTGATTATGCAAAGTCGAACGAGGCATTTGAGCATTTAGCACGATTGAATCCTAGTGATCTGACTCCGTGGAAAATGCTGTACACGAACTATCAGGCGATGGGCGATTCGGTGGGCGCTGCTAATGCCGCAAAAGAGTACTACAAGCGCGGCGGACAGTAGTCGCACCTAGTATTTACCGCACATCCTGCTCATTTTCAGCTCATCATTCAAGTGCAGAATTCGTGCATTTCTTCAGGATTCTTCGATACATTTGACCTTCATTTTTTAGCTATGAAGAAGACACCAATTATTCTCGCGGGGCTTACGATTGCTTCTGCATTTTTCCTGTTCAATTGCGGGCCCACTGAGGTTAAAGACTCAGATGCCAATATCGGCTCCCGTGTAGATTCCTTCTTGTTGGATTACAACGTAAAGTATAAGGAGCTTTCCATCGCGACCAATGAAGCGCAATGGCAATTGCTCACTCACATTGTTGAAGGCGATACGGTGGCATCTTATAATGCGCAAGTCGCTGCAACAGCTCTTGCAGATTATACAGGAAGCAAAGCGAATATTGAACTGACGAAAGAGTTTCTTGCGAAGAAGGATCAGCTTTCGGCGTTACAAGTCGAGCAACTTGAGCACATACTTTATTTCGCAGGAGCAAATCCGATGACGGAAGAGGAAATTGTGAAGGAGAAGATCAAGGCAGAAACGGAAGCGAGTGAAAAAATGTACGGATTCAAGTACATGCTCAATGGAAAGGAAGTTACTAAGAATGATATTGATCAAGTTCTGAATACAGAGAACAACGAACAGAAGCGTCTCGATGCATGGGTTTGCGCGAAGAGCGTAGGTCAGAATCTGCATGAGCCATTGGAGAATCTTCGGATGCTGCGTAACCGTACAGTGCAAGGTTTGGATTTTCATGATTACTTCAGCTACCAGGTTGCCGATTACGGAATGACTGCTGATGAAATGATGACCACACTACGTGGCATTAACGATGAGATTTATCCGTTGTACCGTGAGCTTCACACATGGGCGCGTTATGAACTCGCGAAGAAGTACATGGTGAAAGACGTTCCTGATTACATTCCTGCGCACTGGCTTCCGAATCAGTGGGGACAGGATTGGAGTGAAATGGTTAGCGTTGAAGGATTTGATCTCGACAAAATTATTGAAGAGAAGAAATATGATTCACTCTGGATCATCAAACAAGCAGAGAGCTTCTACGTGAGCATGGGCTTCGATCCGTTGCCGCAAACATTCTACGATAAATCATCGTTGTATCCTGTTGGTCCGAACGCCGGCTTTAAGAAGAACAACCACGCATCTGCATGGCATATGGATCTTGATAACGATGTACGTTCACTCATGAGCGTTTTACCAAACTCACGCTGGTACGAAACGACTCACCACGAACTTGGTCACATTTATTACTACATGCAATACAGCAGCGATAGTGTGCCGTTCATACTGCGTGAAGGTGCTAATCGCGCTTATCACGAAGCACTTGGAACTATGTTCGGTATGGCCGCAATGCAGAAACCTTTCCTCGAGGGATTAGGTCTTGTCGATGCATCAACACAAATTGACACAACACAGCAACTCCTGAAAGAAGCATTGCGGTACATCGTGGCGCTCAACTGGCAAGCCGGTACCATGAGTGAGTTCGAGTACGAATTGTATGCTAAAGAACTTCCCGCAAATGAATTCAACAAGCGCTGGTGGGAAATCGTAAAGCGTGAGCAAGGAATCGTTCCACCAATGGATCGCGGCGAAGAATATTGTGACGCTGCTACAAAGACGCACATCATGGATGATCCTGCGCAGTATTATGACTATGCACTTTCATCTGTGTTGATGTTCCAGTTTCACCATCACATTGCTTCTGATATTTTGAAACAAGACCCGCGTTTCACAAACTACTACGGCAATAAAGAAATCGGGAAATTTATTGGTAGCATGATGAGCGTAGGCGGAGTAGGTGATTGGCGGGTTTTGTTGAAAGAGAAAACTGGTCAGGACTTAACTGCAGCACCAATGCTTGAGTATTTTGCACCGTTGATGATCTATTTGAAGAAGGTGAATGAGGGGCGAAAGTACACGTTGCCGGAGAAGAGAGAACATTAGGAAGGAATTGAAAGCCGCACGATGAGTGCGGCTTTTTCATGAGGGGGCGTCTTCATATTTTCTTCTCGCCCATCGATGAACCCCCAAAGGGTGCCTTATTCGGAACGCAATCTCTTGAGCGGTAAGCAATTTGATCCACTTTCGTTTCGGCATTATTTGATCAAGGCAGAATTCACAAGCGTCATGAAGACGTTCGAAGGTGATCATATCTTGAAATATTGAGGTTAACTGAATCAGATGTTTGATACCGAACCTGGTGTCAGTGAATTTTCGGTAAGATGAGTAAATCCATTCTCTTCTACTATGGACAAGTTTTTTCGCCACCGCAAGGTTGTGGACTTTACTTATCGTTTGTTGAAGTTCCACATCATCCTTAATTGACTTGCGACGAAAGCTCCTGCTTAAAAGGTTCCCGCTTCTGTTGTATCTGTAGTTGTAATGCTGAACATATCCGTTTAGGAGGTGACTCAGGAGCGTTGAGTGGTCAACTACTTCACCATCTATCTTCTTCTTGAGAATCTTCACAACAAAGTGAATTTCATTCGGCACCAATGTGTATGCAATAATTTCCCAGGCCGCTGTTAAACGTATATCCATTTTGCGTTGAAAGTAGAAGTAGTCTCGCGCATCGCGAAAAAGATCATCGTTCCCATTTGATTTGGTGCTGATGTGATAGATACATCCGGCTTTGAGTGGTTCACGTATTTCCATGGTGCGAAAGTGGAGTACGCGTTTGGAATTAGTCGGGTAACAAACGTTTATAGTCGTTTGTAAGTGTTTGTAGTCGTTTGTAAGTGTTTGTAGTCGTTTGTAAACGTTTGTAAGTATTTGTTGTCGGATAAATAATGGCTGCAAAAGATGCACGGTGCGCTGATATTTAGTCATTTACGAGCTTAAGTTGTGACCCTTTGGGGGGCTTAGTGATTTGATGATATTCAGATTCAATGTAGCTTAGCAAAAACAAAATCTCATGAAAAAACACCTCTTAATTACCCTCCCACTTTCACTTTCAATGTTTTTCGTCGCATGTGGCGGAAAGGCTGATGAAGTAAAAGAAGAAGAAAAGGCAAATAATCCGCTCGAAGCGTTAGAGAATTACGCGGAGGAAAGTCAACAAGCGCAAGGCGATGCTGAAAAGAAAATTGCTGAACGGAAAGCAAAGGGCGATACACTCGCGATGCCTTACGAAGATCTTATGAAATATTTACCTGAGGATATTGATGGTTACAAAAAGGGCGAACCTGATGGAGCTTCGATCAATATGCCGGGTTCAAGTTATTCTACGGCTAACGCCGATTATACAAATGATAAAGGGGAACGAGTTAAAGTAACGATCGTGGACTATAATCAGGCGTATGCAATGTATTCAGGGCTCACTGCAATGTGGGCGTTTAGTGTTGACACTCCGGAAGAGAAGTCTCAAGGTGTTAAAATTGATGATAAGGTTGCGGGATGGGAACAGTTTAAGAAAAAGAGTGGTGATGCTGTGATTACGCTAGGTGTTGGATATCGCTTCTGGGTTCAGGTTGAGGCGGATAATCAAAAGGACACGGAATGGGTGAAGTCGGTTGCTAAATCAATTGATCTTGATAAGCTAGCTTCGATGTAAGTAAGAATGGATTTAGTGAGGTCCAGGCATAAAGTGTCTGGGCTTTGTTTTACTTCGCATTTCGGGATCAAGATCGTGGAGTGACTAAAAATCAACCCGTTGCGTGATCCGAAATTGACCCTTTGGGGGCAGAAACGGTCATGGCTTAAAGAAGCTGAAGTTTCGCAAATTTCAACAACAACTGCTTCTGTCCAACTCCATCAAAAACAACTGTCGCTTTTACATTTGGAAAGGCTCCCTCCAACTCCTGTACCATACCATCACCAAACCTTTCATGTCTGACACGTTGCCCAATCTGTAAACTCTTCAGGTGCGAATTATCTATCGCTGCAGGCGCAGAATTAATGGCAGTTGCTCGAATAAGTGTCTTCTTTTTGATCAACCCTCCACCGGAACCTTGTCCGCCATTTTCATTCGCACGATGTTCAGAGAATGTTGCTTTGCGTTCGATTTTATTTTCCGAAAGTTCAAGATACTGCTCGTCAATTTCATCAAGGAATCTGCTACGTTCATTGCTGATCAGATTGCCCCACTTGTATCGTGTTTTTGCCCACGAAAGTGTACATTGCTTTTCCGCACGCGTTAACGCTACATAGAATAATCTGCGTTCTTCTTCTAATTCAGGACGTGAATTAATTGAAAGTGCCGATGGAAATAAGTTCTCTTCGAGTCCAACGACAAACACATAAGGGAATTCCAAACCTTTTGACGCGTGAATGGTCATCAACGCAACTTTGTTTTTGTCTTCTTCCGTTTCCTTTTTATCGGCATCCGTAAGAAGCGCAATATCCTGCATGTACTGATCGAGTGTACGCAGCGGGCCTAAATCGGCATCACTTTCCCCCGACTGTTCTTTCGCTTCCAGACGAGCGAGATCCGGATCGTTCTCAAAAAGTTCGATCGCCTGCGCACCATCACCGTCAGAAAATTCTTTCAATCCGTTAAGCAATTCTTCCACGTTTTCATAATGAGAAACACCTTCCGGAGTTTTATCATTATACAAATCACGTAACATACCCGATGTAGTAGCTACGTGTTTGCCCAATGTGTATGCCGATTCTCCTGAAACGCGAACCTGAAATCCCTGAACCATTGTCACAAACTCACTGATCTTTACAGCGGTTCCTGAACTGATAGTAAGTTTGAAATCACCGAGGTTCTCGCAAACAGTCCACATGCTCACATCATTGTCACGTGAGGCAATAGTAATCTTATCAAGAGTTGTATCTCCAATACCACGCGCCGGGTAATTGATCACGCGACGAAATGCTTCTTCATCATGAGGATTCAAGGCCAGTCGAAAATAGGCGAGCAGATCCTTAACCGATTTACGTTGGTAGAATGAAAGTCCACCATAAATTCTATACGGAATGTTCTTCTTTCTTAGTGCCTCCTCCATTGCACGACTCAACGAGTTAGCACGATAAAGGATTGCAAAGCTTGAATACTTCGCTTGATGGTTGGCTTGAATGTCAAGAATTGCTCGTGCAACTTCACTAGCCTCAACACTATCTGCGGGAATGGAAGGATGAGAAGAAGTTGCAGAAATCACCTTAATGCGATGACCTTCTTCATTCGCAGTCCAAACAACTTTTTGAATTTGTTCTTTGTTTTGCGCGATGACAGAATTCGCAGCATTCACAATGTGTTTAGTGCTCCTGTAATTCTGTTCGAGCTTATAAGTTTTCAGATCAGGATAATCTCTTTCGAAACTGAGGATATTCTGAATGTTAGCGCCGCGAAATCCATAAATTGATTGTGCATCGTCTCCCACTACGCAAATGTTCTGAAAGCGCGCAGCCAGTTGTTTTACAATAACATACTGCGAAAAGTTTGTATCCTGATACTCGTCAACCAAGATGTATCGAAATTTATCCTGATAAAAATCCAGACGTTTCGGGTGGTCGCGCAACAGAATATTCATGTTGAACAAAAGATCATCGAAGTCCATCGCCCCGGCTTTGAAACATCGCTTCTGATAAGCATCGTAAATCTTACCTAGCTCTGGTTTTCCACTCTGACGATCTTCCGAAATTGCCTCAGGACTCTGCATGTACTGTGCAGCACCAATCAAATTGTTTTTGGCAGATGAAATTCGACCGAGAACCAATGCAGGCTTGTATACTTTTTCGTCAAGATTAAATTCTTTCAGAATTGTCTTAATAAGACTCTTGGAATCGTCAGTGTCGTATATCGTAAAGTTGGTTGGATAACCTAAGCGTTCAGCCTCAGTTCGTAAAATGCGCGCGAACACAGAGTGGAAAGTACCCATGCTCAGGTTTCTCGCCTCATTGAACGAAACGATCTTCCCGATTCGATCTTTCATTTCTCTCGCCGCTTTATTCGTGAAAGTCAACGAAAGGATGTTAAACGGGTCGACACCTTTCTTAATCAGATGTGCAATGCGATAGGTGAGCACACGCGTTTTTCCTGAACCCGCTCCGGCCACAATCATAACCGGGCCTTCAGTCGCTTCTACCGCCGCACGCTGGGCGTCATTTAATTCGTTGAGGTAATTCTCGTTCACCTGGTAAATTGAAATTCGTAAATATAAATCGTCGGATAACTGCAAATTTAGCTCATCAAATACCCTTTTCGACTATTGTGAATAATTGATTTTGGGACCCCCAAAGGGTCTCCGATAGCCTTTGTAACCTTCTGGCTTTCACCGCGTCTAATTCCTATACTTGCACCCATGCTCCGCCTCCTCCTCTCCCTTTCCTTCCTCTCCCTCTCAATCCTCGCTCCGGCATTCTCCGTCTCTTCACTCGGAAAAAAATCCAAACCGATCACTCGACCCGACTACTCCTCTGAATCTTTCTGGATTGCACTGCCGACGCGACATGATATCGCTGATACCATTCCGCCGGATTGCCCAACAAAAGAAAACCAACTCGCAGCGCAGGTCGATGTGTTCTACGTGCATCCAACCGTGTATTTAGCGGGTGGACCATGGAACGGAAATCTCGACGATAAAAAGTTGAACGAAAAGTGCGACGCATGCGTTATGCATCAGGCCACTCCGTTTAATTCCTCCGCGAAAGTCTATGCACCGCGGTATCGTCAGGCGATTCTAAGAAGCTTCACGAAGGGTGAAGTAGAAGGCGAGCGAGCACTCGACACAGCGTATGCCGACATTAAAAAATCTTTCGAATACTATCTCGCGAATTACAATCACGGCCGACCAATTATTCTCGCCGGACATAGTCAAGGTGCATATCATGTAGCGCGACTGATGGACGATTTCTTCACCGGAAAACCTTTGTTGAATCAACTCGTTGCGTCGTATCCCATTGGTTTCGATACACAGAAAAATCGGTACAAAGATATTCCGGTGGGCGATAGTGCATCGCAGATCGGTTGTTTCGTAACATGGAATACAGTTGCGTGGAGACAAGATACCACGGGTCCTTATACACGTTATCGCGGATCAGCTTGTGTGAATCCGCTTACATGGACACAAGATGCGGGTGTTGCGGAAAGTAAATTGCACTTCGGTGCTGTGCGTTTCGATTGGCAGAAAACGGAAAAGAATTTACTCCGTACGAAAATTCACGGCAGCTTGTTGTGGATTACGTTCACCGATCCTTCTTTGAAGAAAGGTTTCTACCATCTCGGAAATAACTACCACGTTAGCGATGTGAATTTGTTCTACATGAATATTCGTGAGAACGCAGAGTTAAGAGTAAAGCATTATCTCTCCCTAAATCCTTAGTGACTATTCAGAATCCCGTGCAGCTCAATAATATATTCTCTGAATGAGAGTGTAGTGATGAGGTTACTGGTTCAAATCCTGCGGAACTCACGATTATATTCCCTCTCTTTGGGAGAGGGGTAGGGGTGAGGCTTTTTATTTGTCCTTATTAAAATTTTTGATTCTCCGGATCCACCATCACCCCTGCATCATCAAACTGTGCAGAAATTATTTCTTCTCCCTTAGAATTCACATAACCGAATTTTCCCTTATGACGGAACACCGCAAATCCGTTTACGAATGGCTGCAACGTCGTGTACTTCGCTTCGATAATAACTTTGCCGGTTGAATCAATTGCACCGTAAACTCCGTTCTTGGTTACCGTGGTAAATCCATTGTAGAAGTATCCGATGCTGTCGTATTCTAACGGAACAATGTACTTTCCGGTTGTGTCAATCAATCCGGTTTTGGTTTCATTGTACACCAGACTTTTTCCTTCGACAAAAAGTAGTTGTAACGGTGATGTTGCCGGATAGATCTCCTTCCCGGTGATGTCGAAACATCCGCTGAGATATCCTTTTTCCACCATGAGGTAGTTCTGTTGCAAATGAAATACGTCGTCGTATTCTTTGGCAATGATCACTTCACCTTTATTATTCAGTACCCCGGTTTTGCCGTCCGAATCTTTCACTTTGTACAAGCCACTGCCTAGATTGTAGATGAATTCATATTCGGGTTGAATCAAAAAATTTCCGGCGGTGTCAATGAGCCCGTAGTGATTTCCTTTTCCAACAATTGCGACTCCTTCGCTGAAATCGTCACCTGAATCATAAGTGGGTGCAATCACTCTCTTTCCGGTTTGATCCATATAGCCGTACAATCCATCATTCGATCTGCAGCGCGCCCGGTTGTTGAAGAAGCGATACATTCCCGTGCCATCGCCCAGATTTGTTGCAAGTACTTTTCCGGTTTTATCAATGATGGATGAGTTGCTGTTCATACTCACTATTGCTTTTCCTTCAGAAAACGCAACTGCAAATTCCCATTGCGGCGGAATCACAACTTTGCCGGAAGCGTCGGCAAAACCGTACGTACCATTAAGCTTGATCCGAAACATTCCATCTCCATATACTGGCATTTCTTCAAACATAGGCTCACTTAGAATACGTCCGTTGGTATCAACAATACCATACGTTCCTACCAAGACAGGAATATCACCAATCACAGAATCATTCGTGTATTCTGCTGAGCGAAGAAATGGATAGTAGAAGCCATTGGCCACATCATCAAAAATTTCATCATACTTGCATGGCAGCACAAATTCTCCTTCACTACTCAACAAGCCAACTTTAACAGCTCCACCATCGATGATGCTTAATAACATCTGCATTTCATCTGCAGTATCACTCTGCACAACAATAGCGCAAGGGCCATACATTTCTTTCAGATCCTGTAACTGTGGACTACACGTAAGTACTCCTTTGGAATTCACAACACCAAGCGCACGCCCTTTTTGCACGACACATAAATCCATCGTGTAGTTGTACACCATGTCGTACTGAGGTGCGATGAGAATCTTCCCGGTCCCGTGTTCCACGAATCCGTAAAGTGAGTCTTGGATGATCATAAAACAATCGGGACTAAATGGAAACACTGAGTCATATTCAGGTTCAACAATCCAATCACCCATCTTGTCAATCAAGCCATACTTGCCATCAGCTCTCACTACTGCGGAGCCATGAATAAAAACCCATGCTTCATCAAAATCAGGATCAATCACAAACTCCCCGGTCTCATCAATGTACCCATACTGGTCATGAAGTTTTACAGCCGCGCGATATTTTCCCGCGTCTTGTCCGCAAGAAATGAACAGAAGCGAAACGAAAAAAATTATAATGTAAAATCGCATATTCAAAACTTAGGATTTATTTCAGATCTCGTTTCAGTATAGTGTAGTTATCCTTTGATCTTCTCAGAATTAGGTTTTCACCTTCCCAGTCGAGACGTATTTTACCACTGTCTGCCTTTTCACCATCCTTGGTCATTTGTTTGGTCGTCCAATACAAAGAATCATTCGCAACTCGGTAATAAGTTTTGGGAATCACAAAACTGGGTTCGCGCTGCCATTCATATTCGAGAGTACCGTCATCGTTAAAAGTTACAGCTGGAGTAGTTGAAGGAACTTCTTTTCCTCCATCAAATTGTTTAAGAACCGTCCAGCGTCCGGTAATGTCTTTCTGTTCTTCCTGACAGGAGACAAAAACGATGATAAGCGCAAACAGTAACTTCTTCATATTACAATTGTGATGCAATCAATTCTCTCAGCACATCATTCGGCCCGGAGTAAATCAGCGCGGCTTGTGCATCGACAAGTACGTTAACTACATTTTTGTTGGTGATACCGCTTCCGCCCATTACTGTTGCAGCTAACGTTGCAGCTTGCATCAAAGATTCGCTTGCAAGAATTTTCGCCTGTGCAGCCGCAAGTGTTCCGTTTCTCTGATCAACTTTTTCAGCCGCGCGATTGGCCATCAGTCGGGATGTTTCACCAAGCACCGCAATGTCTGCAATCTTAAATTGCACACCTTGAAATTCACTCAAAGCTTTTTCACCACGGATTCTTGTCTTTACGAAAGCGCCGGCTTCATTACACAATCTCGAAATCGTTCCTGCATGCATCGCTGCAATACAAGCGCGCTCCCAATCCATGGATTCGAGAAATATCATGGCGCCCGCACCTTCTTTACCAATGAGATATTTCTCTTCAATTACACAATTGTCAAAGAACAGTTCACACATCGGAGATGATTTTAAACTTGTTTTTTCAATCGGCGGACCAGCTATTACATTGTGCTTTAGTTTATCAATTAGAAAACACGACACACCACCGAAAAAACCTTTCTCCGCATCGGTGATTGCGTATGCAACGAAATAGTCAGCAATGGGACCGTTGGTTACATAAACTTTGCTTCCGTTGAGAATGAAATCTTTTCCGTTACGCGTGGCAGTGGTTTTCATCCTGAATGCATCGCTTCCGGAGGAACTTTCTGTCATCGCATTCCCGGCAATTGCTCCATTGGAAATACGTTCTCTCGCTTCGTGGTGAACGGAATGTGTCCCGTGACCTCCTAGTGGAATTACAGCCGCGAACAAATGTGCTGCAAGCGAAAAGTTGAAACCACCGTCTTTGGAATTTCTTCCGAGCTCAAAAAGAATGTTTGCACAATCGACCGCACTCAAACGCGTGGTCATCCCTGGAATTGGTAAGGTGATACCCGCAAAAAATAGTCCAGAGGCCGACTGCCATTTCGCTGAAAACGAATCGTGCGAGTTCAATTGAAGCGAGTGATCAATCGCAGCCTGACGAATATCTAGAGCAGAAGGATTCATTTATGTAATGAAGATACGACATCCTGCTGCACCTTCAAATAATCGATTTTTCCTGAGCTGGTCTTTGGAAATTCATTAACTGTAATGACCGAATCCGGGAGCATATAGTCAGGTAGAACTTGAAATAATTCGGATTTTAATTGTACAATATCAAAATTTCGGCTGCCATCGGTTGTGACAACGGCAGCCAATAATACAGAATGACTTTCGCGGTGTTCAACGACTACAGCTCCAGTGACACCATCAAGTTTGTGCAGCGCACTTTCAATTTCTCCAGGCTCAATTCTATAGCCGCGTCGTTTTACCATTCTGTCAAGTCGACCTTTGTAGAGGAGATGTCCGGTTCCATCAACTTCAACTTTATCTCCTGTGCGAAACCAACGAGTATTACCAACGGTAAAAAATTTCTCGGCAGTCAACTCCGATCTGTTCAGATAGTTTTTCGCAACATGAAGACCGCCAACAAGTAATTCTCCTTGCTCAGTAATTTCAATTTCATGTCCTGCGCATACCTTACCAATCGCGTACGGCTCTGTACGGTCATTATCCCGATGAATTTCCGTGAAGGTGCAAACATTCGTTTCTGTTGGACCGTAGAGATTGTAAAATTTGACATTGTTCCAGATCGACATCAGACCGTGAAGTTGTTTGACCGGAAAGACTTCTCCAGCGAAAAGGACAGAGCGCAGATAAGACCAATCCTGGTTCTCGATTTTTCCAAATTCTAACAGTGCACCGTAGAAAGTTGGTGTGGCGTATATCGTACTGATCTTTCGCTTGGACAATTCCTCGCTCATCAGCCGTGGATTTCTTACTTGCTCCGGACTGAATAAGTGAAGTGTCGCCTTTTTGTATCGTGCGACGAAGAGGTCCAATACAGATAAATCGAAGTGAAACGGTGCAATGGAGGCAATTTGATCTGTTTCAACAATGTCAAAACTTTTACTGGCCCACATTACAAACGCCTTGGTGGCATCGAACGGCACAACAACACCTTTGGGAATCCCGGTTGATCCGGAAGTATATAATACATATGAAACGTATTCGGTGAAAAAATTGGGCATTGCTTGCTTGCTTTCAACTTCACGATAGTTGGGGGCGAGCAACACCGTGATGAAAGTTTCTTCCAGACCCGGAATTCTGCAAGCGTGAGATTCATTATCAGGAAAGAGACCAGGTTGGTTGTGAACCACCACGTGTGGATTACAATCAGCAAGAGTATCATCAATCCTTGATTTTGGAAGATGTACATCGACTGGAATGTAAGCAGCTGAAATATCCACGCATGTATATATAGCGATTGCACTAGCCAAAGATTTTTCGAGAAGTATGGCTACCCGACAACCGCCACCAACCTGAAATCTGAAAAGGATCGAAGCAAACATTTCGCGGGAAGTTTTCAATGCACCAAACGTCATCGACTTGCCTTGCGAATCAACAAGTGCAATTCGATTGAGGTGAGATTGATTTTCTACGCTCAAAGGAAACTATTTCATTTTGGACGAAACGAATTCTGAAATCCGGTTAATGGACTCCAGATTGTCTGCTGTTACTTCATGTGCGGCAAACTCAATATTGAATTTTGCTTCCAGATGTGTCACGAGTCGCAAAGCAAGGATGGAGTCAAGCAATCGCGAGCTGATGAGTTTGGTGTCGTCTTGTATAGCGGAAGCCCCGCCCGAAAGACTTGCATCAAGAAATGTTCGGACTTCTGATTTAATTTCTGCAGACATAGATTGATTGATTCCTGTTGCTGAAAGATAGGGATTTTATGGGTTTTGACCTTTGATGATCGGAGCGAGTTGACGCGCGAGTTCTGCTGCAATCTTGTGGTGGGCCTCGGCGTTCGGGTGAGTAGGATCGCCTGGCAATTCGTAGTTTGATGGATTGCTTCCGTAAATCCCGCTTAGATTGAAAAACAAAGTTGGCTTCGTTGCAATTCCGGCATAGTACTTCGAATCATCAGCCCCTTGTAGCGAAGGAAGATATACAACGCCAAATTCCGCGTTCATGGATTTACTTGTCGCATAAATTGTACCCAGCGACCACTCGGTGATTCGCCCGGTGAACGGATAAAACTTATTCACCAGCACTTTCTGCTCCATGTGCTGTTCTGCACCCGACTCCTTTCTGATCTGGTACAATTCAGGATAATGCAGATCAATTCCATTTCTCACCATGTTGGCCATATAGTCGCTTGTACGCGCGGCATCTGCAGGATGGACAAAACACAGAACAAGGTCTGGTTGAAACTGCGGCAACTTATTTTCTGCAACCCAAACCAGTTGTGGCAAGTGATAGCCTCCAACTGCAAAATTCAACACTTCAATGTTTTTTGGTGAGAGCGAATCATTCAGCATTTTCTCCAACAACGCTTCGAATGTGCTGTCTTGTGCAACGCCAGATCCCATTTCGTATGATGCACCCAAAATTGCAATACGGTATGTGCTCTCCGGCTTCTCAAGTGCATATTCATCATCACGCATCCCAAAACTGTTCGTTGTAATTGTCCATCCGTTGATCACAGTCACTTTACTCGGAATCAATTCACGGACGAGCAGATTTTCACTGCGCACACACGCATCATCCAGTCCCGATTGTGCGTCACGACCAGGTGTGTGTACTTCCCACGGCCGAGATCCCATTCCATCGCTCGCAAGCATACGATTGTAGTAGTTTTCCGTAGCCGCACTTTGATCGGCATCACTCAATTGCGCTTTCGAAACTGAGGCGAGGAACTCTCCGGTAATCCCCGGAATTTTCTCAGAGATGTTGGGAAGCAGCGGAGCCAGCATCAATGCACAAACGGTAAGTATTGCCGCTGGATGATACGCCTTATTGAGAATGTGGTGACCGGCAGGTTTTTCCGGCAAACGTTGAATGATAAAGTGTAACAGAAAAATTCCGAAAAGAATAGCAGTGATGATAATCCACATCATTGGTGTACCGATGGTGTAGTAGGAGAGCAGGTGGATCCATTCATCAATCGACGAACTATTCCATAACGACCACATGATGCACATGAACAGAAACATTCCTGTGATCCTTAGCGCACGAATTGCCGGACTCAATGTTTTAGGTGCTTGCCCAATCGGATTTTGCATCGCGAGATTAATTGAAATCACGAGTCCGATCACGAACCAGAAAATGATACCCGGCGCGTGCAAAACAAATGTTCCCTGCAACCAAAACCATTGCCATCCATGCAGCATTGCTGATATGGTGAGCGTTGTTAGCGACGTAATTAAAATCGCGGCTTTCGTTTTCTTCCTAAGGTTAAAGTAAAGCGGATAGTAAACGAGTTTCACCATGAAATCGCGCCAGTATACATTAATGCGTCTCCAGATGTCTCTAAAATTGTCGATCAGAAAGACGTAATTGAAAACGGGAGGCAAGTCAAACCCCAATATTCCGAGATACCCGACTGCAATCCACATCACACCAAAAACGTTGAGGATGTAGAGGTAATTACAAATTGTGTAAGTGAAAACGCTTAATGCATCGTGTACTTCAACATAACCCGGAATGAAGTAGAGATACAGAATGCGAAACGACATCATGAATATCAATCCTGCTGCGATTCTTGTCAATCCGGTTTTTATCACCGAAGAATCTTGCGGATGATGATTTCTCAGAAAGGACTTGTAATCAACAATCGGAAAAAGAGGGAATGCAAGCGCGGGCGGAAGAATCAGATACGTGAATTTTTGAATCCAGGTCGACTCAGGTTTTTCATAGTGATGTTCATAGAGCATCAACACATATCGGAACATGATCATAGAGCCAACAACCGGTACTGCAAGCGGAATGAACGGCAAATTCACAAATCCTATCCGAAGAACGGCAAGAACGGCGGTAAGAAAAATGGCCCAGAGAATCCGTAAACTGGTTTTCTTAAACGCTGTTATAATGAAAATATAAGCCGCAACTAAAGTCACGAGCGCGATTGTGTTGATCGCTCCTAAAAAGAAATAGGAGGAGGCTATCGCGCCGGCTGCAATAGCGTAGTAAGAGAATTGCTTTGAAAACCAATACGTGAAAATGAAAATCAGCGGAATGAACGGCAGCACATATTTCGCCGGACCGCCGTTCTCAAATTCGAGTCCGATGATAGCCGTGGTAAGACATGATGAAGCAAACAACGCATAGGTGAAGTCCATGACGTTACGCTTACCGATATGTGTCGTCTCTTCCATTTCTAAATATATCCGCAGCGCTTCATCACTTCATGAGTTGGTTTGTCCAATAACTTATTCTCGAGTACCCAATCCGCCGTCTTTTTCCAATCATCATTTGTGCCGGACCGAAAGAATAGTTGTTCAGGGTTTTGTCCGCCTTGTTTCTCCATGGTCTGCAGTCGCACAAAACTCGTCTTCTCAACGATTTCTTCAACCGGGATTATGGGCTGGAGATTTGTGAACTTCAGAATTTCATTCACAGACTTTGCGGGATCACTCAGCATTGATTCGTAACGAAGAATCAACATTTTTTCCGGAGCCGACTCTTGAAAGTTCAACGCTTCCGTAACATGCCAAAACCATGGCCCGAATGCATTTATCATTTTCGAATCAACGAACTCATCAAGTGAACCCATGTAGTTCGATTTGTTCTTCGCATGATGCCACGCTGATAATATAACCTGACGATAATCACGAATAATATAAATGCACTTCGGGTACAAACTAAAAAATGCAGAGTGTGTCTTGATGTATCGCGGCGATGAAAGCTTCTTTATTTCTTGTGTAGAGTTTCTGTAAACTGTCGGAAAATAGTGCTGGAGATTTTCCTGATTGATTTGTGATTCAGGATACAGTGCCCGTGCAAGAATGTATCGTAGCCAGGTGTTTCCGGATTTCGGAAATGAAGCAAGGAAAACATCGCGATCTCCAATACCAGCTTCCTTGAACAGACGTTTGTCTTTCAAATAGGCATTGTAATAGCGCAGTCCTTTAATCACTTCGAATACCCCATTGATTCAACACAAGACCCTAATGCATTTTCTAATTCCGAAATTTGATTTTCACTTAACTCCGTTTTGTATCGCGACACATTTCCCTTATTAAAATTCTTCGTCGTGCTTTTATTTTGCAGAAATTCTGCGACGGTAATATCAATATATTTCTTCAGGGAATTTCGTCCAAGGTGCCCCACGACTTTCTCCAATTCTACTTTTGGTTGCGTCATGAGCAGCTCGTATCTGGGGAAAATGACCTCTCCGTAATTCTTCCATGCTTCAAATCGCGATTGATGCATTTGAAAAACAGGCAAAGCATCTTTCCATTGTTTAAAAGGTGCGAACGCAACATCGGAATCTGATTTTATTCCATTCGTCCTGGCTTTCACTCCGTGATCCATAGCTGATAACATAGCATCACGTGGATCACGAACTGAGTAATACGCCTTTGCAAGTCCTAACGAAATCAACGCACGCACAAAGAAAGTTGGACCGGAATGAGTTTTAATTACAACGGGTCCAAATAACGAAGCGAATACGTACCACAGCGTATTGAATATTCCGAAGTGTGGCGTAAACCCTTCTGTGTTATTTCGACGAAACAGTTTTTGTCCCTTCGATTTTCCGGAGGCATTGATCAACGATTCAGTGTACAGGAATAGCAGCGTACTTGCCGACTTAGGAAAACCTGAACTGATAATGATCATCGGGTTGTTGTCTGAAATGTGCTTACCATTCAGGATCGCTGCTGCACGCGGCACAAATATGTGCCTATGTTCCTGTGTGGTTCAAATTTAACTAAAAACACTACTTTCGAGGGATGCCCTTGCGATTCGCGCATATAGTAAATCCTTACGCAATTGATGGAAAGCTCGGTGCTGTTCAAGTGCTGACGATTTCTATGCTCGAAAAGGCATCGAAGAACACGCGTTCACCAGTGAAATTGCTCTCAGCTCAGTTTACGGAAGATCGTGGCCTCGTTCCTTCAATACTGGAACTAACACCCGATTTGCAGTCAAATCTTCAAACTGTTTCAGGAAACAGCAAGTCGCCAAAGCTCCCGCTGCTGAAGGAAATTCTTGATCGTGCGGCGAATGCTGACTGTGATTTCGTGATTTGGTCCAACATGGATATCATTCCGGTTCCTCAGTTTTACGACGGAGTTGCCGCAATTCTTGAAAGCGAAAAATGCGATGCACTCCTGATTAATCGCCGAAGAGTAGGGAAGGAGCTGATCAACAAGCCCGAACTGTTATTCAACGAAACCGGTCGACCACATCCGGGTTACGATTGTTTTGTGATGAAAAAGGGGTTGATCAATAAATTGTCACTCGGAAATATTTGCGTTGGCGCTCCCGGAGTTGGATTCATGCTTGCGCACAATTTGTTCTTGCATGCTGAGAAATGTGTCGTCCTTGCAAACAAACATCTCACGCTCCACATCGGAATGGAGATCGTGCAGGATTGGAAGGGCCCTGAGGTCGCAGCTTTTCAGAAATCGGAGATTAAAAAGTTCCTGGCAGACGAACGTAAGAACTTTCGCATTGAAAAATTCCCGGGATATAACCTTCCTTTCTTCAGCAGACACAAAAAGTGGTTCCTCAATCCGCTCTTTCACTATCCAATGATGTTTGCAATGGACATGAAGAAGCTATTCGATGGAAGAACAATCAAGAAATCCACCGAGGGAGATTCCAATTGGCAGGAATGGAAGTCGACTCGCATTAACTTTGACGAGTGAGTTACTCTTTCTCGCATATCATCAATATCGTTTCAGCTGCAGAGAATGCAGAACTGGAGAAAATTCAGCGCATAACCATTGAATCAATCCGTCGTGCGAAGCAATATCTGAATTCCGGTGTAACAGTAGAAACAATAGCCGCCATTGGCAGTAATTCGTCTGCCGATGTTGGTTTTGCGGAGAGAACAGCCGTCTTAAGGAGAAATGTGGGTGACGTAAGTTCGTTTTCTACCTCCAGAAACCTTCCCATTGTATCGGATATACTTGATGAAGGTGTAAAAGCGTCTGCGGCGGAGTACATTGTTTTTTCAAATGCAGACATTGCACTCACTCCATGGTTTTACAATGCAATTACAGAATTTCTCAAACGTGGCCACGACGCACTGGTCATTAACCGTCGTAGGATTCCGGCACGTTTGATTGATCAACCATTTGAAGTGATGCTCGCTCACGCTGGTAGTGAACACATCGGCTTCGATTGTTTCGTTTTCAAAAAATCGCTCCACAATAAATTTGTGAAGACGAACATCTGCATAGGTATTCCCATGGCCGGTGGCGACATCTTCCACAACATTTTCACCTTCGCAGAGAATCCGGTTTTGCTCGCGAATCAACACCTCACATTCCACCTTGGAATTGATCTCGTGAAATCCTGGGGCAATTCAGAATATTACGCGCACAATCGAAAGGAATTCAGAACACTGCTGAAGAAATTGAAACCCCACATGCAGATTGCGAAATTCCCTGGTGCCGGACTCGGATTTTTCCGTCGCCATTTCCGTTGGCTGATGAATCCAACTTACGATTACCGCACAATGTGTTCTTTGGATTTCTCCCAATGGAATTCTCATCGCCCAAAACCAACTCGCAAAGAAATTCCCGGTCTCGCACATCGTTATTACGAATGGCTGCAACGCAAAGTGAATTTTCGGGAAGAGGACTAAAATCCGTTTACTGGCAGTCCTTTCCGCCTTTTCCGCGTACGATCCTACAATCTCCGTCAGGTAATATCTCGGCCTCAACGAATCTGCGGTAATCTGCGAATCTGCGGCATATTTTTAGGCACAATCCGGGCCTTACTTCTGACTAACTCTGGTGACCTTTCCCATAAACGGCAACCAATTCGCCACGTTCGACAAAAACGCATTCATCTTTTGAAACCTCCTGATTCTCCTCTGAAAATCCTCACCCTTCTCATTAATTTCCTCCATTACTTTCTTCCTCACGCGTTCATATAATTCAATATCGAGCAAATTCTTTGCAACAACCGCTTTACGCGTAGCATCATCCAGTTCCGTAACCGCTTTTCTTCCTTTATTCACGCGTTGCTTTCTGTAAAACGGAATTTTGAGCTCGTAACGATCGCACAACATCAGGATGTATGCATCGAACTGCTCCTGGATTCCGATCACCGGAAAATGTTTGTTCAGATTCTCCCACGCTTCTTCCAGCATCTCTCGCGTTACAGATCCAATCGCAACTTTCGGATTCCCTGATAGAAAGCGGACTTGCAAATTATCCACAAACAAATAATCTCCGGTCTCACACAATTCTTTCAGTGAAACATTAATTCTTCTTCCGCCCGGTTTTTTCTTGTGGTCTTGCTCAGCGAGATTAAAATAGTAATGCGAAACGCAACGATCGATCGGTTCCCGCAACATCGTAGTATACTCGAACTTAACATCACCGAGTGCTTGATGTTCACCAAATACAAAATGACCGCGAACTAATCGGAGTGACTTCATTCGATCCGGCGTAAGTGTTGCTAATACATTTGAATTGATAAACACATTCGTTTCAACTTGCTCCCTCTTGCTAAAATGCCTGTGCAAAACGTTATGTACGCTCGTGCCGGCAGTTTTAGGTATATGAAGAAAGAGAAGCTTATCGGTTATCATCTACTTCACAATAAAGTCAAAATTGGATTTCTGTTCATCCGTGAGCAGGCCATATACACGAACAAGATTTGAGCTAGCCGGATGATTCTTGTCATCAATAGTGCAGCGCAATTTTCCTGGAGCCATGGCACTAGCCTTCGCACGCAAATCTTCAGTAGCATTGAAAAACTGCTCTGAAGTCAATGAATAGGTCTCAAGCGGTTCATGATGCTGCTCCTGTGCTCTCACATAACCCATGTGCCTGTTGAATTCTATAGCGCGTTTATTTTCTGGTAACACGCGGACAAACGTCTTCCGGAACCCAAGCCGAATAGAAAGTTCTGTCAGCAACAATGCCGCCATCAAGGGAATGGGCGTCCCCCATAAGGTTGAATCCCAAATAAACAATCCTCCGTTATGCGTTTCCATGTTCGTCCAATCAATTTCTGCGCCACTGATCATTCCAACCTTTTCATTTCCATGATGAATCAGAAAATAATTGTTGTGCTCATTGTCGATTGAAGAAAACCACTTTACCTGCATTTCCGGAGTGATCTCATCCCGGAAGTGCATGAACGAACGCACCGTATCAGAATTTCTCTGCACACGCACCAGTTCAAGATCGTGCACGGTAAGACGAGTAAGTACTATGCCATAACCTTCCAGTATCACGAGCCTAAGTTTAGTGCTGTTCCCGAATGCTGAAATTCGGCTTGCGGTTTTGCAACAAGAAAAGTTTGTAAAGATATTGTCCAACAATTCCCATGCACATCATGAGAATGCTCGCCGAGAAAAGGATGGCTACAATTTGTGCAGTGAAGCCAACCGGAACATTCATCAGGAACTTTCTAGCAATAAAAACTACTCCTAAAAAGAGAGTAATGAGCGAAGAAAGAAATCCGAGCCACGTCATAAGCTTCAGAGGAAATGCCGAGTGATTAATCACAATATCCAGGTACAAGCGGATCAGCCCCAGATTTGTGTAACCCGACTTTCCTTTCTTGCGTTCGTGATGTTCAACATCCACTGTACTGATCAATGAAGTATACCAGCTCAGAATTTCGTCAATGAAAATCATGGCATTGTTGTGATGACTGCTCACCTGCTCAACAACACTTTTGCGTATGATACGGAACGAGCTTCCTTCGGTATTTCCATTCACCAGATTAGATGAACGACGGGTGAAATAACTTCCAGCAACCCGAAATGCACTGTGACGACGCGTTTTCGGAATGCCGTAAACCACGTCCGCATCCGTTTCTTTCAGCTTTGCAATCAGTTTGGGAATTTCTTCAGGAGGGTGTTGCAGATCATCATCTATTGTAATAACGTGTTCTCCTTTTGAAAGCGTGAAGCCACAGGTAATGGCATTGTGCTGTCCGAAATTTTTGCTGAGTCTTACTATACGAACTGTTTCCGGGTTTTTCACCTTGAGTTCCATGAGCGCTTTCCAGCTTTCGTCCGAGCTTCCATCATCTACAAGTAGCAACTCGAAAGATCCTTGCGAATTCATAACAGCGTGCACACGCTCAGTCAACTCCGCAAGTGTTGCAGCGCTATTGTAAACCGGAATAACTAGGGAATACGCGATCATATTTTCTCAGAGCAGAACTCCTCCGTCTAAAATTAGATTTATTCCTGTAATCCACCGCGATGCTGGCGAAAGCAGGAAGATTACCGCATTGGCAACGTCTTCGGGATGTCCAACACCCAACAAATATTTCTCAAGATGATTATCCATTTCTTCCTTCGAAACCATTTCTTCAGCACGATCAAACATCGGCGTTTTCACCATCGCAGGTGCAACACTATTCACGCGAATCTTTGAAGAATGTAATTCCTGCGCCAGCACCTTCACAAACGATTCGATGCCTGCTTTGGAAGCACCGTATAACGACGCTCCAGCCTGCGGCCGTGCAGATGAAATCGAACTTAAGTAAACCAGCGAACTTTCCGGTTTTATTTTTTTTTCTTTCAGCAAAAGGGAAGTCAACAAAACAGGCGCTTCAAAATTGATCTGCATGGTCTGATCCATTTTCTTCTGATCAATGAATCGTACAGGAAATGGGTGAACAGTACCTGCGCAGTTTACGAGTCCGTCAAGACCTGTTACCTTCTTTGCAATCAATTCCCGGCCTTCTGGCGTGCATATATCGGCAGCAATAATTTCCGTAGTACCACATTCCTCTGCGGTTGCACTCAGTCGGGCTGCATCACGTCCGTTCAGGATAACGTTTCCACCCATTTCGGTGATTCGCTTCGCTGTGTGACTTCCAATGCCGGAAGATGCTCCTGTAACGAGAAATGTTTTACCGTGAAGATGAAACGGAGTGCTCATATAGTTTGAATTGGAGGACACGACCAGTTGTTTGCTTCAAGATAACAGGAACCCCACGATAAGCCCACACCGAATGCAGAAAGCAGCACCCGCGTTGACGATTTCTGAACTTCCTGCATACTGTTCACCAGCGTCAACGGAATCGAAGCAGAACTGGTGTTCCCGAATTCCCGCAACGAGTAGGGCGTTTTATCAGCCGGGAATTTCAGCTTCTTTCTGATCGTTTCATTCATAAGAAAATTCGCCTGATGCATCACGAAGAGGTCAACATCTTCCGCACTCTTTTCACAGTAATCCAGTAGCGCTTTAACATTGGGCGGCGCTTCTCTGACCGAGAAATTAAATACATCCATCCCGTTCAATGCCAGGTTACGCATGTGCCGGGTAATTCCTGGTTCATATTCTTTTTCTACCAGCGACTCGGCTGTGATCGGGTATTTAACTCCACCGTGCGGAATGATTATCGCGTCTTTTCCTGAGCCATCACTCTGAAGATTAAAAGTAATTTGATAACCGCGATTATATTCTATTGCTGTTGCAGTACCGGCATCACCGAATAAGGGATAAGTACTTTTATCTTTCACATTAACACCGGCAGAGGAAATGTCTCCTGCAAGAAGAAGCGCTTTCCGGAATCCTCCGGTAGCCATCATCGATGATATTACCGACAAGCCATATACGTAACCGCTGCAGCCCAGCAGAATGTCGAATGCAACTGTGGTCTTACTTAATCCTAAGCGATCCTGCAGAATGATGGATGTAGCCGGTAGGAAATGATCCGGTGATTGGGATACAAAAATGAGCAGATCAATTTCTGATTTGTCCCAACGCAGCGAAGTAATGAGTTTTTCTGCCGCTGCATAACACAAGTCGCCGGTTGTCTCTCCATGGTGTGCAATATGGCGCTTCTCGATGCCGGTAGTCTTTATCAGTACTTCCCGCTCAGCAGGCGAAATAATTTCATAATCGCGGTTACTGACTACCGTCGCAGGAACTGCAGCACTGATGCCCTTAATTTCTGCACCGGTAACACGGAATAGACTCATGGGTCTTGCGTTAGTTGGTGAGATCAGCCTTTGCGGCTGGCAACGATGTTGTAGAGATCACTGATAGTATTACATTTTCTAAGGTCTTCGCCGGTTACAGCAACATCATATTCCGTTTCACACAAAGCCACGATTATCAGTGCATACATAGAGCTCCAGTTCGGGATGTTTCTGTAATTGACTTCCGGATTCAATGTTCCCGGTTCAACCATATCAAGTTCCCGCTCCAGTTTCACAATAAATTGATCTATGCTGTCCATAAGTACGTTTCAACAAATATAAAGTAATGAACTAAAACTTGGCTACTGTACTAATCCAGCTCAGGCCTACACCAAATCCGGCAAGTACCACAGTGGTCCCGCGTGTCAACTTTCCTTCTGCATACATCTCGCACAACGCAATCGGAATAGTACACTGTACAGTGTTTCCTGTTTCACGTATGCAGTGAATAAATTTCTCTTCTGGAATACCGATTTTTTTTCGCAACATTTCATTCAGGAACTCGTTCGGCTGGTGAAACACGAAGTAGTCAACGTCTTCAATCTTCAACGCCGCTTTTTTCAGCAACTCCTCAATCATAGCAGGGACTGTTTTCATAGTGAAAAGAAATACCCCGGTACCATCCATACGGAATGTCGCGCGACTCGTTATATTCCCGAAGTCATCCTTTATTTCCATCAGCGATTCTTCTGTAATCGCGTTACGAGCGTGTCCGTCTTCAACTATTATTCGGTTATAGCCGTTACCATTCGTTCCGTATTCATACGGTCCAATATCTTCCGTATCGCTGTCTTCCAGAAGAGTTGCAGTTGCGGCATCTCCGAATACAAAGCGTGAACTTTTATCGCCGGGATGAAATGTGTGTGTTAACGATGATGTGGTCAGGAATAATACACGTTTAGCACCCATCCTCGTAATAGCACCGTCGGCCATACCTAGTCCATACACATAGGCACTGCAGCCATGATTGTATTCCATAATTCCGCAAGCCGGTTTCAGTCCTAATCGCCCGTGCAAAACGGCGCTCGTTGGAGGAGTGTAGTAGTCCGGCTCTATACAGGCAAGTATTAGAAAATCAATTGATTGCGGGTCAATCTGATGTTCAGAGAATAATTTTTCTGCGGCCTTAAAGGCCATATCAGACGCGGTTTCATCCGGGGCAATGATGTGTCGTTTATATATACCCGTTTTTTCCAGACTCGTTCCTTTCGATTCCGGGAATTCAAGGTAAAAATCCTCGTTTGTGAAGGTCTTTTCGGGTAAATAATAGCTGATCACGCTGATTTTGGACCCCATCCGGTAAAAATACGGAAATAATGGCCGTCGCGAGGATGACTAGGCGGCCAGTTCCGCGGGGTGATTTGTCACTGAAAGCCGCCCTAAAATCGGGCAACCTGCGGAAAATAAAAAATATTTCAACCAAACGCTGTTTATTTCAAAGAATTAGTACCTTTGCCGTCCCCAAAAACCGGACATGGGGTGGAAACTTTTTGCAAAACGTTGAACGATAATTAATTAAACAACATGCCAACTATTCAACAGCTCGTACGTAAAGGCCGATTCAAAGCTCCTAACAAGAGTAAGTCTGCCGCACTCGACAGCTGCCCGCAAAAACGCGGTATCTGCACTCGTGTTTACACGACTACACCGAAGAAGCCTAACTCGGCACTTCGTAAAGTAGCAAAGGTTCGTTTGACGAACAAGATGGAGATCATCGCATATATCCCGGGAGAGGGACACAACCTTCAGGAACACTCAATCGTGCTCGTGCGCGGTGGTCGTGTGAAGGATCTTCCAGGTGTTCGTTACCACATCGTTCGTGGTGCATTGGACACTGCAGGTGTTGAAGGACGTAACCAACGTCGTTCAAAATACGGAACTAAGAAAGCAAAAGGCGGTGCTAAACCTGCCGCTAAGAAATAAGCGAAGTAATATCAGACTACAATGAGAAAGACCAGAGCAAAAAAACGTCCTCTTCTTCCTGATCCGAAGTTCAACGACATCTTGGTAACACGATTCGTGAACAACCTGATGTATCAGGGAAAGAAGTCAACTGCTTACGATATATTCTACGACGCGATGGAAATCGTGCAGAAGCGTGCTGAGCAGGACGGACTCGAAACCTGGAAGAAAGCGCTGACAAACGTAACTCCGAACGTAGAGGTTCGTAGCCGTCGTGTTGGTGGTGCAACGTTCCAGATTCCTCAGGAAATCCGGAATGAACGCAAAACGGCTCTTGGTATCAAGTGGCTGATTTCTTACGCACGTGCACGTAACGAAAAATCAATGGCGGCTAAACTCGCTGGTGAAATCGTTGCAGCAGCGAAAGAAGAAGGTGCAGCTTTCAAAAAGAAAGAAGATACGCACCGTATGGCGGAAGCCAACAAAGCATACTCACACTTTAGATTGTAATTGAATTACGAGGGGTAACAAATGAGCGATCTTAGATATACACGAAACATTGGTATTGCAGCGCATATCGACGCAGGTAAAACAACTTGCACCGAGCGTATTCTTTATTATGCGGGGGTAAACCACAAAATCGGTGAAGTACACGATGGTGCTGCAACGATGGACTGGATGGTGCAGGAGCAGGAGCGTGGTATCACAATCACTTCAGCAGCTACAACTTGTTTCTGGAAATACAGAGACAACAATTACAAAATGAACATCATTGATACGCCTGGTCACGTTGACTTCACAGTTGAAGTTAACCGTTCACTGCGTGTATTGGATGGATTGGTATTTCTTTTCTCTTCTGTTGATGGTGTAGAACCACAATCAGAAACAAACTGGCGCCTTGCGGATAACTATAATGTCACCCGTATTGGTTTCGTCAATAAAATGGACCGCGCAGGTGCTGACTTCCTTAACGTTGTTAAGCAGGTAAAAACAGTTCTTGGTGGTAATCCTGTTCCACTTCAGTTACCGATCGGTTCTGAAGAGAATTTCAAAGGTGTAGTTGATCTGATCAACAACCGTGGAATTGTTTGGAATGAGAGTGATAAAGGAATGACTTTCACAGAAGTTCCTATCCCTGAGGATATGAAAGCTGACGTTGCTGAATGGCGCGAGAAGCTTCTTGAATCAGTTTCTGAATTCGATGACAAAATCATGGAGAAGTTTTTCGAAGCTCCTGAAACAATCACCGAAGCAGAAGTTCTTGCTGCACTCCGTAAAGCATGTCTTGCGAACAAAGTTGTTCCAATGGTATGTGGATCTGCATTCAAGAACAAAGGTGTTCAGACCATGCTTGATTACGTAATGGAACTGATGCCTTCTCCAATGGATAAAGAAAGCATTAAGGGTATTAACCCTGACACTGAAGAAGAAGTTACACGCAAGCCCGATGTAAAAGAGCCGTTCGCTGCTCTCGCATTCAAAATTGCAACTGACCCATTCGTAGGTCGTCTCGCATATTTCCGTGCTTATTCTGGTCGTCTGGATTCAGGTTCTTATGTTCTGAACACACGTTCAGGAAACAAAGAGCGTATCTCCCGTATCTTCCAAATGCACGCTAACAAGCAGAACCAGGTTGATTGCATCGAAGCAGGAGACATTGGCGCAGCTGTTGGATTTAAAGACATCAAAACAGGTGATACACTTTGCGACGAGAAACACCCAATTGTTCTCGAAGCAATGAACTTCCCTGAACCGGTTATCGGAATCGCGGTTGAGCCAAAAACACAGGCCGATCTTGATAAACTGGGTGTTGCATTGAACAAACTCTCTGAAGAGGATCCTACATTCCGCGTGAAGTCTGACGAAGAAAGCGGACAAACAATCATCAGCGGAATGGGCGAGCTTCACCTTGAAATTATCGTTGACCGTCTGCGTCGCGAGTTCAAAGTAGAAGTAAACCAGGGTGCTCCACAAGTAAACTTTAAGGAAGCTATCAACTCTACAGTTGAGCACCGTGAAGTTTATAAGAAACAAACAGGGGGTCGCGGTAAGTTCGCCGACATCAAGTTTTCTGTTGGACCTGTTGATGCTGACTTCGTGCCAGATGCGAAGAATGGCGGTCTCCAGTTCGTAAACGAAATTTCCGGTGGTAACATTCCACGTGAATTCATCCCGGCAATTGAAAAAGGATTCAAATCTTCGATGGGCAATGGTATCCTCGCCGGTTACCCTATCCAGACTTTGAAAGTTGTAGTAACGGACGGTTCTTACCACGACGTTGACTCTGATGCTTTGTCATTCGAGATCTGCGCGAAGACTGCGTTCCGTGAAGCACTTCCAAAAGCGAAACCTGTACTTCTCGAGCCAATCATGAAAGTGGAAGTTCTGACACCAGAACAAAACATGGGTGATGTGGTTGGTGACTTGAACAAGCGTCGCGGTCAGATTGAAGGAATGGACAGCCGTGCGGGTGTTCAGGTTGTAAAAGCAAAAGTGCCACTGTCAGAAATGTTTGGTTACGTAACGCAGTTGCGTACGATCACTTCAGGACGCGCTTCTTCTACAATGGAATTCTCTCACTACGCTGATGCTCCGCGTAACGTAGCTGACGAAGTAATCGCAAAAGCAAACGGCAAAAAAGCTGAAAAAGTTTAATACACTACAACAACGTTCTTTATATGAGCCAGAAAATCAGAATTAAACTCAAGTCTTACGACTACAACCTCGTTGACAAGTCGGCAGAGAAAATTGTGAAAACAGTAAAAAGCACAGGTGCTGTGGTAAGCGGACCAATTCCACTTCCAACTCACAAGCGCATTTTCACAGTACTTCGCTCGCCACACGTAAACAAAAAGGCTCGTGAACAGTTTCAGCTTTGCAGCTACAAGCGTTTGCTCGACATCTACAGCTCAACTTCTAAAACAGTTGATGCCTTGATGAAGCTCGAACTTCCTAGCGGTGTTGAAGTAGAAATCAAAGTTCCGTAATCAAGCAGGCGACTTAAGGTCAATTGCACATTATAAATAGTAATCACTAATAAACTAAGCATGTCAGGCTTAATTGGTAAAAAAATTGGAATGACCAGCGTCTTCGGTGCCAATGGTAAATACTTACCATGCACAATTATCGAGGTGGGTCCTTGCGTTGTTACGCAAGTAAAAACCAAAGAGACAGACGGCTACGAAGCACTTCAACTTGGCTTTGATGACAAGAAGGAGAAAAACACTTCGGAAGCAATGAAGGGTCACTTTGCAAAATCAAAGTCAACACCTAAACGCAAGCTCGTTGAATTCAGAACTTTTGAAGAAGCGAAAAATGTAGGTGATGTTCTTACAGTTGAACTTTTCAATGAGGGCGATATTGTTGATGTCAGCGGTATCTCTAAAGGAAAAGGTTTTCAGGGTGTAATGAAGCGTCACGGTTTCGGTGGAGTAGGTGGTGCAACACACGGTCAGCACGATCGTTTGCGCGCTCCAGGTTCATTGGGTAACTCATCAAATGCTGCACGCGTATTCAAAGGCATGCGCATGGGTGGACGTACAGGTGGCCAAACTAAGAAGAGCATCAATATCCAGGTGGTGAAAATTCTTGCTGAGAAAAACCTTCTCGTTGTAAAAGGTTCTATCGCAGGTGCTCCTGGTTCATACGTTACAATCACGAAATAACATGGAACTCGCAATACATAACTCTGAAGGAAAAGCAACATCTAAGAAGGTGAAGCTGAGCGATGACGTGTTCGCGATTGAACCGAACGATCACGCAATTTACCTCGACGTAAAACAGTATTTAGCTGCACAACGTCAGGGAACGCATAAATCAAAAGAGCGTGCAGAAATTGCACGTACAACCAAGAAGCTGAAGCGCCAAAAGGGTACAGGCGGAGCTCGTGCTGGTAGCATGAAATCTCCTTTGTTCCGTGGTGGTGGACGTGTATTTGGTCCTCGTCCGCACGACTACAAAATCGCTGTGAACAAAAAAGTAAAAGCATTGGCACGTAAGTCTGCATTGACTTACAAGGCGAAAGAGAACAACATCATCGTTCTTGAAAACCTGAACTTCGACGCACCCAAAACGTCACAGTATGCTGAAATGCTGAACGCACTGAAAGTTGCCGATAAGAAAACACTGCTGGTTGTTGCTGAGCACAACAAGAACGTGTTCCTTTCTTCACGCAACCTGACTGCTGCGAAAGTGGTTGTTGCATCAGAGTTGACCACATACGATATTCTGAATGCAAGTAGCCTTCTTCTCGTAGAAGCTTCAGTTGCAAAACTTGAAACCCTGCTAAACAACTAGAACCATGAACGCAATACTTATCAAGCCAATCATTACTGAGAAAATGTCTCAGCAGGCGGAGAAAGCGAACCGTTTTGGATTCGTAGTTGACCGCGACGCAAATAAGCTGCAGATTAAGACCGCAGTTGAGAAAATGTATGGTGTAAACGTTGAAGCCGTGAACACTATGAATTACAACGGTAAAGTTCGTTCACGTTATACCCGCGCGGGTATGCAGGTGGGCGTTCACAACCGTCACAAAAAAGCAGTAGTAACACTAAAATCAGGTGAGACTATTGACTTCTACAGCAATCTCTGATAAATAAGAAACCTATAGAGAGCTATGGCACTTAGAAAATTTCGTCCCTTAACACCAGCAATGCGTCACCGCACCCTGGTTACTGCCGAGGACATCACTACATCAACTCCTGAGAAGAGTTTGCTTGCACCGTCTCCAAAGACTGGTGGTCGTAACAACTCAGGTAAAATGACTATGCGCTATATGGGCGGTGGTCACAAACAGATGTACCGTATTGTTGACTTTAAACGCGACAAGCACGATGTTCCCGCAACTGTAAAAACAATCGAGTACGATCCGAACCGTACAGCACGTATTGCACTTCTTGTGTATGCTGATGGTGAGAAACGTTACATCATTGCTCCAACCGGATTGAAGGTTGGACAAAAGGTAATGTCGGGTAAGAAAGCAACACCTGAAGTTGGAAACACTATGTTCCTCTCTGATGTTCCGCTCGGTACTATCATTCACAATATTGAATTGCGTCCTGGACAAGGAGCGAAAATGGCTCGCAGTGCGGGTTCATATGCTCAGCTCAGCGCACGTGAAGGGAAGTTTGCTGTACTCCGTTTGCCTTCTGGCGAAACGCGTATGATTCTCGTTACCTGCACGGCAACAATCGGTTCTGTTTCAAACGCAGATCATAACCTTCAGAGTGATGGAAAAGCTGGCCGCAACCGTTGGTATGGCCGCCGTCCACGTACTCGTCCGGTAGCAATGAACCCTGTCGATCACCCTATGGGTGGTGGTGAAGGTCGTGCTTCAGGTGGTCACCCACGTTCACGTAAGGGAACTAAGTCGAAGGGACTCAAAACAAGATTCAAAGCGAAGGCGTCGAATAAGTACATTCTCGAACGTCGTAAGAAATAATTACTAAGCCGATAACAGAACAATAATGGCACGTTCACTCAAAAAAGGACCTTTTGTTGATCCAAAACTGGATAAGAAAGTTGTTAATATGAACAGCTCTAACAAAAAGGTCGCAATCAAAACCTGGTCACGCCGCTCAATGATCTCTCCGGAGTTTGTTGGACATACGTTCGCAGTACACAACGGAAACAAATTTGTTCCTGTCTATGTAACTGAAAACATGGTGGGACACCGTCTCGGCGAATTCGCACCTACACGTACTTTCCGTGGGCACTCTGGCAACAAAGACAAGGCTGCAGGAGCTAAATAATCTATAACAGAAAAGACAACCAGAGATGGCACGCAGAAAAGAACTAGCAGCGAATGAACGCAAGGAAGCAATGAAGACTACTTACATTGCAAGTCTTCGCAATGTTCCTACTTCACCACGCAAGATGCGCCTTGTGGCTGACATCGTACGCGGGAAAGAAGTATTCCAGGCGTTGAATATTCTTCGCTTTACAAACAAAGAAGCTGCAGGACGTTTGGAGAAACTCCTTCGTTCAGCAATTGCTAACTACGAGAAGAAGTCGGGCAACGTTGCGCAAGCAGATGCTCTCTTCGTAAAAACTGTAATGGTTGACGGAGCTACACAGCTGAAGCGTATTTCAGCAGCACCGCAAGGACGCGCTCACCGTATTCGCAAGCGCTCGAACCACGTTACAATGGTACTCGGTGAACTCACTAACGCTTAACCTGATCACAACTAAGAAATAAAATGGGACAAAAAGCAAATCCAATCGGGCAGAGACTTGGTATCATCCGTGGATGGGAGTCAAACTGGTTTGGCGGACGTCATTACGCTGACAAACTCGTTGAAGACGAAAAAATCCGCAACTACCTGAAAGCCCGTCTTGCGAAAGGCAGCATTTCGAAGATTGTGATCGAGCGTACAATGAAGCTCATTACAGTAACTATCCATACAGCACGTCCGGGTATTATCATCGGAAAAGGCGGTAAGGAAGTTGACAAGCTTAAAGAAGAGATCAAGAAGCTGACGAAGAAAGAAGTGCAGATCAACATTTTCGAGATCAAACGTCCTGAGTTGGATGCACGTCTCGTTGCTGATTCAATCGCACGTCAGATCGAAGGCCGTATCTCTTTCCGTCGCGCAATCAAAATGTCAATCGCTTCTACCATGCGTATGGGCGCTGAAGGCATCAAAGTAAAATGCTCTGGCCGTTTGGCTGGTGCTGAGATTGCACGCGTTGAAGGATACATGGAAGGCCGCGTTCCTCTGCACACACTTCGTGCTGATATCGATTACGCACTTGCTGAAGCTCACACTTCATTTGGACGTATCGGTGTGAAAGTATGGATCTGCAAAGGCGAGCTTTACGGCAAGCGCGATCTTTCTCCGAATGCACAATCTGCACAGCGAGAGAAGAAGCAGGACAACAACAACGAGCGTCGCGGTGGAAACCGTCCACGTCGCGGAGGCAACAACACCCGCAGAGATCAAAAAGAGTCAGGTAACTAAGCAACACCATTGCTTTAACAACATAGTATAATGTTACAGCCAAAGAGAGTAAAACACAGAAAGACCCACAAGATGAAAATCCGTGGGAAAGCTACACGCGGATACACTATCGCGTTCGGCTCTTTCGCAATCAAAGCGCAGCAAGAGTGCTGGCTTACTGCAAAGCAGATTGAAGCTGCCCGTGTTGCAATGACACGTTTCCTGAAGCGTGAAGGCCAGGTTTGGATTCGCGTGTTCCCTGATAAACCAATTACACGTAAACCTGCAGAGGTTCGTATGGGTAAGGGTAAAGGGGCTCCTGAATACTTTGTTGCTGTAGTGAAACAAGGTGCTGTTCTGTTCGAAGCAGACGGCATTCCGGTTGAAACAGCTCGTGAAGCATTGCGCCTTGGTGCACAGAAGCTTCCGGTTACAACGAAGTTCATTATCCGTAATGATTACTCAGCGGAGAACGCTTAATTAATAAAGTGAAAAATTAATCGCAATGAAACAGAGCGAAATCGTCGGAATGACGGAAGTAGAATTGAAAGATCGTTTAGCTGAAGAAAAAGCTCAGCTGGAAAAGCTTCAGCTGAACCATTCGGTTTCTCCAATCGAGAACCCTTTGAAGATCCGCAGCGCACGTCGCACAATTGCACGCATTCTCACAGAGATGGGAAGCCGTAAACGTAAATCGGCATAATTACCAGATAAAATGGAAAAGACAACCGAACGCACCAACCGTAAAGAGAAAACGGGAATCGTTATCAGCAACAAGATGGCAAAGTCTATCGTGGTAGCTGTTGAACGTAAAGTAAAGCACCCGAAGTACGGGAAGTTTGTGAAGAAGACTTCTACGTTCATGGCGCACGATGAAAAGAATGAGTCGAACATTGGCGACACTGTTCGCATCATGGAAACTCGTCCGCTAAGCAAAAGCAAGTGCTGGCGTTTGATTGCCGTGGTAGAACGTGCGAAGTAATTTGAATACGAACCGAATTAAGAATAAAGAACAATGATCCAACAGGAATCAAGGCTGAACGTAGCCGATAACAGCGGAGCGAAAGAAGTACTCTGTATTCGCGTACTGGGCGGTACAAAGAAGCGTTACGCGCACATCGGCGATAAAATCGTTGTAACAGTGAAGAACGCTCTTCCTTCAGGAAACATCAAGAAGGGAACAGTTTCTAAAGCTGTTGTTGTACGCACCCGCAAAGAAACCCGTCGTCCTGATGGTTCTTACATCCGCTTCGACGACAACGCTTGCGTGTTGCTGAATGCACAGGATGAACTCCGCGGCACTCGTATTTTCGGACCGGTTGCACGTGAGCTTCGCGATACGAACTACACAAAGATTATTTCACTGGCACCAGAGGTGCTATAATTGATAGGGCCAAATGGCAAAGTTGAAAATTAAAAAAGGCGATACTGTTGTGGTGATCTCCGGCGAACACAAAAGCCGCGACACACAGTACAAAGTGCTTGCTGTAAACAAAACAGCTAACCGTGTTTCTCTTGAGGGAATCACAGTGAAGAAGCACAGCAAGCCGACATCAAAGCATCCGCAGGGCGGAATCATTGATGTACCTGCTTATGTACATCTTTCTAACGTAATGTTGGTTGATGGATCTGGCACACCTACACGTGTAGGTCGTGTGCGCAATGAAAAATCAGGAAAGCTCGAGAGAGTTAACGCTAAATCACGGGAGGTAATCAAATAATGGCTACGCAGAAGTATACTCCACGTATGAAAAAAATGTACCGCGACACAGTTGTGCCGGCGCTACAGAAAAAGTTCAACTACTCGAGCCCAATGCAGGTTCCGAAGTTGGAGAAGATTTGCCTCAACCAGGGTGTGGGCGACGCTGTTTCTGATAAGAAACTCGTTGAGAACGCTGTGAAGGAAATGGGCACAATCACAGGACAGAAAGCAAATGCTACTATTTCACGTAAAGACATTTCAAACTTCAAACTCCGTAAAGGTGTTCCGATTGGTGTGAAGTCGACTTTGCGTGGCGACAAGATGTACGAGTTTCTCGATCGTCTCGTTTCTGCAGCATTGCCACGTATCCGCGATTTCCGCGGTATCAACGACAAAGGATTTGACGGAAAAGGAAATTATACCCTTGGAATCACTGAACAGATCATCTTCCCGGAGATCGATATCGATAAAGTGAGCAAAATCATGGGTATGGACATCACTTTCGTGACTTCAGCAGATTCTGACGAAGAAGCTTACGCTCTTTTAGCAGAATTTGGAATGCCTTTCAAGAACCAGAAAAAATAACTATATTTGCGCCCCTTTTGGGGATATAGACATGGCTAAAGAATCAATGAAAGCACGGGAAGTAAAGCGGAAGAAGCTTGTCGACCGCTATGCTGAAAAACGTGCTCAGCTTAAGAAAGAAGGAAACTGGATGGCATTAGCTCTCCTTCCGCGTAACTCATCACCGGTACGTTTGCGCAACCGCTGCAAATTAACAGGTCGTCCTCGCGGATACAACCGCCAGTTCGGTCTTTGCCGTAACATGTTCCGTGAACTTGCTCTTCATGGCAAGATTCCTGGAGTTACAAAATCAAGCTGGTAACTAATTAAAAACAGAAGACAAATCGCAGATACTGCGTTTGTATAATTATCCTGCGAGCAGGGTAACATATAAACAACAAAATGACAGATACAATCTCTGATTTCCTTACCCGAGTAAGGAATGCCATCAAGGCTAACCACCGTGTTGTGGAAGTTCCGGCTTCAAGAATGAAGAAGGAATTAACGAAGATCCTCTTCGAAAAAGGGTACATCCTGAACTACAAGTTCGATGACGCTGCAAACGCGCAGGGTACCATTAAAATCGCTCTCAAATACCATCCTGTAACGAAGCAGTCTGCTATCCGCGGACTCGTTCGCATTTCATCACCTGGTTTGCGTAAGTACGCTGGTGTTGATCGTATGCCACGCGTTATGAACGGACTTGGTGTTGCGATCGTGTCTACCTCTAAAGGAGTTATGACAGATAAAGAGGCACGTAAAGAAAACGTAGGCGGAGAAGTTCTCTGCTACATCTACTAAACCAGAGGAGGAAAAAGATATGTCACGTATTGGAAAGCTCCCGATCACTCTGCCACAAGGCGTTGAAGTAACAGTGAGTAAGAATAACATCACTGTGAAAGGACCGAGAGGCACATTGAACAGAACTATTAACCCTGATATCACAGTTGATGTGGCTGATGGTGTTGTTACGCTTTCGCGTCCAACAGAACAGAAGCGCCACAAAGCATTGCACGGTTTGTACCGCGCGTTGCTGAACAACATGGTAAATGGTGTTTCAACAGGATACAAAACAGAACAGGAACTTGTAGGTGTAGGTTACCGTGCAGCGGCGAAAGGCCAGCAGCTCGAACTTACTCTTGGTTACTCGCACAACATTATTTTCGAATTGCCTTCTGAAATCAAGGTTACTACAACCGCGGAAAAAGGGCAGAACCCGAAAATCATTATGGAGTGCAGCGACAACGAACTTCTCGGACTTGTTGCAGCAAAAATCCGCGCTCTACGCAAGCCTGAACCATACAAAGGAAAAGGTATCAAGTTCTCTAACGAGGTACTTCGTCGTAAAGCTGGTAAAGCTGCTGGTAAATAATTAAAAACATAGCTCGGCAAAAACCGCGCGACTAAAGAAAGATAAAATGGCTATCACAAAAATCGAACGCAGAAACAGAATCCGGATGCGCATCCGTAAGCGCCTGTCTGGAACTGCAGCGGCACCACGTTTGAGTGTGTTCCGTAGCAATAAAGACATCTACGTTCAGATCATCGACGATACTAAAGGCACTACCCTTGTTGCAGCATCATCACGCGACAAAGCACTTGCCGGGAAAAAAGTTGCAAAGCTTGAACAAGCGAAATTGGTTGGAGCAGCTATTGCTGAAGCAGCAAAAGCAAAAGGTATCAGCGAGGTCGTTTTCGATCGTGGCGGATATCTCTACCACGGACGTGTGAAAGCACTCGCAGAAGCAGCACGCGAAGCAGGTCTTAAATTATAATTGAATCTCTGATAAAGAGCACAGATAAAAAGAAAAATGGCTAACGTAAACGTAAAGCGCGTTAAATCAAGCGACATCGAACTTAAGGATAAGTTGGTTGGTGTACAGCGTGTAACCAAAGTAACCAAAGGTGGACGCACGTTCAGCTTCACTGCGATCGTAGTTGTAGGCAACGAAAAAGGAGTAGTTGGTTATGGTCTTGGTAAAGCAAAGGAAGTAACTGACGCAATCACTAAAGCGATTGAAGATGCGAAGAAGAATCTTGTGAAAGTTTCTATCGTGAATGGAACTGTTCCGCATCCGCAGACAGGAAAGTTCGGTGGATCACTGGTGTTCCTCAAGCCCGCTTCACATGGTACTGGTGTAATCGCAGGTGGCGCTATGCGCGCTGTGCTTGAATCAGTAGGTGTTACAGACGTACTTGCGAAGAGCAAAGGGTCTTCTAACCCACACAACGTGGTGAAAGCTACAATGGATGCACTCATGAACATGCGTGACGCATACACTGTTGCTCAGCAGCGTGGAATCACAATGGATAAAGTTTTTAACGGTTAATACCACGCACGATGTCTAAAGTTCGCATCACACAAGTGAAAAGCTGCATTGACTACCCGGCACGTCAGAAAGATACTCTGGCTGCACTTGGGCTCAAGCGCATGAATCGCTCAGTAGAAAAAGAAGCTACTGCGCAAATCAAAGGAATGATCGCCAAGGTTCAACACCTTGTTAAAGTTGAAAATATCTAATCAGGGAGATTACACTCATGAAATTAAACAATCTCACACCTGCAAAAGGTTCAGTACATAAAGAAGGCAAACGCGTTGGCCGTGGAGAAGGTTCAGGCAAAGGCGGAACTGCTGCACGTGGTCACAAAGGTGCTCAGTCGCGTTCTGGTTACAGCCGTAAGCGCGGACACGAAGGTGGACAAATGCCACTTCAGCGTCGTTTGCCGAAGTTCGGTTTCAAGAACATGAACCGTGTAGAGTACAAGGGAATTAACCTCGATGCAATCCAGCAGCTGGCTGATAAGAAGAAGCTTGCTACAATCGACATCGAAGCACTTCGTGCAAATGGACTCGCAGGTAAAAACGACCTGGTGAAGATCCTTGGACGCGGAGAACTCACAACAAAAGTTGACGTGACGGCTAACGCTTTCTCTGCAACTGCAAAAGCGGCTATTGAAGCAAAAGGCGGAAGCGCCACAACAGTTTAGTATGAAGAAGTTCATAGAAACGATTAGGAATATCTTCTCCATTGAGGAGTTGAGACAGCGTATTGTTTACACGCTGTTTTTCCTCTTGATCTATCGCCTCGGGTCGTATATCGTCCTTCCTGGCATTGATCCGGTGAAGCTTGCAGAATCGGCTACAGAGCAAGATGGTATTCTTGGTCTCATTAACATTTTCGCAGGCGGTGCATTCAGCCGTGCGTCAATTTTTGCGTTGGGTATCATGCCTTACATTTCGGCATCGATCATCCTCCAGCTTTTGACAATGGCGTTGCCGTATTTCCAGCGCATGCAGCGTGAAGGTGAAAGCGGCAGAAAGAAAATCAACCAGTACACACGCTACCTCACCGTTGGTATCACTGCACTTCAGGCAATTGGTTACCTCTCAACTCAGGTTACTGATAAGGCCGGTGTAGTAATCGACCACAGCAGCTTCTGGTACGTACAGTCTATCGTGATTCTCGTTACAGGAACCATGTTTGTAATGTGGCTCGGTGAGAAAATCACTGACAAAGGAATCGGTAACGGTATCTCTTTGATCATCATGATCGGAATTGTTGCACGTCTTCCATTCGCATTCGGTGCTGAATTCGCTTCACGTCTCGAATCATCAGGTGGTGGATTGATCATGTTCCTCGTTGAGCTTGCAGTTCTTCTGTTGATTGTTATCGGATGTATTCTACTCGTACAGGGAACACGTCGTATACCGATTCACTTCGCGAAGCGTATCGTTGGAAACCGCCAGTACGGCGGTCAGCGTAACTACATTCCACTGAAAGTAAACGCGTCTGGTGTAATGCCAATCATCTTCGCACAGGCAATCGTAATGATTCCAATCCAGATTGCTGGATTCGCGCAAGGTGAAGGAGAAGCAAACTGGTTCGTTCGCAACTTTAGCGATCATTACGGTCTTTGGTACAACATGTTTACTGCACTTCTTATCATCGTGTTCACTTATTTCTACACAGCAATCACTGTTAACCCTAACATGATGGCTGAAGAAATGAAGCGCAATGAAGGTTACATTCCGGGTATTAAGCCAGGAAAGAAAACAGCTGAATACATTGACCAGGTTATGTCGCGTATTACTTTACCGGGCGCAATAATGCTCGCATTAGTAGCGATCCTTCCTGCGTTCGTAGTGAACTTCGGAGTTAACAACGAGTTCGCACAGTTCTACGGCGGAACTTCAATCCTCATCCTTGTGGGTGTTGTATTGGATACGCTGCAACAAATTGAAAGTTATCTTCTCATGCGTCACTACGATGGACTCTTGAAGTCCGGCCGTATCAAAGGACGTACTTCTTCAGGTATGACGGCAGCTGCCCAATACTAGTAAGCAGTATGATTCTACTGAAGACAGAAGAAGAGATTGAGCTCATACGTCAGAGTTCTTTGCTTGTTGGAATGACCCATGCTGCCGTTGCGCGAGAAATTCGTGAAGGCATCACTACACTGGCACTCGATAAGATTGCGGAAGATTTTATCCGCAGTCATGGTGGAGTCCCGGCGTTCAAAGGTTACCGCGGTTTTCCCGGTACACTCTGCGTTTCTATAAACTCGCAGGTTGTTCACGGAATTCCGGGTAAGTACGAACTGAAATCGGGCGACATTATTTCTGTCGACTGTGGAGTGAAAATGAATGGTTACTACGGCGATTCGGCCTATACTTTCCCTATTGGAGAGGTGAAACCCGAAGTGCTGCAGTTACTGAGAGTTACAAAGGAATCTCTCTATCGCGGAATTGAAAAGGCGGTAGCAGGAGGAAGACTTGGTGACATCAGTGCCGCTGTTCAGGAACATGCAGAGCATCATGGTTACGGAGTAGTTCGCGAATTGGTTGGACATGGAGTTGGTAAACATCTTCACGAAGAACCTGAAGTTCCGAATTACGGACGTAAGGGCACAGGTCCAAAACTGGCAGCAGGATTGGTGATCGCAATCGAACCGATGGTTAACATGGGAACGAAAAAGGTGAAGCAACACAGCGACGGGTGGACCATTACAACAGCCGACGGAATGCCATCAGCGCATTTCGAGCACACGGTTGCAGTAAGACAAGGAAAGGCAGATATACTGTCGTCGTTCAACGAGATTGAACAAGTATTAAAAGAAAGAATGATTGAAATAATATAAATGGCAAAAACAGAATCAATTGAGCAGGACGGTACCATTCTAGAGGCATTATCTAACGCGATGTTTCGCGTAGAACTCGAAAATGGTCACGTGGTAGTAGCTCACATCTCCGGGAAGATGAGAATGAATTACATCAAGATTCTCCCTGGCGACAAAGTAAAAGTGGAGATTTCGCCATACGATTTGAGTAAAGGAAGAATAACGTACAGATATAAATAAACCATGTTTCAAATACCGTGAGAGCGGAAGGAGAAACGAAAAATAGAGTAAGATGAAAGTTAGAACATCTGTCAAGAAGCGCAGCGCAGATTGCATCGTAGTGCGACGCAAAGGCCGCGTTTACGTGATCAACAAAAAGAACCCAAAGTTCAAGCAGCGTCAGAAAAACTGATCTGTCAAGAGTAAGAAAACAATAACAACACGATAAATGGCTCGTATTGCTGGTATCGATTTACCAAAAAACAAAAGAGGCGAAATTGGCCTTACCTACATCTACGGAATTGGACGCAGCAGTGCGCAACGTATCCTTACCGAAGCTGGTGTAAATTTCGACAAGAAAGTTTCTGAATGGGACGACGACGATCTGAACAAGATCCGTACGATCATTACTGAATCTTCAAAAGTTGAAGGCGCTCTTCGTTCTGAAACACAGTTGAACATCAAACGTCTGATGGATATCGGATGTTACCGTGGTGTTCGTCACCGTGTAGGACTGCCTGTTCGCGGTCAATCAACTAAAAACAACTCACGTACCCGTAAAGGGAAACGTAAGACTGTTGCGAACAAGAAGAAAGCAGTTAAATAATAGAATCATACTGATCGCCGGGACGTACGCGGCGGCGTAACTGATAGACAACAATGGCAAAACAAGAACAAACAAAAGGATCAACGGGCAATAAGCCGGCTGCAAAAGCTGCGAAGAAGCGCGTTGTGAAGGTAGAAGCTACCGGCGAAGCGCACATAAACGCTACGTTCAACAACATCATTATCACGCTCACTAATCTTCAGGGCCAGACAATCTCTTGGTCTTCTGCAGGTAAAATGGGATTCCGTGGTTCTAAGAAGAACACACCTTATGCTGCTCAAACTGCAGCATCTGATTGCGGTAAAGTTGCGTTCGACGCAGGTTTGCGCAAGGTGAAAGTTTACGTGAAAGGACCTGGCGCTGGTCGCGAGTCTGCTATCCGTACACTTAACCAGGCGGGAATCGAAATCACTGAAATCGTCGACATCACTCCAATCCCGCACAACGGATGTCGCCCACCAAAACGTCGTCGCGTTTAATCTTCTAAAGAACCACTACAATGGCTAGATATATAGGACCAAAATCAAAGATTGCACGCAGGTTTAAAGAACCTATTTTCGGACCCGACAAGGCTCTCGAAAAGAAAGCATACGGACCAGGACAACACGGTGCCGGATCAAAGCGTCAAAAGAAATCTGAATACGCAGTACAGCTTTCTGAAAAACAGAAAGTGAAATATACTTACGGCCTTCTTGAGCGCCAGTTCGCAATCATTTTTGATCGCGCTTCACGTTCTAAAGGAATCACAGGTGAGGTTCTCCTCCAGTTGATCGAAGCTCGTTTGGATAATGTTGTTTACCGCATGGGCCTTGCGCCAACACGCGCAGGTGCACGTCAGCTGGTTTCTCACCGTCACATTCTCGTTAACGGAGAAGTGGTGAACATTCCATCTTACACACTTCAGCCTGGTGATATGATTGCAGTTCGTGAGCGTTCAAAGTCTCTCGAATCGATCAACGCATCAATGGGCGCAGGAAGCAATTACTCGTGGATCGAATTCAACCCGACAGCAATGGAAGGCAAATTCGTAACGTTCCCTGAGCGTACACAGATTCCTGAAAACATTAAAGAACAGCTGATCGTCGAATTGTATTCTAAGTAATACTTATTCGTACTTGTTCTTTCAATTAAGTTAAACAATAACAAACTCTCAATATCACTATGGGTATCCTAGCATTTCAGAAACCAGATAAGGTGATCATGATTCAGTCAAGCGAAACAGACGGACTTTTCGAATTCCGCCCGCTTGAACCTGGTTATGGTATCACTATCGGAAACGCGTTGCGTCGTATTCTCCTTTCTTCTTTGGAAGGTTATGCGATCACAACCATCCGCGTTGAAGGTGTAGAACATGAGTTCTCTACCATCAAAGGCGTGATCGAAGACGTTACCGAAATGGTTCTGAATTTCAAACAGATCCGCTTTAAACGCCAGATCGAAACTACAGACAGCGAAAAGGTTGTTGTAAACATCACTGGCAAAACGCAATTGACTGCTGGCGATATCGGTAAATTCACTTCTGGTTTCCAGGTGTTGAATCCTGATTTCGTAATCTGCAATATGGAAGCAAACGTGAAACTCAAAATTGAGCTCACGATTGAAAAAGGACGTGGTTACGTTCCTTCTGAAGAGAACAAACCGGTGAATGCCCCTATCGGTTTAATTCCTATCGACGCGATCTACACGCCGATCCGCAACGTGAAATTCTCTGTTGAGAACTACCGTGTGGAACAGAAGACTGACTACGAGAAACTGATTCTTGAAATCGTAACGGACGGGTCTATTCACCCGAAAGACGCATTGAAAGAAGCTGCGAAAATCCTCATCCATCACTTCATGTTGTTCTCTGACGACAAGATCACTCTTGACACAGTGGAGAAAGCATCTTCTGAAGAGTTTGATGAAGATTCATTGCACATGCGCCAGCTTTTGAAAACAAAGCTTGTTGATATGGACCTTTCAGTACGTGCACTCAACTGCCTTAAAGCAGCTGACGTTGAAACACTGGGCGATCTGGTGTCATTCAACAAAAACGACCTTTTAAAGTTCCGCAACTTCGGTAAGAAGTCATTGACAGAACTCGAAGAACTCGTTGCAAGCAAAGGACTCAACTTCGGAATGAACGTTGCGAAGTATAAACTGGACAGAGACTAATTAGTAAAAAGTCATTAAGTCCATGAGTAGGCGAGTCTACTTGCCAACTTAACAACTTAAAGACTTAACAACTTTACAAATGAGACACGGAGATAAAGTAAATAACCTTAAGCGCACAACGGCTCACCGTCATGCTTTGATGTCAAACATGGCAGCGTCGCTGATTATGAATAAGCGCATCAACACTACACTTGCAAAAGCGAAAGCGCTGCGTGTGTACGTTGAGCCTATCATCACACGCTCTAAGACAGACAGCCAGCACAACCGCCGTCAGGTGTTCAGCTACTTGCAGAACAAAGAAGCGGTTACGGAGCTCTTCAAAGAAATCGGACCTAAAGTGGGAACCCGCCCTGGTGGATATACCCGCATCATCCGCTACAGCATTACAGTAAGCTCAAAACCTACGGCTAAACGTCGTGACGATGGCGCTGACATGTGTTTGATCGAGCTGGTTGATTACAACGAGGTTATGCTCGCGAACAAAGGCGAGAAGAAAGCTAAAACAACGCGTCGTGGTCGCGGTAAGACCAAGAAAGCGGAAGAAGGAACAGCAACAGAAACGACAACTGAAGAACCGAAAAGTGAATAAGTTGTCAGCAAGTTGATTTCAGCACAAAAAAGGGATGAGGTAATTTTACCGAGTCCCTTTTTCTTTATAGATAAAGCGCTTAAGTGGAAGAAAAAGAATCAAGATCCAGCCGGCAGAAGTACACTGCCTTGTTACCAGCAGTTTTAGTGCTGGAAGACGGAACCGTTTTTCATGGAAAAGCTGCCGGACATATCGGCACTACAACCGGAGAAATTTGTTTCAATACCGGCATGAGCGGGTATCAGGAAGTATTCACTGATCCGTCATACTTCGGGCAAATTCTGGTTGCAACAAACGTACATATCGGCAACTATGGAATCAAAAACACGGAAGTGGAATCTGATTCGATCAAGATTGCCGGACTCGTGTGTAAGAAATTTTCCGAAACGTATTCACGCGCTGCTGCAGATAAATCGATCAAAGACTATTTCCTCGAAGAAAAAGTAGTTGGCATTTGCGAAGTAGACACACGTGCAATCGTGCGTCATATACGCGATGCCGGTGCGATGAACGCCATTATCTCTTCGGATAATCTCGATATTGATTCGCTTAAAGAGCAACTGAAAAAAGTTCCATCAATGGCGGGACTTGAACTTTCTTCGAAGGTGTCGACCAAAGCAGCATACACTTTCGGAGAAGTAAGTGCTCCGCGTAAAGTGGCGTTGCTCGATCTTGGCGTGAAGAAAAATATCATTCGCTGTCTTGCAGAACGCGGGAACTATGTGAAGGTTTTCCCAATGAAAACTTCTGCAGAAGAGATCATTGCATGGAACCCGGATGGAATAATGATTTCGAATGGTCCCGGAGATCCATCAGTGATGCTCGAAGAAGTAGCACTCATCACCAGGCTGATCAACTCGAACATTCCTGTTTTTGGAATCTGCCTCGGACATCAGTTGATTGCCCAGTGTTTCGGATTATCGACTTACAAAACGAAAATCGGTCACCGCGGAATTAACCACCCGGTGAAGAACGTAATCACAGGCAAATCAGAAATCACTTCCCAGAATCACGGTTTCGCTGTGCATCTCGAAGAAGCCCAGAATAACAAAGACATTGAGATCACACACGTGAATCTCAACGACCATACCATCGAAGGACTTCGCCACAAAACAAAGAAAGTATTTTGCGTGCAGTACCATCCGGAAGCATCGCCGGGACCGCATGACGCAAAATATCTGTTCGATGATTTTGTAACGCTGATGAATTCTGTCAAGAAACCAGTTACTGCATAAGCATCACAGGCGCGCAAAATTGTGCGCCTGTTTATTTTTTACTCCGCGGGATGATTTCCACGGTTCAATTTAAACCGGCCGCTGGCTGACATAACAACTAAAGATTTATGAGTTTCATCTCTTCTATTCAGGCGCGTCAAATCCTCGACTCGCGCGGCAATCCTACTGTTGAAGTAGACGTAATTACTTCGAACGGCGTTCTGGGTCGCGCGGCTGTTCCGTCTGGCGCATCTACCGGTGCATACGAAGCAGTAGAGCTTCGCGACAACGACAAGAAAGTGTACGTTGGAAAAGGTGTTCTCAAGGCGGTGAACAACATCAACACAACCATTCTTGAAGAGTTGAAAGGCTCTTACATTTTCGATCAGGCTGGAATTGATGCGAAGATGATTGCACTCGACGGGACTCCAAACAAGGCAGCACTCGGTGCAAACGCAATTCTCGGTGTATCGCTTGCGGTTGCAAAAGCTGCTGCACAGGAATCGGGTCAGCCTTTGTTTCGCTATGTAGGTGGTGTGAATGCAAATCTTCTTCCAATTCCGATGATGAATATTCTCAACGGAGGCGCACATGCTGATAATGGAATAGACTTCCAGGAATTCATGATCATGCCTGTAGGTGCAGAGACATTCGCCGATGCATTGCGCATGGGAACAGAAGTATTTCACACGCTGCGGAAAGTTCTGAAAGACAAAGGCCTTTCAACGAACGTTGGCGACGAAGGTGGATTTGCTCCAAATATCAAAGACAATCAGGAAGCAATCGAATATGTTTTGCGTGCCATTGAAGCAGCAGGTTACAAAGCAGGTGACGATATGTTCATTGCCATGGATGCAGCTGCAACAGAATTTCACGATGCAAAGGCGAACACATACACGTTCAAAAAGTCGAGCGGAAAAACACTGAGCAGCGACGAGATGGTTGCTTTCTGGGCCGATTGGGCGAAGAAATATCCAATCCTCTCTATCGAAGACGGTTTGGGTGAAGACGACTGGAGCGGCTGGGGCAAGCTCACGGAATCTATCGGAGAAAATGTACAGCTTGTAGGCGACGATTTGTTCGTGACTAACACCGACCGTCTTGCAGATGGAATAGGGAAGGGCGTTGCGAATTCTATTCTGGTAAAGGTGAATCAGATCGGTAGTCTGACGGAGACGATTGAAGCCGTGCAAATGGCGCAAACCAACAGTTACACCAGCGTTATGAGCCATCGTTCCGGTGAAACTGAGGATACCACCATCGCAGATCTTGCCGTGGCTCTTTCCTGCGGGCAAATCAAGACGGGTGCTCCATCGCGTACCGACCGTGTTGCGAAGTATAACCAGTTGCTGCGGATTGAGGAACAGTTGGGTGATACTGCGCGTTACTTAGGGCGTGCTATGCGGTTTGTCCCTTAGCCTTCGGCTAAAGCCTTACCACGACGGCACGGCGAGCACGGTGGAGGCATTTCTGCTATTGTTATTATTCGGTGTGTTTATGGACTCCTTAAGAATAGCCTTTAGAAACCAAAAGACAAATTTTCCCCGTGCTCGCTGTGCCGCCGTGGTAAAGCATCGCGCAGCGATAAAAAAAGCCGCGATTTACAGTGCCAGAACGTAGCTTTTCTCACTACCTTAGAGGCAAGCACATTTCGCTTACAAAAACACGCATTTTATGGATACGTTGAAAGAAAAATTCATTGCGAAAGCAAAGCCGATGGCGGCTGAAGTAAAAGCAATTATCAAAGAACACGGAGACAAAAAACTCGGAGAGTATACTGTCGCGCAAGTGTACCAGGGAATGAAAGGTATTACTGGACTTGTAACAGAAACTTCCAAGCTTGACACCGAAGAAGGAATTCGTTTCCGCGGTTATACAATTCCTGAATTGCGTGAGAAGTTACCGAAAGCACCGAATGGAACAGAGCCATTGCCGGAAGGAATTTTCTGGCTCATGCTTACTGGTGATCTTCCAACACCTGAAGAAGTTTATTCTCTTGGAAACAACTGGGCGCGACGTGCAATTGTTCCTAAACATGTTTTCGATACGCTTGATAAATTACCAGCTTCAACACATCCGATGACTATGTTCTCGATTGGTGTGATGGCGATGCAGACAGAATCTTTGTTTGCAAAAGCATATCGTGAAGGAATCAGCAAGAAAGATTATTGGGATTATGTTTATGAAGATTCAATGAATCTCATTGCACGTCTTCCACGAATTGCAGCATACATCTACAGAAAAAAATTCCACAACAACGAACACATTGAACCTGATCCGAAACTCGATTGGGCTGCGAACATTGCGCACATGATGGGTTACCAGGAGTTCGATGTAAAACGTTTAATGCGTTTGTACATGACGATTCACGCTGATCACGAAGGCGGAAATGTTAGTGCGCATACGACACACCTCGTTGGTTCTGCATTGAGTGATCCGTATCTGGCATTCGCTGCAGGATTGAACGGACTTGCCGGTCCATTGCACGGACTCGCGAACCAGGAAGTGATAATGTGGATTCTCAAGATGCGTGAAGAAATCGGTTCAGATTTGCCGACCGAAAAGCAGGTTGAAGAATACATTCACAAAACTTTGGCAGACGGTCGTGTTGTTCCGGGATATGGTCATGCGGTACTGCGTAAAACAGATCCGCGTTTCACAGCGCAACAGGATTTTTATGAGCGCTACATCAAGAATGTAAAAGGTGTTGATCCACTTTGTGAAATCGTGCAGATGATTTACAAAGTTGCTCCGCCAATTCTCGAATCAACAGGCAAGATCAAAAATCCCTGGCCAAATGTTGACGCGCACTCTGGTGCATTGCTCATGCATTTCGGAATTAAGGAATTCGATTTCTATACCGTTCTCTTCGGAGTATCACGCGCACTCGGTGTGTGTGCATCACTCATCTGGGATCGCGCATTAGGTTCGCCTATTGAGCGTCCGGGATCGATTACGACGGAAGGGATTAAGAAGAAGATTGGGATTGCGGTGGTGTGACCACGACTCCGCTCGGTCTGACAACCGGCACATAAAATAATTCGGAAAACTCATTTGTGAAAGCAGGTGAGTTTTTTGTTTTGAAGAGTATCATAAGCGATAAATTGGGCGGCCTAATACCTGATGAATTATGGATGTCGGCTGTTGTTGCGTCTTATTAAAAAATGATTATGGGCACCATGGGGATCTATAGATTATTGCTTCTAACGGGGATTCTGACCTTGTGCGCATCCTTCTCGCTTGCACATCCTGCAGGATGTAACACAGCTGACATACGCGGTGCTGTTGACGAGCATAAACTCGGTCGATCAAATGCCAGCTTTGTTCACTTACGAACAGTGCGGGACTCGGCAGAAATTTCGGACAAATATATTGACTGCAGAGTCCATAAGTTTTTTTGGGTGAGAATGGTCGAGGCTAATCTTTTGCTTTCAAAGTATCCCTCGCTTTCAAAAACTGAAAAATTATTTTACCTGAACAGCGCTGAATCGGATGCAATTAGAGCTGTAAACAGTGCAGAAGAATCCACGGAGGAAGATGCCAGATTAAGTGAACTGATGGTTGATGTGTATTCAAGTCTGGCGACAAAATATTTTGATGAGAAGGATAGTCTGCGCTTCTCTCTAGCCATGCACAAGCGTGATAGTGTCTACGAAATAATTGCTCCTAGACCGGAGGCTATTGAAATTACGAACCGTACTGAATCGCTAAATCCTCCTGTCCTTATTAAAAGGGACACTAATCTGAGTGCGCCCATTAATTCAAATCGGGTCGATCAACAAACTGTTGTTGTCCAGATTTATTTATATGATGAAAGTACTCGTGCATTGGAACACGATAGCTTGCAAAGTGCTGTTGTCACAGCAACTGAGATGTCGTCTAATAATGTTATCACAATCGTAGCGAATAACGGGAACGGCGACTATGAATTCAAACTGGCACCGTTTAAAACTTATTCCATAAAGGTCGAAAGGAGTGGATATGCGGGTCAGGCCCGTACAGTGCGAACTGATGGCTCTGGAAGTATGATACAGCGATATTATCTGGCCCGGTCAGGCGTTCCTGTGTATTACACAAGCTACGGTATGCAAGTTCCTTATGATAGGAATGATAAGTATGTCGGCATCAGGAAAAACGATAAATGCAACAACAGCTCTTTTGAACAATTTATAAAGGATCTGGGACTGGTGAAATGTGCTGGCGATTCTGTGCAGTTGTATAGAAAAGCGAACGGACTTGCATTTAATGCTGCTAGTGATACGGCTTTGTTTCAGCTACGTGCTGCAACTGATAAAGTTGATTGGGCAGGGCCTGTGATAGGACCGATACGAGGTTATCCTCTTGTGCTTACCGGTCGAATTAAGATTTATTTCATGACCGAGGAAAGCAAGGTCCAGGAAAAGGATAAAACTGAACTCAAGAAAATTTTGGACACGAGAGGTTTTAAAACGGAGGGCGGGGGATGGTACGCAGGTCCTAAAGGAATTGGAGGAGACCTGAATTCAATTACTGGTCAGATAAATCAATTGCCCTTTGTGTGGTTCGCAATTGCGGAGTCTGTGCAACAGGAGCATTGAACACTGATAAGGGACGTGCGCTCATATTTCAGAGGCCGAAGCCAATTCAATCCAAAAGTGGCGTCACGTAGATAATATCTACACGAATCAAACTGATTGACCCTTCACTAAACTCATTCGTGAAAACATGTGAGTTTTTTCTCACACAATTATTTCTCTCCTGCAATCATCTCCACCACTGTTTCCGGTCTCACATTAAACGCCACAATATTTCCATTCGGATCAACAAGAATTCCATAAGGAAAACCATCGTCGGCGTATAGAAGAGTTTCATTCTCTGCATTTCCAGCAATCAAAAGCCGGAAACCACCTCTCGGTAATTTCCGGCCCACTAAAAAAACATCTTCACTACCTGTTCAACTCAACTCTTGAATGTATCACAGTTTCCCCTACTATTGCGTGCTACGAGGTGTAATCCGTTTCCGTATTCGCTCGTGGGCCCCTATTTATATCAGAGCAAATTATTGACTTCGGCATGTGGATTCCGTAAGTTTGATCTAAACCCTTTTGCATGAACCGTATTGTCGTAGATGTACCCAATGAGAAGATGATAGCTTTTGAGGAAGCGTTGCGTAATCTTGGAATTGAACGGAAATCAGAATCGGATTATGAAATTCCCGAAGCCGACAAGAATTTTGTGCGGAATGTGATTGCTACCACTAAGCCGGAGGATTATAAGCCTTGGCGTGAGGTGATGGATGACGTGCGGAATAAACTCAACGACTTCAAAAGCAAAAAATGAACTTTACGGTTATTGTATCTCAGATGGCGTGGGACCAACTTCTCAAGCATGTAATCTGGTACGAATCGGAGCAGGTAGGGTTGGGTGACAGATTTGAGGCGGCTGTTTTTGAGCACCTTTCTTTATTAGAAAGAAGTCCATTCGCTCAACGGCGTTATGATCAGATAAGATGCGTTCCGATTAAAGGATTCCCCTACATGTTTCATATTGGAATAGATGAAGAGAAAAAAGTCGTGCACGTTTACGCGCTCATTCACACCGCTCGGAATCCGGAATCCAATTGGGGTCAGGACGACTGGATCGTAAGTGAACCTGACTTTTATTACGCTCCTCAGAAGGTCGTCGCCCAATAGAAAACACGGTTTCCGGCAAACCAAACGTGCTCCCTGAATGTCCTCCACGTGGACCTACACGCATACACTTCATCGGGATAAAACCGGTCAACCCTCCATTCAGCCCCCCATTTTCCTCCAAAACTGATTCCGGACCAGCTACTGTCAAGGCATTTTGTGCTAATCCGGTTGTAAATGCAACAAATTCTTGTGTTTACAACCTGTCTGTAACTCTCCTTTGAAAAATCGCGTTATTCTATTGTGAGGGAGCGCTTTCTGTCGTAATTTAGTGGGGATGGAATAGGTTCTGTACCTAGGCCATTCAGGCAACAGAAATTCATACTGCCGTTCCAGTCGATCTGCAGTGTAATTAAGAAAATAATAACATGAGATTATCTATCCCTAAACCCGTAATGGTTGTTGGCGTGTTGGCACTCTTCGTTGGAGGAGCCGCTGTTTCGTATGCATCGCTGAAAGAACGCAGTGCATCTGAAACGAAAGACATCATCACAATTGCTCCGATCGAAGTTGCGCCAGCAGAGTCAATCGAACCTGTTTCAGGCAATACGCAAACACAGTCGAGTGTGAAGCCGGTTAATCGGAATGGTTCTTACGAAGATCTTAGTGACGACATTAAACAACGCACACGCCTTCGTAATGAAGCGAATCAGATCATCGAAACACAGTAAAGCAGAATAACCCCATGAAAAAATTTATACTCATCACGCTGTTGTTTGCTTTGGCATTTGCAACTAACGGTTACTCCGTGGCCCGTAATTGGGTCGGTTTAGGTTCGGGTGGCGCTGGCACAGATTTCAACGCAGCTGCAAACTGGTCACCAGCAGGAGTTCCAACCGCAGCTGACGCGCTCACAATGACTATTAATGCGGGATTCAACAATATCATCCTGCTCAGCGGTAATATCACAGTTGGAAGTCTCTCCGTTTCTGTGACCGGCAATCGTAATGGAGTTTTGCGTGCAAATAATTTTGTTCTCACTGTTAACGGTGCAGCTACATTCAACGCTGTAACATACGTGAGTGGAATTAATTATTCGTATTGCGAATTAGATGCGGGCGCTGCCCCGGGTGGATTCGTTTTCAACGGAACGACTAATATTCATACTACAGGAGATGGAGACACTTACATTGGTGGTGCAAATGTGTCTGAAGGATCAATGACCTTCAACGCAAATGTTACCATCGGTGCATGGGCATATACACTTCCGGGTGACGAGCCCATTTGGAATTTCAATGGAGCAGGTGCACAAACATTTACATTCAGCAGCCAGTATAACGTTAAGCCATCTTCCGTCCGTGTTGGGGTTACAAATAGTCCTACGGTTACTATGACTGCTGTTCCGGCTGCTTTGGCGCCGGGCAACTGGTTTACAGTTTATGATGGAAGTCTTACTGTGAACAACAATGCTGTGCTCGATCTGGGTGATTTTGATCTTGACCCTTGGGTTGCTGGTTGTGTAATACAACTGAACAACACTGCAACGATACGCTGTGGTAATGACAACAACTTTCCTGGATTCGGAGTTGCAACGGTAAATCCAACAAACTATACAACGTATACTATCAGTTCAACGAGTACAACACATTACAACGGTGGTCTCGCACAATCGATCTCTAATCTCGCAGCACCGGGTTACGGACACATTATGTATTCTGGTGCCGGTGCAAAAACTTCTGCAGGGAGTTTCAGCATCCGAGGCGACTGGACTAAGAATGCAACAACATTTAATCACAATAACTCGACACATACTTTTAACGGCACACCGAATCAAACGATCGGTGGAACAAGTGCAACCATTTTCTACAATCTTGTGGAGAACAAAGCATCGGGAAGTTTGCTGATGGGGGTCAACAATAATCAGGTAAACAATGTGCTTACTCTAACTGCAGGTCCGCTTAATCTGAATGCCTTTACGTTGATAGTGAACAATGCGGCCCTTGCTGCAGTTGCTAGGACTGCAGGATATATAATCAGCGAAACCAATACGGCTGCGAATGCAAGTATTGTTCAATGGAACATGGGCGCCACGACAGGTTCGTTTGTATTTCACTTCGGGACCGCGGCCGGAGTGTACATACCGTTTACATTCAACAAAACAACTGCAGGAGCGTCGAATGTGAGTGTTTCAACTCGCCCAACTGCAACCAGCGCTAATACTCCTTTTGCTACAGGTGTAACGCATATGTTCTCTCCGAACCTCGGGCAGGACGGCTCTGATGAAGCAGTTATTGATCGTTGGTGGCACATCACTTCCTCTGGAGCAGCAACAGCGAATCTTACTTTCACTTATAGAGGCGCAGAAAATACAATGATTGCTCCATACCAGACTGGAAATGTAGGTGCACAGTATTGGTCAAGTGCGTGGTTGCCGAACAACTCGAATATTGGAAGCGCTGCTGCAGTTACGGCGGGTACCGGTTCTGTTACAGCAAATGCTGTAGCGTTTACAGCAGCTACGTTCACGCCGATGGTTTTGTCATCAACTACTGCTCCATTGCCTGTTGAGTTGGTTTCTACGGTAGGAACTTGTGTAAACGGATTCGGAGAACTAATCTGGGTGACTGCGAGTGAAACCAACAATAGTCATTTCGACATTTTGCGGAGTGATGATGGAAACGCATTCCGACCAGTGGGCACGGTTCATGGTTTTGGAACTACATCAACTATGCACGAGTATAAATTCACCGACCGTGAACCGCTTGGTAATTCAACAATGTATCGTCTGGCGCAATACGACTTCAATGGCGACTTCAAATTGTATACTCCTTTTACCGTGGAGGCATGTGAAACCGGAAATACTTCTGTACACACGTATTCTTCATCGGAAGAGTTGGTGGTAACTATCAATTCCAAAGACGAAGGTATTTATACGGTGAACCTTCTGGACTTGCAGGGCAGAACAATCAGCGCACAGCAGTTCACAGCGGGCGAAGGAGCATCTCGTTTCAGCATGAGCAAAGAAGGAATCACTCCAGGAATATATTTGGTGATGACTACTATGCCGAATGGAGAAGTCTCAAGCGAGAAGATCCTGGTACAGTAGACTATTGTTTGATAGCTTATGCAGTGTGAATAATAGTGAACACGATAATCACTCATTTCCACTTTTAAGAGTCCGGGAATAATATATCCTAAACCAGATTTTTGTTTGCACTTATGCGGTACGGACTCCTATTCATTCTAGTACTTTCACTATTCGCCGGCTGTCAAAAGGAAGATCCCGGCACACCTGGACCCAATGAGGTTTGGCTGGAGTATCAACTGTTTCGCCCTTCGCAGATTGTTGTTCCTGCGGGAACGACTATCAAGTTTATCAACAAAGGGAATCCATCTCACACCGTTCAGGGCAATCTGTTTAATAGCGGATTGATTCGTACGGATGAAGTGTATGAGTATACATTCTCTGCAGCAGGAACGTACTATTTCACCTGTGGAAATCACGCTTCGATTTCGAGTGAACAGGTTGCTGTGGTTGTACAATAACACTTTTTGTCAGGCATACCAATCCGGAAAAGTAGTTAAACTACACCGGTGGTTGTTCCATTTTCGGCAACCTTCGTTATATTTGAAATTATGCTGAGATTCAAACTCCCACTCCTGTTTGTTACCCTGTTATCGGCGACACTTTTCGCTCAGACACCGGTACCAAACATGGACAATTACCAGCCGGCAAGATCGAGCGGTGCATTACCTCCTGATGTGTTGATGACGACGACTGAGAAGTATGAGAAGTCGAGAACACAAATCAACACGAATCAGAGCGAAGAACTCCAGAAGGCAGAAGATGATTTTTATCTTCAGACGAATTATGCAGTTGATCAGATGCTGTATAGCGGAACAATCCTCGTCAACGATTCGATGGGAATGTATGTGAACCGTGTTGCAGATTCTTTGCTCGCGCACGATCCGGAGACGAGAGCCAAAATCAACATCTACATACTGCGTTCTACCGTTGTAAATGCATTTGCTACCGACCGCGGTTCAATTTTCGTAACAGTTGGATTGCTCACCCGATTACACAATGAAGCTGAGCTTGCGTTTGTTTTGGCGCACGAAATTATTCACTACAAACGTCGTCACGTTCTTACGGGTTACATTGAAGGTGTGCAGATGCAGGAAGGTGAAGGAAAATATTCTGCAACTACTGCTGAGAATCGTTTCCTGAAGCGCCACAGTTATGCGCGTAATCAGGAAACGCAGGCAGACGAAGAGGGATTTGATATGCTCGTGGCATCGAACTACGATCCGCATGCTGCTATCGGTGCTTTTGAAATTCTTGCCGAGGCAGATTTTCCATTCACTGATCTGGATTTTTCAAAAGGAACATTCGAGAGTCCGCGATTTGTTTTCCCTTCGAGATTTTTTAATGACACGATTAAGGAATACAAAATCAATGAAGACGAGGAAGACAACGATCTTGCAACGCACCCTTCTGTACCGAAACGTAAAAAGGGAATGAAGCGTCGTCTGTTAAAACTTGAAGGAGCAGACTCAACGGGTTCTGCATTCCTCGTTTCAGAAGAATTGTTCTATCGTATCCGCGCCATGGCCATGTTTGAACAGGTTGCTTTGCACACGAACGATGGCGAATACAAGGAGGCGATTTACATTAATTCTTCTATACAGAAAACCTGGAAGAAGAATTACTACCTGGAGAAGGAGATGATTCGTGCGATGTATGCAATTACCGTGAAGAAAAATGCTCCGTTCGCGTTTGAGGATCTTGCTGATTTGTTCAACCTGATTTTCAGTGGTGATTTCGAAGACGATGATGAAAAACCACTGGGTGAGCAGGGGCGTGCGGTTTCTTTCATTGGTAAAACGGATCAGAAGGGTTGGAATATTGCTTCAGTGAAATACGCCTGGAAGGTTCATAAAGAGCATCCGGAAGATCAGGATATCAAAACGTGGACGGTAGGATTGTTCCGCGAGATGACTGTATTGAATGGTCTTGAGATTAAAGACTTCCAGGAGAACGACAGTATGTTTCTTGTGATCGGCGACAAGATCATGAGCGATACTGCGCTTGTGCATCGCCTGAAAGGACAAGATACACCAACACGTCGCTGGCAAGTTGCAATAGACAAACTTGAATCTGATTCACTCGATGGTTTCAAGTATTGGGAGTTTGCTTTCATCGATGAGCTTAAAGACTCGATGTTTATTGCATACTTCAAAGAAGCTATGTCTTATGCAGACAGTCTTGATTCTTTAGAGGAGCGCAAAGATGAAATGACTTCGAAAGAAATCAAGAAGCAAAATGAGGAAGAGGACGAAGCATTTTTTGGTCCGCAAGGATTGAGCAAAGTTGTTTTCATCAATCCGATTTACCAGTCGTACGATTCGCGCATCAAGAATGGTCAGCTTGATGTACGGGCTTCAATCGACGGTCGCGCGATGATGATGGACGCGATGATGTCAAGTGCTGCACAGTGTGGCATTCAGTGCGATATTCTTGATCCCGAAAGTATGGACTCAACTCAGGTTGAACGTTTCAATGACCTGATGATTGTGAATGATTGGTTTGGACAGAAAGGGAATTTCAAAGATGGTGAAGGGCTACCTGTTCGAAAGGAACAGATGGAGCGCATAGCTACGAAATACGGCACGAAATATTTTATGTGGATGGCATATTACACAAGCCGGGAGCCGCGTCAAGGAACACTGTTCCGTGTGCTGAGCTTAGCGTTTGTGCCTTTAGCGCCACAGGTTGCATATCGATTGGCTACACCTCGTGAAGACGTTTATTTCGTTGCCATTTTATACGATATAACAACCGGAGAACCTGTTTGGGGAGCACAACGTAAAATTGAGAATCAGCATTCAACAGAAGCCAGGTTGAAACTTCAGATGTACGACATGATGCGTATGCTGGCAACACCGAAGGAGGACTAACTATGAGAAAGATCGTCACACTCTCCATCGCACTATGCATGTCGGTTGTATTGCATGCACAGAAACCGAAAGGCGGTTATCTCGGAAAGCGTATTATCATTTGCGCAGAAGGTTCGTATTCTCCGAATTACAGCAGCTTCAAAGATCTGTTTACGAGTTACAATTTCCAGTACGGTGGCAATGCGCATTTCATTACAGGCAGGCACACGCAAATGGGATTGTCGTACAACATGTACAGCATGGGTGCGCACAACCGGTATGATACATCGTTATCGAACGGAGGTCGGATCAAAGGATATCAGATTGGTTTGACGTACAGAAAATTTCGTGAGAAGAAAGGTGGACTTGCTCCGATCGGAAAATTCTTTGACGTGAATTTGTATTATCATTCCAGCGAATACATTGTGGATTATGCCACGATCAATCCGTTTGCACCTGTAATTGTAAATACAAGTGGAATTTCCGGCTCAATTGGTCTTGGTGCTCAGGGTATTTTCTGGAATCGCGTTGTGATGAATTCCGGCATTCGCGTGGGCGGACCCATATTTACACTCAGCGAACAGGATAGTGATAGCGACTTCGGAAATAATCTTGACTACATGCAACAACGTTTGATGTACAAAGATTTTTTCTCCGTGTTTTTCGGGATTGGAGTAATTCTCTAAACCCCGCGTTTCCTCTGTGTCACTGCGCCTTGGAGGTAGAAGAGACTAACCTTGATTTTGTTTTCTCTTTGATTGCCAGAACACCTACAACAACAGTAATCGTTGCAATGGTAACGGGATAATAAATTCCCGCCAATACATTCCCCGTCTTCAGGACCAACACCTCGGCAATAAGCGGCGTCAATCCACCGAACACGCCATTGCCTATGTGATACGGCAAGGACATGGAGGTGTAGCGAATGTTTGCCGGAAACAATTCCACGAGGAACGCAGCAATTGGTCCATACGCCATGGTCACAAAAATCAGCTGAATAAAAATCAACAGGCCGATCATAAATAAATTTCCTCCCGGCAGGTGTATTTTTTCTCCGCCCTGGATCCATCCCTTGTTTCCGAGTTGAGTCCAATTTTGTTGCACGCTTCCACCATCTTCAAAAGTAAATGTCGCAACACCTGTTGAATCTCCGTTCGCATTGACGCCATTCACGACCACATTTGGCTCCGGCATTTTGTCCGCCCACTGTTTGTAATCAGCTTGATTCAACATCGAAGTGTAAATTGGAACATACGTGAGTGCACCCAATCCGATTCCGCATAGCATGATCCATTTTCTGCCGATCCGATCACTCAGCCATCCGAAGAAAATAAATAAGGGTGTTCCAATCACAAGCACAATGAGAAACATCTGTTGAAACTGTGTAGAATCAATATGAAGTGTCTTCGTGCAGAAAGTCATTGCATAGAATTGTCCCGTATACCAAACAACTCCTTGTCCGGCGGTTGCACCGAACAAAGCAATCAATACCCATTTCAGATTGCTCCATTTTGTGAAGCTTTCTTTGAGCGGATTCTTCGAAGTTTTTCCTTGTGCTTTTAGTTCTTTGAACTCCGGCGATTCTTCCATCTTCCGTCGAAGCAGAAAAGAACCAGCAACAAGTATGATGGACAACATGAACGGAATTCTCCACCCCCACGTTGCGAAATCTTCCGGCGTCATCATGGATTTGCAGAACAGAATGACTCCGATGGAAACAAACAATCCGATGGTCGCTGTGGTTTGAATAAAACTGGTGAAATAACCTTTCTTTCCCTCAGGAGCGTGTTCTGCAACATAAGTTGTAGCGCCACCATATTCTCCTCCTAACGCGAGTCCTTGTACGCAGCGAAGTATGAAGACAATGATTGGCGCAAGAACTCCAATGGTACTGTAATTCGGAATCAACCCAATGGCGAATGTTGATCCGCCCATGAGCAGGAGTGTGAGCAGAAACGTATACTTGCGACCAACGCGATCACCGAGACGCCCGAACACTAACGAGCCAAACGGACGTACCACGAATCCAACTCCAAATAATGCGAGTGTTGCAAGAAATGCAGCCGTGGGATTTTCTTTCGGAAAAAACTGTGTCGAAAGAATAGGGGTGAGGCTTCCGAAGATGTAGAAGTCGTACCATTCGATAACGGTGCCGGCTGAAGAGGCGAAAATTATTTTACGGATGTTTGCCACGGGACGAATGTAGTGAATTCTGATTTTCCTCGCCCCTCTAACTCCCCAAAGGGGAGAACCGGAAAATCAGAATTCCTAATCCCTGTCCACAACCGTTTCTGAAATGTACCCTTTGACAAGTCTTCCTTTGGAATCGCGAATACAAATCACCCACGCTAGTCCTGCCGACCAATATTTGTGCTTCACGGTACCGTAGCTCCATACCCACTGGTCATGTGGAATTGTTCCGATGAGATTATGAAAGCAACTGTCGGCATCAAAGCAGGATGCATCGCTTCTTACACGCACGTATCCAAGGTCATTTTTTGCAATGTGAATCGGCCAGCGAAATTGCATGGAGTCTTCAATGAGCGAACACTCTTTGTTGAAGTTGTTGATGTCGGAAATGCGAATTGTATCATGTGTATTGTTTGCAGCTTCGATAGAATCGCGGAGTGGAGCGAGAGAATCGTAGATGACACCTTTCGGACCTTTCGTCTCCGATGCACATGCAACTACAAGAATGGTTAATATAAAAATCAGAGTGCGCATCAGAATTGTAGTTTCATTCGGTCGACGTTTTCTTGCATGCTTTGAAAGAAGTCCCATTTCCTTCTCGCCAGAATCAAAAAGAACCGGCCAGCATCACTGCTAAACCGGTTCTGAAAATCTTATGTGGATACCTTGTCATACCGAGCGGAGTCGAAGTGGACAAGTCTTAATCTCTAAGTCCTTCCGGTTTCGCTGGCTTCGGATCAGCCGGTTTTACCGGTCGCTTCAGCTTTGCGAAAAATTCTTTGTAGAACGTGGTGAAGTGTTCATCTTCTTTTCCGCGCTTGTAATCTTCGTTTTCCATTTGAACAACTTGTCCCGTGCGCAAGTCGAGAACTACGGCATCGTACACAAACTCGCGGCGTGGAATGAAACCGTATATCGCTGGCAAGACTGCCACACAGGAAATAGCGAACCAAACGGGGTGCTGAATACGTTTGAGATACGAAGCTTCAACGTTCGTGAACATGACATATGGAGTTCCGTAACGTGCGATGAGTGAATCAATCGCAGCTTTGTTAGCAACGTTGGTCGCATAGTTGTTTGTTCCATACTGAATACGTTCGTAGAACCACTCGTTCAGCAACGCGTAATCGGAGAACGTGTCTGTGTCGAGACTGTCCATTGAGAATGGCGATAGAACAATGGCGTCAACCCCTTGTGAAGTAGCGAGGACATCAATTTGTGTACACAATTCGACTTGCCCTTCTTCGCTTTTCTTGTACTCCATTTTCGGATCTTTTTTACGATCTGGTTCGTGGTAGTACGAGTAATCAGGATTCACCATGATTACTTTATTCACGCCTGCGCCGTATTTCTTTTCATCGGCTTCACGTTTTTCCCGCTCATCTTTTGTTTCAGACGAATAGGAAGTGCTACCTGTGTTTACGAGGCTCTTTCGGTTGGCGGTATAATAATCAAACTTGTTCACGAATGCAGAATCTTTCAAAAGTTCTACGAATGCAAACTTGATGAAGCGTTCTTTCTCGGAAGTAACACGGAATTTATCGAGACGGGAATACTTTGAATCACCAGTCTCGCCAAGTTCGGCAGCACGCTTGATAGAATCCTGTCTCAGCTCTTCTTGTGCCTGAGAAGGTGTAATTGTAGAAAAATATTTTCTATGAAGATTCTGCTTGTTCACGAGCATTGAAAACAAGCTGTCGCACAAACGCTCCTGCAACGAATCCTTCGGATCAGCTTTAAATAAATACCAGTTGTACGAAAGGGCCATCACAGTCATCTCATCCGATTCTATTTCCCGGAAAAGGTGAAACACTTGCTGCTGTTGCCCCGGATAGTTATCATCGTTCGGCATCGAATAGTACGAGCTGCGTTTTAATCCGCTGTAGCGTGAACCACTGCCGAAGAAACTATACCCGCCCCAGAAGGAATAGATATTGCTTCCCGATTGTTTGTACGCCGCCATGTTATACAGCGAGTAGCCAATAATCTTCTGAAGTTCCAGATCACCCGGATGTTTCTGCAACATGAGATACGAAGCGTATATCGCAGCAGAATAATCGCGTTGACTGAGCAGGAGGCGACACATCTCATAGCGCGCACTCTCACGAATGTTTACAAACAGTTCCTTCGGCTGCACAAAATGTACGCGACCGGTTTCAGGGACAGAATCCATTGTAGCAAGCAAAGCCATTCTGCGTTTACGAACGTTCGGGTGTGTGCTGCTTCGGTCTTCGTAGTTATCGTCGGTATAGATTGGGTCAACATCATGTTTGTAATACCCAACCGGAACCTTCATGAAATCCTTGTTGAAGAATGTTGTATCGAACGGCATATCGTCAAACGGGAGATCGCTGAATTCAAGAATGTCGAAGCAACGTTTTGCATCAGCAATGGCATAAGGCGACTTTTTGTAAAGTTCAAATCCCAAACGATCGGCTTCGAGCTCCTGTTCCTGGTTGTACGAGTAGTAAGATGACGACCACGTATATGACGGTCCTTTCTCTGAAAGCTCTTCGCGGTTGATGTACCCTTTGAGCATGTGTTCCTGCTTATAGTGCGTAATCTCGTGCGCAAGAATAAATGCAAGTTGCGCTTCGTTTTCTAATTGAGCAAGTAAACCAACGGTGATCAGAATATTTCCTGTTGCAGAAGTGTAAGCGTTCAGCGCGGGATCTTTGTAAACGTAGAAGTGGAGTTTGCTGAACAATTCCGGATCGTCCTTCAAAAGAATCGCTGCAACTTTTGTTACGTAGTTACTCAGCGAATCATTGAATAACACAAGACCCGTGAAGCAACGTTGCTGAGCATAGTAACTCATCTGGCGCGTGAAGGTAATTTCCTGCTCAGTCATCGGATCACCATATCTCGCACGTGTCGCGATTTGTCCATCAACCCAATCCTGAGAAGGACAGGTGAAGAAGGTCGGAATACTTCCACCCGGAGTTAGGGGTTGCAGATTGGTTTGCGAAATGAGCGAAGTCGAAACGAACAGCGCAACCAGGGAAATGAAAATAAATCTCATGTCGTAAATTAACAGTGAAACAGTACTAATTGAGAATTGTAGTAATAACGCAAGTTACCGCGAAAAGTGTCAAAATGTGAGCGGAAAAGACGGGGATTTTACAAATAAACGTTAAGTGACACAGCGGTGCAAATACCGACCCAGTGGGGTTCAGGTACACGGATTATTAGTGCTTTTCGAGAGATGCTCCTTTAGTGAAAAACCGATCAATCGCCTTTTCAACATCCGGATCTTTTACCAATGGAGGTGCGTGATGAGGCTTGGCTCTTGAATCGAGCAGTAGCGGACCAGTACAGCCCCAATGTTTATTTTCTATCGTTTCTCCAACACCGTAAACATCATGCGATGGATTGTTACGCGTGTATGTCACCCAGATCCAGTTGTCAACGTTTTTGCCGGTGAATTCGGAATCATCGCAGAGAGTAATCAATGCAATTCCAGCCAGCTGAGTTTTCTGATCGTTCAGCTTTTCGGACAGCACACGCATTTCCTGTTTCGCAGCTTCGTGATTTGTGAATTTTTTCGCGGCGATGACCATCACACCAGGCAGAACCATTTTGGGCGAATGAAAACCATCGGGAAGCGAAACGTTTGGAATACTTTCAGCCAGCTCGCGTTTCTTTTCACCGGCAGCAGCAAGAACAAGTTTGGAACCTTCGTTCAAGCCAGTTCCGCTATAATCAAGCGTATCGATTGTGGTCTTCGTGTAGAAATGCAAATCGCGCGTGAAGTCAATTCGTTCCAGCATGTGCGTAAAGAACTCGCGCATATTGTGAATGTCAAGCTTCGCGTTGTCTTCCTGAGCACAGATGAACAAGAACTTCGCCAATGAAAGTTGACCGGTTCCGAGGATGCGGTTTGCAATCGTAAGAATCTCCGCAGGCTTTCTTTCTTTCGCGTAAGGTGTATATCGTTCACTTCCGATTGCGAGCAACAGTGGATGCACGCCGGAATTGTCAACCGCATGAACTGCTTTGATTCCCGGAATCTCATCGTGCATTGCAGAACCAGTGAGTTCGTGTACCAGCCAGCCGAATACAGAATCTTCCTGTGGCGGACGACCAACAACCGTGAATGGCCAAATCGCATTCTTGCGGTGATAAACTTTGTTCACGCGCATCACCGGAAAATCGTGCGCGAGGCTGTAATATCCTAAGTGATCGCCGAACGGACCTTCCGGTTTATTTTCGCCGGTGCGAACTTCTCCGGTGATTACAAAGTCGGCATCTGCTGCGAACGAAAATCCATTCTGTTGTGTGTAACGAATTCTGCGATTGCCGAGTACTCCGGCGAATGTCAACTCCGAAAGTCCCTCGGGTAAAGGCATCACTGCTCCAAATGTGAGCGATGGTGGTCCGCCAACAATCACCGCAACTTTCAACGGTAGATTCCTGGCATGCGCTTTCGATTGATGTACTCCAATGCCGCGATGCAACTGATAATGCAAGCCTATTTCTTTGTTGAGCTTATACTCGTTCCCGCTCAATTGTATGCGATACATGCCAATGTTTGATTGCATGACCCCGGGATTGTCAATGTCTTCGGTGTAAACAATAGGCAGCGTTACGAATGCACCACCATCCATCGGCCAATGTTTGATCAGCGGAAGTTTGTCGATTGTCGTTTCTCCAAACATCACAGGTCCGCTTGACTTCTTCTTCGGCAATGCTTTTAACGCAGTGAACGGAACATCGAGATTGCTGAATGGTTTCCGGAGAATGGAAGCAGGATCCGATTTCACTTCAACCATGCGTTGTACTTTCTTAATTCCATCGCGGAAAATAAAAGCAGCACGTTCTTTGGTTCCGAAAATGTTGGACGCACAACGAAAAGAAGTTCCTTTCACATTCTCAAAAAGCAATGCAGGACCACCTTGTTCACACACACGCATGTGCAATGCCGCCATCTCCAGATTGGGATCGATTTCCTCCTTGATACGAACGAGCATTTTGTTCGCTTCGAGTTCCAATAAACATTGTTCGAGAGAGGAATATGACATACACAACAAAGTTAAGGATTAACGCGCATGGCTTGCAGCCGGCTTACCACGGCGATGCGGCGTTACGGCGTTTTCTTAGTGTTGATGGTTGATTCCCAGCCGGAGGTGCGGCGAGATTCGGCGATTCACTTCAATACCCCGTGTCCTCCGGTTGAGTAATGGACGTGCAGCATTTTCGCCGTTTCACCGTGTCGCCGTGGTAAGCGCCGCAGGCAAACTAACGCCTGCAAATCTGATTAAACTCGCAAGTCCGGCACATTTGCACATTGGGTGTTTGATCAAACGTAGTAGTGGGCGATAAAATCTGTTCCGTGATTGCAAACAGCGCCTCTTCGAACCCTGCAATGTTTTTCATGTTGAGGAAATTTCCGGTTGGTGTTTTCAGTTCCAGCAAACGTTTGTCTTTTCTGCGGAAAGAAATCAAACCGGGTTGTACTGCTGCGTTCTCATTTCTTGATTTGAGATAGAGCCATGCATACATCATCAACTGAAATGCTTTGCCTTTGTCGTCGGTGGTGGTGAACAAGGCGATGTCGTCAATCTTCACATCCTTATCATCGACATTTCCGGTTTTATAATCGATAATGCGAATGGCTTTGTTCATCTCGTCGATACGATCAGCGCTGCCTTTGAACAAAACAGTTTTGCTTCCGATGGTTGATTCGTATGTAAGGACCTCTTCCAGCCCCAGTACGGTGTTGCTGACTTTTTTCGCGAGCTGCGATTCAATCCGATCTTTTTCCTGTTCGAGATATTGCGTGATGTAACGCGTAGCAATTTTTCGTGCAAGGTGATTTCTTCCACGATCAGCTTCTTCATCGGGAAATTCTCGCTTAAACGCATTCAGTACTTCCGGAGAAACGAGCTTGTTCATCGCTTCGAGATTTTCGGGAGAAAGTGCAACTCCAACGAAAGGTCGATACAAATTCTCCAGTGCTTTGTGCATGATGGTGCCAAGCATATTCTGATCAACACTTTCTTCTACTTCGTCCAGTTCTTTCAGTCCGGCGATGTAACGGAAGTAAAATTTCAGGCGACACTCGCGAAACAAGTTGATGAGAGAAGGAGAAAAACCGTCCAGCGCTTTCTTTGCGGCCAGATCAGCGATTTCCGGGGAAGATTCGATTGAAATTGTTTTCGAGAAACCGCTTGCATCAAGCTCTGCACCTGCGATGAGATGTTTGATGTTGACCAGCTTGTTTTGCTTCGGTAATTCATATACAATCTGAGAAACATACCGGCTCTTCTCTTTCGCACCAATTCCGTCCTGATCGGTGTTGTAGACGAGACAAATATTTTCAGCGCGTTGCAACAGGCGATAGAAGTTGTAAGCGGTCAATGCATCCCGTTCCTGGTGAACCGGGAGACTGAATGCTTTGCGCAAGTCATACATGATGAACGAATGCTGTGAACCTGCCGAAGGTAAAACACCTTCATTGGCAGAAACCACAATTACATTTTTAAAATCGAGACAGCGTGTTTCGAGCATTCCCATCACCTGTAATCCCGCGAGTGGCTCACCGGAGAAGGGAATTGTTCCTGACCCGAAATTCTGAAGTATCAACGCTTTTATTGCCGCTACATTCGAAAATTCCGGAGAGTCGCCAATGAGAGTCGTGATTTTATTCAGGGCGAGATGAAACTGATAGAGATACTCCACATCCAGAGAAGCTTCGTCTCTTCTGGCGAATTCACTCCGGAGCTCTTCAATTAATTCCCGTAGCTGTGCAATGCAGTCCTTAGCATCCTTCCACGGCTTAAACCAATGTAAGTGCTGAAAGTGTTCTCCACCGATTTCCTTCAATCGGGAGGCCGTTGCGAACGTGAGGTTTCTTCTGCCGATCTGGCGAATGACTTCAATCAATGAATCGGGATGCTTCGAAGTTGCGATGAAGTAAGGATGACGCAACAAGCGGATGATATCGTGGTGATAGAATTTCAGTTCTTTCTCACGGGAATATATTCCGAAGCGTTCTGCGTTTTCCTGTAGCGAGAAGACGATCTGCAGCAGTGTATACACCGGTGTGCTCCGCATCGGATAACCCATCGTGATATTCACATCGGTGAAACGTTGTGGCAGGGCGTTGAGCGCCGGAATCAGCAAAGATTCATCAGCGAGTACCACAGCCGTTTCATCAGCAACAAATTCTTTTCCTTGCTCAGTGAGGAAAGTTGCCGCGGCTCTTGCTTGCGACACGTTTCGGGCTGCAGCAATCAACGTGATATTCTTCGGTGATCCTGCGAGATTATCCGTTACGTGCTGAAAATCGCTTTCTGATTTTGCTCCGAAGAATTTTTCACGTTGTCGGCGCAGAAACAATCCGGCTTCATTCAGCGGATCTTCGAGGTAATAGCGATCGGCATCCCAAAGTATTTTCGCTTTCCCGGTTGCACTAAGCACGGAAAAGATTTTCTCTTGCGTGCTGCTTAATGCATTGAATCCGGCAAACACAATATGCTTCCACTGATTGAGCTTGTTGTTATGCGCAATATCTTCCGCCACGATACGATGCGCAAGCCCGATCCATGCTTTCTTCTTCGCAAGCATTTCACTGCGCAAAGCGAAATACCAGTTGCCGAGCTGATCCCAGAAGTGCAGATATTTTTTCTGAAACTCAGTGAGATGTTCTTCACCCAAACTCCAATTCTCAATTTCCTTGATGTCGGCTAGGTTGGAGAATAGACTTTTGGGATCTGCCATCCACATATCGATCTCGCTGTAATCTGTGAGCAAGGAGGGCGCCCATTTGCAGAAATCTTCAAAGCGATCTTCTTCGTGGCCTTTTGTTTTCTTCACCAGCCTGAATAGTGTGAGCAACAATTCCGAACTATCCGCAATCTGCAAATCGGAAATTGTGAAAACAAAATCTTCAATAGAAGTTATATGTGGCGACCACGTTGGTTTGTGGAGACGTGAAGCAATTTCTTTTTTAAGAAACAATCCCGCGCGTTTGTTCGGCATTACAACACAGAGTTCTTCCGGATTGGAATATTTTTCCAGAATATATTCTGCAGTATTGCCGATGAAGGATTGCATAGCTTTGCAAAGCTAACGGTTCTCAGTTCTGGGTTCTCAGTTCGGGGTAATCGGTTGTTGCGGAGAAATAAATCATGATGAATCTGAATGACTTCGAATTTCCAGTTTACCGCATGTACACTAACGGGTTGACGTGGATTCGTATTGATAGTCCAACCAAGTTCACGGAGATCAGAAAAATCGGGGCGCGGTATGAACTCAGCGAATACGAGGCGAAAATCCTACCCGACCGCAATCACATCATGGATTTGTTGATTGCTTACGAACCGTTCGCTCTCGAAATCTCGTCTGATGTCTTCGATAAAGTGGCAGTTTTAGCCACGAAATAGAGGTTTTGTCGTGGTTTTGTCCGGTCTGGCCATACCGTTCCCTCATTCGCGTGTACCGTTACCTAAGCAGACAAATCTCCGGCTCAGTAGTGGTGTACATTGGATTAGGATAAAATTTTAATGACGGGCGGCAAACCTGATTACGAATAGATTTGGAACCCCTGCACAAGAGCCTTCTGTACCCCACAGAGGGCTTTCTTTTTACATTTACTTGACACTTGCCCCCTGAACATTGCCCACTGAAACTTTACTTCACACGTGTGCAGGAGTGTAAATGAGCAACGCTCAACGCTCAATGTTCAATGAACAACAAATAAAATCGAGTGGAAATTGATCCGGTTAATCCGCGCAATCCGCGTACTATTTTTCTGCGCGTGCAGGGGTAGCAGTACTGTTGATTCCCACAGCTGCCTTCACGAATCCTAAAAACAACGGATGCGGATTTTCAACTGTGCTCTTGTACTCCGGGTGGAACTGAACACCGATGAAATACGGATGTGATTTGATTTCTACGATCTCAACGAGTCCGCCTTCGGGATTAATTCCGGTTGCAACCATTCCTGCTTTTTCGAAATCGCGCAAATACTCGTTGTTGAATTCGTAACGGTGGCGGTGACGTTCGTACACAATCTTTTTCCCGTATACAGAAGATGCAATAGAGTTCTCGACAACTTCGCATGGATACGCACCCAGGCGCATTGTTCCGCCTTTGTGTGTGACTTTCTTCTGTGCTTCCAGCAAATCAATTACTGGTGCAGGAGTAGAAGCATCCATTTCTGTAGAGTGAGCTCCGGTCAATCCAAGAACGTTACGTGCAAATTCAATTACAGCGCACTGCATTCCCAAACAGATTCCGAAGAATGGAACGTTGTTCTCACGCGCATAACGAATAGCAGCAATCTTTCCTTCAATTCCGCGATGACCAAATCCTGGTGCAACAAGAATTCCGGATAAACCAGCAAGCTTTTCTTTCACGTTTTCTTCCGTGAGACTCTCGGAGTGAATCCACTGAATATTTACGCGACACTCAATTGCAGTTCCGGCATGAATAAAACCTTCAGCAATTGACTTGTACGAATCTTTCAGCTCAATATATTTTCCGATGAGTCCAATGTTCACTTCTGTTTTCGGGTTGTACAAACGGTGAACGAAATCTTTCCACTTCGTAAGATCAGCAAGCTTGTCTTGTGGCAATCCGAGTTTGTGAAGCACAACCTGATCGAGTTTTTCTTTCTCCATCAGAAGCGGAACTTCGTAAATGCTTTTCGCGTCGCGCGCTTCAATTACTGCGCTGCTTTCAACGTTGCAGAACAAAGCGAGCTTACGACGTAATTCTGAATTCAGTGCGTGTTCCGTACGACACACCAGCACATCAGCAGTGATACCAAACTCCTGCAACATCTTTACAGAGTGTTGTGTGGGTTTCGTTTTCAGTTCGCCGGATGCAGTGAGATACGGAATAAGTGTAAGGTGAATCACGATTACATCTTTCGGCATTTCCCATTTCAATTGACGAACAGCCTCGATGTATGGAAGTGATTCTATGTCACCCACAGTTCCGCCAATTTCTGTAATTACAATCTGGTACTGACCAGTATTGCCGAGTTGACGAACGCGGTGTTTGATTTCATCGGTGATATGCGGAATTACCTGTACCGTTTTTCCGAGATAGTCGCCTCTGCGTTCCTTCTCGATAACAGTCTTGTAAATTCTTCCGGTGGTAACGTTGTTTGCCTGCGATGTGTTGACGTTCAGATAACGCTCGTAATGACCAAGGTCAAGATCGGTTTCTGCACCATCATCAGTAACATAACATTCTCCATGTTCATACGGATTCAACGTTCCGGGATCGACGTTGATGTAAGGATCGAGCTTCTGAATGGTTACAGAATGACCAGCCGCCTGCAATAATTTTGCAAGTGATGCCGAGATAATACCCTTACCTAAAGAGGAGGAAACACCCCCGGTTACAAAGATGTACTTAGTTGAAGACATGAGAAATTACAGACGATAACCGGGATTCAAAGTTACGGAATTAGGCAATAGGAAATAGGCGATAGGCAATAGATAAACGATGATTTGTCAGCTAAAATCGTGGAACGATCCGGAAGTATGTTCCATGAATGAAAAAGGCGACAGTTTTCACCATCGCCTGTATTATTTACGTAATCACCAGACTATTACCTATCGCCTATTTCCTATTTCCTAAAAGGAGTAGTTCATCGACAAGCTAGGCATAATCGGCAACTGGTTAACTCGCTTATAAGCAACACGATCGAAGTAGAATACGTTCGCACGATTGTAAGCATTCGTGCAACCTGCCGCGATTTCCAATTTCGAGAACTCGCTGAATTCCCACCATTTCTTGATCGTAATATCGATTCGGTGATAAGTTGGTAATTGTTTAGAGTTCAGGTCACCGTAAAGAATTGACATATCACCGTTCTGAGTCATGTAATCGGTCGTGATGTTGTCGAAACTTAGGCTTTCGTAGAATCCTTGTGTTGGTGTGAAAGGGAATCCAGTGCCGAAATTCCACCGTACGTCCACTTCCCAGTTATCGTCTTTGCCGAAAATATAAGAGCTCACCACATTCACGTTGTGACGACGATCAAAGTTCGGGCGATAAGTCTGCAAACCATCCCAACGCTTTACATATCCAAGCGAATAAACAGTCCACAGGTAGAAATTTCCGTACGTATACTTCATCACGAAATCAACACCATAAGAGCGGCCAGTTTCAATGATGAAATCTTTCTTGAGAATGTCTGGCTGATCAGCGTTGTCTTCCGTGTCTTCGTAAAGTTTGTTACGGTTGATGTTTGTCAGCTGAGTGAAATCTTTCAGGTAACCTTCAACCGTGAATTCAAGGTTGCCGAATTTTTGCGTAGAGTCAATCGGATCCCACTCAATACCGAAGATGTAGTGGTTCGCTTTCTGGAGTTTGTGCGTTACATCAACAACTTGTCCATCTTCATTGGTGAATGTGCGTGGAAGGTTGTTTGATCCTGAAAGAATTCCGTAGAACAGGTTTACTACGTCACGGTCAGATGTTGCAGCGATCAGGTTTTGCGAATACATTCCGAATGCACCGCGTAAACGAACTTTGTCAGTCAGGTTGTACTTGAATGCCAATCGTGGTTCGGGAGAAACGTTCGACAGGGACGCATAATAGTGAATCCGGAAACCAGGTTCAAGAACGAGTGTTCGGCTCTTCAGCGAGTCTTTTGCCAGATCACGTGACACCCACTTGTACTTCAGGTATGCCGCGAACTCGGTTGTGTTTTCTGTCTGACCAATTTTGCGATGTACACTGTTCTCAAACTCGAAAACGGTTTTATATCCCAGTACTTCAATTCCATAATTTACAACGTTCTTACGCTGGAAATATGTGAAGTTCAGGCCGAGGTTGAATCCATCAACGGAGTCTGTTCGCGGAGAGTAATTATCCTCCAACATACTGATGATGTAACTCGAATACGCAAAGTTTCCGCGGATCAGTGTTGTTGATCCTGACGGTACTACCTGAAATGCACTTCCGAAGCCCCACGATTTCCAATTGAGATCGGCAGAACCTTTGTAGCGGTTTACACGGTCATTGAAGTTGTATCCGAACAATGACAAGCGTGAACCAGATGTGCCATTGAAGGAAACTTTTCCGTAATAATCGGCGAAGTTGAAGGGTAGTCCGTTGGTGTCAACGTATTTATAAAACACTTTCGAAGTTTGCTGGAGATAAGAGTTCTTTGCTGAAAGCATGTAGCTGATTGAACCACGTCCCAAAGAATCGTTCATGCGCTGAATTGGACCTTCAATCATGAGCTTAGAACCGAAAGGAGATACTGTGATTTTTCCTCCGAACTTTTTGCGGTTTCCATCACGTGTTGTGATGTCCATTACCGAAGAAACGCGACCGCCATACTCCGCATTGAAACCACCGGTGTACACGTCCATATTCTTGATGATGTCAGTATCAAATACAGAGAAAAGACCGATGGAGTGGAATGGATTGTAGATGATCATTCCGTCGAGTAATACTTTGTTCTGAATCGGCGTACCACCGCGAATGTAAAGTTGTCCGCCCTGGTCACCCGAGCTTACAACACCCGGAAGCACCTGTACCGACTGAGCGATATCGGCAACACCACCAATAGCAACTACGCGATTGATGTCTTTACGATCCATAGTTGTTTTACCAACAGCAGGATTTTCAACTTTCTCTGTTCTTGAATCGGAAATCTCAACCACTTTCATAATGCGTGGTTTGATCGTGAGATTCTGCGTTACAATATCACCTGCTTTAACAGTGATCAGTATTTTTTGCGGTTCGTAACCGGCCTGTTGCGCAGCCAGTGTGTATGTTCCGGCAGGAATTTTTGTAAGCGAATAGAATCCATTCACATCGGTTTGGACTCCATACGAAGTTCCCTCGAGGAATACGAGTGCGAATAGAACAGCTTCTCCGGTACTTTCACTGTACACCGTTCCACGAATAGTTGCCGTTTGGCCGAATCCCGAAACTGAGAAGAGAAATAGAGCTAAAAAAGAGATAAAAAACCTGCGCATTTTGGTCTGATATAAGAGGTGCCAAAAGTAAGGTTTCCGAATCGATATTCGTCGGGGAATTGACAAGTGGCAGAAATCAGTCGGCAGGAGGCTAGCTTAAACCTTAGATTTAAAGCGATCCCATCTCTACGATCTTCGAAAACTCAGGTTCGGTCAATGGCATCACACTTAATCTCGGGATGCGTATAAGCGGGACCTGCGCAAGCATTTTTTCCTTTTTCAGGTCGGAAAGAGGAACTGATTTCTTCAGTTTTTTCACCGGTTTCAGATCGACCACGCTCCAATCCTCTTCGGTAGTTGGATCCTGGTAGGCCGTTTTAGCCACTTTAGCAATACCGACTACTTCTTTGCCTTCATTGCTGTGGTAAAACAGTACGAGATCACCTTTTTTCATTGCGCGCAGGTGTAGTCGCGCAGCGTAATTCCGGACTCCATCCCACACGGCGTTTCCGTCTGCAGTGAATTTCTCCCAGGAATATTTGAATGGTTCTGATTTAACGAGCCAGTAGTTCATGCAATTAACATTGGATTGTGTCAAATATCGCAAACTCTAATTTGAAAAGACGTTTCGAATGTTAATTTTGCCACGTCTACCCCAAGGCAAACACGACCGAAGATTTTATGAGAATAGCGCCAACAAAGCATACACCCTTGGTGGATGTGGATGAAAAGGATTGGAAGATCCTTATTTCAGGGGTAAGTATTCCGGAAAATGCATACATGCATTTTAAGCCGCTGGAAGATTTATTAAATACACTCAATCCGGAACAGGTAGAGCAAGTAGCTTTCACGTTCCGTCTTGAATACATGAACACGCTTTCATCCAAAGCGTTCCTCGATTATCTCCGTACGGTGAAAGATCAGAAGCAGATTCCTGTAACTGTGATGTGGGAATATTTCAGCGACGACGAAGAGATGAAAGATCACGGAGAAACCTTTTCCGAAATCATGGACATTCCGTTCGAGTATCGTTCAGTGAACCCGGACGACCGTCGGAACTCAAGATAGTTTCTGGATTCGGCTGGTTTACTAATGCAGAATCTTGTAAACCATTTCCTTCAGTAACTGGCCTTCGTCAGCCGATAGATTATCAAATCCTTTGAAGCGCAAATCATATTCGCGAAGCGCGCTGATGATCTCTTTGATTTTACGCGGAGCAAAATTGCGCGAAGCCTCTACATAATCTTTCACGAAATACGGATTGACTCCCAGCACTTTCGCTGCATTGGCTGATGATTGGTCCTGCAGAAAATGATACTGAAGGAGTTTTACGAAGTAACCATACAAGGTTGTGATCGTTACCGGAAACGGATGATCTTTTGAATTTGCCGCGAAATAATTTACAATGCGGTTCGATTTCAGAATGTCTTTCTTTCCCAAAGCCGCTGTCAACTCAAACGTGTTGTAGTCTTTGCTGATGCCGATATTATTCTGAATATGATCCGGAGTAATCTCCGCTCCTTCTTTCAGGTTGATCATCAGCTTGTCGAGCTCATTTGCAATTTTGCCCAGATCAGCACCAAGGTATTCCGTGAGCAATGCAGTGGCCTTCGGACTCGCGGTGTAGTTTTTCTCTTTCAGGTATCCGCTGATCCAATCGGGAACTTTATTGTCATAGAGCTTCTTAGATTCAAACAACACACCTTTTTTCGCGAGCGTCTTTGGAAATGTTTTGCGCTTGTCGAGTGTTTTGTATTTGTAACAGATGAAGAGCAATGTTGAATCGAGTGGAGACGCAACATATGCTTCGAGCGCTTCGATATTACGAATGTTCTGCGCCTCTTTGATAATCACAACCTGCTTGTCGCTCATCATCGGGTAACGCTTGGCTTCGCTCACAATTGTTTCCACGTCCACATCGCGACCATACAAAACCTGGAGGTTGAATTCACGCTCGGTTTCGTCAAGGATATGCTTCTCCGCGTAATCTGAAATCAGGTCGATGAAATACGGTTCTTCTCCCATGAGAAAATACACGGGACTGTATTTCTTTTTCTTAAGATCGCCCAGGATTTCCTTGTGTTCCACACACAAATATAACGGATAGCGGCTGACTGATATCTGATGTACAATCACTCATCATCAATCAGTTATCAACCATTAAAACTTCAGGTGCTTCACCGTAAGTCCATTGTTGATAAGCTCTTTCAGAGAATCAACACCAATTTTGAGCTGGCGTTCAACAAATTCTGCAGTTACTTTCCGGTCACTTTCCTCAGTCTTAACACCTTCAGGAACCATGGGTTGATCGGAAACGAGTAGAAGCGCACCGGTTGGAATCTCATTATGGAATCCAACTGTGAAAATAGTTGCAGTTTCCATGTCGATTGCCATTGCGCGGGTTGTTCGCAAATATTCTTTGAACTCCGTGTCATGTTCCCACACGCGACGGTTGGTAGTATAAACTGTTCCGGTCCAGTAATCGCAATTGTAATTTCGGATGGTTGTTGAAATTGCTTTTTGCATACTGAATGCAGGTAACGCAGGAACTTCAGGTGGAAAATAATCATCACTGGTTCCTTCACCTCTGATGGCAGCGATTGGAAGAATCAAATCGCCGATATTATTTTTCTTTTTCAAACCACCGCACTTACCGAGAAACAAAACTGCTTCGGGTTTGATAGCAGAAAGCAGATCCATAACCGTAGCAGCAGAGGCACTTCCCATTCCGAAATTTATAATGGAAATTCCACCGGCATGCGCACTCATCATCGGCTTATCGGTTCCGTGAACAGGAACATTGTTCCATTCGGCGAACATGTTCACGTAATTCGAGAAGTTGGTCAGCAAAATATATTTGCCCCAACCAGTGAGCGGGATTCCGGTGTAGCGTGGCAGCCAATTCGCCACAATTTCTTGTTTGCTTTTCATAGGGTTAAGCCAAAGATAGGAAATCGGGATGGGGGAGGAGGCATGGGGAATGTGTAAGTTTGGGACGTGTCAGGACTGAATTTTCCAACCTATGAATTCCGTGTACGGGAAACTTCTGCCTCGAAAGAAATTTTCGATGCAATCCGTAAACAGTGGGTTGCGTTAACTCCCGAAGAATGGGTTCGTCAGCACGTTGCGATGTGGCTGCAGGAGACGAAGAATTATCCCGCTTCTCTCATGGCAGTTGAAAAGCAGATTAAGGTGAACGGTCTGCAGCGACGGTGCGATATTATTTGTCACGACAATAGCGCGAATCCATTAGTGATTGTGGAATGTAAATCGCCCGATGTTAACATTACACAGGACCTGTTCGATCAGGCTGCACGCTATAACCTCACAGTTGGTGCAAAGTACTTTCTGCTCACGAACGGATTGCGACACTTCTGCTGCACGATGAACCACGAAACACAATCGTGGAATTTTCTTGAAGAACTTCCAGCGTATAAATAAAAAACGGCTCACATTTCTGCAAGCCGTTTTTTACTTTATGATTTCAGATTACTACTGAATTGTAATCGGAATTACTTTCTCAGTATCTGCTGAACGCACGTGCAAGCTGTAAGTGCCTGCAGCAAGATCAACGTTCATGTCGATACGACCATTCTGAATTCCATTCACAGTTTTTGTCGCAACCACTTCTCCAAGTGTGTTGACCACAAATACCGTTAGGTCAGAAGATGTAGCAAGGTTTACATTCACCTGGAAAATACCATTCGATGGATTCGGGAACATTGAAATTGCACCCGGAGCGTTAATGCCAGCGATATCTGTGCTGAAGTTTACAACAACTGAATCAACGCGAACGCATCCGAGAGAATCAGTAATTGTTACCGTGTAAGTGCCTGGCAACACGTTCTGAATTGTATCAAAAGTTCCACCGTTACTCCAAACGTAAGTCAAAGGACCATTTCCGCCAGCTGGAATAACCTGTGCTGATCCGTCAGGACAAACACCGCAAGTCGCATCCGCAGAAGTTGTAGTTGATGTGAACAAGCCGCAGATGTCGTAACCAACAGTTACAGTGTCCATCGTTACACAACCAAATCCATCAGTTACAGTAATGATGTATGATCCGGTCAGAAGTCCGGTTGCTGTTGCAGCATTACCACCCGATGGCGACCACGAATACGTAAGAGAACCATCTGTTCCGGATGTTGTTACCATTGCAGAACCATCAGCACACGAAATGCAGGATGCCTGCGTGCTGCTTGCGGTCGCCATGTTGTCCAAACAAACATCTCCGAAGATCGGACGGATAACCTGAGCGCGCGCAAATCCAGGACCGAAAGTCTCGATGTTAGCCCACGTTCCACCAGGAATTGTAGGCCAATTAACCCACGTGTGTCCCGCACTAAAAATGCCCATCGTGTTTCCTAATTGCATGGTTGAATCGAATTCAACAAAAGTCACTGCATATTCGCCTGGATTCACCATCACAGGTCCATTGTAAATCGGAAGGAAGTATACATCTGCAGAATCATCAGGATACAGAATAGTATCAGTAGAGAATGCAATAGTGGTAGGTACTCCACCTGACATGTTCCAAACAACTGCAGCCATCGGCTCCCCGGTATAACCAGCCGTTACATAAACCATTATCTGAGTAAGAATATCAACATTTACCACTTCGAAATCCTGACCGAGATAGCCACCGTTACCAGCGCCAATTCCTAAGCCGCCAGTAACCGTACCATCGTCGCGCGCATAAATACTATCATCAACCAAATAGCCTCCCCAGAACAGGGAGTCGTTAGTTGGATTCGGATCCGCAACTGAATGATGCACGATAAATCTCGCATCATAGAAATCTACGATTGCAGGGTCATAGCCACTGATTGTCCATGCAGCAGAAGCGGCAGGAGCAAGTGAGGTAATTGTCGCACTGTTTGCAGTGTATACGATGTTGTTACCTGAATCGTATACGTCAACAGATACGTACACGCCAGTAAGTGTATTAGAACCGTTGTTCATTAAATCGCCAGAGAAATTAAGCGGCTGAGTTTGATCGAGTGGTACGATTGTATAAGGCGTAACCGTATCAAGCACGCTCAGTCTTGCGTCGTTCACCACTGGAGCACTCACGAGGATGTCGTCGATGAGCAACAGGAATTCATCCGTAGAATTATTGCGGAATGCGATGTAAACAGACTGACCTGCGTAAGCTGCGAGACTCGCAGAACGAGCTGTCCACGTTGTATTCTCAGCTGCAATGCTGAAAATCTGAGTCGAGTTGGTTATCTGGTTACCAATTACGCCAGTTCCACCGGTTGGAGGTCCTGAAGCTGCCACCATAACACGAACTTCATAGCCATCGGGATATGACGCGTCATACGTAACAGCATTCCAATTGATGGTTGTGCCAGCAGGAAGTGGCCCGATCAATGGAGTCCACATCCAATCGTTTGCTGTACTTGCAGGTGAAGTCCATGAAGTACTGAATGCGCATGAATCTGCCACGTTAAAGTTGAAATCTTCGCGGCGTTCCCATGCTTCGTTTACGTACGATACGTTTGCGGCTGGAGTGCCATTATCTACGTTGCGCAGAAACCATCCGCTCGGGAAAGTGTACGTACCGGCGCCGCCCGCTGTTGGGCCCCCGATACCATCAAAATCTTCACTGAAAATTACCTGTGAGTTCAATGTCACTGCCGACATTGCAATCACAGATACGGAGAGTAAAATTTTTTTCATGAGTTGAATAACAGTTTAGTTGGGTGAGTAGAGACCGCGAAAATAGCGGAATTTGTCTAGGTTGTGTCAGGCTTTGTAATATGTTTTGAACGCGTATGGAATTCGCCTTTAAATTGCCCTAATACTTTGATTCACACCTCTGAATGCTTAAATTCGGACCTTCAAATACGCACGCCACCACCTTAATTAAAATCATGAAAACAACACGTACCCTTGCACTACTTGCAGGCATTGCTGCTTCTGTAGCATCATTTGCCGCACCGTTGGCACAAAATCCTGCGTTCACTCCGCTGGAAAAAATGCAGCCCGATGAGTATATGTCAAATACGATCATCGTTAATGTTCTGCCGGAATATCGCAACGCATGCGGAACTAACGGAATCAGCATTCCAGCCCTAAATGATTTCTTCCTGATGATCGGCGCTGACCGTGTAGAGAAGATGTTCCCGCTTCACAAATCACCAACTAAATCGGTGAATGAATGGGGTGCACCAATGGAAGATATTTCATTGATCTACGTAATTCATTATACAAGTGCTTTGCCACTGACCAACGCAATCGGTAAGCTTTACCGCCTTGGTTATTTCGAGTATGCACAGCCTTATTACATTCCGAAGGTTGAGTTCACACCAACAGATTCACAGTCGGGATCACAGTATCATCTCACAAAAATTGCAGCTGCCGGAGCCGGAACTTCAGGTTGGGACATCAGTCCGGGCAGTACTTCAATTACCATTGGTATTGTTGATACGGGTACAGAATACACACACAGTGATCTCGTAAACCAGATTCAGTACAACACTGCTGATCCTTTATCAGGTGGTGATGATGACGGTGACGGATTCGCAAACAACTACCGCGGATGGGATGTTGCAATGAATGACAACGATGCAACATGGCAAGGGAATAACCACGGCGTTCACGTGAGTGGTTGTGCATCAGCAGAAGTGAACGGAGGCGGAAATGTGTGCGGAACAGGTTTCCTATGCAAATTCCTTCCGGTGAAAATTGCTGACGCGGGCGGAACACTCACTGCATCGTATCAGGGAATTACATATGCAGCCGATCATGGATGTGATGTAATCAACTGTTCATGGGGTGGAGCTGGTGCCGGACCATTCGAGCAATCGATTATTGATTACTCTACGAACAACTGTGACGCTATTGTAGTTGCAGCAGCCGGGAACAACGGATTGGATGAAGCTTTTTATCCGGCAGCACTCGATAAAGTGATGAGCGTTGGATCTACAACTTCAAGCGATAGTAAATCAGGATTCTCTAACTACAACTACACGGTAGATATTGCATCACCAGGATCAAACATTCTTGCAACGTGGACGAACAATAGTTACTTCCCGAACAGCGGAACATCAATGGCTGCTCCTGTTTGTGCCGGCGCTCTTGCTGTAGTGCGTGCGTTCTATCCTGCTTACAATTGCCTGCAGGCTGGTGAGCGCTTGAAAATGACATCTGATGTTGTTGGAGCAAACACAAGCTACCCGAACAAGATGGGTAAAGGTCGTGTTAACCTCTACCGTGCGTTGACAGATCCGGCAAGCATTTCTGTTGCTTATCTCAACCGTGTTCTGGATGACAATAACGATAATGTATTTGTAATCGGCGATACAGTTCGCTGCACCGGAGATTTCATGAATTACCTCGGAGCCACAACAAATCTTACTGCTACAATGGCGGTGGTAACTCCTGGTGGATTCGTTACGATTCTTGACAACACGACAACCCCGGGTGCAATTGCAACAATGGCGAGCGTAGGACACAATCCTGATCCGTTCACAATCAAGATCAACTCAAATGCTCCGCTCAATCAAACGATCACTTTGAGCATTACATTAACTGATGTAGCATGGAGCACAACCCAGTATTTCGACATCGTTGTGAACGTGGACTACATCAACGTTGCAATCAATGCGGTTTCAACTTCAATCACTTCTAAAGGATTGATCGGTTACAATACACAAGCAGCTCCGTTCCAGGGCCTCGGATTCCAGTACAACAACATGAGCTTACTATATGAAAGCAGCTTCATGGTTGGAACATCAAGCAATGTGCGCGACATGGCACGTGGTGCAGCAGCACCTGATGTTGATCTTCAGTCGGCGGTAACTGTTCATGAGAACGTTCCGGCAACTGTTTCGGATATGGATGTTGAAGGAACTTTCACAGATGGCGCATCCGCAAGCCCGCTTCCTGTTTCTGTTCATCACTATGCTTATGCGTGGACAGCACCAGCGAGCAGCAAATATGTAATGGTTAAGTATGTAATCCGCAACACGGGCGCTTCTACAATCAGCAACGTTTATGCTGGTATTTTCTCGGATTGGGATATTGACGCAACCACGTACGGATCGAACAAAGGTGACGTAGATAACACGAACCGCATGGGTTACTGCTACTACTCAGGTGCAAATGGTACTTACGCAGGTGTGAAGCTTCTTTCAAACGGACCATTCATCCACTACGCTATTGACAATACCAACGGAGGTAATGGCGGTGTGAATATGTTTGATGGTTACGACAACGCGGAGAAGTTCACAACACTTTCTACAAACCGTGCGCAATCAGGAACAGCTACAACTCCGGGTAACGACGTTTGTGATGTTGTAAGCACAGGACCTTTCACAATCATGGCTGGTGATTCAGTGGTTGTTGGTTTCGCTCTGATTGCTGGTGATGACCTCGCAGATATTCAGGGAAGTGCTGTTGATGCACAGAACAACTGGAACCTGATGACCGGAACTGCTTCAATCGTAAACGATAATACAGGGTTCAATGTATATCCGAACCCGGCTAACGCTTCGACTGAAATCACGTACATGCTTACAGAAGAAAGTAACGTTGATATCCGCCTTGTAGATGTTGCTGGACGTGACGTATCTGTTCTTTCACAAGGAGCACAAGCAGCAGGAACTTATCGCGAAACGATGAATACAGCTAACTTGCCTGATGGCGTTTACATTGTTCGTATGCAGGTTGGAAAAGCGGTTACTACCCGCCGACTGATCATCGCGCATTAGAATTAATAGCTTATCGCGTTACGGTTGTGAGTTTGGAGATTGGGGACGCGTATATGAAGTAAAAAAGTCATAAGAGTCGTCCTGGCCGGAAACAGTCAGGACGACTCTTTTTTGCTTCATTTCTTCACTCCGGTCTTCCAACTCCTATCTCCCACAGTTTCCTATCTTTGCACAAATCAATTCGATCAAATGGACATCAGTACAGTTATAGCAATTGCCGGAATGCCGGGTCTTTACAAAGTAGTTGGACAAACCAAGAATGGTGTGATCTGCGAATCGCTTGTTGATAAGAAGCGTATTCCTGCTTTCAATTCGCATAAAATCAGCTCGCTTACAGACATCAGCATTTATACAACTGGTGAAGACAAGCCGTTGAAGGATGCGCTGCAGGCGATTTTCGATAAAGAAAAAGGTGAGAAGTGTCTCGATCCTAAAACGACCGACGAAAAAGGACTTCGTGAGTATATGAAGACCGTGATTCCTGATTACGACGCTGATCGTGTTCACACTTCCGACATCAAGAAACTTTTTACCTGGTACAATCTTCTTCACGGATCCGGATTGCTCACGGCTGAAGAAAAAGAGGGTGAAGACAAACTGAACCTTGGCGACGAGAAGAAGCCGGTGATCAAGAATGAAGTGCAGACCAAGCAGCAGGCGAAATCAAACGCGCCGAAAGTGAAAGCTGCAGGAGTTCGCAAGAGCGGAACTGCTTAGTTCCATACACATTCTAATTTTTTAGCCGTGCTTACTGCAGACAGCGTAAAGCTTCACACGAAGTTTGTCCCGGAAGGATTTTCCGTAGACACTTGGGAGAACCTTGAACCGTTTTTCCGTAAGCTCGAAGAAGAAGTAATCAGTTCTGTCGTAGATCTGGAGCAATGGCTCATCAACTACAGTGAGCTCGAATGTCTTTTACACGAAGAACTCGCATGGCGTTATGTGAAGTCGACATGCAACACTGCAGATAAAGCTGCTGAACAGGCGTATGATTTTTTCGTGACTGAGATCGATCCGAAAACGGCTCCGTGGTTTCAGAAACTCAATGAAAAACTGGTTGCTTGTGATTTCACAGCACAACTCGATCCTAAAAAATATTTTGTTTACCTGCGCGAAGTAAGAAACGATATCGCTCTTTACCGCGAAGTAAATATTCCGCTCTTCACGAAAATCGATCAGCTCGCTCAGCAGTATGGAAAAATTGCTGGCGATCAGTGTATCGAGTTCGATGGAAAAGAGCTGACGATGCCCCAGGCATTTTCATTGCTGAACAATACCGACGAAGCAATTCGCAAATCGGTGTGGGAGAAAGTGTGGACACGCAGAGGACAAGACCGGGTAAAACTGGATCAGCTTTTTACGGAGCTGGCTGCAGTGAGAAATCAGGTTGCATTGAATTGTGGTTTCGAAAATTACCGGGACTACATGTTTGCTGCTCTGGGTCGCTTTGATTACACGAAAGAAGATTGCTTCAATTTTCATGATGCCATCGCACAGTATGCTGTTCCGGTTATGGACGATCTCTATGCCGAGCGCAAAAAGTTAATGAAGAAAGATTCATTGCGTCCGTGGGACAAAGAAGTTGATCCGGAAGGTAAACCTCCTTTGCAACCATTTCATGGCGGAGAAGATCTTCTTTCCAAATCACTTGCCGCTTTTTCCAAACTGAATCCCGACTGGAAAAATTCCATCGCCTTGATGAAAGAGATGGGACACTTCGATTTGGATTCGCGCAAGAACAAAGCTCCCGGCGGTTACAATTATTCCATGCCGATTAGTGGTGCGCCGTTTATTTTCATGAACGCTGCAGATTCACATCAGGATGTAGTGACCATGGTTCACGAAGCCGGACACGCGTTTCATTCTTTTCACATGAATGCGTTGCCCTTGTATCAGATGAAGAATCCTCCTTCCGAAGTTTGCGAATTAGCAAGCATGGCCATGGAGCTGATTACAATGGATGCCTGGGATGAATTTTATCCGAATGCGCAAGAGCTACGACGTGCGAAACGCGATCAGCTCGAGCGTGTGATTTCCGGATTACCGTGGATTGCATGTGTCGATCAGTATCAGCATTGGTTGTACGAGAATCCGAATCACAGCCTTGAAGCGCGTGAAGAAGCGTGGAGAACAACTTACAATCGATTTGAATCTAAACTGATCGACTGGAGCGGATTTGAACATATTCGTGGTTACACGTGGCAAAAGCAACTGCATATTTTCGAAGTTCCGTTCTACTATATCGAATACGGAATGGCTCAGCTCGGTGCTGTTGCATTGTGGCGCGAGTACCGTAACAATCCAACGCAGGCAATCCGCAATTACGAGAACGCGTTGAAATTGGGTTATTCCAAAACAATCGGCGAAATTTTCCAGACAGCAGGAATTCGCTTCGATTTCTCACCTGCGTATGTGAGCGAATTGATGGAGTTTGTGAAAAAGGAACTTAAGAGTTTGTCGTAACCACTTTTTCGCGCCTCACTAATCCTCTCTCCGAAGGAGTTCTTGGGGGAAAAGGAGAGTACCCGAAAAGTGTTTAACTTAATGGTAAATTTCACTGCCACTTCACCTAGCTCTGTACCACCATGAAAGTAATCGCACCACCACCTGCCGGAACGTATACCGAATACCAGAAACGCTATGTTGATTTGCTGCAAGGAAAAAATCCATTGCAGGTTCTCGAATCGCAAGTGCTCGATTTCAAAGTGCTTCTTTCGGAAGTTCCATATGAAATGGAAGATCATGCGTATGCAGCAGGGAAGTGGACCATCAAGCAAGTTGTGGGACACATGATCGATGCAGAGCGGATTCTCGCTTATCGCGCGTTATGTATTTCACGCGGAGAGAAAGCAGATCTTCCCGGTTTCGAAGAAGATGATTACGTTGCAAATGCATCTTTCAATGCTCGCACACTTACTGAACTCGCCCGGGAATTTGGTGTGGTTCGTGAAGGAACGGTGTTGTTATACAAACACATGACTGAAGAAGAAGCAGATCGCGTGGGCACTGCAAACGGAAATCCCACTTCAGCACGTGCGCTCGCGTTTTTCATTGCGGGGCATCATATTCATCATGATCGTGTGTTGCGGGAGCGTTATGTGCCTGAACTGGCTTAATTGGAACGCGGATTTTGAAGTGCGAGGCGTGTCAGCGTCTTTATGGATGTGTACGGAAAGGTTCACATTCAGGATAATGGATCTTATGAGATAAACTCAAACGTATCTCATGAGATCCAGCTATGAAAAGTTCATGTTTACCTCACTGATCCGAGCGTGCCGTTAGCAAACAACGGAAATAAAAATCCGCGTTCCTTTTACTTCGACAGCAAGTGAAAGCGCCGTATAAACCCGAAGCTCGCAACAGCCAATCCTGCTACGAAACCATACCACACGCCAATTGCACCCAATCCCATTGGAATGCAAAGGAAATAGCTCAGTGGTAAGCCGATAATCCAGTACGCGATGAATGCAACCCAGCCTGGATAGATCGTGTCTCTCAATCCGCGCAAAGCACCTTGTGCGGTGACTTGTGCTCCATCGAACAATTGAAATCCTGCAGCGATGAATAATAACGTTGCGGCATAGCTCAGCACCGCGGGCTCATCGTTGAATTGCGCAGGCAACCAATGTCTGAACAGCACAAACGCGAGCGCGGCTATGCACATGAACGCGAACGACAACATGATGGCACTGAAACCTGCTCTGCGCATTTCCAGTCGCTCGTTTGTTCCTACAAAATGTCCGACACGAATAGCCGCAGCAGCACCAAGACCGCTTGAAATCATGTACGTCATTGCTGCAAGACTAATTGCAACACGATGTGCGGCGAGTTGCGTTACCGACGGAATGAATAAAATTGGTACCGCGAATGCAGCGACTTCCATAGCGAACATGAGACCTGATGGAATTCCGATTTTCAATTGTGTTTTGAAAATGCTCTTCTCGTATTTTCCCGTGAAGAAGGACAATTTGTACTCCGAATATTTTCTGCTGTAACGCACATATAAAAACATCACGAGAGCCATTGCACAACGACTGATGAATGTTGCCCACGCAGCACCGATTGCGCCCATCTCCGGAAGACCGAATTCACCGAAACACAAGCAGTAGTTGAGGAAGATGTTCACGACGTTCGCTGCTATTGTGACCCACGCTGCAGTTTTTGTGTCAGACATTCCTTCTGTAAATTGCTTGAATGTAAAGAACACGCTGAGCGGAACCATGGACAGCATTGTTACAGCGAGAAACTGAATAGCGAGTACAGTTACATCTTCCGGTTTGTTTGCATACTTCAGCAATGATCCCCCGAGCCACAACACCACGAACAAAACGGTTGCAGCCCCGAGATTGAGCATGAGTGAATGACGTAAATGCGTTTTGATTTTTTCTTTCTCGCCTTTTGCGTTGAACTCAGCAACGAGCGGAGTTAACGCATACGATACACCAATCAACATCACGAGAATGAAAATGTAGAATGCACCGGCGAGTGCAATTGCAGCTTGTGCAGTTGTTTTGTTCGCCATCAATCCAAGGAAATAATTGTCGGCAAGGTCGACCGTAATGTGGCCGACGTTGCTGAGGCAAACAGGCAGTGCGAGCAAACCGGTTTGCAACAAGTGACTTTTCCATCCCATTGATTTCATACGTGTGCTGAGCTAATCGTGTGAGCGCACAAATGTACACAAGGAAAAACCCGCGAAAATCAGCCAAATACGCCTATTGAAAAATTCATTCGTAGGCACCTTTTGAAACGTTGCTCACGTTTTAGCACGGTATTGATCTAAATTGACCCGATGACTGAGGAAACGGCCGTTTTTTGTACTTTTATGATCAAGTTGGATTTGAGGCTGTTTAATGCGGGCAAACATTAGACAAAGCCCGCTGGGGGCAAACCAGAATCAACGCGTGCCTGAATGATGCTAATCATGCAGGACTAACAGAAACACAGAAATGAAAAAGCTGATACTCGGTTTTCTCTTGCTATGTACATTCTCGTCACTGAGGGCGCAGAATCCTGCTGTTCAGTCTTCTGGTCCGCAACCAATTCATCCTGCAACGTATGATTCTCTGAAATCGGCGGGTGCGCTAACCAATGGATTGTATTTCATTGGTGACGGCACCAACAATACGCCGGTTCCGTTGGGAAATATTGTTCAGCCTAATCCAGCACCTCAATCGCCTGCGAATTGTCAATGTATAATTCCGATTGATGCAACCTGGTCTGTTGCACCATTCCAGTTCGGCACACCACCGGATTATCGCAACGACGATTCATCTACACCGGGCATTCCACTTCCTTTCGTGTTTTGTTTCTACGGACAAATCATGAATACTGCGTACATCAATAACAACGGAAATATTTCATTTGGTTCTCCTTACGGAACTTTTTCTTCGAATCCATTTCCGAGTAATCAGTATTCCATGATTGCTCCTTTCTGGACAGATGTTGATACACGTGCAGCGGCGAGTGGAGTGGTGTATTACAAATTAACTCCTTCAGCATTGATCGTTCGCTGGCAGACGGTTGGTTATTATTCCATGCACACCGATAAGCTGAACGATTTTCAATTGATCATTACTAACGGAGCTGATCCACTTTTGCCTCCGGGAAGTAACTGTGCTTTTTGCTATGGCGATATGCAGTGGACTACTGGTGATGCATCGGGTGGAGTTAACGGTTTTGGGGGAACGGCAGCAACTGTTGGATGTAACCTTGGTGATGGCGTAAACTATATTCAGCTTGGTCGTTTCGATCAGCCGGGTGTTTTGTACAATGGACCTTTCGGCCCGCCGTCACAAGTGAGTTGGTTGGATAATCAATCGTTTTTTCTTGACGTGTGCAGCGCAGGTGGTGGCGGAAATCTTCCTCCGATCATGCAGTCAGCACAAGTTTGCGATACGATTGATTTGTGTGTAGGTGACACATTAATTCTCAACGCGCAATTCCTTTCGCCGGAAGCCGGACAACTTACAACAGCAACCGCAACAACAACCGGTACTGGATTAACGGTTATCGGAAGTGCTCCCGGAAATCCTGTTAACCTGAATGCATACTTCGTTGGTCTGCAAAGTAATCTTGGCTACAACCTCATTACAATTACAGGAACCGACAATGGCAATCCGGCTGCAACTACCAATGGTCTGGTTGCCGTTAATGTTGTTCCAGGTCCGACTGCGAATATTACCAGCACAAGTGCGTGTCCGGGAGATCCGGTTCTTTTCGGAACAACGGGCTCACAATTAATTCCGGGCAATGGTCCGATTACCTGGACGCACTGGGATTTCGGGATGCCAGCACTCACGAACGATACATCGAACGTTGATTCGACCAGTTACACCTATCCAACTTCAGGTACATATCCAATTGTTCTTACGATCACAGATTCTCTCGGATGTTCTGACACTGCACAGTACAATGCAATCGTTTACGATCTTCCGGTTATTGCATTCTCAGGAACTCCACTTACCGGATGTTCTCCATTGTGTGTAGACTTTACTGATCAGTCAACAGTTCCAAACAGTACAGTCACGCAATGGCAGTGGAGCTTTGGCGATGGAAATTATTCAACGCAACAGAACCCGCAAAATTGTTACGGTGATCAAGGTGCGTATACCGTGGAGCTACTCGCGATTTCTGCAGAAGGTTGTCGCGATAGTATGACGCTTGCGAATTACATCACCGTAATTCCAGGACCGATAGCCGGATTTACTTATGGTCCCCAGCCAGCATTCATCAGCAACCCGACCATTACATTTACTGATGCTTCTACCGGAGGAACAATAGAATGGTTCTGGCAATTCGGTGACAACGGAACATCCACAGATCCTAATCCGGTTTGGGTTTACCCTGATACTGGAACATACACCGTGATGCAAGTTGTGTCCGGTCCGGGAGGAGCTTGTCCTGACACCGCGTATTGGGATGTCGTAATTTCTCCTGAGCTTCTCGTTTGGATTCCGAATACATTCACACCAAACGGCAACGGTAATAACGACGAGTTCATTCCGGTGTTCTCCGAGATTCAATACATTGACGAATTCGAGATGTTGATTTTCGATCGCTGGGGTAATATGATTTACAAAACGGTTGATGAACATACAGGTTGGGATGGAACAATCGGAGGCACCAAAGTGCAGGTCGACACTTACGTCTACAAAGTCACGATAAAGGATACCAATGGATTGATATGGTATTTCCTGGGGCACGTAAATGTGATTCGGTAGGATACGACAGACTTCAGACGGGAGTATAAAGCATTTAAGGCGCGACGTGATTCGCGCTTTTTTATTTAGGCGAGTTGATGCTCCAAACCGTAGGCTAAAGCCGCACGGTTATCAATACGATCTCGCGTTAAGAGAGATGTGGTGTGAGAAAAAAATGTCGCAGACATTTATTCTCACACCACATTATTATAAACAAACGAAATGATAACCATCAGGCTTCAGCCTACGGGCTTTAAACCGCCTACTGCATTACTGCATCCTGCCTACTGTTTTAGTATCTTTGAATATAGCCCACGTTATAAGAATGCATGAGTAATCGCCTCTGGATCGTTGTTTCGATATTGCTGTTGCCTGTGTTGGCGATTGCCCAGAACGATAGTCTGCGTCTGTTTAATACAACCGATCCGAATTACAATCAGCAGAAAGCTTCCGGAGAAATTCCACAGAACGCGGTAATCATTAATCAAACCGGTGTTCTGAATTCGGCTCCGCAGTTGGGACCAACTCCGCAGCCTCAATCGAGTGTGTTGTGTCAATGCATGGTTCCGGTTGACGGATCCTTTTCCGTTGTTCCGTTCACCAGCGGGAACGCGCTTGATGGTTATCGTAACGATGACGGATCGAGTCCGAACATTACGTTGCCGTTCAACTTTTGTTTCTATGGCCAAAACGTAAACACCGTTTATATCAACAATAACGGAAACGTTTCTTTCGGTGCGTCGTACGGAACTTTTTCTTCGAATCCATTTCCTGATCCAACGTTCATCATGGTTGCTCCGTTCTGGGCCGATGTTGACACACGTGCACCAGGTAGCGGTGTTGTTTATTACAGGTTAACATCCACTTCGCTGATCGTTCGCTGGCAAACCGTTGGTTACTATGCAAACTATGATGATAAGCTGAACGATTTTCAGTTGATCATCACTGATGGAAGTGATCCGATTCTTCCTGCGGGAAATAACGTTTCGTTTTGTTACGGCGACATGCAATGGACAACCGGCGATGCATCAAGTGGAGTTAATGGCTTCGGAGGTAATCCTGCAACCGTTGGAGTGAATCGCGGTAACGGAACAGATTACATTCAGATAGGTCGCTTCGATGCGCCGGGAACTGCATACGATGGGCCGTTCGGATCAGTTGATCAGGTGAGCTGGCTCGATAATCAAACTTTTTACTTCGACGTTTGTAACAGCGGATCAGGAAATAATCTTCCGCCGATCATCAACTCGGATGATGTATGCGACACGATGTGGATTTGCGTTGGAGATACACTCGATCTCGATGCAATTTTCCTCGCGCCGGAACAAGGACAAGCAACGACCATCACGATGACAACTACTTCGACAGGACTAAATGTGATTACTAATCTCACCGGAAACCCTGCGACTGTAGCTGCTGAGTTTGTCGGACTCGCTTCGAATCTCGGAGTGAATCTCATTACTGTCACCGGAACCGACAATGGAACTCCGCCCGCTGCAACTTCTTCTACGATTAGTGTTGGAGTGGTGAACACGCCAGTAGTTTCGTTCACGTTTAATCCACCTTCACCGAATGTTGCACCTATTGCAGTACAGTTCACCTCGAATACACCAGGCGCAGTTTTATGGCATTGGGATTTCGGCGATGGAGATACATCGAATGCACAAAATCCGCAGCACACGTTTACCGGAGATTCAGTTTACACAGTAACACTCACCGCATGTTTGTCTTCGGGATGTTGCAATTCGTTTTCATCGACTTACGAAGTGATTGGTGGAGTTCCGATCATCACACCAAATGTTGTTACACCGAATGGTGATCAGCAGAACGATGTGCTGTTCTTTACGAATCTGCATTACTACACCGAATCAACCGTGCATGTTTACAATCGCTGGGGCGCACTTATTTATTCGCAAAGCAATTACCAGAATGATTGGGTACCGAATGTGGTGGATGGGGTTTATTACTTCGAGTTGACCGGGAAATATATCTATGTGCCGATCTCTGGATTTTTCCATGTGGTGAGCGGAAAATAAACCGCAGCGACCCAGAGTAAGGTTTAATAATGCCCTCTCCAGATGTTGATCGTGTCTGGAATATATCCTGGACAGGTTTCTAGTTCAAGCGCATCATCTGCAAATCCCATGCTTCTGTAGAAATAGCGCATGTCGTCGAAGAAATCTCCGCATTGAATTCCAAATGTGCCTTTAGGCCACTCGAGAGATTCGGTGCATAAGAAACAGGTTTCCAGAAATGCTACAATGCTATCGCGCTCGTAAAACACTATGCAGTGATGAGGAGTGTACATGCAATCAGTTGAGTTGTCATATTCTCCATGACAAATTTCATAACGATTGACAACGATTTTGGCGAGCTGATTAACCTGTTCCCGAGTCAGAGTGTCGATCTTCACCATATTAATTTCGCTGAATCTGCCATTGGTGTCGAGGCCGACTGTGCGTGCGTTTTCACCGGTCGAAGGAATGTATTGATACGCAACGGCAACTATGCTATCGGAAAAAGGGAAGGTGTTGTAATAGGCACCTGCAATTTCAACGTCGTTACAATCGCATACTTCCCAACTGTGAGGCAAATCAGTAAGGGGTTTGACCTCATCGGAGCATGAATTTAGCAGTACCCCGAATAGTAACCAGCAAACACACGTGAGGACTCTGGTCATGATTAAAACTTATATCGCAACTGCAATTTCACCTCTGTCTTGTGATTGCTGCGAATCTCTGTGAGTGATCCTTCGCTGATGATTTCCTGGTTGTAGTAGAACCATTGAGAAACGCGTGCCCACATTTCGAGGCGCCGTGTAATATCCCAATTAACCATGAGGTAAACGCGAGTTCCTTTGCCGAAGTGTGCGGGAACGGAGAACTGCATCGGCATATCGTTTTCGTAGGCGTACACTCTCGCGTTGTATGAATCGGTTTGGAAGAGTGCATAGCGTGCAGTGAATGAAACCGGGAATCCGATTTTCTTGTAAGTCACATCCTGGTAAATAACCAAACCGGTTTGTGCAACATCATCGGACGGATAATATTTCGTGTACTCGATTCGGTTTTTCAGTTTCCACGATTTCGCAACCGGATAGGAAATGTGGAAACGGATATTGTCCTGCGTAAATGGAATGATGAAATCGATATCAGCATCCGGATCGTTCGCGTTTGTGTACCGGTCGCGGTGACGATAACGGAAGTACATGTCGGTTCTTTTGTCCGGTGTGAAGTTGATCTGCAACAGGAAATCGTATGCTTCAGAAGGTGCATCGATCTGGAATTTCATCCATGGATAGAGTTGCAGATCATAGTAAGAACTGATCGTCCACTTACGATGTGGTTTAGCCTGCACACCGAAATAAATTCCCTGCTCATTCACCGGTAAAGTACTTTCTGAAAATGCATTCGCGTAAATATTCTGAAAGTCTTTTCCGAAGTAGCGGTGGTGAATTGTAAATGCAAGGCGGGAATCGGCGCTGATGAGTACCCCGTTCGTTGCAGCCATTCCGCCATTGGCACTGCGGGAAACTTCACCGAAGAAATTGAAGTTGCGAAGAACGAATGCATAGTCAAGTCCCGCTACAGTATTCTGTTGAGAGGAGAATTCAAACTGATTGTACAATCCGAGATTGCGAACAAGTGGTTTGTTGTATTCGGAATGGATTGCAGTTACACCCACGTGAAAACGCGTTTTACGGAAGGTGACATTTCCACCGTACAACATTTCTTCGAGAGAATGTTTGTCTGCAAGTTCAGACGGCGTAGTGTGGTAACCGGTTTCCTGAATGCTGCTTACTTCGAGAATTTCAATGTCATTGCCCAGTGTATCGGCCGCGGAAACATTTGCATCGCGTTTTCGCATCGAGAAGAATGCAGAAGTTTCTATCGGACCGAACTTCAAGGTTGTCCCTGCTCCGCGAAGAAATCTGTTCTCGTCAACGGAAGTGTAGGGACGAATTCCCGCGGCATTGCGTTTGGTTGCAACGGTCATGGAGGTTTTTCCGAAAGCGTATCCAGTCCATAGTGTGAGTCCTTGTCCGAAGCTCGCCTGAAAATCTCCGAGCACCGCAGACTTCACCGGACCGATATTTCTAACGGAGAAATGTGCCGAATAAAAATCGAATCCGTTTTTCTGTGAGCCGCGAAAAAATTCTTCACCGGGATCTTTCTCAGCCGTAACCCCCCAGCTCACGAAATTGCTGTAGGTAAATCGATAGCGTGTATAAATGCGATACGGATTTCCGAGATACCGTGAGTTTGGACTTTCTGCCAATGAAATGCTGTCGATTGGTGTGTAACCGGATTGTTCTTCAATCACGCGCTGACTACGGAAGATTACTTCGTGTCGTCCGTTTGCGAACATTTCCTTCACGGAAAAATGTCCGGCGTCGAAACGATCGGTTACACTCACGTAAGGAAGAATGGTATAAATCGTTGCGAGGTCGAATCCGTCGATTGCCTGCAACTCATAAATGCTGATGAGTGCTCCAAATGTTTCGCGGTGAATGAGAAGATTGTTGATCTGGATATCGTTAAGCAAACCGAGATCAACAAGTTCTTCGCGTGTTGCGTGATTCAGGTTGAGTGGTCTTTCTTTGTAACGCTGAAGATTTTCAGTGAGAACAGTGAGATCGACATCTTCTGATCCAAGATTCTCTGAGAGATTTTCAATCTGCTGATCGAGCGGAGTATCGTCAACTGCAGTTGTGTCGACCTGTGCATTTACACAAATCGCGATCAACAACGCTGCAGCAACGAAAAGCTTCTTCATTACAATCCGTATTGAAGTCCGACAGAAGGCGAGAAGCCCAGTTGGGAATGGAAACTTGACGCAACATCGAGGCGGAATTTCTTGAGATCAACACCGAAGCCCATGGAAACCAATCCCGGATTTGATGCTGCACCTGCGCGAATGTAGAATGCCGGCAACGGACGATACTCAATTCCTCCACGGAAAGTTGTTTTGTAGTCAACGTCTTTTTCTGCTTCAGTGATAATGAAAACCTGATCAGAAAATTTGTACGATAATCCAAAACGCATGATGGTCGGAATCCGCTCAGTCAGATTTCCGGAGAGTTTTGCGCGGGTGGGATTGAACAGGTGTAATCCTACGGTGAGATTCTTCACAGGCTCTGCGAGAATTCCGATTTCTCCGCCAACAGTAGAAGACGAGCCGTAGTTTTCACCAATGCGTGTGTTGAAATAGTTAAGCTGCACACCCATGCTGAAACGTTCGCCGAGTTTTTGCGCGTAAGCAATTCCCGCTTTCATTTCACTGTATTGGGAGTAGCCGAATGAATTTACATTGAGTCCGAATGTGCCGAATTTCATGGGCATACCGGCCGCGAAAGCTTTCATTCCCAATTCACTCATCATGAACCGCGATTCATAAAAAACTCCAGCCGTAATTGCTTCGAGATCGGCTAAGGATGCCTGGTTATTCTGCACGCCCCACACATCGTTGTGCAATGCAGTTCCGCAGCCTGCCATGCCTTGACTTCGTGCACCCAAAGGTGGATTGTCGGTGGCTGAAACTGCGATTGAAAGACTTAAGAGTGCCGCAATGAAAACGTGCTTCATAGAGCCTTAAAATTAGCCCGAAATCGCATTCCGGCGCACGGTGGGGCAGAATTAATGAAAACTTATTTTAGGGTTGCAGATTCCGCAAAATCATACCTCAGCGCGCGCAGATTGAAGCGTTTGTAAAAATGCTTCAATGGGTTGCGCTCCTGATACAGCGTACTTTCTGTCGAATACAAAAAACGGGACGCCGCGTACACCAATTTCATTCGCTTCTTCCACATCGCGGTGAACCTCGGATGAGTACTGATCTGAAGTAAGAACGGCGTTGATTTCACTTTCGGTACAACCTGCTTTAAGGGCAAGTTCGCGCAACACATTGTGATCGGCCGTATTTTTTCCATCGGTGAAATATGCTGCGAACAATAGTTCTTCGAGCTCATTCTGTACGCCCGATTTTTTCGCGAGATGAGAAATGCGATGTGCGTCAAAGGAGTTCGCAGGAATTGCATTTTCGAGGTGATACTCGAGTCCGGCTTCCTTCGCCATATTCGAAACGTACGCATTCATCTCGGCAGCTTTCTCAACCGAAATTCCCTTGTGCTCAGCGAGAAACTGATTGAGCGTCTTGCTCGTATCTGTTTTGAGATTCGGATTCAGCTGAAACGATTTCCATTCGACACTTACTTCATTTGCATTGGGAAATTGTTTCAATGCATCTTCAAATCGTTTCTTTCCGATGTAACAGAAAGGGCACATTACGTCGCTCCAGATTTCTACTTTCATCCTGCAAATTTACGATACATCCACGGTCTGAAGCCCGAGGTTATCACTTTATTCTACTTTAGTACAAGGGTGTGGGGTAAAATTGGCTTGCCAATTTTACCCCACACCACCCAAGACGATAAAATAAAGTGATAACCGTGCGGCTTTAGCCGCCGGACACTGAATCACGAAACCCATATCTCGTCGTCTGCGGATAAAACGTTCTCCACGTGTGCCAGAACATTTGGCGTGAGGGAATTGGAATTACGATTGTTCCGGGATGATAACCGATGTTTTCAAGCGTATCAGTTCCGTCAATTTTGGTTGGCGATTCCTCTGTGAAGACTGCAACTTCGTAGTTGATGTTGTCGGCGTCGATTGTAATCACAACATTTTCTCCAGCCAAAGTATCATTGATAATTCGCTGCCTTATCAGCGTTCTCCAATCATAAGCACGGTAGTGTCCGTTTCGTTCGACGCCAATCACCCACGATTTTTCTCTCCACGAAGTTGTGTCAGTGCCAACAAGCGTGCTGGTGCTCGTGCCTTTTTCAAATTTATCGTCGCTGTAGTCAGCAACGTGCGCCAAATCCGGCTGCATGATTTTTCCGTTCGGGTACATACGGATCCATTCTCCGAACGACATTTGCTGTGCTTCGATAATAAAAAGCTGCTGACCTTTTCTTTCACCGGCAATGCATTCACCAGTTGCTTGCTGCCACCAGCTACCGGTTGCGTTGTCTTCAATCATTGCGTTGAACTGATCCATTCCTACCAGACGAAACGTTTCGCAAACACCGTCAATAGTTGGATCGAATGCCAGGGCACTGCGGCAAACATTGCAGTAAGAGATCATCACGTTTTGTCCGCCGATTACGTCGTGAATTTTGTGGTGATACGCGAGATAGCGAATCGGATATGCGTGGGTTTCTCCTGCGATCGAAATGCTGAGCAGGAGCGCGTCGCTAGTGAGTCCGCTGCTGTCGATTCCTGAAAACTCCAATTTTTCAGGCTCATGAAACATGTGGTCCGCAGACATTTTGAAATTGACAATGTAGAAAACAGCTCCCGCAAATAGCAGTGTGAGCACAGGAATCCATTTACGTCTTTCAAAAGCTGGGCGTAATCCGAAAAGAATTCCAATCAGCAATACAATCCGAATGAACCAGCGGTAGTTCCAAAGGAAGAAGGAAATGTGCACCATTTCGCTGTGCTGACTTCCCGGAATGGGACTGAGCAGGTACATTCTGTAGGCTTCGGTTGCCACCAGAATCAGCAAAGAGAAATAGAAGAGAAAGCGCTTGTTCATCAGTGTTTAACAGTCAGATGCAAATGAAGGGGAAATTTCACACAAGAAAATCTGCCAACTGCCGACAAATTAGTCCAAACTGTTGAATCGCAGTTAATAATCCGTTGATTTTTTGGCCCGTTTTTCAGCACTTTATCATTTACATTTGCACCACTAAAAATCACACACTATGCAACCAAAAGTGAGCATCATTATGGGCAGTACTTCTGACATGCCTGTTATGCAGGAAGCTGCTAAGATTCTGGATCAATTTGAAATTCCGTTTGAAATAAACGCACTCTCAGCGCACCGTGTTCCTGAACAGGTAGTTGAGTTTGCGAAGAATGCACACGGACGTGGTATTCGCGTGATCATTGCAGGTGCTGGTGGTGCCGCTCACCTACCGGGTGTTTGCGCTGCGTTAACTACTTGTCCTGTGATTGGAGTTCCATGCCGTTCGAATATTTCACTTGATGGTTGGGATTCGTTGTTGTCAATCGTGCAGATGCCTCCGGGAATTCCTGTTGCAACTGTAGGAGTTGATGGCGGACAAAATGCGGGCATTCTTGCTGTGCAGATGCTGGCTACCGGTGACACCGAACTGAATGCACGCATCGGTAAGTTCAAAGAAGATCTCAAGAAGAAAATTCTGAAAGCGAACGAGGAATTGAAGTCGCATACGTTCAAGTTCCGCGTTTAGGGTGCTCGGGCATTGAGGCATTAGGGTACTCGGGCAATAAGGCAATAAGGGATTTGGGAAACCGATCCCTTTTTTGTTGCAGAAAGTGCCCGATAGTTATTGTTCGCATGGTAGACCAAATGCCCCAATGCCTTATTGCCCTAATGCCGATTTACTGTACTTTCTTCAGAACATCAATTGCCTTTTCAATCATCTTATCGTCCACATCCAAATGCGTAACAAAACGCACCGTTTGCTTTCCGAAAATTGCAGCTTTGACTCCGTTGTCTGAAAGCTGCTGCATGAAATAGTCGAGTGGAATTGCATCGTGGAGCGTGAAGATGATGATGTTCGTTTCCACAGGTAAAACTTCTTTTACGTAGGGAAGCGCTTTCACTGCTTTTCCGAGATAAGCAGCACGTTTGTGATCTTCTTTGAGGCGTTCAATGTTATTGTCAAGTGCATAAATTCCTGCTGCAGCAATATATCCTGCCTGACGCATTCCTCCACCGAAAACTTTACGCGCACGACGAGCTTCTTTGATGAATTCTTTTGTGCCGAGAAGAACAGAACCTGCTGGTGCACCCAATCCTTTCGAAAGGCAAACAGAAATCGAGTCGAACAGCGGTCCGATTTGCGGAGCGGTATAACCGGCTTCAACAATGGCATTGAAAATTCGTGCCCCGTCTAAGTGTAACAACAATCCGTGCTGGCGACACACTTTGCTTAGTTCCTGCATCTGGTCGAGGTGATAATAACTCCCACCTGCTTTGTTCACCGTGTTCTCAATGCTCACGAGTTTTGTGCGTGTGAGCCAGTCGAGAAACTGGTTGATGCTTTCCTGAACCTGCTGACCCGTTATGCGTCCGCGATCGCCATTCAAAAGCTTGGCTTGCACACCGGAGTTACGTGCCATACCACCACCTTCGTATTGATAAATGTGGGAAGTGAAATCGCAGATGAGCTCATCGCCAGGTTTAGTCGAAACGTTGATCGCAATCTGATTAGTCATCGTACCGGAAGGGCAGAAAACGCCAGCTTCTTTGCCAAACATTTTTGCTGCACGCGCTTCGAGTTCGTTGATGGTCGGATCTTCACCGAAAACATCATCGCCCACTTGCGCAGCAAACATTGCATCGAGCATTTCTTTGGAAGGACGGGTAACTGTATCAGAGCGGAGGTCGATATTCATAGGGTTACGAATCTACTAAAAGTAGGCAGTGGTTCAGTAGGCAGTAGGCTGTCAAAGGCGCATATTTTCATTGGAGAAGCCAAGTTTGACTGCCATCTGACAATCAGCCTTATTTCCGCTACGATTCTGTATCTTGCAACGCCTATATGACCCGGATTTCACTTCTTATTCTTCTGCTTTTTTCAGCGTTCAATTCTTTTGCTCAGCAGCAGAAAGTGTATTGGGTATTTTTTGCCGACAAGCAAGGTTCTACATTCGATCCGTATACTTTCTTTGATCCTGCCGCGATTGAGCGTCGCCAAAAAAACAATGTGGCACTCAATGATTACAGCGATTATCCGGTAAGTCCAAATTATCTCACCCAGGTAGAAAATGCTGTTGATACACTCGGATACGCAAGCCGGTGGATGAATGCAGTGAGCGTAGTTGCGACAGACGAACAGATTTTACAGATCAGAACTTTTTCATTTGTAAGCAAGGTTTTGCAGCAAGGCGGATTCGATTGGGTGTGCAGCTCATTACCTGCAGAAGGAGAACCTAATCACGAACCGGTTGACGGAATTTCGTGGCAGGTGCGTGGAATGCAAGGCGAACAATTTGCAAAGCACAACGTAACCGGATTGGGAATCAACATTTGTATTCTCGACGCAGGATTTTGGGGCACCGATTCTCATGAAGCGTTTTCTTCATTGCGCTACAACGGACAAATCAAGGGGACGAAGAATTTCATCTCGAAAGACTCGAGTGTTTACAAACGCAAAACCGATCACGGTACAAGTGTATTGTCTTGTATTGCGGGTAACGATAAAACGCAGTCGTTAGGAATGGCACCTGGTGCAAATTTTCTTCTTGGCCTGATCGCGAAGGAATACGGAAACCAGTATCGTGCAGAAGAGCATTACATCGCCGGAGTAGAATGGGCTGATCAGAAAGGTGCACACATCATCAATATTTCGGGTGGCCCGAATGAGAATGCCTATTTCCCGGAAGACATGGATGGAAATACGTCTGTGATTTCATTCGCATGTAAAATGGCTGCACGAAAAGGAATTCTCGTAGTTGCCGCAGCAGGGAATAACGGTCAGCATTGGGGAGAGCGGCAGTTGCTTCCTCCTGCGGAAACAGACAGTGTGTTATCTGTAACGGCAATGGGCGATTCAGGATGGGTTGCAGATTACAGTGCTATTGGTCCGCCACCTGATTTTCGTCGCAAACCGGATATCTGTGCACCGGCAGAAGTACTCGTCGCTGCACGAGAGAAGAAAGGTGATGTATATGCGTATAGCGATGGAACATCTTTTGCTGCACCGCTTGTAGTAGGATTTGCAGCGTGTCTCATGCAAAAGTATCCGGAGATCACTGCAATGGGAACGATTGATACGATGCATCGTTGTGCGCACCTGTATCCGTATTATGATTATGCACACGGTTATGGTGTTCCGATGGCTGGATATTTCTATCGCGAAAATTATTCTCCGGCGAAATCATTCTCGCTTACGAAACAGGATACAATGATTCTGTTAACCGTTGAACCGGGCGCTGATACACTTTGTGAACGCATTGAAGACAGATTATTGTTTTACCATGTTCAGGATTCAACCGGCAGAATCATTTCATATTGGGTAATGGATGTGAATCAACGCAGGTTGGAACTTCATGGCGGAGTGGGATTACCAGAGTATCGTGGATACAAGTTGTGCGCGTGGTACAAAAACTATTATGCAGAAATTGATTTGTAAAATAGTACTGTTGTTTTGCCTTGCGTTCTCAGCACAGCTGTCGGCGCAAAGACTGTTGGTGCAGGAATCTCCCGACACGAGCGGAGAAATTCCAAGCTTCGGTCCGAATCGTGCAATCTTTTTTTACCCGCTCATGAAGATTGGTGGTTTTGTTCCCGTTTATGATCAGGGAATGTATCTCAATCCGTGGAGCACTTCAATGAGTTTCGAGCTGCGAACAAAAGCGAAAATCTGTAAGTGGAATGCGCTCGTGCTCGACTTCGGCTATCGCTGCGATCGTTTTTCTATTAAGGAAAATGTTGATCATACAATTCCATTCTTTGGTGGCGCATCAAAACGTTCACGGTTGTCGTCGCACAATGTTTCGTTCGCACTTTGTGATAGAATTAATTTCGGTCGTCGGGCAAATATTCAGGGAATTTATCTGGACTTCGGTTTTTACGGGGATTATGTTTTTCGCTCGTCGCATCTAACGGTTTACGAGTACTACGATTCTAATTCTATCGCAGGCGACCACGTGAAATCCAAAACACGCGCCAATAAGCTTCCTTATATCAATCAACTCAACTACGGACTCACGGCGCGTTTCGGCTGGGAATGGGGTTCGTTCTACGGCATGTATCGCATGACCGATCTGATTCTGGATCCCGATGCGTTAACTCCGTGGCCGGATATGCCCAAGTTAGTTGTGGGCCTCGAATGGTATTTCGTGAGCTACTAAATTTTCAATATTTCATTCCTGGTTGACTCTCAGAATTGAAAATTGAAAATCGTTCGCCAATCGGTAGCATGGTTGGGATATTCCGCAGAGTTTTTTATTATGCTCAGCGTAGAAAAGCGAAACCTACGTTTCCTAAAGCCGTATATTTAACACTATAAAATTCGCTTATGGCCCCGATCACACGCTGTTTTGATTTGCTCGACTTTTACCGGACCTCATTCGGTAACAAACCCGATATGTATGGCGCCAAAGTAGATGGCAAGTGGAAGACCTGGTCAACAGATGAGACCATTTCGATCATGAATCATCTTTCTTCGGGATTGATCAACATTGGCGTGAAGAAAAGTGATCGTGTGGGTATCATGTCAGCCAATCGTCCGGAATGGAATTTCGCTGACTTCGCAATTCAATTGTGCGGAGCTGTGTCGGTTCCTGTTTATCCGAATTTGTCGGAACAGGATCTTGCCTTCGTGATCAAAGATGCAGGTCTCGTTGCTTTTTTTACTGATACGAAAGCACTGGCAGACAAAGTTGCACTCGGAGCACAACAAGCGGGTGTAACAATTAATATATTCACGTTTGATGCGGCTGATGGATACAAACAGATGTCTGCGCTCGTAGAAGACGGGAAAAAGAATCCCCAGACAGCTACGATTGACGATGTGAAGAAGAACACCGATCCGGATTCGCTTCTTACTCTTCTCTATACTTCCGGAACCACAGGAACACCGAAGGGGGTAATGCTTACGCACTCGAACCTTGTACAGAATTTCATGACCTTGTGCGAACTTCCTCCGGTTGATCATACATCACGTGCGCTGAGCTTTCTTCCGCTCAATCACATTTACGAACGCATGCTGAGTTATCTCTATCTCTTCCGCGGACCTTCGATTTATTATGCGGAGAGTATTGAAAAAGTAGGTGACAATATTCGCGAGCTGCAACCGCACATGTTTACGTGTGTTCCGCGACTCGTAGAAAAAGTATTCGACCGCATTATGGCGAAAGGCGAAGAACTGAAAGGCATAAAGCGTAAGCTGTTCTTCTGGGCGGTGGAGCTTGGTGAGCAGTATGATATTCCCGAGAAGCGTTCCTGGTGGTACAATTTCCGTTTGAGTATTGCATCGGCACTCATATTTAAAAAGTGGCGTGAAGCGCTTGGTGGAAACGTGCGTGCAATGGTTTCCGGTGGTGCAGCGTTGAATGTTCGTCTTGCGAAAATTTTCTGGGCAGCTGGAATTCCAGTACTCGAGGGATACGGATTGACGGAGACTTCTCCTGTAATTGCAGTGAATACATTGGATCCAGGTTGTATGTACTTCGGTACTGTTGGTCCGGTTGTTCGCAATGGAGAAGTGAAGTTTGGGCCTGATGGCGAAATTCTTTTCAGAGGTCCGAACGTGATGAAAGGCTACTGGAATCGTCCTGATGCAACTGCAGAAGTGATGGATGCCGACGGATTTTTTCATACCGGCGACATTGGTGAGCTGATTAACGGAAAGTATCTCAAGATCACTGACCGCAAGAAAGAAATTTTCAAGACTTCACAAGGTAAATACATTGCTCCTCAGCGTATCGAGAACATGATTACTCAATCGCGGTTTGTGGAGCAGGCCATGATTGTTGGTGAAGGCGAAAAATATGCGGCAGCCATCGTTGTTCCGGCGTTCCAGTTCTGCAAAGATTGGGCGGCGCGTAAAGGGCATACGATTGGGACTACGAATGCCGAGATTGCTTCCAACCCGATTTTATTAAAACGTATCATGCAGGATGTGGAAGTGGCCAATAAGGGTCTGGCGCCGTACGAACAGATCAAGAAAATTGTGCTCATCGACCGCGCTTTCTCAGTTGACACCGGAGAGCTTACACCTAAGATGAGCCTCAAACGGAAGGTAATTTGCACGAATTACGAAAAACAAATAAGCAGTTTATTTGCTTAAGTATCAATTAGTTTTTTATTCTTCGCTCTTATTGGATGTAGTATGAATAAATCGCATATTTAATACCATGATTAAAGATGCGCTCACCAGTACTGCTGCCTTTCTTATTTCACTTGTAGGACTAATAGTTGGAATTGCTTGGGCGATTGATTCCCGTTGGGAGTGGGAGCCAATTCTTGTTTTGTTAATTTCACTTGCAGAGTTGTTGATATTTGCATTTCATAAAGCGAACCGGGAAGAGGAAACTAACAAGCCTACGGAATCACAGAACGGGGTTGCACCCGACAAAATAAAAGCTGAAGCATCAGTTCAATCCGACATCTCAACAGCAGAGGACGTTACCGTAAAACATAGAGACTCTGTTTTAGATATGATGAAGTTGAGATATCATATTTTATTTATAGATGATGATCGTAAGTTTAACGTTGTAAAAATCCTGAGGGATACTGGTTGGAAGCATACTAAGACTATTCCAGATATCAAGTCTCTAGACATTGAACTAGTCAAACGTACTGATGTGTTTTTTGTAGACATTAATGGCGTAGGGAAGTTATTAAGTCTTGAATACGAAGGGCTGGATTTGGCTCTGATGTTAAAGCAACGTTACGCTGACAAAAAGGTGGTAATATATTCGGCTAACAAAAATTTTAATTCATTTCATGAAGCATGGGATGAATGCGATTATAAGTTAGAGAAAAACGCCTTGCCCTACCAGTTTCAAAATTTGGTGGAGGAGTACAGTATTCAGAAGTTTATAGATAGCAAATGAGCACTTTTTATTATGCAGTAGATAACGCGGGTGATTGTCTTTACGAAAATTTTCCATCAAATCTGAAAGCAATAATCCATGCTTATAACGATAACTTCGAGCCCTTTGAAGTTACCTGGAATGGACAGCGACAATTCTGTAGGCTTGGAAAAAAGACTACAAGCGAAGGTTCTGTTTTTACTTTAACATTTGAGGATAAGTTTCTTCGTAGGTTCAAACTTTTCAGGGAATTAGTTCAAGCCAGTACGCTTCCACTTGCATCAATTGTAAAATTGAAAACTGACACATTATTGGCGCAGGTGTCAATCACGGAGGAGCTAATTCACAATTTGACTTCATTGAACTCGTATAATATACAAGATCTTTTTGCTTTGATCCCACAGAAAATTCTCGCACAGAATTTTAACAAGCAGGAAGAAGCGGTCAGGAAGATTATTGAAGAGCAACCCAATGTTACAAGTGCAACTTTGCTGAAATTGATTAAATCGAATTTAGCGATGAAAGTGGAGTTTTCAGTTTTTGAAAGAACCCAACGACCTAATGCATTTGTACAGAAAATGCCACATTCAATAAGAGATTTGGTACTTTCAATACTGCAAATATTTATTGAGGACTTTGAGAAGAAAGGAATTCAGGTTTATGTTAATTACGACGATGTCAGTCAGAAGCGCATTGATTTAGATTACGATTCTATTTTCGTTTCGTTGTTCTACTTATTAGAGAATGCTGTGAAGTACTGTTGTAGGGGAACTGATTTTCGGATTATTTTTGAGGAGCAAGGAGATACGTTTTATATATTGTTCAAGATGATTTCAATTCGGATCGAGCCGAATGAAGTTAATAAGCTTACATCTCAGGGATATAGATCTGTCGCCGCGAAAAAGGTTAACGAAGAAGGCAAAGGCTTAGGTATGTATCGTATTACGAAAACACTAAGTCTGAATAACGCTGAAATTGAGATATTTCCTCGCATAAATTCATACAAGGAGATACGTGACGGCATTACTTATGAAGGCAACATGTTTAAAATCAAGTTTAAAGATCAAAAAACGTGGTTTCGAAAATAACGAATCGTTTCGCCTAGCTTGCAATCTATTTCCTATGCATGCATAATATTATTTCCTACCTTTAAGTCTATGAAAGGCAATACCCCTAAGAAGGAAACAAATTGTTCCCGAATTAAACAGTCGTGGCATAGCATTACGAGAATGTACAACGCACAGGGAGGCGATCATGATCTTACTACAACATTAGGATTCATCCTGCTCAACATCAATAGGCCTGAGGGTGTTCCCTCCACTTCAATTGGTCCTGCATTAGGAATGGAAGCAACAAGCCTGGTTCGCACCCTAAACAGTTTGGAAGAGAAGGGTTGGATCAAGCGTAAGAAAGATGCGAAGGATGCACGTAAGGTGATGATTTCTCTTACAGCCAAAGGCAAACAGAAACGCGATATTTCCAAACAGGCGGTTCAGTTGTTCAACGAAGCGGTAGAGAAGAAAGTAGGCAAGCAGAAACTGAAAGTGTTTACAGAAGTACTCAATGAAATTAACGCGATTGCCGAGAACGCAATTGCACAATAATATTCGCATGACAAGAGTAATCAGAAAAGTTGCGGTGCTTGGTTCAGGTGTAATGGGATCGCGTATCGCTTGTCATTTCGCCAACTGCGGAGTGGAAGTGCTTTTGCTTGATATTGTGCCCCGGGAATTATCTCCGGCAGAACAAGCGAAAGGGTTGACTCTCGAAAGCAAAGTAGTTCGCAATCGCATTGTGAATGATTCGCTGCAGGGCGTGTTGAAAGCAAATCCATCACCTATTTATTCGAAGTCGCTGGTGTCGAGAATCAAGACGGGCAATTTCGATGACGATCTGAAAGACATTGCAAACGTTGACTGGATTCTCGAGGCAGTTGTAGAGCGACTCGATATCAAGCAGCAAGTGTTTGAGAAGGTGGAGCAGTTCCGTAAGATGGGAACACTGATCACCACAAATACTTCCGGAATTCCGATTCACTATCTGGTGAACGGTCGTTCAGAAGATTTTGTCAAACATTTCTGCGGCACACACTTCTTCAATCCTCCGAGATATTTGCGCTTGCTGGAAATAATTCCGGGTCCGCAAACTGATCAGGGTGTGATTGATTTCCTGATGCATTACGGAGAGCTTCATCTCGGTAAGACCACGGTACTCGCGAAAGACACACCGGCGTTCATTGCAAACCGCATTGGTGTTTACGGAATCATGTCCCTCTTTCACACCGTGAAGCAAATGGGATTGACTGTGGAAGAGGTTGATAAACTGACCGGCCCTGTTTTAGGAAGACCGAAGTCGGCTACGTTCCGCACGTGCGATGTTGTGGGTCTCGATACACTTGTGCTTGTGGCTGGCGGTCTCGAGAAAAATTGTCCGGACGACGAAGAGAAAGCACTTTTCGTTTTGCCTGATTATGTGGCAAAGATGAACGCCAACAAATGGCTGGGCGATAAAACCGGTCAGGGCTTTTACAAGAAAACGAAAGATGCGAATGGCAAGACGGAAATTCTTGCTCTCGATTTAGATACACTTGAATATCGTACGCAGAAGAAAGCGAAGTTCGCAACACTCGAAGCGACGAAGCCGATTGAGAATTTGAGAGACCGGTTCAAGGTGCTCGTGCAAGGAAAAGATAAAGCGGGTGAATTCTATCGTGTTTCATTCGGTGCAATGTTCGCTTATGTGGCGAATCGTATTCCGGAAATTTCGGACAATATCTACAAGATTGATCAGGCGATGAATGCCGGGTTTGGTTGGGAGATTGGCCCTTTCGAGACCTGGGATGCAATTGGAATTAGAGAAGGTATTCAGCTTGCGGAAAGTGCGGGCAAGAAGATTCCGTCATGGGTCACTGACTTCGTGAATGCGGGTAATCTGTCTTTCTATAAAACGGAAAACGGAAAAAAGCTCTGCTTCGATCTTGCGTCGAAAACGTTCAAAGTTATTCCTGGAACGGAAAGTTTTGTTTTGCTCGACACGCTTCGTCCAACGAAAACAGTTTGGAAGAACAGTGGTGCAACACTCGTTGATATTGGTGACGGAATTCTGAATCTGGAATTCCACACGAAGATGAATACGATTGGAGGAGAGGTGCTGCAAGGAATCAATAAAGCAATTGATGTTGCTGAGAAAGATTTCCGCGGACTTGTGATTTCCAATGAAGGACAGAATTTCTCTGCGGGGGCAAATCTCGGAATGGTATTCATGTTCGCGATTGAACAAGAGTGGGACGAACTCGATTTTGCGGTGCGTGCTTTCCAGAACACAACCGGAAGAATCCGTTACTCATCGATTCCTGTTGTTGCTGCTCCACACAATCTTACATTGGGCGGGGGAAGTGAAATCTGTTTACACGCTGATGCCGTTGTTGCACACGCGGAAACATACATGGGACTTGTTGAGTTCGGAGTCGGTGTAATTCCCGGAGGCGGAGGAACAAAAGAATTTGCATTGCGTCTGTCTGATGAATTGCATGAAGGTGATGTGGAACTGAACGAATTCAGAAATCGTTTCCTCACGATCGGACAAGCGAAAGTTTCTACTTCAGCGAAGGAAGGATTTGAATTAGGTTATCTCCGCAATGGAATTGATCGTTATGTTGTTTCGCGAAATCGTTTGCTGACTGAAGCGAAAGCAGAAGCGTTGCGATTGGCGGACGAAGGTTATACAAAACCAATTCCGCGTACGGATATTCGTGTGCTCGGGAAGTCGGCACTTGGTCTTGCTTACCTCGGGGCGAATGCCATGCTCAGCGGAAAGTATATTTCAGAACACGATGAAAAAATTTCGCAGAAGTTGGCTTGGGTGTTGTGCGGTGGAGATCTGAGTCAGCCAACGATGGTGAGTGAAAAGTACTTGCTGGATTTGGAGAGGGAAGCTTTCTTATCGTTGTGTGGTGAACGCAAATCATTGGAACGCATGCAAAGTATCCTGCAGGGCGGAAAAGTCTTGCGTAATTAACATGAGAACCGAACAAAATAAAAATGGCATAGTGTCACTGCGAACTAGCGAAGCAGTCTCACGTTACGTAACAAACATGAGATCGCTTCCTCTGTCGCGATGACGGTCGCCTTTTTATTTTGTTCGATTATAGAAAAACTATAAAAGCATGAATGCATACATCATAGCAGCACTTCGATCACCAGTAGGGAAAGCACAGAAAGGCGCATTTCGTTTTCTGCGTCCCGATGATTTAGCTGCACAAGTTATTCGCCAGCTCATGGCGCAGGTTCCTCAGCTCGACAAGGATCGTATTGACGATCTCATTGTAGGAAACGCAATGCCTGAAGCGGAACAAGGTTTGAATTTCGCACGATTGATTTCGTTGCTTGCACTCGACACTGACAAAGTTCCGGGTGTAACCGTGAATCGTTATTGCGCATCGGGATTGGAAACAATTGCAATGGCGTCGATGAAGATTCACGCGGGACTTGCGGATTGCATCATTGCAGGTGGCGCAGAGTCCATGTCGTTGATTCCAATGGGCGGCTGGAGAATTATTCCGAATGCAGATGTGGCATTGAAGAATCCAGATTGGTATTGGGGAATGGGTCTTACTGCGGAAGCTGTTGCGAATGAATATAAAGTATCACGCGAAGATCAGGATCAGTTCGCTCTGAATTCTCACCTGAAAGCAGTTAGTGCAATCAAAGAAGGGAAATTCACTTCAGGAACTGCGCCGATAACGGTAGAAGAAGTTTCACTCGATGCAAACGGAAAGCGTCAGGTGAAACAAACTGTGATCACAAACGACGAAGGTCCGCGTGCAGATACAAATGCAGAAGCACTCGCGAAACTCAAACCGGTATTCGCCGCAAACGGTAGTGTGACTGCCGGAAACTCTTCTCAGACTTCTGATGGAGCAGCATTTTGCATCGTGGTGAGTGAACGCATGTTGAAGGAATTGAATGTGCAGCCAATCGCGCGACTCGTGAGTTACGGTGTTGCCGGAGTTCCACCACGCATTATGGGAATTGGTCCGGTGGCTGCTATTCCGAAGGCCTTGAAGCTCGCCGGAATGAATCTGGATCAGATGGACCTAATCGAATTGAATGAAGCATTTGCATCGCAATCTATAGCTGTACAGCGCGAATTGAATATCAATCCTGAAGTCTGCAACGTGAATGGTGGTGCAATAGCATTGGGTCATCCGCTTGGATGTTCGGGGGCGAAATTGTCTGTGCAACTCTTCAACGAATTAAAAGCACGCAAGAAGAAATACGGAATGGTGACGATGTGCGTTGGAACCGGGCAGGGAGCTGCAGGGATTTTTGAGATGCTTTGAAGATGATAGGATTATTGGATGATTAAATGATAGGATGAAATAAATTGTTGCACTGAAGAGCCCTGAACCAGCTAGATGTGCGTTAAACACACCAGATATGAATACTAGCATCAAAGGCGGAGAGTTTCTCATCCGCGACACAGCAGCCGAAGACATTTTCATTCCTGAAGAATGGGATGAAGAGCAACTGATGATTGCAAAAACCTGCAGCGATTTTCTTGCTGCGGAAGTTTATCCGAACCTGCAGCGCATAGACGACCAGGAAGAAGGATTGATGGAATCCATACTCGAAAAGGCAGCCGCTTTAGGCATGCTTGGAATTTCTATTCCCGAGGAGTACGGCGGCTTTGGAAAAGATTTTAAGACCTCGATGCTTGCGACAGAAATCGTGGGATCAGGTCATTCGTTTGCAGTGGCTATTTCTGCGCATACCGGAATTGGAACTCTCCCGATTCTATATTACGGAAATGCAGAACAGAAGAAGAAGTACATTCCCAAGCTCATCAATGGTGAGATGAAGGCGTCGTATTGTCTTACCGAACCGGGTGCTGGCTCAGATGCCAACAGCGGCAAGACTTCTGCTAAGCTCACTGCAGACGGAAAACATTACGTGATCAATGGACAAAAGATGTGGATCACCAATGGTGGATTCGCAGATTTGTTCATCGTGTTCGCGAAGATTGATGCCGATGAAAATCTCAGTGCATTCATTGTTGAGAAAACATTCGGTGGAATCTCTTTGAATCCGGAAGAACATAAGATGGGAATCAAAGGAAGTTCTACGCGACAGGTTTTCTTCAATGACTGCAAGGTTCCTGTAGAGAATCTGCTTTCTGAACGTCAGAATGGATTCAAGATTGCGGTGAACATTCTCAACGTAGGTCGTATTAAACTTGCTGGAGCCGCAATTGGTGGTTGCAAGGAAGTGATCAATCACGCAGTACGTTATGCGAATGAACGCCAGCAGTTCGGTCGCCCGATTTCCAAGTATGGTGCAATTCGTTACAAGCTTGCTGAGATGGCAACACGTGTGTACGCATGTGAATCGGCATTGTATCGTTGCACACAGAATATTGATGATGCCATTGCAGCTTTGCAGAGCAGTGGAATGGATTCCGAGAAAGCAAAACTGAAAGGCACAGAACAATTTGCAACCGAAGCAGCCATTCTCAAAGTACGTGGATCAGAAGTTCTCGATTACGTTGTTGATGAAGGCGTGCAGATTTACGGCGGCATGGGCTACTCGGCAGAAGCGCCAATGGATCGTGCATATCGTGATGCGCGTATCAACAGAATCTTCGAAGGCACGAATGAAATTAACCGCATGCTTATTGTCGACATGCTCCTGAAGCGTGCGATGAAAGGCGAACTGGATTTGATGGGACCTGCTACGAAAGTTGCCGGAGAACTGATGTCGATTCCTGATTTCGGTGAACCGGACATGAGTTTATTCGCAGCAGAGAAGCGCGCGCTTGGCGGATTCAAGAAAGCGGTGTTGATGGTTGCAGGTGCAGCCGTTCAGAAACTGATGATGGGCCTCGCGAAGGAACAGGAGATTTTGATGAACGTTGCTGATATGCTCATTGATCTTTACACGGTGGAATCCTTGCAGTTGCGCGTGGAAAAACTCGTTAAGATGCGCGGAGAAGAAGCGTGTCAATTACAACTCGATATGTTGCGCATCACGGTGTACGATTCCGCAGACCGAATCGCAAAAGCAGGCAAAGATGCAATCAACAGTTTTGCCGAAGGTGATGAGCAACGCATGATGCAGATGGGATTACGAAGATTCACGAAAGTAGATTCTGTGAATGTGAAGGAATTGCGTCGTAGTGTAGCAGGGAAACTGATCGAGGAGAATAAGTACTGCTTCTAAAGGGAACGCAGATTTTGGAACGCGGATTTTGATGTGCGTTACGTGCTAGTCTATCTCTCGGATCTCCTCGGAGAGTTGAACGTTTCAGTTTTTGGATTTTATGAGATATGCTTAAACGAATCTCATAGAATCCAAATACCAGCACAGGAACTTTACTACACTCATCCATAAACACTACCAGCAAGCTAAGGGTATAAAAATCCGCGTTCCAATTCACATCGGATATTCCGGTGCAGGAAGTTCAGGTATACTACGTGAGCGTTCAAAGTGTTTCTTCGCTTCGTCAAGATTGTTCAATGCGAAGTGGGCTTTACCAAGCCAATAGTGAATGTGTTCGGTTTTTCGATCCGACTGGTATGCGAGTTGCATTTGTTCTAGAGCCTGCTCCGGTTTTTGAGACAGAAGAAAGTAGATTCCTTTGTTCCGGAAGTTGAAACTATTTTTAGGATCGAAGGTGAATGAAACATCGAGGTCGTTCCATGCTCCATTCATGTCACCCAGAAACATTCTACAGTAGGCGCGATTGTTGAACGCATATGCATAATATGGATCCAGTTCAATACATTTATTCAGATCGGACAGGGCTTCCTGAAATCGACCGTTCAGCAGATAGCTGTATCCACGGTTGTTGTAGTATACCGTGTTCTTTTCTTCGGCAATAAGCCTTGTGTATGCATCAATCACCTCCGGTGTGTAACACGTGCTGGCAAATGCAATTTTGAAATCCGGAGCGAGACGCATCAATCGTAGACATTCGCGTTTGAATTCAAGAAAATGATCAGAGTTTTGGTGCTCTTTGATCATACCGTCGAGAAACTCATACGCATCATCATCGAGATACGGTTTGATTGAGGAATGATCGACGTTAAATAAACGGCAAAGCAAACTCGTTGCGTACAAATGGTGGGAAGGGTCTTGCCATGGTCCGCTGATGAATCCGACATTTACCTTGGTATAGGCACACAATAGCACAACGGAAAAACCGTGAAACGTGGCATGCAATTCCTGCTCTTCTCCGGGTTCTTCATCAGCTAAGTACAAATGTGCCAGCATGATTGCTCCAAGATCGAGCACGATTCCGGCAATGAGATGTGCTCTATACTGCAGTGTTTCTTCTCTTACCTGCAATACGAACGGGGGCTCTTCATCTGCGCGCTGACCTTGTCTCCAGGTTTCCCATTCAAATGTCTTTGCATTGAAAACGGAAATCGTCACGATCTCCTGGAGCCCGATTTTGGTGCACAAGTAATCGACCAGTTGAATCAGGTTAGCTTTCGGATCCTTAGAAAATTCCGGAAACTCATTTTCAGTTGGCAAGTGCAGCTTGAACTTGAATGTATCCGGGTCGTATGCATTGCGAAAAAGCCATTCAAGATGTCTTTCAATATATCCTCGCGTCTGAGAATCAATTTCGAACTTGTTTTTCTTCTTTCCGAATAACCATCCCATGCCCTGAAGATGGAAAATATTTTAGTACTTGACTATATTTGATTAAACATTTTCCAATGACAACCACTCCAGCTTCCAAACGCATTGACGCCGCTTACGCAAAGCATAGTGGTGAAATCCGTAAGCTGATTGATTCATTACGTGAAGCTATACACGCTTCGAAAACCGGATTGTCGGAAACCTGGAAATGGGGACCGGGATTTGAGCTCGACGGAAAATTGCTGATCGGTCTTTGGGGATTCAAGAAGCATGTTTCATTGGTCTTGTATCGCGGTGCAGAATTGAAGGACAAGCACAAGCTCATTAACGACGGTTTCGACAATGCGCACAACCGAATGGTGAAGTTTACAGAGTACAAGCAATTCAACAAGAAGAAGGTCATTGATCTCGTAAAAGAAGCGGTGAAGTTGGAAAAGAGTGGTGCAGAAAAAGTGAATATGAGCCTGATGAAAGTCCCGGCTGAGCTCACGAGGTTTTTCTCAACGAATAAAGCTGCAGGAAAATTCTTTTCGGAGTTGCCGCATTCGTTTCAGAGAGAGATGGTGCAATACATCACCAAGGTGAAAACGAAAGTGACCAGAGAGAAGCACGTGAAAGAGGTTTGTGCTGCACTGAAGGCGAAGCAGAGATCGCTGTGATGTTTACCACATAGGATCATAGCCCGTTGTTTTCTTGTTGGGCGAAAGAATTACATAGTTCACAAGAGAATAATATCGCTTAGCGATATTTCTCGTGTGAACTATGATCGCGTAGCGCCTTAGCACCTAATAAATTCTATGATTCTATGTGGTTAAGCGGAGCAAGGCACCCTCGAATCAAGAAACACCAGATACCATCCGCCATGTTTACCACATAGGATCATAGCCCGTTGTTTTCTTGTTGGGCGAAAGAATTACATAGTTCACAAGAGAATAATATCGCTTAGCGATATTTCTCGTGT
>JBEIPA010000034.1:0-54916 GCA_040377305.1 Flavobacteriales bacterium | reverse complement strand
TATTTGAGCATCACTTGAAGAAAACAGGTAAAGCACTGAATCGGTCTCTAGGCTCGAATCCTAGAGTAAACTGTTAGGTAGCTTTACCTGTTTAGCTTTTTGTTGGCAAGTTCTGAATTAACCACAAGTCTAAAGGAGTAGTCGGAAAAATCTGCGGAGCAGTTATTCAGAATAGTCTTGGACGTACCGAGGGATGATCAATGCTGTTCGTAGCATCCCGCATCCGGAACACCCAGCGTGCGATCCCAGCCGTCTAAATCCAGTGGTACAAATGCGGCGTGAAAGGAACTGCCTATATCTCTGGCAGGTGAACTTGCTGATAAACGATACCCGTCCGTGAACAATGGATCTGTATTGTACACGTTGAACTGAAAATGAGCGAACGAGGTTGTAGGTTCATCAGTTTTGATCAGACTGTATCCGAAAACACAATTGAACTGCTCTCCGCCGGTCGTGATTGAATCCAACACCAACTCATTGTCCTTATCGCCCCAAATGATGCAATTGTAAAAGTTCGCGGAGGTGAGATCACGGACTTCATTGGTGAATTCATCTACCTCGTACCAGTTGTTTACGACAACAGATGGTGTAGATCGATTCGAAATGTTCCAGTAATTGCCGAATGTGCAGTGACGAAACTGACAGCTTCCACCATAAGCAATAGCAGCGCAATACTGAGCACAGTTTACGATTTCCAGATTATCGCCTTCAATGCTGCTGCAACGTGCAAACACACCTGCAAGGGTCATGTTGCGAATTGTTGTGTTTGAAATTCGCACGGTTGGATTTGCTGAACCGCCAAAGCTGTCGCACAACACACCGATTGTTCCATTCTTGATTTCGGCCCACTCAATGCGGCTGTTTCTGCTCAATGTTGAAAGCCAGATGTAACCCCATTGACCCGGTTCGTTTTCGTACTCTGGTTCGAGCCTGTCGCCCTGGAATTTAACTTTGGACGCCGCAGTTCCCAAGACGAGTAACGTTGCTGCACTGTCAGCCGCAATAATCGAATTGTGATGGAGATAAACATCTGCTCCTGCAGGAATTGTAAGTGTGCATCCCGTTGGAACGATGACATAATTGAACACAACGTGTGGTTTGTCAGTTGCCCAGATTTCACCGCAAGTTGAAATTTCACGGTAGTGGAAATACGCATCTTGTCCGACAGCATTCAGAATTACACTCTGGCGATTTCCGTTTGTGTAGAAGATGATAGAATCTTCAATCATCAGCGGATTCGTTCCGTTGTTTGGATCGAGTGTTACATCTACGAACACAAACATACTGTCGCCTCCACGAAGAAGAATATTGCCGGTTGAAACCAGTGGAACACCATCGACGTTAATCCGGAATGGCGACATCGATCCGCCTGCGAGATCAATGGATTCTATGTTTACCGCTTTACTGCTCGTGTTGTAAACTTTAAAAATGCGGCTGGTGGAACCAACGGTAGTGAAGACCGTGTCAAATACTATTGTATCGCGGGAGAAGAGGAGTTGTGCATCCGGATCCTGGTCAAGTTGTAAATCGCGGCGACACGAATTGAATGTGGCGGCAACAAAAAGGATTCCGAGAAGGGTAAGTAAATAACGCATGTGTTGCAAAGATAATCGCTAAGTGTTGATTGATGTGCGAACAATAATCAGGTACAATTACGCCAATCGATCGGGTTTATTGTGTACTTACATGAACTTCAGCGGCATTTACGAACTGACGCCACGGTTGAATGCAATAAGTCCGACGACAAATACCGCAAGTGAAGAAGTCAAAACCGCGAATTTTCAAGGTACTCTTAGCGCGAAAAGTGCCATTTCTGCCTATTTTGCCTCCTCACAAGGATAAATTTGCTTGTTTTTAAAGTAAATTCCTATCTTTGCGACCCCGTAACAACCAAGTTTAAATCGTTACGGCTTAAATAGAAAGTCATGAAAGCAGGAATTCACCCGGAAAATTATCGCCTTGTAGCATTCAAGGACATGTCAAACGAAGAAACGTTCATTACACGTTCTTGCGCTGACACAAAAGATACAATCACAATTGAAGGAGTGGAATACCCACTCATCAAGATGGAGATTTCAAACACATCGCACCCGTACTATACTGGTAAGATGAAGCTTGTGGACACTGCAGGTCGTATCGACAAGTTCCGCAACCGTTACAACAAGAAATAATCAGTTCACAAGAACTGTTAGAAATAAAAGCCCCGACGACGAATGTTGTCGGGGCTTTTCTATTTTTATAGAAACTATGAACGCGCTCCGACGGTTTGTGTCAGTGTGGGTCACGAATTCAAAGCCGAAAGGAATAACACATGAGTAAAAGAACTTTCCTCTCATTGCTGATTTTGTTCGGCGGATTCTTGTTGACTGCTCAGGAATTAGTTCCCGTGTTCGGTCCGTTCATACAGGTAACGCCAACGAATGTTACCGGAAGTACACGTCCTCGCATTGCACTTGTGCAGGACAGTATTCCGATTGTAACCTGGGTGAAACTCGGTCCACCTGCAGGAATCGTTTATGTTGCACGATGGAATGGCAGTGGATTCGGAACGCCGGTTCAGATTTCTCCTTCGGGAATTGATGTGTATTGCAGCGCAGAAGAAGGCGGTGACATTGCTGCCCGTGGCGATACAGCGTACATCGTATTTTTTACCGCTTCGTCTGAATGCTACAGTGTACACTCGTATGATGCCGGATTAACCTGGAGCGACACTGTACGTATTGATCATCAGGTAATGAATCACGCATACACACCGAATGTAGAGATTGATCGCAATGGCAATCCGGTTATCGCGTTCGAAATGGCTGATATGTCAATGGCGAACGCAGAAATTATGGTTTGCCGTTCTTATGATGGGGGAAATACATTCACGATGGAGCAACCTGCACACCTGAGTGTGAGTGGAGTTCCTTGTGAATGTTGTCCGCCGACTTTCCTGAACAAAGATGAAAACGCATACGTCATCTATCGCAACAACGACAATAATCGCCGTGATATCGTAATGACGATGTCATCAGATAGTGGAATGACGTTCACCACCGTTTCTGAAGTTGACCAAACAAACTGGACCATCAGTTCTTGTCCAACTGCCGGAGCAGAAGCAGCATTTTACCGCGATTCGATTTTGATTGTGTGGAAGAGCACGAATAAATTATACTACGGTTGCGGTCACAATGCAACAGGAGCAACGGGTCCTGATAATCTGCTTGAGCCTTCATTGGCAGCATCGGTATTGCAGAAACATCCTGTTGTCTCTACAATTGGAGATACCGTAATCTTCCTGTGGGATGATAGACGTACAACGAATTACGATTGTTATATCTCGATTGTCGGTAACGGTGCGCATCAGATTACCGCACCATTCATTCTCAACGATACAATTGGCACCGCAGAAACCGGAACCCAACAAACACCACATGTTGCGTTAGAAGGTGACTTAATGCACATCGTTTACCAAAACGGTGCTACTGGAATCGTCATGTATCGCACGGCAACAATCGGTGGCGGACTTAGTGTTGCGGAACACACATCGCAAACACATCCGTTGATTTTTCCGGTACCGGCGAAAGAATCTTTCACGATCAGCAACATCACCGGTAAATGCACTGTTTCTATTTACAACATGAATGGTGAACTTGTTGTTCAGCAGCTCAATGTTATTTCCGGAAACAACATCAACATTGAAAGCTTTGTCCGTGGAAGTTACAGCGTGGTAATCACGACTGAAGAAGGAAACAAAACAAGCTTACCCTTAATCAAACAATAATTATGTCGGCGATTCAGCTTGTGATGTTCGATGATTCGTATCGTGAAGCGCTCAAACCGCTTTCATCAACGCGTCCTGTTTGTGATTTCAGAATTGGTATTCTCACCATTCGCGAAAAGTGGGAGAAACATCTGAAGGCAGAGTCAACGAATGCAACAGTACCTCATCTCGAGCAGTGGCATTCGCCGTTTGCACTTGACGCTACGAAAAATCACCTGTGGATTAATTCACGTGTTTTGCCGAATCCGGAATTGTGTACGGAAGTAGTTTCTTTGAAACGCGGAGATGCACTCATCAAGGGTGATTTGCTCGTTGCCTTCAATTGCGGAAATAGCGTTGAACGTTATCGTGTCGATAGCAAAGATCATCTCACTGGCGATTTTGGTGTGAAAGAATCTAAAGTGCATGCAGAAGTCATTCACCGCATTGCAGATATTTTCACAAACAACGGAGCACAGATTGTTGCAGATATCGCACTGATGAATCCGAAGCGTCCTTTGCTTCCTTCATTCAATCAATTCATTGGTTCGCATGAAGTAATTATGATGAAAACTTCTGTGGCTGAAGGCTGCATCTTCAATACGACCAAAGGCCCGATTTACATTGGAGAGAACGTAGAAATTATGGAAGGTTCCATGTTGCGCGGACCTCTTGCTATTTGCGACGGTGCACAGATAAAAATGGGTGCAAAGATTTACGGAGACACAACCATTGGTCCCGGATGTAAAGTTGGAGGTGAGATTACCAATTCGGTTTTCTTCGCGAACTCCAACAAAGCACACGACGGTTATGTTGGCAACAGCGTAATTGGTGAGTGGTGTAATCTCGGTGCAGATACAAACACATCGAACCTCAAGAACAACTACGGAGAAGTTTCGGTTTACAATTACGCTATTGGAGCAAGTCAAAATAGCGGGATGCAGTTTCACGGCCTAATCATGGGCGATCATTCGAAATGCGGAATCAATACCATGTTCAACACGGGCACTGTAGTCGGAGTCGGTGCGAATATTTTTGGAGGAGGATTTCCGAAGAAGTTTGTTCCTGATTTTGCGTGGGGCGGTGAAAGCGGAGTTGTGGAGTTTCACTTTGACAAATTCGTAGAGATGGTGCAGAATGTTTACAAGCGTAGAAGCAAGACACTTTCGGAACAGGAACAGGCTGCGCTGAAGCAGGTATTCGACGAAACGAAAAAACTCCGCACATAAATTTGACCACAAAGTTCACGAAGACACTAAGAAACGGCTAAACCTTTGTGTCTTGGTGCTCTTCGTGGTAGAAAAAGAAGTTGCAGGTTCAGCCAGTATTCGATTAATATCTCTGCTTTTTCATCAAAAAACAGGAACTTTGTAGCCCGTTTTGCCATTAAGTCATGTTTGACCCGATGGCACAAAGGTTGAACCATTATAGTGACGCTCGGAATTTGTCCTTAGCCCCCAATAAATCTGCTGGAAATCCGACACTCTTATTATTGATCTGACATTTTGACCCTATGAACCCTGACGTTTAAAGTCAGGGTTACACAATTCAAAGCACTAAATTTATTCTGATGAACAACAAGCAATTCCCTGATATGTTGAATTTTTCACCGATAGAAGAAGAAACGGAGTTTATTCCGTTGATGAGTAGTGAGGATGAGGAGCAGATGAATAATGAGAAGCTGCCTGAAGAATTACCGATACTTCCACTCCGAAATACAGTTCTTTTTCCCGGTGTTGTGATTCCAATTACGGTTGGTCGTGACAAATCTATTAAGCTCATTAAAGACGCGCACAAATCGAATCGCACAATTGGAGTTGTAGCACAGCTGAATGACGCGACTGAAGATCCGAAAATTGATGAACTCCATAAAGTCGGAACGGTTGCATACATTATCAAAATGTTGCGCATGCCCGATGGAAACACGACGGTGATCATGCAGGGAAAACGTCGGTTCGTACTTGGTAACGAAACGCAGAGTGAGCCGTACATGAAGGCAACGATCACTGCATTTCCAGACACGAAGCCGGCAAAGAGCGACAAAGAATTTTCTGCGATCATTTCTTCTGTGAAGGATATGGCGCAGCGGATTATTCAGATCAATCCACAGATACCACAGGAAGCACAGATGGCGATCAAGAATATCGATAGCCCAGGATTTCTGATCAATTTCATTTCTTCCAATCTGAATGCCGAGTCGGCGGAGAAACAAAAAATTCTCGAGATCGGTGATCTGAAAGCGCGTTCAATTGAAGTGCTCGGGCAGCTCACGAAAGAATTTCAGATGCTGGAACTGAAGAATCAGATTCAGTCGAAAGTGAAAGTCGATCTCGACAAACAACAGCGCGAATATTTCCTTCACCAGCAGATCAAAACGATTCAGGAAGAATTGGGTGGCAACCCGATGGAGCAGGAGATTGCTGAGCTGAAAGTGAAAGCGAAAAATAAGATTTGGCCTGCGCCTGTTGGTGCTGCGTTTACAAAAGATATTGCCAAGCTAGAGCGAATGAATCCGAATGCTGCAGAGTATTCGGTACTCATCAATTACCTCGAGCTTCTTCTCGATTTGCCGTGGGGCGAAATGACGAAAGATCGTTTCGACCTGCGCAAAGCTCAAACCATTCTTGATCGCGATCACTACGGAATGGAGAAAGTGAAAGAACGCATTCTCGAATATCTCGCCGTGATCAAATTGAAAGGCGATATGAAGCGCTCACCAATTCTCTGTCTTTACGGACCTCCGGGAGTAGGGAAGACGTCGCTTGGAAAATCGATTGCTGAATCGCTCGGAAGAAAATATGTGCGCATGTCGCTCGGCGGATTGAAAGATGAATCTGAAGTTCGTGGTCACCGCAAAACTTACATTGGTGCAATGCCCGGACGTATCCTGCAGAACATCAAAAAGTCGGGAACATCGAATCCGGTATTTGTACTTGATGAAATTGATAAGGTTGGAAACGACTGGCACGGTGATCCGTCTTCTGCATTGCTTGAAGTTTTGGATCCGGAGCAGAACAGCACATTCTACGACAACTATGTGGAACTCGATTACGATTTGTCGAATGTGATGTTCATTGCAACAGCGAATTCGCTTTCTACCATTCAGCCTGCATTGCGCGATCGTCTCGAGATTATCGAAGTAACCGGCTACACTACCGAAGAGAAACTCGAAATCGCGAAACGACATTTGATTCCGAAACAGATGGACGATCACGGCGTGAAGAAAAGCCAGATTGCCATTAGCGATACTGTACTCGAATATATGATCGAGAACTACACACGCGAATCAGGTGTGCGCGGACTCGAGAAACTCATTGGTAAAGTGATTCGTTATGCAGCGAAGAACATTGCGATGAAGAAGAAGTACGTTGTGAAACCATCTTCTGATGATTTGCAAAAGATTCTCGGACCTGCTCACGAAAAAGACCGTTATCAGGGCAATGATGTTGCTGGTGTAGTTACAGGACTTGCATGGACTGCAGTTGGCGGAGATATTCTCTTCGTAGAAACAAGTCTCAGCAAAGGAAAAGGAAAGCTCACACTCACTGGAAATCTCGGTGAAGTGATGAAAGAATCTGCTGTACTTGCTGTAGAATATCTGCGTGCTCACGGTGACGAATTCGGAATCAACCCGATGCTGTTCGATCACTGGAATGTACACGTTCACGTTCCCGAAGGCGCAACACCGAAAGATGGTCCGTCGGCAGGAATCACAATGCTGACTGCGATTGCAAGTGCATTCACCCAACGCAAAGTGAAAAAGCACTTAGCCATGACCGGCGAAATCACTTTACGCGGACAAGTACTCGCAGTGGGTGGTATCCGCGAAAAAATTCTCGCAGCAAAACGTGCCGGCATCAAAGAAATCATTCTCTGTGAAGACAACCGCAAGGACGTTCAGGAAATCAAACAGGATTACCTGAAAGGTTTGACGTTCCATTATGTCCGTAAGATGGGCGATGTGTTGACGCATGCGTTGCTTAAAGAGAAGGTGAAGTCGGCGATTAATGTGATTGTGCCGGAGGAGTCGAAGTTGAAGAAGGTGGACTAGAAAACCACGGAATAGTGGCAGTCGCAGTTGCAGTTGCAGTCAGCGGGCAGTAAAAAAATAAAGGGAGAAATTTGGGTTGTCAAGTTTCTCCCTTTGATATTACCTAATCTTTCTCTGGAGGACATCCGAATTTTCCAGGATTGTCGATCATAAATCCGATGAGTTTACCGGCTTGTGCAGCTTGGTCGCTCAAATCGTTGTACTTCGTTACATTGATGTATTTGCATTCAAACGCGAAGTTGATCCATATTTGTGTTTCGGTCATTTCTCCGTCTGCGTCACTCATTTTACTGACAAAATGTTTTGGATACCGACGTTTCCGATAGCCTTCACCAATATTGGTGCAAACAGATCTCGATGATCGTCGGACCTGATCGGTAAGCGAGTACTTTTCTTCTTCGGGGAACGATTTGGAGAGCGCATAAAGTTCGTTTGCTAGTTTCCAGGCCTTCTGATATGCCATCAGACTCTCATAGCCATTGTATTTATTTTCCATGCAGCAAACATATCTCACGTTAATTGGAATAGTCGGGAGACAAACGTTTATAGTCGATTGTAAGTATTTGTAAACGTTTGTAGTCGTTTGTAAACATTTGTAAGCGTTTGCTCCCGAATGTGACCTGAAAACTGACTGCAACTGCCACTTGACCGAAGTCTCCTCCGGAGCACAATATTTCCCTTTTCCCTTCGTTTTTAAGCGGTCTACACTATCTTTGGAACGCACACCATGAAGAGACGACTTCTTTCGATTGCTATCGTTTTCCTGACTTTTTCTGGCCTTTCGGCGCAGATTGGAGGATCTTCTATTTTTGTTTCTCTTGATCTACCCATGTCGGCACGTATGGCTGCCTTGGGCGGAAAATCGTGTGGCATCAACGACAATGATCTGAACCTAGCGATCTGGAATCCGGCTTTGCTTCGTCCGGAAATGACGAGCCAGCTGGCAATCAGTTTTGCGGATTATTTCTCCGACATTAAATACGGTTATGCAGGTGGAGCTTGGAGCTTCGATAGCAAAAGCACATTTTCTGTTTTTGCAACGCGTATTGACTATGGAACGTTCCGCGAGACCGATGAGTCTGGAAATATTCTGGGAGAATTTACTGCCGGTGAATACGGAATCAATCTCGGCTACGGTCGTCAGATTGACAGCAACTTCAGCGTGGGTGCGAATCTGAAATTCATGCAGTCGAACATGTATTTGTGGAATGCAAATGCACTGGCCATGGATCTCGGATTGAATTACAATTTGCCAGCAAAAAATTTCTCCGTTAGCTTCCTCATTCGCAACATTGGTTTTGTGATGAAGCAATACACAGCAGGCAATGACGAGAAACTTCCTTTTGAAATTGAGTCAGGATTCTCGTTCAAGCCGGAACACATGCCGTTCCGCTTTTCATTGGGACTGCAGCATTTACAGCAATGGGATTTGACCTACACAGATCCGAATAATCCGCCACAACTCGTTGATCCGCTCACAGGCGATTCAATCAAAGTCAGCAAATTCAAAACCTTCGGCGATAAACTCGCACGTCACATGGTTTTCGGAGGAGAAATTCTCATCGGTAAAGCATTTTCAATCCGCCTGGGTTACAATTATCAGCGTCGCAAAGAAATGCTCGTTGATACACGTCGTGGCATGACCGGATTCTCATTCGGAGTGGGGTTCCGTGTTTACAAATTCCATTTCAGCTACGCACACGCGCGCTATCACATCGCAGGCGGAACGAATACGTTTACACTCACCGCGACTCTTTCGGAATTCTACAGAAAGAAGAACTAAGTTTCCAGACTACTAGTTCAACGTTAGTAAGTTCAGATCACGGTTCTACTCTGAACAAACTGTCCAAAACTTTGTGTCTTCGTGCACTTCGTGGTTAAACTTTTGGTTTCAGGCTTAGTCTAATTAGGAACGCAAATTTCTATCTTCGCTTTACAAAATCAACTCTATGAAAAGAACGTTTACTCTCTTAGCAATTTCGTGCATTTCAATTTCCGCAGTGGCTCAACAGCCTCAGAATGGTGGATTTGAAAACTGGACCGGTCAAACCTTGTACATGGATTGTGCACCTTACGTTGCAACAAGCCTCCAATCTTATTATACGGTTGGAACGGGGAACGTATACTCTGTTCCAAGTCCGGTGCAAGGCCTAAGTGCTGCACACCTTGAAACCGTGTCGAATGGTACTGACACCATTTACGGCGCCATGTTTCACGGTATTCCTGATATAAATGGATTCACGAACGGCTCTCCGTATAATGAGCGTCCGGATTCATTGGTGTTCTATGCGAATTATGCGTTTATGCCGAACGATTCCGGCAGTGTGCTTGTTGGTGTTGAATTCATGAACAACATTTTAGGGTACGCAATACGCAACCTAAGCGGCACTAGTGGTGGTTGGGTGCGAATCAGTACTCCTTTCAGTTATTTTGGGCCAATGAACCCTGATTCGATTTGCTGCATAATCACGACGAATGATCTTTTCAACGAAACTGTTGGAATTCCCGGAAGCTTGCTGGAGATCGACAACATTCAACTCATCAATGCAACTCAGCAATTGACGAACCCATACTTCGAAGTGTGGCAATCAGCTATGGTAGTGGAACCGATTGGCTGGACAACATTGAACTTCGCGAACATTTATGATGGAAATTATTCCGTTACTCCAGACAACGGAGCTTACATGGGCTTGTACGATTGTAAGATCAAAACCACCGTTTCTGAATGGGGCGACACCATTGGTTATATCACCAATGGAAACTTCAATGGACCAAACGGACCGGGTGGTGGAATGGCGGTGTACCAGAATCCACAGAAGATTACAGGCTATTACAAATACACTCCCGTTGGAAACGACACGGCAATTGCAGGTGGATGGTCAACACGCTGGGATGTGATTGGAGATTCTGCAATGCAGGTTGAAGAACAGTATATCTGGTTGACTGCAACTTCGACGTGGACTTATTTCGAAGTGAATATGACTTACAACGGTTTCCCGAATCCGGATACGTTGGCAATCGCATTTGCATCGAGCAATTTTGAAAACTACAATGGAATTAATTTGGGTAGCGAGCTTTACCTCGATGAAATCGGCGTGTCGTACTATCCACTCGGAATGGACGATGCAAACACATCTGCTGTGTCTGTATTCCCGAATCCAACGACGCGTTTCATCAATGTTCGTCTCGAAGAAATTGCAACGGGTGTAAACACATTCAGTATTTATGATGCGCAAGGGAAACTGGTGAAATCGGAGCAAATTGTGAACGGCGGTCAGACTGGATTCTTTACAATGGAATTGAACGAACTTCCGGCGGGAACATACGTTTGGGAGATTGTGGGTGCGGACGGGAAGACTTCGTCTACGTTTGTGAAGCAATAAAACAGGGATTAAGGAATTAAGGGATTAGGGGATTTGGGCATGAAGTTGGCCTGAATCCCCTAATCCCTTATTCCCCTAATCCCTCAATCTCCATTCCTTTTTCCGTAAATTAGGTCATGTTTACTGAGCAAGACAACCATCTATTCGCCGAATTCAAATTCACTGATTTCAAGCAGGCATTCGCATTCATGGCTGAAGTTGCTTTCGAAGCCGAACGAATGAATCACCATCCTGATTGGAACAATGTTTGGAATACAGTCCGTATAAAGCTGAACACACACGATGCCGGTGATGTAGTTACGGATCTTGATCGTAAGCTCGCCGCATCTATTGAAAAAATATACGCACGATACAAGAAGTGAAATCCAGAATTCACATACCGCTGATCATTCTGTTTGCTTTCGTTGTTTTCGCAGCGGGAGTTCCGGCGCGTTTGCAAACGGAGATCAACACACTCAACAAAGACTTAGCGTTAACGCACGGCTCCTGGGGATTGTGTGTGATTGACATGGACAGCGGAAAAGTAATTGCTTCGAATGATCCTGATCGCAGTATGATTCCCGCGAGTACGATGAAAGTCCTTACGACTGGTGCAGCCATGGGTTTGCTTGGCAAAGATTACCGCTTCTCAACTTTCATTGAATACGATGGAGTGTACGACATTGCCGCGGGAATTATTCACGGTAATATCTACATACGCGGAACGGGAGATCCAACGTTGGAGTCGTCGCACTTTCCTTCCGATACAACGAACGGATTTGCGGGTCTTCCCAAGAAGCTGAAGGAAATGGGAATTAAGATCATTGAAGGAAATATTTACGGAGATAAAACTTTCTTCAGCGATAATCCGATTCCTGATGGCTGGACTTGGGGCGATCTTGGTCAATACTACGGCGCAGGAACTTCCGGACTTGATTACAAAGACAATAAGGTTGTGCTGTATTTCAATTCCATGAAAGGCGATTCGGGTCGGTTGACAGAAGTGAAACCGTATCCGAAGGGAATCAAATACACGACATTCGTTACTGCCGATGGAAAGAAAGACGAAGCGTACGTGTATGGCTCACTGAACGGAAGCAATTACATGATCTTCGGTAGTATTCCTGCGGGAAAGAAAGAGTACGAAGTAGAAGCATCGAATCCGGATCCTGCGTTGACATGCGCGGAAGATGTGTACAATGCATGTATCAGGCGCGGAATCATTGTGGGTGGCGCACCAAAATCGTGGAACAGAAACGATCAGCGAAATGCAAAACCATTTGTGCGAAAGACGTTGATGAGTTTCACGTCACCTACGTTGAGCGAAATCATTGAAGTCACCAACAAACGCAGCGACAATATTTACGCAGAACAATTGCTGCGTACTCTGGGTGCATTGAAAGGTAGTGACGGAACTACTGAAGCCGGCACCAGCGTTGTGCGCGATTATTGGTCAACACAAGGAGTTGATGTTGGTGGAATGTATGTGATGGATGGCAGTGGGTTGTCGCGCTCTAATCTTGTAACGACGAAGCAACAAGCCATGATACTTTACAAGATCAGTAAGATGACATGGTTTGCGGAATTCGATGCTTCACTTCCGGTTGCGGGCAAAGAAGGTTCGATGTCTTCGCTATGCAAAGGAACTTGTGCGGAGAACAATATGCGTGCGAAAACGGGTTACATCAATCGCGCCCGCGGTTATGCAGGTTATGTGAAAACGAAGAGTGGAAGGAATGTCTGCTTTTCTATTCTCGCGAATAACTACACGTGTACGCCGACGGAGATGAAGAAGAAACTGGAGAAGGTTTTGGTGGCGATTGCGGAGATGTGAGATTCGCAACGTTATCAGTGTTTACGGTAGTGCTCTAGAGACTAATGAGCCAATTAACCCGATAATAATTAATCCATAAAGAATCCCGTTACCCCAAAGTCCTATCTTATTGAGTCGGTGTCGTCGCAGATCCGACGCCTTGTAATTCCATCCAGCATACACTCCGGATGACAATAGTGTAAATCCCAAAATCATTGGAACGTTAATCAATACAGCATAGGTGATGCTTGCCCGAGTTTGAGATGCAATGGAGCTCACAATGAAACCTGCTGCGATCAATGCAACGTTGATCATGAATATCCAGAATGAATACGGAATTCTGGATTGTTGTTGTTGACTAAAGCTATCCTGATGGTTCATTTCGCACGTAGCAATTATTCCAATCGGTAGATTTCCATTATATCATTCAGAATCTTTGGAAAGTCAATCTTTAGGTCGATCAGTTTTCCGGTACCCACTTCAAAGATCCAACCGTGAACAAGTAGCCCGCGTTCTTTGTATGCTTGCTGAATGGCTGCTGTCTTAATCAGATTGATGCACTGTTCCTGAACATTGAGTTCGATGAGTCGGTTGTAGCGCACATTTTCGTCGGTGATCGCATTCAGTTCGGTTTTGTGAAGTCGGTATACATCGCGAATATTCCGGAGCCACGGATTCAGAATTCCAAGATCGGCAGACTGCATTGCGGCCTTAACACCACCACAGTTATAATGTCCGCAAACAACTACATGCTGAACTTTGAGATGACGTACAGCGTAGTTTATTACCGACATCACGCTGAGATCTGTATTGTTCACCAGATTGGCAATGTTCCGATGCACGAAGACTTCTCCGGGTTGTACGCCCATAATATCCTCGGCAGTAACGCGACTATCAGAACAACCGATGTATAAAAATTCCGGCGCCTGACCTTTGGAAAGATTCTCGAAGTATTTCGGATTCTGATTTAATTTTTCCTGAATCCACTTCTGATTATTGGTAAATACCTGTTCAATTTTCATAGCTAGACAAGAATATTATTTTCAGGCTTAAGCGGAGCAGGTATTTCCTGGTCCTCGAATATTTCGCGCAAATCAATTTCAATCGCGCGACTCATCGCAGTAATCGGCACATCATTTGCGCTTCCTTCGAAAGGGCTTTCAGTTGACTCACCAATCTTCTCCATGGTTGTGAATATCCAGGTAGATAATGCGCCGAACGGAATTGTAAGCCAAACCATATTCTCTCCAAGTGCGTTGAATTCTTTGAGCATTCCCAATGGAACAAGAATTACAAAAATCTTGATGAAGTACATATTCAGCGTTGCATATTGTCGCGGGTAAGGGAAATTCTTAATTCGTTCTGACACACCTTGCTGATTCAGGAATTCGACCAGCATCTTCTCCAGTTCAATATGCCGGAAATTATCGATCAAGCCTTTGTTGTGTAATTCGCGAAGTGCATTGGATTGCAGACTGATAATTTGAGCGGCTTTGTTCGACTTTGACATTACCGTTTTCAATTCTTCCGGAGTCAGATATTGTTCAAGTGTTTTTTCCAGCTTTTCAGTATGTTCATTCACCGTGAACCACTTGTTTTTGTATTCCTGATTGTACTTTTTGTAAACGGCCTCCCATGTGCGCGGCTCCCGTAACTGAAAACGTAATGCAGTGAGCCATGCGAAATGACGTTTCATGAAGCGCATTTTCTCGAACTTCATTTCCTCCGTGCTCAATGAAATAGCTGTGCGATCATTCGTCACGTAGTCATTGACCATCATACCCCAGCTTCTGCTCGCGTTGACAATTGCACCCCAGGCTTTTCGTGCTTCCCACATTCGGTCGTACGAGGCGTTGTTTCTGAATCCTACGGCAAATGCCACAGCAGTTCCCAGTAATGCAATCGGTAGCCAGGGAATCGAAAGCCACTTCAGGTCAAAATAGGCATACAGAAATGTTGGAATTGCAGAAGCGAGGGTCAGGAAATAGATATCGCGTCTGGTCCAGACAACGACTTCACGGAAGGAGTAATTCTTACCGGCGTGCATGAGTTGATTTGTTAGTGTGGTGAAGGTAAAAAATCAAACTTTGATAATTGACAATCTCCAAAGTCGTGCAAGTCTCCGTTTTCCGACCATTTGGCAGATTAACTTGGGGTGAACTGAGCATTGTCATTCATTTATCGAATTTAAAACACGATCTTCACGGAATAACTAAACAACATGGCAGAAGGAATTGTAGTATCATTTAACCCTGATAAAGGGTACGGATTTATCGACACCGCAGACGGGAAGCACCTTTTCGTGCACTTTTCAGCGATTCAGAACGACGGATTCAAAACGTTGAACAAAGACGACAAAGTTACATTCGACATCGTTGACGGAGCAAAAGGTCCGCAGGCAGAGAATGTTCGAGTAATCGACTAGAGAATTGGATTTCCTCCTTGGGAAATCTCTTATTGGCGTGAAGTGAAAGTCTCGATTTCGACGTGTTTAATTAACATACTCGCAATCGGTCTTTCCATCACCGCACGTTTTGTATTTCTCGGTTCGAAGTAATTTCCCTGTACTATCGTAATACTCCCAGCTCCCACATGGACACTGGGATAGTGCTTCATATTTTATATCGTAGCGCGTAACCCGCTGTAATATTCCGTGTACATAGTACCGGCTTGTTACCGTTCCGCAAATGTCAAGATGACCAGTCGCGCCCTCTGGAATGTAGTCCACATTGGTCAACACAGAGTCCAGGTTGCCGATTGAGTCGTAATAGATTCTTTCACCTTGAGTGCCCCCCATTGCATCACGCGAGTAGACGTAATGGTTTTGTGACACTTTTCCGTTCGGATAATACGACTTGTAATTTTCCTGCTCGTTACCGCGTAGATACTCGTGTGACCATTCCAAAGCACTGTTCGAATCAAATCGCTTTTCTTCTGAAATTCTGAATTCGCGTGTCGAAACAAGTTGACCATGCTTCCTTATTTCCAGAATAATTCTTTGATAACCATCGAATCGATATAGTGTGTCGATTGAATCTTTGCGCAACTCAGACGTGGTGGTTGTATCGATCATTTGCGACTCACCGTCATCTCCGCATGCGACAATAAGCGCAAGAAGCAACAAACCGGGTATGATGTGTATGCGGATCACGTGCTCAGATGTTTTTCAGCTTCTTCCCGCGAACTGAAAAAGGAAATCGTGAACTTATCGCTGGCCAGTTTGTACGAAACACTTTCAACAGCAACTTTATTGAAATACGATTTCGGTGTAACAATTGCCAGTTGACGGAATCCTGCACCGATAGCACGTGGCATAAAATTATTCTCCAGCCATTTCTGATCTTCAATGCCGATGATGGTCATGTCTTCAATGTCGGCAAGCACCTTGTGTGACTTATTCTGAACCAGAATCTCGAGCATTAGCTCTGTGCCCGCACGGAACTGTTCGCTTGTAGCGTAATCTTTCCATTCCATAACAACGGTTGCTGTAAGCGGCTGGAAGTAGACTTTGTAGACTTGCCCAGTGGGTTTCATGTGTGAAAGCAAAATCTAATTTACGGAAAATTGATTTTGATCTTAATTACAGCGGAACAGCATGGGAGCGGATCGGTCACAGTGTATAGATGCTGCTTACGACAACATCATGGTCTACTGCTTTTCAGTGGATACGAGCTTTCCGTTGTCCCACTTTTCTTTCTTAGTCACTTTTCCTTTGTCGTCGTAGAATGTCCACGTGCCGGTTTTGCGCGCCATGAATACCGACTGATCAGCAGGTTTTTCGGTGTACTGACCTTCAATATAAACTTTCCCATTGGAGTGATACTCTTTGTACACACCCGTGAATCCGAAAACATACCAGTTATATTCCGCTTTCAGATTTCCGTTGCAGTGATATTTTTTCACAGCTTGCGGAGTTGACGCAGTAGGATTGTAATCGGCAGTAAGCTGACCACCATCGCACCACTCGCGATGCAATACCCACATTCCGTTTTTGTCCCACTTCTTTAAGGAACTCATTTTCCCGGCTGCGGAATATTTTGTTTCTGTAACTGTGTCTGCCGTCTGGGTACGTTCAATCGCAAGCTTGCCGTTACTGTGCCATTCTTTTCCAGGAGGAAACAACGGAACCAATGGCTTGTTGTAATCCCACTCAGAACGAACAACACCACCTTTGAAGTACTCTTTCCAGATTCCGGTTTTCACACCCGCATCAGTATAGTGGGACTCCGACTTAATTTTTGTTAAGGCGTAGTCGTAGTACAAGTTCCAGTCGCCTTGCTGGTAGTTGTGCTTTACAACGTATACCGTGTCTTTCTTGAAGATTTGTTCGTCAACCATAGCCGTGTCGCGATAACATGCCATGTTGGGTTGTGCAAATGCAGAAATTCCGGTAAAAAGAAGTGTTACTGCGAATATGAAGCTCTTCATGAAATTGAATTTAGTAGGTTATTGCATATCTCATGCCATGGTTAGACGAACTCGCCATGACTATGTTATCCATTGATATGTTCGATCATTGCGTTTCGGATTGCTATAAAGTCGGAAGCTTTCAGAGAAGCGCCACCAATTAATCCACCGTCAACATCATTGCACGCAAACAAGCCTGAAGCGTTAGAAGGATTGCAACTTCCGCCGTAAAGAATGGAAACGTATTCCGCAACAACATGTCCGTATCGGTTTGCAATGAGATTACGAATCAGCGCATGCATCTCTTGAGCTTGCTCCGGTGTTGCAGTCAATCCCGTTCCGATGGCCCACACCGGTTCGTAAGCAACAATCGTTTTCTTCACTTGCTCGTTGCTCAACGTGTGCAACGTAGATTCAATCTGTCGCGAGATGACAAGTGCTTGTTCGTGATTATTTCTTTCTGTCAGTGTTTCGCCGCAGCAAAGAATAGGAGTGAGGCCAGCACTCAGAATTGCGTGTAGCTTTTCATTGACACTCGCATCTGTTTCGCCGTAGTAGGCGCGACGTTCTGAGTGTCCGATAATCACGTGAGTAATTCCGCACGACTGCAACATGGGAATGGAAACTTCACCGGTGAATGCTCCTTCAGGCGCGGCATTACAATTCTGTGCAGCGACAAATAATCCATGAACTCCGTTGATGTTGCGTGCGCACTGCGCAAGAAATGGAAACGCAGGAGCGATGATTGTGTCGACTTTCTCATGCGGATTCATGCGAATCTGTACTGCGAACTCTTGCGCCAATGCAGCCGCGTCGTTCGCTGACTTGTTCATTTTCCAGTTACCGGCAATAATTTTCTTACGCATGGGAGAATAGTTATGCGAGTCGTACGCGTGGATCGAGAAGTCCGTACACGACGTCTACAATGATGTTGATCACAACGAAACATGTTGCGAATACAAGTGTACTGCCCATTACTACAGGCAAATCGTAATTCTGGAGTGCGTCTACAACAGCGCCTCCGATTCCTTTCCAGTCGAACACGGCTTCAACGAATGCAGCTCCGGCGAGCAATCCTGCGAACCAGCCGGAGATTGCAGTGATTACAGGGTTGAGTGCATTCTTCAATTCGTGTTTTGCGATAACGCGGAAGCTGTGAAGTCCTTTTGCTTTCGCTGTTCGGACATAATCGAGCGTCATTACTTCTAACATGGAGCTGCGCGTTAATTGAATGATCAACGCTAAAGGACGAATTCCGAGTGTGAACGCGGGTAGAATCAGGTTCTTGATGTCGAGATACTCATTGCCGGTGTAAACATCTGTGGTATACAAACTGCCGATGTTTTTTAATCCCGTGACATCGCGCCAGAGATAACCGAACAGCCACGCAATGATCAAAGCCGAGAAGAAGGACGGAACCGCCATTCCCAAAGTAGAGAAGACGCTGACGATGCGATCGAGCCAGGAGTTCTTGTAAACGGCCGTGAGAATTCCGAGAATAATTCCAAGTATGGATGCGAATATGATTGCGGTGATTGCGAGCACAACCGTTTCAGGCAGTGTCGAACTCACCAAATCCCACACAGGTCGCTGGTTGATGTAAGACCGTCGCAGGTATGGTGTTTTCCATACAACTACTTTTCCATCACCGTATTCGAGTAGTCGCGCTGGATCTCCATACTTTTTCGGATCGAGGTAGTAACGACTATCTGGCGAATCAGCATCGTGGAATGAAACGAACGACAAATCGTTCAGGAACATCGTGTACTGCACATGCAAAGGCTGATCGAGGCCAAGATCGGCTTTGATCACGTCGATAGATTTCTGATCCGTGTGCTGGCCCATTCGCATACGAATTGGATCGCCCGGCAAAACGTTGAACAGGAAAAACACAACTGTCACCACGCCAAATAGGACGAGGAAACCATACAGTACGCGCTTCAGAATAAATTTTCCCATTCCAGACTTAACTACTTAATGACTTTATGCCTACTACTTTGTTTCCATTGCTTCTGCGTACGTCGGCCAATCGTTGTAGTGCCACATGCCGACAACAACTCCGTCGCGTAACATGACAAGCCCCGGATTCGAACGGATCACCGTCTTCAACGCAGTTTGATCGACCATGAGGAACGGATACTTCGCACCTGTTTGTGTTTTGAATAATTCAATTTTGTCCGGACCAACATTCACGAGTGCATTCACCGGAGTGTTTGCCGCAGATGCGTTGTCGTAAAATGTATTCACTTCAGCCATCGCGTCTGTTTCCGCTTTTTCGATATCGTACATCACGATGAAGAACTGAACGCCCTTCATGAGCAAGATAGAATCGTTCATGTTTCCGCCTGACGTTGGGTCGCTCAAGTTGAAATCGAGAATGGTTGCGGCACAATTTCCTACGCGCACTTTCCTATCGAAGCGGCAATAGTAAGACCACGTGCTGTCCGGATAATTATCGATCGAGAATGCTGTGAATTTTCCTGCTGCACTGTCTGCCGGATTCTGGAACATGTAGAACTCGTATACAACAGAATCAGAAACACAACCTGTTGTCACTGGGTCTTTGTAGTGTGTTGCATCGTATATGTTCGTTCCAATTGCATACGGACGGAAGTCGATCAATGGCAAGTGACGATACGTGTAAACCGGCAACGCAAACGAAAGGAATGTTCCGATTCCAATAAGTGTAGCCATCAAAATGCTGTTGGAAGAAATCTTCCTGATATTGTCTTTTCCGGCGAAGAGAACTGCGATGAGGATGAGCAGAATCAGATCTTTCCAGAATGACTCCCAAGGTGTAAGCGGAATTGCATCACCGAAACATCCGCAGCTGGTTACTTTATTACAGCAAGCGCTGTAGAATGTAAGGAAGCTGAAAAAGACGATCATTCCTAAGAAGAGCCACAAGGAAAGTCGTACTTGCCATCCGATCAAAAGGAAAATACCGAGAACGATTTCAACACCGCAAATGAGAATGGCGAGAAGCAATGAATGCTCTGCGAAGAATTCCCACATGGGCTTGAGTGAACTCTCGTGCACTTCCACTTTCGGAGTCGCCGCCGCAACAGCAGCTGCGTATGCATCCTGATAAGCTTTCTCGTCATATTTGTTGTACACCGATGAAGAATCGGATGCGTCAATAATACTGTCGCCATTGATATCAACATAAGCATCGGCTGGAACGACTACATGGTAATCACCAACCGTTACTTCTATTGCTTTTGGTTCCGGAGTGCAGGGACAGCCCGCAGTTCCGTCAGCAGCAACTTTCATCTCGCAACTGAATCCTTGCCCAAAAACTTCAAAATATTCGTTGAGTTTGTAACTGAACCCAGCAGGATCATTTGCTTTAATGAAACCGGAGAAGATGAATAGTCCGCCAACTGCAATCCGTGTAAGATGAGTCAGGATCTTAACCTTGGCGATGTACTGGTCGAGGTTAATGATGATCAATAGCAGCGCCATTACCCACAGGAGTGTCATCCTGGAAAAGCATGGAGGCCAGATCGCGAACAAAAGTGCAGCAGCGCCTAATGATAGAATCAGGCGAAAAACGCGGCTTTTAAGGAAATTCATAAGGTTATTTGCCAGAAGTGCGTATTAAAGCAAAGATAGCGTAATTGATGATATCGAAGTAGTTAGCATCGATACCCTCCGAAGCCACCGTTTGCCCTTCGTTGTCTTCTATCTGCTTTATCCGCAATAATTTGACCAAAATCATGTCGGTGAGGCTACTAACCCGCATATCTCTCCAGGCTTCGCCGTAGTCGTGATTTTTGTCTTCCATCAGCGACTTTGCTGCTTTGGCATACTTGTCGTAAAGGCCCATGCATTCATCCAACGGAAGTTCAATGCGTTTGTCGCCTTTGAGTTCGAGTTGCACGAGTGCGATGATGGAATAGTTGACGATACCGAGATATTCCCCGCGGATACCATCGCCCACTTTGCTCACGCCTTTCGACTCGAGTGTACGGACGCGTTGCGCCTTGATGAAAACCTGGTCGGTTATACTGGAGATGCGAAAGAGACGCCATGATGTGCCGTAATCCTGCAGTTTTCTCGAAAAGATATCCCTGCAGATGGCTATACTTGCGTCGTATTCAGCGGAGGTATTGCTCATACATTTTTGAATGGCACAAGATAAGCACTTTCATTTGCAATGCGGCTACCTGGAACTCGACATATCGACTCCGGTTGTTATGGGAATTCTCAACGTTACTCCGGATTCATTTTATGACGGTGGCAAGTATCAGGTTCCACAGGAGGCCATGATGCGTGCCGAGCAAATGCTGGAACAAGGCGCAACGATTCTGGATCTCGGTGCAGTTTCGACTCGCCCGGGAGCAGCGCAACCTACAGTCGAAGAAGAGTGGGAGAGACTGAGACCGGTTCTCGAAGAAATTCGCGGTGCGTTTCCGTCTATACTCGTTTCAATTGACACTTACAGAAGTGAAATTGCTCAGCGTGCTGCAGACCGTGGAGCAAATATCATCAACGATATTTCGGGAGGTAATCTCGATCCGAAAATGTACACGACCATTGCGAAACACTCGCTTGCTTACGTGTGCATGCACATGCAGGGAACGCCCGAGACGATGCAGAAGAGTCCGCAATACGATGATGTGGTGAAAGAGCTTACAACTTTCTTCGCTGAGAAAACCAGAGCGCTTCACAATGCGGGTGTAGAAAACGTAATTCTTGATCCCGGATTTGGTTTCGGGAAAGAAGTGCATCACAACTATCAGTTACTGAAACATCTCGAGACTTTTTCCCGATTCGAAAAGCCATTGCTCGTAGGTGTTTCGAGAAAATCCATGATCACGCGACTACTTGATGTGACGAAAGATGACGCACTGAACGGAACCACGGCTGTACACATGATTGCGCTTGACCGTGGGGCAACAATACTCAGGGTGCATGATGTCAAGGAAGCAGTGGAATGTATCCGGATCCACCAGATGTGCCAATGAAAAATTCGACCCCTTCAGGGTCGGGTCACCACACGTTTTTTCTTTCTACCGAAATTGAACTCCTCCGGAGTTCTTCGTGCACAGGAATCCTGAAGGGATTCAATTTCGGTAGAAAGAAAAAGTTCAATGTAGAACAACCCTGAAGGGGTTGAATATTGACACGTGGCACATTCACACGGTATGTGTATTTTTACGGCAATGCATTCCTTAGTCGTTTTATTCTTGCAATTTCAGTGGAAAGATGCTCTGGACATCGTTCTGGTCGCGGTCCTTATGTACCAGCTTTATCGCCTGGTGAAAGGAACTGCGGCACTCAACATTTTCATCGGGGTGGCGTTTGTTTATCTTTTTTACCGCCTTGTTCGCGTTGCGGAGATGGATTTGTTCTCCAGCATTCTCGAGAAGTTCATTGATGTAGGTGTAATTGCACTGCTGATCGTGTTTCAGCAGGAGTTGCGACGTTTCTTCTTGTTTGTCGGCAGCTACAATGTGGTGGGCGGACAACGATTTACGAAAGCGCTTTTCAATTGGGGAGGAGAGAGTAAGCATACTTCCCTGGATATTGCTGCAGTTGTTCGTTCATGCAAGAACATGGCCGATACAAATACGGGAGCGATCATCGTCATCACCCGCAACAACGATCTGAAATTCTACACGAACACTGGTGATCCTATCGATGCGAAAGTTTCGGTACGCATGCTCGAAAGTATTTTCTATAAGAACAGTCCGTTGCACGATGGTGCTGTGATTATATCCAATAATACAATCCGTGCAGCACGTTGTGTACTTCCTGTTACAGAGAATACGGACTTCCCGGCGCACTTGGGTATGCGTCACCGCGCGGCTGTAGGCGTAACAGAAAATGCAGATTGCCTCGCGATTATTGTCTCGGAACAAACCGGGGAAATTGCAGTGGCGAAAGACGGGGAGATGCAGGCGAATTTATCAGCGGAAGAGTTGAAGGCTTATCTCGAAAAGCATTTGACGGAAGCGTAATTGGAACGCGGATTTTTATGTCCGTTGTTTTCTATTCCTTCGCCCGGATCATTCTACTGAACACGAAAAGCGGTTATTTGATTTTATGAGAGAGGCTTGAGTTTATCTCATAAAATCTGATTACGAAATATTCAAGTTACCGCAGACATCCGAGGGAACGTCTAACAAGTTTAGAATATCATAATCCGCGTTACTTTTTCTACCCCTCACTTAATTGAGAACGCGGATTTTTATGTCCGTTGTTTTCTACTTCTACCTTCGGATTAGCCTACTGACTATGAAAAGTAGTTATTTGATTTTATGAGATACGTTTGGGCTTATCTCATAAAATCCGATTACGTAATATTCAATTTACCGCAGACATCCGAGAGAACGCCTAACAAGTTTAGGATATCAAAATCCGCGTTACTTTTTCTGAGCCTCGATTGAGTCAGCCTTGCGACGAATATCATTATAGAAAACGCTATCCGGTTTTCCAACATACGTCTTGAGCACCTTTGATTGTTCCGCGTAGTTTGACTCCGGATATTTCGAAATGATTACATCGTACAATTGAATCGCACGATCATCGCCGTGGTTGACGTTTTCAAGATAGTTATCGTAAACCAACGCCGCAGAAAATAATACATCCGGATACTTCGTGTACATCGTGTGTTTCTCCAGAATGGTTTCGAGAAATTCTGCTGCCTGCTGGTAATTTCCGGATCCTTGAGCAATGTCTGATGCGCGGAAAAGAAACTCAGGTGTCAATGAATCTGTCGGATACTTTGTAGAATATTCCACGTACATCCGCATAGCATTCATCGCTTCCGCCTGGTCATACTGCTGACTTTGTCCCATTTTTACATAGAGCGAATCAATTTTCGCAGCCATCACAGCTTGCGTGTCGACTTTGCCGGTTGTTTCACCACCACCACAAGAAATCAAACCTGCGATTGTAATCGTGCTTAAGAATAGTAGGAGCTTATTCATCATTTTTTATTTGGGAAACGCATTCTATAATCAACTTCCACGCGACCTTTTGAAATATTGTTGAGCTTAGTCAGCAGCAAACGTTTTCTCAGTGCACTGATGCGGTCTGTGAATAATTTTCCTTCGATGTGATCGTATTCGTGCTGGATAATTCGCGCAGCAAGACCTTTGAATTTTTCTTTCTTTGGTTTGAAATTTTCGTCGACGTACTCGATCGTCACATTCGGCTTACGCATCACGTCTTCGCGGATTTTGGGAATACTCAGACAACCTTCGTTGAAAGCCCATTCTTTTCCGTTCTCGTCGGTGATTTTTGCGTTTATAATGACGCGGCGGAAACCAGCGAGTGCCGCTTCTTCGTCATTCTCGGCATCAACACTGAATGGAGTAGCATCTACAACGAACAAACGTATTGACTTACCGATTTGTGGTGCAGCCAGACCAACACCTTTTGCGTTGCTCATGGTGTCGAACATATTTGCAATCAGCTCTTGTAAGTCGGGATAGCTGGGGTCAATATCAACCGCTACTTTCTTGAGTACGGGGTCGCCAAAAGCTACAATTGGAAGAATCATGGGGCAAAAGTAGGCAGTTTGGCAGTAGTGAAGGAGGCAGTCGAAGAAAAAATTTGCAGCTACCTGTGTGGATGGTTTAGCTTTTCCGCGTCTCTCTAACTCTCCATAGGAGAGAACCCGGAAAAGCTAAACCATTCCCATAAAATGCTGCAGCAGTATCGTTGCGGATACTTCATCAACCAGCTCCTTATTCTGACGATCTTTTTTCTTCATGCCCGAGTCGAGAATAGTTTTGGTCGCCATCTTCGAAGTGAATCGCTCATCGACTCGTGCGATTTTCATTCCGGGGAAGTTGCGTTTGAGTGAGGTCACGAATCCATCCGCATGTTCGCTGGCATCGGTGCGTCCGCCACGGAGATCTTTCGGTTCGCCAACTACAATGCACTCCACGGATTCCTTCTCCATGTATTTCTTCAGGAAGTCGATGATGTCTTTGCTGTGAACGGTGGTTAAGCCTGTGGCAATGATCTGCATTGAGTCGGTTACAGCAATGCCGCAGCGTTTGGTTCCGTAATCGACTGCGAGGATTCTTGCCATGCGCCAAAGATAGGGTGATGTTCGACGCCTTCGGCGTCGAAGGAAAAAGGGGGGTAGAGGGTGCTGCCTTTGGCAACACATGTTTGGCCTCTATTGGAGGCCATTGTGAGAACGTAAATTGTGATGCACGGGAAAGTGAGACGAGATGGCCGTTTCTGACTTCCGTAAAATCACTCCGGAAATAATTTCACGGCGTAAATCCCGATGTCACAACTTGTCCTGTAGGGACAAAACATGTGTTGCCAAAGGCAGCACCCTCACCCTTTTTAAAGACCGCGCTTCACCATAGGTGTCGCGCTCACATTATCCCGTTTCCGATTAACTTCGCCGTATATTTTCTCATTATGCAAGACATCATCGAACAAGCCTGGAACGACCGCACGCTGCTCCAAAAGCCAGAAGTAAAGAAAGTCATAGAAGAAGTAATTGAGCTTCTCGATAAAGGAAAACTGCGCACTGCAGAACCGGATGGCGACACAGGCAAATGGAAAGTAAACGATTGGGTGAAGAAAGCCGTGATCATGTATTTCCCGATTCGCCAGATGGAAACAATAGAAGTGGGCCCGATGGAGTTTCACGATAAGATGGCGCTGAAGAAAGGGTATGCAGCACTTGGAGTTCGTGTTGTACCTCACGCAGTGGCACGCTATGGCGCGTTTCTTGCGAAAGGTGTGATCATGATGCCAAGCTACGTAAACATTGGTGCGTACGTTGATTCCGGAACCATGGTTGATACGTGGGCAACGGTTGGATCGTGTGCGCAAATCGGTAAAGACGTTCACCTCAGTGGTGGAGTCGGAATCGGTGGTGTACTTGAACCCGTTCAGGCTGCTCCGGTTATTATCGAAGACGGTTGTTTCATCGGTTCACGTTGCATTGTTGTAGAAGGTGTTCACGTTGCGAAAGAAGCCGTCCTCGGTGCGAATGTGGTGTTAACCGGCTCTACGAAAATCATCGATGTCACGGGTGCAACTCCTGTCGAGTACAAAGGGTACGTTCCTCCACGTTCGGTTGTCATTCCCGGAAGCTATTCTAAGAAATTTGCTGCAGGCGATTACAATGTACCATGTGCGTTAATCATCGGTCAGCGAAAGGAAAGTACAGACCTGAAAACTTCACTCAATAATGCGTTGAGAGAATATGATGTTGCAGTTTAGACTCATTTGTGTTCTTGCCTTACTTGCAGGACAATTGGAGGCGCAAACACCACCTCCACCACCACCACCACCTCCTCCAATGATGTTTATTGAAGAGGAGGATGACGAGGTATTTCAGCGAAATCTTGAATGGCTGAATTCCGCTGTTGTGACCATTGACGAATTGCTGAATCCGTTTGCATTTTATGAACCGAGCGACGACATCTATGCAGAAACTCCGGATTCTGTAAGAGCAGCCAATCGCTTAGCAAAATGCTATTTCAGAGCTGAGACGGAAAAAGGATATGAAAATCCACCTGTTCTGTATTACACATGGTATGATGAGTCGGGTAAAGTTCAGCAAACCTCAGCAGCTGTGACCGCAACCGGAGATAGTCTTGTACACCGATGGAAATACAACGCGAAAGGATCTCTCAGTATTTATTGCGCATTGGAATTCGAAATAAATGAGAAAGGGAAATGGAATATTTCAGGCGATAGTGTATTGTTTAAGTATGACGCTTCGAACCACCTTATCGAAGAGTCGCGGTTTGCTGTAATTCGGGACAATGGTGTAAAATCGGATTACCTGGTTGCCAAGACAACGTATAAGTATGATGTAAGTGGACGCATGACCAGCAAAAGTTCTTCTGGTTTTACGCATGAATACACGTATGATGCAAAAGGACGTCCAATCATGATTAAGCAAATAGCTGCTAACAAGTATTCAGCACGAACTGATAGTCTCGCCTGGATAGAAGGAGATATTGCCGATACAATCGATCACTGGTCAATTGTTGGAGATCCGCAAATGAGAGTGAACGTTGACATGCTCATTGTAAACCGAACGACGGGGAATGAATTAAGATATCTGTTGTTCCTGCCGGACAAGTACAATTTTATCCGAAAGGTCACGGGCCCTTTGGACGTGAGAATGACTTATGACGCAGGAAGCCGTTTGATCAATAAGTCCATTTACAGTCCAACGGATACGCTTCTGTTTGAACTTGCTTTTAGTTACGATAGTAAAGGTGTTTTAACTTCAAGTTCCTCTGCAGGTATTTATGACTACGAAAAGTATGGGCCGGCACCTCCAATAGCAACAGGACATGATAATTTGTACATGACAACAAATTTCAACTACAAATCCAATTCAGAAGGTGAGTTGCCAACTTCGGTTTCAATTGAGGATGTTTTGTTCGATCTGATGCCGGATTCGAGATATAGAATTGCGGATCGTCAGTTCGAAGGTGTAATCAAAATCGTACAGGAACGCAGATGATGATGCCACGAGTTATATTTACACTGTTGAGTTGTTGTTTCGGCGCGATCGTGTTCGCACAAGGAAACGACACTTCCGTTTTCTTCCGGTACGCAGCTACATTTGATTATCTGCTTCCCGTTCAAGGCGAACCGTATACACTTACCATTCCCGATTCAGTTGCAGAAGATGTGTTTAACGCCGACCTGAAAAATGCGAAGTTGCATAAGATTGTGAAGTTGCGAACGGTGAGTGAAAAGGCTATTGAGTCTATCAATCTTCATGAAGAAAGAATGACGTGGGATGCAGAAGGCAGATTGACGAGACACGCATTTTACAGTCCGGATGGAGACCTCTCGATCAAGGACACCCGTATAGAATATTTAACCGGGAGGAAAATTTCTACGATTACCCTTCGAAACGAACACGAGAATATTGCTCCGGATACATTGAAGTATTCATACAATCGTTCGGGATGGATAAGCAACTGGAAACGACACGTTGTCGACGTGACTAATGATGTGACCACTGTAGGAAATCGCATGTATGATTCCCGCGGAAGAATGATAGTCGCAACTTATATGATGTATGGTCCACTTTTGGGTGCATACACTTATGAATACAACAATAACAATCAACTGATCCGTCGTTGTTTTACCACGGCGTCCGGAGCGATTCTTTGCACTGATACAATTGAATATGCTGTGCCACTTAACTCGGTGCAGCAGGTAACTCACAAGATTAAAATTTCCGGATCTGACCATTGGATTACGCTTGAGATGAAAACACGGTCTACTTACTCGGGTAATATTCTTTCATATTCAGATTACAACGATGCCGACACGAGTTATTTTTATCGGAATTTGCCTTCGTATAATCTCGTTTATCAATACGACTATTTGGGAAAGGTAGATTCTGAAGTTTTCGGCAACGACATTACTCCTTCCATGATTGTCGCAAAGTATTACTATGGAAAGTACACACAACCAGATAGCATTGTGTACTCAGAAAGAATTGAATCTAAGAAGTCTACGATGATGCGCGAGTATTCCCGGGATGTCCGTTCGTACGATGCAGAAGGAAGAATTAAGTCACGCGAAATCACAACTTTTCTTTTCGAAGACATGAAGAAGAAGAGTGTGTTCGTTCCAAAGGAGATTGTGGAAATTTCATACCGCTGGCAATAATTCGACTGCCTCCCGATAGCTGTCGGGATGCACTCCGCCGCGGCGGATGCCCAACTGCCTACTGTTTCGTTATCTTTGAATAGTGAACCAAATCCTCCTCATTCAAACCGCATTCACCGGTGATGTTGTCCTGGCTACTCCGCTTATCGAGAAGCTGAAACATTATTATCCGGATGCTGCGATTGACTTTCTGTTGAAGAAAGGGAATGAAGGATTGTTAATTGGTCATCCCAAAATTCGTGAGGTGCTGATCTTCGATAAGAAGAAGGGCAAAGTAGGAGAGTTGTTGCGTTTGCGTAAAGCGATTCGTAAAAAGAAATACGATCTCGTTGTGAATATGCATCGGTTCGGATCATCTGGATTTCTTGCAGGATTTTCTGGGGCGAAAGAGCGTGTTGGATTTGACAAGAATCCGTTTTCATTTCGCTACACGAAAAAGGTGACGCATGAAATCGGAAATGGCAAACACGAAACACGTCGCAATCTTGAGCTCATTGAACATCTCTCCGACATGCGTGCAGAAATGCCGAAGCTCTATCCGAGCGAAACAGATGAGAAAATGGTTTCGTTTCATAAATCGAAAGGACCGTACATCTGTATCGCGCCTACTTCTGTTTGGTTTACGAAGCAGTGGCCGCTAGAGAAATGGGTCGAACTGATCAAACTGGTTCCGACTTCTTATCAAGTGTGCTTACTGGGAGCGCCCGGCGATCGTCCTGTTTGTGATGATATCATTCGCCGCGCAGGTAGAGAAAACACGACCAACCTATGCGGACAACTAACTTTTTTGCAATCCGCTTCTTTGATGCGCGATGCGAAAATGAATTTCGTGAATGATTCTGCTCCGCTACATTTTGCTTCTGCAATGAATGCGCCAGTGACTGCGATTTTTTGTTCCACGGTTCCGAAGTTTGGATTTGGTCCACTGTCTGAAAATTCAGCCGTAGAAGAAATTGATGTAGAACTTTATTGTCGTCCCTGCGGAATTCATGGATACGAATCTTGTCCGGAAGTACATTTCCGTTGTGCGCTGAATATTGATGTGAAGAAAGTGGCACTTCGTATCCCATAATTCCTCTGCGTTGCCTCTGCGCCTCCGCGCCTCTGCGGTGGAAAAGCAGAATCATTTTACTAGAAGCATAATCATTTCGTACGCATATCGTATACATACCGTAAGCCTATCGTACGCATATTGTTTACCTTTGCCGCGCAATGCAAAAGTTCCTCACTCACCCCGTTTTCACTGTTGTTTCTGAAGAATCAGCACGCATCGGTGTGGACGCATACGTGATTGGCGGATTTGTACGCGACAGCATTCTCGGTCGCCCGTGCAAGGACATCGACATTGTTGCTGTTGATCACAGTGGGGAAATGAAAGCTGTGGGAATCCGTCTTGCAGAGGCTGTCGGGAAACGATTGAAATTGCAAGTCAATGTTTTCAGAAATTTCGGCACTGCGCAAATCAGACTCGAAGCTTGGGACGTTGAATTCGTTGGTGCGCGTAAAGAGTCTTACAGTCGCGATTCACGCAAACCTATTGTGGAAGATGGCTCGTTGAAAGACGATCAGGATCGTCGCGATTTTACGATCAACGCGATGGCGATTAGTCTCAATCCGAAATCATACGGAGAGTTACTCGATCCGTTCGATGGTATCGGAGATATAGAACGCAAGCTGATTCGTACACCATTAGCACCGGATGTAACTTACAGCGACGATCCTTTGCGCATGATGCGTGCGATTCGTTTTGCGACGCAACTGAATTATACAATCGAAGATGACTCGTTCAAATCGATTTCGCGTAACGTTGAGCGTATCAAGATCATTTCTAAGGAGAGAATCACTGATGAACTGAACAAGATCATTCTTGCTAAAGTTCCATCGGTTGGATTCAAGCTGCTGTACAATTCAGGATTGCTGAAATTCATATTTCCTGAAATGAAGGCGCTTCAGGGTGTTGATGTCATCAAAGGTCACGCGCATAAGGACAATTTCTATCACACCTTGCAAGTCCTCGACAATGTTGCAGTGAAAACTAACAATCTTTGGTTACGTTGGGCTGCTATTCTGCATGATATTGCGAAGCCTGCAACGAAACGATACGAAGAAGGTCACGGCTGGACATTCCACGGACACGAAGATCGTGGGGCGCGCATGGTGCCGAAGATTTTCACTGCATTGAAGTTGCCGTTGAACGAACACATGAAGTATGTGCAGAAGCTCGTGATGCTGCATTTGCGTCCAATTGTTCTCGCTAAAACGGAGATTACTGATTCTGCAATTCGTCGTTTGTTGTTCGAAGCCGGAGATGATATTGAAGATCTCATGACTTTGTGTGAATGCGATATCACTTCGAAACAGGAAGAGAAAGTTCAGAAATACCTGAAGAACTTTCAGACTGTTCGCGAGAAGCTGAAAAGTGTAGAAGAGAAAGATCAGGTCCGCAATTGGCAACCACCGGTGACTGGTGAAGATATTATGGCGGCATTTGCAATTGAACCTTCGAAGAAAGTCGGCAATATTAAAGATGCAATCCGCGAAGCTATTCTCGACGGAATTATACCGAATGAACGTGCAAGCGCGTGGAAAGTTATGATTGCCGAAGGAGAGAAGGAAGGTTTCGTTCCTGTTTCAGGATATGAGCAACCGAATCCGGAAGTTCTTCCTGTAAAGTCGCCCTCGACGGAGCCTGTCCAGAGCGAAGTCGAAGGGCTCGGTCTGACAAAAGAAAAAGACGATGAGAATTCCGACAAATAAGGTTGGAGACATTCTCAATTTTTTCCGTTCAGAACTCAAATCGAAATATGAAGCGGAAGAAATTGATATTCTCGCGGGCTATTGCTTCGAAGAATTCAATGACATTCGCAAAAAGGATTTGTTGCTCAATCCCGACAAAACGGTCAGTGAATCGGATTTACTCAAGTACAACTTTGCGGTGAAAGACCTGAAAAGGGGTCGACCGATCCAATACATCTTAGGGACGGCATGGTTCATGAGTCACGAGTTCGATGTAAATGAATCGGTGCTCATTCCCAGACCTGAAACAGAAGAGCTCACACAGTTGGTTATTGACGAACTGATGTTGCACGACGAAACTGTTTCGGTAATCGACATTGGAACAGGCAGTGGTTGTATTCCCATAAGCGTGAAACTAAAAAAGCCACGCACGCATGTGTATGCACTCGATGTTTCTCAGGATGCACTAGCTGTCGCTCAACAAAATGCAACAAAACTGAATGCAGATGTAAAGTTCATGCACGTTGATTTTCTTGATAAATCGAAATGGGAAAAGTTGCCGTTGGTGTCTGTGATTGTAAGTAATCCGCCTTACGTGAAAGCGAGTGAATCAGCAAGCATGCTTGACCGCGTGAAAGATCATGAACCGCATGCTGCGTTATTTGTTCCGGATGATGATGCTTTGGTTTTTTACAAAGCCATTGCAGAGTTTGCGATGCTGAGGCTGAAGCCGGGAGGGAAGGTGTTTGTGGAAATCAATGAAGCGTTGGGAATTGAAACGTGCATTGTTTTCCAGAAAGCCGGACTTAGCGATGTTCAACTCAAACAGGACATGCAGGGAAAGGATCGGTTTGTTGTTGCCAAACGTTAATCCTTTTTTTGTCCGCCTGATCCGCTCTCCCGATAGCTATCGGGACGCGTACTATTAAGCCTTGTTCTTGTTTAGTATCTTTAGGGCGTGAAAGTCTCGATCATCACTGCCTGTTTCAATTCTGCCGCCACCATTCGCGACACGATTGAATCTGTCCTGTCACAAGGGCATCCGGATATCGAGTACATCATCATCGACGGCAAGTCAACCGACGCAACACTTTCCATCATCAACGAATATTCATCGCGCATTGCGAAAGTTGTTTCTGAAAAGGACAATGGAATTTATTTCGCGCTCAATAAAGGAATCCAGCTTGCGACCGGTGACATCATCGGAATTCTCCACGCCGATGATATGTACAACAGCAACTTTGTGCTTGCATCTGTAGCGGAGAAGATGAAACTTGTGGATGCAGTATATGGCGACTTGCAATACGTACATCGTACAAACACCAACAAAGTCATTCGCAACTGGAAGTCCAAAGAATATCGGCCTGGCATGTTTCGCAAAGGTTGGATGCCCCCTCATCCAACTTTCTTTCTGAAGAAGAAGTGTTACGATCAGTTTGGTTTATTCGATACAACATTCAAAACTGCCGCTGACTACGAACTCATGTTACGCATGATTCACAAACTCGGTGTATCGATCGCATACGTTCCGGAAGTGCTGGTGAAAATGCGTGTTGGCGGCGTGAGCAACAAATCGCTGAAGAACCGCATCAAGGCTAATAGGGAAGACAAACGCGCGTGGTTGGTGAATGATTTGAAGCCGGGTGCGTTGACGTTGATCAGAAAGCCGCTGTCGAAGCTGAGGCAGTATTTATGATCAGATGATTTGATGATTTGATGATAGGATGAGAAAGAAAGGAATTTTATTGACACTGTTGTGCTTGTTAGTAGTTCTAACAAGCAGTGCACAGACAAGTAAATTGACAGCCGATTCCATTCTTGCACGTACGCTTCGGGTCGCCGATTCCGATTCAACGCGGGAAGCCAGGATTGTAATGACATCATTGCGTAATGGAAAAACAGAACGATCGTATGGAATGTTCTCATGGAAAAGAGATCATGTAATCATGTCCTTTTATGATTCTGTGAATACCGGTTTTCTTGCAAACAGGTTTATTCAGGTGGGCGACACTTTCTGGATTTACAATGGTCAGCGCAACGACGTTCAGATTGTGGATGCAAATCTTTCCACGACTGAGAACAGGTTGGACGGGACCTTTAATGTCGGTCGTAGCGGATTCCAGAAACCAGTGTTGGATACCATGTTTGGAGACTCTATTGCAGTGCTGACTTTGATTCCCATTCATGCGGCGAGCAAACTCAAAGTGGCAAAGGTCGTGCAGCGCATTGATGTCCGAACGTATCGGTTGATTGAGCAGACGATGTATAAGCCGGATGGAACTTCCATTTCAGTGAAGTTTGACTATGTTCAGATCAACAAGCCAATTGACCCGGCCGTTTTTCAGTTCAAAGAGTCGCACTATCCGGAGTATTTGGATGTGTTTGACAATAGGAAAAAGAAGTGAGGCAACGGCACTCGATTATTTCCGGAAGTACTTTTATCTCCAGATGTGGTAGCTATAAGACCCAAATTCGCCAGGGTTATTTTTCTTTCGGGTAAGGTGAACCAAGTTTAGTTTGGAGTGTAATACCGGTATGCTATTCCGCTTTTTCATCGTTTTGATTGCCGCGTCCTCGTATCTGCATGTTTCCGCTCAGGACAATGAACTCACTTTATTTCGTCCCACACGACCAGTAAAGGTTGACACATTGTACTATCCGTTTTACAATAACGTACAGATGATCGAGATCGATAATGTCGGTTATTGGGAAGCTAACGTGAACTTTCATGAGATGTCACAACCCCGTGCACTTTCGTGGAGTATGTTAATTCCCGGACCCTTTCCCAATGTTTATCTCTTCCGCGACACTTCGGGAGAAATCGTAAAAGCGTTTAATTCCAGTACACCTCTGTGGCAACTAACCATGGATTTCAGGAAAGTACCACTGAACAAGAAGTCGTCTGATATCGCGCATGTACTAACGGGTGGAAAGCATACCGGGAAATATCATTCCGGTTGGGCTGATTATCATTCGCGCATGATTGACTTCGACGGATTTTATCTCGTGTACGATACGGTCGCAACTGGAATGAATTACCTCACTCGCGCAGGAACCGTAGGTCGTTCCGGCAAAGTGGGTTTAATCGATTCATTCGGAAACTATTTCCTGAATACAGAATACGATAATATCATCCCGGTGAAGAATGATATCCTTATTGTAAAAGACAGCCTTTGCGGAATCATTGATAAGCAAAAGAACGCCGTAGTACCGATGGAGTATGACAATTACAATTTCGCCGCGCAGGATGAACTTGTATTTTATCGTGAAGTGAAAATTTATCTGATCTACGCGATGTACAAGGATTCAATGTATAAGGTGGATGGGTACGACCACATTTCGTTTGATGCTATGCATTACGATCGTTATAACCCGACTGCTACCTACCAATATGTAAATTATCCGTTCCGCAAGGACGGGAAGACCGGTTTGCTTGACAACAATTATGAAGTAATCACACCTGCTTTGTACGACTACATTGGTGGTTACGTTGAGGACAGAGCAGTTTGCAGTCGCGATAAAAAGTTCGGCTACCTCGATCGGTCGGGGAAGGAAATTATTCCTTGCATTTATACGTATGTGGAATATTTTCGGAAAGGAGTTGGCGTGGTTCAGCACAACGGCGAGTTCAGAAACGTTGACAAAGACGGAAAGCTGCTGGATATAACAGCTGTTCGGCCTGAGCCGTGGAGAAACAATCGGGACGCTACATTTATCGGCGAGTTGCAAGTGGTACAAACGGGCACTGGCTATGGCCTGATTGATAAAGCGAGTCAATTCGTTATACCTCCGGTTTACGCCATGATACGGCCGCTTATCACTTTCATTCCACCAAAGATTCCCGGGCATGGAAAGACAGTAGGCCCGGTGCCTGATGTTTTCCTTGCTAAGCAATATCCTAATGACCAGTGGGGAATTGTGAGTACTTCAGGTGAAGTGTTGTTGCCGTTCGAGTATGAGTTGGTCGCGGATTATCCTACAGCAGCAGGTTTTCGCGTGGTGAAGAAGGACGAAACACATTGGGGTGTGGTTGACAGGAATTACAAACTTGTGGTTCCCTGTATTTATGAAGGCATTGGAACCGGATACGACGACGATTATTTTACCTTCTATCTTGATGGGAAGGTGGGTGTAATGGACACGACCGGACAGATACAGATTCCGGCTGAGTACAAACAGATTCATCGATTCGTAAGCGGTCGGGCTATGGCTTTGAAGGATTCATTGTACGGATTCATCGACCGCGAGGGTAATACAGTAATACCTTTTCGTTACGAACAATTTCAGGGCGAATTTGAAAACGGTTTGGTCGCATTCAAGGAAAAAAACGAATGGGGATTCCTTGATACGAACGCATCAGTTATTATCGCACCTCAGTATGAAGAAGTACGTCGGTTTGAGTCAGCAATTACCGGAGTCATGTTGAATGATAAATGGGGTTTCATTGATCGCGAAAATAAACTCGTTGTAAAGTTTGAATACGATTTTGTAGGTCACGAATGGGGTCATGATTCACTGGTCGAAGTCCGGCGCAACGGCAAGATCGGGTACGTGAATTCAGAAGGGAAGGAAGTGATACCTTGTATTTATGACAGCAGTCGGGGATATAGTCCGGAGAAGGGACATCATCTGGAGAAGGATGGGCAGCGTGTTTGGGTGAAGGCTGAATAACCTTCCGGCCGGCTCAGCACAGGTGTGATAATCTGCTAATTTGATAATCTGCTAATTTGATAATCTGCTAACGAGGTTGCGTCTTTCGTTTCTGGTTCATGTAAGCGATTAATTCCCGTGTAACGTCCATCGTTTCATGTTCCGCACCTTCAAGAGGAAGTGTGATCATCTGTTTCTCTTCTATCACCCGCTTGTACTTTTTTGATCGCGCAAATTGTGAAGCATACACATTGATCGTATCGCGGATGTTTTCAGTCAGGATTGAATCAATGAGACGGGCTTCTTCCTGGACCAGTGCTCTGTATTGTTGTTCACTTTCTGCTGAATCAGTAATATGGTGACAGCGAATGGTTGGGCAACCACCATAAGCAAGGTGAATTGAATCCTGAAAGTGCTTTTCTTTAGAATAGACCTTACGCATTGCTACGAGTGCTGAATCTGCACGAAGGATGTAATTCTTCACGCTGTCATTCTTGAGTCTGAAGTCGGGTAAGGACAGTACTACTGAATCTTCATTGTAGAAGTAAATCGTTTGATTATTGGTCTGACTGATCATCGGACTAAAACAGATCAGGCAGATTAGAATGGAGAATGCAGATTTGCAAATCATGTGGTTTGCAATTTATGCGGAATGTTATGATGATACGCACCTCTTCACATTTTTTGCCATCCCATCATTCTATCGTCAGATCATCTCATCATAATTAGGCTGTATTTCAGCTATTTCTGCTCAATTTCTGTTATTTTCACTTTCCGATGATGACCTTTCTGCTTTCCCGGCATTCATATTAAACAAGCGTATGACAGACGAGCAGATCATACAGGAACTGAAAGCCGGGCAATACACTTCAGCAATCAAAGCACTGTACAAACATTATTCAACCGTTCGCGGTTTGGTAATGAAGAACAGTGGAAGCAAACAGGATGCTGAAGATATTTACCAGGAAGCGCTCATCATCCTTTTCCGCAAAATCAAAGAACCGGATTTCAAACTCACGAGTTCACTTTCTACATTCCTGATCGGCATTTGTCGCTTTCAGTGGTTGGGTGAGTTACGCAAGCGAAAAATATCCGTTGGCGATTTTGAACGTGAAATCGATTCCGCACATATTGAAACGTATTCTTCTTTCATTGAGGAAGAATCGAAATTTAAAACGGCGGAAGAAGCTTTGCTGAAAGTAGGAGAGAAGTGCCGTGATCTGTTGCGACTGTTTTATTTCGAGAAGCTGGATTTTAAAGTGATTGCCACGCGTATTGGTTTAGCCAATGAACGCGTTGCGAAAAACCAGAAGTACCGCTGTCTCGAAAAAGCGCGTGAATATTATTTAACGCTAAAACAGAACGAAGCATGAACAATCTCATCGATCAGATAGACGCGTACCTCGACGGTACAATGAATGCAGAAGATTCAGCTTCGTTTGAGGCGAAGATGAACAGCGATGCTTCTTTGCTCGACCAGGTGAACACGCAACGCAACCTCCGAGCGGGAATTGAGCGCATCGGAATGAAAGCGGCAACTGCGCAGACATTCAAGAAGATTACGCTGAAAAATAAGTTATACAAGTGGGGCATTGCGACTTTAGCGGTTGCTGCGATCGCAACTTCTGCTTATCTCGCGACAACAACTTCGACAACAACCGACGGAGCGGAAATTACATACGAACTTCCTGCTACCAACGAAGAAGGTGGAACTAATTGGGCAGATGCAGATCGTAATCTGCCGACTCAACTGTTCGAGATCAATCCGGCGAAAGACACCGTAATTGAAACGATGGGTGGAATTGTTTTCGCGATTCCTGCAGGTGCATTCCTCAACGCCGGAGATCAGTTCACACTCGAAATCCGTGAAGCACTCACACCAATGGACATCATGAAAGCCGGACTTTCAACAACCAGCAACGGTGAATTACTCGAAACGGGTGGAATGTTTTATCTGAACGCGCGCAACGGGGAAGCATCTCTGAAGATCAATCCGGATAAGCCGGTATACGCGAACGTACCAACGAATGAAATCCGTCCCGGCATGCAGCTCTTCGAAGGAGAACGCACCGCAGATGGCGGCATCAACTGGGTGAATCCAAAACCCATGGAGAAGCAATTGATTCCGGTGGATATTTTCTCGCTGAATTTTTATCCGGATGGTTTTCTGGAGAAAGTTGCGGAGCTGGGTTTTGATGCGAACGACAGTACGGTGACGGATAGTATTTATTATTCGTATGCGGGGAGACAGCAACAGTTCCTGCAACCTATGGAGGAAATTTATTCTGAAATGGATACATTAAGATCACAAGTATTCTATTCAAATGAAATCAGTGTGGATGGCGAAAAGCTGTTCAATGCAAATTGTGCTTCGTGTCATACAACAACGGAACAACGAAGCACCGGTTCAGGTCTTAAAGGGGTGTTGAGCAGAATACCAGGTGGAGATTGGAAGTATGATTATGTACACAATCCATCTGCTGTGGTTAAATCAGGGGAACCTTACGCTAACAAACTATATCAACAGAACAAAAGTGTAATGACTGCGTTTCCAAGACTCACCAATGCAGAAATAGATGCCATTCTTGCTTACGCTGATCACGGAGGAAAACCATACGGAATGGAAATTGATCCAGCAAGAATCGCAGCAATTCACACAGCAGAATTTCAAAACACATTGATCGCCACAAAAGAATTTGAAGAACGCCTTCAGGTAATTTTCTCACTCGGAAATCCCGGAATGCTCGACTTGTATGTAAACAATCTGGATAAGAAGTTGTACCAGATCGACAGCATGGCTATGAACATGGCTGGAGGAGAACAGTTTCGGGGGTTTTATGCTCGTCATGATGGAGGCGTTGCTGTTTCTCAATCGCACATGAAAGAGCTTCAGGAATATTACCAGAAGAAACAAGAAGCGGCTCGAACTGCAAGTGAGAGAACATATAACGGTAGAACAGATGAACAGAGAAAGCAGGATAGTATTTATTTCGCCGGTCAATATGAACGGGAGATAGATAAGATTGATCAGTACGGTGAAAACCTACGTGCCGAGTATGAAATCAATATTCGTGAAGCTTATGAACAACTAGGGATCTCCCGTACTGCAAAAGTTGAATACCAAGGTGGAGGAGGTGGAGAATCGTATGGTCTTCAGGTAGAAACCACCGGCTGGAAAAATGTCGATGCATTTGTATGGGAGTCGACTGTTAACCGCACAACTTTAGATTACACAGATCCGACTACCGGAAGGACAGCGGTGATCAGGTATGAAGAACTGCAAATCAACATTCCGGATGCAGCAACTTACAATCAAGTCATGGTTTATCTCGTAACTGATAGCTTGCCTTGTTTTATGCGAGTTAATGAAGTAAATGGAGCGTATTCCGAAAAACTGAATGAACTTCTTGATTACAGTTTGGTGGTGATGGCAGAAAAAGATGGGACTTGGTTTTCGTCGACAACACCAACGGTAACACCTGGGTCTGTGAATGTGACTTTGATTGCAACTGATGAATCGTCGTTGAGAAATTCATTGAATGGATTGTTCGCTGGAAAAGTCGGATCGGAATTCGATACGGAAGTGAATTATATGAAGGAGACTCGTGCTTATGAGGTAAGACAGGAGAAAGCGAAACAACAGGCAGAGATCGACAGACAAATCATGGAAGTTATTTTCCCGTTCTATGGCGCCTTTCAGGATGTGAAGCCCGCAAATAGTAGTGATACAGCCACAAAGGTCGTAGTTAGCGATGTGGGATGCGATGAAGCCAGAAAACAGTTGGCCGCTGCGAAAACAAATGCAGGCATTCTGAAAGCTGCAGCATACAAGACTGCGGACGATGCAAAAACAGCTGCTTACGCTGAAGCGGATAGAGTAGAGAAGAGCTATAAGAATCCCTTAGAGAAAGCTGCGAAGAAAGCCGCCGCCGATTCTATGCGAAAGACAGCTGATGACGCGAATGCAAGATCTAAAGCCAATGCAGATGCAGCTGAGAAAAATGCAATCTCTGCTACTCAGGCGAAGGTCGATGCGACTTGTGGAAATCCTTAAAGGCTTCGAATTCTCCAGTACTTACGAATCAAATTATTCGACCACTCAAAACAACTCCACCGGATTCACTTTCAAAAACTCCTTCCACGGCATTCCGCTTTTGCCAACCATCAGAATTTTATCGGGCTTCATCTGTCTCGCGAATGCACTCATGCCGGAAGCACGTTGGGTATTAGCGCTTTTAATTTCAAGACCGATAACTGTGCCTCGTTTTTCGATCACAAAATCAATTTCTTCGTTGCGGTTTCTCCAATAGGAAACGTTGAAATCACGTTATGGTGATGCATTAACAAATTACTCAATACATTGAGTAATTTGTTAAACGTCTGATTATTAATATCTCCAGACGTAAAATAAGGAACTAAAAACGCCCCGAAAATCGCTCGGATTGCTTTTACAGCCTCCGGATCTGCCACTCTTTCGGATACAGATTATTCGCCTTGCCAGCCCTCGACGAAGTTCATACTGAGCGCAGTCGAAGTGCTCGGTCTGACAAGGTTACAATCTACGAATCCTCCATTCTTTTGGATAGAGATTGTTTGCCCGATTGCCGAGTAAATTCATCCATCCAAGCGGCACACCTTCAAACGTCATCAACGAAATTCCTTTGTGCGTATCGTTCACTTTGAAATCTTCTTTGGCAAGAAATTTCAGAGCTTCTTCTTTCGTGAGCGCGGTCTGATGAAACGCATCTTTATTTAAATGTACACTCAATGCCAGTTCGTGCAGCGGTTTCATTCCTTTGCCGGCATCTGCAACCGGAATTCCATACTGCACACAGTTTAATGTGCGCGATAAACGATGCACGATATCTGTATGTTGTTTTTGAATCGCCAGCACGTGATCGCCACGACGAACGAAATCGAATTGCTCTGCATTCTTCAGCCACGGAGCAACTTCATTCTTCTCTTTCGATGGAGCAGGTGGGAAGAGCGTTTTTTCTTTGTGGGAAGAAGAAGTTTGCGGTTCGGTTTTTCGTAAGACGGAAATGAAGAAGCCTTCGCCTTTGACGCGGTGAGGATAGAATCGGTAGCCAAACAAAGACTCTGTCCCGTTGTCTACTTCGGCTACGCTCAGTCTGACAACGTCACTTGCGCCGCGATCTTTGTCAGACTGAGCGTAGTCGAAGGTTGACAATGCGGAGGATGACGTTTCCACAATATTCCATTCCTCCGGCACATCCAGCTTCACCGACTCAAATCCAATCTGCGTCGATAGCCACTGCAAATTCTCCTCATTCTCCTTCGTGTTAAACGTACACGTCGAGTACACAAGCAGTCCACCTTCTTTCAAAGACGGCCAGATGTCCATCACAATTCGTTTCTGTCGCGCGGAACACAAGTCCACGTTGCTTTCGCTCCATTCACTGGTCAGTTCAGGATCGCGACGAAATAGTCCTTCGCCCGAACACGGAGCGTCGACAACAATCACATCGAAGAAGCCTTTCAGTTTTTCGAATTGTTCGGGATCGTTATTCGAAACAACAACGTTTGGTTTTCCCCACTTCGCAATATTTTCTGCGAGAATGTGTGATCGAGTTCGAATGACTTCGTTGCTCACCAAAAGTGAATCGTCATTCAATTCACTCAACAACAAGGTTGACTTTCCTCCCGGAGCTGCACACAAGTCAAGAACTTTTAGTGGAACATCTTTGGGGAAAACAGTTTTCGCCACATGTGATAAAAACTGAGAGCTCGCTTCCTGCACGTAATACAATCCTCCGTGAAAAAGCGGATCGTGGGTGAAGGAAGGGCGTTCTGCGAGGTAGTAACCTGTATTGTTCCACCTGATCTGATCAGTTGGTTGTTCACCTGTCCATTTTAGTGTGTTGATGCGAATCGATGTAGGCCCGGTCGTCTCATACGCTTTCGCAAACGCATCAAACTCTTCGCCGAGCGATTGCTTGAGAGACTCGAGATGTGAAGGAGGAAGGTTCACAGTACGAAGTTACCCAATAGAAACGTTTTTCTTTTGATGTAGATGCTCAGATTACACCGATTTCTGAGTTTACCTAAGATGGGTTATACTATAAAAAATAATTTGCGCAATCTGAGAAATCTGTGAATGTGTGGCATAGAACCGCAAGCGCAACACTGAGTTGATCTTACAAGGATCGCCAAAACAAAAGCCGACCCACTAAGGATCGGCTTTTGACTTAATGACTTAAAAACTTCCTGACTACTTACTGTACGTTGATACGGATTACCTGCTGATCATTTGCAGAAGTAACACGTAGCATATAAGCTCCGGCAGCAAGGTTTTCTGTAACAATCTGTGTAGTGAATCCTGACTGAACGTTGTTCTCATTAGCTGAGTAAACAACACGTCCTGTTAGATCAACCATTTCGATTACTACATCACCTGGATTGCTGTTGATAGCAAGTGTGAATGTTCCGTTGTTCGGGTTAGGATAAACGTTGTAATTATTTGACGTGTTGTCTGTAATTCCAAGGCAGAGATCAACAGTCATGAAAATTGTATCCTGAGCCGCACATCCTGCAGCATTCATGTAACCGTAAATCAACATGTGCGAGCCAATTCCAGCACCTGCAGGATTGAACGTACTGCTTGCAACGCCAGGACCAGTCCACAATCCACCAGCAGGATTACCTGTGATAGTAAACGACGCATCGTTAAGACATGCAATTGTAACTGGAGCCGTAGCCGTAACAGTTGGGAATGAATCAACAGTGACCAGAACAGTAGCCGTGTCAAAACATCCGTTTGAAGCAGTACCTGTAACTGTGTACGTGCCGCTTACTGTTGGAGTGAAAGGTTGACCATTGGTAATTGCAGGTGACCAGCTGTAAGAAGATGCACCTGTTCCTGAGAGTGTAACGGTACCGCCGTTACAAACACTTGCAGATGGCGGGTTGCTACCTACGTTGAGTGAATTAAATACGTTCACTGTAACCACTCCCTGATCTGTGCATCCATTTGCATCTGTACCAGTTACGGTGTAAGTAGTTGTTACCGTTGGATTGAATGGTGTATTGTCTATCACACTGTGGCTCCAGGTGTAAGAAGTAGCCCCGGTTCCATTCAGCGTAACTGAACCACCTGCACAAATGCTAGTAGCTGTTGTAGTTGCGCCAACGTTTGGAAGTGGGTTCACAGTAACGTTTGCTGTTGCAGTATTCGTACATCCGTTTGCATCAGTACCGGTCACAATATAAGACGTGCTGGATGGTGGTGTAAAAGCAACACCATCAAAAATACCACCCGACCATGTGTAGGAAACTGCACCCGTACCGTTCAGTGTAATTGGAGAGCCGTTACATATTGCCATCGATGGTGCTGCTGTAGATCCAACAGTTGGCTGAGGATTCACACTAAATGAATAAGTGGTAGGAGTGCTTGAACCACAGGAATTGTTCGCTGTAACTGATACGGTTCCCGTCTGCGCAGTTGAGTTTACATTGATTGTGATTGTACCCTGTCCGCTTGTGATTGTCATTCCAACTGGAACTGTCCATGTGTAAGATGTAGCTCCCACCACAGCTGCAGCCGTGAATGAAGAAACAGAACCTGCACAGAAAACTGGTGCACCGGTTACAGAAGCGGGCGGAGTAGGAGTTGAAGCGCTATTGGTTACACCTGCTACCCACAGAAGTGCATTGGCCATCAGTGTTGCACCGTTTGTTGACGATTGCCAGAAGTCGCTACGCACATCGCTTGAAGGAGGGTAGAAGTTAAGGTCGCAACGACGTGCGTTTAATGGTCCAACGTTTGTGCGTGTTGCAACGAGCCATTCTCCGTTACTCCAGTTTGAAACTGTTACTGAGCCCGGGACGAATGTTGTTGCGTTCGAACGGTAAGAACTTGATCCGCCATTAAAGGTTGTAACGTTGTCCATGATCGGACTGCAAGGATCAAGGATAGAGCCGAGCGTTAACTGCGGGCTTCCGAATTGTCCGAATGCAGGAATGGAAACCTGATAGGTTGCAGTATTGAAATTCCCGCCAAGAAGTACGCTGGCATTGGCGAACGTGCTGTTTACTACACCACCACCACCATCGATGTACATCGCGAGGTTGTCACCGAAAGTTGTAGGATCTGCAGCCTGGTAATCCGTGAAAACCATGACAGCATCATAAGCTTGCAACTGGGCAAGCGTAGGTGTGCCTGTGAGGTAAATGTTGTAGCCGGTTACACTGTTGAAACTGCCTGTAGCAATGAGTTTGTTGACTACATCATCGAGCCACGATTGAGGTGAACATGCGCCACAAACGAGGACATCGGTCTGCGCAAATGAAGAGGTTGACAAGAAAATGCCGAGACAAGCGAGCACAATCTTTGCACGAATTGCTGTGTAGAGTTTTTTCATCCGATTTTGGTTTTGTACGTGTGTAATAACTGCCGTACGAAAGATAAGAAATCGTCAACGACTTACAGCGTCTGCACCACCCATATAACAGCAATATTCATCCGATAATGCATTTGAAAGGAAAGAGAATGCATTTTGGTTTTTGCCTCAGATTTGCAGATCGCAGGCATTTTTCTCAGGTCAATAGACAGCAACACCGCGTTCATCGACGAAATTTGAGGATCAGCTTCGAGGGTGCAGGCTCGTTTGTTTGGCCCGGGTTTTATCGGTTGGTACTTCGTCGACACTAATGCCAAAGTCAAAAGCCGACCCATTACGGATCGGCTTCTGACATATAAGTTAGAAACTTACAGACTATCTACTGAACGTTAACACGAACAACATTCTGCTCATTCGCAGAAGTCACACGCAGCACATACGAACCAGCCGCGAGGTTTTCAGTAACGATCTGAGTTGTGAATCCTGATTGAACGTTGTTCTCATTTGCAGAGTAAACAACACGTCCTGCAAGATCAACCATTTCGATCACCACGTCACCTGCGTTTTTATTGATTGCAAGTGTGAATGTTCCGTTGTTTGGATTCGGGTACACATTGAAGTTGTTTGTTGCGTTGTCTGCAAGTCCGAGACAAAGATCAACCTGGATTGAAACTGTATCCGAAGCAACACATGAATTTGCATCAGAGTAAGAATAAATCAACTGATGTGTTCCGTTACCAGCCGTCATCGGAGTGAAAACACTTCCTGACATGCCAGGTCCTGTCCAGATACCGCCCGCAGGAGATTCTGAAAGCGTGATTGCCGCATCATCCAAACAAGCAATTGAAACCGGTGCAGAACCTGTAACAATAGGATTAGCGTTTACAGTAACTGATACTGTTGCAGTATTTGAACATCCGTTTGCATCAGTTCCTGTTACAGTGTACGTGTCGCTTATTGCCGGAGTAAATGGTGATGCATCTGTAATCATCGGCATCCACATGTACATTGCTGCACCTGTTCCGCTCAATGTAACCTGACCATCTTCACATACAGTAGCAGAAGAAGGATTGCTTCCAACAGTTGGAAGAGCGTTCAACGTTACCATTACATTAGCCGTGTTCGAACAACCGTTCGCATCCGTCCCTGTAACCGTGTATGTGTCTGTTGAAACCGGAGTAAACGCAACTGCATCCATTACGCCGCCTGTCCACACGTAGCTTGATGCTCCTGAACCTGAAAGTGTAACCTGATCGCCGGCACACACTGCAGAAGCTGAAGTATTCGCAACTACAATCGGCAGCGCATTCACCGTTACCATTACTGAAGCTGTGTTTGAACAACCGTTCGCATCTGTTCCTGTAACCGTGTAAGTGTCTGTTGAAGCCGGAGTGAACGGAACTGCATCCATTACACCACCTGTCCAAGTATAGTTAGCCGCGCCCGATCCGCTAAGCGTAACCGCGTTACCAGTACACACCGCAGAAGCAGTTGTATTCGCAACAACTGAAGGAAGTGCATTAACCGTGATAGAAGAAGTAGATGTATTCGTACATCCGTTAGCATCTGTACCTGTTACGGTATATGTTCCACTCATGACAGGTGTAAATGGAACACCGTCTACTACACCACCAGTCCATGCATACATTGAAGCTCCTGTTCCGCTTAAAGTAACAGGAGTGCCACTACAAACCGTAACTGATGGAGAAGCTGTAGAACCTACAGTGGGTTGTGGATTTACAGTAACCGCATAAGTTGTTGGTGTGCTCGAACCACATGCATTGTCTGCAGTAACGGTTACGTTTCCGCTAACTGCAGTTGAGTTTACGTTGATCGTGATTGTTCCTTGTCCGCTTGTGATAGTCATTCCAACAGGAACTGACCACGTGTAAGACGTTGCGCCAACTACAGACGCAGCGGTGAATGATGATGATGAGCCTGCGCAGAAAGTATTTGTTCCGCTTACTGATGCAGGTGCAGTAGGTGCTGCAGCGTTATTAATTACACCAGCAGCCCATAACAATGCACGCGCCATAAGCATTCCACCTTGTGTTCCTGACTGCCAGAAGTCACTGCGAACAGTACTTGATGGCGGGTAGAAATTAAGATCGGCACGACGCGCATTCATTGGACCTACGTTCTGACGTGTAGCAACAAGCCACTCACCATTACTCCAGCTTGCTTCAGTTGTTGATCCCGCTACGAATGAAGAACTGCTGGAACGGTACGAACTGGATCCTCCATCAAATGATGTGATGCCGGTCATGATTCCGCTGCAAGGATTAACTGTTCCAAGCGTTAGTTGTGGACTCGAGTTCTGTCCGTTATTTGGAATGCATACCTGATATGTAGACGTATTCCAGTTACCACCTAGAAGCACACTTGCGTTAGCGAATGTTGCGCTTACTACTGCACCACCACCGTCAACATAGAGCGCAAGGTTATTACCCATTGTCACGGGATCCATCGCGCTGTAATCGGTGAAAACAAGAACGGCGTCATACATCTGCAGTTGTGCAAGGGAAGGAGTGCCGGTCGAATAAATGTTGTAGCTGGTTACCGTATTGAAGCTCCCGGTTGCAACCAGTTTATTGACTACATCATCGAGCCACGACTGTGGAGAAGATGCACCGCAAACGAGAACATCGGTTTGTCCAAAAGAAGAGATAGAAAAGAATGTGCCGAGACACGCGAGCATAACCTTAGCACGAATTGCTGAGTAGAGTTTTTTCATTCTGAATATTGGTTTTGTAGGTATGTAAAAATTTGCCACATTAAAGATAAGAATTCGGAAAGGAGTAGACACGCGACTTGCGAAGATTGCAGATCATTCCGGTCGTGTAATCGTATATCATCCGAAACGTGCAACCAAATCCTCGATTCTATGACGTCTGCGTTGGTGAGCAGCAGTTTACGGCTTCTTGTAACTCACATCATTCCCATCTTTCACAGAATGTAGTCCATCCATTGCACCGTACCAGATCGTGCCGTCTATGGCTTCACGTGCTCCGAAAATGCCGAGACTGCTTTTGTCTCTAACTATCGGATTCATTCTGTCGTAAGCATCGTCTGCCGTTGAAAGCCGCATGATATCGTAATAATATATTCCAGCGGTCGTGAGCAAGAGATTGCCAGCACTGTTCGTGTGGATGTAGCTTGTGAATTCGTTTGTCAGCGGTGTGATTTTTAGCGGCACATGGCTTAGTGGTTTTGAAACGTATAATCCGCGCGACGCCCCGATGTACATCGACCCGTTACTCCAACACAAGTCGCGCACATTGGCATAATGTGTTCCTTGTTCAGTCATAATTTCTGTTGCAACGGAATCTGTGTCTGGATTGAATTGAAAGAGTCCTGCTTCACCGCCAAACCACATGGTACCATAAAAGTCTTGTGAGATCGCATAAACTTCCTGATTCAATCCATCTGCCGAATCGAGATTCATGAACGTTTGTCCATTGTACATGCTTACACCTTCCGTAGTCGCAAACCAGATGTTGCCTTTCGAGTCTTCGAATAAATCGAACACCACATTATGAATCATTCCCTTATTCGTACTCAGGTTGGTGAATGTGGTTCCATCGTATTTGTACGCACCCGCGCCCATGGTTCCAAACCACATATTCCCTTTGCTGTCTTCCATCCCGCTATACACACGGTGGTGCGACAATCCATCTTTCAGTGTGTGATTGGTGAACTGTTTGCCATCGTAACTCACAACACCATCCCATGCAGCAAGCCAGATAATTCCATCGCGATCAATAACCACATCGCGCAAAATTCCGGACGGTCCGTATTGTGAAACGGTTTCGGAGGGAGTGACCCAGTTGGCGTCGGGGGTGAAGCGGGTAAGTGTGGGTTGTGGTGGAAGCGTGTCAGTAGCACTTGTGTCGTTCTGAGCGGCTGGTTTTGGAGAGGTGGAGCAGGAGAGGAGTGCACCGGTGATCGTAAGTACAAAGGAAAAACAGTAGAATATTTTCATGAAGCATTGAAGATAACTGAATCAGATGTTAACGCGGGTTAAATCAGTATTCTCCCCGGTAATCTGCGTATTCAAAATGGATGGCACTTGACAAAGAATCAACTCTGATGTGCAACACCTCATCTTTTAGGTATTTATCAGGATGTCTGAAATAATGATCAGCCCTGTAAAAATGCGTCCAAAGTCCAGAAGCGTTTGGTGCACTATCATTCCAGCGCCGTGTATTCCTATATCATCCATGCTGACTTTATTGTAATGAGGCGTAGCCTGAATTTGTTTTTGAATCAGGATCAGATCGGCTCTTTCAAATTGCAGGTTGACAACACGTGTGTAGCAGAGAAATGTATCGTTGAATTCACCAATATCATCCTTGACAATTGAAAATCCAAAACCCGATACGTCGAGATTTGTGTGCCGTTTGATCAGGGACACAATCTCCGCACGTTTGTCATGACTGGTTTCAGTACAGGAGAAAAGCGCACCTGCTACAACAATCACAAATAAGCAGCGGTAGAGTAATTTCATTGTAACGAAGATAGGAGAAGGAAGTGTCATGCGTAACCCTGCAAGGGTTAAACCCTCGTAGGGTTACGCGTGCTTGAATGCAGGTAACAATTAATTATGATTTCACTGAATCAATACCGAGGAAAAACGGCAGATCATTCCACAGAATTTCTCTCGGATAACTCATTTCTATATTAGCCCTAGTTGTATCCAGATAAATTTCACGAGCCCTGGCAATTTCAGAATCCTCCGGTTTCGTGAAAAGTGAAGTAGCTTGTAATTTCCAGATTTGAAGAAATTGCCATGAAATTTCCTGTAATCCCATATCGATATCGCGAATGCCAATCAAGATGTCACCAATAACACTCCAGCCGCCAATTTGATTGAAAAGTTTCAGTGCGGTTTTTCTTTCCTCGCAGTTTCCGGTAGCGTACATTTCACGCGCTTTGTTCAAAACATCTTGGTCGGAATTGTTCCGGAGAATCACTATACACGCGTTTCTTATACTTCTCAAATCATGACTCAAAAATTGCAATGCGTATTCTTTGGCACGAGGAGGATTCATTTTCTGAATTGCTTTAAGACATGCTAATTTTATATTCTTCTTTTTGCTATTGATAAATTCCTCGAGGTACGGCAGATCGTCTGAGACACCAACATCTGACAAGCCCAATATGCTTCCTTCTAATTGTACTTTTTGTTTAATTCGGGACTTGTAAATTTCACGAACATCCAGTTGAGTATTTCTCAAAAGGAACCGTGCCAATTCCCTCACTGCAGCTGCTTCGTCCGATAGCATTACCAATCTTTGCTGATTGAACTCAGTCTCAAACTTGGCCGTATGTCGAAGAGCCTGAACTCTGATGGAGGAGGAAGGATCGCTCAGTAAAGTACTGATGAACATCTTCTGATCATTTGTGTTGAAGTTTTCAAGAGATTCTACAACCTGTTCTCGCACGAGATATGACTTATCCTTTACAATTAATTGTGCGAGTTGAGAACTGATCTTGAAGCGCTTCGCGTATGCTTTGAAGTACTGGAATCTGGTTTTGTCTTCCAGGTTATTGATACGCGAGCAAAGGTTCGCGTCCAACTCAAAGCTAAAAATGTAGCTATAGATTTCGTCGTATATGTTTTTTAGATCGATACGCTCGACTCGCAGTATCCAATCGAAGAGTATTAACTGCCGCAAAAAATCTTCAAAATATTCTGGTTTAAAATAACAACGGATTGCTGCAGAGGCTTCAGTTCGAACTTCTTTGACCCAATCACCTAAACGAAAAATAATGAATGGAATAGAATTTGGATTGGCAATAGTACCAAGTTCCCTGACTGCGCGTTGGCGAACATATCCGTTACCATTAAGGCTTGCGATCGCCAGTAGATAATGAGACTCGTGTAAACCAAAATCAATCTTGAAACGATCTATCCAGCTCAAGGGAATATGACAATGCCGCAAGCTTTGGTATAAATTCTTCTTACCCCTAATCTGTTTGAATAATTTTATGATTACTTCGGCTGTCTTGTCACGAATTAAAGCGTTACTGTGTTGGAGAAACTCTGAAACATATGCAATATGATAGGGTTTACCAAATTGGGAGATTAGATCCAGGCACTTTGATTTCTCCTCAATTTTCTCACGTTGAAACATGCCTTTTGATTTGTGTCGTAGTAATTCAACACACTTGTACAAATCGTGATGATCCATGTCTCAGAATAAGTTGGAACTCTAAGGTAAAGTAGTCCATCGAATCTTGAGACCACCCCAACAAAAAAGCCGCCCCTCTCGGAACGGCTCTCTCTATTTTTCACAGGATTTTACTCCCGTCTGTAGTCTGTCGACTGTAGTCTATCTTACTTCTTCTTCACCGAATCAATCACCGCTTTAAAAGCTTCCGGGTGATTCATTGCAAGATCGGCAAGCGTCTTGCGGTTCAGTTCCATTCCTTGTTTGTGAACGAGGTCCATGAACTGAGAATAAGAAAGTCCGTGCTCGCGAACACCTGCGTTGATACGCTGAATCCAGAGTGAGCGGAAATTACGCTTCTTCTGTTTGCGATCGCGGTATGCGTACGTGAGACCTTTTTCGTGAATGTTTTTAGCAACTGTCCAAACGTTGCCTGCTGCGCCCCAATAACCTTTGGTACGCTTTAGCACCTTCTTACGCTTTGCGCGGGATGCTACGTTGTTTACACTTCTTGGCATTTTGTTTTTTGTTTTGGTGTTCAGCGTTCTCGCGTGAGAAACTTACTACTGGACACCGGGTTTAACTTCGGTTGAAACCTGGTTTACACTTGTTCCCGTCTTAAATACAAAGCATCGCTTTCACGTTGTTCGTATCCGCCTTGCTGACTAATCCAGACTTGGTGAGGGCACGCTTACGTTGAGTCGACTTCTTTGTAAGAATGTGACGCTTGAACGCATGTTTACGCTTGATTTTCCCCGATCCAGTTACTACGAATCTCTTCTTAGCGCTGGAATTGGTTTTCATCTTTGGCATAAAGCACTTGTTTAATACTCTCCGGACATTCGAAGAGGGCTGCAAAAGTAGTTATTTTCTTCTTAAAAACAAGATTTACGCTAAAATTCGAAGATTTGAAGATTTGAAAATTCGAGGAAATACTGGTGATATTGCCCGAATTTCCGCAAAAAAGAAGGACCCGACTTATTTAGCCGGGTCCACGTTCAAATCTTCAAATTTTCGAATCTTCGAATTACTTTTTCTTTTTAGGCGCAATCATCATCTGCATACGCTTGCCTTCGAGCTGTGGAAGTCCTTCAACTTTCCCGAACTCTTCCAACTCCTGTGCAAAACGCAGCAAAAGAATTTCACCTTGTTCCTTGAACACGATTGATCGGCCGCGGAACATTACATATGCTTTCACTTTCGCACCTTCTTCAAGGAAGCGGAGCGCGTGATTTTTCTTGAAATTGAAATCGTGATCATCGGTTTGTGGACCGAATCGGATTTCTTTCACGACCACTTTTTGTGCCTTAGACTTGATCTCCTTCTGTTTCTTCTTCTGTTCGTAAAGAAACTTCTTGTAGTCGACAATACGACATACGGGAGGATCTGCTCCGGCTACTATCTCCACAAGGTCGAGTTCGGCTTCTTTAGCCATCTCGAGTGCCTTTGAGATTGCGTAAACGCCAGGCTCAATGCCTTCGCCTACAACACGCACCTGAGTTACATCACGAATTTTTTCGTTGATGCGGTGCAATTCTTCTTTTACGCGTGGTGTGCGTGGTCCACGATTAAATGGTGGACGTGATCCGCCCGGTGTGAATGGTCTTCCAGGACCAGTGCCAAAGGGCTTCTTGTTAAATGGAGCTGCGATTGTAACCTCCGTTTTTAGTTTGTACTACTTCTAATGTTCCGCTACTTGATTCTCAATACTTGTCAGACTGAGCGGAGTCGAAGGCTGACGAGTTTGTGCTACTTCTGTTTATTTATTGTTACTCGTGTTCTGTTTTGTCATCTGCAAATCGGCACATCTGCATATCTGCAAATCATTTTACTGTGCGATAGAAGCAAGTCGCTCGTTCACTTCACTGTTGATCAAGTTCGCGAACTCCTGAATGCTCATCTTCCCTTTATCACCATCCGCTTCTCCTTGCTTTCTCACACTCACACTCCGTGCCGCAAATTCGTCCTCACCAACAATTAACATGTAAGGAACTTTCTTCAATTCGTTGTCGCGGATTTTCTTGCCCACTTTCTCGCTGCGATCATCCACGTATCCACGAATATCGGAATTTTTTAATTCGTCCAATACCGATTGTGCATACTCATTAAAACGATCGCTGACCGGAAGTATTGCTACCTGTTCAGGAGTCAACCACAACGGGAACTTCCCGGCACAGTGCTCAATAAGAACCGCAACGAACCGCTCCATAGAACCAAACGGCGCACGGTGAATCATTACCGGACGATGTTTCTGGTTATCCGAACCGGTATACTCCAGTTCGAAACGCTCCGGTAAATTGTAGTCAACCTGGATGGTTCCGAGCTGCCACTTACGACCGATTGCATCTTTCACCATGAAATCGAGCTTTGGTCCGTAGAAAGCTGCCTCACCGTATTCGATAACGGTTTTCAGACCTTTCTCACCAGCGGCGTCGATAATAGATTGTTCGGCTTTCTCCCAGTTCTCTTCAGAACCGATGTACTTCGCACGATCAACTTTATCGCGCAAGGAAATCTGCGCTGTGTAGTTTTCGAATCCAAGTGCACGGAAAACGTACAACACGAGATCGATTACTTTGCAGAATTCTTCTTTCACCTGTTCCGGGCGACAGAACAAATGCGCATCGTCTTGTGTGAATCCACGTACACGTGTGAGACCATGAAGCTCGCCGCTTTGTTCGTAACGATACACTGTTCCGAATTCAGCAAAACGAATCGGTAAGTCTTTGTACGAACGCGGACGGCTCTTATAAATCTCGCAGTGGTGCGGACAATTCATCGGTTTCAGGAAGAACTCTTCTCCTTCCTGCGGAGTCTTGATCGGCTGGAAAGAATCTTTACCGTACTTCTCGTAGTGACCGGAAGTAATGTAAAGTTGTTTGTTGCCGATATGCGGCGTGATTACAGGAAGATATCCTGCTTTCACTTGTGCTTTCTGTAAGAATTGCTGAAGACGATCGCGCAATGCAGCACCTGCAGGTAACCACAATGGCAATCCCATTCCAACTTTATCCGAGAATGTGAAGAGATCGAGTTCGCGTCCGAGTTTACGGTGATCGCGTTTCTTCGCTTCTTCAAGCATTACGAGATATTCGTCGAGCTCTTTCTGTTTTGGAAAAGTGATTCCGTAAATGCGCGTAAGCTGCTTCTTCGTTTCATCACCGCGCCAGTAAGCACCGGCGATGTTGAGCAGCTTCACTGCTTTTACAAATCCCGTATTCGGAATATGAGGCCCGCGACAAAGGTCCGTGAACTTTCCTTGTTCGTAGAAGGTGATCGTTCCGTCTTCAAGATCCTGGAGAAGATCAAGTTTGTATTCATCACCTTTCTCAGTGAAAAATGCAAGTGCTTCGTTCTTCGAAATCTCTTTGCGCTTGTATTCGTTTTTCTGCTGAGCAAGCTCCATGATTTTCTTCTCGATTTTCGGAAGATCATCAGGCGTAAGTGCGTGCCCGTTCAGGTCGACGTCGTAGTAAAAACCGTTTTCAATGGCAGGACCAATTCCGAATTTCACTCCGGGATACATGGCTTCGAGCGCTTCTGCCATCAAGTGAGCAGAGGAGTGCCACATGGTTTCTTTACCAGAGGTATCGTTCCATGTAAGAAGTTGTAAGCTGGAGTCGGAATTGATTGGGCGTGTTGCATCCCAAACTTCACCATTTACTTTGGCTGACAGGACATTTCTCGCGAGTCCTTCACTGATAGATTGTGCAATCTGTAACGCGGAGGTGCCTTTTTCGTATTCCCGAACGGCACCGTCTGGTAGAGTAATTTTTATCATTAATGGTTTTGGGCCTGCATACAACGCAGGGCTGTTTGTTATAGCCCCAAAGGTAGTGAAAACCATTGGATTGGGTCAAAATCCCACCACTAAGTTCACGAAGGCACAAAGAAAATTGACTTTGTGTCTTCGTGAACTTAGTGGTAAAAATGACAACGTTATTTGATTCCTTCAGTGACCGTTATCAGCAACGGACTGTCAAAC
>JBEIPA010000007.1:0-227879 GCA_040377305.1 Flavobacteriales bacterium | reverse complement strand
CCCTACTCAATCACACAACTTTTTTCATCTCACACCTCGCGGCGAAGTCGCCACTCCCCTCTCTTTCGGAGAGGGGCCGGGGGTGCGGCCTTTTGTTTTTTTTTTTCAAAGCACACTCCCTGCTCAATCACACACAACTCTTTTTCATTTCTCACCTCGCGACGAAGTCGCCACTCCCCTCTCTCCCGGAGAGGGGCCGGGGGTGAGGCTTTTTGTTTCGCAACACCCCATCCAACATCACCCTTCCCACTTTGCATGTTCTAAAAGTTGTCCGGATCGCGTCCAGCTACTCCTACATTTTCCACACTGCGATTTTGCTGTAGACAATTTTCACAACGTAGAATAATCTGCTTACGCTGCTTGAATTGCAACACTCTTCTCCTGGTGAAAACAACATTCACTCGTTTCTTACATCACCTCCTCAACAATAGAATGCTGATCTACATTTGTAGTGTAGCCTGTCCTGAGTTTATCGAAGGGCTGAAACTCAAAATCCTATTATGATCCGCTCTTCAATCAACCAACACAAACACACGGTACACGCAGGTAACAAACAAACAGTTCCTGTACGCACGCTGAAACGAATTTCTGTTCCGTTTTCGAATACAGGTATTGTTGCTGTACTGGCTTGTCCGCTATTATTGTGCACAGATTTTCTTACGCCTGATAATACCTTCCTCGGAATTATCTACGTCATCATACTCGCACTCGTTGCAAATGAACGTCGCACGTTGATCGCTCTTTACGCAACTGTTGCTGCCATCACACTCGCCATAGACATTCGTTTGATCTACGGACAAGAAGGTGCAGAAGTCGCAATGGCCGACAAAGTTCTTGGACTCATGGCAATACCCGTATTCGCTTACGCATTGATTCACAAACGCACTCTGCAGAAGAAATATTTCAAGCGCAAAAAAGTAGTGAACATGACTGTCATTCCACCTATCAGCGAACGCATCGCACTCACCGGCGAATCCAAATCCGTGTTCCGTCACATCTGCCGTACAAGCGGACCGATGGATGAATACACTCGCGAACTGATCTGGTTTGTGTACACGAAGTCACCAAAGAATTAAAATAATATCCCGCGTCACTCCCCTCTCTTTTGGAGAGGGGCCGGGGGTGAGGCCTTTTGTTTTTTTTCATAGCACACACCCTACTCATTCATACACAACTCTTTTTTGATCTCGCGACGTAGTCGCCACTCCCCTCTCTCCCGGAGAGTTGCCGGGGGTGAGGCCTTTTGTTTTTTTTCATAGCACAAACCTCGCGACGTAGTCGCCACTCCCCTCTCTTTTGGAGAGGGGCCGGGGGTGAGGCCTTTTGTTTTTTTTGCATAGCACAAACCTCGCGACGTAGTCGCCACTCCCCTCTCTCCCGGAGAGGGGCCGGGGGTGAGGCCTTTTGTTTCCCTTGAGCATCGCGAAATCTCCCCTGCGGCCTCCCCCACTTCACAACTGGTCACTTTACACCACCCTCATTTCACTGAACATTTTTAACTTGCAATGGTCATTGAGAATTGAGCCCTTCGACAGGCTCAGGACAAGCGTTGAACATTGATCATTTCTTTCACTCCCCGCATGCGCACAATCGCTTTCATAGCCAGCATTCTTTTGAGCGTAGTAGCTAGTTCCCAAGCCGTCTACGGCTCCCTCGCAGATAGCCTTACCGGAGAACCAATTCCCTACGCAAACATTCTTATCAAAGGAACACTCGACGGAAAACAAACCGATGAGAACGGAACGTTTTCTATTCAGGTCTGGAATTATCCGGCTACACTGGTTGTTACGTGCATCGGTTATCGCACAAAAGAAGTTGTCGTTACACAACCAAATAAAGTAATCAAAGTCGCACTCGCACCTTCTTCCGTTTTACTCGGTGAAGTGGTGATCTCTTCCGCGCCGGAATGCATTCAGAAAGACGTCGCGCTCATGTGTACCGATTTCGAATTCTTCGACAACTACTTGCTCGTGCTTGCTTATGAAGATGCAAATAGTCCTGCACGACTCATGTTACTCGATGAAACAGGTGCGAACATGCACACACTTTACGTGAGCAAAAAAATGGACGGCTTGTACCGCGATTGTTTCGGTCGTTGTCACATTACTTCCAACGATTCGAGCTGGCAGGTCTATTTCGATTATGAAAAGCTCCAACTGATGTATCCGGTTGCGAAACAAGTTATGCTGAACACCTTCAACGGCATCGATCTATATTTCGGCGGAAAACTGTTCACGCGCATGTACACGTACAAAAATCAACGGGTCGATTTCCTGTATGCGTACAAAGGAAACAACATCAGCTTTCACCAGTCGCGACGAACAGATGGAGAGCGACTCATACAGGCCAATTACGACCTTCAGTGGTTTCTACGTGAACGCAGAAAAGGTCGGGGTTATGCTTACTCTACCGACTATCTGAATCAGAATCTTGAATACTTCCAGTCAACAGCACGAATGGCTTACAAAGATTCTTCTGCGCTCATTCCTGTTCAGGCGCAAGTCGTGCAACACAACGCAAACGTCTGGATCTTCGACTTCACAAACAATCACGCATACCGCTTCGACGAGCGCATGGACAAAATCGATTCTGTGTTCATCACGTTTCACCACGACAAAGGTTGGCAGGGAAATATTCTGCGCGATGAAGGAACAGACGATCTCTACACCACTTACGAAGTAAACAGTGTGCTGAAAGTTGTTCGCTTACACGATCATACATTCGGAACCGATCGGGAATGGCTCATTGACGACAAACCATTTCCGGTTAACGTGCGTATTCGTAACAACACACTTTTCTTTTTGTGGATTGATCGCACCGAGTATGGCGGAAACAGAATGCTGTACAAATACCGGTTGTGATTACACTTTGGTTGTAAAATCAAAATTCATTCCATCATCTCTTCTTTTATGGAAGAGCATTTCTACTCCTCACCACGGATGAGGTGACGCAACTTCGACCCGTCTGTCTCATGAAAACTCCAAACCCGGAACTATTGACTTTGTAACTGGTCACTTTCACAGAGACGTTAACCCACTGCTATGTGTAACTTGCTCTCATGAAATTCAACGTCGCACTTGTTGTTACTTTCTTCCTTGCAATTCAGATTTCTGCTCAAACAACCGAGCCCGTCACCGACGTCGTACGTCCTACATGCAAACTTCCTGAAGGCAACGAAGTCGTGTATTCCGACTCCGTGACTGCAACTTCGGCTAATCAGCGCAACGACGACACAGCGGTTTATGCCTACGTTGAAGAAATGCCCATGTTTCCCGGTGGAGATTCTGCCTGGAGAAAATATGTTGCGAACACCATGCGCTATCCGGATCCAACGAAATGTAGCGTTGGCTGCGTACAAGGAACAGCGTATGTTAGATTCGTTGTCGAGAAAGACGGATCAGTCACCCATGTCGAAGTAGTGAAACACCCGAATTCAGAATACATGAAAAGTGAAGCACAACGCATCGTCGAAGGATCGCCCAATTGGATTCCGGGAAAACAAAATGGAAACGTAGTCCGTACTTCTTTTGTTCAGCCAATCCGATTTATGCTATACTAGACTCCGTCGGCATTGCTGTTTCTCCACTCCCGCTCACAACTAAAGGATCTCATACCTAAACCCAATCACGCACTTCTGATCAACAGACTTACCATTCTTCTTAGCGGGAATCCATTTGGGCATCATTGTTACAACACGGAGCACTTCTTTAGAAATATTTGGACTCAGAACTTTCGTGACTACTATATCCGAAATTGTTCCATCAGATTTCACAATGAACTCAACATACGTGGTGCCCTGTATTCCTGCTTCCTTTTCCATTTGAGGATACACAAGGTTTCCGTGAAAGAAAGCATGATATGCACTATCTCCTCCGGGAAACTGTGGTTGCGCTGCAGACTTACATGACTCAACATTACTTTCAGGTGTTGATTTCGCGATCCCTCTATTGTAACGATTAAACGTTACGATCCTAACCACCGGTAATGTGTATCCGTGTTCTTCGAAGGAATGAAAGCCGGGTGGCGCATACTTCTTAATCTGTTCTGTGTACTGCGAAGTTCCGCGCGCAAGCTTTGTTCCATTCTCATCGCGAACAACTTCATCATCGCAGGCTATTCCAGACCGTACAGTCGCGCTGTAAACGAGAACGCCATCTTCATTCCAGATATTCATGTACTGCGAATGCTCTCCAAGCTTGTACCACGTTGAAACTTCACGCTGTCCATTCGCATACCACGATTGATATTTTCCATGTGGACGACCACGAACAAATTCTCCTTCACACTTGCGCGCACCATTGGTATAATATTCAGCGTACCGGTAGTGTGTGGAATCCGCTGCAATCAGATCCTCGCGGAAGATAAGCTGACTTTTGGGGGTCAACAACTCTCGTTTTACGATGACGTTGTTATCGTAAACAGAACGTTCTGTGATCACATTCGTAGTCGTATCGTATTTCAATTGTTCTCCATGCAAGACAGAATTACGATAAGTTTGGCTCACCCAAATGTTTCCGGCATCTGCATATTCCATTCGAACGCCGTTGAGCGCCCCGTTATATCTGGTTTCCTCCATCCGTAGTCTTCCGTTGCGATAATACTTGTGCTTACCGTAAAATTGTCCGTTCAATACTTCCCATTCTTCCGTGATCACTCCTTTGCTGAATAGCTGCCGCAGACCAAGCTCTATGCCGTTTTCCCAATGGGAAATAATCGTCGGCAAAGTATCACGCGGATCATCCGTCATCACGTCGGAATATTCATACCACGTTCCCTCTCTTCCATGCCTGGAATGATCTCCGCGCTGCAGCAACTTTCCGTAGTCGTTGTACTTCCACGAATAATATGCTTTTTCGCTGTGGAAGTAATCTCTGGCAATGAGCACACCTTGTCTGTTGTAATATCCTTGCCATCCGATTTCCATTCCTGTTGAATCGTAATTACATATACTTACAATACGGTTGTCCCGTTTTCTTCGCCAATGTCCGCAAGGTTGTCCATTGCAAAAGGAACCAACCTCCGTTGTATCACCGTACTGATCGAATGATACCGTGAGACCATTCTTTACTCCGTTAACGTACGTGATCATCTTCGTAATCACCCATTCCGGCTTCAGCTTCTCCGGAAAACGAACGAATTCCTTCCATACAAAGGCTCCGTGATACTTGTGATCAACCACAGTTCCCGTGATATCCGTAGTACCATATCGCTCATGGTAACGACCGTTCTTCAACCGCGATTGGGCATCCGCGTTGAATGCGAACAGGAATCCAAGAAGGAGTGAAATAAGTGTGCGCCTATTCATCAGTGGTATGACGCAAGAATGGGTATAGTGCACAAACTTTTTGCAGCTTTTAACGAACGATGGAAATCCGTCGGGAAGATTCACCGATTTGCAGGATGTACACACCTTCCGCCAGCGAAGAAACGTTGATTTCGTTTGTGCCACTACGAAGAGATTGCATCAATACGCATTGACCGTTCAGATCGCTGATCGTTGCAACGTTTGCGTCCTGAAGTGTAACAGACAAATTTGTATTCGCCGGATTCGGAAACGCGGTGAAGGACAATGGCGCATTCGTTGATATATCAACAGTATTGTTGATGTCAATCAGGACTTCACGAGTCGTCGAACCAACTAAAACATAATTACCATTGGATAGACGACGAAATTCCTCGAAGTAAAACAACACGGTGTATGCTCCGGCAATCTGTGCTCCACTCCAAGAGAAATTCTGCTGCACCGCCGAATAGGAAAATGTTCCGCCTCCCACCTGTGCAGGATCTGCTGTTCCGGTTTGAACACACATCGGAGTGTACAGATGCCACGCAACGCTATCGCCTTCGGGATCATACATGCTCAAGCCCTGCACATTCAATATCTGTGTAGACCATTCGATTTCCGGAAGGAGCAGATCACCAATAGGAGAACTGTTGCATCCAATATTCGGGTCCACCGCGACAAACGCCTGCAGACAAAATTCCAGCATTGCACTACTCGGGATATTCAAGATTCCGCCAATGTGGTAGCCACACCGTGCGAACACCATATAACTTCCGGGTGAATAAGTATGATTGCAAACGAACAACAAACTACTCACGCCTCCAGCAGAAGTGCTACTCGTGAAATCGGCTTCGCAAATCATCATTTCGTTACCATCACCGAATTCGACGGAAATGCTGTCGGATGTTAATCCGGTTCCCGGCACCACAATTTCTACCTGAATCTGGTAAGTTAGTCCGCCCAAACAATGCGTAGATATTTTTCCGTCCAGCGTTGGATTCACATTCCCAAAACCGGAAACTGAAAATATCAGCAGGGAAAATACGGTTGTTCTCATTTAGACAAGTTACGAAAAAAGGGTCGGTTGATGAGCCGATCAGTCCATCAGTAAATGGCGCTATTTGTGACACCTCGCTATAAAAGCATCAACTAATCAACTAATCCGCACATGAACTAATTATTTCCTGCTGTTCTGTGTATTTTGGTGCTGTGAAACGCCTGATTCTTTTCATTGGTGTATGTGTGATTTGTTCCTGTTCCGGGGACGTATCTGATACCCGCCACGATTCCATCGAACACACCAAAGATTCTCTTCGCGCTGAAGCCGACCGAAAAGACAAACTGAAAAAATGTTGTTTTCAATCGGCCGATGAATTCACTCCATTTCTTCCCGACTCGCTCGGAGAATTTGAAAAGCACAATTCGGAACCACTGCTGCCTTGCGCCGATGATACCCTCATGCATAATTCTGTCCGCACAGAATACATTGATGAGCGCGGACACATGCTTGTTGTTCGCATCACGGAATATTGCACAGCTCCTTTTGTGCTCTCTTCAGACTACGCACTCAAGTACGATATGCACAAGAGCACAACCGAGTTCAATGAATTTGACGTACCGCCTACTCACCACGGTTTCACAACGTACAGCAAGAAAGAATCCACCGCATACTTGCTCGTCGAAGTAGATGAGCGTTTCCTCGTAGAAATTACGGATCAGGTGTGCGATAACACCAAAAATGTGCTGTCCCTCTACAAAGCACTTCCGTTGAAAGAACTCGCTGCATTCAGTCAGTAATCTCCGACAATCCGTTTTTTCTCTCCTTTCGTTACATTGTTGACCGCATTTCTCTTCATCTGCGGGTAACAATTTATTAACTTCACCCTGTTTGTCGGGCTGACCAAACAGCCTTCCTTTTTACCCCCATTCATGAAGAGAATTTTACTTTATTCAGTGCTCACTTTATCGGGAGCTTCTGTCGCCGCGCAAACCAATCACTACGAAACTTCCGTTTACGAAAACGACACGTGGCGTTATGTTGTTCCCACTTCAGAGCCTGATACCAACTGGAGAAAAGTTTCTTTTAACACAACCTCCTGGCAGAGCGGTCCCGGAGGTTTTGGCTTCAGTGATGGCGACGACAACACAACTACTTCAGCGAACGAATCTGTTTTCATCCGAATCACTTTTTCAATTTCCGATACATCGAAGATTTCAAAAGCAATTCTCAACGGCGATTACGACGATGGATTTGTAGCGTATCTCAACAATGTCGAAATAGCAAGAGCTGGCTTGTCGACCCCGGGCAAACCTCCCTACAATGATCTTGCTGCCAATCACGAGGCCGTAATGTACAGTGGTGGTAATCCAGACTACTTCACGGTCAATGAAAATACCTTAGAGAATATCATGGTGCAAGGAACAAACGTTCTTGCCATACAGATTCACAATACAACCGCCAATTCCAGTGATATGTCTGGACGTTTCTGGTTGACGTTCGGGATTCACGATGCAACGGTATTGTTCGGTCCAACACCTCCGTGGTTCGTAGCGCCCGTTGATTTTTCAGAATCCGATTTGCCGATTTTCATCATCAACACCACTAACACAATTGTTGATGAACCGAAAGTCATGGCGGATATGGGAGTCATCTGGAACGGTGATGGAAATCGTAATTACATCACAGATCCGTTCAATGATTACAATGGAAAAATCGGAATTGAATTGCGCGGCGCAAGTTCAGCCAACATGCCGAAGAAATCATATTCCCTCGAACTGCAGGATGTGAATGGTTACGCAATCGACAGCTCCATCTGCGGATTTCCAAAAGAAAGTGACTGGATATTAAGTGCGCAGTACACCGACAAAACATTGATGCGCGGCATGCTTTCGTTTCACCTCATTCAGGAAATGGGATGGTATGCGCCGAGATACAAACCCGTTGAACTTGTTCTCAATGGTGAATACAAAGGCGTTTACATTCTGTTCGAGAAAGTTAAACGCGACGGTGATCGTGTCGACATTGCCAAGCTTCAGCCAACTGACATCTACGGCGATGACGTTACGGGTGGATACATCATCAAGCTCGATCACAATGCAGGCGGACCTGTTGCAGGCGGATGGAATACGAATTACACAACGTGGCCCACGGGCGATTCTATGTTCGTCAACTTCGAATATCCCGATGGAACGGAGATCATGCCACAGCAAGCAGCGTACATCAGGGCGTATGTGGATAGTTTCGAAACAGCTTTGATTGGCCCGAACTTTATGGATTCTGCTACCGGCTATCGCAACTACGTCGATGTGAATTCCTGTGTTGATGCACTCATTATTCAGGAATTGTCGAAGAACATTGACGCGTACCGGAAAAGCTTTTACATCTACAAAGACAAAACGAGTGACACAGGCAAACTTGTGATGGCTCCGATCTGGGATTATGATCTCACGTACGGCAACTGCGGATTTTGTGAAGGCGAACAGTACGACGGTTGGCAATACAATTTCAATTACGTATGCACGGGTGACTATTGGAAAAATCCATTCTGGTTTGAACGCATGCGACAGGATTCACTGTTCAACAATCAGGTGCGTTGCCGTTACGAAGAATTGCGTGGCTCGATTCTAAGCGAACAATATCTCGACGCGTGGATTGATTCCGTTGCAGGATTTGTGAATGAAAGTCAGGGATGGAATTTCACTGTATGGCCCATTCAAGGCGTATACGTTTGGCCCAACTACTACATCGGACAAAATTATCAGGAGGAAGTGGACACACTCAAGTGGTGGATTCATCAGCGACTTTTGTGGATGGATGCAAACATCGGTGGCAATCTGAATAATTGCAATTTCACGGGTGTTCCTGCGAATACAAATTCGACAACCACGGGAAATGCATTTCCAAATCCATTTGCGAATGACGTTACGCTTTCTGTCTTCCTTCCAACACCGGAATCAATTACGGTCACCACCTATAACTCACTTGGTGAACAAGTACTCGTTCCGATTGTTATTCAGGGAACACAAGGCACCAACAACATTCAGGTTTCATTCCCATCCGATCTTCCGGCAGGCGCATACCTGATGCAAGTGATGAGCGGAAACAAAACATGGACACGCACATTGATCAAACAATAAAAGTGTGTCGCCGTTGCGAACCGGATAGCTTTCGGGAGCAGCAACACAACGGGGAGACATACAGGAACATAAGAATGCGTAAAACAGAATTACCTTTTATGAGAACACGTTTACTTTTTGCCTTCCTCATCGCGTCACTGAATGGTTTCGCACAAACCTACACGGCAACTCCTAACGCCACCATTCAGGACAACGCAACAACAGAATACAATCTCGTTGTAAGCGGACTTTCTCCTTCCGCAATCGACACTTCCAATCACGGTCTCGAAACAGTCTGCATCAATCTAACACACACGTGGAATGCGGATCTGAATATTTACATCGTTGCGCCTGACGGTACCACCGGAATGCTCACACTAGGTAATGGTGGATCGGACGACAACTACACCAACACCTGCTTCAACACAACGGCTACAACGCCAATTTCTCAAGGTACTTCTCCGTTCACCGGAACATTCAAGCCTCAGGGACAAATGGGAATGGTGAACAATGGTCAGAACGGAAATGGTACCTGGAAGCTACGCGTAGTGGATACCTATCCTGCCGACAACGGAACGATGATTTCATTCAGCATCACGTTCGGAAATAATCCGGCGACATACATACCGTTTGTAAGTTCGAATCTTCCGATCGTTGTAATTAATACCGGCTCAGGAGCAATTCAGGATGAGCCGAAGCTGATGTGCGATATGGGAATCATCTACAACGGTGTAAGTGTTCGCAACTACATGACCGACCCATTCAACAATTTCGATGGTAAAATCGGAATTGAGTACCGGGGTTCCTCTTCACAAGGAATGCCGAAAAAGTCGTACGGTTTCGAAACATGGGATGTGAACGGAAACTCCATTGATACTTCATTGCTTGGAATGCCGCAGGAAAGTGATTGGATTTTATCAGCAAGCTATAGCGACAAATCACTGATGAATAATTACATGACCTATGATCTGGCACGCATGATGGGATGGTATGCGCCACGTTGTGAATACGTGGAGCTGGTCATCAACAACGAATATCAAGGAGTGTATATTCTCATGGAGAAGATAAAGCGCGATAATAATCGTGTGGATATTGCAAAGCTTCAACCAACAGACATTGCCGGTGATCAGGTAACAGGAGGTTACATTGTGAAAATCGACAAAGGAACAGGCAGCGGCGGCGGCGGCTGGACTTCGAACTTCGCGCCGGATACAAATGTGAACGGACAAACAATCGTCTTCCAGTATGAATATCCCAACGACGTTGACATTGTTCCGCAACAGGAAGCATACATTCAGGCGTACATCGACAGCTTTGAAACCGCACTCGCGGGTCCGAACTTCATGGATACTGCAATTGGTTATGCGCATTACATTGATTTAAATTCATTCGTAGACTATTTTCTACTGAATGAACTATCGCGCAACGTGGATGGATATCGCCTCAGTACGTATTTGTACAAAGACAAAGCGAGTAACGGCGGCAAGCTCACCATTGGGCCTTGCTGGGATTACGACATTGCGTGGGGTAATGCAAACTATTGTCTCGGTGATGATGTTACCGGCTGGGCAATTGACTTCGCAGAACCATGCAGCGGAGATAACTGGCAGATTCCATTCTGGTGGGATCGTTTGTTGCAGGACACAGCGTTCCAGAACAAATTGAAATGTCGCTGGGAAGAACTGAAGATGACCGTGCTATCCGTTTCGTATTTACAGAACTACACTGATTCACTCGAAACCTATCTCACAGAAAGCACAGGAAGAAACTTTGTTACCTGGCCGATTCTTGGAACATACGTGTGGCCAAATCCGGGTCCGATACCAACCACTTATGTTGGAGAAGTAAATGAACTGCAAACCTGGATTTCGTTGCGCTGGGCGTGGATGAATGCGAACATGCCGGGAAACTTAAATGGCTGTAATCTCACCTCAACAAGTGAGCAGTCGCAATCGCAACTGGCAGAGACTTATCCGAATCCATTTACGAGTGAAATCAACTTCTCTGTTTATCTCGCGCGGCCCGATGACATTGTAGTAACCGTCGTGAATTCACTTGGACAGGAAGTGGTGGTGCCGGTTGTTATCAACGGAAATTCCGGAACCAACACGGTTAACGTTCAATTACCAACTGATCTTCCCGCAGGTATGTACATGATGCGTGTGCAAAGCGGCGAGAACGTTTGGACGCAATCTTTAGTTAAGGCACAACAATAAAAGAACCGAAGTTGGTGGGAGGTAGCACAATAAAGGTGCGGCCGTCATCACGAGCATATAAATCGATACCAACAATAAAAAGTGTGACCGTCGTTGCGAGGCACGCCTGTCCGCCGTGGCGGAAAGCAACCCCGTCAGGCGGACACCGATGAAGAAAACACGAATGCGTAAACCCGAATCACTTTTTATGAGAAAACTATTTCTTGTATCCTTCGTTTCTATTTGTCTTGCAGGTACATCTCAAACCTTTACCGCAAATCCCAACGCGGCTATCAACGACAACGCCACAACAGAATACAACCTCGTTGTTAGCGGGCTTTCTCCATCGATGATCGACACGCTCAATTTCGGATTGGAAACAGTTTGCATCAATCTCACGCACACGTGGGATGCCGATCTGAATATTTACATCATCTCTCCTGACGGAACCACATCTTCACTCACAATGGGACAAGGTGGCTCTGACGATAACTACACCAACACCTGTTTCAATGCGTTCGCGTCGAATTCAATTACGACGGGTACTGCTCCATTCACCGGAACATTTATTCCCATGGGCGAAATCGGTCGTGTGAACAACGGACAAAACGGAAATGGTACGTGGAAACTTCGCGTTGTCGACACGTATCCTGCCGACGCGGGAAATGTTATTTCATTCAGCATCACGTTCGGCAATAATCCAGCACCGTATACACCGTTCACCGATTCAAATCTTCCGATTGTTGTCATCAACACAAACAATCAATCGATTCCGGATGATCCGCAAATCATGGCTGATATGGGAATCATCTACAACGGCGTTAGTGTGCGTAATAACATGTCCGACCCATTCAACGAATACAATGGCAAAGTGGGAATTGAAGTGCGCGGAAATTTTTCAGCAGGACTACCGCAGAAGCCCTATCGTTTCGAAACATGGGACATTAACGGAAATTCGATTAATGTTCCTTTGCTTGGAATGCCTTCTGAAAACGACTGGTGTTTGCTTGCGACTTACAACGACAAATCATTCGTTCGCAATACACTCGCGAATAATTTGTTCGAATCCATGGGGCACTATGCTCCACGTTCTGTGATGGTGGAAGTTGTTCTCAACGGAGAGTATCAGGGAATATATCAGCTCTGTGAAACCATCAAGCGTGATGACAATCGTGTTGATATTGCGAAACTGAATCCTACCGATATTGCCGGACGGGAAGTGACAGGAGGTTATATTCTCAAAACGGATTATTGGGACAACAATAATTCATGGCAGTCGAGTTACTCACCCATTGATCATCCCGGTTTTGATATTCACCTCGTGTATAATTATCCGGCGTACGATGAAATTGTTCCTCAGCAAAAAACATACATCCAGGGATTCATTTACGATATGGAAACGGCGTTGTATGGTCCCAATTTCACTGACACGGCAAACGGTTATAGCAAGTACCTGAGCACGCGTTCCTTCATGGATTATTTCTTCGTGAATGAGCTTGCCAGAAATACAGATGGGTTCAAAAAGAGCTGTTACTTCTACAAGGAGAAAGATGATTCTGCAGGCAACATCGGCAAACTAAAAGCCGGTCCGGTTTGGGATTTTGACTGGGCGTGGAAAAATATCTGGGACTGTTCTATTTTTCAGGCAACAGATGGTTCCGGATGGTCGCATCACATCAACGATTGCAGTCCGGACATTTATGGAACAGGCTGGTACATTCGCATGTTCCAGGATTCTGCATTTGCTGATGAAGTAAATTGTCGCTGGCAGGAATTGCGCGGAACGATTCTCGACACAACGTATCTCTTCCACTACATCGATTCTGTTGCCAGCTGGATGAATGAATCGCAGCAACGTCACTACGCGTATTGGGGACACATGGGTGCTGCTACCGGAACACCGGAAGTTGATGCACCTCGTCAGTCGTATCAGGAAGAAATTGATGCACTCAAAGCGTGGATCGTTCTTCGTCTCACCTGGATGGATGCAAATATGTTTGGCAATCCGAACAACTGTAACCTCACTTCAGTAGGCAGTAGTGCAGTTGAGCAGGAGGCAGTCAATGCATATCCCAATCCATTCTCCAATGAAATTAATTTTTCGGTGTACATGAATACTCCTGAACAAATTGATGTTCGTGTGTATGATGCATTCGGAAGAGAAGTAATTACACCGCTCGCAGTCAACGGAACTTCCGGAACAAATTATGTGAATGTGCAATTACCGACTGATCTCGCAGAAGGAGTTTACCTGATGGAAATTCAGTGCGGCGATCGCGTTTGGAGAAAGTCGATTGTGCGGAGCCAGCTATGACAGCCGCGGGATTCATCCCGCGGATAGCATGCGAATAAATAATTGAAATGACATGAGCCAACGCGGGTTTAAACCCGCGTTTCTCATGTTCTAAATATTTCACTACTCCAAGAACCCGCGGGATGAATCCCGCGGCTGTCATAGCAAGAAATCTAATTCTTTAGGTGGTGCGCACTGTATTCATCACTTCCGTCTGTCTTCTTATCGAAGCTTTGTGAAGCAGCTGGCACAACTCCACAAGCACATCTTTGTCAATGCCGAGTGATTCTCCGGCCGCAACGCGTGTTTGCAGAATTTCCAGCCAGCGATCGAGCTGAAGAATGGTAACGTGATGATCGCGCTTGTATTCTCCTATGCGATTCACAACATCCATTCTTCTTGCGAATGCCTGAATGATTTCTTCATCGATCCCGTCAATGACATGTCGTAAGGACGCGAGGGTGATTTCGAATTCAGAATCATTCGTTGTTGATTCACGCACGATGAGTTTCGAAAGCATTTCTTCGAACAACGCTGGAGTAAGCTGTTGTGCAGCATCACTCAGTGCTGTTGCCGGATCGCGATGAACTTCCATCATCAATCCGTCGAAGTTCAGGTCGAGCGCTTTTTGTGCAACCTGCTGGAGAATATCCCGTCGCCCGCAGATATGACTCGGATCGCAAATGAGTGGCAGATTTTTGTTTGCTGCTTTGAGTGCAATCGGAATTTCCCAGAGAGGCTGATTACGATATTGCGTTTTCACGCCGTGATGAAATCCGCGGTGAATAGCTCCGAGTTTTTTTATTCCTGCGCGGTTGAATCGCTCGAGTGCACCGATCCATAATTGCACATCGGCATTCAAGGGATTTTTCACCAGCACAGGAACGTCCGTGCCTTTTACAGCATCCGCAATTTCCTGAACGGAGAATGGATTCACAGTAGTGCGCGCACCGACCCACAATACATCTGTTTTGTATTTGAGTGCAAGTTCAACGTGTTCTGCATTCGCAACTTCAACGGTGAAAGGCAATCCGGTTTCTGCTCGCATGGTGTGCAACCACTTCAAAGCAGTTTCCCCGTGACCTTCAAAAGCGCCCGGACGAGTTCGTGGTTTCCAAACACCCGCGCGCAACAAACTGATTTGATTTGCAGCTGCAAGTTGTTTCGCAGTATCGAGCAACTGATCTTCACTCTCCGCACCGCATGGACCCGCAATGAGCAGCTTTTTCCATTTAGCCGGAAGCCAGGTTGAAATTGGTTCGAGATCGAGTTGAAGAGAGGGAATCGTCACGATACAAAGATAGTATGCAGTGCGCAGTATTCAGTACGCAGTGCACAGTATTCAGTACGCACTGCGTATTGCGTACTGAATACTGTGCACTGATTTAGAACATCACTTGCACGCCTGCCTGCCAAATCTTCCCTGCTGTCAAAGTAAATTCTGTTTCGCTTGTGGGACGGTAATCAGCATATCCCCGGTAATCAGTGGTTTTCGTATCCACATCATTGAGGAACGCTTCTGCACGATACTCGGCATAAATGCAAATCTTTCTTCCGAGGTAAGTTTTCAATCCGAGGGTCGGCATCAAACCAACTCCTTTGGTCTTGATCTCATTGCGCTGATTGAATCCCGCAATTCCACCTTCAAGATGCATGTCGTAATTGTCGTACTGAAATCCCAGATCCAGTGCCGCATAAGGACGGATCCCGCGAAGCACAAACCATCCGCGCTCTAATCCAACGCGTACGAGCACACGATTCTCTTTACCTTGCATTGACATCATATCTGCACTCCCCGGAGGAAATTCGGGCGTGGGTGAAGTAAAACGGGAATACTCAATCGCTACACGTTGCGCCCAGAAGCCATTACCGAACTGATGTGTGAATTGAACTCCGGGTAGAATCATTCCTTGCATTCCAACAACTGACATATTGGAATTGCCGTAGCCAATCACACCAATTGACCATTTCGGATACAGGTCGGCATAACCGCCACAGGCAAATGCGCTGAGGCTAAACGATACTAGTATTGCGGATAAGATCTTCTTCATTGCTGTTGCTTTTTAGTAAGTCGATGATGTAGAGCATAGGTTGCCCCAACAATCCATTTCGATTTACATCCTACCTGCAATTCTGGTGCAAAAATGGCGATTTGGACCTGAATACCCATGTGGCACTCTGGAATTCCCATGCAATTATACCCTTGATACGGTATTGCCGGCCTGAGATCGGGATGCGTTCTTTGCATCGTGAAATCAAATAATCACGAGCACGAATTTGAGCAAGCATCGGAATGTTCCGTTGTTGAACGTCCGTGCATTCTGCTTCAGCTTTACGGCGGTGATAGCAAAAAGAAGAAAAAGTGCTGTAAGAATTACAAGAAGGATAAAGCTTGTAAGAAGTGTCCGAGAGACTAATTCCGTGATTCCAGGTTTGGTATTTCGGAATGTTGAATCCGGAATTTCGGAATCATTTCATCTCCTTCAGCAACTGCCTCACATCATTCATCATCAGATCAACTTCTCCTTCTATCGTTCCATTGCACATGCCGCGGATATGTCCTTCCGAATCAATCAGCGTGAATTTTTCGGAGTGAACAAAATCTTCTTTTGATCCGTCGCCTTCTGTGTCAGAAACGAGATACGATTTTCTCGCCAGCATGTAGAGCTGCGCCTTATCACCGGTAAGAAAATGCCACTGTTTTGCATCAGCTCCAAAACTTGCCGCGTGATCACGCATCACAGAAACAGAATCGTTTTCAGGATTACCGTGTGCGAAAGAAACACAACCGTGTCGTTGCCTTTGAACTCCTCGTACATGCGTTTCATCTGCGTGTTCATGAGCGGACAAATTCCCTTGCACGTGGTGAAGAAAAATTCCACTACGCAGATTTTTCCTTTTACATCGTCTCGGGTAATCGTATCGCCATTCTGATTAACAAGCGTGAAATCGAGAACGGTGTGATGCTCTCCCGGCTTTATGTCCTTCTTAATTCCTTCCTCAATGGGATCGTAATACGGAACATCCTTCACGGGCTGATCATGCGGAATGATAAACCACACGCCAACCATTATTGCCACTCCTGCTCCTACCAATGCCAGTGGCTTCTTCAATGAACTCATAATTCCACAGTGATTAATTCCGAATACTAAATCTCCACTAACAAATGATCAATGATTATGACCGTCACCAGGATGATGTCCACCCGGTGCTGGTGCTGGTGCAGGTGCTGGCGTCTCCACAATCTTTGGTTTTGGATGAGCACCCGTGAATGCGCCGGAAGCAACTTTACCGTCTTTGTACTTCACAGTGGCAGTTGTTTTTCCGTCTTCTGATTTCTCGGTCCACGTTCCCACGCGCTGGCCATTTTTGTATTCGCCTTGCAGGTAAACTGTTCCACCGTCGTAATACTCAACCCACTTACCTACTTCTTTACTCTTAGCGTATGTTCCTTTTGTTTTGATTTTTCCGTTCTCATGAAACTCAACAAACTCGCCTTCAATTTCATCGTTCTTGTAGTTCGTTGTGCTCATCACATTACCGTTCTGGTAGTACGACTTCATTACACCTTCTACTTTCCCGTTGATGTATGTCGATTCCGTGTTCAGCTTTCCGTCTGTGTAATACCAGCGATTTACACCATGACGCACTCCATTCACATAAAATCCCTCTTCAGAAACTTTGTTTCCCGAATTGTAAACGCGCTTGAACCCATCAAGCTTACCGTTTTTGTAACGAGCTTCTGTTTTCAAACGTCCACCAGTGTAAAACGTGCGTGAAAATCCGTCGAGTGAATCGTTGCGGTAATGTTCTTCTTTGATGATGTAACCTGCGCGATCTGCCGAAAGAAACATTCCATCTTTCTTGCCCATGTTGTATGTTTCAACAAACGCGAACATTGGAAGACCCAGCGGATATCCAGTGAATGTGCCATGCTTCTTTCCGCCAACATAATATCCGTGCCACTCATACCCTCCAAGACGCTCGTTCCAGAAACCATTTTTTTGTCCGTTGGCATCGAGCTGATTGGTGTCTGCCGATACAGGGGCAACTCCATAAACTACAGACTCGGTTGTAAATGTGTGTTTAGATGTAAATGAATTGCCGGCATGCAAAGCAAAAGCAAGAGGCAAGAACAGAAGCGTAAAAAGTCGTTTCATAAGAATAGGTGTTTGATTGCACGAATTTACAGCAAAAAGCGTGCTCAACTCGGTCATTTTAACAAGAAAATCTCTGTAAATCCTCCAGGTTTCAGGTTCTACAGTATTGAATCGCACGGTTGCCAAACCGTGAACTTAGAACTTAGAACTACTTCTACTTTTCGTAAATAATTTCCAGCTTCGGCGAATTGTAAATATCGTCAATGGAAATAGCCTCGTCGCGCGGACTTACTGCGCCGCCATATAGTTTGCCAACTTCCATTTGACGATCAGAAGAAATATGGAACGAATCAACTTTCGTCTTCTCGCACAATGTGAGCATCATCGCATTGTTGTAAATTTTCCAGACCAGTTCTGCCGGATACATGTGCGAGTCGTCCCAATTTAATACTGCATCATACGGAATTCCCTTGTAGGCTTTTGCCGATGCCTTGAGTGCTTTTACTTTTTCTTCGTTTAAAGTCGCGTTCGCATTTTTTAGTCGGAGCACACATAGCTTTCCGCCTTCTGCACGATCGACATACGACGTAAGTTCCGTGAGACGAACCGAATCCAGGACATCCACAACACAGAGCATTCCGTCTTTCGGCCGCATCATGATCATGCCGCAGTGATTGTATTTACCTCCCATTAATTCTCCCCACAACTTAGGTTGATCGGCACCATAAACTTCCATGATGATATCGCCCTCGAATACAGGCGGAAGAGCAGTATGAAACACAGTGTCCTTTGCTGCACGGGCTACGGAATCCATCTGCGCCATGTTCGCACGCATCGTTGAATCGATGACAGCAGAATCACTTGCAGTGTCATCACTTGCATCGCCACAAGACAGGAGAAACAAAAACGCGAGTGGAATAAAATTTTTTAGAGCCATTTTTTGACGCGGAAGAAAATGAATAGCAAGACGACTATGATGATCATTACAAGCCACACGACGTAATATCCGAATGTTGTTCGTAATTCGGGCATGGTATCGAAGTTCATTCCATACACACCTACGATGAATGTCAACGGAACGAAAATCGTGGTGATGATCGTCATCGTTTTCATGACTTCGTTCATACGGTAGCCCTGACTGGTCATGTAGAGGTCGATCATTCCGGAAAGGAGATCACGGTACGTTTCAACCGTATCGATTACGCGCACAATGTGATCGTGCGCGTCACGCAAGTAGACAAGTGTTGCCGGCGTCATCAGTTCCGATTCACTCCGCTCGATATTGTTTACCATATCACGCATCGGCCAAACGGCTTTGCGCAGATAAATCATCTGTCGCTTGAGATCGTACAGCTTTCTGATCAACTCCTGTTTCGGATTTCCTACAAGCTGATCTTCCATCTTCTCCATCTCGTCACCGAAATGCTCGAGAACTGCGAAGTATGAATCGACAACAGCATCAATCAGACAATATGCGAGATAATCCGCTCCTGCTTTTCTGATGCGTCCTTTTCCTTGACGAATTCTCGTGCGGATGATATCAAACACATCTCCTCCATCCGCTTCCTGAAATGAAATGACCGTGCGCTTGTTCATGATGAGAATCGCAAGTTGCTCGGAAACGAAAATATCGTCACCTTTTTTTACGTTCTCTTCCTCGTAAATCATTTTCATGATGTTCACGAGGTACGTGTCATACTCTTCGAATTTCGGACGTTGGTTTGTGTTTACAATATCCTCGAGTGTGAGCGGGTGAATATCATAGATGCGCCCGATCTTCTCCACGAGCTCTGTGTTGTGAACACCTTCCACGTTGATCCAGCGAACCATGCCGTTACGAACGTTCAGCATTTCTGCCTCAACGTCGGTGTGACGGGTTTCGGAATAGTCGAATTCATTGAACTCGAGAACCGTAACCACAACCTCTGCTGTAGTCTCGCGACCCACATATTGCAGTGTTCCGGGTGGTACTCCAACATTCTCGTGTTGCTCCTGTTTCATTGAGGTGGGAAAAGTACGAAATGTTCCCGGTTCTATGTTCCGGTTACGGGAATAGGCACATCAGAAATCGGCACATTTATGCTGAGTCTGTCGAAGGGCCATTTAATCGTCTGCAGCGAACAGCACACTTGTTAATCTCCAGAATCGTCTTGCGGCCCTTCCTGTGCTCCGCCGATAATGATGACAATCTCACCTTTCACTGTTTTCGATGCAAAATGATCATGCGCTTCTTTCGCTGTCCCTCTGAATGTCTCTTCATGAAGCTTCGTGAGCTCTCTGCAAACAGCAACCGGGCGATCTTCGCCAAAGTATTGCCCTATTTCTGCCAACGCTTTCACCAGGCGGAAAGGCGATTCGTACAACACAATTGTTTTATCGTGCTTCGCTAATGTCTCCAGTCGTGTTTTGCGGCCTTTTTTCTGCGGGAGAAATCCGGCAAACATAAATTGATCACAGGGCAATCCCGATTGGACAAGCGCAGGAACAAATGCTGTTGGTCCAGGCAAACACTCGACATGAATTCCTTTGCGTATGCATTCACGAACCAATACAAAACCCGGATCAGAAATTCCCGGGGTACCAGCGTCGCTTACCAGTGCGATCGTCGTTCCGCTATTGATCTTATCAACTATTGAATCAATCGCGCTGTGTTCATTGTGTGCGTGGTGCGACCACATTGGTTTACTGATTTCAAAATGCTTCAGCAAAAATCCGGTGGTGCGCGTGTCTTCGGCAAGAACTAAATCCACTTCCTTGAGAATGCGCAATGCACGAAGCGTAATGTCTTCGAGATTACCGATTGGAGTTGGGATGACGTAGAGTTTGGACATTGATCAAAGATAGTCGGAAAATGGAACGCGGATTTTGAGGTTTGTTGCTTGCTAGTCCTTCTCTCGAATCACTCAGCTTGAACTACAACGCGTGCTATTTGATCTAATGAGATAAACTCAAACCTATCTCATAAAATCCAAAATCAGACCTTCCCAAATTACAACACTCATCCGGGCGAGAGACTAACACCTATCGAAAATCAAAATCCGCGTTCCCCTAATCCTGCAGCCAATCCGTAAACCCGGTCAGCAGCAGAAACAGATCATCGTATTCTGTCAACGGTAGTGTTCCCGGCTTATCACAGGTATCATGATATGCTTTGATTCCCCCCAATGTATAAATGTAGAAACACGGCACACCTCTCTCGGTAAAGAAATAATGATCGCTGATCGAAGCTTTGCCCCGCGGTTTGATCAATGGCAAATAGTTATTCGTGTCGTTGATCTCTTTCAGCTTCACGAACTCCGGATTATGCAACGTTGCATTCACGACAGTGATTCCTTCATCTCCTGTTCCTAGAATATCCATGTTTACGAGGAAATGGATTCGGGCCAACGGAATCAACGGATGAAGCACGAAATACGCAGAGCCGATCAATCCCACTTCTTCTGCACCGAATGCAATGAAGGCAATTGAATACTTCGGTTTGTTTGCAGGAGAAGAATAATACTTGGCCAGATTCAACATCATAGCAATTCCGCTTGCATTGTCGTTTGCGCCGGGAAAGTAAACTTCTTTGCCCATACGGCCGAGGTGATCGTAATGTGCAGTGAAAACAATAAAACTATCGGGCTGTTCCGACCCGCGAACGTATCCGACAACATTTCTTGACTGACAATTCGGCAAGAACTTCGCAACAATATTTACATCAATCTTCGTCGCTTGCGCAAGTGTTGGATCAATTTCCAATACCGGAATCGTAGATTGTGTTGTCGAGAAATCCCACGGCGTGAGCTTTGAACAATGATCACTTCCTTCAATGTGTGTCAACACTACAGGAAGTAAAATTCCTTTCACCGCCGGTGGATACTTCACGAAGTTGGTGAGCTTTGTAAGTTGTGCTTTGTCGCGAACATGTGTTGTGTCTACGAGAACAAAATCCTTTTTGTGGCTCTTCGCCATGAATTCATTCCACTTACTATCAGAATACACGACGGATGAATCGAGGCGTACTACATTGTAACAGCCTTTTACACTCGGAGAATAGCTACGCACAAGAAATTTATCGCCGGGCAAACATTTTTCTTTTCTTCCGTCCGCAAACTCGAATGTTACATCTACTTTTCCCGGAAATGTATTCACCGGAAAAGAAAATTCCTGAAAGAAGCTCCCCGACTTTTCGAACGACAACAATCCAAACGACTTGTATTCATTCGCGATATAGTCAGAAGCAATGATATGTCCGTTGCTCACGTAACCACGTCCGTGCATGCCAGGAGAAGCCAGTGTGTCGATGACTTTTCGTGCGTACGCTTTATCCTGAGCGTTCAGGCTTGCGCCCGACGCGAAAACAAAAAATAAAAAAAGAGGAAGCGATGTTTTGACAAATATCTGGCATCTCTGATGCCATTCTGCTAAAGCGCTCATGTTAGAAACCAAATAATTGCCTGAAGAAGCAGCATACTGCGCTTTTGTGCTGCGCGATTCCGTTCCGGCAATTATTTGATTTCTCCAGTGGTAAGCAGTCGCGTTAGCGACTAAATATTTGTACGAAAAAACGCGACTCCCCTCTCTTTTTTTATTTTTTGATCGCGAAGCGAACAAACTATGTGCTGAGGTTCCTCCTGACATGATCTATGAAAAACGACGCTTTACCGTCTGCGTAAAAATCTCCACGGGCTCATCGTGTTTGCCCCATTTGTAACTTTCGGCAAGCACAGAAAGATACGATTGCGCTTCCGCCCACGAATTCATGTTGTTGATTTTCTCAATAGCCGTATTGTATGCAATGTCATCGCCTTTGAAAACCTGGCGGATGTACATGATTTTTTCGTTGATGCCGATGAACGTTCTTACGTCTTTCATCGTTGACACCGGACCTTTCAATGCCTCTTTTTGCGGTACAGGTTCAGCCTGCTTCACAACCACAGGCTCAGAAGCCGGAACAGGAGTTGGTGGTGGAACAATTTTTTCCTCCACAACAATTTTTGGTGCTTCAACAACCTTCGGCACTTCAACCGGCTTCACGTTTTCAGCAACCGGAACTTTCGTTTCAGAACCGGGTACCGGGAACTCGGAACCGGGAACATCTACCGGCAGTTCGTTCAGATACGCCCACACCACCGTCTTCTTGTGTAACTCTTCAATCCGGTAAAGTATGAGGTCCAATTCGCGCTGCGGAATGTCGCGTTCCTTACCAATGCGGTCCGACTGTTCCTTGATGCGAGTGATGAGATCGGCAATCTCTTTGCGGACATCATTCTTATTAGCCTTTTGCATAATTCTGAGAGGAGTAACCCGACTGGAAAAGTGTAACTTTGATATTCGTAAAAACCCGCACAAATATAGGTGTTAACAGAGATACTTTTAAGCCCGTCGACTGCCAACTACCATCCCGATAGCTACCGGGATGCACCACTGCCTACTGATCTATGTTTCTAGAGAACGTATCACATACTAACAAGCGCCGCGGTTGGATTGAAGTGGTTTGCGGGTCAATGTTCTCCGGAAAAACGGAAGAGCTCATCCGGCGATTGAAACGCGCCCAGTTTGCCAGGATGAAGGTCGAAATCTTCAAGCCGTCAGTCGACACGCGTTACCACGAAATCAAAGTAGTTTCCCACGATTCCAACGAAATTCACTCGACGCCGGTTCAAGGTTCCGCGAATATCCCATTGCTCGCGGCAGATTGTGACGTGGTCGGGATCGACGAAGCCCAGTTCTTCGACGAAGGTTTGGTGCAGGTTTGCAACCAGTTGGCAGCTCAGGGAATACGTGTAATTGTTGCCGGACTCGATATGGACTTCCGTGGAAAACCTTTCGGGCCGGTTCCACAATTGATGGCCACTGCCGAATATGTGACTAAAGTTCACGCGATCTGTATGCGTTGCGGACAACTTGCCAATCATTCTCACCGAATTGCTGGTGGCGACACGGTTGTACAATTAGGCGAGAAAGACAGCTACGAGCCTCTATGCCGCGATTGTTTCGATAAAGCAATTCTTGAAGAAGCAAAATCGTGAGCTACAAACTTTCTGAAATAGCTAAAGCGTGCGGCGCTGTGAATTCAGTGATACGTGAAGATGTGGAAGTTCATCAACTCCTCATCGACAGTCGCAGTTTGTCTGCGCCGGTTGGAGTTTTGTTCGTTGCTATTCCGGGCGAACGTCACGATGGACACACGTACATTGCTGATTTATACACGCGCGGTGTTCGTGCTTTCATCATTACGAAAGAGAATGAAAAACACGTAACAGAATGCAGTGAAGCTTCCTTTGTAATTGTCGACGATGCACTCCAGGCTTTACAACAACTCGGAGCTTCACACCGCGATAAATTTTCGTTCCCCGTTATTGCCATCACCGGTAGCAACGGTAAAACCATTGTCAAAGAATGGATCTGGCAATTGTTGCGCGATGAATTCTCCATTGTGAGAAGCCCGAAAAGCTACAATTCACAAGTTGGTGTGCCTCTTTCCATCTGGAACATGAGCGCTGCCAACACACTGGGAATTTTCGAGGCGGGAATTTCCCGTCCGGGTGAAATGGAAAAGCTCAATGCGATTATTCGTCCGGATGTTGTGCTTATTACGAATATCGGCACGGCACACGATGAGAATTTCACGGACCGCGATCAGAAAACGAAAGAGAAACTGAAACTTGCGAAAGATGCGCAGGTAATCATCTACTGCAAAGATGATCTCCCAACACATACCGAAATCAAATTGCTCGGTGTGAAAACATTCACCTGGTCGCGCAAAACGAAAGCAGACCTGCAGATTTCAAAGGTCGACAAGCGCAAATCGGAAACGCTCATTCAGGCGATTTATAACAACAGCTTTCACGATATCACGATTCCGTTCATCGATGATGCGTCGGTAGAAAACGCAATTCATTGCTGGGCTTTAATTCTGGAACTTTCTTCTGATCGTCACCCATCGACGACCCACAGTCTGACCAAACACCCGGAATTAATCTTGCGGAGATTCAGCCAGCTTTCTCCGGTTGCCATGCGGCTCGAAATGAAAAGCGGACTGAATAATTGTTCTGTCATCAACGACAGCTACAATTCAGATGTTGGTTCGCTTTCCGTTGCATTAGATTTTCTGAATGCACAGCAACAGCATCCGAAACGCACACTCATTCTTTCCGATATTCTGCAGAGCGGAAAAAAAGAAGAAGAGCTCTACATCGAAGTAGCATTGCTCGTAAAATCAAAAGGTGTTCAGCGTTTTGTTGGAATCGGCCCGGCTTTGTCTCGACAAAAAGAGCGGTTCACAGATATTCCTTCGACGTTCTATTCTTCGACGCAGGAATTCATCAACGAGTTTGAGAACAATGCGTTTCACAACGAAACCATTTTGCTGAAAGGTGCGCGTGCATTTGAGTTCGAGAACATCAGTAAGCTGCTGCAGCAAAAATCGCATGAGACCGTTTTGGAAATTGACCTCAGCGCAATGGTGCATAACCTGAACTATGTTCGTTCGCGATTGAATCCCGGAACGCAACTCATGTGCATGGTGAAAGCATTCTCGTACGGTAGTGGCAGCTTTGAGATTGCAAACATTCTGCAGTTTCACCGGGTGAATTATCTCGCAGTTGCTTATGCCGACGAAGGAAGTGATTTACGTCGCTCCGGAATTTCATTGCCCATTATGGTGATGAATCCCGAAGAACAGAGCTACGATACCATGATTGCATACAAACTCGAACCGGAAATTTATTCATTCCGTGTATTGCACCAGTTCGAAGAAGCCGCGCGCCGTTACCGAAAAATACGTCCGGATGTTCCGCCGGTTCCAGTACATATCAAGTTCGACACCGGAATGAAACGTCTCGGTTTTGCTGAAGAAGAATTGAACGAGCTTGTTGTGCGCCTGAAGAATTCCAAAGATCTCACGATCCGTTCAGTCTTCTCTCATCTTGTTGCAAGTGACGAAGCAGAACATGATGAATTTACCCGCAAACAAGTGAAGCAATTCACGAAGATCTGCGAGGAAATGAAAAAGCATTTTGATTATCCTTTTCTGCGACACATTCTGAATTCATCGGGCATTCTTCGTTTTCCCGATGCACAATTTGAAATGGTGCGGCTCGGAATAGGTCTCTACGGAATTGCAACCGAAGAAAGTGACCGGAAGCATTTGAAAAATGTAAGCACACTTCGCACTACGATTTCACAGTTGCGTCAAGTGAATAAAGAAGATACGATCGGCTATTCACGCAAAGGTGTTGCAGAAGACAATATGATTATTGCTACTGTTCCTATTGGTTATGCCGATGGATTACACCGCGTACTCAGCAATGGCAAAGGAAAAATGTGGGTGAACAACAAACCTGCGCGCATTGTTGGCAATGTCTGCATGGACATGTGTATGCTCGACGTCACGGGTATTACCTGCAAAGAAGGCGATCCTGTGATTGTATTCGACAACGAACATTCCATTGAAGATGTTGCGAAAGATATGGGGACGATTGCCTATGAAGTGTTAACGAATGTAAGCCCTAGAGTGAAACGCGTCTATTGGCAGGAATAATGGCGTGCGGAATTGGAACGCGGATTTTGATGTCCGAACCTTGCTAACTTTCCCGTCGGATCAGAGAGGTATATCAAAAGTCTGGCTATTGGATTTTATGAGATAGATTTGCCAGGCTTATCTCATAAAATCAAATTAGGATAGTTGTAGTTCAAGCAGGATCATCCGGGAGAACAACTAGCAATCAACATAAAATAAAAATCCGCGTTCCATTATGACCAATCTCATCTCCGACATCATCCAATGGGACATCGCAACCTGGTCGCGTGCTTTGCGATTCTGGGATGAGGAAGTAGACTGGAGCAAAGTCGAAAACACACTTGAGCTCGGTGCACGTCAGGGTGGATTATCGTTGTGGCTCGCTTCGAAAGGGAAACATGTGGTGTGCTCTGATCAAGGAGCAACACAAGCAACAGCAGAACCACTGCACACCAAACACAATGTTACTTCCCTCGTGCGTTACGAAGACATTGACGCAACTTCCATTCCCTACGAGAATCATTTCGATGTGATTGTTTTCAAATCAATCATCGGTGGAATCGGCTACGGCAACAACAAAGCCGCACAGCAAAAAGCATTTGATGAAATGTACAAAGCGCTGAAGCCTGGTGGAAAATTACTTTTCGCAGAAAATCTGACTGCAAGTTCACTTCACCGAAAATTGCGCAGCCGATGTGCCGGTTGGGGCTCTGCCTGGCGATATGTGACCGTTAATGAGCTTGAAGAATTTCTCGCACAATTCTCTTCGAAGAAAATTCACACTACAGGATTGCTTTCTGTATTCGGAAGAAACGAAGGTCAACGAAATTTTCTGACGGCAATGGATCGGGGCTTTTTTAATCACATTACTCCGCAGAGCTGGAAGTATTTGGGGTATGGGGTGGCTGTGAAGTAAATTACCTCTTCCCGACTTCCCTTGCCTGCCCGCCAATCCTATCCATCAATCCCACTCGTCCATCGAGAATGGTTTTCACTTTCACCATCACGTCGTCGCTGAGTCCGTTGTCAACTAGTGTAGCGTTCTGAATGTCGTTGAGCAATTCGGCAACTTCCTTTTCACCGGCTAGTGCAACAGAAGATTTCATGCGGTGTGCAACAGTTTTTAAACTTTGCAGATCACTGGTTTCTGCGGCACGTTCAAGGCGATCAAAATCTTCAGGGAACGACTTGAGCATCATCTCCAACATTTCCAGCTCAAATTCACTGTCACCCGATGCAAGCGCTTTGAGTGGTGTTGCATACTGCATTTCATCACCTTCAGGCTGACGAACTTCATCGGGAGAAGAACTGATGGCGCGAACGATCTTGTAGTATAAATCTTTCGAACGGTACGGCTTCGTCATGTAATCGGTCATGCCGAGTGCGAGACACTTTTCCTTTTCTCCGGAAGAGGAATGTGCGGTCAATGCAATGATCGGTGCTGTGATGTTCATTTTGTTCCGCAGGTATTCGGTGGTATCGTAACCATCCATCTCCGGCATCTGCAAATCCATGAGAATGACATCGAACTTTTCTTCCTTCAGAACTTCGATGGCATTGCGTCCGTTCGTTGCGAGTGAAACCGTGAAACCGAAATCTTTGATCAATCGCATTGCGAGTTGCTGATTGAGCGCATGATCTTCCACCAGCAACACGTGAATTTCTCCCGGATGATCGAGCGGTTGTAACGCGGTATCAACCTGCTGCACCATTCCTGGATCGATTTTCTCCACGGGCAAAATCACTTCGAAGCGGGAACCGATTCCTTCCGCACTCTGCACGAGTACTTTTCCGCCCTGCAGCTCGGCGAGATCTTTTACGATCGTCAGACCCAAACCTGTGCCGCCGTATTTCCTGTTCGATGCTCCAGACACCTGCGTGAACGGATCGAAAATAGTTTTGAGTTTTTCTTTCGGAATACCAATGCCTGAATCTTCAATCCAGAACAACAGTGTGGTTTGCTTTTCGGTTTCTTCACGGATTTCGCAACCGAAGCTTACAAAGCCTTTCGCAGTAAACTTCACCGCATTGCCAACGAGGTTCACGAGAATTTGGGTGAGACGCAAATCATCACTCACCACATACGTCGGAACATTCTCATCGCAGGTCCAGGTGAAATTAATTCCGCTCTGATCGGCTTTCGGTGAAAGTAGAATATGTGTCTTGCGCATCACATCACGCACGTTGAATACGCGGCGTTCGAACTCAATCTTACCGGCTTCAATTTTTGCGATGTCGAGAATGTCATTGATCATCGCGGTGAGATTCTCCGTCGCCATACCGATTGCGTCGGTATATTCATCCTGCTCCTCGGTAAGCTTTGTTTTTTTGAGCAGTTCGGTGAATCCACCAATGGCATTCATTGGGGTGCGCAACTCGTGACTGATGTTCGCCACGAAACGATCCTTGGAGATGAGCGCTTCTTCTGCAAGCTTCTTCGCACCGCGCAATTCCTTCTCCATCAGGTAACGATTCGTAATCTCTACGTTACTTGAAAGCACAAACGGATTTCCTTCCGGATCATTCAGGCGAATGTTCGAGTACATCCAGATCGTTTCTTCATTGTTGCGGAGAATCATTCGCATCAATCCGGAATGTGTACCGTTCTGGCGAATCTCCTCCATGTATTCGTTAAACTCTTTGTGATAACGCGGAGGAACCAAATTGCGGATTTGTCGCCCGATCAATTCTTCCGGCTCATAACCGAGTGTATGTGCACCCGAAGGATTGATGGACAGAATAATTCCCTCGAGATCATGCATACAAATCATGTGCTGGGAGTACTCGAAGAGCGAACGATACTGTTTCTCCGCAACGCGCATTTCTTCTTCGATACGTTTGCGTTCGGTGATATCCTGCACAGTGCCGAACAACATAGCCGTTTTTCCAAGTTCGCCTTCTTTCGCCTGACCGGTGATGTAGATGTATTTCGTTTGCCCCTGCACATTCATTCTGCAATCGAGCTCGAACGGCGATTGGCGACGAATGGAATCTTCAATGGAGCGTGTCACTACCGGAATATCCTCCGGATGAATGTGACTGCGCACGTGTGCAACAGGAATTTGATCTGCGTATGTAATTCCGATCGCACGACACATTTCTTCACTGCACACCATGTGATCGCTACCAACCTGCCATTCCCAACTTCCGATTTTCGCTTGCTGTTGGGCTGCACGTAATTGCTCACGGCTGTTGCGAAGTGCTTCCGAAGTTTTCTTGCTCTCTGTAATATCTTCCTGGATGGCCACGTAGTGATCAACTTCGCCCGCATCGTTCGGCAACGGAGTAACGTGCATCTGCAGCCAAACCGCCTGACCATTCTTCTTGTAATTCAGAATCTCGTCGTGAAAGGCGCGTCCGTTTGCTTTCTTCTGCTGAATGCGTGCAATAGCTTGCCGGTCTGTTTCTGGTCCGCGAAAAATATCCGGTTTCTGTCCGACGATTTCTTCCGCTGTGTAACCCATGATCTTGGTGAACTCTTCATTCACCCACTCGATTTCGTCATCGCGATCGGTGATCATAACAATTGCATTCGCGCGACTGGCAACCATCGCAAGCAATTGGTCACGCGTTAGTCTTTCTTCGAGTACCGCGCGTGTTTCATCCAACGCACGATTTTTCTCTTCAATCTCCTGAGTAATTTTTACAAGTCGTCCCTGTACCAATCGCGTGCTCCACGACAAGCAATACACAAGCACGCCACCGAAGAATAATCGCATGAGAAATTTCACGATATCAACTTGCGGTTCCGGAGTTGCATAGGCCATGAACGCTGCAAGTAAGAGTCCCGTGCCAAGATATATCAGCAAGGCACGCGACGTGCGGAAATACATACTGCAGATTACATACACGCCTATGAACGTGAGTGCTTCATCGAAACTGAACCCATTTTTGTAGCAGATGAAAGACGCGAATAACAAGAGGATGGCAATGGCGCAGTAAGCCATCCAGCGCACGGTGGGCCTTCCAAGCTTCAACACAAGTGATGCGAGAAATGCAACGCCGGTAAGGACAGAGAGTATAACACGAAGAATTGTTTCGTCCGACAACTGATTCATCGTTCCGCTGATAAATCCGTCGAAAATGAGTCCGCCCGTAATGGTCATGAACAACAACCGCTCAGGCAGATGATGTCGCGCAAGTTTCTTAAGGAGATTGATGGCCATTCAGGACTAAGTTACTTAATAGATGGGAGTTGTCCTTTATTGGAAATTGAGCATTATACGTTGAGTGTTTGGCGTTTCCCGGTGTTCTATGGGAGTGGTGTGGTACAATACCCGTGATCTCGGGAGTTTGGGACGAGCATAACGTGATCGCGACGTAATGTTCAACGCTCAATGCTCAACAGTCAATGTTCAATGGGTAAAACGACGAAGGGTGTCCGAGGACACCCTTCTAACGAGAGTACTAAACAGCATAACCCCTACACATTTGTTAGCACTCCCGTATCCTTCCCACCTTGAGATCCATTAATGACCAATACGCGATACATTTCTTCTACTTTGCGGTCGCTGTATGCGGAAAAATTAAATCCTGTATACACCGGATGAGTTTCACGAATCAGTGTGATCTGCATCTCCCGTTTTTCTTTAATCAACTCCTGCCTGTAAACGTCTTCTCCCATGTGTCTGTTGATTCGAGCACAAAAGTGGGGCAAATATTTTTATTTCCGGGAGGAAACCGACACTCGGGACGCGATTTCCGACGAACGGTAAAACGCGTTCGATTAGCCGGCTGAGTGAGGAAATTTTAACGAGAAAAAAGGAACGCGGATTTTGGAATGCGGATTTTGAGTCGGAAAGGGGAACGCGGATTTTGATGTACGAGACGTGGTAGTCTTTCCCTCGGATCAGTGCGGTGAATAGAACGTGCAGGAAGTTAGATTTTATGAGATAGGTTTGAGTTTATCTTATAAAATCCAATACTTACTTTTGATGTTTAGCAGAGTGATCCGAGCGTGGAACTAGCAAACAACGGTCATCAAAATCCGCGTTCCAAAACTCCTTATCCAATTAAATCAGATTCAAGCGACGAAAAAGGTCCTCTTTGTTCGAACGCGAAATCGGAATTGATTTTCCTGCAATCGTTACTGCATTTTCCTCAATCTCAGTGATTCTGTCGAGGCGAATGATGAACGAACGGTGAATGCGCATAAAGTCGCGCTGCGGAAGTTTTGTTTCGATTGCTTTCATCGTGGACAAAATCGTATGGCGACCTTCAGCGGTGTAAATATTCACGTAATCGGCGAGTGCTTCGATGTATTGAATTTCACGGAAAGTTAACCTTACGAAGCGCGATGATTCTTTCTTGATGAAAAGAGAATCTTCTCCACCTTCACCTTTCACTTCGAGTGACTGGTGAATCTGCAACGCTTTATTTGCAGCTTTCAGAAAGCGCGGATAATCAAGTGGCTTGAGCAGAAAATCGGTTACGTCGTAATCAAAACCTTGTGCAGCGTACTCTTTTTTTCCGGTGATGAGAATGATCTGCGGAATGTCCTTGAATGTGCGAAGGAAATCCATACCGCTCATCTCCGGCATTTCTACATCCAGAAAAATGAGATCCACCGGACGGCTACGGATTACTTCCAACGCCTGAGAAACACCTGAACAGGAAGCTTCAAGGGTGAGAAATCCCGTTTTCGCAATACAGTGTTCAACCGATTTGCGTGCAATTTCGTCGTCGTCGATAATCAGACAATTCATAGATTGTGGTCGCCGGGGGTGGGTTTAATTGCCATCAAAATAACGCACTTTTTTTGGATTTGCGCAACTTAAACAGAGGCTTTCTTTCACCACATAGGATCATAGCCCGTTGTTTTCTTGTGTCACTCAAGAATTACATAGTTCACAGGAGAAAATCGCTCAGCGATTTGACTCTTGTGGACTATGACGGACGAGCTTGCTCGGCTCGCTTAGCAAACAAAGAATTTTCTATGATTCTATGTGGTAAATGAGCCTAGAATTGCTGACAGAACTGATAGAGCTGAAAGTTGCCTTTCTCAACCGCAGATTCGATTTTACCTGCCAAATCAGCCTTTGATACGTCTTTCATACGCTTCTGACTAATAAGCCTCCACGCTTTCTCAGTAAAGAGGAAACTCTTGCGTTTTGCGCTTGCCGGAGCACCCGATTTTGAGTCAATCGCAGCAATTAGTTCGTCAATTCCTTGTCCGGTTGAGGCAACGGTCTTGATCATCGGGCGAATTTCATTTTCAGTTGTCCCGTGAACAAGGTGCTGTATATTTTTCGCGAATAAATCTGCACCCGGACGATCTGCTTTGTTGATCACATACACATCTGCGATCTCCATAATTCCTGACTTAAGCGCCTGAATGTCGTCTCCGCCTTCAGGAACTAAAACAAGAACGGTTACGTCGGCAAGTCCGGCAATTTCCACTTCCGATTGACCAACACCTACCGTTTCTACAATCACCCGATCGAAACCGGAAGCGCGAATAACATCTGTGATCTCAATTGCTGTTGCAGAGAGTCCACCGAGTGAACCACGCGTTGCAAGCGAACGAATAAACACATTCGGATCGGTGAAGTGGTCCGTCATGCGCAAACGATCGCCGAGCAATGAGCCGGAAGTAAATGGTGAAGTTGGATCAACGGCGATCACAGCAGTTTTTAATCCCGCTTTGCTGTAATTCGAAATGAGTGCGCTGATGAGTGTGCTCTTTCCTGCACCTGGAGGACCCGTAACGCCAATTACCGGAGCGGCTTTATCGAGTTGCAGTGAAAGCAAAATTTCTTGTGCACCGTCGAGATCGTTCTCCACAATTGTTATTGCGCGCGCGAGGGATTTGCGGTCGCCTTGTTGCAAAGATGCTATCAAATGGGAAACGGTCACGATGTAAATATAACGCGGATTTCGATGTCCGATACTTGTTAGTCTTTCATTCGGATCACTCTGGTAAATTGAACATTCCGGTATTGGATTTTATGAGATAAGCCTAACAAATCTATCTCATAAAATCCGACGAGCGGTCTTTCTAATTACCGGGCTCATCCGAGGGCACCGTTAGAAAACAACGGTCAGCAAAATCCGCGTTCCTTTTTCCGGCTTATCTTTGAAACTGTGTCTACTCCGCTTTCCGTCGTAATAATCACCTTCAACGAAGAACGCAACATCGCACGTTGCCTCGACTCGGTGAAAACCATTGCGGATGAAATTGTGGTGCTGGATTCTTTCTCGACCGACATGACCGAAGAAATCTGTCGTGCGAAAGGTGCGCAGTTTTTTCAGCACAAGTTTGACGGACACATTGAGCAGAAAAATCGTGCGATTACGTTTGCAACAAATCCGTTTGTGCTTTCTCTCGATGCAGATGAAGCTCCTGATGAAACATTGATCGCGGAAATTCTGAAAGTGAAAGCGAACAAAACTGCAGATGGTTACACGATGAATCGTTTGACGAATTACTGCGGACAATGGATCAAACACTGCGGATGGTATCCGGATACTAAATTGCGATTGTTCGATAGCACAAAAGGACATTGGACCGGAGAAAATCCGCATGATCGATATGAATTGCAAAGTGCTGAAATACTCGCCGTTCTTTCCGACGAAACTATAAAGAAAGTCGGTATTCATAAACCTGTCTTAGTTCATCTCAAGGGCAACATCCTGCACTACAGTTATTACACCATCGCAGAACATTACAAGCAGGCAGAAAAATTCTCTACGATCGCAGCGAAAGCACTTCACGCCAAAGGAAAAAGTTCGAACACACTGCACGCGATGTTTAAATGCTGGGCGAAGTTTGTGCGTAACTACATCATCAACGCAGGATTTCTCGATGGGAAAAACGGATATATCATCTGCAAAATTGCCGCCTGGGAAACCTGGCTGAAGTACACTAAACTTCGTGATCTGCGGAAAACGGCAAAACCATGAAGAGAACATTCGCAGAACGTTTTCCGTGGCTTTTCACCAAATGGTTTCCGTGGGTGTTGTTCGCCGTATTGGCTTTTGTTGCGAGTGTTCATCGCTTGATTCTCGGAGAAGGTTCGTTCAACAACTTTACCATCTTCGCGTATTCGTGGAATCATCTGCTCGGCAATGTAAATCTCTACGCAACTTCTCCTGATCATTACGATCTGTTCAAGTACAGTCCGACGTTCGCGTTTTTCATGGCGCCGTTTGCTGCAATGCCACGTTGTCTCGGATTAATTTTCTGGAGCTTTCTGAATATGCTCTTGCCGGTGTGGGCGGTGAACAAGCTTTTCATCACCCAAAAACAGAAAAACCTGATTCTGTTTATTGTGTTGATTGAATTGCTCAGCTCTGTGCAGAATTCACAAAGCAACGGACTCATGCTTGGATTAATTCTTGGCGCATTCGCATTATTCGAGCACGGAAAAGTTGTTCCAGCCATGTTGCTGATCTGTCTTGGATTTTATATCAAGATTTTCGCGGCCGTAGCAGCGGTGCTGTTGTTGTTTTATCCGGACAAAATCAAATCGATCGTTGCAGGAGCAGTTTTCGTTGTCGTAATGGGTGTACTTCCATTACTGGTTGTTTCGTGGAATGAACTCGTGATCCAATACCAAAACTGGTTGCAGCTTCTCGGAAACGATCCGGCACATGCTCAGAATTTTTCCTTTATGACCTTGATGGAACGCACGGTAGGACTGAAAGTGAGTGATGCTTTCTACATCATTCCTGGAATTATTCTGCTGCTTGCGCCACTTGCAAGAATCAAAGCGTGGAGTGATTTTAACTTCCGTTTACTCTACCTCTGCTCCATTTTGATTTGGGTAGTCATCTTCAATCACAAAGCAGAATCGCCGACGTATTGCATTGCATTGGGTGGAATTGCAATCTGGTTCATCATGGGCGAAAAAACCAGTGCGCGAAAAATGGTGATGTTGCTTGCGTTTTTACTCGTGGCGATGTCGCCTTCTGATTTATTTCCGAAGTACGTGCGGGAAAACATCATCAACCCATACGCGTTGAAAGCGCTGATGCCGGTTGTAATCTGGTTCTGGATTACATGGGATCTTCTGGCGAAACGTTCTTCCCTTTCGTCACCGAAGCTACAAACGGCATAGCGTAGAGCAACAAGCAGTTGAAGAATGCGAAGAAGGTTGCACCTTGTTGTGTTTCCAGCGTATCGTCATCGAGGAACGACAACACCACGATGATGAAAAACGCGAGATAGAGATAACTTCTCCAGCGACGCATGTTACTTGCGGGCCACCACAACGCGAAAATAAAATACAACGTCACCGGGATTCCCAGCGTAACAGCGAGAGAAAGAAATTGATTGTGCGCATGCAGCCACTGGTATTTTTCTTCGAGTCGCGTTCCGTGTTCCGTATAATAGTGGTCGTAAGTATTTTTCTGGCTGCCAACACCTGTTCCTATCCAAGGATGATTTCCGATTGCATTGAGAGCGGCGCCACTCGTCACAAGTCGCATTGCAATGGAACTACCGCTTGGATTTCCGCCCGCAGTGTAGTTATACAATTCCCAGAAAACCTGATACGCCCGCCACTCGAGCGGATTTCGTTCCGCATCTTTGTAGTTGGTTGATCCACCTTCCACAGCTTTTATATCTTCCGGTGTGAGCGACTCCATTCCAACTGAATCGCGCATCAAACCTTTTGACGCCATGTAACGAGGCAGTGTTGTCTGAATCAGATTTCCTTTGATATCTCTTCCGCCCCAGAATGGAATCGGACTGCGCTTGTTCCAGCCACTTTCCAATTCGATCCACGCAAGATTAACCATCACGCGATTTCCGTTCTCGTACATCGGAACATCCATGTTGTGCCAATAATGCTGCCCGTTCACCGTGGATACGAACAGTTCGGGATATTCATTTCCCCGTAGTGCATAGAAATCGTCGTACGCGCGCTTCACGTAAAATCCTGCGATGCTGAGCACAAGAACTATTGCTCCGAGCATAACAAACAGAATTTTCTTTTTCCGATGCAATGCCGCCATGATGATTGCAATGAGCACTGTAGATGCAAGCAACACAATTAGTCCGGTGAGCGACTGCATGAAGATCATGAAATAGAACAGCCATGCAGAAACGACGATGCAGGCAATCTTCACCCCAATCTTCTCCGATCGCATGAACCATCTGCCGCAGAACATGATTGTCAACGCGGAAAATAAAGCGAGACGAATCAATGGCACGAGATCGGATGCTTCACGTATGTCGGCGAATTCCTTGTGGATGACACCTTTCACAATGAGCATCGTTCGCACACTTGCAATCAATACGCCGATACCGAACATGATCAGAATCGCTTCGAATTGCTTTCTCATGAGTGGTGCCGACATTCCAAGAATAATCGGAATAATGAGTAACGGAAGCTTGATGCGTATGTCATTCCAGCCTTCATGCGGATCGGAAGTCCACAACATGGAAGGCAAATGCAAAACAAAAATGGCGATGAGTACGAAAACAGATTTTCGGGCCTGAAGCAAACGCCATTTCGCGGCAAAATCGCCTTCCCAAATCCAGTTTAGAACGAGAAGCATTGTGCCGAGACTGATCACCACCTTCGAAACGGAAAGCCCGAACGCAATAGCGAACAGGCTCAGGACGTAAATCCAGCGATGATACTTTTCCCCTAAAGAAATTTTCATGTACAGGTGTGCGTTGCGAAAATAGCGTTTCCGAATGAAAAGTGGGTGGAACGAATTTATTCCTGATGTATTGTGCTGAGGACTGAAAAAAGACGTGAGACGATAGACGGAAGTTCTTTTGGGTTCCGTGGGCTGAAGCCACACGGTTATAGCGGCCATAGTTGTCTATTGATATGAGCAAGGGGAAAAATGGCTTAGCCATTTTTCCCCTTGCTCATTCTCCAAAAGCACTTGCCATTGATAACCTTGCGGCTTTAGCCCAAGGATCTAATGTCCTGTCTGTCGTCTCCTAATGTCTTTCGCCCATCTCCGAACGCTGCTTCGGCTTCTCCGTGCGAACAACAGTGGTAAGGATAGACTTCCAACGTTTCGTGTCCTTCAGGATTGCAGTTGCTTCCTTCAGGTCGGCGTCGTCTTTCAATGATGAACCTACGCGACCCTTTTGGTAGTAATAACGTGATGCAATTTCAGACTCGAGCAGTGTTCTGATTTCAAACTTGAATTCCGTGAAGTCGTCGGCCTTCCCTGCCTGAATTTTTTTGGTCAGCGCGTCGAACTCCGTTGATACTGTTGCCCATGAGCCTGCTTTCTCGGCGTGTTGCTTAAATTCCAAAAGGTCCGCTTCTTCTCTCGTTACATACGAATAGTCCTTGGTCTTTACCCAAGCAACAAACTCGTCGTAATCTGCATCGCTCAAACGGAAATCGCTGGACTTCGGAATGCTTGCGTGCTTGATTTTGTATTGTGTTGCGTAATTGAAGATGTGCGATTTAAACGCGAGTGTATCTGCGAGAACAGAGAATGTGCGTTCTGCAATTTCCACATCAGGAATTACACCAAGTCCGTCCCAAACAATGCGGCCGTTCTTCGTGCGGAATTCGCGAATGAGTGAATCATTGAAACGTTTCACCGATCCGTCTTCATTGCGCTCTGAGTAATCCAACGATTGTACGCAACGTCCGCTTGGCGTGTAATACTTCGCGACAGTTACTTTGAAAAGTGAACCGTAGATAAGTCCCATCGTTTGCTGCACTAGGCCTTTTCCGTATGAACGCTGACCAACAACAACTCCACGATCCAGATCCTGCAAAGAACCTGCAACAATTTCAGATGCCGATGCAGACCACGGCGAGGTCATTACCACGAGTGGAATTGTAAGATCAACCGGAGCTTCTGTAGTGCGGTATTCTTTGTCCCACTCTGCAACACGACCACGCATAGTTACCACGAGTAGATTTCTTTCAACGAACAAATTCACGATGGCAACAGCTTCACGCAAAAGGCCACCTGGATTATCGCGCAGGTCGAGACAGATTGAAGTAGCACCTTGTGATTTCAGATCGAGCAAAGCCGCCTTCACTTCTTTCGCTGCATCATCCATGAATCCTTCGAGCTTGATGTAACCCACGTTACCTTCCAGCAAAGTGTAGAACGGAACATTTTTCTGTTCGATTTCTTCACGCACAACTTTGAATGTCATTGGAGAATTTTCTCCCGGGCGACGAACTTTTACTTCTGCAATGCTTCCCGGAAGACCTTTCAAAAGTTTGCCGACTGCATCGTATCCTTTTCCTTCAACGTTGGTTCCGTTTACATCGAGGATGACATCACCTGCCTGCAATCCGGCTTTCTGTGCAGCGAATCCTTCGTAAGGTTCTGCGATCACCATGTTGCCATCAACATAACGCACGAGTGAACCGATTCCGCCGTAGTGACCTTGCGTCTCCATACGGTAGTCTTCAATTTCCTCTTCAGAAATAAATTGTGTGTACGGATCGAGTGAAGCCAGCATTGCATCAATTCCGATTTTCATCAGTGCGCCCGGTTGCGGCTCGTCGACATACAACTTGTTCAGTTGCTGAAACAGCGTTCCGAAAATTTCCAGGTTCTTGGAAATCTCGAACAGGTGATCGTCGTTGTCATCAGCTGGTGTTGCTGCGGCAAATCCGATTGCGCCACCGAACGCAAGACAAGCAGGGATAACTGCAATTCTCGCAACTTTTCTGATTTTCTGAATGATGCTCATGCTATTGGGATTTATTTTCTCTGTTAAATGTCAATTCAATCAACTAATCCGAAATCAACTATTCATGGGACCGGATCATGTCCGTGTGAACCCCAGGGATTACAACGAAGAATTCTTTTCAATGCCAGCCAACCACCTTTAAACGGACCGTGTTTCTGAATTGCTTCTGTTCCGTACTGGGAACAACTCGGGGTATAGCGGCAGGAAGGGGTTAAGTGCGGTGATATTGCAGCCTGATAAAATCGAATCATCCCAATCATCATCGAAGAAAAAAACCGACTGATAATATTACGCTTTGGGATGACTGCCTGCTCCATCAATCGCATTTAACAAACGACGTAAAGATAGAATTATTTTACCCTCTGTTTCGCTGTAAGAAGGCACCTCTTTCCCTGTGTAGATAAACATTACTACTATTTTAACACTCTTTAGTTCGAGTGCCGAATACAGCTCGTGTTTTTGCTGGCGATATGCTTCCCGAAGAAGACGCTTGATGCGATTCCGTTTTACCGCCGATTTGAAATTTCTCTTTGGAACTGCGAACGCAATACGAACCGGATATTCCTGATCAGAACCGCTTGTCATCCACACGATGCGAAAAGGATGCGCGAAAAAAGATTGGCCTTTCTTCGTGAGTATCTCGAATGACTTGAGACCACCTAATTTCTCTTGCTTGTTGAACGTGAATGCCATTGTTCACTGTTAAAGCGTTAAATAGTTCACCGTTAAAGAAGTGTTGAGTCGCGAAGTTGCAGGATTGAACTGTAAAACGGTGAACGGTCCAACTGAGAACGGTGAACGTTACTTCTTGTTCGCCGCCTTAATGTATTCCTCAAGCGCCATCGTCATCGAAGGAGTTCCCGGCTTCGGAGCGTGAATGTCGAGACGCAATCCGGCTTCTTCCACGGCTTTCGCTGTTGAAGGACCGAAGGCAGCAATACGCGTTTTGTTCTGCTTGAATTTCGGGAAGTTCTTGTAGAGCGATGTAATTCCGGATGGGCTGAAGAACACAAGCACATCATAAAACACATCGGCGAGATCACTAAGATCGCTACACACCGTGCGGTAGATGACTGCTTTCGAGTATTGGATTTTATGCTTGTCAAGAATCTCAGGAATATCCTCTTTGTGTACATCGGTACATGGATAGAGGAACTTGTCTTCCTTGTGTTTCTTGATGATGTCGATAAGCTCGTTGATCGTTGCTTTGCCGTGGAAGATTCTGCGTTTACGGTACTGAACGTATTTCTGCAGATAGAATGCAGTTGATTCAGAGATACAGAAGTACTTCAGCGTATCAGGAACAGTAACGCGCATTTCCGAACAGATGCGGAAGAAATGATCCACCGCGTTGCGAGACGTAAGAATGACTGCAGTATGTTCAGCAATGTTTACGCGCTGCTGACGAAAATCCTGTGCGGCAACGCCCTCTACATGAATGAACGACCTGAAGTCAATCTTCAGATTGTATTTCTTCTGTAGGTCAGCATACGGCGATTTATCCGACTCAGGTTTAGGCTGAGTCACCAGGATGCTTTTTACTTTTGAATCAGTGTTTTTTGCAGATGCCACTCTAATCGCTGGGTTACGCCTAATTGAATTGAATCAGCACTTTTATTATTACCACAAACGGTAAGATTTCAAGGGTGCAAAGGTACAGAAATATGTACAAAAAGGAAACCCCTCGAACGGAGAGGCCTATCCATGAGAGCCTTACGAATCGGTAGATCAGCACTAAACCCCAAAAAGAGAGCCCAATCGCCACTAATCCGCCCGGAGGGAGCTGTCGGGCATAAGCCAGACAAAGTGTAATTGGGAACAAAACCAGGCCGATTGTTTTGTTGAAAAGCACAATGTTGTAGATGTATTCCTGCGCGGCTTCACGCATTTCAAAAATGAATCCGAGTACGCGAACGCCTACAATCTTGATCACATACATGCACAGCATTGCTAGAGAAATCCATAAGACTGCAGACGGCTCCGGATAGCTTCCGAATAAAACGCCGAGTGTTTGCCACGTGAATACACCGCCGAGCAGTAGAAAATTCACGAGCAGAAAAACCGAAACGCGACTCGTGAGTGCAGATTCTTCCCTATACGTTTGCGATACTGATGATGCACGCACAAATCCCTGAAAGAGCAAGAGCAATCTTTTGAAATCGAATACGCGCAGGATGACCAGCATCGTGAAACTCGAAAACATCAGTGCGTGAATCCACGTGCCGCCAATGTGTTCGGGAGCGAGTTTGGGTGTGAAGGAAGTAGTTGTATCCGTGAGCCAACGATCTGCAACCGGTGAGGCTTGCAATAACAGATCGACGATTCGTACAATACCCGACATTCAGCAAAGATACGTTCGGGTCTCCAGAAGACAGACGTGAGACGGGAGTGTGTCGATAAAAAAAGGGTTGATCATCTGATCAACCCTTTTAAACTCTTATTCAGCACGGCAAACGAAATTTACTCCCGTCTCCCGACTGTAGTCTGTCGTCTACTTTGCCTTTGGCGCAGTCATCTCCGAGTGAATAGTCACCTCGATGCTTTCTGCAATCTTCGCTCCTACAGCAGTTGGAACTGTGATTTCATGATCAACCAGCAGAACGTTGAACTTGCAATCGATAGTAACCTTACCACTTTTGATTGTAACTGTTCCGTTGAGTGTACGTGGTTTCTTCACGTTGTGAATGGTGAGGTCACCAGTCATAGTAACACTGTGTGTACCGTCTTTCGTGTAATCAATCGTTTCGTTGATTTTGCCATTGAAGGTTGCCATACGATTCGGGTAAGTTGGTTTCCCTTTCGCATCTTTCGCACCTTCTTTGTTGGTTTCCATGTAATTCTCATTGAAGTGTTCTTCCATGAGAGGATTTGAAAAATGGAATCCACGTACATCAACACTTGCAATTACGGTGTTGCTCTTGGTATTGAGCAGCATAGTTGCAACGGTATCAGTAGCGCTAATATCTTCCAACGCAGTGTGCGAGAAGAACGTGATCTTGTTTGTAGTGCCGCGATAAATCTGAGCGGTAGCAATCGTTCCGGTAAAAAGAACCAGTGCGAATATTGACAGTAATTTTTTCATGTGGTGTGTCTTCGTTTTTATAGTTTGTCTAATGCAATTCTCCTGCCATTCTCGGAATAAAACAAACGTTTGGCGGGAATTCCTATGTGAATTGCGTGTATTTACAAAGATAGGCGGTTTGAGTCCGAATCTATGTGCTCATGTGAAAGTTGGATTCCCGATAGTAAAGTTCTGATTTTCAACCATCAAGACTCACCACTATTTTGCAGCCTAGCCGATGTTTTGCCTATTTTTGCAGCCCCGCGTTCGATTAGCTGATTTCTCCCGATTTATATGTCGGGACTGATTAGCTGATGATCAAGGGATAACATCAGCATATCAACTAATCAGCATATCAACTAATCAATTATGGCAACCGATCAGTTCCAGGCACCCGATTACTATCTATTAGACGAACTTTTGACCGACGAGCAAAAACTCGTTCGCGACACAGCGCGTGCTTACGTGAAGAAAGACATTTCTCCGATCATTGAAGAGTACGCACAGAAAGCAGAGTTCCCGAAACAGATCATCAAAGGTCTTGGAGAGATCGGCGCGTTCGGTCCATATATACCTGCTGAATACGGCGGACCTGGTCTCGATCAGATTTCCTATGGACTCATCATGCAGGAGCTTGAGCGCGGCGATTCGGGCATTCGTTCTACGGCATCCGTACAAAGTTCACTCGTGATGTATCCGATTTTCGCTTACGGATCTGAAGAGCAGAAGAAAAAATACTTACCGAAGCTTGCGACTGGTGACCTCATCGGTTGTTTCGGTTTGACAGAGCCTGATCACGGATCGAATCCGGCAGGAATGCTCACCAACTACAAAGACAAAGGCGATCATGTTCTTTTGAACGGAGCAAAAATGTGGATTTCGAATTCACCGTTTGCTGACATCGCAGTAGTATGGGCGAAAGATGATGCGGGTGATATTCGCGGACTCATTGTTGAGCGCGGTATGGAAGGATTCACAACTCCGGAAACACACGGCAAGTGGTCGCTTCGTGCTTCTGCAACCGGCGAGTTGGTATTCGACAACGTAAAAGTTCCGAAAGAAAATATTTTTCCGACGATCAAAGGATTGAAAGGTCCACTCGGTTGTCTGAACTCTGCACGTTACGGAATTTCATGGGGTGCACTCGGTGCCGCGATGGATTGCTACGATACTGCATTGCGTTATTCAAAAGAGCGCATTCAGTTCGGTCGTCCAATCGGTGGATTCCAATTGCAGCAGAAGAAACTGGCTGAGATGATCACAGAAATTACAAAAGCGCAATTGCTTTGCTGGAGACTCGGTGTTCTGAAAAACGAAAACCGCGCAACACCTGCACAGATCTCCATGGCAAAACGCAACAACGTGGATATGGCTTTGACCGTTGCACGTAACGCACGCCAGATGCTCGGTGGAATGGGCATCACCGGAGAATATCCAATCATGCGTCACATGATGAACTTAGAATCTGTTGTGACTTACGAAGGCACGCACGACATTCACTTGTTGATTACAGGAATGGATGTGACTGGGCTGAATGCTTTTCAGTAGGCAGTAGTGCAGTAGGCAGTATTAAAAAAGCGCGGATGATGTTCGCGCTTTTTTGTGGTCAAGAAATCATTTGCGCCTTTTCCTCTTTTCCGTGCTGTCAAACCCTTGTGAGAAAAATTCTTCGATGGTCATATCAAATCCGAACTTGATAATTCTAACAAGATTCGCGAACGATATATTTCTCTCCTTCCTTTCATACCCTCGCATGAGTGAACGGGCAATCTCGCTTTCAATTGCCAGTTTCTCTTGACTCATTCCACGTTCCTTCCGAATTTGGACAATCCGATCCATTAGTTTACCTAGATATCGGACTTCAATGTCTTTAAGTTCGGACTTCATTGGGGTAAATCTCCCAAAAACGTCTATTCTTGGTAACTCTATTTAAGAACCCTCTATTTATAGTTTATTTGGATATATTTAGATGTGAGACTACGATCGAAACGATGCAGAAGATTCGGATCATTCATGCTGCTCTGTGTAAACACTAAACACGAAAACCATTAACAGATTAAATAAAACCATCCAACAAAAAATGAGAAAGAAAATTCCATTCGCAAGAAGAAACGCGCTCATATTAGTGGCTATCATAACGTTTCCGTTATTTAGTCAATCCCAAAACGTTTACGACACATACAATCCATTCAGTACTTCCTGGGCAAGTAGCACATACAATCTCGGAGCCTCCAATCAGGGATATACCGGAGAGTACCAGTTATTTAATGACGGCTTGAACTGGGACCTTTTCACTGGACCAAATGGCTGGGCAACATCCTATAAAATTGAGCCTGTAGGATTCCCTTTTGTTGCTGATTGTAGTCAAGGAGATTGTGGGAATGCGAATTCTACTACAAGAAATTTAAACTTGCCCGACCCTTACATTCCCTCGGCCTGGATGGCAAGAGAACTTTTTAGTAAAGGTTTTCAAGATGACATTAGTATGTCGGATTATGCCAGATTAGCAAGCACAGATTTTACACTTTCTACACCTCCAGTGGGAAGGGATCTGTTTCCACACACAGCTCTGAAACACACCTATTATCTGCATTGTGGCAGTTTAATCACCGATCCGGTTATTGATTCTTTTTCGTTTGTAATCGATCACACAAGAGGAATGACATCTAAATATCCCTACACTGCTAACAATGATGAATCTGATCAATCTACACATGATATCGCTATCCATACGTGGGTTATTTATCCGACTCAACCATTTTTGGATTCGCCACCACAAACTTCTAATAGCATGGGGACGATAAATTTCTTTCCGTATCCGGACGCTCATTATTTTCCCGGGATATGTTCTGCGCTAGATGTTATACCCGGTCCGAATGACGCTACTGCTCAGGCTGCTGATGCCGATCTATTCGCTCGGCCCTCACCGTACAGTTTAAGGGGTTTTATGTTAGCAAGACCAGGTGAAACACCATTCTCAGGATATGCTCCCACAACGAATGATCCAATGGATGGAGTTTCACACACATATTACCTTGATTACAATTTGGATCTTACTACCATCAATCCTTCGGAGCGAATAATTTACAATCCTTCGGGCGTATTTATTACCACACCAACGACAGCACCGATTGTATTTCCAACGGGATATACGTTCCAGACCGTTGGTGCAACGTATCCAACTGCCACAGAAGTGAATGACTGGAATCCGAATCTCATGGTTCCTGATAATCGCGATGTGTATGTACACGGCGATGAGTTGCATTTGACGGATAATCCAGACACAGAAATTGATGACGCGCATTCCTTTTACACCGTAACAGAAAATTCAATGATGGTAATTGAACGATGCGTTACAATCTGGGATGCAGAAATTATTGTTGAGAATAATGCAACACTGGAGTATTGGCCAGATGAGTTATACGGAAATGTGGTTATAACCGACTTGCCGGGTTCAATACTTATTCCGCACACTGGTTATTCAACAGTTGCTTGCCCTTATGTGTGCACGGAAGCAGATCTATACAACGACGATCAGTATCACGTGAATACAAACACTTCATTTACTACTTCGAACATTGCAACATACTTTCCTGGATCTTCTCCATGGTCAGCAGTAACAGGAAACACTGTCCGTTTCAGTCAGGCGCTTGTTGTCCATTCTGGTTATACCTTAACCGTAGGCGCAGGGGTTAATTTGGAATTCGGACCAAATGCCGGAATTATAGTTGAAAAAGGTGCTCGACTGATTGTCAATGGTAGCTCGTCAAGTGGATGTAAACTAGGCCCTGCTTGTCAAATGGAATGGCAGGGTGTACAAGTTCTTGGAGACAGAACTCTGGGACAAGGTTCAGCATCAACGACTCCTCAAGGATATTTGGAATTGAATTATTGTACGCTTGAACATGCGCGGGACGGAATTACGGTGGGAGATTACTATACATATGGAACAGAGGGCGGTGTCATTCGTGCATACAATAGTCAGTTTTTGAATAACGTGCGTGATGTGCAGTTTTTATCGTACAGAAACTTTGGTACTGCAAATTATACGCTGAACAACATCAGCATATTCAGCAACTGCGATTTTAAGACGACTGAATATTTTTATGATCCCTCACTGTATTTGGACAATGGAGTAACTCCGACTTCTGGGATTGCTCACGTAACTATGTATGACGTCAAGAATGTTCAATTCAATGACTGCGAATTCGCAAATACTAATCCCGGAAATTACAAACCGCATCTGCGCGGCACCGCAATTTATGGATTGGAAGCTGGACTGAGATTATACGCAAACTATCCATGCACCTTCGAAGGTTTATCAAATGGAGTACATATGCAAAGTTCTGGTTTCGCTGCGGGTACGGTGCATATAGCTGGTGGAACTTTCGAGAATAACATTCACAGTATTGTGTTGGAAGGGACTTTTTTTTCACTGATTTATAGCAACGACTTTGATGTACCTGAATCTCCTCAGCATGGTTACGCTTCGTCGGAAATGAATCGTGGATATGATAAACCTGTAGGGGTCTACATGATCGGATCCACGGACTTCAGAATTGAGGATAATAACTTTAACGTGGGAGATAATTCAACCCAGATTTCACCACAAAACGATTGTTCCGATTGCTCATATAACATAGTTGTGCATGAATCTGCGGTTACAAATCCGTTTACAAGTCAAAATTACGGCTCTGGAACGGTTTATCACAACGTGATAAATCATGCCAGTATGGGCGTGCAAGTTCAAGGCCACAATGGATACGGTGGACCAAGTGGAAGTACTTATGGACTACAGGTAATGTGCAATGACTTCGAAGAAATGGTCAATTATGATTTCATTCTGAACGGTGATAACAACGTCTATTCAGAGTTGGCTAATCAAGGAAATTGTCTTGCTGGTTTACCGGAATTACTAGCGGGCAATGAATACTTGAGTTCCTGCACAAGTATTCCCGATAATCAAATTTATGCAGAACCGATTTTTACAAATGGTCCGTTCGATTACAACGAAGCGCTGATAAGTAATTATCCTCAATGTTATAATATAAATGTTCAAACTTGTGCAATCGTTCCAGAAGCCAATCCATGTTCCTCCAGGATAACTTTAAGACCATATATTCAGCACAAGACAACTCATTATAACAATTTGCGGAGTGCACAAGAAAGTGCAGCAAATGATTTAAGCGAGAACATTGATGGAGGTGATACTGAACAGATGATTGATGATATCAAATCTCAGAGTGGCGACGAGCTGTATACTATTCTTGAAGCTGCTTCTCCTTGGCTATCGGATGAGGCAATGCTTCTTCTTGTAACGACTTCATATCGTGAGAATTTGAGCGAAGAGCAGTTAGTTGACATTTTATGTTTGAATGGTCGGTTGTCACCTGTAGTCTATGATGCTGTACTAAATGCTGATCCTGCTTTTGAGAGTGAAAGCATGACTGAAATTGAGAATGCACAAGAGGATATGGGTGTACGTGAACTTAAGGAGAGAGAATGGGCAGCTTACGCCTTTGAGGAAGATCTGGCTGCTAATGAAATTGCTGCGTATGCATTCCAAACTGATTCACTAGGTACTGGAATTACCGCATTGCAAGACGCTTATCGGGTGCCGGAATTACAAAATTTATTTTTGTTACAACTTGCTGCTCGTGAATTCGATGATGCGGATATAACGCTTGGCATTATCGTCACGGCTCTTGGTGAAGAAAGTGCTTGGACGCTTCTGGCAGCTATTTCATTGGCACAGCAAGAGGATGATAGATGTTGGTTGTCCGCAACATCAGGAGAAATTGAAATTGCCGACAGCATTTATAGTATAGACCATGAACGCGCAATTTGCGCAAGGGTAATTTCAACATACTATAGTGGCGAACTTGTTGCACGCTCTCCAATTCCATTACCTACAGGAGGAGGCAGTCGGTTTGCCGGTCCAACAGATGCGGACGAATCAGGACTAGCAGTACAGACAATGCAAGTATTTCCAAACCCGACGTCTGGAATGGCAACCGTACTGATACCTGCCGCACTTGTAGAATCGGGGTCTGTGCTAGAGATCACAAACACTCTTGGTCAATTAATAGAGAGGATTCCGGTGACGAGCGACTCTCCTATTCAGCTAGATCTCAACCAATATGCAGAGGGAATGTTGTATCTTAGACTTACTCACAACGACACACGTCTTGCTAGTGAAAAGCTATTAATAATCAAGTGAAAAAACTTGTATACATATTAATCTTGAATTTGCTGGGAACTATACTTTGTTCCCAGCAAATTCATTTTTCGAGAAACTATCCGTTTCAGGTGGGTTCAGATTACACTGGAGGTGTTGTTCAAAAGCTCGACAGCGGATACGTGTTCGTTTCTAACATTCTACAACCCGCGTTTCAGGGATATTGTTTCACCAATACTAATAAGAACGGGGATACTACGTTTACGAAGAAGTATCAGTTTACTACTATAGCATTCAACTTAGGCGGTGCGCACAGTCTCATAGTTGACAACAATGGAGATTATGTACAATGTGGTTCAGCTATTGATACAGCGAATGACCGCCAAGGGTATGTTATTAAATTCAACACGAACGGTGATACGTTATGGATGAAAAATTATGGTGGAAGTTCTGTAGATATCCTTGCATCAATTTTTCAAGATGCAAATAATAACTATTGGGTTTGTGGTTCAACGATGAGCTATGGAAACGGACAATATGATTTTTGGTTGTTGATCCTTGACCAGAATGGAAACGTGCAACTGGACACTACGTACGGCACAACTGCGAGTGAGGGGTTGATGTGTGGTGACTTTACGTTTGACGGAGGATTCATCATGTCTGGACAACGAGGTAGCTATCCGTATGTGGTAAAAGTGGACGAAGTGGGCGGTTTAGATTGGGCTCAGAGCTATAATAGTTATTCCGGTTATGGATTTATTACACAGTTGCCGGATTCAAACTTTGTGCTCGGTTGTAATAGACCAGTAGGCCCCGATGAATTGAGTACACTCGTGCAACTGGATACCGGCGGCGCTATTGTTTCATACTCCTACGTTGGCTTTCCATTGTGTACAAATGTTGTTTACACTAAACCTGTCTTATGTTCAGATGGCATCGTTGTAGCAGGGGTGTCGTTGCCCGATTCCTCGATGATCATAAGATCGTTTTTTTCAAAAATTGATTTAAATGGAAATCTTCTCTGGCAAAGAACTTATACGTTGAATGCAAATAACTCCCACTATATTTATGATTTCCGTGCGACTTCGGACAACGGATTTATACTCGCGGGATCTTGCTATTTGACCGATCAGGATGCTTGGCTTATTAAAGTTGATAGTTTAGGTTGCGAAGTTGCGGGTTGCGATGGTGTTGGAATAAATGATCCCGATCCGACAAATTTTGCTACAGTTTATCCAAACCCCTCAAGCGGAAATGTATTCATTGGACTACCGGAAGGAATAACCGACGGCTGTGTAGAAATTGTAACGGCTGATGGACGGCTTGCAGATCGCATTCTATTCAATGGAACGAACACGATTTCCCTTTCAACCGAAGCTTATCCAGACGGTATGTATTTTCTGAGGGTTATTTGCAACGACGAGTGGCTTGTTACCGAAAAGCTCTTGATTACGAAGTGAACGAGTTTACGCACGATTACTTGTCAAGTTGTTCCTCTACCCCTTAAACTCCTTCGGCACCACCACATTCAGCGCTTCAAATTCTATCGACGCATTCAATTGCGTTCCCTGCAGATCCGGTTCTCCGTCGTAATGAATTGCGCCTTCCGACTTTCGTGTGATCGTAATGTTCTTTCCGGAAAAACTTTCGAGAAAACGGGAAGTGTCAATTTTCTTCGCAAACATTTTTCCTGCGATGCCGGGAACATTCCACCATTTGAAATCTTTCAGGATTGAGAAATGTAAAATGCCGTCGGTGACATTTGCTTTCGGTGCAATCCACGCGTTGTTGCCGTATTGCCCGGCATTTGCAATGGTCATCAGGAATGCGGTGCGCTCGAATGTTGTACCGTCAATGTCAATTGAATAAGTTTCCGGACGATACGAATTCAATTCGCCGAGCGTCATCTTCCCGTATGTGAGGAAGCCGCGACTTTCACTTTCAGCGAAGAGTTTTCCGATACGTGCATCGAATCCAACTCCCGCGGTGCAAAAGAAAGATCGGTTGTTAATTCTGCCGCGATCAATTTTTCGCACGATGCCTGTTTCAAGAAGCTTAATTGCTTCTACGGGTTTCATCGGAACACCTAAATGACGCGCCAAACCATTCCCGGATCCAAATGGAATTATTCCGAGTGCAATATTCGTTCCGCACAATACTTCAGCGAGTTGACTCACGGTTCCGTCTCCCCCTACAGCAACCGCGATGTCAAACTCGCCCGTGACAATATTGTTGAAGATTTCATCGCGATCAGAAATTTCCTTCCACAGAATAATTTCACTGTCGTACGAATAATTCACCAGCTCGCGAATGAGACGCACACGATCAGTTTTTTTGTCGCTTCCGGAATTCGGATTGATTACAAATGCAATTCTCTTGCGAGTCATAATTTAAATATTGAAAACAGTGAACTGAAAATTATGATTCTACCGAAAGAAATTCTGATGTGAGTTGATTTGTCGATCTGTTTGCTTCTATGACCTGGTTAAAATGCCATAGAAATAACTTCTCGGCCTCACCTTCCCACTTTTGGAACGCTGCCGATCGGGATTTGTGCTGAGGAATCCAATTCAGGAATTTACCGATGTCGAACTTCGTGTGATGAATTCCCACTCCGGCACGCTCTGCATCATGTCCATTGCATAGCTGTTCAAAATGTCCCTCCACCGGAACCATAAAAACCGGTTTGTCGAGATAAAACGCTTCGCACACTGATTCGAAACCAGCTGAACTGATCAGTCCATCACAACCCGCCATGTAACTCAGAAACTTAGTATCGCTGAGCTTGTGAAAAAATAAATTCTCGTGAACCTCCACAAACTCCTTCTCCATTTCCATATCGGTGAAAACATGAAGACAAACTCCAGGATTACTCGTGTGCCATTTCTCTATGTCCGCACGATAACCCGCATTCACGAGATAACACAAGTAGTATCCTTTGCGGCTCACTTCCAATTTTTTCACTTCCTGGCGGAGCAGTGGCGGAACAACTTTCAATTTATCATTGTGGTTATAGCCAAGCGGCGCAAACGCAAGAGCCAGAATTGTAGCTGAACCGGATGATGTTAGATTGGAATACTGCTTCAGAAATATTCTGTCCATCACATGACCTTTCGGAAATCTAAATCCGGTATGCTCTCCGAGATATTGATGCGCGATGGAAACAATTGGTGGTCTCTTACTCTTATGGACAGTTTTGGCATAAAGCCCGACAATCGGTTCATAAAAGTTCACGATGATATCCGGATTCAACTCCGCGACTTTTTGCTTCAGCAACTTTGCTGAACGCAAATAAGTTCGGAGACGAAGCAAATTGCTCCACGCGGTTGCCGGAATATTTATTCCACGATTATTCTTCGTGACGAAATTGGGGCTTTGCATACGGACAACTTCCACGCCCGAGAACTGGCGAATAAAAAACTCAGGAACCTTTCTGCGTTCACTGGTTCCAACCAGTGCTCCGCACACTTCGAAGTTATTCTTCTCCAGTAACTGTCTAAGCGAAATCGCCTGAGTCATGTGACCTCTGCCTTCGCCCTGGACTACGAACAATACTTTTGGTTTCATGCGATCGATTGATTTAGTTCCCGAATGTTGTGAGTTGCTTCATCGGCCTGTAAAGCCTGATGTTTCCTGAGCCAATCCGCGTAGTAAATAATATTCCATTCACCATCATAGCTTTCCGTAAGTGCTGTCATCGATTCAACCCAATCTCCACTATTGAGATAATGAACATCGCCAATCATCTTATCCGCGGGCGTATGAATGTGTCCGCAGATAACACCGTCGCACTTTCTCTTCTTTGCAACGGATGCAAGCTCGGCCTCAAAATCAGAAATGAAACTCACTGCACCTTTCACTTTTGCCTTGATCACCTGTGAAAGTGAATAGTAAGGCAGACCTTTTCGTTCTCTGTAATTATTGTAGTGCTTATTCAGCCACAGCAAGAATGTGTAACTCATGTCACCGAGTTTTGCCAGCCACTTCAAACGTGTGGTAACCATATCGAAGAGGTCGCCATGCACAACATAATATCGCTTGTCTCCCGATTGCAGATAATAATCGAGTCTAATTGAGAAATTGCCCAGCGTAAAGGGCAGGACCTGATCCAGAAAATCGTCGTGATTGCCACGGATGTATACGATGTTCGTTCCCTTTGCAGCACGTTTGAGCACTAAACGAAAAAACTTGGTGTGTTGCTTTTTCCATTCGCCGGATTTTCGCAATTGCCATCCGTCAATGATGTCGCCATTCAGAATAAGCGTTTCACATTTATGGTGCTTGAGAAAGTGAATGACTTCCTTCGCTTTGGAAGTCGAGGTGCCCAGATGAATATCAGATAGTATGATTGTCTTATACCGGGCTTTGCTCATGCGTTCAGGTTGCTAGGGTTGCTGCCTTTTGCAGCCAGGTTTCGACTCGTTTCAGAAGCAATTCCATTCTGATTGGTTTTGCCATGAACGCATCTGCTTCCAGCTCCAGTCCGAATTCACGCGCACGTAATTCGCTCAATGCGGAGAGGAAAACAATTTTCGTCTGATTAAATTGAGGATCGTTCCGCAGCTTGACGCAGGTTTCGTAACCATCCATCACGGGCATAAGAATATCGAGAATAATAAGGTCAGGTGTGAACTGTACTGCTTTCTCGTAACCTTCCTTCCCATCGGATGCGGTGAGTACATGGTAACCCCGACGAAACAAGTTGTACGAAAGTATTTCCCGGATATCCGGTTCGTCGTCAACAATCAGAATTTTTAGCTCGCCGTGATTCATAATGAATATTGAACCTGAGCAAAAGTAGATTGCCAATATCGCATAGATATTAACGCAGCGTTAGTCTTCCATGTTTTTGAACGTGCTTTCAGGTTAACTACTAAACGCAAATGTTGTGCGAATGAAAACTCCATGCGCATTTTTGGGGATAACAAAAGCCCCGTCTCATCAAAGTTGACGAGACGGGGCTTTTTCATTCCTCAGCAATCGCACTTACAATTTAACTGCGGTAATCATTGTGCTTGCCTCGCCACCTGTTAACTTAACGAAGTAAACACCACTTTCAAACTGACTCATATTTAATTCAACCATGGAAGCATTAGTCTGTTGCGCAAACAAGAGCTGTCCGGCTGCGTTATACACTTCAACTTTCTCAATCACTGCATCTGATGTGAGCGTCAAGCGATCAGTAAATGGATTTGGATAAGCATTGAACGCTCCTGCGATTGTGTTCTCCACTGACAGACAAATGTCCACAACAATTGCAGAGTTCGCCGTATCTGAGCATCCATTACCGTCCGTATAGATATACGAAATTACGTTGCTTCCGATCGGAGCTGTTGTAGGGTCGAATGAATTTCCAACTACACTGTTACCGACATAAGATCCGCCTGAAGGCAAACCATTCAGTGTAACTGCTCCGTCAATATTGCACACCGTATCACTAGTCACGGTTAACGCTGCAACCGGGTTTGAATTAACAGTCACTGTTACGTTCACTGAGTCCATACAACTATTGGCTCCTGTACCGACTATAGTATAAGTAGTTGTAGACGCAGGAGTTAACACCTGACTGTTTCCGTTTAGCATTCCAGGCATCCACATGTAAGTATTTGCGCCGGAAACTGTAAGCGTAGAAGAAGAACCTTCACAGATCGCATTCACTCCTGATGTTGACAAAGCAGGTGATGCGTCTACCGTTACTGAAACCGTAGAATTGCGTGTACATCCGTTCGATCCATAAGCTGTAACCGTATACGTGGTAGATGCAGAAGGAATCGTTGTAACATTCTGGCCGGTTAACATTCCCGGGAACCAGATGTAATTAACTCCGTTTCCAGTTGAAAGGAGATCTACCGAATTTCCGCTGCACACCGTTGTTGTGTTGCTCGTTGCAGAAACAGTTGGTGTTGGCAACATGGTAATGCTGATCGTTGCCGTGTTCGTACAACCATTAGCTGCAGTTCCTGTAACCGTGAACGCAGTTGTTGCTGTGATTGGCGTTGAAACTGACGATCCATTTTGATTGATTGGCATCCAGTTGTACGTTACTGCACCGCCACCGTTTAGTGTAGTGTTACCTCCGTTGCAGACTTGCGTGAATGGAGATGAAGCGGTAACCGTAGGACGTGCAAGTACCGTGATTGCAACCGTGTTTGTGTTTGTACATCCATTTGCGTCTGTTCCGGTAACTGTATATGTTTCATTTGCTGTTGGGGAAACAGAAACTGTTGTTCCGCTCAGCGATCCCGGCATCCAGTTGTATGTAGATGCACCTGATCCGTTAAGCGTAGTTGATGTGCCTGTGCAGATTGTGCCCGAAGTTACCGTTGCATTCACTGTAGGAGCTGCGTGGAAAATCACCGGAACAATTTCTGTTTTGCCGCTGCAACCAAAAGTTGTGTTCGTGATCATCACCTGGTATTCACCGGATGCAGTTGCATTGTACGTTGCAGTAGTTGCGCCCGGGATGATTGCGTCGTCCATCATCCACTGGTAAGTCGTGTTCGCAACTGTAGCTGCAGTTAATGTAACGTTGCCACCTGCGCAACCATCAAATGATGCTGGAGTAACTGCAACGCCTGCACGTTCTGCACACGTTGTTACCTGCATGATCGACAGCGTGCTGGAAATTTCATTTGCAACAATTACATAATCACTTCCGGTTGGTGAGTTCGCAGCAGAAATATAAATAATGCCTTCTGCGCCGCGATCAGGTCCAGCTGTTAGTGTTCTGTGATTGCGGTAGTGTGCATAAGTTGGTGCAACCGGATTATTCACATTCCACACCATCACTCCACCTATTCTTTCCAAACAAAGAAATGCGAAGTTGTCGCCATTGATTGAGGCAACTGCACTACCCTCTGGTTCCGGACCTTTGTCGTCGCTGCGATTCTTCGCTACGCCAGCACCCGTTCCGTTGCTCATGTTGAACAGTGGAGCGTAAGTTGGATGTGTTGAAGTAATGCGTTCAAGCTGATCGCCGCTATCAAATACTTGTGCACCTGTTGTTCCATTCCATATAGAGAATGATCGCGCACCGTACGTGTAAATCTGATCGATGTCGCCATCATTGTCAGTATCCCCCAGGCGATTCGTGCAATTCAAGCGCCCGAGGAATGTGTTCTGCTTCATCTGTGTTCCATAAGGGAATGCTACCGGATCAAGTGTGAGTCCGCTCAAACGTGATTCTTCGTTCAATCCGCTATACGCACGCGCATCGCCTTCATTCGCGGTGAGCAAATAAAGCTGGTTGTTCACCGAGTAATGACTGATTGCATCGGGTTGGTACATTCCGAATATCGGTGCATTCATCAATGCAATTCCGGATGTTTGATCAGATGCATCGAGTGCATTGCCAGCCGACATATAGTTTTTGTAACCCAGTGGACTAACAATTGAAACTGTGTTTGTTACCAGGTTGATCATTGCAATTGCGTTATTCTCCTGCAACGTTACCCAGCACAGTGAATCATTGTCTGAAATGGTCACATACTCCGGCTCGAAATCTTTCGACGCCATGTTGAACGGTCCATAGATACGTATTCCCGATGCGCGCAATGCATTTTCAGATCCGTTGAAGGCAGTGAATCCGATGAACGTAACGTTAGCTTGAGTTACATTAGCAACACCCGCTGAAATATCAACAACGCAAACTGTACCGTCAGGATCATTTGTATAAGCGTTATTTGGTTCTCCTTCGCAAGCAACAATAATTTTGTTTCCTGCGTGATTGAACGTAAGCATGTCTGGCATTGCACCAACTTTCACCTGTTTGATGAACACACCGTTGTAATTGAAGAATACAATCATGCCGGAGTCTTGCGGATTGGTTGAACTCTCAATTGCGCAGGCAACAATGCTATCGTAAACTGCCACGCTGTTGATGTTGCCGTACGTTGGCATCATGTTGATGGACGTGATCAAAGTCGGAGAAGCTGGATTTGCAAAGTTTACAATGTCAAGTTTCGCCGCGATACTGTTGGCAATGTAAAGTCTTTGCGTTGACGGATCATGTGCAACAATTTCTGCTGAGTTCGATCCGCTTGCACCATTCTGAAATGTTGAAATAGAATCAAGAAATATTTCATTGGTTGCAACGGGAACCGGCGTGTCATCATCCTTGATATAGATGTAGTACACAACAGTTGCTGATGCGGAAGAGTTGTACAATGCTGTAAACGAAAGCGCGATGTATTCATCTTTTTCCGCAATTGCATCAGTCAATAGCGGGATAGTGATTGTTTGCGCACCTGAACCAGCAGCTGGTACAACATAGGTTACCGGTGTAAAATCTGCACCTGATGCAGTGGAGTACGGCAATGAGCTAAGTGTGAAAACAGCCTGACCATTATTCGGGTTTGTCACATTCACGGTAACGTTTACTGATGTTGCTGACTCGTTCACAAACACGTGTGTGCCTGAGATTGTAAGAGATGGAGACGCAACAGCTCCCAACGTAATTCCGGTTACCATATCCGATTGTGTTGTAGTTGCAATCCAGTTTCTCGCAGTTGTGAATGCACCTGTTGCTGGATTAAACGCACCTGTACTTACGATGTATTGCGCAGATCCCGGATCAGGTGCAATGAAAGAACCTGACTGCAGTTTGCCGCCGGGGTATAAATCATTCACCGGTAGTTGGTAGCCATCCAGACCCGCATTTACAACAGCAGTTCCAGTGGTTGGTCCGGCCCCACAAAACACAGCGTCAACCGGAACACTGGAAGGTGTAATTGACATGACCGGCATAGCGAAAACTGCAACGCCATCAGCATTACTACCACCGTTACCGAAAGGTCCGCTTGATGGATTTCCAAAACCATCACCCCCCGTAGTTAAGGTGTTAATCGAACGAAGAACTACACCTGAAGTTGCCATTAACGAACCTCCAACATAAACGACATCACCGGCATTAACTATTCCTGTTGTTATTTCAAAACCATACGTTGTTGTTCCACCCTGAATCCAACCTTGAATGGTACCTGAGTTATTAGTGACCACAACTGAATAAGGTGTGATGCCGAAGTCGATTGTGCGTGTTGCCACCAACTCAATCTGTTCATAAGGAGAATCGGTTCCTGAAGGGTTCGGAAGAAACTCGGAAATAATTAATCCCGGACCGAGTTGAGCGCTAGCGCCAACTGAGAATAGAAGTGTAAGAGCTGTAAAAATCTTGCGCATGTTGAATTCTGGTTTTTGAGTTCCCAAAATTCCTTTGAATTTCTAACCATGTGTTTAGCGCAACATTATGTGAACATGATGCAATCCGCATGACTTAACACATCGCGCGAATAAAATGCGCAATTAATTAACGTGTGCAAGTTTCAAATCGGATGAGAAAGTATGAGGCTTAGAAAAAAGTAACCGATACTGACGACAATCTTCAACACTGAAATTATGTTCGTCAGTTACACCACCCTCGCAATGTTGTATCGACAACGTTACGGGAACCGTAGTCGAATTCCGGTTAACCATCCAAAAATTCACCTACACAAAGTACGATTTAACGATCTTTTACGTTCTCATATAAGCTTCCTACTACTTTCATTACCTGTTGATTTACAGCATTTTGCTGGCAAATGCAGTTTCTGGCATACGCATTGCAACAACCTTTATTGTCCGGACGCATGTAACTTTTTGAAACATCCGGAGTTATAATAGTAACAGCTAATCACAAGAAGTTTCATTTTATCTCTCGCACACATGAAACAGCTACACTTCTTGCGTATGGCGGCAATAGCAATCGCTTTTCCGCTCCCCGCAATTTTATTCGGACAAGAATTTGTCAACGGTGGTTTTGAGAAAAACGGCAACATGTGCCTTATCAATACATCAGTAGAAGTATTTAACGCAAACGTAAAAAACACGCATGCGTTCGGAAGCTTCCGCAGACCCGATATCGCGAGCACAAATTGCGGTAATGGTGATGCAAAAGAAGGAAACTGGTTTATTGGTTTGGCAACGAACGTTGAAAGAGGAGTTACGTCTGAGGCTGTAACATTAGAACTCACACAACCGCTCGTAAAAGGAAGTCAGTATTCCTTGTCGTTCTGGGTTCGCGGACGTGGTCCGATTTCTCCGAATGTTCAGATTGGAATAACCAACGTTGATTCATTGCAAGGTGAATTAGTATATACGGTGGCTGCGAATTCAATCACTATGGATTGGGTAGAGAATGTAATTCGCTTTACTGCACCAGAGAATGGAAAATATGTTTCTGTTCGGGTGAGCAACCCCAATGCAAATACGGGTGTATGGCTCGACGGATTTAAAATGAGCACGGTATTTGTACCTGATAATGTAGTGATGATGAATCCGGTGAACAAGAATACCGTTCCTGTGAATCAGAACAACAAGCTCTCGAACATTTCCATCGGAGAAATTTATCCGAACCCGAGCGCTGGAATATTTAAAGTGAGTGCCGATTCAAATTCGTTGATTTCTCTGATCGTGTTTAACACCTTAGGTGGAACTGTCGAAGAACATAAATCAACTGATTTGGAACCGATACCAACAAGCATTGATTTGAGTGATGAGCAACCAGGACTCTATTTTGTAGAGCTCGCAACACTGGAAGGCAAAGTCACCAAGAGGATAATCGTGTCGCGGTAGTTCTTACTGTGACTGGTGTGCGAGAAACGCGGCGTCTCCCAAAGATAGCCGCGTTTCAAATTTCAGCACACCCAGTGGCAAGGCCCCCCTCCTTGTCATCACATGAAGTATCGTCGAATGTCCTTTCAATCTGGACTAAGGCAATCATTATTTGTCTTGTATTCATATCCATTTCATCTATTGTACTTAGCAGGTAACCCAGAATTCTTTCCTTGTCTTCATTGGTTGTGCTTTCCGCACTCAATAAAACAACAAGTCCACTCGCTGAAGCAATTGGGGCGCGAACTTTATGTGCGACAAGAAATTTTATCTCCGCAATCACATTAAGCAATTCCCTGATGAGCTCGGCATTTGCGCTATCGCCCATATCGTCGTTATTAATCATTCTTCAGCGCAACAAAGGTCTCAGTAAAGGAAATCGTGTATTAGCAGAATTCTACATTTTGATTGGACAAAAAGACCATTCTGTCCCAAAACCTTAAACAATTTGGATTTGATTAACTTGCTGTACCTAACGCCTATCACTGACCCATGAAAGCCGTTTACCCCGTGCATACCATTGAGAAATTATCCCAAACCGACCAGGAGCCTGGTATGTTTGTGACCCTGCTGTCCGAACACCTGGAAAAACACGATCTTATACGACAACCTCACAAACACGACTTCTACTTTGTTTTTCTGTGCATAGCAGGAAATGGAAAACAAGAAATTGATTTCAAGACCTATGAGGTGCGGCCGGGAAGCGTTTTCTTTATGTCCCCAGGTCAAATTCACCGCCTTATTGATTGCATCGACGGTGAAGGATACATCCTGCTGCACACACGTGACTTTTACGAGGTAGCATTCAATAATCGGAATCTACGTGATTATCCATTTTATTTCTGTCTTAATAATCATCCCTTTCTGCAGTTAGACACTTCCCAGCTTTCGGTTCCTGAAGCGTATTTCAAAGAGTTGCTCGTTGAACAGTCGGGAACAGAATCGGAGCGTTATCAAAAATGTTGTTCGCTTATCGATCTGCTCTACATCCATCTCAGTCGTGAGTATAAAAAATCGTACAGCAACTCCCATTTTTTACCCGGGACTCCAAATAAGATCAAACAATTGGGCGACCTGATTGATGAAAAATTCATGATCCTTAAAGCACCATCCGATTATGCACTGCTGATGAAAACCTCAACGCGCCAATTGAACCGTCTCTGTCAGGAGACTTTCGGTAAAACTACATCTGATCTTATTCTCGACCGGGTGATTCTGGAGGCAAAACGGAACCTATTGCAATGCGATAACAACATCGCAGAAGTAGCTGCAGATCTAGGATATTTCGACACCGCGTACTTTTCAAGACTGTTCCGGAAAAAGGTGAAGCTCACTCCTTCAGAATTTATCAAGAGATATTCCTCCGCAACGGAAATGGTGTAATGCCAACCGGTCGGATTTTTTGGTAACGTCAGTTGATTCATGTGGCAACTGCTGTGTTCTTTTGCAAAAGAGCAACAATTAGCGTATTTTCCCAATGGCTAAACACTTACACATGACAAAAACTCTACTCTCAGCAGTAATCCTGCTTCTATTATTCTGTGCGAAAATTAATGCGCAGACAACAATTACCACCTGGTATGTAATTCCACCCACCAGTGGATGCAACGGCGTATGGGCTGTTGACGCAGTGGCAGCCGGCTGCGGAAGCGGACCGTTTCAATACATCATGAATCCAATGGGATGTGTACAGATGAGCGGTCCCACGGTAGCAGACACTACGTATTGGACATTGTGTGCGTTCCCCTGCAATCTTACCATTGTCAATTCACAAGGCTTGATGTGCATCTGCGGAACAGGAACTCAAACCGGAATAGAGCAATCTGCTGAACACATCACAACAACATACCCAAATCCGGCGAATACAACTTCTGGCTGGAATATTCTGCTGCATCAACCCGGAGAAACTGTAACGGTGAATATTTACAATTCACTGGGACAAGTTGTGCTTAGCGAAGATCATTCGCAGAGTGAACAGATTGTTCACGTCGATCTTTCTTCTCTCGTGGCGGGAACATATACGGCACAAGTTGCTGTGAATGGAGCTGTGGCTTATACACAGCAATTGGTCGTCACACAATAGATAGGAGTTCGGAGACGGGTGTAAATGAACACTGAAAAGTATTTTCGTTGACGACCGCTCGAAAATGGATGAATTCATCGTATTTACCCGATTTTACTCCCGTCTCCCAACTCCCATCTCCCAACTTTTACCATCTTGTGTGACTTTTGCGGACCACATGCTTTATGCCTGTAATCAAGGCAATAATTCATGTACCTCACCGCAAAAGGAACATTTATGACAATCGAATCCCGGTACCACGCCACCCGGAGCGACATTGCTACAGAAGAAAAGGAGATTGAAGCCGCAAAGCAAAATCCCAGAGCTTTTGGACCATTGTATAACCGGTACTATGCGCGAATACTCCAGTTTGTTTACGGACGAACTACGAGTAAGGACGACGCGCGAGACATAACGCAACAAGTTTTCATGTCGGCTCTCGAAAATATTGGAAAGTATAAATCAACAGGTGTTCCCTACTCTGCTTTCCTGTTTCGTGTAGCGTTGAATGAACTCAACAGATTTTATCGTCGCAGCAAAGTACGTCAGGCTGTGAATATAGATGATGAACAAGTAACCGATGTGATGACAGAAATCGGTGCAGAGAATACCGGAGAGACAGATGCAAAGCTCATGAAAAGTCTGCAACAACTGGATCCTGAAGAAATGTCGCTCATGCAAATGCGCTTCTTCGACAAGATTCCGTTTAAAGATCTCTGCGAAATTTTAGAAATCAGTGAAACTGCGGCCAAGGCAAGAGTGTATCGACTGCTCGAACGACTCAAAACAATTTACACGTCATTAGGATAGTGTCATGGAAAACTACAACATCAATCGGAACCAGGAACCGTTAAGTGAAGCGGATATTGCGAAGGGACAGAATTTCGACGAGTTCATGAATGCGTACTCGGGAGCGAAACCTTCATTCTTTAAAACGACGAAGTTCTATGCAATCGCAGCGGTTACCGGAGTGATTCTCATTGGCGGTGGATATCTGCTGATGAGCGAATCGGAAACTCCAACAGCAGAAAATACTGCATTCATTCAACCACTTTTCGTTGGAGCCGAAGAAGCAGATACGAATTTCACTGTGGATGCCACCAAAGGCGGAATGTATTTCAATTCCAACGGAAGCATCATCAGCGTTCCAGGCTCTGCATTCTTAGATAGTGCAGGAAATCCGGTGAGCGGTGCAGTTGAATTGCGCTACAAAGAATTCCACGATCCGGCGAAAATCTTTATGGCTGGAATTCCTATGACATACGATTCTGCCGGAACGCAATACAATTTTGAATCTGCCGGTATGATCGAAATCTCTGCGTGGCAGAACGGAAAGCCGCTGAAAGTAAATCCGGATTCCATGATTCACGTGGCTATTGTTTCGAACAGCGACGAAGATCGCTTCAACACATACTACCTCGATACAGCAGCGAAGAAATGGGAATACGTGAATGATGAGAAAGCGGTTGTCTACAATCCACCGAGCGCCGATTCAACTGATCCGCAAAAAGTTGGGGCTGTTCAAGTAATGACAGAACCCCCAGTGGCGCCGAAAGTTGCCGACAAGAACAAACCTTCATTCGCGATTTCATTCGATCCGTATGAATTTCCGGAGCTGGTGACTTACAAAGGAGTACGTTTTGAAGTAGACGAGAATCAAACACCGTACAACAAAGAGGATAAGAAAATTGCCTGGGAAGATGTTGCCATCAAGCGCATGAAGAACAATGCGAATTTCAGAATCACATTCACTGCTGGTTCGCGCGAGGCGATGTACGTTACGCAACCCGTTGTTGACCAGAAAGATTTTGCGGCTGCACAGAAATCGTGGGAAGAGCGTTATGCCGAATACGAAGCAGGCGTGAAACAGCGCGAAGAGCTCGAGAAGAAACGCGCCGATGCCATGCAAGTCGTATTGGAAGAACAGGATCGTCACCGCATTTGGGTGAATGATACACTTGCTGAACGTGCGCGACAAATGCGCGCTGCTGCAAATCTGCAAGGCAATACCGAATCCATCATCATGCGTGAATTTATCATCTCCGATTTCGGAATGTGGAATTCTGATTGCCCGATGAGCATGCCCGAAGGATTGGAAATTTTCGCGAAGACAGATCGCGGTGACGGAAAACCACTCGATGCTGCAAAAGTATTCCTCGTGCAGAAGAACGTGAACGCATTGTATCAGTACTACAATCTGAATGCATTCCGATTCGACACGCTGGCCGACAATATGCTTTGGGCAGTTACGAAAGACGGTCGTCTTGCAACCTGCAGTACCGATGATTTTAACGCGGCTATTGAGAAAATGAAAAAGGATAATGCGAAAGAAGCTATATTTAAGTTCGAAGTATCTCCAACCGCTGTTAAAAACGGAATTGAGGCGCGAAATATATTAGGTATTGAAGACCTCACCGGTACGCTTAAAGAAAGAACATGAGAAGTATCTTAGCCACACTCATCGCATTCTTCACCATGAACATCGTCTGCGCGCAAACAGACACGTTCCTGGTGAAGTCCATGTCTACAACAGTTTCGGTTGTACCGAACGACTCCTGGTTTCACACGAAAGAAGATTACGCGGTGAAGATCACGTTCAAGAGCAAAAACAAAATGAGCCGCGTCGAACTGAAAGGCGGAACTGCAACGAAGAAAGATTCCCTGTACATTCTTCGTGCTGAATCGGGCGGAGAAGCGGTTCTCGTTGTTTATGAAAAGCTCCCGAACGGAAAAGAGCAGGTTGCACTTTCGAAATCGTACAAACTCTATGGACGTGAGCTTCCGGAAGTCACCATCGATCATGTAAAACAGGATTCGGTTGTGGATAAGATGTCGCTCATCGGTCTAGGCAAGCTTCGGGCAAAAACAAAATACGGTCAGCAGGTATTTCGTGTCGACTCATTCTGCATGTACATCCGCAATCCGAAAGGCGGAATGGATACGCTCTACTCGAAAACTGGTCAGATGACGCTCGAGATGAAACAACGCGTTGATGCCATCGACGTAAAGAAAAGCGGAGGCATGCTCATGTACGATCAGATTCACGCAACATCGCCGGAAGGAAAGGATGTGGAGTTGGCACCGTTGCGGGTATTCTTGTCGCCGGAGTCACGAATGAGATTCGGGTTGTGATTCGATGATTTGAAAATTTGAAGATTCGAAGATGAAACCCGTACTCACTTTGATTTTCTCATCCGCAATTCTGCTTTCCTATGGTCAGAATCTGGTTGTGAATCCGGGGTTTGAAGATTGCACAAAAGGTCTTCCAGTCGTTCCTATGGATGCGTTCAGCTCCTACGGAATAAATGGATGGTATATGCCAACTGGTGGTACGCCCGATTGGTATTCAAATCTTTCCGAAGACAAAAACCCGGCAGCAAAAGGATTTAGTGAAAATTACTTCGCGGGTAAAGTTGATCCGCGTTCGGGAAACTCTTTCGCAGGAATTCTGGCGTATCATGTTGATGAAAAGGACTTACCTATTACCGAATACGCAGGCGGAACGTTGAACTCAACTCTGATTGCAGGACACACCTATCTCGTTTCATTCTGGTACTGCTATACGAAACAGTCGGACATGAAAGTGGACACATTGGGAGTCTACTTTTCAAATAGTAAAATCAGTCAGCCGAAAATGGCTACAGCTCTTAAGTTTCGGCCACAAGTAATCGTTCCAATTGATACGACTATGCAATGGACACAGGTAAAAGCAGAGTACGTTGCAAACGGTACAGAACAATTTTTTTGCCTCGGAAACTTTAAAAACCCATTTGACAAGAGCGCGTCCTTTTGCAGGAAGAAAAATATTGCGTGGAGTTACGCATACTACTATTTGGATGACGTTTCCATTGTCGATAAAAGTCCATCCGGTCCGCTCACAATTTCCGCCGGACAAAAACTCACGTTCAACAACATCCTCTTCGACACAGGCAAATCAACTTTACTAGCAAGTTCATTTTCTACGCTCGACCAAATTGTTGCAGCGTTAAAAAAGCAGCCCACGTTAAAAGTCACGATCAATGGTCATACGGACAGCGATGGTGATTCCCAAACAAATCAAACATTGTCCGAACAACGTGCACTTTCAGTGAAGAAGTATTTCATCTCGAAAGGAATTGACTCAACGCGAATCAGTACAAAGGGGTTCGGGAGTTCACAACCTGTTGGAACTGACAAGAGCAAAAACCGTCGGGTGGAGTTCGTTTTCAAGTAACAAAATTCACATTTATGAAAAACTGTTTTACAATCGCAGTTTGCACTCTCGCGTTCTCTCTTTTGGGCTTCAAAAGTGATCCGCCTGCACCGTCGTTCGATTTTCATTCTTACTGGAACAAATACAATGAAAGTCAGTACTTACTTCGGGTCGACTCGAACTATATCAAGACTTTGAATTGCATCAAATGGTTGGAGAGTAATGGAAATTCTACATTTCCGGATATGAATACGTTTTATGACGCGGCGCGTTGCTCTTACATGTTGCGCGATTCCCTTGGTGCTGTTGCGTATCTGGAAAAGTCAGTGATCAAAGGAATGAACCTGCTGAACAACTCTGAAAGAATAAAAAACGAAGTCGGCACATTTGCTTTTCAATCGGTGTTTAGTCGTTATGCTGAACTTCATAAACAATACTCAGCTTCGAAAGCAGAATCCATGCACTTTTTGCTGGAAGATAAAAAGCACACGACGCTCGATCAGTTTGCTCGTTCCGCAATCATGCGCGAAACGCTCGACAAGGATCAACTTGCAAAAATCATGAACTATGTTGATTCTTTAAACATGGCAGAACATATCGCATGTGTGAAACAAGGCTTGTGTCCTCCCGGAGGAATGATCACTTATCATCTCTACGGCAAGAATGAAGTTTACTTTCCATTCATTGATTCGTGCATGAAAGTTGAATTGTTCGCAGGACGAATGCAACCATCTGCTTATGCATTCTGGTACGATCGTCAACTTGGATATGTGCAACATGTACCGCAGAAATACGGTTGCAATGTGTACTACACTGAACAAAGCGCAACTGCAAAAGCGAAAATTTCACCGTTGGAGTCTGTTGATTCAGTAGACTTCTATCGAACTGAAATTGGATTGCCACCTTTATGGCAGTCAGCTGAGATGAGCGGGTTCAATCTACCAGAAGGCTACAAAAGGCCGAAGAAATGAGGTCCTTTTTACCCTCCAAATATGTTAAAATCGGGTCAAAAACAGGTCTTTTTTGTCCTCCGCGACACCGCCCTCACCGCGCCTCCGCGACCTAAAAAACGCCCTTTTTCGTGTTAAAATCATAGGTTAAACAATGTTAAGCTACAAAACATAGGGTGTGACCCTACGTAAATTTGTAGTGATGAAAATCGTTTCGCCAAAACTCATCAGCTTCCTGGCTGGAGTGGCACTTTTCGGACTTTGCATTATCCAGTATTACTGGATCAGCAATGCTGTGGACGAAAAGCGCGACCACTTTACGGAAGATGTGCGCGAGGCTTTGGTCCAGGTTCAGCGTCGTTATAACCGACAGGTTGCTGCGGATCGTTTGCAGCAACAGTTGAGTTATCATCGTCAGAGCTTTGTTCCCGGAGCGAATGCCGGTGGCAACAACGACATACACGTTTACGAAGAATTCACAAACGATTCGGGTGGAGTGATTCATCACCAATCGCGTCAATCGATTTATCCGTACACAAGCTTCAGTGAAGCAATGAATCCTTTGGCGAATACAACCACCGGAAATCTTCATACGGAAAACGTTCAACCGGAATTACCGAAGAGTGAAGTCGGAAAATTCAACAATGGAAATTACACATCAGGGATTTTCGACCAGATAGTAAAGATCAATGTGTACGACGATTTCTCTGACGTGATGGACACTTCACTTGTCGATTCTCTTCTGAAAAGTGAATTGATGAGTCGCGGAATTTCTACACGTTACATCTGGACGATTCTGAATTCTCCGGTAACCGTTTTCACATCCGACGCAAAGGGTAGTGATGCCATTCACGACAGTTTACTTACGAGTCAGTATCGCGTGCGCTTAACCGGCGATAATTTATTCGCGCAACCGAAAGTGCTTACGATCTTCTTCCCGAATGAACGTGCTTACGTTTTCAAATCGGTATGGACGATGCTGATCTTGTCGGTACTCTTCATCGTGTTCATTCTCGTGTTGTTCTACTACTCGATTTCTACCATCTTCCAGCAGAAGAAATTGTCGGAGATCAAAAACGATTTTATCAGCAACATGACACACGAGCTGAAGACGCCGATCTCTACAATTTCATTGGCGTGTGAAGTACTCGGTGATGAAACGATTGAAAAATCGCGTGAGCGAACTAACCGTTATCTCGGAATGATCATGGAAGAGAACAAACGTTTGGGTGTGCTTGTTGAGAACGTACTTCAGACTGCAATTCTCGACAAAGGCAACTTCAAGCTCAAACACGTTCCGATTGATATACACGAAATGATCCGCAATGTTGTAGCGAATGTTCAGCTGGCCATTGACAAAAAAGAAGGTTCTATTGGAATTGATCTTCGCGCGAAGCAGTGTGTGGTTGAAGCCGATCGTACGCACATACAGAACGTAATTTATAACCTCGTTGACAACGCGATCAAGTATTCGCCGGAGAAACCAACGATCCGCATTTTCACCACAGACTTTACAGATTCACTAGAGTTCTGTGTGCAGGATAACGGAATCGGAATCAGTCGCGAGAACCAGAAAAAAGTATTTGAAAAACTTTACCGTGTTCCAACCGGAAACATTCACGATGTGAAAGGATTTGGACTTGGCTTGAGTTATGTAAAAGCAATTATTGAAAAGCATGGTGGAACAGTGTGGGTGGAGAGTGACGCCGGAAAAGGTAGCCGGTTTTATGTAAGACTGCCTCTAAAAACTCAAACACAAGAAGAATCATAATTATGACAGAAATTAAGCCAAGAGTTTTGTTAGCAGAAGACGATCCAAACCTCGGTCGTCTTTTACAGGAGTACCTTGATGCAAAAGGATTCACTACAGAACTAGCCGTTAACGGTAAAGAAGGTTTCGACAAATTCCGTAAAGGAACCTGGGACATCTGTCTGCTGGACGTGATGATGCCGGTAAAAGACGGTTACACCTTGGCGAAAGAGATTCGCGAGATCAACAAAGAAATTCCGGTTGTATTCCTCACGGCGAAATCCATGAAGGAAGATACGATTGAAGGTTTCAATGCGGGTGCTGATGACTATATCACGAAGCCATTCAGTATGGAAGAATTGTTGCTTCGTATCAAAGCAATTCTGCGTCGTACAAAAGGCAGTATTGCGAATGCTGATCAGATCCAATTTACCGTTGGCGATTACGCATTCGACAGTCAGCGTCAGATGCTGGAGCACGGAGACAAAGCGCAGAAACTGACTTCGAAAGAATCGGATCTGTTGCGTTTACTCGCCTTGCACAAGAATGATGTGCTAGATCGTTCACTCGCGCTCAACACAATCTGGGGCGACGACAGTTACTTCAACTCACGCAGTATGGATGTTTATATCGCGAAGCTGAGAAAGTATCTGAAAGAAGATCCTTCTGTTGAGATCATGAATATTCACGGTAAAGGTTTCCGACTCATTGCGAAATAGTTGGGAGTTGGGAGACTTCAAATCCGTGGGCTGAAGCCACACGGTTATCAGTTGCCATTGCTTTTGTAGGAGGTGCAGGTAAAAAAATGGCTTTGCCATTTTTTTACCTGCAAATATCACATGACAACTGATGTGACGATAACCGTGCGGCTTCAGCCCACGGGAGCCAAAATCACTCCCGTCTCCGATCTCCAAACTCCCATCTAGAACTTTACAGCGAGTCCGACACCCAATACCTGTCGAAACTGCAAGCGCGGCCCTACTCCATCGGTTACACCGTCGTTGTTTTTGTCAACCGCTACATTGATATCGTGATCGTAAATAGCCTGCATGCTGATGTTCGCAGAAATGAACTTGTTCACTTTCATTCCGACCACAACTTCCGCGTTCACATCAATGTTCTGCGGATTGTTAAGATAGTTGCTGAACAATTCCAGCTTCGCGAGTAAGTTCACATTCTTCATTACATCTCCACGATACTGCATCTTGAAATATCCTCCGAACTCCTGACGAACATTTCTTCCTTTCACCAAACGAACTCCTGCAGTGTCGTAAACTGCTTTCTCAACTCCGAACGCTCCTGCATCAGCTAACATTTGATTATAACAGAATGTATACTTCGCCGTTGCCGGTGCAGTAAAGATTGAAAACTTGTCGTTTGGTTTATAGTCCAGACCGATTGCAAGAATCAGATATCCCGGTGCCATCAAATCAGAGATGAGTGTGCGTGCAGTGTCGCCCTGATACGTATATCCAGGTTGAAACTGTGTTTTGAAATTGGCAAGCATAGAATAGTACCACACTTTCTTGAACGCATACTGACCGTACTTCGAAGTCACATCAAATTTGTCATCTGCTTTGCGTACCGATTCACTGGTTCCTTGCTTCGTTAAGCCATAAGAAATGTCGAGGATATTGTCCCACGTCGTCGTCCCTTTTTTGTAGTTCGCGTACGTATTGAAAAGGAATTGTCCCGAGATGGAGTTAATTCCACCCGCAGCCCAATTGGTGAAAGACGCTTGTGTGAAATTGAATCCCACTGCTCCACCACTTTTCCAGTTAGGAACAACTGTATCTGCTTTAGGAGTTTTTGCAGTATCAACAGGAGTTTGCGCGAACAATCCGGTTGAAACAATTAAGCAAATTGCGAGGAGAACATTCTTCATGATTGCTTTTTTGCGAGTAAGTCGCGGATTTCCGTGAGCAATACTTCCTCCTTTGGAGGTTCCGGATCTGCTTTCACTTCTTTCGCTTTCATTTTATTGATTCCTTTTATCACCAGAAACAATACAAAGGCAATTAAAAGAAAGTTGATGATCGCTGCAAGGAAACTACCGGCCTTAACCGTATCTAAAATTGTGTAGTCGGCGAGATTTTGAACATGCGCTGCTTTCATGAGCGGATTTAGAAGTAGCGGAGTGATCACATCCTCAATCAATGATTTTACAATTGTGGTAAATGCTGCGCCGATGACAACACCGACAGCAAGATCCATTACGTTGCCTTTGATGGCAAATTCTTTGAATTCTTTAATGAGGCCCATAGGGTAAAGGGGTTGGTTAAGTTAGGTTCCGCAAAAGTAACGGAATTGCAGGGAAGGCAGGAAAAAATCGACAGATGGATGGAGGCAGTAGATAAATTGCAGTGCAGAGATGGTAGCCCAGAAGAATTAGCGATAAATTAATCTGACGATTGTTGCGTGTCTTGTGTAGCTAGAACCGAACAAACAGATCAACTAAATAAACAATTACTATCTCCACTAATTCCCTAGAGATTTCCGGTTCGCCCACCATCAACTGGAACATTTATACCGTTGATATATGCAGCCGATGGTGTTGCAAGAAAAGCGATTGCTGCGGCTACTTCCTCCGGGGCCGCGAATCGTCCCGCAGGAATTTCGTGCAGCATTTCTTTTTCGAGATCCGCCACTGCTGTTCCGGTTTTTGATGATTTCGCTTCGATGAGTCCCGACAAACGTTGTGTTGCCGTAGCACCAGGCAGAACGTTGTTTACTGTAATTCCGAATGACGCTACTTCGAGTGAAAGTGTTTTCGCCCAATTGCCGACGGCAGCACGAATGGTATTCGAAACACCCAAACCTTTCAGGGGCTGTTTTACCGAAGTAGAAATAACGTTGATGATGCGACCATATCCGGCTGCTTTCATTCCTGGAATAACCGCTTGTGCCAGAATGTGATTGCACAACAAGTGCGATGAAAATGCACTCACGAATTCGTCCGTCTTTGCATCGGTGATTGGTCCGCCGGGAGGTCCGCCCGTGTTATTCACGAGAATATGAATCGCTTTCCCTACTGCTAGATATTTCTGCAACGCAACACGCACACCTTCCGGATTCGAAAAATCTGCGACAATGTAATCGTGTGTTCCTAAGCGCTCAAGTTCACCGATTGTTGCTTTCAGTTTTTCTTCGTTGCGTGCAACCAATGTAACATTTGCACCCAGCAACGCGAGTTCAATTGCTGCTGCTTTGCCAATGCCTTGTGTACTGCCGCAAACAAGGGCGTGCTTTCCAGTGAGATCGAGATTCATGCTACGAAAGTAGCGATTAGACGGGAGACGGAGGACCTTCAAATCCTTGGGCTAAAGCCACAAGGTTATCAGGTCGTGTGCTTTTTGTAGAAGGGACAGGTGTAAAAATGGCTTTGCCATTTTTACACCTGTCAATACCAAAATAAACTGATATGGGAATAACCGTGCGGCTTTAGCCCACGGAACCCAAAAGCACTCCCGTCTCCGATCTCCCAACTCCCATCTATTCCCTATCTTTATTCCACTATGATAACACGCCCTTTCAGCTTCAAAAAATGGATCGATGAAAACCGCCATTTGCTTAAACCCCCTGTATCGAATAAGGTTGTTTACAAGGATGCAGAATTCATTGTAATGGTTGTTGGCGGACCGAATTCCCGCAAAGATTATCACTACAACGAAAGCGAAGAATTTTTCTATCAACTCGAGGGAAATATCAATGTAACTATTCAGGAAGATGGGAAAGCGGTTTCCGTTCCAATCAACGAAGGAGAAATTTTTCTGCTGCCTCCGCGTGTGCCGCACAATCCTGCTCGCGGCGCGAACACGATAGGTTTGGTTATGGAACGCAGACGTCGCGATGGTGAGAAAGACGGATTGATGTGGTTCTGCGAGAAGTGCAATGAGAAATTATATGAAGAGTATTTCACACTCACAGATATCGCATCACAATTTCAGGGCGTCTTCGCGAAATTCTACGGAAACCTTGATCTCCGCACCTGCAAGAAGTGTGCACACGTAATGGAACCACCAGCTAATCCGGTTTAAGCCAAGTTATGTCGGGAAAATTAACGCGGAAAGAACGCGCTAAGCTTCAAAGCGAACAACACAAAGCAGAACTTGCTACAGATGAGTCTGTACCTGTTGCTGTAAAGAAAAAGATTCCGCAACCAGCCACACGTCCGCGATTGCGGGATTACGATTTCGTAAAGAGGCTCAACCTCATTCTTATCCTTCTCGCTGCAGGAGTTTATCTCAATTCGCTCGGCAATCAATACGCGCTCGACGATTACGGTTTGATTCTGGAAAATCAGGATACAAAAGGTGGAGTTGCAAATGTGGGCAAGATTCTCAGTACATCTTATCGCTCCGGAATGCTTGGAGGTGATGTGACATTATATCGCCCGCTTTCAAAAGTGATGTTCGCAATTGAATGGAGCATGAGTGAGAACAATCCATTCATTGGACATTTCTTCAACGTGTTGCTTTTTACATTGAGCGTCGTACTGCTTTTTAAAATGCTGAGGCGTTACATGAATGGACAACTTGTTGTGCCTTTTCTCGCTTCCGTTCTATTTGCAGTCCATCCGATTCACACCGAAGTCGTCGCAAACATCAAAGGGCGGGATGATATTCTGTGCTTCCTCTTCTTCGTCGTAACGGCGTTGTACATTCATCGTTATATTTTCTCGAAGCAAACCAAACATTTGGTTTTCGCCGGAGTGAGTTACTTCCTGTGCATGTTGTCGAAAGAATCTGCAATTACTTTCGTAGCGATTTTCCCATTGATGATTTACTTCTTCATTCCTGAAAGTAAAGAAGCTTTGCAACAGAAAAGCCTCATTGATAATCCTCCGATTGGCATTAGCGGCAGTTTGCGTCGAAAGATGGAACTTCAATACAAACTTCGCTGGCTCATCGGAACACCGCAACGGTCAGTCTACTTCGCAACGGCGGGAGTTGTACTACTGTTTCTTGTAATCCGGTTACTAGTTCTTGGAATCCATGCCTCAAGTCCCGTTCCTGTTGTGGATAACTACATTGCTGGAATTGACGGATTCATTGGACAACGTATTGCAGCCATTGCCATTGCGGGAATCTATGCGATCAAGCTTTTTGTTCCGTACGAATTGGTGTGTGACGCTTCCATTGCGCAAATGCCGGAATTCGGAATGGCTTCGTGGCAGTTTTTGGTTGCACTTGTAATTTATGGCGGCGGAATTGTTTTCGCAATCCTGAAATTCCGTTCGAAGCATATTGTTTCATTCGCCGTGTTGTACTTCCTGATTACATTCAGCGTGGTGTCGAACATTCCGTTTATTCTCGGAACAAATTATGGAGAACGTTTGTTGTACACCCCTTCACTCGGCGTCTGCATCATTCTTGCCTGGGCTATTCACCGGATATTCTTCGCGGAAGAAACGAAAGCAGAATCGCTCAACTCATTCTTCAAGGTCAACCTGAAACCGATCGCAGTAGTCGGAATCATTGCGTTGATCTATTCAGGAATTACAGTGATGCGAAATCCGGTTTGGTACGACAATCTATCGCTGTACGGAACCGACATGCAGATTTCTGAAAAGAGCTGTAAACTGCATTACTTCTATGCGAATCACATCACGCAGGATGAAGAACTTAAACCTTATCCTGTAGGTTCTCCGGAGTACAACCAAATCATGGATACTGCCATGATAGAATTCCGTAACGCAATGAATCTATATCCTGGTTATGGAGATGCGATTCAGAAACTGGCGGAAATGTATTACGACAAAAAGCAGATCGATAGCGCGGAATATTATTACAAACTCGCAGTGAAGACATCACCGGCAATGGCCATGTATCGTAGCAACTACGGACGATTGCTCTTCAACGAGAATCGGTTGGTTGAAGCAGAATACCAGTTGCAGAATGCAGTACATCTTAATGCACAGTATCCTGAAGCGTACAACAACCTTGCAGCGGTTTACGGAACATGGGGCATGAAATATCGCAATCTTGCGGTAACACGACCTGATAGTGCAACTGCATACGTAGCGAAGTCGAATCAATTGTTCAACAAGTCACTCCAGAATTCGTTGAATGCAATAGCGTCGAATCCGAATTTCCGTGCGGCGTATTTGTCAACGTCGACTACCTACCAAATGCTGGGAGACACCCAAAAAGCTCAGGAGTATGCAAACGCTGCAGAGAAATTACGTCAGCAAGGAATAGAAAAGTAATGCTTACAATAGATATTCATACACATATTCTGCCGGAGAATATTCCGAACTGGAAAGAGAAATTCGGTTATGGAGGATTCATTCAGCTTGATCACATTAAGCCGTGTTGTGCGCGTATGATTCGCGATGACGGAAAGTTCTTTCGTGAGATCGAAGACAATTGCTGGAGTGCGGAAACACGCATGAAAGAATGCGATTCCCAGGATGTACACGTGCAGGTGCTTTCAACTGTTCCGGTGATGTTCAGCTATTGGGCGAAACCGCAAGACTGCTTAGAGATTTCCATTTTCCTGAATGATCACATTGCCGATATCTGCAAACGATTTCCGAAACGATTCATTGGACTCGGAACAATTCCAATGCAGGATGCAAAACTCGCTGTGCAGGAACTGAAACGTTGCAAAGAAATCGGATTGAAGGGTGTGCAGATCGGAACAAACGTGAATCAGAAAAATCTCGACGAAGCAGAATTTTTTGAAATCTTCAAGGCTTGCGAAGATCTTGATATGGCGGTTTTTATTCACCCCTGGGAAATGATGGGAGAAAAAGACATGCAGAAATACTGGCTGCCCTGGCTCGTGGGCATGCCTGCTGAAACATCGCGTGCAATCTGTTCGATGATCTTCGGAGGAATTTTTGAAAAGCTCCCGAAGCTGCGTGTTGCATTCGCACATGGTGGTGGATCATTTCCATCAACAGTTGGTCGTGTTCAGCATGGATTCGATTGTCGTCCTGATTTAGTTGCGATCAACAACAACGTCCCTCCGAAGAATTACATTTCAAAATTCTGGATTGATTCACTCGTTCATGATAAAAACATGCTCAATTTTGTGGTAGATCAGTTTGGACCCGATCGTGTTGCGCTGGGAAGCGATTATCCATTTCCGCTCGGAGAAAATGTTCCGGGACAACTCATCAAGTCTATGGACTGGAGTGATGAAAAGAAGGAGAAGGTGTTGAGTGCCGCGGCGCTCGAATGGCTTAGGCTAGAGAAAAAACAGTTCGAATAGATTGCCCGCACGAATGTCAAAACCGCTGAAACATGATTACCGACAAACCCGTTCTCATTTTGCTCGTCGACGATTCACACAGCGACAGAGTTCTATTCAGGGAAATGCTGAAAGAAATTGATCCACGTATCAAACTTGAATCGGCGGATGATGGTGTTACGGCAATCATGAAACTGACTGCTGATCACGCAGAAATTCCCGATATGATTTTTATGGATATGAAGATGCCACGCATGAATGGAGTGGAAACACTTCAGGCCATCAAGAAATATCATTTCCTCGAACATATTCCGGTTGTGATGTATTCAGCCGGAGAAATGGAAGAATACCAGGCTCGCGCGAAAGAACTGGGCGCGTCATATTGCCTGAAAAAAAGCATGGACATGCATCAGAGCACGGATGAAATCCGGATTATTATCGAGAAGATTCTGGTGCATACGAAGAATAGTAAAGGTGAGTCGGGAAATTAATGGATACGTCGTACAACTGAACGAGACGTTGATTGTCGATAACATTTAACATCGTTATCCGCGGAACAACATACTGTACCTTTGCGCCTGTGAGAAAAAGAATCAAAAGAAGTCTGCGCGTTTCGCGGTACGTGATTTACAAGGAAACACTTGTCGACAGCAAAGAACATTTTTGGTCGTTCATTGGTGCATTCGTTGGTATTGCAATCATCGCATTTCTGCAGAGCCATTTTCTCACCAAAGACGAAAACATTTTTCTGATCGGTTCTTTCGGTGCATCATGCGTACTTATTTATGGTGCTATTCAGAGTCCATTGGCCCAGCCGAGAAATCTGATTGGTGGACATTTGATTTCTGCAGTTGTGGGTGTAACGATTTGTAAATTCCTTCCGGATATCATTTGGTTGACCGCGCCGTTGGCTGTAGCGCTTTCCATTGTAGCGATGCAGGTTACTAAAACATTACATCCTCCGGGTGGAGCAACCGCGTTGATTGCAGTTATCGGTTCTGAAAAAATTACGGCATTGGGATATTGGTACGTACTAACTCCAGTACTCAGCGGCACTTTAATTCTATTAGCCGTTGCAATGATTTTCAACAACATCACGCGTCATCGGAAATATCCTACAGATAAACGTTTTACGAATTCGATACGTCGGATGTTTATTAAGCGAAAACCAAATCAGGATGTTCCGGAGTAAAGGGAGTAAATCGGCTTAAATACTTTGTCGTTCCTGCATCGTAAAACTTCAGTCGCCTGATTGAATGTGTTTCATAAATGCCCCAACATCCCAGTCATGTAGTTCCTGCGCAATGTGATTACACTACAAACACGCGCTATTCGCATCATACGCCCACTTCTTCTTCTGAATCGTACTAAAATCTATGGTGCAGTTTTTGAACCACTGCGGTTGATTCGAATGAGGAAAAAGAGCAAAAGCAATTCGGCTAAAAAAATATCGCGGGTACTTGTAGTTGGTACTTCAGCGGGAGGTCTACACGCACTGCAAAATCTCATCGGCCAGTTTGACCGTGATTTTCCAGTTCCGGTATTAGTTGTGAGGCACATTTCTCCCGATGCAACCGGCAATGTTCTGTTAGACGAACTCAACAAGCTAGGCACGCTGAAGTGTGAACACGCAAAAAACGGAGCGACTCTTAAAGCCGGACATTTATATCTTGCTCCATCAGATCACCACATGCTTCTCGACGGAGACAAGAAAATACTGGTCACTAAAGGAGCTCAGGAAAACAGATCACGTCCGGCAATTGATCCCTTGTTCCGTTCTGCAGCAGTTGCATTTAGCAGCGGTGTAATCGGAATAATTCTCACGGGCTATCTCGATGATGGAACATCTGGTTTGAAAGCGATCAAGAGATGTGGGGGAATCTGTATTGTGCAGGATCCTGACGATGCAGAGTATCCTGCAATGCCGGAAAATGCTTTGAAAAACGTGAGCGTAGATCATTGCCTTCCAATCTCAGAAATGGGAGACCTGCTAGCTAAACTTGTCACACGGAAATTAGCAAAGCAAAAACCAATTCCGAAAGATGTTTTACTCGAAGCGCAAATTGCAGAACGCGTAACCAGTGATTTGTCTTCCGTGGAGCAGCTTGGCGATCAGGTTCCGTTTAACTGTCCCGGTTGCGGTGGTGTTTTGTGGAAAGTAGATCAGGACAGCAGCCTGCGGTTTCGTTGTCATACGGGGCACGCTTTTACTGCGGCTTCTCTGTTAGCTGAACAGACCCGAAAGATTGAAGAAACCATGTGGACGGCACTTCGCATGTTTGAGGAGCGGAAGAATCTCCTGACTGCAGTGGCGCGTACGAAAAAAGGCGTTGGCTCAAAATCTGCTCTGGAAAGAGCGAAAATGTCTCAGATACATATTGATCGCATCCGCGCAATTCTAAAAACCAATAATGAAGGCGAAGATGATATGCCAACGTGAAATTAAGTTGTGCAAAAGATCGGTTGTATAATCTGTTACCACAACACCCAATCATAGCCACTCGTCTCTGTTCTCGAAGTCGGTCGCTGCAATCCATTCGTGAGCTTTTCCACTTTTGTACTCACACTGGTTTTCATCTGCTGAACTGTACACGTTTTCTGTGTTCGCATCATTTCGAGAAAACAATAGGTGAATACTCCGTTCTGCAGGTCGCCATTCTCATAAGCGAATTGCGTTCCGCTCGCAGCTGCGATCACCGTCGTTCCGGTTCCCCGACTCACATTCACAAACAAAGTCGACATCAATTCGAAACTGTTTTGTGTTCCGAGCTTTCTGTTGGAAGTATCCGGATCAGTTTCAAATCCTTTTCCGTTAGCAACAAGATGCAAACTCGTGTCCTGCTTCGCTTGTTTGATCTTGAGCATTTCTTCTTTGTCCACTTCCCCACTGTGACAAGCGTCAATGAGCATGAGCTTTTGTCGCGCAGGAATTCCATCCACGAGATTTTCTAACTCTTCGTAAGCGAGCCCCTTCTCTTCGGGTTTGTGGAAGTTTACATCGTAAGTCGACAAGTAATAATCATAGTTGTCGCTGAGCAAACCGTGTCCGGAATACGCGATAATGACTTTGTCGTTAATGTTTGTCTTCATCAGTTTCGCCTTGATGGCCTGAACATTTTCGACAGTGACGTTTTCATTGAACAGTGTGTCGACGAGGACAAAATTGTTGCCGTACTTCACTTTCATTGCGGCACACATATCCCGTATATCTTTCGTTGACCAGGTGAGATTATACTTTGGGTTTGCGAAGTGATCGACACCGATGCCGATGTAGTATGTTTTTTGTGGTGTACGTTCAACAGGTGTATAGTTGACGTAAACCGGACTGCGGTAGCTTTCGGTTCCGTTTGCATTTGTGACAGAAGTTGTAATTCTGTTCAAGCCATCGCTCAGCGTGATTTCAATAATTGTATCGATCACCTGTGACCTCTTGTTTCGCAGATCGATTCCGAACTGCCCCCACAAAGGGCTATCGTTTACCCAAACGTTCAGGTACTCCAAGGCGAACCGCATGTCATTGGCGCGTATGTGCACATTGAGTTTTAACTGTGTTTGTTGATACACAGGCGGGTTGAGAATAGTGCTTTCGGGAACATCAACTCCTTGCTGAAACGAGCCAGCTTTTAATCCAGCGCGACGAATTCTTTTGTTGTAAACTTCCCGATACGACTTCATCATAATCGTGTCAGTGCTCCCCGACTCCTTCATAACAAGATCAGGGCGATTGTACCTGACATCCAACTGTTCGAAGGAAATTACCTTCAGGTCCGTAGTTACATAATGTAGCTGCTGCGCTCCAGGAATCGTTGCGCGATAATAGCCGTTCGCTATCAAAGTAATGTAATTGCCTCCTTCGAATGTGATGGAAGTACTTTTCAACTTTCCCGTCTTCGCATCCCATAGTTTTCTACTGCAATCTGCCGAAGTGGTCACAATACTTTCGCCACTTGGGGAGAATCTGGCGATCCACACTATATCGACATGGCCCTTAAGCGTGTAGATCACTTTTCCGACAGAAGCATTCCACACTTTAGCGGTTTGATCACGGGAAGACGTCACGATCATTTTTCCGTCCGGACTAAATTCAGCATGCAGTACTTCCATTGTATGTCCACTTAATTTTCTGATCAGAATTCCAGTTTCCAGTTCATAGATATGTGCTTCGTTCAATGTTGAGAGAACAACCATTTTACGGTCAGGACTAAACTCTATACTGCTCACTTGCTCCCAACCGGACAAAACACTGCGTTGCACTCCCGTTTGCCGATCCCAAATAAATGCATCCGCAATTCCAGATGACGAAACAACCAGTTTATCGTCAAGACTGAATCGCGCATTCTTAACAAATCTGTAAGTATGCTTGAGCCTTTGCAATATATTTCCAGTGGCAAAATCCCAAACGATCGCTGTTGAATCATTTGCAGTGCTTACAACATATTTTCCGTCGTGACTGAATTCGGCACTGGTTAAATAATTCGTGTGACCCACAAAGGTTCGAATCTGAATTCCGGTCAAGACATTCCAGATCATGATTTCGCTCTTGTATGAATAGATCAATGCATGTACACCATCCGGACTGAATTTGGCGCAATAAAGTTTTGCGCGCGCTCCTTCCAGCGATTTGATCAGCATGCCGCTATGAGCACTCCATATCTTTGCTGTTGAATCGTATGACGAGGTGATGATAAAATTTCCATCTGCACTAAATTCAGCTGTCATTACCCAACCTTTGTGCTTTAGTTCGCTCACTACAGTTGAACTTTTTAGGTCCCATAGCAAAACGCTGCTATCTGCTTGCGTAATCAATCTCAAGCCATCCGGACTGTATCGTGGTTGTCCCACACTTTGAGCTGTGCTTGTTAGCCTCACTACCTTTCTACCCGTCGCAACCTCATACATCTCACATCTCCCACCGTAATGTCCAACCATAAAATATTTTTCATCCTTGCTGAACGCACTGCTACTCCCAATAACGGAGTACTTCATTTTCCCGGATTCAACGTCACATACCTTAACTGAATCCAGACCCCACGTTACCGCCAATTTACCGTCCGGACTGAAATCTCCTCCCCAAAATCCCTTAGTACTTTCACACAAAAGGCGAATTTTATTTCCACTTTTCGGATCCCAAATCACGGCGGTTTCATCTTGTGAAACAGAGAGAACATACATCTGAGTGGCATTGATGGTGGCAGAGCGCACTAATTTTTGATGAGTGAAAGAAGCCACTTCCTCTCCCGTAATTGCATTCCAGGTTCTCGCCGTATGGTCTTCAGAATACGAAACTATTTGTAGGTCGTCGTTCGAAAACGCAGCACCGTATAACATGCCGGTGTGTCCTTGCAGAACAACGAGCTTCTTTCCCGATCGTGTATCCCAAACTATAGCTGTCTTGTCTCGCGAAGCAGTAACCAACTTCAATCCATCATGACTGAATTCCGCGTCGAACAGAAATTCTGTGTGCCCGGTCAGAATATGCAAGGCTGCTCCGGTTGCAACATTCCAGATTGTGACTGTGTAATCAATCGAACAGGTTACAATGGTCTTTCCATCCGGACTAAACCTTGCCGGTATAATGTTGTAAGTTGAGAAAGTAAATGTTCGCAGCAGACGGCCGGAAAGTGCATCCCATATTTTAGCGGTCATGTCCTTCGAAGTTGTGAGAATAGATTTCCCGTCAGGGCTAAATTCTACACTAACTATAAAATCCGTGTGACCAGCCAATTCATGAATCTTTCGCCCACTTGGAACTGCCCACACCATCGCAACCGATTCCTCTCCACGCGTAACAACATATTTGCCGTCAGGGCTAAATTCAATCTGCGAGACCCTGCCCGAATGACCCACTGGTATCATCAACCTCGGCGCTTGACCCCAACTTACTAGCGACGAACAGCACAGAACCAAGAAGGACAAAGCCCTTAGTAAATTACGCGACCAAAAAAGCATAGGAAAAAGGTGTGAATGAATCCCGCTCAAGATATGGGTATTCCTTCTGTGAATCCCGATAAGTTACTTTACCATGTTCTATTTATGAAACACCTGAATTTAACACCAATCACCCGTAACTTTTTCACTATTTCCCCGTCTCATTCCCAGACGCTGTAAATCGGCATTAAACGTACCTTTGCCTACCCTCGAAATGACATCCGCTTTGTACAGATTTCGCATTTTGTTCTTCACGTTGATCGGATTTCTCTCGATCAGTGCCAACGTAGACGCAGCTGTCGTTAAAGGCACCGTTCGCGATACTGCAGGTGAACCCCTGCCCTATGTGGTGGTGATGGTGAAAAATACTTCGTACGGTATTAATACCAATCTCGACGGTTCTTATTTTCTGGAAGTCATGCCGGGAACACACACGCTTGTGTTTTCTCAGCTCGGATTCCAGACGATCGATACTACCATCTATGTGGCGTCGGGAAAATCGTTGGTGCTGGACATAACTATGTCGACTGAAGCCCGGATGCTGGGTGGTGTTGAGATCGTTGCGAAAGGTGACCGCGACAAGGGAAAAGAAATTATGAAGAAAGTTGTTGCGCAACGTAACGACTACTGGAAAGACGTAAACAACTTCAAGTGCAACACGTACCAGAAATCGTCGCTGGAGAAAATCAGAATCAAGAAGCCGTTTGAAGATTCTGCGTTGCATGCAAAACCGGAAGAGCCGGATCAGGATGATCTGGATTCTGCCTTGGCGAAACTTGATACAACGAAACGACGCGATCGCAAGAAAGCTGCGAAACTAAAAGAACAGAAAAAAGATCGCGGTAGTCTGCAACGTGCTTTTGCGAACATGCCGATTAATCTCATCGAATCGTATTCGGTAACCTGGTTCGACCGTCCGAATCGGTTCAAGGAAGACGTGCTTGCATTTCATGACTATGCTCCCCGCAAACGTAACGAAGGCGGCGAATTTACAGCGAATGTAGGATATGGCGAACACGAAATTGTTCCGATGCAATGGGACGATGAAAATCCGTACATGCTGATGAGTGATGCGGCAAGCATGGATTTCAACTTCTACAAAAATTACATCGACGTTCCTGCACTCGCATCACGACCACTCCTTTCTCCGGCCGCGGCTACTGCGTTTCTGAATTATCGCTTTGAGTTTTTGGCTTCGTTCGTAGAGAACGGAACAACGTATCACAAGATCAGTGTCATTCCGCTGTTCAAAGACGATGCGCTTTTCTCCGGGTTTCTTTTCATCGAAGACAGTACGTGGGCAATCAAGTCGGTGAACCTTGCAATCAATCCGGGTGTGCTTTTGTATTGCAAAGAATTTTTCGTGATTCAGGATTATTCGGAAGTGAAAGAGAATATCTGGCTGGCAACACGTCGTGAATTTATCTACACCATCAAAGACGGCAAATTCAATATCATCGGAAATACACGTGTTGATCATTCGGATTATGAAGTAAATATTGAAATCCCGAAAAAGACGTTCACGGATGAGATCAAGCATTATAACGATAGTGCTTTTGATCGCGACAGTTTGTATTGGATCGATCATCGCGCAATTCAATTAAACGACAAAGAGATCATCTACATCCACAAGGTCGACAGCCTCATGGCGTATTACGAAAGTGAAGCGTATCTCACTCACGCCGACTCCGCTTACAACCGCATTACAGCGTGGAGTTTCCTGTTAAATGGTGTAGCACACAGAAACCGTTTCACCGGTAATGACTGGTACATTGATCCGCTCATTTCGCAAATGGTTCCGTTTGGTGTTGGTGGTTACCGTCATCGGCTTGGAGGTAATTACAACCACGATTTCAAAAACGGATTCAAGCTTGAAACCGATGGACAAATTGATTACGGTTTCCGAAACAAAGATGTACGCGGGAAAGTCGGCGTGGGTCTCACCTATTATCCGTTAAAGTTTGTGCGCACATTCGTTCGCTTCGGCGATTTCTATGGCATGGTGAATGACTACGCGGCACTGGAAGCGGTATTTGCACGAAGCAATTGGGTGAGGCAAAAAGAAGTGAGTGTAGCGCAGCGCATGGAAATTGTTAATGGACTGTTCGGAGAAATTACATTCGAGTATAGCGATCAGTTTTCCATTGCAGACATCCAGCAAAATCCGTGGGAAGACAGCATTTTCGGAAGCAACAACGAGCCATTGGAATTTCCTCGCTACACCAAATTTGAAATTCGTCTCGAACTGAAATATCGCTTCAAGCAGAAGTACATCATTCGCAAACACCGGAAAATTATTGTCGGATCAAAATATCCCGAAGTGCGATTCTTCTATCGCAAAGGTATTCCCGGTTTGTTCGGCAGCGAAGTCGATTTCGATTACGTAGAAATTGGTTCGAATGATGAGATGAAACTCGGTCGTTTCGGTACCAGTATGTGGAATGTTCAGTACGGCGCATTCCTCAATACAGATTCATTGCGATTGCTTGAGCACAAATATTTCCGTGGTTCTGATTCCTGGATTTTCTCTGATCCTACACGTTCATTCCAATTGGTTGGAATAAGACTCAGCACAGCCAATACGTTCTTCCGTGCCAATTACATTCACCACTTTGAAGGTGCGTTCGCGTCGAAAGTTCCGTTGGTAAGCAAATTAAAAATCACCGGTGCTGCGGGCGGTGGTGTGCTCATGATTCCGGATGCAGATTTCTATCACACCGAAATGTTCGTTGGTGTTGAACGCATATTCCGGATCAGAGAACAGCTATTCCGCATTGGAGTATTTGCATGTACCTCAGCAAGCACACTCGAAGGAGCAAAGTTTTATCCGAAAATCGGAATCGGATTCTTCAATACGTTCACGAAGAAGTGGTCGTATTAATGTGCTATCCCGATAGCTATCGAATTGACGCCCTTGTGGTTTATTGACCAGGAATATGCCGGTGCTCATAACAGGCCGCAATCCCGTTCTCACAACTCTGCGCTATTTTACATCTACATTCCACTGTATCTTTGCTGTATGCAGACCAGCATGGAGCAGCGAGAAACACTCATCGAAACCTTCCACGACTTTCTCGAAGAGATCGGAATCGTTTTGCGTGAAGGTGAAATTCCCGAAACAACTTTTTTGCCCGGAGTTTCTATTGAGAACGGAGAAGTGGTCTACAGCAAATCAAAACTCCTGTACCCCGGTGATATTCTTCACGAAGCCGGGCATATAGCTGTTACAGATTCATCGAAACGCGATTCCATCAGCGGAAATGTTGCGGAAGTGAATTCAGGAAAAGCCGCAGAAGAACAAGCTGTGTTGTTGTGGACCTGGGCAGCCATTCAGAAAACAGGAATTCCACCTGAAGTTGTATTTCATCCTGCTGGTTATAAAAATGCAAGCAGTTCTCTGATTGATAATTTTCAGGAGGGTGAATTCGAAGGACTCGATTTGTTGGTGTGGATGAAGATGACCAAAAATCCCGGTGAGCGCGGCGGATTTCCTCAAATGACCAATTGGTTACGACCATAATGGTAACAATCGATCAGGCACGAACACTCGCTCTTTCATTCGGAGATTCCGAAGAGCTCCCGCATTTCGAGCGCACTTCCTTCCGGGTGAAGAAAAAAATCTTCGCAACCATGAGCGAAAAAGAAAATGTGGTCTGCGTGATGCTTTCTCCGGTTGATCAATCTGCTTTCTGTGCGTACGACAAAACGGTCATGTATCCTGTTCCGAATGCATGGGGTAAAAAAGGTGCGACTTACGTGAACCTGAAGAAGGTGAAGAAGACGATGCTGAAAGATGCGTTGAGTTGTGCTTACAACAAGATTCTCCTCCCAAAAAAGTAGTAGCGCTCCTCTTTGGTATCTTGTTTGATTACATTTGATCCTAACCACTAACGCTACCACACATGAAACTCATCGCCTATTCATTTGCTGCACTTTTGCTTTTTGTTGCATCGTGTAATACATTCAAAACAACAACCGGTGCTAAGCTAAAACCCGTAACGATTACGGATCCGGGTGAGCTCTTCTCAACATTCGATCTTGAAGGTACCGAAGCGGCTGTCAGCGCGATTAATGCGTTAACTACGGTATCCGCAGATGAGAAGAAGGATATTTACAAATACTCGCAGGAAGGCAATTGGCCTGGTGGAATGGCGACGCTCGACGATCGTTTGAAAAACCGTGAAGAAATAAAAAAGTACAACGCGTATTTTCTTACGTCATTCGCCGCGGGAGATCGTACCGTCAACATTCTGAAAGTTCCCATGTCTAAAAACGGACACATGAAAGGTGCGATGGGTCTTGATCACGATATCTATATTGTAATTACTTCTTTAGGTATCAAAAAGTAATTCGTCTTAGAATCCAGGGCCAGTAATAGACACCACCCAGAGAAACATCGCGAACAACAAGAGAATTGAAACTCCGATGACAACAGCCAGCGACCGGTTTTTCATTCTACGATAGAACTCAGCTGACTCCGGATCTTTGTTCAGGTATTGTTTGTACTTGCCCATTGCAATGGCCATTACTGCAATATGAATTCCGTAAGAAATCAGCGCAAGAATGCCTGCTATCGGAATTAAGATCATCCCTTCCCAGAAGAGCGCGAGCAGTAGGATTGCGAGTCCTATAGCCGCTGCTGCAGCCAGCAAAAGAATAAAACCAATGCGTTGTACAGCAACGAGATTCTTCGCATCCGCAGGACCATTGTAAGCTCCTAACTGGTCTTTGTTCTGTGCAAGGGAATCATTCGCAGGATAAATTTTCTCCGCAAATACTTTGCGAACTGAATCTACCTTACGAATGAACGTTTTTGGTTTTTCAATCAGAGGCTGAATTTCGCTGACTGAAGAATCATCTGAATGTTGTTCGGAATCTAAACTGGTACTCGCGGGCGCAGACGTATCTGCAGAGGAACTCTCTATCCTCGAAGCAACTTCACCTTCCGCATTATGCTTTGTTTTGGGGTCACTTTTCGAGATGTAATATCCATCGCGGTGATGTCGCTTCTCAATATGCAATCCACTCGTGCAGGATGGCATAAGGAAAACAGCAACAAGGCCGGCTAATACTATCCGCAACTGTGTTTTCATTCAGTAATAAGACGTGGTAACCCGGGAAAGTTGCCTTTCTAATATCCGTTAAAAAAAAGCGCAATAACCACCGCTATTACAATTAAAACCAGGTACGTTATTCCCAGCGCAACCAACCCCCAAATAGCTCTGCGCCGGATTCTTCTAAAATATTCAGATGTCGCAGGATCGGTTGTGCTGTACTTACCAACTCCTTCCGAAGCCATGACCATCGCTACAATTTCAAGTACGATACCAGGAAGCACGAGAAACGAACCATACGCCAGAAAATATAAGGGAGTCAGGCTTAAAAAAATACTTGCAATGCTGATCACAATGAATGTGAGTCCCAAGCGGTGAATGTTAGCAGACTTCTTAGCTTCCGGTGGACCTTTATACCTGAAACGGTCAATGAATTTACTCTTCTTATCGGAAGTATCTGAAGGTGTTTGCCATTTCCAGCAAGGGGTGAATTTATTTGAGTCAACAGCAATTTCATTTTCTTCAATTGTGATAGCAGAATCCTTTACGACGGTATCTGCATCTACATTTTGGAGAAGTGATTGAGTTTCGTTGGCGGGCTCTTGTATATCCTCCGTTATGATCTCCGTTGAAACTGAACTCCGCTCGTTCCTGTCAATATAAAATCCGTTACGGTAATGCCTTCTCTCCAGACGCAATCCGTTTGAACACGAGGACAGGAGTGCACTAACAAGGAGCACAAATAAAATTCCGCGGGATAGACTTAATTGCTTCATCAGGCAGGATGCACGATGAACTAAAGTTAGGTCATTCCGTCAATTGAATGTCGAAAGTGCAGCAATTATCAATGCCAGAAAGAGGACAAACACGACAATAACAGCCGACGACAGAATAACAATCAACCGCGCCCGCTTTCTCAGCTTGTCGTAATAACTCTGCGTTTCCGGAGTCGTTGCAGTTTGCTTACGGCGTCGTGCTTTTACGAGCAACCAGATGCCGAGTCCAAGCGCGCCTAACACCAGAAAAGGCGCTGCTGCAATCAGAACACCAAAGCCTGCCGATACAAATGGCATGAACGCAACAATAGATGCAATGACTCCAAGTATCAGCATTCCCATGGCAACCAAACTCAGTGTGTTAATGCGTCGTGCTTCTTCAGGAACATCTGCCGACACAACTTCCGTTTCAGATGCGTGCGGATAAATTTGCCTTGGATTCGTTTCCGGATGAATTTCATCCTGCGGAACTGTGGAAATGGCCGAATCTCTTCTGATCACTCTTGCCTTTGTAACGGTTGGCAAGGAATCACGTAACGCAGTGCTATCCTCTTGCATTTCGGTGTACACCGTCGCAACATCAAGCGCATTCTCTCCATACAGTGAATCGCTTGCTGTAGTTTGTTTATGCTTTTTGCTGCTCACATAAAAACCATCGCGGTGTTGACGCTTCTCAATTCGAAAATTCAACGTGCAGGACGGCAGGCAAATCAGCACGCATAACCCCACAACAATCAACAGTGTTCCTCTTTTCATTTCCAGTAAAGTTACGGGGCGCTATTGTGAAACTGCGTCAGATTCGACGGTTTGCCCGGTTGACCACATGCTTAACGAATTGCCGGATTTCTACTTTTCGTGGCGCGATTTTACACTAAAAAGTCTGCGATTTTCGACGAAGGAACGCCCGTATCGACCAATATGCGCCGACAGAAGTCAGCAATTCCGTAATTTTGCGGTCCCACGACGGACTTATTATTGATCCCGACAGCGTTAGCTCGTCGGGATGGAACCACAAGGGTCGCGGGAACCAGTATGAGCGACGCTATCAAGCACGAGTGCGGGATTGCACTTATTCGTCTTCGTAAACCTCTCCAATATTTTATCGACAAGTACGGCACGCCTATGTATGGGCTGAACAAACTGTATTTGCTCATGGAGAAACAACACAACCGCGGGCAAGACGGCGCGGGAGTTGCAACCATCAAATTCGATATTCCACCGGGCACGCGCTACATCAGCCGTTACCGTTCGACTTCGCAAAACGCGATCAAGGAAATTTTCGGCAAGATCAACGACAAGTTCGCAAGTGTACATACGAAGAATCCGGAGAAGCTCAAAGATGCTGATTGGCTGAAACGTCATGTTGCATTCACCGGCGAATTATTGCTCGGACATCTTCGTTACGGCACCTACGGCAGTAACAGTATTGAAAACTGTCATCCTTTCTTGCGACAGAACAACTGGATTACACGTAACCTCGTTGTTGCCGGCAACTTCAACCTTACGAACGTCGATGAGCTTTTCAAGCATCTCGTTGAACTTGGTCAGCACCCGAAGGAAAAAGCAGATACAGTTACAGTAATGGAAAAGATCGGGCACTTCCTCGATCGTGAAGTAGAAAATATTTTTCACAAGCATAAAGACGCCGGAAAAACGAATGAGGAAATCACCGCACTCATTGCGCGCGATCTCGACATTCAGAAAATTCTGAAAGACGCTTCCAAGAAATGGGATGGCGGTTATGCCATGGCCGGAATGTTTGGTCACGGCGATGCATTCGTGTTGCGCGATCCAAACGGAATTCGTCCTGCACATTATTACATGAACGATGAGGTTGTAGTGGTGACTTCAGAACGTCCGCAGATTATGACCGCGTTTAATGTTCAGGCCGATGAAATTAAAGAAGTAACTCCGGGACATGCGCTCATCATCAAAAAGACCGGAGAAGTTTTCGAGAAGCAGATTCGCACAACGAAACCGAAGAAAGCGTGTTCGTTCGAACGCATTTATTTTTCGCGTGGCAACGATGTTGATATTTACCAGGAGCGTAAAAACCTTGGTCGTCAATTAACACCAACTGTGTTGAAGTCGATTGACTACGACATGAAGAATTCGGTGTTCTCGTTTATTCCGAATACGGCAGAAGTTGCATTCTATGGAATGGTGGAAGGACTGCATCATTACCTGAACGGAATCAAGCGCCACCAGATTCTCACCATGAAAAATGTGGCCGATCCGGAATTGTCGCAGATTCTCGAACAACAACCACGCGTAGAGAAAATTGCACTGAAAGATGCGAAGTTGCGTACGTTCATCACGAACGACAACAAACGCGACGACATGGTTGCTCACGTTTACGACACAACGTATGGTGTTGTAAAACCCGGAGACAATCTCGTTGTGCTTGATGATTCCATCGTGCGCGGAACAACACTGAAGCAAAGCATCATCAAGATCCTTGATCGTTTGCAACCGAAGAAAATTGTGGTGGTTTCTTCTGCACCTCAAATCCGCTATCCCGATTGTTACGGAATCGATATGGCGCGCATGGGCGACTTCATTGCATTTCAGGCCGCAATTGAATTGATACGTGAAAACAACATGGAGGATCTTCTCGATGAAGTTTACGCGAAAGCAAAAGAGCAGGAAGGTCTTCCGGCAGACAAGATTGTCAATGCAGTGAAAGAAATTTACCAGCCCTTTACGGCAGAAAATATTTCCGGCAAGATTTCACAACTGCTTACTCCTCCGGGAACAAAAGCAGAAGTGGAAATTATTTACCAGTCTATCGAAGGCTTGCATAATGCTTGTCCGGGTCACACCGGCGATTGGTATTTCACGGGTAATTACCCAACCTGGGGCGGAAACAAAGTGGTGAACCGTGCGTTCATTTACTACATGGAAGGGAAGACTGTGAGAGCGTATTAATCTCATGGCTGTTCCTTTTTTTGCGCAGAAAACATTTCTGAAATACTACGGCCTCTTTGTCGTGCTGCTATTCTTAGTCGGCACAGCATGGACTGCAGTGAACTATTTCGCCGCGAAAGAACAGGGCAATGTGCGCTGGGCATATGTTGCCGTCCCTATGTCACTGCCGATCATTGGCCTTGCCGGATACGCACTGCTCCTTCCTTTCTGGTTTGTTTACAGAGCGAAACAATTTCAGAAGGAAACCATTTCACGAATCCCGGAAATGTTCTCTGCACCGGTTCCTGCGCCACATTCCAATGGCGAAATTCAGTACGGTGATCCTGATCAGGTTGGATACCATTCGCCGGAAGGTGGAACTTCGCTGGTGGAAATACGATTCACAAACCAACGTATCGTGTTTACGAGTATAGTTGACGTACGACGTCTGGGGACATTGTATGGGTTACCGGCTCCGGATCGCAGTAATTCCATTTTGCTCAATGAAATCCGTCAATGCGGTTTTGGTTTGGACGAACGCAATCCAAAACATTTTGTGGTCAAAGAAAACACGGGGAATATTCACACGTTTACTTCAATCGTAAAATTCAACGCGGAACTTGCATTTAAGGAACTTGGTTGGAAGCGAACACAGATTGACAAGTACGCGTATTGGATTCGTTGATTTTTACTTCGGCGCTTTCAACGGCACAGTCACACCATTGTATTTGACCAAATCGGGTTGCCTGTACCGGACGCCATTCTGATCAATCGCAATTATATCCGTGTAGATTAAACGCACCAATCCATTCGGGCCGTATGCAGCAGTTGGATGATTCAGGTATGGACCTTTCTCGTGCAAAACTACATACACGTTGCTGCCGGGTCTTTGAAATTCCACCGTGTATGACACAATAGAATCTTTGTTGTCTGCCGTCCACGCAGGTCGTGCATTATTCACAACTTGTCTTGGCTGCTTTTTCTTCACGTAAAATGTATCCTGTGCCGAAACCGATCCGGCAAGAGAAATCAGGAAAGTGAGAATGAATAAATACTTCATCTTACAACATGAATTTCTGCTGGCATCACTCGCTTGGATCCATCATCTTCCTTTCTGCGAATATTTTCAAAGTAAACTTTGGTGCCTGATGGCAAAGCTTCAATCGCCGTGCGTGCACTTCCGAAAACTCCATTGCCGGTGAGTTCATAGTTAGACATGCTGCCACCTGCAAACCACGACACAGAAAATTGGTAAACATGCGGATCAAGTTCAATCGCAGCGATTTCTTTTGCTGTCAACGTGTCCGGATAAAAAGGATCGCGCTTTACAAAACTCGTGTTGGTAGTTCCGACTACATATCGCCTGCCTGACACTTTTTCGAGCATTCCTTTACTCATAACCGTTACTTCAGTATACGCGACTACGGATCCCGGTTCCAGATAACTAATGATGTTCATTAAGGAATCAGGAAGCTTGTTCCCCGTGGTGTTTGCAAAAAAGGCCTTCTTTCCCAACGGAGTTATTTCCACTTTACACGACATGTAATTTGGTCCGAACGGAATATAATATCCGCGTTGAACTGTATCTGTTTTCGAAGTTTGAGCAAATGCGACCGAAGCGCTGAGCAAAAAAATGAGTATGAAAAATCGAATCTGCATAGCTATTTGATGATATAAATTTTGGCCGGAGCGAAAGTTGTTGATCCATCATCTTCCTTGCGGTTGATTTCGGTCATCGCGATTCTGGTTCCCCGGGGAAGCGCGAGAATTTTTGTCGTTGCTTCACCGAATACAGCATTGCCGGAAATATTATACGTATAAACCGCTTCCGTCGTGTACCAGGTAAGAGTGAAGCCCGTTACATGCTTATCGAGTATCATTGATCCAAGCTCGTTGGAGGAAATCGAATCGATTGTAACCATCTCCGCACGCTTTGTTGTGTCCGGTGCCGACTGCGAATAAACTGTCGCGTTTAGGAACAGACACAATACGATCACAAGAAATCTCCTAAGCATACTGAAAGGTAATTGATTCAATTTATTGTTGCAAGATTCATACCGGTTAACTTCGCGAGATGCTTCCTGAGCCTGTTAAATCGCGTATTGAAAAAGAGCTTGGCGCCAAAGTCGTCCAGCTGAAATTCGTTGGAGGCGGAAGCATCATTCAAACTGCGCGCATTGAAACTACTTCCGGAAATTACTTCGTGAAGTGGAACAACGCGAGTCTATACCCAAACATGTTTGAAACAGAAAAGAACGGACTTGCTCTCCTGAAGAAATATTCCGGCTTCGCAATTCCTGAGGTGATTTCTTTGGGAGATGTTGAAGGCCATTCCTACTTGCTTCTGACTTTTATCGGGACTGGTCCCATCGACTGGCAAAAAGCAGGACGTTTACTTGCCACCATGCACAATTGTAGTGCAAATCAGTTTGGACTTGATCACGACAATTACATTGGTTCACTTCCGCAAAGCAACACCTTTCACGATTCATGGTCCGCGTTTTTCACCAACGAAAGAATCCTTCCACAGGTAAAGCGGGCTCTCGATAGTGGCGCATTGGACCGAACGGATCTCACTGCGGCGGAAAATTTTTGCAAGCGCATCGTTGAAATATTCCCCAACGAAAAACCAGCACTCCTTCACGGCGATTTGTGGAGCGGAAATATTCTGTTCAGTTCCAAAGGTCCTTCGATTTTCGATCCCGCAGTTTATTTTGGAAATCGCGAAATGGATATTGCTATGACAAAACTCTTCGGCGGATTCGACACACAGTTTTATGAAGCGTACAACGCCGCTTTTCCCCTGGAGAAAAACTGGCAGAAACGGGTTGACTATTGCAACCTCTATCCTTTGCTTGTGCATGTGAATTTATTTGGTGGCGGGTATGTGAATGATGTCCGAAACATTCTCAGCGCATTCTGAATTATCGCACATAAAATGTTCTGGGTGGCAGTCGCACATTCACGCCTGGTTGAGGTTGTGAAATAATCTCAGAACAAAATATTTTCGCTCCGCCCGATGTTGTGTGCAGTGGCCCGCTACAATTTCCCGCGTATTTGCGCTCCGTGATCGCACCACGATAAACGACTGTCACCACAAACGAAATAACCGTCGTATCGAGGCACACGCCTTGTCCACGACCAATGGTATCACCCTGTGTTGGAGTACCGGGTCTTCGGGTTGTGAACACGCCAACATTAGTTTGGGCAGGAATTTGACCGCAGCAGCCCACAATCAGTAACAAAGTCAGAAAAGCGGCCGGTTTCATGCGCTATTTATCTGTCCTAATGCCGCATTTCCTTAAAAGATACAGTCGCAGACACAGCACTTTTCTTTACCTTAGAACCTCATTCTCAACACATGACCAAACTCTACACTCTCCTTGCCGGAATGCTTCTTGCTGGTTCAGCTTTCGCGCAAACATTTTCCAGCACAGGAACAGCGCTTATCCGTGATAATGAATATCACTCGCTTCCAATTGTTGTTTCCGGACTTCCTTCCGTTGCCGATTCAACATTCGGTCTATGCACGGTATGTATCGATGTCACGCACACATACGTTGGGGATCTCGATATCATTCTGATTTCTCCAAGCGGTGATTCCATTTTCATCGCAAACAATCAGGGTGGCGGGTCAAACGATTATAATAACGTTTGCTTCAACATGGCTGCTCCGGTTCCCTTGGTGGGTGCGCCGACTCCATTCACAGGCACGTACGTTCCAGAGTGGTCTCTGAATAACCTGAATGCCGGGCAGGATCCAAATGGCACATGGATGCTTGCAATTCGTGATGAAGCTCCTAATGATACCGGGCACTTTGAAAATATTAGCATCGCATTCTGCAACAATCCGCCTCCAACTCCACCAGGAAGTTTTGGTCCGTGTGCATTGAATAACGGGAATGGGTGTATGTGTCCCGACAGTACATACAACTGCTGGTTACTTCCTGATATGACCGCGACTGATGATATCATCGTTCAGCAGCACACAGAAACTCCAGGATTGATTCGCTTGAGCAACGCAACACCAAACATCGGCTGGGGTCCAATGGAAATTCACGGATCCAACAACTGCTGGTGTGATACGGTGAGTGTTCCTTGCTCAACATCGTTGTGTCCAAACGGAAATCCTCCCACGCAACAATTGAAACAAACTGTTTACCGTAAGAACGGCGGAGTTATTACTGCAGTTGACACGTTGACTCCGGGAACAATGACTTATCATGCATCCCATGGTCACGTTCACATCAACGGTTGGTCGCAGTTCAAACTCGTGCAGGAAGACACAACGATTGCTGATCCGAATAACTGGCCGGTAATCAAGACTGGTGCAAAAGTTAGTTTCTGCCTCATCAATCTCGGCGATTGCACAAACAACAACGGTTGGTGCGAAGACACGTTGGGCAACACGATCACCATGGCGGATATTCCGAATTCTCCGTTCGGTGTTATCAGCGGTTGCGGACAAGATCAGGGAATTTACACCGGCATGCTCGACATCTACGACCAGAATCTGCCCGACATGTTCATCGACCTCACGGGTGTTTGCAACGGCGATTACTACATTCTTTCAATTACAGATCCGGACAATAACTTCATTGAGCAGAATGAAAACAATAACTGGTGTATCGCTCCTGTACAACTTACGCAGCAACAGATGCCGATTACCAGCGGATTCAACATTGTTTCTCAGTCAGGAAACAGTGTTACATTCAGCTTCAACAACACCGACGTTGATGGTTGGATGTGGGATTTCGGCGATGGAAATATTAACCTCACGAACAATCCGGTAACGCACACTTATGCATTTGGCGGAACGTATACTGTAATCTGTTACATGGAGAATGGTTGCGGAACTTACATCGACACGCAAACTGTAATCATTACCGGAATGGAAGAGTACGGAAACTTCCAGTCGTCTTTGTTGCAGGCTGCACCGAATCCTTCGAACGAAACAACTGTTGTTACATACACCATGCCGGAGCAAGGTGACATGACGCTTGAACTCTACAATGTACTCGGAGAAAAAGTTGCAGATATCACCAGTGGAAATGAATCAGAAGGTCAGCACAACGCAACTATTGATTTTGCGGCACTTGGTCTCAGTAGCGGAAGTTACATTGTGAAGCTCACCACACCTTCTCATTATTCTACACTCAATGTAGTGTATACAGGAAAATAAATTCAGGAGTCGTGTGAATTACATACGGCTCCTGCATTTACACAGCAAAACCCAAATCACAAATACATGAAACAAGTTTTACTCGCTTCAGTCGCAGCGGCATTGTGGCTAAGCATTTCTGCTCAAACCACAGTTACGTATAACTACACCGGAGCAACGCAAACGTTTACAGTTCCTCCCTGTGTAACTTCAATCAACATTACTGCAAAAGGTGCACAGGGTGGTGAAGTTACAGGCCAGGCTCCGTTTCCTGCAGGCGGATTAGGAGCAACTATGCAAGGTGACTTCGCAGTGAATCCTGGCGATGTGCTCACCATTATTGTTGGTCAGCGTGGAATGCCTGATCCATCTTCTTCGGGTGGTGGCGGTGGTTCCGGAGTGAACAATGGCACAACTGTTTTGATTGTTGCGGGTGGTGGTGCCGGTGTTGATTTTCAGGATCCGAATTACGCTGGTCAACACGCAGTAACCGCACAGAATGGTGTTGATGGAAATTCAAACCCAGGTTCAGGTGGAATCGCAGGAGCAAACGGATTAGACTATACCTATACTCCATCAAACATCAGTCGCGGCGGAAACGGATGGACACTTGCACCAAATGGTTCAACTGGAGTATCCGGTACTTCAAGCAACACAACATTTACTGCGGGGTCTTATGGACTTGGTGGTGGTGGTGGATCTGTTGGTTACGGTTATTGTAACTGCGGTGGCGGTGGCGGAGGTTATTCCGGTGGCGGCTCTGCCAGCATCAATGCAACCGGCGGGGGCGGTGGTTCATACAGCATTGGAACGAACCAGAACAATACCGGTGGAAACAATACCGGAGATGGTATAGTAATTATCACCTACACGCCTGGTGCGGGTCCTCCTTCCTCTCCAACTGCAATTTCAGGAACAACTGCAGTTTGCGCAGGATCTGCGCAACTCAACTACTCTATTTCTCCTGTGGGCGGCGCAACTGGTTACACCTGGTCGGTAACGGGTGATGCTTCAATCGTTTCAGGACAAGGAACTACCTCAGTAGATGTTCAGCCGGGAACAATGACAACAACAATCAGTGTTACTGCAGACAATGCATGCGGAAGCAGTGCACCAACAACATTCACACTTACGATTCAACCTCTGCCTGTAATTGGCTTAGGTGCGGATATCACACAGTGTGGCGGAACAGTTACGCTTGATGCGAACAATGCGGGATCAACTTACATGTGGAGTGATATGTCGACAAACCAAACGCTATTGGTTACAGCAACCGGAACTTATTCTGTGAATGTTACGGATGCAAACGGTTGCGGTGCGAATGATACAATCAACGTTACGATCAATGCAAATCCGGTTGTATTCCTTGGTGCTGATACAGCATTGTGCGGCGGATCAATTCTCCTCGACGGTCAAATTGTTGGCGCTACATACTTGTGGAGTGATATGTCAACCGGACAAACGCTAATGGCGAATACAAGCGGAACTTATTCGGTGGTAGTAACGGATGCAAACGGATGTTCAGCTACCGATGCAATCACTGTAACGATCAATTCAGTTCCAGTAGTAACGGGAATTGCTCCTCCAATGATTTGTCTTGATGATGCAACCATCTCTTTGAGCGGAACTCCTTCCGGCGGCAGCTGGTCGGGTCCTGGTGTATCAGGAAATAATTTCACGCCAATGACTGCAGGTTCGGGTTCACATGATCTCATGTACGCGTATACTGACAGCCTCACAGGTTGCGGTGCAATTGATACGGTCTCCGTTACGGTTGACTTGTGTCTCGCTGTCAATTCGCAGGAAGAAATTGAATTCTCTTTGATGCCGAATCCAAATAATGGATCATTCGTGATTGATTTCGCAACAGCGCAGAACAGTGCGATTGTTGAATTAGTAGATGTGACCGGTCGTGCAGTTCAGTCGACCACCGTTTCCGGTTCACGGGCAATAATCAACTGTGAATCACATCCGTCGGGAATCTACTTCGTTCGCGTTACAGCAAATGGTGAAACTACGATGAAGAAGATGATGCTGGTAAAGTAGAAAACCTCGTTATACATGGAAAATCCTCTGTTTAAATGCAGGGGATTTTTCTTTTTAGCCCTATTCGGCATTATCCGCGATGAATTGTTGTTAAACCCGGAGTTTCAATGCGTAATTTCGCACTCTGGTATAACCCCAACCATACCTATGAATAAGACAGGACCAATAATTGTAATTGAGGACGACGGCGACGACCAGCAGTATATGCTGAACGTTTTTACTGAACTGGATTTCGGTAACGAGATTATCTTTTTCAAGGATGGTGAATTGGCCTTCGAGTATTTGCAGCAGAGTCCGATAGAGCCATTCATTATTCTCTCCGATATCGACATGCCCAAACTTAACGGTATGGCACTCCGGGAGCAGATTCACAACAATGAAAATTTAAGGCTCAAGTGCATTCCCTATCTTTTCTTCACCACGCGGAACGATCAGGATCATGTGATCAACGCCTACTCCAAATCAGTTCAGGGATTTTTTGTCAAACCTTCAAGTTCCGAAAAACTGAAAGCCACAATCCGAAAGATTGTAGAGTACTGGCAGGAATGTGAGTCGCCGAATTATATAAAATAAATATGTGAATGCAAGGGTCGTCGGAAGGCGACCTTTTTTTTGTGGCTTTTTATCGAGGCGGGGATTATTGATGCATGAGACGGCCATTCGCTTTTCTATGTATGCTCTTAGGCGCAAATGCAATCGCCCAGCAGGTTTACAGATTCGATTCTCTTACACAAACACAAATCTGGACATTTCGTAACGGCGCAAAACCAGACGAAGTTTATCAATGGCGTGACACAGGGAGCGCTCAGGATCGGCACGTTACAAAATATTGGTGGAACGGGAACAAAAGAGAAGAGTACTCTCAGCGTTACGCAATGAAGTATGATACCTCGTGGCACTGGGACTCTGACGGATTTCTTACACATCTTGATGTTTACTCGAGTGCCGGATACATTTCCATTGATTATCACGATAGTTCCAATCGAATCCGACAACGCGGTGAATACAAATTGCTGGGAAAGATTCAACCTCCGATCCTGATTGAAGACACTGTGAATGAAATAAAATACAATTCCAAACCATGCGACTATGGTTGCTACGCCCCGATTGGCACGTGGCACACATTTCACTCAAATGGTCAATTAGAATCAAGCGGCAACTATTTACCCATTCAGTTCGAATCAGAACAAGTCTACCAAGACACACTTGTATACGAAAGTCCCTGTTATCCACCTGGAACTTTTGTCCTGATAGTCTTGGAGGGAGACGTCCTGCTACGCGATGGACAATGGGCTTTTTACGATGAGTTCGGAAAGAAAATTCGGGAAGAATATTATGAAGGTGGGTTGTTGCGAAAGACAATTTATCACTGAACTAATGTCTTTTATGAAGAACATATTCTTGATCATACTGCTGCAATATTCGATCAATGGTTTCGCCCAATATCCAATTCATGAAAAACCGTTCGAAGATGTCTATGCAAATTATCCACATATACTGGATTCGGTTTCGAACACTGAATATGTGTATGACGACAGCGCTATCCTTGTTTGCACAATTGAATGGATTGACACTTCTCAGTTTCACCGGCGCGTGACACACTACTTCGGGAACGGAAACAAATCAGACGAGTATGTCGAGAAAAATCACGAGTACTGCGACACATTGCGTCGATGGACAAGAAGTGGTCTTCTTGCATATATGGAAATCAATTCAGACACAGGTTTTTTGTCTATAGACTTTTGGAATGAGACCGGCACTATTTTTCAATGGGGCACTTACTCTCATTACTCTGATATTTCCGGATCATATATAATCCGTGACAGTACGACGTTTGATATTTACGAATCCGAAAGATGTAATACGAGGTGCTTCGTGCCAACAGGAACTTGGTTCATGTTTCACGAAAACGGCGTACTTGAATCCGAAGGAAAATATCTTCCGCAGGCATTTACGGTGAAGTATCCAATAGTGGACAGCGCAGGCATTGCAGTGGTTGTCAAAAAAACAGGGTTTGACGAGATCATTCTCTCTGGCATACTCTGCATTACGTTTCTTAAAGATGGAGCGTGGAACTACTACAGTGAAAATGGGGAGAAAATCCGTGAAGAATATTACAAAGGTGGACTGCTCAAATCCACGACGCACTTCTAAATCACGAAACACTAAACTTTGTGTCTTAGTGTACTTCGTGGTCAAAAAAAGAGAATGTTACTTTGGTCGCTTATAAATCGGCACCGTAGAGCACGGCTCACCGTACATGATGCTCTTCACCACCGGTTGCAGCTTACGAACCATTTCGATATACGCTGTTTTCGGAACGGGTTTGTCGCCGCATCCTTTTACAACAATGCGCTGATCACGGTATTGCTCTGCGTTAAGCGAAGAAAGCAATTCGTCAAACAAAACCGTCTCAAGTTTCTCCAGATCACCGAACACGATTTTCTTAGCGAATGGTTCTAGTGCCGATGCAAGTAACATCCATGTCCAATCGGGAATGATGGCATCGGCTGTACACGTCAACGCAACGTACTTGTCTTTATACTGAGCCCAATCGTGAGTAGCAATAAATTCACGGAAATCTTTCTCCCGTAAAATCAATCCCTGAAACAAACGGTCCTTGATGTCAAACAGCACACGCTCGCCCTCAGGATACATATCCCCAAGATCGATTGTGATCAATCCACTGTTCGCGACTCTGTTTGTTATTTCTTCCATTGCTTTGAGTGCCTACTACCCAACTGCTTACTGCCTTCTTGCCGTTTATTACATGAACCCGAGTTCAAGCTGCGCCACTTCACTCATCATCTCCTTATCCCACGGTGGCTCAAACGTAATCTCCACTTTGCACGACTTGATACCGCGAATCTCACGCACTTTCATATCCACATCAGCTGGCAAAGTTTCTGCTGCCGGACAATTCGGAGATGTCAATGTCATTCGAACAAGAACTTCATTCTCATCGTTGATGTTGATTTCGTAAATAAGTCCCAGCTCCCAGATATCTACAGGAATTTCCGGATCGTAGCATGTCTTGATCGCGTCAATGACTTTTTGCCCGAGTTCAGCATCTTTCGAAACTATGATTGTATTCATATCAATTCTTCGCAGTTAAAGCAAGTGCATCCAGTTTCATTTGTTTCACCATCGACAACAAACCGTTCGAACGTGTTGGAGACAAGTGATCCTTCAATCCGATTTCGTTGATAAAGTTCAACGGTGCGTCCACAATCTCTTTCGCTGTATGTTCCGATAAAACACGCACCATTAACGCCACAAGGCCTTTCGTAATGATTGCATCACTATCAGCAGTAAAATATACTTTCCCATCTTTCAACTCAGTATGTAACCAGACACGGCTCTGGCAACCTTTTATCAATCGCTCTTCGGTCTTCAGTTTCTCATCCATTGGTGCGAGCGACTTGCCCAGATCAATGATGTACTGGTACTTATCATCCCACTGTTCGAACATGCCGAACTCTTCTACAATTTCACTTTCTGTTTCAGCGATGCTCATGCTCAACTCAACATTTTTACCGCTTTCTGCAAAGCAGTGATTAACTGATCGACTTCTTCTGTCGTATTGTATAGCGCGAAAGAAACGCGAACTGTGCCCGGAATTCCGAAGCAACTCATCAGCGGTTGTGTACAATGATGACCCGTACGAACTGCAATTCCCTGCTGATCGAGAATCGTTCCGATATCGAACGGGTGAATATTTCCTACGACGAATGAAATTACACCGGCTTGATTTTTTGCCTCTCCGATAAAACGAATGTTCAGAATTTCCTGCAACTTACTTTTTGCGTACACGAAAAGCTCATGCTCGTGTGCTGCAATATTCGCCATGCCGATTTCATTGACATAATCGAGTGCCACACCTAAGCCGATTGCGCCTTCGATGTTCGGAGTTCCGGCTTCGTACTTCAGCGGACCGGAAACGTATTCTGTTTTTTCGAATGTAACCGTCTTGATTGTTCCTCCACCGGTTTGATACGGTTGCATATCGTCAAGTACGTCCTTCTTCACATAGAGTACTCCGATTCCGGTTGGTGCATACACTTTGTGTCCTGAAAAGCAATAGAACTCGCAATTGATGTCTGTAACGTCAACTTCGAGATGCGGAATTGCCTGTGCACCATCAATGAAAACCGGAACGTTGTGTTCGTGTGCAAATGAAGTAAGTTCCTTCGCAGGATTAATGGTCCCGAGTGTATTCGACACGTGCGTGAATGCGAAGAATTTCGTTTTCGGTGAAAATATTTTCTGAATGGCTAACTGATCGAGTTCACCGGATTCAGTTACCGGAATTACGCGAAGTATGCCGCCTTTCTCTTCGCACAGTTGCTGCCAGGGAAGAATGTTCGAGTGATGTTCCATTCCGGTAATCACAATTTCATCTCCCGGTTGAAGGCGATTGCGCAGGTATGCGTGAGCCACGAGATTCACTGCATCTGTAGTGCCACGTGTGAAAATAATTTCTTCGTCGTTAGCTGCGGCAATGTGATTGCGTACAGTTCTGCGTGCTGCTTCGTATGCTGCCGATGCTTCCTGGCTTAAACGGTGAACGCCTCGGTGAATGTTCGCGTTGTATGAAGAATAGTAATTGACGATTGAATCAATTACCTGCTTTGGCTTTTGTGTAGTTGCGCCATTATCGAAATAAACGAGTGGCTTGCCGTTGATCTGCCGGGAAAGAATAGGGAAATCGCGACGGTATTTCTGCACGTCGTAAACACTTACCGTTGTCGTTTCCGTTTTCATATTCTTCAGGCAAATAAATCGTCGAGACGATTCTCGACATATACTTTCACCGCTTCGTTAGGAACTTTGTCTACCACTTCCTCAACGAAAGCACGAACAAGTAATTTACGTGCAGCTGTCTGACCGATTCCACGTGCACGCAGATAGAACAATGCATCCTCATCCAGGCGACCTGTTGATGTTCCATGCGAACATTTCACATCGTCGGCGTAGATCTCCAACTGTGGTTTGGTATTGATCGTTGCGTCATCGCTCAACAATATATTCCTGTTGGTCTGATACGCATTTGTTTTCTGCGCGTCGCGACGAACGAAAATCTTGCCGTTGAAAACCGCGGTTGATTTTCCACTCATCACACCTTTATACAATTCGTTGCTGATGCAATTCGGCAACGAGTGATCGACCACCGAGTGATTATCAACCACGCGTGCTTTATCAAGAACATACAAGCCGTACAAATACGTTTCAGTATGCTGGTCCGCGAATCCAATATGAAGATTGTTGCGTACCCATGCACCGCTGAGCGAATAGGTATGCGTTGTGTAATTGCTTCCCTTGTGAGTCAGCACATGCGTCGTGTTCACCTGATGTCCCGCTTCACCTTCCACCTGTAAGCGGTAGTGATCAAGATGCGCGTTCATTCCGGCAACAACTTCTGTCACGACATTCGTCAATGTTTTCACAGGGCCAATTGTCTCGAACGATTCCAGCACTTCTGCTTTAGAATCGCGATCGGCTACAATGAGATTACGCGGATGCCATGTAGAAGCCGCTTCATTTCCTGCAATGTGCAGAATGTGAATCGGAACTTCGCATTGTGTATTTGCTGCAATGTGTACGAATACGCCGCCAATATTCAAAGCTGTATTCCACGCGATGAATGGATCGCTCGTTGTGATTGCCTGTTTGCCGAAGTGCGTTTTTGCAACTGCGTCCGACAATACTGCATCGTCGATAGATTTTACAGTTATACCTGCAGGCAAACGGTCTAGCTTGCTGAGTGATGGATTAAACACTCCATTCACAATCACCAGTTTCATCGCTCCGGGAATAACAGTCATGCGTTCTACATCGAGTTCCGTTACTTCACGGATCACCGGTGCGTTCGACATGAATTCTCCGATGCGGAAAAGTCCTTCGGGATTGATGTATTTGTAGTCCTCCCACTTCTTCGATGGAATTCCCTTCTCCTGCAAATACGTTACGGCTTCACGACGCGCGTGACCATCTCCGTACAAGGAAGGAAGTTTACTCTCAATGCCGCTGAGAATTCGGGACGTCAATGTTTTTTCTGCCACTGCGCTCATGCCTCAACGTTTGCTTCTGCTTTAATCCAATCGTACCCTTTTTCTTCCAGCTCAAGTGCAAGTTCTTTCGGACCCGATTTTACAATGCGTCCGTTGTAAAGAACGTGTACATAATCCGGAACGATATAATCGAGCAAACGCTGATAGTGCGTTACTACGATGAACGCTCTTCCTTCGTTGCGCAGAAGATTTACTCCATTCGCAACAATACGAAGCGCATCGATATCCAGACCAGAATCTGTTTCGTCGAGAATAGCCAGCTTCGGTGCAAGCATCGCCATCTGGAAAATCTCATTGCGTTTTTTCTCGCCGCCGGAGAATCCTTCGTTCACCGAACGATTCGCAAGCTTGCCGTCGAGCTCCACAAGTTTTTGTTTCTCTTTCACGAGCGCCAAAAACTCTTTTGGATCGATCGGACCAAGTCCTTTGTACTCGCGAATCTCATTGATCGCCGTCTTCAGGAAGTTGATATTGCTCACACCCGGAATTTCTATCGGATACTGAAAAGCAAGAAACAATCCTTCGCGGGCGCGATCTTCCGCCGACATGTCGAGCAGATCTTTTCCACCGAAAGAAACTTCGCCTTCAGTTACTTCGTAATCTTCTCTTCCTGCGAGAACAGATGCCAGCGTGCTTTTCCCGGAACCATTAGGTCCCATGATAGCGTGAACTTCGCCGGCTTTCACTTCGAGATTCAATCCACGGAGAATTTCTTTTCCGTCTACTGATGCATGTAAATTCTTAATCGAGATCATATTCTTTGTGTGACTTTAAGTCTTTGATTCTTCGTGGCAATTTTATCCAACACTTCCTTCGAGGGAAACGGCGAGAAGTTTTTGTGCCTCTACAGCAAATTCCATTGGTAACTGATTCAATACTTCTTTGCAATATCCATTCACAATCAATCCAATTGCTTTCTCCGTGTTAATTCCACGCTGATTGCAATAGAACAACTGATCTTCACCAATCTTCGAAGTAGTTGCTTCGTGTTCTACAATTCCGGTTGAATCATGAATTTCGATATACGGGAAAGTATGCGCTCCGCATTTGTCGCCCATGAGCAATGAATCGCACTGAGAGAAGTTGCGTGCGTTCTTCGCGCCTTTTGCAATACGCACTAATCCACGGTAACTGTTGTTGCTCTTGCCTGCAGAAATTCCTTTCGAGATGATTGTGCTCTTCGTGTTTTTTCCGATGTGCAACATCTTCGTGCCGGTATCTGCTTGCTGATAATTGTTTGTAACAGCAACAGAGTAAAATTCTCCAACAGAATTATCTCCTTTGAGAATTACTGAAGGATATTTCCACGTGATGGCAGATCCTGTTTCAACCTGCGTCCACGAAATTTTTGAATTTGATCCGGCGCAGATTCCACGCTTCGTTACGAAGTTGTAAATGCCGCCCTTGCCTTCTTTATCTCCGGGATACCAGTTTTGCACCGTGGAATATTTCACTTCGCCGTCTTTCTGCGCAATGATTTCTACCACTGCTGCATGCAATTGATTTTCATCGCGAGCAGGAGCCGTGCAACCTTCGAGGTAACTTACATACGCACCTTCATCTGCTACGATCAGTGTTCTTTCGAACTGACCAGTTCCGCTTGAATTGATACGGAAGTACGTACTCAATTCCATTGGGCAACGAACGCCCTTCGGAATATAACAGAACGATCCGTCGCTGAAAACCGCACCATTAAGCGCAGCATAATAATTGTCGGTATACGGAACTACAGAGCCCATGTATTGCTTAATGAGTTCCGGATGTTCCTGTACTGCTTCTGAGAATGAGCAAAAAATAATTCCTTTTTCAGCGAGTACTTCTTTGAAAGTAGTTTTCACAGAAACAGAGTCGATTACAGCATCAACTGCAATGCGCGACTCCATTCCCACAAGTCGTTTTTGTTCCTCGAGTGAAATTCCGAGCTTCTGGAATGTCTTCACCAATTCAGGATCAACTTCATCCATGCTCGTAACCGTTGGTTTTTTCTTCGGAGCAGCATAGTAGCTGATATCCTGAAGATCTACTGACGGATAATCGAGATGCGCCCAATGTTTCGGCTCTTCCATCGTCAACCAATGACGAAAAGCTTTAAGGCGATACTCGAGCATCCACTCCGGTTCATTTTTCTTATTGGAAATGAAGCGCACGATGTCTTCGTTCAAACCTTTCGGCGCAAACTCTGTATCGATATCGGACACGAAACCATACTTGTAGTCCGATGCGATGTGCTCTTCTAATATTTCGTTTTTATTTTCTGACATATATTATCCCTCTCAACTGAGAACCGAGAACTTTAAACGGAGAACGATTCTCCGCAACCGCACGTGCGTGATGCATTCGGATTATTAAACACAAAACCTTTTCCGTTCAGTCCACCTGAATAATCCAGTTCGGTTCCTGCGAGATAAAGAAAACTCTTGCGATCGATCACGACCTTGATTCCCTTGTCCTGAAAAACCTGATCGCCTTCGCGCAATACGTTGTCGAATTCAAGTTTGTATGAGAGGCCAGAACACCCTCCACTATCCACACCAACGCGGATAAATGAATCTACAGGCTTGTTTTCTGCCTTAATAAGCTCGAGCGCGTGGCTCTTTGCATTTTCGCTAACTGTTATCATGTTGATTTTCAGCTAATTGTTAGTCTATTCTTATTTAGATCAAATCTAAATACAGGACAAAAGTACCTAGTTTTAGGTATTCCTGCAAGCGTTATTAACAAGGTTTCGACAAGGGGAAAATCGGGTCGATAAACGTTGTTTTTGAGTGGGCTGAATTCAGAGTAAATTGACCTATGAAATTCGCCGTTCTTGCTTTAATCATTTACCTGGGCTACACTGCTGTTGACGAAGGCCTAACAAAACCCAAAGTGGTATTCGACTGCAACTGCAATACGACTTACGAGAAAGTGTTCGAAGGAACGTTTCAGAATAAGAATCATTACATGCAGAATCCATACGTGAATTGTTCTGATTCTGTAAAACGCTTTGCAACTGCGAGTGTGACGATCAACGACACCATCAGCATGAAATTCGACGACATCAATTTGAGTGCGTTTGAAATTCCATTGAAGAACTACAATTTCAAAATCGGCGATCCGGTTCGCATTGTTGTGAAACACTATGAATGTGGAGTACCGAGGATGTTGAATCCGGAAGTGTATTAATACCGGAACTATGATGCAGCCTTTAAGTTCAAGATTCGGTGAATTTCGCGGTTTGGGCCAATACACCATCGTCATTAAACGAATAATCTGTTCCTCGACTTTCTTAATTTTGCTACTCCTTATAACCCCCCACCTATGCACAAAGCATTTACGATTCTTGTATTCTGTGCGCTTTTAACCAGCGCACTTTCTGCACAACCTTGCGCTCAAACAGCAACAGTTGGCACTTCTTCAAACGCCTTTACGAATGTTGAAGGTTCAACCAATGCAATTGCGGTAGACAACGATCTCAATACAGTAGTTTTCATTCACAGAAATAACGCAGGAGTTTTTGGCGGACACAGCGGGCAGTTACGCTATGACATTTCAACGGATGACGGAGCTACGTGGTCAAACAATCTGGGTGTGGTAAATCCACTTTCAGTAAACGGAACGAACGGTGCACGATTTCCGCAGGTCGCAATTTACAATCCGGTTGGAAACACTGTCCCTACGAATGCGTATTTATCATACATGGCTCCGACAGTAGGTTCAACTTTCAACGGACATGTAAGTGGTGTACGCAAACTCGATGGAACTGGAAATACAGAGAGTTACAATCAGGCGAACAATTCCCAGGCATACATTCCAACTTCCATGTGCAAAGGTGCCAACGGAATAATGTGGGCAACAGATGGAATTTTTAACGGCACCAACTACACAGGATACCGCGTTTACAAAGGTGTCTGGAATGGAAGTAATGATTTTGTTTGGAGTACGAACGCAACTTTGAATACACCTTTTAATACGGCTTTCTCGGGAGTGGCCCAGGTCGCAGACATTAACATTGCATTCGATCCCACAGGACAATACGGATGGATTTGTCTGCTCACCCATATTACTCCGGGGCCAGCAGCATTTTCATTCTATCCTGTTTTTTATCGCACAACAGATGGAGGTAATACCTGGTCCGCTCCTATGCAGGTTGATATTTCGCAGTTCAGTTGCATAAGCTCAAACATTACACCCGGAAATTTCGCGACCTGTGGATTCGACGGCGATCTTGTTGTTGACGTAAATGGAGATCCACATTTTCTGACCACAATCTGCAACGGAAACAATGCGTATGCTATATTCTTCGGCTTATGGCATCATATGTACGACATCACGTGGCACAACGGCATGTTCAATGCTATGGACATTGCAAACGTCAATGCTGGTCGTGGTACATGGGGAACGGCTCCGAATCAGGTTATCATGGATATGCAGCCGATGGCGTCGCGCAGTTCCGATGGTACGAAAGTATTTTTCGGTTGGTGCGATAACTCAACTTACCTCGCAGGTCAGGCGAATCAAACACCGAATCTTTTTTCACGCGCTTATGATGTGGTCAATCACAACTGGACTGCAGTTCGCGATTTCACTTCGTGTAACGGTGCAACAAACGGCGCTATGATGCTTCCGAAGATGGCGTCGGAAGTCCTGGAACCATCTGCAGGTGTATACCGACTGGCAGTTGTGCATGCAACTTTTACTTCCGGCGACCCAATACTCACGGCCAACTTCACCTTCCTCAATAACCTGGAGTGGGTGAATGCCGATTTTACAATTCCACAACCTTTGGCTTCTGTAAACATTGATCAGGGGAACACCTGGTTGCTGTGTCCGAGCGCCACAACAGCTTTAACCATCACCGGAACGTACGATGAAATTTTGTGGAGCGATGGAGCAACAACAGCTGCAACAACGTTTAACACTCCCGGCACTTACACTGTGATGGTGCGTCAGGGTTGCACGATAGGCGTTGATACCATTGTTGTAACCGGACTCACATCAGTAGCATCTGCGTCATCGACCGCCTTTTGTCCCGGCGATTCTTCCATGCTGACTGTTGCAGGCAACGCACTGAGTTACGTTTGGAATCCGGGAAACATTACGAATGATTCTGTGATGGTGATGCCTGCTTCCAGTACAACATTCACGGTAACTGCTACCGGTGATGGAGGTTGTACATACGATCAAAACATCAGCATTACTGTTCATCCGCCTGCAACCATTACTGCATCCGTCTCTACATCCGCAATCTGCGAAGGTGATTCAACTCAGATTTCTGCAAGCGGCGCATTGTCTTATAATTGGCAACCAATTGCTATGAGCGGCTCTCCGTTAATGGTAGCACCAACTGCAAATTCAACTTACACAGTAACCGGAACCGATGCGAACGGATGCACAGGTATCGATTCAGTTGTAGTCACCGTCAATACCCTACCGGTTGTTGTCGCAACAGCAACCGCAATGTCCATCTGTAACGGTGATACATTAACGTTAACCGGCTCCGGAGCCAGCTTTTACTCGTGGACTCCGCCAGCAACATTAAGTGCTCCATCCGATGATACAACACTCGCATTCCCTGCAACCTCCACCACGTATGTCTTGAACGGCGTTGATAATAACGGCTGCGTTGACAACGACACAATTGCAATTACAGTACATGCACTTCCAACGGTGAATGCTTCATACACCGGATCGCTGTGCGAAACGGATACGGTGTTCTTTTCTGCAATTGGGGCAGCAACGTATGAATGGATGCCTGGAAATCTGACCGGGTCGAACGTCATCGATTTTCCTGCGGTAGGACAAACCCAGTACTGGGTTACCGGAACAGATTCAAACGGATGCATTGCTTCAGACAGCTTTTTCGTTTTTGTAAACGCCAACCCTGTCGTTACTGCAAATGGACAATCGCCGGTATGTTCAGGTTCATACGCCGTACTCGCTGCAACTGGTGCTTTCACCTATTACTGGATGCCGTTGAATATAACGGGCAGTCCAATAGGTTATCTCACCACCAGCACGACTACGCATACTGTTGTTGGGACCAGTGTAGCAGGCTGCATGGACACTGCGTACTTCACTACAGTCGTAAATCCGCTTCCGGTAGCGTCTCTTGCTATTACGAACAATTCGGTTTGTGTTGATGATGCAACGCTTTCACTTTCATCCAGCGCATCTCCTTCGGGTGGCACGTTCAGCGGTACTGGTGTAAGTGGAACCAATTTCAGTCCCGGTACAGCGGGTGTTGGTGTTCACACGATCACGTATGTTTACACAGATTCCATTGGTTGTGCTGATACTGCTTCAGATGTAATTACGGTGAATGCATGCGTAGGAATAGTAGAACAGGGTGCTGTGTTGGTAATGGCATCTTATCCAAATCCGTTCAGTGATCAGCTCACACTGAACCTGATCGCCGGTCACACTGTTCAGGTTACGATTTTTGACGTTACAGGACAGGAAATATTTTCCCGGCAAATCACGGAGAACACACTGGTCCTGGAAACAGCAGATTGGCCATCCGGAGTTTATGTTGCCAATGTCATCTCGGGTTCTGCACAGCAAACGCTGCGCTTAATCAAATATTAGAACTGAATTCACGGCATTCGGTGCATCGTCGACAACGACTATCTTTGCACCATGTTAGAAAATTCTGCACGCAAACCAATTTCCGAAATCGGTGAATTCGGACTCATTCGTCACCTTACTGAGAATATAGTACTCAAACACAAGTCGAGTATCAAAGGAATTGGTGATGACGCCGCAGTAATCGGCGAAGGAGAAAACGTGCAGGTTGTTTCTACCGACATGCTCACCGAAGGAGTTCACTTCGATTTGAGTTACGTACCGCTGAAACATCTCGGTTACAAAGTTGCGACCGTTAATTTTTCCGACATCTGCGCAATGAATGCGACGCCGAAACAGCTGCTGATTTCCATTGCAGTGTCGAGTCGTTTTCCGGTTGATGCACTCGAAGAATTGTATGCGGGATTGCTGCTTGCCTGCGAACGTTACCAGGTTGATTTAGTGGGTGGCGATACAACTTCATCTGTTTCAGGATTGACGATCTCCGCAACAATTATCGGCGAAGGGAAAAAAGATAAAATCACGTATCGCAACGGAGCAAAAGAGAAAGATCTCATATGCGTAACCGGCGATCTCGGTGGTGCATACATGGGATTGACGTTGCTGCAACGCGAGAAAGAAGTTTTCAAAGCGCATCCTGGTGCACAACCCGATCTCGAAGGAAATGATTACGTACTCGAGCGCCAGTTGAAACCAGAAGCGCGTATCGATATGCCAATCCTGTTTGCTGAATTAGGATTGCAACCAACATCGATGATTGATATTTCCGACGGACTTGCTTCTGAGCTCATGCACATCTGTACGCAATCAGATCTCGGGGCTGTTTTGTACGAAGAGAAAATTCCGATTGACCCGATGACTTACGATCGCGCGCGTACTTTTGGAATCGATCCCACCACGTGTGCACTCAATGGCGGAGAAGACTATGAATTGCTCTTCACAATCAATGCCGACGATTTCGAAAAGATCAAAGGAAATATGGACATCACCGTTATCGGATATATGACTGATAAAAGTGCTGGCGTGAATCTGATTTCGAAATCGAATACAAGTCACGAGATTAAAGCACAAGGCTGGGATAGTTTCAATGCGCAATAGTCAATTCCCAATACGCAATGCGCAGTAAATCGTCTGTGCTAACTTACTGCGCATTGCGTATTGAAAATTGCGCACTGATTAACCGAGCTCCTCCGTCACTCCCGCCTTCTCCACAATCACATCCCTGAAATTTCTTCCGGTAACTTTTGCGGATGCCCATGCGGGAAAATCGAAATACTCAAAGGCAGTTTTTTCGAACTGATCTTCTTCGAGTTTCGCGAGCTGATTGTTAAGCTCTGCATACAACGGCGGCATCTCGTTTACATCGCCGCTCTTCACGACTTTCTCCGTGAATTTCAGAAACACATTCTCAAATTGGAAAGAACGATTGCGTGTTTTGAGATAACGTTGTACAGAGCGAGCTGTATATGGAATCAAATCGCGGTGATCGAGTTCGATGTGCAGAATGAGTGAGAACACCTGAGCTGTTGCGAAAATCCACTCGTTTTTTCCGACTGCTGTGTCGTTGAGCAATCGCGATGTCCAGCGAAGTGATTGTTGCAATTTTCCATCGCCATACAATGCAACCGCACAACTGATACAAAAATGTGCTTCACGGATTTTGCTGATGCGTCCGTCAAACTTCTCGAGTCCTTCGGCAATCTTTGGGACAAGTGCAGCAGCCTTATCGAATTGTCCGATGGAATTATACAAGGCAAGCTCTAAACTGTTCGCACTCGCAAACAATTTCACTTCGAGATCTTCATTGCGTGCTGTGTCGAGTTTCTCTGGCAGCGCGCGAAGCTTATTCAGATTCACAAGCACTTCACTATATCGCTTCAATCGTGAACAAACGTAAATCAGATTCGTCAATACACCGAAATACACATTTGGTTCGTCACTGAATATTTCTGTGTTTGCCTCAATGAGTGCTACGTTCGCAGCAAGATGGTAATGACAATTCTCCGCATCACTCACCGCAAAATAATACGCACTGTACGTGTGGTGATACATGAAGCGCGACGACACCGTTAAGTTCTCCGGCGACTTATTTCCGAGTGATGCATCAATCAAGGCTTTGAATTCCTCGAACTGCTCTGTTCCGCGTGCACGACCTTTCGTATTCAGCATCATGAACAAGCGACTCTTCACATTCCACAAATCGTTGTACGTGTTGATGTGATCTGCAACAACCTGGTCTTCTTTGAGAATGCCCAGAATATCTGCTTCACTCATTCCGGCATAACTCTCCTGTTCCACCAGTGTTTTCTCCAACGTGTGAATCTGAACAAGCACTGCATGCTTCTCGTATTTCTCCGCAAGCTTTCGTGCACTCTTCAAACGCTTCGCACATTGTTCGTACAACGTTTTCTTATAGAGAATTTCTGCGTAGTGCAATTCTTTCCACAGCTGCGCATCAACAGAGGAGTTGTGATGAAACACGTCAAGGCTGCGCAGAATTGTTTCATACAAGCGACCTTTCGTGATGCTGAAGTTGTTGATGAATAATTCGGAGCTGAACTTTTTGAGCAATATGGTTTCATCATATTCCTTCATGCGCTCCACTGCATCAAACAACACAACGTAATTATTCTGCTCGCCGATTGTATGTCGACCGGCGAAGATTTTGAAGTGCCTTTTTTCCTGTTTGTTCAGGGAATGAATGAGCTTATGAAGCTGATCGGACGACTTGCCTGACATGTTTAATTTTGGATCAAGTTTGATGCCCCATTTCTTAGCATTTCCAACGACAATCTTACCGAATCAAGTAAATACCGAATTCCGGAATATTCCGATTTGTCTATTGGTGGATGCCTCAAAGTACGCTCTTGATCATTCCATTCAAGGTACCTAAAAACGCTCCATTTTACAACATGTCCAACAGGCGACATGAACGGTTTGGACATGTAAAGAATGACCTAAGCATGGATATTAGCTACAAACGCATCTCATTTCACCTATATAACATTGTTTTTCAGAACCTTAGCCCTTTTTCGGTTGCGTTGGGAATGTTAATTCCTGTTCCCATCTGATTTCCTTACCACGTGCACTCCCTCTACGTTTGTATCGTATTGGAAATTCATGCGATCCTCCGTAGGGTCCGGGTTCAAAGGGGATGTTGACCGGACCCTCGGTTTTTTATAACGTTGCTACTTGACCCTTGAACATTGATTATTGACACTTTACTGAACATCAACACGAGTGAATCTAATGTTCAACGCTCAAAGCTCAATGTTCAACGCTCAAGGTCAGAGGTAAATGAACCACTAGCAAACCCAAAACTACCACAGCGCACTGCTTTCCACGGGAACACTTAACTTAGTTCCATGCTCCCTTTGAACTCCGGTTCTCGCATGTTGGTGTTGTTGACATTCCTGATTTTATTTGGGAATAATTCGCGCGCACAAACCTATCACTTCCGAAATTATTCTGTTGATGATGGAATGCCATTCGTGCAGGTCTTCACCATGTACCAGGATGCGCACGGCTATTTGTGGATGGGCGCATACGGCGGACTGAGTCGCTTCAACGGAATTTCGTTTCAGAATTATTCTCCGCTATCCGGACTTCCGAATCACTGGGTAAATGCAATTACAGAATACGAAAACAATACGTTGTGGATCGGAACAATCGAAGGGCTCGCGACTCTGAAAGATGAAGTTTTCACAACGTACACCGAGAAAGACGGATTGCCTTCCAATTACATTTCGTGTTTGTTGCGCGATGAACGGAACAGTTTGTACATCGGCACAGATCGTGGTCTTGCGAAATACAACAACGGAAAATTCGAGAAGCTCAACATAGATCCAAAGTTTCCGGAGTTGTCGATTCTTACATTTTACGAAGAACCCAATTCAGGAAAAATCTGGATCGGCACCAATGAAGGTGTGTATGAATTATCGAATGGAAAATTCACACCGCAAAACTTCCCGAGGTTTTATGAGAATGATGTCCATGCCATCAACAAAGATCGCAACGGAAGAATTGTATGCGGAACAACTGACGGAATGTTCATCATGGAAGGCGGCGTATTTCGTCAGTTCATCCCTCCTGATGGAACTGCGGTTCCGTTGATCAATGCTATGGTCACCGACATCAGTGGCGTGTTGTGGATTGGCGCGCAGAACGGATTGTATTCTTTCGACGGTTCAAAATTCGAGTACACGAAAATTTCTGACGATGTAAACGCTGAAAAAATCATCAGCCTTTACAACGATTACGAAAACAACGTTTGGCTCGGAACTGCATCCGGATTATATCGCTTTCGTGGAAAAGGATTTGTAGGCTACGGACAGAAAGACGGACTCTCCGGAAATTTCATTTTCGGAATTACGGAAGACAAATCCGGTAATCTCTGGGTGTGTTCCGATGAGAAAGGTGTTTTCCGTTACGATGGAACAACTTTCAACGGGTACTCGAAGAAAGACGGAATGCCGACCGACAAAACGAATGCCGTGTTCACCCTGGATGATGGTAGTGTATTGGTTGGAACTACTGGTGGACTTGTTCATTTCGTCAATAACAAAATATCCAAAGTGTTTACCCGCAAAGACGGACTCAACAACGACACCGTCAATATCATCTACCGCAATAGGAAAGGAGTGTTATGGGTTGGAGGAAACAGCGGTATAACGCGAATTGATGAGGACTGGAAATTCACAGCGTATCACATCACCATTCCGATTAATGCGCCGAAGCCTGATGTGTGGAGCATGCTCGAAGATGCGAATGACGTATTGTGGGTAGGCACTTATCTCGGCGGCCTTTACACATTCGAAAATGAATCCTTCACGCGTCGTGACATTGAGCTTGGCTTTTCGGGCGATTCCTATTTTGGAATTTGTGAAGACAAACTCGGGAACATCTATTATGCATCACTCGATGGTGTATTCATTAAAACAAAAGATGGAATCGACAGCATTCGCGAACAGCACGGATTGAATTCCGATCTCGTCTACGCAATGGGCATTGATCACCGGAAAGAAAATCTGTGGATAGGAACCAACCAGGGCGTGAATCGTTTTGATGTAATCGCGTATAGCAATGCGAAACGCAAGAATGTGTACACCTTCGGAAAGGAAGAAGGATTCACCGGAGTGGAATCAAATACGAATGGATTCTACGAGCAGGAAGACGGCACCATCTGGTTCGGAACAGTAAACGGTTTGATCAAATACAATCCGCAGCAGTATCGCGCGAATCCGTATTACACGAAAACAAACATTACGAAGATTTCTGTTTTCTACAAGGACACATTGCTGCCGCAGAATGCTGTGCTTGCTTACGATGAGAACAGCGTTTCATTCGAATATGTCGGAATCTGTTTTGCAAATCCGGCGAAAGTACAATACCGTTACATGCTGGAAGGATTTGAAAAAGACTATTCTCCTCCCACAAAAGAACGCATTGCACGTTATCCGAATATTCCATCGGGCACGTACACGTTTAAAGTGATTAGCTGTAACAACGAAGGTTTGTGGAATGAAGATCCTGCAACATTCACGTTTACGATCGAAACTCCAATCTGGAAACGTTCCTGGTTCTGGTTTTCGATTTCTGCGATCACTGTTGCGATGTTGTTGCTTGCTATCTACTCGCGCATTCGTAAGATCCGCGATCGTGAACGTAAAGAATCGGAAGTGCGTGTTGCCCTTGCTGGAAACGAATTGAAAGCATTACGTGCGCAGATGAATCCGCACTTCATGTTCAACTCATTGAATTCGATTCAGCATTTCATTCTTACAAACAAAGCGCAGGACGCCGGAAAATATCTCAACAAGTTCGCGCGCCTGATGCGCATGATTCTAAACAATTCCGACAAGTCGCAGATTACTGTTCGCGAAGAAGTGGAGTACTTACAGCTTTACATCGAACTTGAAGCGATGCGTTTCGACAACAAGTTCGACTGGAAAATTGAAATCGCTCCCGAAATTGAAATCGACTACATTGAAATTCCTGCGATGCTTCTCCAGCCTTACGTCGAGAACGCAATTCTTCACGGACTTACTCCGCTCAAGGAACCCGGACATCTCGAACTTAGCATGCGCATGCAAGGCAATAATTTGCTTTGCCGCATCAAAGACAACGGAATTGGTCGCGAGAGAGCACGGGAAATGCGACAGCTCTCCAGCAGAAAGGATCACCGCTCACTCGGAATGAAAATTACTTCCGACCGACTTGAACTCATCAACAACCTACATGGCTCACAGCTAAGTATGACCATCACCGATTTAAAACACGAAGATGGCACTGGCGCGGGCACACAGGTTGATATATTCATCCCTGTTTCCTAATTTGGCATCCAGTTAGCAATCGGGACTTAAATCCCTCACTTATGATCAACGCAGTAATTGTCGAAGACGAAAAGAAAAGCATGGAAGTATTGCAGGCACTTGTTACTGCAAACTGTCCGGATGTGAATATTATTGGCTCTGCCGATTCTGTAGCAAGTGGAATTGAGCTGATCCAGAAGACTTCGCCAAACCTCATCTTCCTCGATATCGAGATGGCTGACGGAAGCGGATTCGATTTGCTCGAGCGCATTGGCAGCGGCAAGTACGACGTGATCTTTACCACTGCTTCTGATGCACATGCGTTGAAAGCAATCAAGTTCAGCGCTATTGATTACTTGCTCAAGCCAATCGATGGTGATGAATTGAAAGTTGCTGTTGATAAACTGAAAACAAAACAGCCCAACAACGATGCAAGCCTCGAGAACCTGCGCTTTCTATTACAGAACTTCAAGCAACCCACTGCGCAATATTCCAAGATTACTCTTCCAACCGGAAACGCATACGAGATTGTAAACGTGAAAGACATCATTCGCTGCGAAGCCGATGGTAGCTACACCACATTTTTCCTCGAGAGTAAAAAGAAACTGCTCGTATCTGCATCACTAAAACATTACGAAGATCTTTTGCCGGAAGATGAATTCATTCGCGTGCACCATCACCATCTAATCAATATGGCACACGTTGTTCGCTATCTGAAAACAGATGGTGGTTATGCTGTGATGTCGGATGGCACACAAATTGAAATATCACGTCGTAAGAAGGAAGCGTTCATAGCGCGACTCAACAAGGCATAGAACTCAGGTCTCAGCAAGTGAAGTCAGTCCGGATAGCTATCAGGGCTGACTTTTTCATTTTGGGTATGACCCGAAGCGATAAGATGTATGCTTTGTTGATTAAGATGTAGCGCCTGTTGATCCACGTGCAGAAATGGATTTCTCCAGTGAAAAATGACTGAATTCAGACAAATTCGGCGGCTTTTTCACGCGAATTACCAGATATACTTTTTTGAAATCCGATTAAGACAAGTGTGTTACCACATACACAAAGTCACTACCCTTTTGTTCTTTCTCAGCGTAATATTGATCAGAAGTCAGGATGATCCCGATAACTATCGGGACTGAATCCCAAAAATAGAATACGAATAGAGTTAGAGTTCAATACGATTACGAATAGAGTTTTAGTTCATTGAATCATTATTAGACTTTAAGAGCCGGGCCCTGAGCCTAAGGGTGTAGTGGAATTGCTGGTGTATTCGGGGATGTTGCATCAGCGGTTTATTGCACCCGGCTCTTTAGTTTGGCATCTTTCTCTCCTGTCCGATCTTTTATTCTTCGGACAAATACGAGAGATCTAAATATGTCCCGACTTCACGTAGTGAACGTCGGGACGCCGCTCCCTCGAATCGCAACCAGGAGTGTTGTGATCAAGATATAAGTTAACCCTCAAAATTAGTGTGCCATGAAAAAGTCAGTAGCAAGAAAAGGTCACTCTCAGAATGTAGACGGCCTCGGCACCATCAGCATCCTTTTTGGTGTAGTATGCGTTGGTTTTATTATCTATAACGTTTTCAACGTTATTTTTTCCTAAGTGTGTGTGGAAAATTTCTCCCGGTTGTAGCTGACCGGGAGATTTTTTTTGTGGTATAGTGATCTCTGATCCGACAAAAAAAATCTACACTAGTATAATCATCTCCAATTCTGATTCGCTCATTCAACATCTCCGATCTAAATTGAATTAAGTTTCATTTAATACTTGGAGTCATGAAAAAGATTTTACTCTCAGCATTCGCTACAATTTCATTTTGCAGCATCAATGCACAAACGCCACAGTACAGTCATCTCGACATTAATGAAGTAAACGCTGCAGCACAATCGAATGGTGACTTATTTTGGCACCCTAACAGCAACTTCGCGGAGTTTAATGTTCCTGCCGATAGTTCGACCAGCACAATCTTCGCAGGAGCACTTTGGATCGGTGGATTAGATTCTATGGGCAATCTGCATCTCGGTGCGCAAACGTATCGTCAATCGGGCGACGATTTCTTTCAAGGCCCCGTTCAGGATTCCCAATACTACACTATGCAGTCAAATGCCATGTGGAATCATGTTTGGAAAATAAATAAGTCGAGTGTGGACTCGTTAATTCTTTGGCAAACAAATCCGGGACTATATCCGAATTACTCTATGCCGTATGATATTCAGACGTGGCCCGGAAACGGGAATGTAGCGAAAGGACAAGCTGCGCAACTCGCTCCGTTCAGCGATGCCAATGGTGATGGACTTTACGATCCGAACAACGGAGATTACCCCTGCATCAAGGGCGATCAGTGTCTGTATTTCATATTCAACGATGATCGTGCAGCACACACAGAAACAGGAGCTGCAAAAATGGGAATTGAAATTCACGCAATGATGTACGCATATCTTGCGCCGGGAAGTACCATGGACAGCACCGTGTTCCTGAACTACAGAATGTACAATAGAAGTTCAGAAACCTATTACGACGTGTACACCGGACAGTGGACCGATTTCGATATCGGTGATGCGTTTGATGATTTTATCGGAAGTAGTGTAACTGGAAATTTATACTACGGATACAATGGCGACACTTCTGATGGATGGAATGCGTACAGTCCCTACACGTATGGTTCCCATCCTCCAGCACAAGGAGTTGTGTTTCTGAATGGACCGCTGGCGGATGCAAATGATGGGATAGACAATGACCGCGATGGAATAATGGATGAGCCAGGAGAAACATGTATTATTTCACAATTTGTTTCTTATCAGAACGACTTCACCGTTACTGGAAATCCGCAAAGCGGTTGGGATCACTACAATTACTTGCGTGCCTACTGGAAGGATTCTTCGCCGTTGACCTATGATGGATATGGCTATGGAGGTACAACACCATACGCAATGATGTATCCGGGCGATACTGATCCATCTGGAATACTCAATAACGGAGCTCCCTTGCCTCCATGGACGGAATACACGGCAAGTCATTATCCGCACGACAGAAGAGGAGTTGGTTCATCTGGACCATTCACGCTCGAAGCCGGTTCCAGTGAATGCATTACGTACGCATACGTATTTGCTCGCGGGACTGGTGATCATCTGACCAGTGTTAATGCAATGTACAGTGCTGCTGATTCTGCGCGCTCACGCTTTGCCTTGGATAATCCATGCTCGTGCGGATCTACGCCAACTGGCATTGAAGAACCACAAACATTCACTGCAGCAGTCTATCCGAACCCGGCGTCTGATCAAATCAACATTCTGTGTGGCGACAACTCCACCGGCGCACAAATCGAAATCATCGATGCGATGGGCAATGTAGTATATACCTCAACCGTACTTTCCGGAAATTCGGCGGTCGTTGACGTAAGTCAGTTTGCATCCGGAATTTATTTCGTCCGCGTAAATAAGGGATCGGTAGTTCTCACAGGCAAATTCATCCGAAAATAATTCTGCCGTACGTATAAACCCACCTTGCGGATTTCATCCGACGAACAGAATTTTAACCTGAAAAGCCGATTTTTCAAATGAAAAATCGGCTTTCGATAACTTGTCAGGCTCTCAGTTTCTCTTATCTCCCCCAAAACCATGTTGGTCGAGTTCTTTGAACCTCCCCTTCCGTTCACGCGTTATACTATATAATAAGTGCCCCCTAATGAATCTGCTCACCAAACAAGAAGGTTTGAATTATCGTCTCGAAGGACGATTCCTGCATCTGGAACCGCCGGTTTCAGTGAGGAACTGCTCGTGGAGCGTATTCGACATTGGTGGAACGGAAAAATGCAACGGCAGATTCTTGACTGATGCTGATAGCGTAATTGATATCTCTGCGCTTACACCTGGTGTATACGAAGTGTGTCTGATGGATGGTGAAAAATTAAGAAGTGCACGCTTCCGTTTAAACTAGAAATTGCGCTACCCCAAATAAATCCGAATTATGTCCACTGACTCAATAACGAAAGTTGTTGAGTTGCTGGCGTACACCATAACGGGACAGAGAAAAAATCAAATGTGAATCAATGTTCCTATGCGCTAAAGGCGTGCGAACAGAATGCCTTCAACTTCTTCAGCGCTGTTTCCTTCTGCTCCAGAAATCCCATGTGACCGCATTTCTCCAGCGCAACATAACGCTGATCCTTCGCAAGGTCTTTCTGTTTCTCACTTACCTCAAGTGGAATCACATTATCACGCGCGCCAGCCATAAATAAAACCGGAACCGTTGAGTTACGCAAAATACTTTCTCTGTTCTTGCGAATCTTCATTCCTTCTAAGCAAGCAATAATTCCCTGCGGTTTTGTTTTCGCAGCCATGCGCTTCAGCCAGGTAATTTCACTTTTGAAATAACGAACATTCGCTACGGCAAACAAATTCTCAATAAGCGCGTTCGTATATTTTGTCGGTGCTTTTTTCACGAGACGAATTGCACGTTCCCGCTCAATCTTCTTCGCTGCGCTGTCGGGCGTAGTGGTAGAATGAAACAAACAGAATCCGGACAAATTATCAGGATACTTTTCTGCAAACGCCAACGCAACATATCCGCCCATCGAGTGACCTACCATCGCGTAACGGCGCAAGCCTAGTTCATCCATCAATCCTTTCACCACATCAGCCAATCTCTCCATACGATGAACGTAACCGATACATTCGCTCTTCCCATGACCTGGCAGATCAATTGCAATCACCCGATAATGTTTTGCTAAATCCTGAGCGAATTTATTTCCGAACCATACTTCGAGATTTTCCACAAAGCCGTGAAGCAATACCACTACTCTACCCTTGCCTACATCCGCATAACGGACTTTGGCGCCGAGAATTTTAATGAATTGAGTAGCCGGTACTTCAGGTTTGAATTGTTTCTGCTGCATTCTTCGAAGTTAAGAACCCATAAACACCATCGCCCGTCTTTCAGACCGTTGTTCTTAATTATACGATGGTTCAACTTAAAAACCGGAAGGTTGAACAACGGCGACAGGTAAATGGGAATTATTTCTTCCCCTCCTTCATCAATTGTTCTATATGATCCGCTTCAATCGGAATATTTTTCATCATATCCACGGCACCCTTCTTCGTGATGATGAGATCATTCTCAATACGAACACCAATTCCTTCTTCCGGAATATAAATTCCCGGCTCGCAGGTGAACACCATTCCCTCTTCGAACTTGCGGTAACGGCTTCCAACATCATGCACATCTAATCCAAGATAGTGTGAAGTTCCGTGCATGAAATATTTTTTGAATGCGGGCCACGCCGGATCCTGATTCTTGATTTGCGTTTTGTTGATCAAACGAAGCTTGAGTAATTCCTCTTGCATGGCTTCACCAACTTCCTTGTGATATTTCTGAATGGTGTTTCCAACAACAAGCCGCGACATTGCATAACGCATTACACGCAACACGGCGTTGTACACATTCTTCTGACGTGCCGTGAATTTTCCGTTCACCGGAATGGTACGTGTCAGATCGCTCTGATAATTTGCATACCCAGCAGCAAAATCCATGAGAAGTACATCTCCGTCTTTACACTGCTTATCATTGATGTTGTAGTGAAGTACGCATGAATTTTTTCCTGATGCAATGATTGGCTCGTATCCAGCAAAACTTCCACCGCTCATCGTAAATTCATGACCCAGTTCAGCTTCAATCTGATATTCCCACACACCCGGTTTCACAAAACCAAGAACGCGACGGAATCCTTGTTCTGTCAGATCACAAGCATGTTGCATCAATTCCAGTTCAATGCGCGACTTAATGGCACGCAACTCATGCATAATGGGTGCACTGCGAACATAGTTGTGCGCAGGGTATTGTTTCTTACACCAGTTGATGAAACGCGCATCCCGGGTTTCAACTTCAACAACCGCCCGCACGTGTTCGTTGGTGTTCACATAAACGTTTGTTGCTTCAGCAATGAGTCCGAAGAAAACCTGGTTGAACTGGTGTGTCCAATACACTTTCTGAATTCCTGAAACTGCTGTTGCGCCAGCTTTCGAAAGCTTCTCACCTTCCCAAACTGCGATGTGATCATTCGTCTCACGCACAAACAACACTTCTCTGTGATCAGGATCCGGACAATCAGGAAACACAACAAGAATTGTTTCTTCCTGATCAACACCGCTGAGATAAAACAGATCATTGTTCTGACGGAACTTCATCGTGCCGTCAGCATTGGTTGGCTGTACGTCGTTCGCATTGAAAATTGCAATCGATTTCGGAAGCATTTTCGCAGCAAAACGTTTACGATTGCCGGTGAAAAGTGAATTTGGAATTGGTGCGTAGCGCATATCTGTTTTTTGAATTGTGTCTTAAAGATATATGTAATTGCGAACAGGATCGTACAGATTACAATAATCTTGATGGGCGGCAGAAGCGAATGATTAACTGTAACACCAGCCCCTTTTTTATGTATAACTGAGATTCACAAGCATTTTGCGGAAATCAATAGGTCGCATCTAAGCCAGTTGTTCAATATTTGGCAACTATACAATTAAACAAACCCATATTATGCAAGGAGAAAATATCTTCCGCTTCCTAAGCGTGCGACCTGCTGCGCCTGCCAAACTTTCCGGAACATCAAGCGTACAGTTCGATCCGTATTCCGTTGCGGAGAAAAAAACTGAACTATATCAGAAGCTTAAGAAAGCTACGGCCGAAGAAATTAAAACAGCCGCGAGAAACTTTCAACGCAGTCCGATTTTCAAAGAAGATATAGGCGACCATCCTGAATTAACTGCGCTGCAAGTCTGGGCATTTGAATCGCGCCTCACACCAGCAACTCAAGCATTGAAGTCGGAAGACTTTCTCAAATACACAGGGGCAGTTACGACCGAGTACACCGCCATTGCTGATTCCCTTTTGAGCATTGCAATACTGGGCAACAGTCGTAAACGGAACTCAGATGAGTTAAGCACCGTTCTCAAACTAGTGTACCTGCGTTCAGCCAAATCCATTCCTGAAAACGACAAGGAATCCCTTGGACATTACATCTCCCGACTGACCGTCGCATTTCCGCAGTGGGCTACCCAGTTACAAATGAAGAGCAACGTCACGCAAATAACACAACGCCCTTCGAAAGAAACTGCAAACCGTATTGTTTCCGGTGAACTGGAGAGTGCGTACAATGAAATTTCCCGACTCATCAGTGCCGCTGCACCTCAAATCGTCAAAGCAAAAGGAAGCATTGAAAAATCCAGTGTGCGGGCGGGCGCCAAAGAAGGAGAGAGTATTGGTTCGACCCTATCACCGAATGGCATCGGAGATTTACGCATTCCTGCTTCGCGCGTGAGTTCAACTACACTTTCTGTTCTCCGAAAAATCAAATCAGATGTGTACAACACAGATCCATTCGAAATTCTTTCGATATTAGAACGGGAAATGTCCAATTTTCGGGTAACTCAGTCAACTCCGGATAGCAATGGAATGTTGCGTCTGGGCAATTTATACGTCGACACTGCGAAACTATATTCAGGTGAATCCACGGTGGAAAATGCAGGTGAACCGAAAAAGAACTGTTCGATTGTTGCCGGTATCGGCGATCTGTTACTCATACGTCAGAAACTGAAAGGATATCGCCTGGGTGAAATTGCTCATGTCGAAAATGTACTGAAAGGAGAAAAGCGCGAACGCAATCACCGTCGGTTGAATCGACTTACAGAAGATTTCTTCACGTCCAGCGAAACTGAGAAAACAAAAGAGCGTGAACTGGAAACAACAGAACGCAATGAAATGCAATCGCAGATCAGTAGCACTGCCACAACCGAGCTCGGATTGAATTTCGGTGTACAAGTAAGTGGTTCTTACGGACCAACTATGAGTTTTGATTCTCAGATTGATTCCAGTTTCAGCAGTACCACAGAAGAATCACAGCAAAAAGCAGTCAACTTTTCACGTTCACTCAGTGAAAAAACATCGGAAAAAATCCGCGAGTTAACGAAGCGTGAACGCCGAACTACTTCAGTCGAAGAAGTGGAAGAAGCGAATGCGCACAAATTTGAAAACGGTCACGACAATAACATCACCGGTGTGTACCGATGGCTTGACAAGATTTATAACGCACAGGTTCTGAATTATGGTCAGCGCATGATTCTTGACTTCGTGCTGCCTGAACCGGCTGCGTTCTATCTGTTCTCGCTAGTAAAATCTCCACCGGAAGGCACACTCATCGTCAAACCAGAAGCGCCTGTTTTCGGAAATGCCCCTTTGGCGCCCAACAATATTACACGCGTCAATTATCAGGATTACATTCGCAAGTATGGTGTAACCGGTGTATCTGAGCCGCCGCCGCAATTCATTACTGTTTCATATAACGACAGTAAGGATGGCAGTACTAAAGATGATTATGCGCGAGCATCAAAAATTCCATTGCCTGATAAGTATGAAGCTTATGCCGCTTCAGTCGCGAACGACACTTCGCTTGGAACAACCGGAAATCCGCATGCACGTATTTACATTGGCGATGGCGTATTCACAGTAGTTGGCGGCTGGCAGTATGCAGGCTTTGCGCGCAAAAGAGAGAAAGAGCTTGCAGTTGCTGTACACTATCGAAGCGCATTTAACTTCAGCTTGGGGATTGATGTGTATTGTGAACTCACCAAAGAAGGATTCTCTTCCTGGCAGCATTCCGTTTACGATGCGATCATGGAGGCGTATCGTAATCAACTGGCAGAATACGAGGAGAAGCTCGCAACTGCTTCCATTCAGCGAGGACAGAATACTATTCCCGGATCTGATCCTGCAAGCAATGCAACAATCATAGAGGAAGAACTCCGCAAGCTTTGCATTCAGTTGCTTACTAAACATGCTGCACCGGGATTAGATTCCATGCGGCCGGGAGAACCGCCATTGATAGACACAGACAAAGTTTGTGATCATGGTTCAATCATTCGCTTCTTTGAACACGCGTTCGAATGGAACAATCTCGCTTATGTGATGTATCCGTATTTCTGGGGAAGAAAAGTTCGCTGGGCCGATGCCATACAACTTACAGGCAGCGACAATTCATTCACTGCGTTTCTGAAAGCCGGTGCAACACGTGTACAGCTTGCAGTGCGTCCAGGATTCGAGCACGTAGTGGCTTATTTCCTCCAGACTGGCATAATCTGGGAAGGAAATAATCCTCCGCTCATGAACGATAGTGTTTACTTGCCGATCATTCAGGAAATCACCGAGAATCTCGGTGTACTCGAAGATGGTGTTGTGTATCCGCAAGGAGCAGAACCGTGGGAAGTGAATTTACCGACATCGTTGGTGTATCTGCAGAAGGATGTGCCGGAGTTTGAAGATCAAATGCAGTCGTAATTAATTTTTGATCTAAATGAAACGCAAGCAGTTTATTCTTGTGGCCGGTGTTGATTGGTTGGAATTCAAAATAAAATTTGAGTTCCAATGCCTTGAGCGCTTGGATCAGTTGAAGAGTAAGCACGCTGGTGCTCCGCTTCGGTTTACGTTGTTTAATTTTTTGACAGGAGAAGTTAAAGTAATGGACTTTAGCAGCCGCGGTTCAGCAGTGAAACCTGTCGTGATAAAAAAATATTTTCCAGCAAACATATCAGACTACAGATACTCGCGGGAAAACAGCGACCTGTTCGTAGAATTCATCGGTTCAACAGAGAACAAACTTTCGATAACAGACGTCTACGACTATGTAATCAGGATTGGAAAAGAAAATCCGGGAGAACTTTTTGAAATGAGCTGGTTCAACAGTCCTGTGTCTGCCGATCATGCGGCTTTCACCCTGGCCTTTGACTATGTCTATATCGACGGCAAGAACACAAACATCCGCTCGAAAAAGTGTCTCGAACCGATAACAAAAATCGATTTCGTGAGTCCCAATAGGAGTACCGACGAAGTCGCGCATTTCAAAAATGCATTCTCGGTGCACGGTTTCATATGGTTGTGGCACGCCGACAAAGTTGATTTCCATTTCGACGAATCAAACAGAGAAAGTGCTTTAATATTGATCAAACACATAAATGATCTCGGATTCATCCCTCGCGAGAATTCTGTTATTGATCTTATTGATTATGGCCCAAGTGTAACCTCTTTCTATGTACAGGAAAAGTTGCCGAAGAAAATGTGGTTCTCCAAAACAATCAGGGAGAATCAATTGTACACGTTCAGTATGATACGATATGCTTTCCTCCGTTATCTGGAACGCACTTCGGCTTTTTACTTATCAAAATCTACTGGTGTAAATGTCATAAGTAATTCCCTGTATTCTTTCACAGAATCCGAACCACCTGCAGGTCGGAATCTGCCTTCGATTCCCAATGAGTTGCGTGCGATCAACAAGTTCTACAGCGACTATTTCAATTTACCTCTGGATGAGGAAGGGAGAGGATATCTCGTATTCACACCGGATATCAGGGAACCAATTCTGCCTTCACTTAAGGAAGCCGAGCAGTTGCGACGAGAACAGCCCCGAACAATCCAACGAATTGTCAGACCGCAATTACCTGCATCGCCACGATTAATTGGTCCAGATATTAAACCACAGGGTACTCAGATTTTTTTTGTGTCGGGTGTAGATTATACCTTCAATGGAATCAGTTTCTTTGATAAGTGTAAACAAAGAATCGCCAATTTTCTTTCCAATATTTCCACTGCGGGCTCTCCAACCTTTCAATTCAGAATTTACGACTTTGAAACCGGAATCGTCACGTATCTCGATACCCGCTCAATGAATCTGCCTGTACTCGACAACTTGTGCGAGCCCATAAGAAAAAGTGACTACCGCACGGAGACAGATCTGTTTGGAAAAAAACAATTCGTGTTCAATGGCAGATCCAATGCTATGCGAATGAGTGATGTATATTCAGATATCCTCAGATTGGGCACTGAACTTCCGGGGTCACTATTCGAATTGAACTTCGTGTGTCATTGTGACGAAAGCGGGCCTATCACGACAAACTTCAAAGAAAAACTGAAGAGTCCTGGCATCGACCCACTGCTCAGTAGCACATTTGATCCGGATAAAATAACAGAACGTATTCTCGCCGATGAGGGGAATCAAGAACTATTTGATCCATCAGTGGCAACAGATTTTTCCAATGGAATAATGAGTGGTAGTCTTCTTCTTACATTTCAAAAGGCACTGTCTCAGTCTGCACGGATTTACTGCTGGTTCTATAATAGCAGTGATAGTGTACTCAAATTAATGAAGGCTATTGTAAACGGACCATTCGATCTTAAACCACAACAGCGACGAAATTCTCTACCATTCATTATCACTTCCAGACAATCACTAACTGAGCTTGCTGATGACGGTCAGATCCCGACTGCGGTGGCCGGATACACGGTTGAAGAGGCATACGACATCGTCATCAAACTAACCAACCCCGACAGAAGTCTAAGAAGTGTACTTGAAAAAATATCAGGAAAATCATCTTCTCCCGTGGTAATGAAAGTAAGGCTGGGCCATTTAGTCTATATTCTGGGGAAAATCCTGAGGGCGTCGTACCTGACTCATTTAGCCCGCGCTTCAAAAAGACACGTGTACTCCGGGGTGCCCGGTATCCGAACCGGCTTTGATTCTTCTGCCAAAGGAAACTACATGGCAGTTAATCCGGTAATTAATAAGAAGTTTCTCAATTTCTTTCATGCCTTCTTCCAGCTAAATGTGAACGAACACGAAAAAAACTTCTACGTGTGTTACGAGTCAAAAAATATCTGGGACACCGAAAACTTTCCAGATAAGAAATACGAAAAAGAATAAGAATCTGCAGAAAGAAAGGCTGATTTTTACTTTAGAATCTCTCCAAACAACCCATTTTCAGCACTTTTTCCCTTGATACAAACCAACTCGGTGTGTACATTTGTCCCGCTGCTCCTTTACGCTTAAACGGATTCCAGCACACAACCAAAATCTCAGTTCAGTCTATGAACAAATTTCTCACTTCTTCGCTCGGCAAGAAGGCAGTAATGGCCGCGACTGGTCTCTTTCTCTGTTTATTTCTTGTCGAACACCTCTACACAAACGTATCCCTGTTTTACGGTGATGGCGGTGTTGAATTCAACGAAACATCACATTCCATGGTGCACATGCTCATCATCCGCATCATCGAGATCGTGCTATTCGCTGCAATCGTCATTCACGTATTGCAGGCAACTGTTCTCACAAAACAAAACAGCGACGCACGTCCGGTGAAATACGCGATCGACGGAGCCAGCACAACTTCATCGTGGATTTCCCGCAACATGGGATTGACAGGAAGTGTGATTCTGTTTTTCATTGTGGTGCACTTGTGGAACTTCTTTGTGCCCTATCGTGTTACCGACACAGTTGGTCACGAAGGACAACAAACGCTTGCGCAAAATGTTGCAGAAGCATTGGGCAATCCGATGTACGCAGGATTGTATCTGATCTCCATCATCATCCTTGCTTGGCACATCAGTCACGGATTTGCTTCTGCATTCCAGTCGCTCGGACTTAACAACAAGAAATACGGTCCCGTTCTCAAAAAGGCGAGCGCAGGTTTCGCAATTCTAATGGGAATTGGATTCGCTTCTTTCCCGATTATTTTCTTCATCGCGAAGATGATGAACTTCGACATTCTAAACTGGGCACAGTAACCAACGATATTTTTGAATACAGCATTATGGCAACATTAGACTCAAAAATTCCTGAAGGACCGATCGAAACAAAATGGTCGGGATATAAAGCTTCAGTGCCACTTGTAAACCCTGCGAACAAACGCAGTCTTGAAATCATCGTTGTTGGTTCCGGCCTTGCCGGTTCTGCAGCTGCTGCATCTCTTGCCGAAATGGGTTACAAGGTGAAGGTATTCTGCTTTCAGGATTCTGCCCGTCGTGCGCACTCAATTGCAGCACAAGGTGGAATTAACGCAGCGAAAAATTACCAGAACGATGGTGACTCAACTTACCGTTTGTTCTACGATACAATCAAAGGTGGTGACTACCGCGCACGCGAAGGCAACGTATATCGTTTGGCGGAAGTAAGCGCTGCAATCATCGATCAGTGCGTAGCACAAGGTGTTCCTTTTGCCCGTGAATACGGCGGAATGCTCAGCAACCGTTCATTCGGCGGAACTCAGGTTCAGCGTACGTTCTACGCAGCAGGACAAACCGGACAACAGCTTTTGCTCGGTGCGTATTCTGCTTTACAAAGACAAGTTGGACTTGGTACTGTTGAATCTTTCACACGTCACGAAATGCTCGACGTTGTTACGGTCAACGGACAAGCAAAAGGAATTATTGCCCGCGATCTTGTAACCGGAAAACTCGAGCGTCATTCGGGTCACGCCGTGTTGTTGTGTACCGGCGGATACGGAAACGTATTCTATCTCTCCACAAACGCAATGGGTTCAAACGTTACGGCTGCATGGAAAGCGCACCGCAAAGGAGCGTACTTCGGAAATCCTTGCTTCACGCAGATTCACCCGACGTGTATTCCTGTAACGGGCGATCACCAATCGAAACTCACACTCATGTCGGAGTCGTTACGTAACGACGGCCGCATCTGGGTTCCGAAACAAAAAGACGATCCGCGCAAAGCGAAAGATATTCCGGAAGAAGAACGCGACTATTATCTCGAGCGTCGTTATCCTGCATTTGGTAACCTCGTACCACGCGACGTTGCTTCACGTGCTGCAAAAGAACGTTGCGATGCCGGTTACGGTGTTGGTTCTTCGAAGATGGCCGTGTACCTCGACTTCGCTGCTGCAATTGAACGTTACGGAAAACAGCAAGCCAATAAAATCGGCGAAACATCTGCAACGCATGAACGTATCATCGCTCTTGGAAAAGAAGTGGTGAAAGAAAAATACGGCAACCTCTTCGATATGTATGCGAAGATCACAGATGAGAATCCGTACGACATGCCGATGCGCATTTATCCTGCAGTACACTATACCATGGGTGGACTTTGGGTTGACTACAACCTGATGACAACTGTTCCTGGTTTGTACGCGTTGGGTGAAGCAAACTTCTCAGATCACGGTGCGAATCGTCTCGGTGCTTCGGCATTGATGCAAGGATTAGCTGATGGGTATTTTGTAATTCCATACACAATCGGTTCTTACCTCAACAGCCAGATCAAAGACAAAGCATTGCCTACCGATCACGAAGCTTTTGTTGAAGCTGAGAAAAGCGTTCAGGAAACACTCGATAAGTTCCTCTCGATTAAGGGAACGAAATCAGTGGATCACTTCCACAAGCGTCTCGGAAAAATCATGTGGGACAAATGCGGAATGGCTCGTAACGCGGAAGGATTGAAAGCTGCTGCGGCAGAAATTCGTCAGCTACGCGAAGAATTCTGGAAAGAAGTGAAAGTACTCGGCGGACAGCACGAAATGAATCTTGAACTTGAAAAAGCAGGACGTGTTGCAGATTTCCTGGAGCTCGGCGAATTGATGTGTCTCGATGCGTTGAACCGTAACGAATCGTGTGGCGGTCACTTCCGCGAAGAATTCCAGACCGAAGAAGGCGAAGCACAACGTGATGATGAAAATTACATGTACGCTGCGTGCTGGGAATTTAAACCAGGAGTGAATTTCGAATTACATAAAGAAGAATTGAAATACGAACGAATCAAAGTATCAGCACGATCATATAAATAAGTGTCTTGGCGCTCTGGCGTCTTGGCGGTAAAAATTTGCCTATGAATCTGACATTAAAAGTTTGGAGACAGAAGAATGCATCTGACAAAGGAGCATTCTCTACGTATCAAGTTAGCGACATTTCTCCGGACATGTCTTTCCTCGAAATGTTCGATGTACTGAACGAACGTCTCATCGAGAAAAACGAAGAACCGATTGCATTCGACCACGATTGCCGCGAAGGAATCTGCGGTATGTGTTCCATGCACATCAACGGTCGCTCACACGGACCTTGGCAGGGAACAACAACCTGTCAGCTTCACATGCGTGCATTCAAAGATGGCGATACAATCACTGTAGAACCTTGGCGTGCGAAAGCATTCCCGGTGATCAGAGATCTGGTTGTTGATCGTACTGCATTCGACAAGATTCAGTCTGCCGGAGGATTCGTTTCTGTGAACACGGGAAACGCGCAAGACGCAAACTGTCTTCCTATTCCGAAAACAGATGCTGATGCTTCATTCGCTGCAGCTGCGTGTATTGGTTGCGGCGCTTGTGTTGCAGCCTGCAAAAATTCTTCTGCAATGCTTTTCGTTTCTGCAAAAGTTTCTCAGTACGCCCTTCTTCCGCAAGGACAACCCGAGCGCACAGATCGTGTTCTCAACATGGTGAAAGAAATGGATGAACTGGGATTCGGAAATTGCACGAACACCGGAAGCTGTGAAGCAGAATGCCCGAAAGAAATTTCACTCGACAACATTGCACGCCTGAACCGCGAGTATTTGATGGCGAGTGCGAAGAAGTAGAAATACGACCTGATGGAAAAAGCCTTCTGCACCCGCGGAAGGCTTTTTCATTTGTATATTTCTTGCGTTAAAATCCGCTGACATGAAAAACTTTCTGCATTTCGCTATTGGTATTTCCCTCATCATTTCATCCGCTGCACTGCTCATGTTCTCGATCCAGCCTGCATACGGGGAAGGTGAACGCAGCATTGGAAATCAAGCCGGTTCAACGCCGCTGAATGTACTCTACATTAATATTGATTCGATCAACAACAACTATCTCGCATATACGGATCTAGCTGTATCCGCCACGAACAACCTCGATAGTAGCATGAAAGCTTACCAGAATGCAGCCGCTGATTTGCAAAATCGTTATGCCGTCCTGCAACAGCGCGTTACGATCGGGTCAATTTCCGCAGAGTCTGCGATGAAGGAAGAACAAGCTATAAATGATGGACTCGATAAACTCCGTATACATGAAGCACAACTTGCAGTGATTGAATCCCAGGCCATGGCGGAGAATGATTCCATTTCCGAAATTGTGGCACTCTACTTCCGGAAATACGCAGAAACGCACAATGTCGATTACGTATTAATGTATGGTACCGGCATGCCAATTATTTATGCAAATCAACATTTGGATGTAACGGATGAATGCGTAAAAGAACTGAATGCGGAATACCTCGTACAACACCCGGATCGAATCAAGGCTGCCGACAAAACGGGTAAGTAAGTATTGTGAAATTAATCTGAAACCAATGTCTGTTAATGCCACAGTATACTTCGAAGACAATCATGAAAATATTTGTTAGGTTCTTCTTTGTTGTCGTGTGTGTCCTTTTCACAGGTCACTTCCTGCATGCTCAACACGTAGATAATGATTCGTGTCTTGATTCTGTTGCCATCGCGAATCTGTCGAGCAACAAGTTTAGGCTCGATACCATTATTTTCACCAGGAAGAAATACGAAGTTCCGGGAAGCCCCTATCAATGGGTCACGTTCGATTCAACTTCCGTCACATTTGAAAAATCAGACGGCTCCTCCTACAGTGGTTCTTACTATTTGTATCGCAACAGAATTTTCTTTGAAATTAATCCGATGGAGAATGGCTGCTTTGCAATTAACTGTTTCAACGGTAAGGAAATGTCGGTAAACGTTTATTTCAATGACTTAAAGACAGGCAAATTAAAGTCGGCTGAACGGACGTTCGTCTTCGGGATAGTGCCGAAAAAGTAACGACTAAGCTGCACGATCAGGATCAAAGTTTCACTCCCGTTCAAAACTTTTTTCCGTCAATCTATCGCCCAAAACAAACAAGCCATCCATGCTTTTCAGCAGGATGGCTTGTTTAATTGTTATTATATCCTACAAAAATCGTTCCAAACGGAACATTTGTGCCTGATTTTCGTAATTTGGCTAATAATACCTGCCTATGTTACGTCAAAGCCTACAGCAAAAATTACTTCAGAAGCTATCCCCGCAGCAGATTCAGCTCATGAAAATGCTGCAGCTTCCAACGGTTGCTCTTGAGCAACGAATCAAGGAAGAGATGGAAATTAATCCTGCTCTTGAAGAAGGAGAAGAAAACGAGGAGGAAGAGCTCGACAACAACGAAGAGGATGAAGATGGACTCGCGGACGAGGACAACGATAGCGATAGCGAGACCTCCGAAGAAAAAGAAGCACCAACTGAAGAAGATAAGTTCGACATCGACGATTACATGGACGAGGATGAGGCCTACTCTTATAAAGAGCAGACGAACAATTCCGGTCCAGACGAAGAGCGAAAAGAAGCGCCATTAGCACAAGGCCCGGGCTTCACCGAACAATTGGTTTCGCAACTAGGTTTGCAGCCACTAGATGATCATCACTATCAGGTTGGAACATATCTCATTGGTAACATTGACGAAGATGGTTACATGCGTCGCGAGCTTGCGGCAATTGTCGACGATATCGCTTTCTCTCTGAACATCTCAACCAACGAAGAAGAATTGCTTGAAGTGTTACAAGTGATTCAAACCTTCGATCCTCCGGGAGTTGGTGCACGGGACTTACAGGAATGCTTGTTGCTTCAGTTGCAGAGAAAGAATCCGAAATCTGCTGAAATCATTCTGGCCATGCGTGTCATCAAAGAACACATGGAAGAGTTCTCCAAGAAACACTACGACAAAATTGCACGTCGACTGGGTGTGGAAGAAGAATCACTGAAGCAGATTATCAAAGAAATTATCACGCTTAATCCGCGTCCGGGTGGAGCAGCAAGCGACACACAACGTGCCGTGCAGGATGTAATTCCGGATTTCATCATTTACAATACCGATGGAAAACTGGAGCTCGCACTCAACGAACGCAACATGCCGGAACTTCGCGTAAGCGGAATGTACGGACAGATGCTGGGTGAATACGCGCGCAGTAAAGACAAGAGCAGCAAAGAGGCGGTAACATTTATCCGACAGAAAATTGATTCAGCAAAGTGGTTCATCGATGCATTGAAACAACGCCAGCAGACTTTGTTGCTGACGATGCAGTGCATTATGGAATACCAGTATGAGTATTTCCTGGATGGCGATGAAACGCATTTGCGCCCAATGATTCTGAAAGATATCGCCGACCGGATTGGTCTCGATATTTCTACTGTTTCACGTGTTGCAAACAGTAAATATGTGCAAACGCAATTTGGCACTTTCCTTCTGAAAACGTTCTTCTCGGAATCGCTGTCAACTGATTCAGGTGAAGAAGTTTCAACCCGTGAGGTGAAGAAAATTCTGTCTGATTGCATTGGTGCCGAGAATAAACGTCGCCCGCTGACCGACGATGCACTTGCCAAAATCCTGAAAGACAAAGGATACAACATCGCGCGTCGTACGGTTGCGAAATACCGTGAACAGCTGGAAATTCCGGTTGCACGCCTACGCAAAGAAATATAGAGACGTACGAATGCGTCTAGCATCACAGGTCATTTCTGTTGTGTTGCATCCGTTAGTGATGCCGACATTCGGATTACTGTGCTACTACTCGCTCTTCCCGACCATTGCGCAGTTCAGCGACACGAGTTTGTTCATGCAGATTTTTTTGCGCGTTTTGCTGTTCACACTTTTCATTCCGCTCATGAGCGTGCTCGTGATGATGCGCATGGGAAAAGTCTCCACTGTTTTCATTGAGGAAAAACGCGAACGCAGCTGGCCGTTGCTGATGGCGGCAGCAATCTATCTCTTCACGTACTACTTCATACTGAACCACCCACGCGTGCCGATGTTCATCTCCGTTTTCGTACTTGGAGCAGCGGGAGCAATGATTCTTGCATTGGTGATTAATCTCAAATGGAAAATCAGCCTGCACATGATTGGCATGGGCGGATTGTGTGGCGCGCTCACTGCAGTTTATTACTTCATGCAGGAAGGCGATCCGGTCTGGTTGTGTTCGTGGTTTATACTTGCCGGCCTCCTCGGAACAGCACGCCTTATTCTCAACGCGCATACACCACTGCAAATTCTCGTGGGCTTTGTACTCGGATTTACGGTTGAATTTATTTTTGCGTTCCTCGCGGTGGCCTAACGACGTATTACAACCTCTTCACGGAAGAATCCAGTCTCGCTCTCAATCGTGAACGAATACATTCCCGACTCAAGATTCTCCAATGAAACTTGCTGCGTTCCATTCGCATGAAGCTGTTGCTGAACAACCACTCTTCCTGTGAGATCGTAAACTCTCATGGTAGAAACAGAATTTAGATTTTTCACAGTAATATTTCCATCCGATGGATTCGGGAACAGAGAAACTTCCTGCAGAGAATTTTCTCCGATGCCAACAACAGTGATTGGAGCAGCATTCGAGAACGATTGCACGAAGTAATTTGTTTGTGCGCTTTGTTGTAATCGCATCGGTACACAAGCGGCGTACAAGGCCACACCGATTTTGTAATAGCTCGTACCGATCAGTGGATTCACATCGGTGTAATAATTCACGAAATTCGCCACGGTATCAATCGAGACCATAGTCGCAGGAGTTGCACCACGATACACAACGTAATACGCCGGCCCATTCATGTTACCGTCGAAGTATCCGCTCCAGGCAACATTCACTGTTCCCTGCGTACTGAGCGAAGATTGACAGAATACAGGTTGGATATAAGTTCCGCTCGCTTGCCAGAATGTTCCGCACGTATCGTAAGTCATAATTGCATATTGCTCCGTGTGCACATTGGGGTCGGCACTCACGTCAATGTATTCACTCATTGAAGTCACATGAACTGTATCAATCTCCTGGAAAATACCGAGGTAATCTGCTTTGAGAATTCCGAAGTGTGAAGCGGGATTACCAGCCAATTCATTCCAGATCATTTTATACTCTTGTGTAGCGGAATCGACAGTTACATAACACAAACTTTCGTATCCGGCATTTGGAAAACAATTCGTCCAGGTTGAACACGGCGTGTTAAATATCGCAGTCGATCCTGCTGTGTTATACAACGGAACCCACAGATTGGAGTCTGCCACTACCGCCACCATGTACGTCAGTCCCTGAATGGGCGCACTGAATGTCACTGACTCGCCATTACCACCCATGGTATCGCAGGCCGCAACAGTTCCCGCTGTAAGTTGAGAACACAAAATTCCCGTTGTCACAAATGGACCCCAAACAACCAGGTCAACGTCAATCGAAGAGTTTCCGGTTGATGTTGAAATAGTAACATTCCCCGGAGAACACACGGTAAAGTATCCATACCAAACGTACTGTCCGTTGGTATTAATGCAACCATAGTCTACAACCGGATCCGGCGACTGGGCTGCGCCCTGAAATGCGTTGGTGGAATTAAGGTCAACCGCGCCATTGCAAGCCGGTGATTGTGCAGATGCAACAACCGAAAAGAAAATCGCTGAGAAAAAAAGTATCAGTTTGTTCATAGTCATTATTTGTCATGTGACTCCTTCGGAGCTTGACAGCAATTTAGGAAATGACCGGAACGTAGAACGAATGTATTCGTCTAAAGCTGAAAATCTTACTTCGAAAGATTGCTCAGGATGTCCGCAACCCGATCATAAGACACATTCACAACGATTTCTTCCCCGTTATTCAGGAATATCTTCGTCCCTTTTCCGAAGCGTGCAGCAGAACGGATCTCCTTCTCGTCCAGAAAATGTGAGTCTATGTTGATCAGAACGCGGATTTCTGACGTTTTCGCTGGGTTTTCGCTGTGATTTGTCAAGGAGATTGGCTATATTTCGAGTACAAAGTTAGGCTAAGAAAGGTAACCCCCGCTACGAAGGAGCTCCTTTGGAGCACTTTCCACATTTCGCTGTTAAAGTTTAACCGCGAATCTTCTTTTGGTGGAACCACATTATCCGAACTTTACGGCAAACGGCACACACCTCATATCGAAATACATTTGAAACAGCGTTTACTTTTCTTTCTGCTGCTTGGCTTGTCTGTATTTGCGTACGGCAGAGATTTTTACTGGGTTGGCAACTCCGGTAACTGGAATGATGCAGCGAATTGGTCCCTTGAAAAAAACGGAACGGGTGGTGTTGGGATTCCGGGTTTAGAAGATAATGTCTTCATCGGTCAGCAAATCTATACACGCACTCCTGATACCATTTTCATCAACACGGAGGTCGATTGCAACAATCTTTCACTCAACGTGGAAGCTCCTAACGCAGGTGGTGCATCCGTCAGCCCTCTTGCATTAAAAGGCATTGGTACCATTAACATCCATGGCGACTTAACGTGTGGAAACCGTTTTCCTGATTTGTTCACGGGCACATGGTATTTCTACAATGAAAATTCCATTGCATATGACAGCCGACTGCCTCTGATAAATACCAACGGCCACGTGTTCTCGGGCAAAGTGGTTATTGGTGGACACGCAAAGAACCAGAACGTGAACAGTTACATGGTTTCACATTCATTGTATGTGAACAATACAATTGAAATTAGTGATCGCGCAACTTTATACCTCAGTGAAAATGCAAAAGTTGCTTCTGTCAGTTCCAACAAAACCGCTTACCCGGATGTTGTGTACTCACCAAATTCATCCTTCATCACAGCGAATGCAGATCTCGACGCGCAACGCATTGGAGGAAACAATCAAACTGTACTTGCTCACACGGTAACCACTGTTGTTGTTCCCAATGCATGCAATGGCGATTGTTTCGCAACAGCAACTGCGGTTGTAACAGGTGGTGTGGGTCCATTCACTTACCAGTGGAGTACTGTTCCTGTTCAAACAGGTCCAACGGCAACTGGTCTTTGTGCAGGAACATATCTTGTTGTTGTTACGGACATGTCGGATGGATCACAGGTTCCTGCATTCGCAATTGTAACAGATCCTCCTCCGCTTGTAATTTTCTTCTCGAATACGCAACCAACGTGTAACGGGTTTTGTGATGGTTCCAGTTCTGCTTCAGTAGCAGGCGGAACTCCCGGATATACCTATCTCTGGTCGCCAGGTAACCAAACCACTCCGGCAATTACTGCTCAGTGTGCGGGAACGTACACACTCATGGTTACCGATATCAACGGTTGTACGCGAACGCAGAACTCTGTAATTGTTCAACCTAGTGCATTGCAACCAAATGGAAGTGCATCAATGGTTACTTGCTTTGGTGCTTGCGACGGCACTGCAAGTGTTGCTCCATCAGGTGCAACTCCGGGCTATACTTTCTCGTGGTCACCAAGCGGATCAACAGCTAACTCCATTATCAACCTTTGTCCGAGTACACACACCTGCACCGTGACGGATAACAATGGTTGTACAGCAACGTATTCCGTTCAGATCACCGAACCCCCACTGCTCACTGCTCAAAATACAGTGATCAATGCTTCATGTTTCGGTGTATGCGATGGATCAATTACAACCGCTGCATCAGGTGGAACTCCAGGCTACACCTATCTCTGGTTACCCGGATTGCAAACTACGCCGAACATCTCCGGTTTGTGCGCAGGTTCATACACATTAACGGTTACTGATGCGAATGGTTGTACTGCGACACGAACTGTAGTAGTAAGCGAACCTTTTCCGCTCAACGTAACTCCTACCGGAACAAACATTACGTGCAACGGTGCATGTAACGGAACTGCAGCAGCAAATGCTTCTGGCGGAAGCGCGCCGTACACCTATCTATGGTCACCTGTGGGTGGAACAGGTCCAACTGCTTCCAATTTATGTCCGGGAACTTACACGGTAGTTGTAACAGACAACAACGGATGCACTGTGCAGGGACAAGTATTAATTACCGAGCCGCCAGTACTTCTTGCTAACGTAACTGATATTGATGTAACCTGTTTTGGTGCATGTAACGGAACAGGAACAAGTACACCATCAGGTGGAACTCCAGGATATACTTATTCATGGGCAGCGTCAGGTGGAACAGGTTCCACTACTACTCCGCTTTGCCCGGGTAATTATACAGTCACAGTTACTGACCTCAATGGTTGTACTGCAACAGGCACCGCCATCATCACACAACCGCAACAACTGCAAACGGGTGTAACGAGTACAGACGTTTTGTGTTTTGGACAATGCAATGGAACAGCAAACTCAAGTCCTACTGGAGGAACTCCGGGTTACACTTACCTATGGATGCCCGGTGGACAAACTACTTCCTCGATCACCGGATTGTGTGCCGGTTCATACACGCTAACAGTTACAGATGCGAACGGATGTACGCGCAACTCAACGGTGGTAATCACAGAACCGAACGTACTTGCAGTAACACTCAACGCAAGCAACCTGACGTGTAACAGCGTATGTAACGCGACACTTTCTGCAAACGTTTCCGGTGGTACGGCTGCGTATACATACTTATGGAATCCAGGCAACCAAACAACAGCAGCAATTACCAATCAATGTGCAGGCTCTTACACAGTAACCGTAACAGATGCAAACGGATGTACCGCGCAGGCAAACGTTACGATCACTCAACCAACAGCGCTTACCATTCAACAATCAGTTACTGATGTAACGTGTAATGGTTTGTGCAACGGTGCGGCTTCTGTATCTGCATCGGGCGGAACACCTGCTTACACATACGTGTGGTCGCCGGGTGGACAAACCACACCAGGAATTACGAACCAATGTGCGGGAACGTACACGTGTTTGATTACAGACGCACTCGGCTGTACAGGAAGTGTTACCATCACCATCACCGAACCACAGGCGATTGCTAACAACGTTACATCGGTGAACGCAAGTTGTTCCGGAGTTTGTAACGGAACTGCGAATGCAAACCCTGCGGGCGGAACAGGTCCTTACAGCTATTTGTGGATGCCGGGCTCTCTCACCACACAAAACGTTTCCGGATTGTGTGCAGGATCCTATACGCTCACCGTGACCGACGCTAATGGCTGTACACAACAAAGCATCATAAGCATTACACAACCACAGCCACTTTCTGCAGCTGTAACTGCAACTTCATCGAGCTGCGGATTGTGTACAGGTTCCGCATCTGTAAATGTGGCGGGCGGAACTTCTCCGTATGCCTATTTCTGGTCGCCTGCTGGTGGAACAAATCCAACAGCAACAAATTTGTGTTTAGGAACGTACACGTGTACAGTCACCGATGCGCAAGGTTGTACAACTACAGCTTCTGTCACAATTACTCAGGTTGTAAATATTACAATTACCAGTTCGGGAAGCACACCAAGTTGTTTCGGCGTTTGTGATGCAGTAGCAAGCGCGAATGCTTCAGGCGGAGCAAATCCATATACCTATTTGTGGCAGCCTGGAAACTTCACAACACAAAACATCACTGGTCTTTGTGCGGGAACCTGGACAGTAACTGCAACTGATGCCAACGGATGTTTCAGCACAACACAAATTACATTCAACAATCCACCGCAACTTGTTGTGACCGGTGCTACAACTAACGTGAGCTGTAATTCATTGTGTGACGGAACCGCAAGCGCAAGTGCAATTGGCGGAACAGGTTCGTACACGTATCTCTGGCTGCCGGGTGGACAAACTACACAAACAATCACAAACCAATGTGCGGGCTCTTACACGTGTACTATCAACGATTCGCTTTCGTGTGATACAACAATCATTGTAACGATAACAGAACCCACACTGATTACCGCAAACGGAAGTGTTACCGATGCGAATTGTACATTGTGCGACGGAACAATTTCTACTACCGCGTCGGGAGGATCAGGACCTCTCACCTATTCATGGAGTCCGAGTGCAGCAACAACGTCGGGCATCACCAACTTGTGTCCGGGAATTTATACGGTTACAATTACGGACTCAACCGGTTGCGCAACAAACACCCAATTCGCAGTCAGCAACATTAACGGACCAACTCTGAGTTCATCGAGTACGAATGCAACTTGCGACAGCACCTGCGACGGAACAGCAACAACAGTTGTTACGGGCGGAGCTGGACCATTCAGTTACGATTGGCTACCGGGAAATCCAACAGGTGATGGAACTCCAGCGGTAACCGGAATTTGCGCTGATACAATTTTTGTTCAGGTCACAGATGCAGTAGGTTGTATCACATTCGATCAGATTATTATTACTGATCCTCCGGCAATTCAAGTTGTAGGATTTCCAACAGGGTGTAGTTGTAATGCGGTTTGCGACGGATCTGCAACAGTAACTGTAACCGGCGGAACAGCAGGATATACATTCCTCTGGATGCCAGGTGGACAAACAACACAGACAATTTCTGCACAGTGCGCCGGATCATATACGGTTACTGTTACGGATGCCAACGGTTGCACAGAAACAATTACGGTGACAATTACTGAACCCGCACCGATGTTGCTGAACATTACTTCAACCAACATTGTGTGTAATGCACAGTGTAACGGAACAGCAATATCAACGATCACGGGTGGTTCGGCACCGTTCTCTTACATCTGGTCAGCAGGTCCGATTGTTTCTTCGATCGTGAATTTGTGTCCGGGCACCTACACGTTAAACGTAAGCGACATCAACGGTTGTACCAATGTTGATTCAGTTACAATTACAGAACCACCAGCGTTGCAGCAAAGCGTTTCTTCCACAGATGCATTGTGCAATGGAAACTGCGACGGAACTGCAGGAACAACAGTAACTGGCGGTGTACCGGGTTACTTGTACATGTGGTCCCCCGGCGGACAAACAACACCAGCTGTAAACGGATTGTGTGCGGGTGCGTATAGTATTACTTCAACAGATTCGAACGGATGTCAGATTGTAAATTCAGTTACAATTCTGCAACCAACATCCATGGTATTGAGTATGGGTGCTGCTCCGGTAAGCTGCTTTGGTTCTTGTGATGGATTTGCATCTGTGAATCCATCAGGTGGTGCTCCGGGTTACACATACAACTGGTCTCCATCTGGCGGAACTGCAATCACAGCAACTGGTTTATGTTCGGGTGGATACACAGTAACAGTTACAGACAACAACGGTTGTATTCAAACGAACACCGCAACAATAACTTCACCGAGTTTATTGCAGGCGAATACGTCATTCACATCGCCGTCTTGCGGAGGTGGCGCAGACGGAACAGCAACCGCTACTCCTGTTGGTGGTACCGGTCCTTATCAGTACCTGTGGGCTCCTGGTGGACAAACAACGTCAACGATTTCCGGAATTTCTTCAGGCACGTATACCGTAACGGTTCGTGATGCGAATGGTTGTACCGACGTTCAGGTCGTAACTGTAACCCCTGCTGCTTCATTTTCGCTCAGTGTTGCAAGTGCTCCTGCAAATTGTGGAGTGTGCAATGGAACGATGAACGTTTCACCGAGTGGTGGCGCTGCGCCTTACACGTACGCGTGGACAGGGGGATTGCCTCCGGTAGCTAACCAGGTGAATGTTTGTGCCGGACTTTACACAGTAACGGTAACGGATGCTCTCGGTTGTCAGGACACATTTGTAATTGCGATGAACAACAGCGGTGGACCAACAGGTGAAAACGTAATCACCACAGGAACTTCGTGTCCGAATATTTGTGACGGTACCGCGAACGTAACTCCTGTCGGTGGAACTTCTCCTTACACTTACCTCTGGAATCCGGGAGGACAGACAACAAACATTCTTGCAGGTATGTGTGGTGGAAACTACTTCCTTCAGATGACTGACTCGAACGCATGTATTCGTTTTGCTCCCGTAACAATTACAAGTCCTCCGCAAATTCTGGCTAATGTGTTTGTGTCGAATGCATCCTGCAACGGAGTTTCCGATGGAAGTGCAACTGCAAATCCTAGCGGAGGAACCGGCCCTTACAGTTACTTGTGGATGCCGGGCGGACAAACTACTGCTACTATTGTAGGACAAGCGGTTGGTTCATATACACTCACTATAACAGACGCTTCAGGTTGTACCCAGATTGATACAATCTCCATTGGTGCATGGAATACACTCACCGCGTCTACACTCGCTTCTGGTCCAACGTGCAATGCCGTATGCGACGGATGGGCAACGGTGAACATTTCATCGGGCATGGCTCCGTTCACTTATCAGTGGAACGATCCGCTCGGACAAAATTCTTCAACTGCAACAGGATTGTGCATCGGTACTTATCAGGTTATGGTGAGTGATGCTGCAGGATGTTCGGCAACATCAACAGTTACTATCTCACAACCGAGTGCAATTGTTATAAACCCAGCGGTGATTCCTACCACGTGTGGCCAATGCAACGGAAACATTACACTTAATGCAAGCGGTGGTGTTCCTCCTTACACGTATTTGTGGAGTAACGGATCGACCAGTTCGAGTCCAGGTGGATTGTGTGCGGGTGTTTACTCTGTTGTGATTACAGATGGAACCGGATGCACAAATACATTCTCCATCGCAGTTCCTTCTTCAGGTGGTGTTACTTCTTCCGGATTAGTTACGACAGACGTTACTTGCTTTGGAGCGAATGATGGAACTGCAATTGTAAATCCTGTTGGAGGTATTCCACCTTACACGTACCTCTGGGTTCCGGGAGCACAAACAACTTCAACTGTGAATGGATTAGCTGCCGGAACGTATTATGTGCAGATTATGGATTCTGCAGGATGCGTGTTCACCGACAGCGCAGTGATTTCTTCTCCAACGCAAATCATCGCAAACCAGACAATCATAAATACGGATTGCGGATTCTGTTTAGGACAAATCTCGTTGAATCCGTCGGGCGGCACAGGTCCTTACACCTATCTGTGGGCTCCTGGTGGACAAACTACTTCTACGATCACAGGATTGTGTGCAGGACTCTACACCGTGACAATTACTGATGCTACCGGATGCACGCGCAACGTTGTGATTCCGATCAGCAATGTGAATTCCAGTGTCGTAATGAACACATCCGCTTCGAATGTTGTTTGCTTCGGCGATTGTAACGGACAAGGTTATGTAACTGTAACCGGTGGTGCAGGTCCATTCACATACAACTGGAGCACGGGAGCAACCATTGATACCGCAAACGGATTATGTCCGGGAACATATTTCATTCAGGTCACTGACGTGAATGGATGTATAAGCACTGGCGCAGTAAATATTGGTCAGCCATCACAACTTGCAACATCATTCCCATTCACAACAGCAGAAATGTGTACAGGTGCTTGCGATGGATCAATCATGGCTCTTGCATCAGGAGGAACATTGCCTTACACGTATGTATGGAATCCAACGGCACAAACAACTCAGACTGCGATCAACTTGTGCAGCATGGGTTACACGTGCACGATCACAGATGCAAACGGTTGTACAACTACAACCAGCGATTCAATTGTATCTCCGAATGTACTCGTACTCGGAGCACCGGTTGTAGTCGACGCATTGTGTAACAATTCTCCTGACGGATCAATTGACATCACTGTTTCTGGTGGAGCAACACCATACACGTTTGTATGGACTGGCCCTGCACCATTCACCGCAGCAACGGAAGATGTAACAGGAGTTATTTCCGGTTCTTACACCGTGTTGATCACGGATGCAAATGGTTGTTCAACGCTCGACACTATTGTTGTGGGTGCGCAAACAACAATCTTTGCGGATGCGGGTAACGACACTTCTGCTTGTGTAGCAGGACAAATTCTTCTTGACGGCAGTCTCAGCGCGAATGCACTCACCTACACGTGGACAGATCTTGCAGGTAACATTGTAGGTTCTTCCGTAACCACAACTGTTGCTCCAACAACAGGTGTGAACACGTACATTCTCACTGTAAACAACAACGGATGTACCGATACAGACACCGTTCTTGTTACATCATTACCTCAACCGCTCGCAGATGCAGGTCCTGATCAATCAATCCTGCAGGGAACTACCACAACAATTGGTGGCACTCCTGCCGGACCGGGTGGTGCAACATTCGCATGGGGACCTTCAACAGGACTTGGTGATCCTTCAACCGGAAATCCTGTCGCTGGACCAATGACATCAACAACTTACATTCTCGTTGTTACAGACAGCACAGGATGTACAGCAAGTGATACCATGGTGCTTGACATTGTTCCGTCGATCTGGTTCCCTGACGGATTCACTCCGAACGGTGATGGAACGAATGATATTTGGGAAATCGACAATATCTTCCTCTTCCCTGAATGCGAAATTGAAGTGTATGATCGCTGGGGAATCATGTTGTTCCGTTCAGTTGGATACAACACGCCATTCGACGGACAATACAACGGAAAAGATTTGCCGGTAGGAACTTACTACTACATTATCAAGTTGAATGATCCGATGTTCCCGGAAGTATTCACCGGACCTTTAACCATAATGAGATAAGGAGACAGAGACATGAAAAAACTACTCGCACTTTTTGCAGGCGTATGTTCTCTGGCTCTATCAGCTCAGCAGACTCCGCATTTCAGTCAATACATGGTGAATGATTATGTGATGAATCCTGCTATTGGAGGAAAAGAAGCTTACTTCCTGGGCATGTCGGCCAATCGTTACCAGTGGGGCGGAATTACAGATGCACCGCGTACCTATAATCTCAGTGTGCATGGTCCGTTGAAATGGGATCACATGGGTGTTGGAGGGCAATTGTTCACTGACATTGTTGGTCCAACACGCAGAACCGGATTTTACATGTCGTATGCGTATCATGCGCCATTGAAAGAGAATCTCACTTTATCAATGGGTGTGAATGCAGGAATTCTTCAATTCATGATCGACGGACAAAAAATTACGTTGCATGATCCGGGAGACTTAACATTGGTGAATGCATTGCAATCTGTTCTTGTTCCCGATTTCTCTGCAGGATTCTATTTGTACAACGATCGTTTCTGGGTTGGAGGATCATGCCTTCAGATTCAGCAGAACAAACTGAAGTTCTTCGATTACTCAGCGAGTACAACCAGTGTGATGAATCGTCACTATTATTTCATGGCGGGGTATCGTCAGCCAATTGGTGAAGACTTCAAACTCGAAGCATCTGCACTCGGTAAATTGGTTTCTCCGGTTCCGTTCCAGTTTGATCTTGGTGTTCGTGCATTCTACAAAGACAAAGTGTGGGTTGGCGGAGGTTATCGTCACCTCGATGCAATTTCCATGAACCTTGGTTTTCTCTGGAGAGATATGCAACTGAGCTACGCGTACGATTTCACAACGACAAATCTTGGTAACTACTCAACCGGAACGCACGAGTTGATCATTGCTGTGCGATTCAATGCAAATGGGTTGAAGAAAGAAGGTTCAAAGTCTCTATTTTGAACATCATCCGTTGACGATGAAAAGAATCGGGGCGGCCATATCCGGCACCATAGTTATTGCAGCATCTCTGATCGGTCTTTACTTCGGGATAGCAATACTTAACGACCGAACCCCCTACAGTAGTCCTTATGCGTTTGTGGGAGTGTTTGTACTTGTGTTTGTTTTTCCAGTGGTGCTATGTGGTGCCCTTGCCGTTAAACCATTTCTCGGTGTAATCAGAAATAAGAGAAACCCTGCAATGAATTTAATTCTACTCCGTGGAGTTGCGTTTGTATGCGCGCTGCTGTTAATTGCAGTAGGTTGCATAGGCGTAGTCGGTGGATCGTGGTTGCCTCTTAGCGCAGGAGTGGTTTATTTGCATTTCAATTGGGCGATCAAAGATTTTCACACGTCGACAGATGAAAGTGGAGTAGTCGGGAAGTGAAGCGAAGTTTAACTAAGCTTTCGAAAAATACCATCCCAACCCCACTCCAAAGCCGGAATATGCAGCACGTGCAATAATGTGACCCGTTGAGTGCTGATGAAACGGCGGGACATGAGTATCCTCCTGGAAATTGTAAATCCTATCGTAAACAAATTGCATCTCAGCAATTTTGTGAAACCATCCACGGAAATCCATGTATACGCGTGCATACAAATGTTTCTTCCTGTACTCTGCTCCCAATGAGGCCCGCCATTGAACGTCAACATTAGGTTGGTCGTAATCAATTATGATTGTGACGAAATGCATGGTGTCACTCACCATGTTTCCCGACTGAGGATCATACCAATTCTGTATAATATTCACCTCGTGTTCTTTTGTCGCGTTAGGTTGATTCTTAAAACCAAATCCGAGACCAAGATTTAAGAATGCGAAGAACCGAGATTGAGCGAAATGATAACTATAACCACCACGTGCTCCACAGAAATACGATTGAAAGTGCTTGCCGTTAAACCCGCTAGTAAATGGCGTCTGCACTCCCACCAGAACACCTTCTTCTTGCCAACCCAAATCAGCCGACATCACGAACCCATTCTCAAATCTATACTCACCATAAACGTCGATGGACTGCGACCTGGTAACAAGTGCATACGCATCTTCGTCGATTTGACCATGGAATGTTGAGAACGTGGGTCGCAACCATGTAGCATTCAATCCGGTTGTGAATACTTGTGCGCTTATAGTATTTTCTTCGATTGTACCAATGAATAGGATTACACCAAAAAGTATTTTCGCAGAATACCGCATCATACACAAAAGACGCGGACTAAACTGAATGGTTGCCCGATCGAATCATCGGATCACTGACTCATCGAATCATCTCTTCACCCAAATACTCGAATCCCACCAGCCTTCGTGAAACCAGTTCTCCCGAAAATGCGCTTCGTTTTTGAAGTCGAGCTTCTCCAGCACGCGGCGTGATGCATTGTGTCGCGGATCAATGTTGGCTTCGAGTGAGTGCAACTGCAAGTCGTTGATTGCATACGAACATATCTTCGTGAGCACTTCAGTCATGATGCCGCGATTCCACCAGCCAGGAATTAATTCGTAACTGATTTCCGCACGCTTGTGTAAGTAGTCGATGTGTTTCAATCCAACAGTGCCGATAAGCGTTTGTCCTTCGCGGTGTAAAATTCCCCAGCGAATTCCTTCCTGCGATGCAAACTTTTTTCTCCAATCCCAAAGCTGGTGTTCCGCTTCTTCCATCGTGTTGAAAGGCGTCGCTCCGCGAAATTCCTGCACTTGCTTATCAGAGAACAACCGGTGAATGAATGCACGATCCTTCGAAGAAAGCCACACGAGATTTGTGCGATCAGTTTTTAGCTCGGGAAAATGAAGAGGAAAAGTTGGCGAGTTAGACACGTTGCGAATATAGGGAATCGCGATTTGGGGAATGGGGAATTAGGGAATTCAGGCTATTAGTGGTGAACACTTGAGTTTGGCCTTAATCCCTCATTCCCCCAATACCCTATTCCCCTTCAGAGTTTTATTATCTTTGAGTACTCCATTTCCCCGGAGCTTGTGTTGAGCACACAACTATGAAATCTCTTTTCGACAAGCATCCAACAGTCCGCACGGTATTATTCGTGATTGCAATCATCGTGTGTACCACGCCGATTTCCAGTCCACCGATTGCACTACTCCTTGGCTTGATCTTCGCTCAGTTCATCGGACATCCATTCGTTCATCTCAACAGTAAATCGACCGGACTGCTTCTGAAAGTTTCCGTAGTCGGTTTGGGTTTCGGGATGAACATTCACCAGGCGATGGACGCCGGCAAGAGCGGAATTCTCCTCACAATCGGCTCAATCGGACTCACCATTGTTCTCGGTGTGATCATTGGTAAATTGCTCGGCATCGAGAAAAAAACTACTACGCTCATTTCATCAGGCACGGCAATTTGTGGTGGAAGTGCAATTGCAGCAATCGGTCCGGTGGTTGGTGCAAACGATAAAGAAATGTCGGTGTCGTTGGGAACAATTTTCCTGCTGAACTCACTCGCACTCGTCATCTTCCCGCCAATCGGACATTATTTTGATCTCACCACAAAAGAATTTGGTTTGTGGGCAGCCATCGCCATTCACGATACGAGTTCTGTTGTTGGTGCTGCAAGTGCGTACGGAGGCGAAGACACACTACATATTGCTACAACAGTAAAACTTGCACGCGCACTCTGGATTATTCCACTGACAATTATCATTTCGTATTTCTTCAGGCGTGAAACCGGAGGAAAACAGAAAATGAAAATGCCGTGGTTCATTCTCTTGTTCGTGGTTGCCATGGTGTTGAACACATTAGTCCCTTTCATTCAGGAACACAGCACCACCCTATTCCATATTTCCAAAATCGGATTGTCGGTTACGCTCTTCCTCATTGGCGCCGGATTATCAATGGCCGAAATCAAAGCTGTTGGATGGCGTCCGCTTGCACTCGGTGTACTGCTGTGGATGTTCATCAGCGTACTTTCCTTTATCGCTATCACCAAACTGGCGATGTAGTTCTTTGCGGTCCTCTGCGACTTTGCGTCTCTGCGGTTTTCTGACCATCGTGATCGTGGGCCTCAGAAAAAAGCCACAATCTCGGTCTCACGACTTTAGCCTAAATCTTACCAAGAATCTTTGCTATTTCTGTAACTACGTTTCCATATTCCGGATGTGCAAACAAAGTAATCTTCACCTTCCCGCCTTTGATATCCATACGAACCGCATCGTGAAATGAACTCACTTTGAACTCCTGTACTTCTTCTTTTCTTAAGAAGTAGGAATATTTTGCCGACGCAAGATCATCAAGTTGTCCAAGTTGAATTTTCTGTTCATTCGCAAGAATTTCAGCTTCGTACTTTTTATCGAAATGATTGTATGCTGCTTTACCAACCACTTCGTGCACAACACTACGTGGTGGTGGCATCATCGCTGCATTTCCAAGCGCAATGATGTAGAGTCCACGCGAATTCAATTCCAGAAAATAAGTCTTCGCGCGAATGATCAATCCGGGCTTCTTCAGGCAACGATGCACAGTCAATTTCATATCGTCAAATGTAAATACTAACCCGTTTTTCGCGAAATAGTCGCGATTCAGGCTAAAAACCGCGTAGAGTTAGTCATTTTTGGCTAATCCGTGTCATGCTCCTGTCCGGCACCATCACAACCCAACTCCGTATCTTTGTGGTCACGGAGACGCGTCGAAATTGAATCGGCGCGGGAGAACAAATCTACTCCGTCAACGAGATAACCGAGAGCAGTATGTACGTAGAACAGATGTATACCAATTGTCTTGCCGAGGCAGCATATTGGGTGGAGTCAGAAGGTGAAGCAGTGGTGATTGATCCCATTCGTGAAACAACGCCTTACATTGCGAAAGCAGCTGAGCGCGGTGTAACAATCAAATATATTTTCGAAACGCATTTCCACGCCGACTTCGTTTCAGGTCACATCGATCTGTCGAAAGCTACAGGTGCCGATATTATTTACGGACCTGGTGCCGATACAAAGTACGCTGTGATTAATGCGAAAGACGGACAGGAATTCAAAGTTGGAAAAATCACGATTCGTGTTCTTCACACTCCGGGACATACACCGGAATCAGCTTGCTATTTGCTCATTGATGAAAACGGAAAAGAGCACGCGGTATTTACCGGCGATACACTTTTCGTTGGTGATGTTGGTCGCCCTGATTTGCTCGACGGAAAGATGAGCAAAGAAGAACTTGCAGGAATGTTATTTGATTCACTCAACAACAAACTCAAAAAGCTTGGTGATGATGTGTTGATGTATCCTGCTCACGGTCCTGGTTCTTCGTGCGGCAAAAATATCGGCAAAGAAACGTGGTCAACTATCGGACAACAGAAAGAACAGAATTACGCAATGAAAATTACAGATCGTAATGAATTCATTGCTACCGTAACTGCTGGCTTATCTGCACCTCCGCAATATTTTTTCAAAGACGCGATGATCAATAAGAACGGATATGAAAATATCGACAACGTTCTTGCGCGCAATGTAGTTGGTCTTGACGCGCTGAAAGTAAAATCAGCAATCGAAGCGGGCGCACTTGTTCTCGATACGCGTACTGCCGGAGAATTTGAAAAAGGATTTATTCCGGGATCAACGTTCATTGGTCTCGACGGAACATACGCCGTGTGGGTGGGAACACTCATCGACATCAATGTGAAACTTGTGATTGTTGCAACTGCAGGTCGTGAAGAAGAAGCAATTCTTCGTCTCGCACGTGTTGGTTACGAAAATGTACTGGGCTATCTCGAAGGTGGAATTGATTCGTGGACGAAAGCAGGTTTACCAACTGACACCATGACTTCAGTAGATCCGGAAGTTTTTGTTGCGGAGATGAACAAATCAAAACACGATCACGTTATTGATGTTCGTCGCCCCGGCGAATGGGACAACGGTCACGCGCACGGTGCACAACATCTTTGCCTGAGCCAGTTCAATAATCCGGAGAAAGCTGCAGCTCAAGTCGACAAGAACGAACCGCACTACGTTCACTGCGCAGGTGGGTACCGTTCCGTAATCGCAATTTCAATTCTCAAGCAGCAAGGCTACACGAACCTTGTGAATGTGAGAGGTGGATGGAGAGTGTTGGAGGGAATGGAGTTTCCGAAGGAGATGCCGGTTATTGCGTAGTCTGCTAATCAGACTATTACTATTCTCAAGCGACGGCTGGCTAAATTTTTTAGTTTTCCAAGCACGCTAGTTTTTCGCACCATAGCTTTGTAACATCAATAATTGTGATGTTATGGCTGTTGCAAAAATCAAAACTCAATATTTCTGTCAGAACTGCGGATCGAGCTCTCCAAAATGGGTGGGGAAATGTAATTCCTGTAATGAGTGGAATACCTACGTCGAGGAAATCGTTAAGAAGAATGATGATCCACGATCTTCTCCGTTTTCCCGTTCAAACGGACGTTCTGTAAAACCACTAAAGCTCGATGAAATCACTGCGGGTGAAGAACATCGCGTTCCTCTCTACGATAAAGAACTAACGCGCGTACTCGGTGGTGGACTTGTTCCAGGATCGCTGGTGCTGTTCGGTGGTGAACCGGGCATTGGAAAGTCAACACTCATGTTGCAGATTGCGACGCAGGTTAAAATGCGTGTGCTGTATGTATCCGGTGAAGAGAGCGAACAGCAGATCAGAATGCGGGCAGAGCGAATCGGAATCAAGAACACCGACTGCTTCATACTCACCGAGACCAACACGACTAATATTTTTCAGCAGGCTGCTGCAATACAACCGCAGTTGATGATCATTGATTCGATTCAGACCTTGCATACGGCGAGTGTTGAATCGTCACCAGGAAGTGTTTCACAAGTGCGGGAGTGTGCAGGAGAAATGTTGCGTTACGCTAAAGAAAATAATGTACCGGTGTTTCTGATCGGTCACATTACGAAAGACGGTTCCATAGCCGGACCGAAAGTGCTGGAGCACATGGTTGATACCGTATTGCAGTTCGAAGGAGACCGAAATCACGTGTATCGTTTGTTGCGCACAACGAAAAATCGTTTTGGCTCTACGAATGAACTCGGCATTTACGAAATGCAAGGAAGCGGTTTGCGTGAAGTGAGTAATCCTTCGGAAATTCTCGTTACATCGAGGGAAGAACCGGTAAGCGGAGTTTCGATTGCAGTGCTGATGGAAGGAATGCGTCCCATGCTGATTGAAACACAGGCACTCGTAAGTTCTGCAGCGTACGGAACACCACAACGTTCTTCAACCGGATTTGATCTGCGTCGATTGGGAATGTTGTTGGCAGTACTGGAAAAGCGTTGCGGATTTCGCCTCGGTGCAAAAGATGTTTTCTTAAATATCGCTGGAGGGCTGAAAGTAGAAGACCCCGGAATTGATCTCGCTGTGGTTTGTGCGGTACTTTCTTCGAATGCTGATATTCCCATATCACATGGAATTTGCTTTGCTGCTGAAGTTGGTTTGAGTGGAGAAATTCGTCCGGTTACAAGAATCGAACAACGAATTTCAGAAGCAGAAAAATTGGGCTTCAAAGAAATTTACATCTCCAAATTTCACAAAGGATTGAAGCAGGATGCTTATGCTATAAGATTGAAGATGTGCGGGAAGATCGAGGAGGTGTTTAGTGGGCTCTTTGGTTAAAAATGGAACACTGAAAAAAACGGAAACGACAGATTAATTACGGATTTTAATATGAATGATCATGGAACTCTTACACAAAGACACGACAGATAAAATTTTGAAGGGATTTTACAACGTTTATAACAAAATGGGTTACGGATTCTCCGAGAAAGTATATGAGAACTCGTTATTGATCGAATTTCGAAAACTAGGATTGCATTGCGAAAAACAGAAACAGATATCAGTTTACTATGAAGCAGAAAAGGTGGGTGACTATTATGCAGATATAATTGTCGCAGAATCCATAATCCTGGAACTCAAAGCAGCTTCATGTATTGTAACGGAATTCGAAACTCAATTGTTTAACTACTTACGAGCAACCGATATTGAACTGGGTTATGTTTTAAACTTCGGGGAGAAACCTCAATTCAGAAGAATACTTTTCACAAATGACCGAAAACATAATCGAAATTTGAAGCCGGTTGAATCAACACTTTAATCAGTGTTTTTTCAGCCGTTTCCGTTTTTTCCCGTGTTCCCTTTTTGAAGCCTCGATTTACGCATCAAACTTATTCACTACCACCCCATCAATGTGAATAGCATAAGTATGCGGCTGAAATCCGGCGAAGAAGACCGGACGTGTTTTGTTGATGCGCACGTGATGCTTTTCGTGAATGCCAACCCACAAATCAAAATCGCGGGAAACGCTGAAATCGAAAATGAATAGACGATCAATGGCAACAATTCCATCAACCAAAATCTGGAACTTGCCCCAGAACTGATCGAAGCGAATGTCGACCTGGTGAATTTCGGTTACGCCGATGTTGAAGACGTGGTGCATCAGCCTTTGATTTTTTTCTCAATCGCAGTAGTCGAATATCCCTGCACCAATTCAATCAGCTTCACTTCTCCTCCTCGTGCCAGCACGATGTCGTGACCGGCGATTTGTTCTACTTTGTAATCGGCGCCTTTCACCAAAACATCGGGTTGCAGAAATTTTATGAGCTCGTAAGGTGTCTCGTCATCGAAGATCACGACGTAATCTACAAACTGTAATGAGGCAAGAACTGTAGAGCGCGATGTCTGATCCTGAAGTGGACGTGAATCACCTTTGTTGAGCATTTTCACAGACGCATCGCTGTTCATTCCTACAACGAGAATGTGTCCGCAATCTTTTGCTTTGCTCAGGTAATCGGCGTGACCCAAATGCATGAGATCGAAAACACCATTTGTGAACACAATCTTTCTTCCGAAGAATTGCTGTGAATTCAAAAAGTAACGAAGTGTTTCCTTCGTCTGAATTTTTGCTTTCACGTGATCGAGTGCACTCATTTGGACAGCTTGTTAAGTACAGGACGTAACGCAAATGCTAGTCCGGTAAATATAAGAACGGTTGCTACTTGCGCACCCCAGGAAAGCCATGCGAATGACGCTGCTGCTGGTGTAGATTCGGGTGCAATATCAATCAGAATGGCGGTGATGATAATCTGGTATGCTCCTATTCCACCCGGCGTGAATGCAACACCGAATGTTCCGAACAGAACCAGGATCAATGCATTGTTCATCGTGAGCGAAGATGTTTCCGGGAAACAGAAAAACACAACATACAATGCGAGATAATAGCAGAACCAAATCAGCAACGATTGTGTAATGAACAAAACCGGGTTCTTCACTTTGCGCACAGAAAGAATTCCGTCTTTCAGTCCTACGAAAAATGCCTTCGCCTTTCCTTTTACTCTGTGGCGAATAAACAAGAAGCCTCCGATGAGTACAGCAACGGTAAACGCAAGCAAACCGATCTTCAATGGACTTTCGCTCAAGCCGTCAAGCTTGATCATTGCAGGATCCCAAACGTACTCAAAGAAAATTCCCTGGAGCTCCGCAAACTGTAACACCAGCACAAACAGAAAAATCACACCGAGGCAAAGCATATCCACAATGCGTTCTACAACAACAGTCCCAAAAGATTCTGATAGCGGAACATTATCGCTTACTGTCAATACACTTGGACGAACAACTTCACCCAATCGCGGAAAAGCATAGTTTGCGAGATAGCCGAGCAGCACAGCGTAAAAGCGTGTGCCTAATCCAGCTTTGTGGCCGAGAGGCGTAAGCAACATCTGCCACCGTATGGCACGCAACAGGTGCGCAAGCATTCCAATCAGTACAGCAATGGCAAACCAATAATAATTTGCATTGCGAAGGCCTTTATAGAAAGCTTCACGTTCTTCGTCAGTAAATCCGCTGAACTGCCAGTACATCAGTCCACCTCCGAGTCCGAAGAAAATAATGAACTGGAGTATCTGAACGGATTTCTTCTTCACTGCTTACTTGTTAAGCTGGTTGCTCTTGTTGACATCCGGAAAAATCACAGACGGATTGAATTTCTTCGCCGTCTCAAATTCCATGTCGCAGTAAGAAATCACAATACAGTCATCTCCCGGAGAGAATTTCAAAGCTGCAGGACCGTTCAGGCAAATAACTCCGGAGCCGCGTTCACCTCTGATCACATACGTGATGATGCGCTCACCGTTTCTGTAATTCAACACGTGTACCTGCTCATTCTCGATGAGATTAGCAGCGTCCATCAGGTTTTCGTCAATGGTAATACTTCCGATATAATTCAGATCCGCTTCGGTAACCCGAACACGGTGAATTTTGGACTTCATCACTTGGATAATCATAGCGGCGACAAAGTTAACGATTTCCTTTCCCCATAGAACGCGGATTTTGACGTGCTTTTGGTGCTAGCGGTGCACTCGGATCAGTGCGGTTGATAGATCGTGTCCGGTATTGGATACTATGAGATAAACTTAAACGTATCTCATTAGATCAAATTTTTAGTCGAAGTATACACATGAATGATCCGCGAGAAGTACTGGAAAACAATGGGCATAAAAATCCGCGTTCCAATTTGCGATAAACAATAAAGCAAGAACACACTTTAGTATTTATCGCGTCGCGCAAAATGTCGCGAATTTGTCAGTGAGGCCTCCGCTAGTTAAAATGTATTAAAACTATGCATGCATAATATATTTTCCGAACACTAAACACTTGCTTAATTATCAGCACCATATCGGAAATCGGTAGGTGAAATTTCAATCGTTTTCGCCATCACACGAAATGGTGGTTGGGTTTTTTTCACGAAAACCTTGCGTAACGTTGACCGTAGAATCGTTCACACAGTAAGACCTTAAAGGTTTTCGAAAACCTTTAAGGTCTTATTAAAGTGAACCAACCAGGAACCAACAACACGCAATATGCCCGATCGTCCCAGTGATGTGAAGAAGAAGCTGGATGAGCTTTACAGTCAAACGGAAAACATCCGACACAACCTGATTGAAATTCATCACATGCTAAGCAGTAACGGCTTCTTTAATCCGAAGCCGGCGTACAACGCACCAACACCCTCTTATGTGCCTCCCGTTGTGCAACCACAGTACAATCCACCGGTTGCGCCGCCAACGGTACAACAAGTACACACACCGCCACCACCACCACAAGAATCGGTTAAACAACCTGCTAAACCCGTTATGTCCGAGGAACAAAAGAAACAATTCGAGCAATCGCAATTGAAGTCGCAATACATTCCTCAGTCAAAACCGCGTGTGGAACAAGAGTCCAAAGGTTTCTTCGAAAAGAATCCTGATCTCGAGAAATTCATTGGTGAGCGACTAATTACGTTCATCGGTATCGCCATTCTCGTAATCGGTATTGCATTCTTTGTGAAATATGCAATCGATAAAGAATGGATTAACGAAATCGGAAGAACTGCAATCGGAATTCTTTCCGGTGGTATCCTGATTGCTGTTGCACACCGTTTGCGCAAATCCTACACCACATTCAGTTCTGTACTCGCGGGTGGTGGTATCGCTGCTTTGTATTTCACAATCACGTATGCGTTCCAGGTATATCATCTATTCGAACAACCTGTTGCGCTGGGAATTCTTGTCGTCATTACGCTATTCACCGTTCTTCTTTCTGTCGCGTACGATAGAAAAGAACTGGCGATACTCGCAATCATCGGCGGATTCGCATCTCCTCTCATGGTAAGAACCGGCGAAGGAAACTTCGTGGTGCTTTGTATCTACATGCTTGTACTCGACATCGGCATGTTGCTGCTCGCGTATTTCAAGAAGTGGAATGTTATCACGGTTCTTTCGTTTCTGTTTACGATTCTGTTCTATGCAGCAGCGTTAACGAAAGATTTGTCGGTGAATGCACATGCGCACGATCATGAAGCGTTTCTGTTTGCAACCTTATTCTACCTCACGTTCTTCACGATGAACATCATCAATAACGTGAAAGCGAAACGTAAGTTCGAAGCGTTTGAGATTCTCAGCTTGCTGTCGAACACAGGTTTGTACTATGGAGCAGGCTTCTTTTTGCTTCACCACATGGAGTTGCATTCCATGAAAGGACTGTTCACCCTGCTCGTGGCTGCATTCAATTGCATCTTCGCGTTCATGCTGTTCCGTCGACAGGAAGTTGACCGAAACCTGATTTACTTCCTTGTAGGACTTGTGATCACATTCGTTTCACTTGCAGGTCCGGTACAACTCGAAGGAAATCACATCACGCTCTTCTGGGCTGCTGAAGCTGCATTGTTGTTGTGGTTCTACTACCGCAGCAATCTGAAAGTGGTGAAAGTGTTCTCTATGATCCTGAACCTCGTACTTGTGTTCAGCACATTCTACAACTGGGCGATTGTTTACGCTACAGGTGCAGACTCGAGTATCATCGTGAACAAAGGTTTCATCACGACAATCGGTGCGGTGATTTCATTGGCAGTTTCTTCAATGCTTCTTAGCAGAAATAAGGACGAATTCATCGCTGGCAATTTAACGCGCGATGACTACAGAAAGCTGTTGAGTTCATTCGCAGTTGTGATTCTGTTCTTCGGTGGTCTTTTTGAAATGTCGCACCAACTTATGCCGGGCTACAGCTTCAAAGTGATGCCGGTTTACTGGGCAACATACGTAGTTGGATTTATCGTAGCTCTGCGCTTGTCCATGAACTACCTCAAGCTGGAGTATTTCTCGTGGACGCTGAAGTTCGCATCTATCATCATGCTTGCGAGTACTGTAATCTTCCCGCATATCTCCACGGTTGCAGCGCGCGACAAGTGGTTGTTGGGAATGCCGAATGCATTCAGTCCGTTCATGATGCACTACGTGTACATCGCAGGAATCATTGCGCTTGGAGCCTGGTTGCTGATCGATTACTATAAGAATGTGAAGGCTACTGGTGAGAGCGGCCGATTGTATTTGTGGTTCATCAGCGCCGTTGCAATTTTCATTCTGAGTGCAGAACTAGATCACACGATGGTGATGTCATATTGTTTGAATCCGGAAAATCCTTCGTGGAGAATCAATGACGTGCCGTTTAATATCGACAACGCAACTTCAATGAGCCACAAAGTCGGATTCCCGATTATCTGGGGTCTTTCATCATTCTTGCTGATGATCATTGGCATGAAAAACAAAAATCGCCAGGTGCGAATCATTTCACTCGTGCTCATGGGCGGAGTTGTTGTGAAGCTTGCACTGCTCGGATTCTTCGGCGAATCGCAAAGCGGAAAAATTGTTGCCTTCGTATTGTGCGGCGTGATCTTGCTTACAGTTTCGTTTATGTATCAGAAGCTGCGTAAGATTCTCATGGATGATTCAAAAACCAATCCTGAAGCGATCAATGAAGAAACTGCTTAGTGTAATCTGTGTGTCCGCGCTCGTAGCGAGTGCGGACGCACAGTACTTCCGTTGGAAGTCGCCAGTGAATGTGCACGATACTTCCGGTTACGTGCGCGTGCTTTTGCAGCCCGAAGTAACGGGAGAAATGCGCAACGATTATCCCGATGTGCGTTTGTACGATCAGGACGACAAGGAAATTCCATATATCATAGGTCGCGATCAGATTGTTCAGGGAACGACGCGATTCGTAGAATATCCCGTAGTCGGTAAACGTGATCATCCGAACAACTCATGGATTACTATCGAGAATCCATTGTACAAAACGGAAAATCTGGATCACCTCTGTCTTGAAGTCAACAACACCGAAGTGAGTCGCGATATGATTCTCTCCGGCAGTTACGACAACGTGAAATGGTTCGCGATCAAAGACGAATTCACATCATCGTTCTATGAATCGTTCGAGCAAGGAGCAGCAAAGACAACAAACATTGTTCGCTTCGATTTTCCGTTGAGCAACTACCGCTACTACCGATTCGTTTTTGATGAGTGGTCGCATTGGTGGGACGATTACGATTACTACGAAGCGCCCGTTTACATTGTTCGTGCCGGATGTTTAGTCGATGTAAATCCAGCATCCGTTCCCAATCAGAAAATGGAAATTCCCGGAGTGACTTACTCATCAAAGCAATTCGGAAAAACCACTGCGGTCGATATTCAGTTTGCTCAATTGCAGTATATCGATTACATCCGTTTTGATTTGTCGTCACCAATTGCTCCGGGAACATTTCACCGTGGTGCGCGTTTGTATGAAGTTGATTCAACCCACACGTGTGATGGTTCACTAACGAATCATACGTCGTCAACAATCTTATCGCAAGGTTCACTTAACGAATTTGCTCTTTACGGACATCGCGTCAAACATTTGTGTCTGCACATTGAGAACGAAGATGATCAGCCACTCACTGTAAATGCAATTCGTCCGATTCAGATCCGGCAATACCTCATCGCGTATCTCGAAAAAGGAAAGAGCTACTACATCAAGTATGGTCACGACAGTGTTGCATTTCCTCGTTACGATGTGCGTTACAAAGCCGATCAGCTTGCAGTGAGTCGTCTTTCCATCATTGGAACCGGAGCGCGTGAAGTATTATTTGTGCCAGGCTCTCCTCCTACTTCTCCGCATGCTCAACCGAATGCACCTGCACCAATTGCGCAAGTTGAATCCACTTCCATTCTCGAAAACAAAGCCGCAATCTGGGGAGCGATTATCGTGGTTGTTCTGATTTTAGGTTGGATGAGTGTGAAGATGTTGAGGGAGATGAAATAAGAGGCAACCGAATCATGGGTCAATCGTCTTGATGTTGTAAATTGCTTCATCAATTCGCTTGACCCATGAAAACGATTTTTGCCGGTGCAATACTTGCTTGCTCGATAAATATGAACGCCCAGATTTACGATTGGGCAATCAGCACCACCAATACTTCAAATTGGATTTATGCACAGAGCTCCACACATCTGCCGAACAATCAAAGTGTGATTGCAGGACATATGGTCGGCTTTGCATCCGGAGATTTTGACCCGGGAAGCGGCAGCCAGGTGCTCACGAATAACAGTGCTAACGGTGCCTTCGTTGCAAGTTATGACTATCATGGAAATTACCTTTGGGCTTTTGAACTCGATGGAAACGGTACAGGCGTTTACCTGAATGATATTGCATCTGATCCTGCAGGAAATATTTACATCACAGGCTTTCTCTCCAACGTTACGAATGTAGATTTTGATCCGGGTCCGGGAACTGCTTTGCTTTCATCATTCCCAAATGCATCGGATTACATTTATCTCGCCAGTTACGACAATCTGGGAAATTATCGTTGGGCTTTTATGTTGGGCGCTGCTCCACAAGCGGGACGAGCGCATGCATTAACTGTTACTCCAGCTGGAGAAATCGTGGTCGTTGGTTATTATGTGCCTAACGGGAATACATTTGATTTCGATCCCGGTCCCGCGTCATCTGGCACCAATAGTAATTACGGCTTCTATGGATTTATTGCATGGTATAACACCGGTGGAAATTTTGTACGGGCTAATACAATAGAGGGAACTGGTTCTGCTCAACCGCAAATCTACGATGTCAGCACGGATAACATTGGCTCGATTTATATTGCAGGAAGTATCCCTGCTACCAATCCTTCTACTGTTGATTTTGATCCATCAGCTGCGGTGTATAATGTGAATACAATTAATAACACGACTGCTTTTGTTGCGCGGTACTATCCCAATGGCAATTTTGGTTGGGTCAATTCGGTTACCGGAGGGGGAGGCGTGATCGGACGCCGGGTATCAAGCGACAACTCAGGTAGTGTGTATTTTGCATTCAACTTCGGAGGACCTGTTGATGATGTGGACCCCGGAGGACCAGTTGTACCTTACTACTCTGGTAGCAGTGATGGTGCTACGTGTCTCGTTAAGTATGTGGCCAATACTGGGGCCTACCTCTGGAGTTTCCAGGTTGAAAACACAACGGTCGGAAGTCTGGTCGCTGACAACTTTGGTGATGTTTATCTATGTGGTCGCATCACAATCACCCAAACTGCAACGCCTGATTTAGATCCGGGACCGGCAGTTGTAAGTCCGGCATTTACCCTTGGCATGTACGTGTCACGATACACATCAGCCGGAATTTTTCATAGTTGGATTGAAATCACCAATAGTGGCAACGGAAATTCGTTTGCAACACATCTTGACGCAACTAGCACCGGAGAGCTGTATTTGTCAGGCTATTACGATATCACGTTGGACTTCGATCCGTCTTCAGCAACGCATACGCTGCCAGTGTCAGGCAACGACAACATGTTTCTGGTTCGCTATGTAACACATGCGACCGGAATTGATGATCCAGATTCTGGACAGATTAATATTTATCCAAATCCGGTGAGCACAGTATTAAACATTACGGGCGATCATGCCGGCGAAAAACTAACCGTGCATTCAATGCTCGGCGAAATTGTCTACAGTACTCTGATTCAAAACAGCAGTGCACAAATTGATGTTTCAAATTTTGCTCCGGGAGTTTATGTTGGCGAACTCATTGATGAAAACGGATTTCGATCTGTATTTCAGTTTGTGAAGCAGTAGCGCATACTTGCAATCTGCAAATCGACACACGGAATTGCTCCGCAACTTGATTCACATTCTTTCTTTTGCCGCGTGGGGTCATCTCGCGGTAAAAGAAATACGAACAGGATATATTTGCATGATCCGGAAAGCTCATGAAGCTTCTTGTCATTCCTCGGTACAGCTGCAATCATTAGGCAAGTCGCTCCGCGTTTCTGTTCGCTTACTCGGTCTGACAAGGTCCGTCGTGAATTGTCAGTCCGAGTAAACGCAAACGTCTGCGGAGCAGCTTGTGAAAAAATAATTGTTGTACCGAGGAATGATAACCAGCAGGATTACTCGCGTGATCCTATAAGCTCACGAGGGGCACAACATCACAAACACTAATCCGCTACTCGCGCGAAAAGCGCTCGCTCGGATTTTTTATTTGCAAGCGAAACATCGAGCGAGCTCGTGTTCCACTCGCAAATAAAAAATCCGCCCCATAGGGAGCGGATTAGTGTTTGTAATGTTGCCCGAGCAGGATTCGAACCTACACAGTCAGAACCAAAATCTGAAGTCCTGCCATTAGACGATCGGGCACTGTCCCTTTTAACGGGGATGCAAAAATAGAATAATTCCTATTTTTCACAAAATTTTGAGCATTAGAAACCCTTTTTAACGGTTCTTAAAGGTCGAGATTCCCTATCTTCGCCGGCAAACGCATTGAAATTTTAGGACCCTCATGGCATCACGCTACAAACTGCTTAACAACGTTTTAGGCTGGATTATCTTCGGAATTGCGGCATTCACTTACTGCTCAACAATCGAACCAACAACTAGTTTTTGGGACTGTGGAGAATATATTGCCTGCAGCTACAAATTAGAGGTCGGACACCCTCCTGGGGCACCTTTCTTCCTCCTTTTGGGTCGTTTCTTCACTTTATTCGCGAGCGACACGGCTCACGTGGCTATGATGATAAACGTCATGTCGGCATTGGCCAGTGCGTTTACCATACTATTCATGTACTGGACGCTCACCATGTTGGGACGCAAACTTGCAAAAGCGTGTTACCCGGAAGAAGGTGGTAACCTTTCAGAAACAAGCATGTGGACCATTTTTGCAGCTGCAATTGTTGGATCACTCGCTTACACTTTCTCCGATTCATTCTGGTTCTCCGCTGTTGAAGGCGAAGTTTATGCAATGTCCTCTTTCTTCACTGCACTCGTTTTCTGGGCAATCCTGAAATGGGATGCAGATGATTCCGGTAAAGCCGACAAGTGGATTGTATTCATCGCATACATGATGGGACTATCTATCGGCGTTCACTTATTGAACCTCCTTGCTATTCCGGCGATTGTAATGATCGTTTACTTCAAGCGCAACGTTCCAACACGTAAAGGATTAATTATTGCCGGCATTGCTGCATTGGGTCTGCTCGTTGCAGTTCAGAACGGAATTATCCCTGGAATTGTAAGTGCAGCTGCGAACTACGAATTATTGTTCGTGAATTCGTTCGGGCTTCCTGTGAATTTCGGAACCATTATTTACGCCGTGTTACTCATTGGAATGATTGTCACCGGATTGATGTACACATCACGTGGTGGACAGCAATTGTTCCAGCGATTCATGATTGTAGGTGGTACATTCTTCCTCTTCGCATTAATCGGCGCTGCAGTATTCGGAAAGCCATTGATGACACTCGTTACTATTGCACTCGTAGCTTACTTCGGTTACAAGCTGAGAACAAATCGCGCAGTACTGAACACCGTTCTTCTTTCGTTCACCGTGTTGCTCATCGGCTATTCTTCATTCATGATTCTCGTTATTCGTTCACAGGCGAATACACCAATGGATGAAAACAATCCGGAGAACGCTATTTCATTGCTTTCGTATTTGAATCGTGAACAATATGGCGACTGGCCAATTGCATACGGTCCATATTTCAACGCGCCTTTACGTGCTGATGATGACTATGCTGATGACGGCAATCCGGTTTATGAGTTGGATGAAAACTCAGGTGAATACGTAATCGTTGATGCACGCAAGCAGAGCAATTACAAATTCGCGAAAGAAATGTCGACTGTGTTCCCGCGTATGTGGGAGATGAATCAAAGCAGTCACGTTGCACCATACGAAGCGTGGGGAAAAATTGAAAAGAACCACACGAAGATCCAACTCCTGGATCCGCAAACCGGCGAAACGAAAACGTATAAGCGTCCTACAATGGGCGCGAACCTTACGTATTTCTGGAACTATCAGGTACAGCATATGTATTGGCGTTATTTCATGTGGAACTTTGGTGGCAAACAAAATGACATTCAAGGACACGGAAATGCAACCGACGGAAACTGGCAGAGCGGTATTGGTGATGCGTACGGAGTTGATCTGGACAAAGCTCCACCACGTTTGCGGGATCATGCTGCAAACAATAATTTCTACATGCTTCCTTTCCTGTTGGGCGTAATAGGTATGTTCTTCCACTTCTACCGCGATTGGAGAAATGCGTTGGTTGTAATGCTCATGTTCCTCTTCACCGGATTAGCAATTGTAGTTTATCTGAACCAGTATCCGTTGCAACCACGAGAGCGTGACTATGCATACACCGGCTCATTCTATGCGTATGCGATCTGGATTGGACTTGGTGTGTTTGCAATTGCACACGTGATTCGCTTTGCGATGCGTGGTAGTCGTAATCCGCTTGAACCATCAACCGGCGGTTCAGCAATGGCTCCTGGATTTGCAGCGTTGGTAGTTTGTATTGGCGTTCCTATTCTGATGGCGAGTGAAGGTTGGGATGATCACAATCGTTCAAACCGATACACGGCGAGAGACTTTGCAGGAAACTACCTGGCCACTTGCGCACCAAACGCCGTGCTGTTTACCAACGGAGATAACGATACGTTCCCGCTGTGGTACGAACAGGAAGTGGAAGGCTACCGCACAGACATGCGCGTACTCAACCTGAGTCTCCTCAATACAGATTGGTACATCGATCAGGCTTCACGTAAAGCATACGATTCAGATGCTGTTCCGTTCTCATTGCCGCGCGCGAAATACCGTTCAGGTTCTTGCGATCAGGTATTCTTCGATCGTCAGAAAATGGCTACTGCGAAACCAATGAGCGCCCGTCAGTTGATTGATCTTATCATCAAAGGCGACAAGAGCGTAACACAGCTTCGTTACCGCAAAGACGACAACGATGAGCCGTATACAGATACTATGTACATGTTGCCTACAAACAAAGTGTACATCACAGTGAACAAAGAAGCATGCCGCAGAAACGGCGCTGTGCTTCCGGGTACACCTGATAGCCTCATCGCCGATACACTCAGCTGGACAATCAACAAATCATACTTGTTGAAAGCCGATCTGATGATCCTCGATCTTCTTGCAACATTTGACTGGGAGCGTCCTGTTTACTTCGCGGTAACTGCAGGTGGCGACAGCTATTTGAACTTAGATGATTGGTTCCGTCTTGAAGGACTTGCATATCGTCTTGTGCCAATCAAAGGCGACAAGCGCGGACTGTTCAACGAAGTTGTTGGTTGTAACACCGACATCATGTACGAGAACATTATGAAGAAATTCAAGTGGGGCGGTCTCGAAGTTCCGGGTGCGCAAATCTACATGGATGAAAACAACCTTCGCTTCACAACGAACCAGCGTTTACAGATGATGTCGCTCGCGAAAATGTTGAATGACGAAGGAAAATCTGACAAGGCGATTGAAGTACTTGATTACATGCAGACAGTAATGCCGCAAAGCATTATTCCACTCGAACCTGCGATGGTTTACGCCGTAGAGAATTACTACAAAGCCGGTGCAACGGATAAAGCCAAAAAACTTTCGGATGCTTTGTTCGATGTGTGTGCGGAAGAATATCTGTTCTTCTCAGGTGTTGCACAGAAATCGCGCGACAGCAAATCGTATGAAGGTGATATCGGACGATTGAATTCCGCACTCGACATGTTGACGAATTTCTCCGCACAATACGGTCAAACGGAAATGCGTGCGAAGTACGAAACACGTTACCAGGCAATGGGTCTTCCGATTCCACCACCGCCTGCACCAATGGGACAACCGCAAATGCCAACAGGTGGAATCAATATGGATTCGCTCATGGAGGCCATGCAGAACATGAGTGACTCTACGAATCCGAATAAAAAACCGGACCAGTAGTTATGCCTCTCATGGTTCGTCCTCCACAACTGTTTCGCCAGGTTTATCCGGGAGCGACGTGGAGAATGTCTAAGAAAGAAAAGAAAATTTACATCACGTTTGATGATGGACCAGTGCCCGGTATCACTACCGAGGCACTGTCTGTTTTAAAGAAGTACGATGTGAAAGCAACGTTCTTCTGCGTAGGAGAAAACGTACAGAAGCATCCGGAAATTTTTCAGCAGATTATTTCCGACGGACATTCTGTTGGCAATCACACCATGCATCACGTTGACGGATGGAAACTTCCCTGGTTCGATTACATGCGCGATGTGAAAGAATGCAGTGCGTTGTTCCAGACCACATTATTTCGTCCACCTTACGGACACATGCGTCGTTCGCAGTTCTCCACACTTTCCCGCCGTTGCAAAGTCATTATGTGGGATGTGCTCACGTATGATTTCGATAAAACATACGCGAAGGAACATTGCCTCGAGCTGGCGTTGATGTATTCACGCGCCGGATCAATTGTTGTTTTCCACGACAGCGAAAAAGCGAAGGAGCGCATGCTGTATGCGTTGCCTCGTTATATTGAAGAGATGAAGGTGCGTGGGTTTAGCTTTGGAACACTCTAGAACTTCTGCCTTATTTGCAAATGTGTAAATGTGCAGATGTGCAAATGCTGTAGGTGTTAGCTGCTAACAAGTAACAAATCTGCACTATATCCTGAGGGTGGGCCGTGCTACTTCCGGATAAACCGCTGCATATACTGCTTATCGTCAACCATAACGCTTACGAAGTAAACTCCGCTGGCCAGATCGTTAACGTCGAGATCAATTTTGCCGTTGTGTGCAACCATGGATCCTGTGAACACTTCGCCAAGCATATTGGAGATGCCGACTTTTGCTTTACCTGAATAATTTCCCGGCAACATGATCGTCAACACATCCGTTGCTGGATTCGGATACACTTCAAAAGCGTTGCGCTCATCCGGGTTGATGATGTTCATTGGGCAACTCATCGGATATGTGAAGTAGCAGGTTGTATCCCACACCTGATCCGTTACAAGAACCGTACAGTTGAATGGCTGAGGAAGTGTGGTAAGTGTAGTTGGAATCTCATGTGTCATTGTGCCCTGCAACTGTGCGAAGAAATAAAATGTGCCTGCAGGATTTCCAACCGTGTCTCCATTCATATCAATCACCTGAATGGTTGGATAGTTGATGTGATTCGTATCGCCACTGAAGAGCGTGACTTCCATTTCATTATTTGCAGTATCCAACGTGATGTTGAGCACACACATCATCGAACAGTTTGCAACCGGTTGTGCAAATGCACCCATTGTCATCGCTGAAAAGAGAACAAAGAAGAACTTTTTCATGTCGTTATTTGATTGAATTGAAAGTACCAATTTAAGCAGACATCGATCCAACTGCAATATGCCTCGTGGAATTTCTTACACGTTCTTCCCCAATGGGAACAGTTGTACGAACTGTTAAAACGACGATTTCGCGGTAAAATGCCAGAATTACCAGTGGCATGTTTTTGACTGGTTTAATGATTCAAACCATCTCGTGTCGTCATGAAACGCATCCTCATATTGCCGTTTGCATTGTTCTTTGCAGTTGCAGCCAATGCCCAAAAAGAACCGGCACGTAAGGAATTCTCGGTTGGGCCGGTAATTGGTTTCGGCCACGCGTGGATGTCGCCGGTAGCGAATTCGGAATATCATCCTGCTTACAGTGCCGGCGGATTTGCAATTTATTCTCCCATTGAACACTGGGGTATTGGTATGGATGTGCGCTATTCCATTGAAGGATCGCACAAGTTTCTTCCTGAAAGCGGAAAGACGAATACGCAATACGATTATCTCCGTGTTCCTATCCGCGCGATTTACTTCTTCGGAGGCTGGGGCAATGATCTGCGACCGAAAGTGATGGCGGGTCCTTCCATGGGATTCCTTGTGAAACAAACAGGACCCACGTACACATCAGAAGATAAATTCGATTTCGGAATTACTGCGGCGGGTGGATTCAATTACAGAATTCACGATAACACCTGGTTGAACTTTGACGCAGGCTATTATCACGGATTAACCGATGTTATTCAGCACACGAGTGAGCGTGAACAGCAGAGGAATGTTATGGTGAATGTGGGAATTGGATTTGAGATATAGAAAGCGTCTCTCAATTTCCACGGGCTGAAGCCCGCGGTTATCATGTTGTACTTTATCTATTGTTTTGCAATGAGAAAAAATGGCTCTGCCATTTTTTCTCATTGCAAACTTCCCAAAAGATAGCACATGATAACCGCGCGGCTTCAGCCGCCGGCGACAGAACTCTACTTCACTGCAGCTTCTGTAAGAGTCAACGTCAACTTCCCTGCATCCAACGTAGCCGGCATACCAACCGGTATTGTGAATTTATCTTTGATGTGACCGATTGCAAATCCTTTGATAACCGGATACTTTCTGTTCTTGAAATGAAAGTCAAGTACTTCATCGAGTGTGAATGATTTCTCCGGTTCTTCCGGTTCACATTTCGCACAGGTTCCGAACACAACTCCGCTGAGCTTATCCAGAATTCCCGCCTGCTGCAATTGCGTAAGCAAACGATCGATACGATACGGTTCCTCTTCTGTTTCTTCGAGGAAGAGAATGCTGCTCGTGAAATCGGGTATATGTGGAGTTCCGATGAGACTGCAGATGATAGAGAGATTTCCTCCCAGCAATCGTCCGCTTGCAACACCATCGCGAATCACTTTTGTATCCGGACTCTTCATCACGATCGATGATTTTCTTGCCTGTACAACATCCAGAAAATTCTCAGTCGTCATTCCTTCCCAGGTAGAATTTCCAACCGGTCCGTGAAACGTTACGAGTCCTATTTGTTTCGTGATCGCAAGCAGCAGTGTTGTAATGTCGCTGAACCCGCAAATGATTTTCGGATTTTCCGGAATCAACGTCATGTCGATGTACGGTAACATGCGCGCACATCCCCACCCACCGCGTAGTGCGACAATGGCTTTCACGTTCTTGTCGAGGAGAAACTTCGTGAATTCACTCGCTCGAAACTGATCATCGCCAGCGAGATAACCAAAACGTTTGCTTGCAGTCTCTCCGACTATCACACGAAAACCCATTGCTTCTAATGCTGCTTTCGCTTTTGGAGTTGTTTCGTCGTTGAAGATTGCGCCGGCTGGAGCCATTAATGCAACGGTATCACCACGATTGAGCTTAGGTGGCAATATCGTATCCGGCATGGAACTTCCGACTAACAGGTTACTCTCTTGACTCTCGCGTGAAAATAAGCTTCCTCCGGCAAGCAGTCCGGCACCAAGTGAAATATTACGAATGAATTTACGGCGTTCCATGCACGAATATACTTCATACCGGACATAGTTACGTTTTCCGGGTTCTCTCCGGCGGTGTTGGCTCGAAATAGATTTTTGTGCAGCAGAGTCTGCACCGTCGGCTGAAGCCAGACGGTTATCATTTCTCGTCACCTTACTAGTAATGGCAAAAAAATGGATCGCTCTGCGATCCATTTTTTTGCACCCACACTACACGATGAAAATGATAACCGGTGGCTTCAGCCGCTGGAAAGAGTCAAGAAAACGTAAATTCCTAAAACTGCATGCTCAATCCGGCCTGGAAAGTCCTTCCGGTTATTGGCGCCCAGAGTTTCCATCCATCAAACTGATCGTTGGTGGTCATCAGGAATTGCTTCTGTCGATAGTCAAGCAAGTTGAACACATTTGCAGAAACTGTGAAACGACCTCCACTAAATTTATATTTCATCTGCAGATTGATTGTTGCATAATCAGAAGACCAGCCTGCTTGCGGAATGCGTTGTTCACCTGTATAACAAATCTGCATGCGCGTGTGAATCTGATCGGTTCTGCTACGCCAGGTTATTGAGCCATACCCACGATGCATCGGTAACAACGGTTGCTGCTTTATCGTTTCTCCAAACGTGTATGGTACGTATGTAAACATGTAATAGGCTTCCAGTTTCCAACGTTGCAAGTCAATGTTGAATTTTGTGATTGCACGATGAATTAGAGCTCCACCGTTTACTCCATAGACTGAAGTTTTCGATGCGTCTGAATCGACATCCACAATCACGGTATGTTCCGGAAGAGTTGCTCCGTATGTGAACCCGAGATACAAATCGCGTTTAAACAATTTATCGAGACCAATATTTACTTCGAAGTCCCACCCCTGATTTAGTCCGACATCCGAAGCAATCTGTAACGTACGTGAACTATAAAACAAGGGAAGCAATTGTCCAACACCAAACGGCACATCGCGGTAACGATTTCCAGCTACGCTGAAATACATGCTGTTCCACGAGCGTGAGATATTCACCGCTGGTAGCACAGCAATTCCTCCTACATCATTGTATTCTGCACGAACCGCACCATTCACAAGCCAGTCACTTCTTCTGTAATTGGCTCCCGCATATGCACCAGCCGATTGATGTTCCGCATTAAAACGAGAATCATTCCAACGTTCTTCTCCGAACGAAATCCAACCATCGAGTCCGGTCTCATAAGACATTGCACCATGCGTCCAATTGTACGAAGCTTGTGCTGTAATTTGCGTAGTGTTGAGATTGAAACGATCAATGCCCCATCCGTCATTCATCGAAGCAACAGCTACGGATGCTTTTACGTCGACATAATTGCCGTCGGAAACTTCAAGGAACGCTCGCGGCGACATATAGAATCCCATTGTTCGGTCGTGAGTTACATAAACCGGAGCTGAAATTTGTCCACCTTTCAGCCACGATGAATGCATGAAAATATCATTTGTAAAATAGTGTGAGCGCAGATAGTCCTTCGTCTGATAATCGTATGTTAAACGATGATGGAGAGAAAGACTTGTTCCGTTCGACAAGTCTTCGTAGCCATCTCCGTTACGGTCAGTGCTTACGCCTTTCCATTGTTCGCCGATTTCCAGAAGTGAATTCAGTCTATCATTTATAGACCATTCATTGCCATAGTAGAGATTCTGTGTTCCGTAATGTGTAGCAGATACGTTTAACAGATTTCTGCCAGGAAGCCAGGTATTAAATGCAAAGTTTCCGTTATTGAATGGAGATGACATTGGTGATCCATCAACTCCATGCCTGCCCGATGTATATGTACCAAGCATATCCCCACTGAATAAGTTCAGCATTCGACCGGAAGCTCCCGCAGTGAAAAATGGTGTTTCGTAATTTGTAATCACAGGCAATAGGAGTCCTCCATTGTAAAAACGGTTGAAATCTCCTACCGTTGGCGGCTCTTGCATACCCGACGGGCCTGCTGCAAAGGTCGGTCGCGAAGGCACTACCATGCAATATGACACAGAAGCAATACAACCAAAGGAATGATCGAGTACGACTTTGTATGAAGTAATGGAAACCTCCTGTAGTGTGCCATGCATTCCGATTGCCGAATTGTCCATTCCGGCCGGAAGTGGCAAAGGTTGAGTTACCGCAGAATCTGCTTCAGGATTTTTATTGCGAACACGCTTATCCACTGCGACAAATGAAGTGTAGTTCGTGAGTAGTCCGTAGCGCATCCCTAACTGTGTGATTTCAGTTTTCACGGCCGAATCATTTCCGGTGCGATAATAATATTGTCCGCGAGGATCATCGAGATAAGTCAGATATTTTATACGGTCGCGCGCCCACAATAAACTGATTGCTCTATTCTTTTTGCGCGGCTTCACAGAATCAACAGAAATTTCTTTGCGATATGCACCAGCGCCTGTTGTTCCGCTAACCGCTATTTTTCCCGTTGCTTTGCCTTTATACTTTCCCGTGATGATCAGCGGACGTGAAGCGAAAAGATCGGGCACAGCAACCGGTTCTACATCGTAAGTCTCAAATCCTTCGTAGCGAATCTGGATGTCTGAAAGCACCGGTGAAGAAATGTATTGTCGGAAACGTTCTGCCGCAGAATCCGCTTCGGTTGCTTTCGTAACAACTGTCGGTTCTCCGCTCCCGCAAAATGCCATGGCTTCTATCAAGTAGCGATTGCAGCTGCTACCAATTCCGAATGCAAATACATTCGCAGAATCAAGATGGTTGCGCATGGATCGTAACACCGTCGACTCTGCGGAAATTAATCCGTCGGTAACAATTACAATGGAACGCGAATATCCTTCCTGTTGCGGAATAAACATGGCCATGCGCATTGCGTTGTTGAGTTCAGTTCCGCCACCGGGTTGCACGCGATTAATAAATGCAATTGCTGAATCGATGTTCTGTGCGGTTGCATTAACTGATTCAGGTGTGAACTGAGCTCCACCGCCTGCAAACTGAATGACATTAAACTTATCAGTAAGACGTAATCCTCCGACGAGATTACGCAGCAGTTGTTTCGACGTTTCAATCGGGTAACCTCCCATTGAACCGGAAACGTCCATAATGAAAATGTATTCGCGCGGTGGAATGCTGTCGAGCGGGACGCGTTTCGGAGGCTCCATCATGAGCATGAAAAAGTTTTCGTCTTTTCCTTCGTACAACATGAGGCCGGTTTCGATTTTTCCTCCTGCAAAACGATACTGCAGAATGAAATCGCGATTGCCTCCTTCGGTTTCCGATTTATCTAACAGTATAGTTGCAGCATTCGCAGATTCGAAAGACAACATTGTTTTGTGCGTCGTACTTCTGATAAACTCGAATGGAATACCTGAAGCAATACTCACGTTCATGCCAAAATCATACGATGGCTTGATTCCTTTTTCGGTGTACGGAGTTTTACCTTCTGCAATTCCTGTTAGTGGGTCGATACTTGCGATTGGAGCTCCTGCGCCGGTGTATCTCGGCGCAACTACTGTTGGATAAACAAATTCATACACACCATCTGTTGGAATGAGTCGTTCGGTATATGAAATCCGCACAACGATAGAATCTCCCGGCATAACATTCGCCACGTTCATGGAGAATACATTCGGACGATCCTGCTCCAGCAGAGACGTTGTTCTTCCTTCTTCTTTTGCATTCTCATACGTCAGTCGCGCTGCGTTCTTTTCCATGATCTGAGCTTCAATCGTACGTCTGCCGATCTGCATTTCCATGGCGTACACGGCAGCATTTGTTGATCCCGGAAAAACATAAATTGCTTCGAGTGCCCGCGTAGAATGATTCGTGTAGACTTGTGTAATTGTAACGTCTGCAATCACCCCGCTGATAATTACATCTGCCGAAGTAGCGTGCAAAGGAAAATCCGGAACTGATTCTCCGCTATCGACATTTACAATAAAGTATGGAGACAGCGACTTCTCATGCTGAGCAGGAAGCAGAAAAGGCAGGAGGAAAACCAGGATGAATAATGTGCGCTGCATAAGTAGGGCTTTACAGTACGACGCATTAAACGGAAGTTTCCACATTACCTTGCCTTTAAGCGAAAGTTAACCCGGAGAATGCATAAAAAAGCCGGCATTTAACATCCGGCTCTTTATACACTGGTATGTGGCAATCTTTACTTGTTCGTTGGCTCGAGCACTTTGAACAGATCATCCAGGTTAGGAATGAGGATAATTTCTGTACGACGATTCTTCGCACGGTTCTCTGCAGATGTGTTTGGTACAACAGGGAAATGCTCCCCGCGACCTGCTGCTGTAAGTCGTGTTGCCGGAACTCCGTTCAGTATTAAGATTTTCGTCACCGAGGTTGCACGCATCACGGAAAGATCCCAGTTGTCTTTTATTTCACCACTGCCCTTCATCGGCACATCGTCTGTATGACCTTCAACCATGATGTTGATGTCCGGATTCGATACGAGGACTTTCGCCAATGCAACAAGCGCATCCACCCCACCCTTCTGCACGGATGTGCTTCCGGTAGAGAACATGAGTTTCTCGTCCATAGACACGTATACTTTACCGTTCTTCTGTGTGATGGTTAGTCCTTTTCCTTCGAAGCCAACGAGCGCATTCTTCACTTTCGTCTGAAGCGCGAGCACTGCAGAATCTTTCGCTGCAAGAGCGCGCTCCAATTCGCGAACACGCACTTCACGTTTCAGCAAGAGCGCATTCAAAGAATCCAGTGATTTTCTCTGTTGCTTGAGGCTTATGTCGAGCTTCTTCAATGAATCTTCTTTACGGAACAGCTGCTCCTGAGTCACGTTGAGTTGTCCTACGAGATTTGAGTTCTCTGACGACTGACGAGCCATTAGATCCTTGTTCTGCTTAAGCAGCAACTCGTAGTTCGCAGTAAGCTGATTGTACTGCATGGTGAGAATACGGTAACGCATACCGCAACCCATTGTGTCTGCTTTCAGCTTAGCACGCTCTTCGTCGCACTCTTTGAATTGTTTGCTTAGTTCAGCTTGCTTTGCATCGTAATCGGCACAAACAGTTTTCATACTGTCGAGCGCTTTTTCTGCTGCAACGCGTTTTACTTTTTCTTCTTCGAACTTACGTGCAGGGACGCACGCGCCGATCAGAAATAAAGTTGTAATTGTGAAAGCGAGAATTCTGCCTGTCATAGAAAAGGGTTTGAAACTATCCGACAAAGATAGAAAGTTGAGTTGCGCTGGAATTCGGTGTTAAATCAAGTTATTAACCTGCGGAATGTGAATACAGCGTGAAACACAAGGGCGGTTTTCTGCGTTTATAGAGCATAAACTATGCCTCAACTGGCCATGAACCCACTTAGCGAAAACTGGATTACCGAAAAGACGCTCGATTTCGAATACAAGAAGTACCTCCTGCTGGCCTGGCTCCAGAGTGTCGAAAACGATTTCCGAACGATTCGACTCTACCCGGCTTTGAGCGAGCTGATCTCCCATTACCGAAACGCGACCATTCTCAGTCAGAACAAGACCGATCTGGCTTCGCAATTCCCGCGTAAAATTACGGGCATAGAAAAAGACGGATTGCAACTCGAATTTCAGGCACTCATGCAGGACGACGAAAGCATGATTGCCATTGAACGCCTGCTCACCTTCTCCATTCCGAAATTTGAAGAATGGATGAAAGAAGGTCGCGCGATCTATGAGTTCATTGAAAGCGGAATTGAATTATCTCCTGTAGGAATTGTTCCACTGCATACGTCGGAAGGATATTTGTTGTTGAGTCAGAATGCAGGTGACACACGCGTATACAATTACGAAATGACGATCTATGACAATCCGGAGTCTGGATGGAGATCGTTACGTACAACATACATCGCATCGTGGAAGCGCACGTTCACCAACACATTTGAGTCGATCAAGGCTGAACTCATTCGAACTAATCAAGCGCTGCCGAATCCCGCAGTATATGTTGCGGTCAGCGGAAAAGACATTCCTTTAGAGCCCACGTTTCTGCCGATTGCGAAGAGGATGTTACTGAGAGAAATCTCGGTCAGTAGGCAGTAATGCTGTAGGTCAGTAGGCAGTATCTATCACATTGTCTAAAAGAAAAATCCCTGATCAGTTTTGCTGTCAGGGATTTTTCTTTGATGGATAGTTCTATTTCTTCGCCGCTGTATCCGCACCTGCTGCAGGCTCTTCAACATCGAGCCATACGCGTGTCATGTCGCGGAATTCCATTGGGTTGATATCGAAGTTGCGAACGTTGCGCTGTACGAGACGGTCATTCAATTCGTAGTAGATCGGCATGATTGCTGCGTCTTCAACCTGCACGCGATCTGCTGCGAGGAAAAGATCAGCACGTTTCTTCGGATCAGCTTCGTGAACTGCCGCATTATACAATGAATCGAAACGTGGGTTCGAGTAACGAACTGAGTTTGTTGACGAACGCGCATTCATGTCAGAAGGAATGTGTGCGCTGTACAATGTAGTCAGGAATGTTTCCGGATCCGGATAGTCAGCGATCCAGCCTGTACGCCAGAAGAGGGATTTCCCGGTCTCGATTGACTCAAGGTGTTGTGCGAATGGAATGGTTTCCACTTTCACAGAGATACCGAGAACTTCGTTGAGTTGGTGCGCTACATAATCAGCAGTGATTGTGTTACGGTCGCCACCGCCGCTGTTGATGCGCAATGTGATTTCAGGGAATCCTTTTCCGCCAGGATATCCAGCCTCAGCTAAATACTTGCGTGCAAGATCCGGATCGTAAGAATATCCTTTAATGCTATCCGTATCATAACCAGGAATGCTCGCAGGCACAATACCGTGAGTTCCCGGGATTGCATCACCCATGAGTTTCTTGTCTGCAATTTCTTCGCGGTTTATTGCGTAGTTGAATGCAAGACGAACTTTCTGGTTATCGAACGGAGCAAGCTTATGCTGGAATCCGTAGTATGTCAAACTCATTGCGGGAGCAGTTTGCATAATGAAATCTGTTCCATGCACTTTTGCTTCATCAAGCTCACCGAGAATGTCTTTCGCCATTTCAACAGGCAAACGGAAAACCATGTCGAGCTCTTTGTTACGGAACGCGATGATTTCTGAACGTTTATCCTTGATGAAACGGAATTGCACGATATCGAGGTAAGGCAAACGATTACCATGCTCGTCGAACATCCAGTAGTTCGGGTTGTAATCGAGAATTACTGATTCGCCTTCTGTGATGCTTTTCACTTTGAACGGGCCGGTTCCTACGCAGTGGGTGCGCATGTCGTCGCCGTATTTATCAAAAGCTTCCTGCGGGTAAACCCATCCACCTTGCGTTGCAAGAATCTGAAGGAAGCCCGGCATTGGAAGAAGCAATTTCACTTCGAGTGTAGAGTCATCAAGAACCGTAACACCGGAAACACCACCAGCAGGATTTTGTCCTTTTTCTGTTGCTGCGAAATATTCATTCGCGCCAACTACACGGTCTTTGAAAGTGTAAGTAAACTGTTGGTTGTTCGGTGAAGAAGTGCAAAGCCTGTCGAATGTGAACTTCACATCAGCTGCAGTAACCTCGCGACCTTTTCCTTGTGTAGCTGTAAAGCATTCGTCATCGTGAAACAACACTCCGTCGCGAAGGTGAAACACGTAACGCGTATTGCTGTCGAGTGCTTCCCAACGCGTAGCGAGCGCAGGAATAACAGAAAGATCTTTCTGGTTAAACTTCACTAGTCCTTCGTACACCTGCGTCCCAATGTGGTGACCAACTACCTCAACGATATTCAGCGGATAGAGTGTACGGAAATCTTCAATCTCGTTCATGCGGAACACACCTCCGTACTTCACAGGCCCTTGAGCCGTGCGAGTGGAAATGGGACCGTCTGGACCTGGAGAGCAGCTCTTATTTACCAAACTTACCGCTCCAAATGTGAGGGTAATAGCAAGAGCACCGGCCAATCTTTTCATAATAAATGGGTTCTGGCGTTTTCAGCGCTAAAAATAGGCAAAAAACGCATAGAGCGGGGTCCTCAATGACAAGCGGAGCCTATTTTTATGAAAAGAGTGGTACTTACCTGATTGTCAGTGAAATCGGACAATGATCCGAGTGTTTCACGTCTGATAAGATCGCTGCAGCAGTCAGTTCCTTCTGCATTCCTTCTGTGGCCATATGATAATCGATACGCCACCCAAGATTCTTGGCCCTGGCGTTTGCACGGAAGGTCCACCATGTATAGTTGTGCGGTTCCTTGTTGAAATGACGGAACGTGTCGATGAAGCCACTGTCAATGAAACGACCAATCCATGCGCGTTCTTCAGGTAAAAATCCACTCGAGTTTGCGTTGGTTTTCGGATTGTGAATATCGATTTCACGGTGACAGATATTCCAGTCGCCACCAATAACGAGATTGGGTTTTTCCTTCTTAAGCTTGTCTATATACAACTGGAAAAAGTCCATGCATTCGTATTTGAACTGCTGGCGTATTTCTCCGGTTGTACCTGAAGGCAAATACAAACTCATCACAGAGAAATCGCTGTAATCGGCACGCAAAATTCTTCCTTCCGAATCGTAGATTTTGTTGCCGCAACCCACTTCAACGTGAACGGGCTTTTTCTTCGAGAGTATTGCAACTCCGCTGTAGCCTTTTTTCTCTGCCGAATGCCAATAGGTGTGCTCGTATCCTGCTTTCGCAAACACCGATAAATCGAGTTGAGTCTGTTCCGCTTTTATCTCCTGAAGCATCACGATATCGGGATCTTCCTGCTGCAGCCATTCGATCCAACCTTTTCCCAATGCTGCACGAATGCCGTTAACGTTGTAGGAGACAATTTTTGTCATGCTTTTGCGTTTGAAAAGCCCGAAGGTAAATGTTCCTCGTGCTCGGTACTCAGTTTTGTGAGACCCAAGATTAACATGGTCAGCAAACCGCAGAGGCGCAAAGGCGCAGAGGACCGCAAAGTTCTGATTGCGGATTACAGATGAAACCAAAACTGAGCGCGAATAGCCTTAACTTTATACGACGAATGATCCGCATCTTCATTGTATTGTTATTGGTGTTCTGTGCGGTTGACGCTTCGTCGCAAGGATTTTTTCCTAAACGCGAAAAAACTTTTTCGGCGACTAACGATACAATACAAATCGACACGCTCAGTGTAATTCCGGGAACATTCAAAGCGAAAATTGGTTCGCGCACGCTGGTTGATTCGGTTGACTACACGCTGAATACTCCCGCTGCATTGCTGATTCTGAAAAACACAAGCGCAGACAGCATCACCGTTTCGTATGATGTATTTCCGCTTTTGTTTGTGCAGGAACGATCGCACAAGAATCAGGGAGCAATGACATCGAGTCCGGACAATCGTGTGAATCCGTTTACGTATAATCCGAAATCGAAAACCGAAGATCCGTTTGCAATGGGCGGACTGAACAAGAGCGGAAGTTTGTCGCGGGGAATTTCATTCGGAAATACGCGCGATGTTTCCGTTAACTCGAATTTGAATCTGCAGATTTCAGGTAGGCTTACGGACAATGTCGACCTGATGATGGTTGCGACAGACGACAATCTTCCCATACAAGCCGACGGAACAACGCAGCAGCTTCAGGAATTCGATCGCGTCTTCATTCAGATTTCATCGCCGACTACCAAGTTGATTGCAGGAGATTTTTTTACGGAGCGGCCGAATTCGTACTTCATGAAATTCAACAAGCGCGGACAAGGTTTATCGTTCACCACAGTTGTTCCCATCACACAGAACGAAAGACAATCGCCAGCACGTCCGGTTGTTGGAACTAAAAATGACTCACTCGGAACGAAACTGCGCGTCTCCGGAGCTGCAGCACTTTCGAAAGGAAAATTTGCGCGAAATGTTATTCAGGGCGTAGAAGGAAATCAAGGTCCGTATCGCCTGCGTGGTGCAGAGAATGAATTGTTCATCATTGTGCTTTCGGGAACGGAGAAAGTTTTTGTCGATGGAAGGCTGATGGTACGCGGACAAGACAACGATTACATCATCGACTACAACACGGCAGAAGTTACGTTCACCGCGAAGCAGCTCATCACGAAAGACAAGCGGATTGTTGTGGAGTTTCAGTACAGCGACAGAAATTATTCACGCTCCCTGATTCATAGCGCAATTACCTGGCAAAATACTTCACCTATGCCCGGAATTGATAATGGCAAAAACATTCCGCTGAAAACCACTCGCTTTACACTCAATGTTTACTCCGAACAGGATCACAAGAACCAACCGGTACAACAATCGCTCACGCCGAATGACGTTCTCATTCTCTCGGAAGTTGGTGATACATTGAATCAGGCGGTGATCCCGGGTTCTGATAGTGTTGGATTCTCTGATACGGAAGTACGATACCGACAAGTGGATACGTTAGTGAATGCTGTTCTTTATCCGAATGTGTTTGTGTACTCGACCGATTCTGAACTTGCGCATTGGCGTGCTGCATTCTCGTATGTGGGTCCGAACAACGGAAACTATCGGCAGATTACTTCTGCCGCGAACGGTAAAGTGTTTGAGTGGACTGCCCCGGTGAATGGAGTTCCGCAAGGCGATTACGAGCCTGTGATTTTGATCGTGACACCGAAGAAACGACAGATGGTGACTTTCGGTGGAGAACGCAACACCAAATCAGGTGGCATCACGGCAGAAGCAGCGTTGAGCAATTACGATCTGAATACTTTTTCACCGATCAACAGTGAAGACGATCAGGGTTACGCCGGATCGTTCGGTTACAGAAAGAAATTCCGGGTGAATGATTCAGTTGAGTTTTCGCTAGCCGTGAAGTACGAGTACATGAGCAAGAACTTCACGTTTGTAGAACGGTATCGTCCCGTTGAATTCGAACGCGACTGGAATCTGGGTTGGAATTCGACACGCAAGCCGAGTACAGATCAACACATGGTGATTTCGAATTTCCGTTATGCATCAACGAAGGGCAAATTCATCACCGGTTACGATTTTTCTGCGTTCAACGAAGGCGCGCAGTACACCGGAATCAAAAACGGAATTCTTTTGGGCGTGAATCACAAGCGTGTTCGTGCAACACTTAATGCGAGTTACCTGACATCCACCGGCGCGTATGGTAAAACCGATTTTAGTCGCCAGCGTGCGCAGATTTCAATTCCGCTGACGAAGCATATTTCCATTGGCGGTTGGGAAGAAATTGAATTCAGCAATGTACATCGTCCCAACAGCGATACACTACAAGCGCAAAGTTTCGGCTACATCGAATGGGAATCGTACATGCTCATTGGTGATTCATCCAAAACATTCGTTCGCGGATTCTACAAACAACGCAGTGATTGGTTGCCGATGAACACCAAACTTGATCTGGCTACGTTCGGTGAAAACATCGGTGCTACTGTTGGATTTAATCAGCTGAAGAATCAACGCCTGAACATCACCGCAAGTTATCGTAAGCTCGACATCCGGAATTATCTCATCACGCAATCACAACCGGATAATACGGTGGTCGGTCGTATCGAATACTCCATCAAACTGTTCAAAGGAGCCATCGATCTCAACACGTTCTACGAAGCTGGCTCGGGCCTCGAAGTGAAGAAAGAGTTTTTCTACCTCGAAGTTCCGGCAGGGCAAGGCGCGTATGCGTGGACCGACTACAACAGCAACGGCGTGAAAGAGCTCAACGAATTTGAAATCGCGTTGTTCTCTGATCAGGCGCTATACATCCGCGTTTACACGCCGACGAATCAGTATGTAAAAGTGTACACGAATCAGTTTTCACAGAGCATTCGTTTGCGCACACCGCAGACCTGGCAGAGCAAAAAAGGATTCCGCAAATTCCTCACACGCTTTTCTGATCAGGCAGCATATCGCGTTGATCGCAAAACACAGAGTGAACAGTTCGAACACGCGTATCTCCCGCAGATCGATGATGCCGGTGATACTGCACTCGTGACATTGAACGCAACAGTTCGCAACACGGTTTTCTTCAATCAGCTTTCGAGCAAGTTTGGCATTGATCACACGTGGCAGAGTGTGAAAGGGAAAAATCTTCTCACCAATGGATTGGAATCTCGCGGCAACGAGTACAACCAGGTTCGTGTACGCTGGAACGTAACCCGTGCATTCTCACTCATCACCGAATACAAGCGCGGTAAAAAATCCAACACTTCCGAATATTTCTCTACGCGGAATTACTTCATCAACTATTTCGATGCCGAACCAAAGTTGAGTTACCAACCGGGAACAACTTTCCGGGTGAGTTTGCTGTACCGTTACTCTGAGAAGAAAAACGATGCCGATCTCGGTGGAGAAAAAACAGCTATTCAGAAATTCGGTGTTGAGTTTCGCGCGACTAAAGCATCGAAAGGTTCGCTTGATGCAGAATTCAATTACTTCCGAATCGCTTATGACGGCACCGTAAATTCCACCATAGGCTACGAAATGCTCGAAGGACTAAAGCCCGGAGAAAATTTTACCTGGAAAGCGGGCTGGCAACAATCGCTGGGTGGTGGATTGCAATTGACATTGGGCTATGAAGGAAGGAAGACGCCGGATAATAAGCCGATACATACGGGGACGGCGCAGGTGAGGGCGATGTTTTAAACAGTAGGCAGTAGTGCAGTCATGCAGTAGGCAGTCAAAAAACCACAGGCAAATCCGTGCTAATCCGTTTGATCTGTTTTTTTCTGTGTGCACATTTTGGCGAGAAAAATCTACAACGAGAAATGGTAGTTAACACCTACGCTATGCTGAATTTGTGGACTGCGCACAATAACATCATGGTACTTCTTGATACCTACTTCACAGCGATACTGAAATCCGATGTCGGAATGGGCGCCAACATTCCATGTGTAATTAAATGCGATGTAAATTGAGTTCGGATACTTGTTTGGAACGAGGCGCGCTTCTGAAGATTCCGTGTGACCGTCTTCGTAATAAGTTTTCTCGCGACTTGAAATCGCAAATTGTTGTGTGAAGCCGAACGTTGGATGCAGCAATGGATTTTTGCGACCGAAGCCAGTGCCTATTGAAACATCCATGAACGTATACAAGAAGGAATAGTCTGTTCGAAGCCAATGTGGTTCCAGTGAAGGATCATCATTAACCTTTCTCCAGCCGGCGTCGCGCATTCCTGTAGAAAATTGAATACAGAATCTATCATCCGGATACATTCGAACGTTTACTGCTCCAAGCCATTGTAATTTGCTTTGATAACTGAAGTTGTCAATTCCGGAAAAGTCGGTGTCGACGTAACGTGGTTGCTGGTAACCTGCAGAGCCCCCGAGACCAAATGCCCAAATGATTGGACTCGATGATTGAGCGTAAGCCATCGAAGAATAAAGCAAAATGAAAATGGCTAGTCTTGAGCGCATACGAAGTGTCTGCAAATTAGTCTGGAACAGGTGATTCTCAAAACAATGACGGAATTTGTAACTTGTGGTTGCCATGAAACATATCTACATCCTTTTATTCTTCGCAATTCCATTCGCCGGTTATTCCCAAACCAACATCATCTCCACCACTCCACTCGCAGAAGATGTGATGCGCGGAAATTACGATCCAGCGCAGTTTATGGCGAGCACTGTGATCAATCATCCGGATAGTATTGCCACAGGAATCATGTCGGAAGTAAATCCAGATTCGCTGAAGAGTTATATCATCACGTTGGCTTCGTTCGGGAATCGCAATACAGGTTCTGATACGGTGTCGAATACGTTTGGTGTTGGTGCGTCGCGACGTTGGGTTTACCAGAAGTTCATGGAGTTTAGTTTGGCGAATGAGAATCGATTGATTCCCTCGTATCTGCAATTTGATCAATTGATTTGCACAACACCGCAACACAGGAATATTTTCGCGGTGCTTCCGGGAATGGACACTGCCGACCATCGCGTGATTTTTGTAGAAGCACACATGGATTCGCGTTGTGAGAGCTTGTGCGATTCGTTGTGCCAGGCAGAAGGTGTGGAAGACAACGCAACCGGAACTGCATTGGTCATTGAACTCGCGCGTGTGATGAGCAAATACAGTTACAATCACACGATCGTCTTTCTCGTTACGATTGGCGAAGAGCAAGGTTTGTATGGTGCAGAAGCATTCGCAGATTATTGCAATCAACTCGACATTCCGATTGCTGCCGTACAGAACAACGATGTTACCGGTGGAATCATGTGTGGAATTACTTCTTCTGCACCGAGCTGTCCGGGATTGGGACACATCGACAGTGTTGGCGTGCGTTTGTTTTCTGCAGGGAGCTTCAACTCTCCACACAAAGGCTATTGCCGTTTTATCAAGCTCGAATACAAAGAAGAAATTGCTCCGTTCGTCGCCGTGCAAACGGATATACGCATACAGTCGCCGGAAGACAGAACCGGTCGCGGTGGTGATCATATTCCGTTCCGGCAGAATTTATTCACGGCCATGCGCCTGACAGCAGCGAATGAACACGGCGATGCAGATGTATCCCAACCGGGTTACAGCGATCGGCAGCACAGTTATCGCGATACACTCGGAGTCGATACCAACAACGATCAGATCGTCGACAGTTTCTACATCGATTTCAATTACCTCGCCAGAAACACGGTGATCAACGCGAATGCAATTGCGATGGCTGCGATCGGTCCGAAGATTCCGGATTTTGTTCTTGGTGTGAATGACAGTGATCTCGTAGTGACGATCACACAACAAACGCAATACGCAACGTATCGTGTTGGTGTTCGCACATTAACGAACGATTGGGATTCCGTTTACACCTTCACCGGAACATTGACAGACACCATTGATGTTCCCACAGCAGCATGGTATCGTGTGAGCGTAATGTCGGTTGATACGAATGGAATTGAAAGTATTCCTTCGCGTGAGATTCAGATTTCTCCGGTTGGAATCGAGGAATACGAACAGATGATTCCGGGAGTTTCCCTCATGCAGAATCAACCGAATCCGTTTGACGAAGCAACGTACATACTCTTCCAGGTTGATCAGATGCCGTCGTACAAGAAAGCATCGCTTACAATAACCGATTTGCAGGGAAGACTCGTGGAAGAAATTCCGCTGACGTTACAACCGGGATTGAATGAAGTGCTGTACACGCATGGTTATGGCGCGACAGGAACTTTCTTCTATTCGCTGGTGATTGATGGAACAACCGTTGAAACGAAATCGATGGTGTTTGCGAATTAGTGGTTGTCTGCGACGCTTTACACGGCGACGCGGTGAAACGGAGGTGTTAGGTGCTAATGCCCATTGCCCATTTGGACACGGCGTGATCGCTGAAGCGATTTACTAGTGGACAGGAAGAGTATGGTGTTTGCGAATTAGTGGTTGTCTGCGACGCTTTACACGGCGACGCGGTGAAACGGAGGTGTTAGGTGCTAATGCCCATTGCCCATTTGGACACGGCGTGATCGCTGACGCGATTTAGAATGGAACCCGAATAGTACCGTGACATCCGTTACCTGATTTCCGTCATGTGATCATCACCATTCATTTCCTAGTTTTGATCGCTATGAAAATCTTATTTCTCTTCCTCGCGACTTCCTGTACAACCCTGTTAAATGCCCAGTTGTACTACAACCCGTTGGCAATTCCTGCTGCTATTTCCGGAAACAACTTCACGCTCACAGTTGCCGATTCTTCACATCATTTCTTTGGAGCGAATAATACAGCTACGTATGGCGTGAACGGTTCGTATCTCGGACCCACACTCGTGGTGAACAAAGATGATTCGGTAAATATCGCTGTGGTGAATAATCTCACACAAACTACAACAATGCACTGGCACGGACTACATATTCCTGCAACAATGGATGGTGGTCCGCATAATGTAATTAATGCCGGTACAACCTGGCAAGTTGGATTCGGAATCCGCAATGCAGCGTCTACGTGCTGGTATCATCCGCATTTACACATGAACACCGGCACTCAGGTTTATATGGGTCTCGCTGGGATGATTATTGTGAAAGACACGGTTGAAGCCGCTTTGAATTTACCGCGCACGTATGGAACAGATGATATTCCGGTTGTGTTGCAGGATCGCACGTTCAATGCAAATGGTGATTTGATCGTTGATGGATTAGCAGATTCCATGGTTGTGAATGGAACGATGCACGCGTATCTCGATGCGCCGGCGCAAGTTGTTCGTTTACGGGTGTTGAACGGATCAAATGTGAGAAGCTACAATCTCGGGTTCAGCGATAATCGCACGTTCTATGTCATTGCATCCGATGGCGGTTTGCTGAGCCAACCTGTTCCTGTAACACGATTGAAAATTGCATCTGGTGAGCGATTCGAAATTCTCCTTGATCTCACCAATGACCAGGGAAATAATTTCGTGATGATGAGTTACGCTTCTGCGTTCGCTAACAATGAACCCGGAGGTGGCGGAATGCCCAACGGTGCGAGCGTTCTGAACGCCACTAATTTTGGTATCATGCAGATTAACGTTGTTGCTCCTACGGGAAATCCTGTGACGACAATTCCCTCCTCGCTGATAAACGTTACACCCTGGAATATTGCGAATGTCAATACACTCCGATACAAAACTCTGGATGGAAATGGCATGTTTGCGACCATGGCCAATTTCACAATCAATTTTCTTGCGTTCGACATGATGGTGATCAACGACACCATTCCACTGAACAATCTGGAGGTATGGCAATTCACAAACAACACGAATATTGCGCATCCCATTCACATACACGATGTGCCATTTTACATCCTATCGCGAAACGGCAATCAACCACCTGCGTATGAAGGAGGACTGAAAGATGTTTTTTATATCCTCCCGAATGAAGTGGTGCAGGTTATCATGAAGTTTGAGGACTTCGCAAACGATACAATGCCATACATGTATCATTGTCACAACCTCGTTCACGAAGACAATGGGATGATGGCGCAGTTCATCGTTACTGATTCATTCACGGGAATTGAGGATGCTACGGAAAACAATTTCTCCTTTTACCCGAATCCAACAGCATCCTCTGTTCAACTGAATTTTCAGGATAGCAACAACGAACCTTATACCATTGAATTATTGGATGCGGGTGGTCGCATCATGCAAAGCAGTTTGGTGAACCCGGAAGGAACTGCATTTTCATACACCATTGATCTTGCTGATCGTCCTGCAGGAATTTACTTTCTGAAGGTTAGCGGAACGAACACTTCCCGCACACTAAAAATTATCAAGGAGTAACAGCCCAAAATAGAAAAGCGGCGCGCTGAATGAACAGTGCGCCGCTTTTTTGTGCTCTGATTTTCTATTGCAACGTAAACGATGTCTCGCCAATAATCGCGTTATCGCATACAATCTCGACACGGTATGATCCCGGAAGGAATTCGTTGTCCGGATTCGGCTTGTCTACGTACATCAGCACAGTCATTGCCTGATTCTGATAGTCGATTGATTTCCTCGCAGCAAAGAAGCCGCGGTTTTCTCCCCACGTAAACTGGTGATCCGGATCTTCTGACTTCGTAAGTTCTTTTCCGTCCGGAGTCATGATGCGTAAGTACACGGTATGTGCGCCCGCCTTCGTGAGATCGTTATCGGCAATATCAAATGAGACTTTCAGTTTGTCTGCTTTGCTTGCTTTGTTTGTTTCCGATTCCTTTTTGCCGCCGCGTGATGAATTCACACCGGATGCGCGCACGTTCAGCGTTGTAAGCAATGCAGCCTGATTGATGCGACTCTGCAGTCCGTCTTTTTCCTTCGAGATGTTCGCGCTCTTTTCCTTTTCAGAACCGAGTTCATTCAGCACTTGCTGCTTTTCATCGCGAAGCGTATTGTTGAGTGTATTCAATGAATCAATTGTGCGCACATAACCTTGCATGATGCGACGAAGCGTTTCTGTTTCCTTCTTCAGCTTTGCAATGATAGCTTTATCGCCTTTGTGCTTTTCAGCTTCCACAAGAAGTGAATCGATATAGGCTCTCTTGCCTTCGAGTTCGAGGTTCAGCGCAGCATCGGTTGTTTGCAATTGCTCATACTGTCCACGTAATGCTTCGAGATCCGAAGTTACGTCATCACGTTCCTGAATAACATTCGTGATGTTGGTTGTAGTTTCTACCACCTGCACCTTGAGGTCGCGAACCTGCATAACCAGATAAATACACGCGGCTCCTAACAGGAAAATCACCAGTAAATACACGAGGTGCAATTTCTTGTTATTCTCTTGGTCATTATTCTTCTTTTCTTCCATAGTACTTTGCGCGATTATGCTTTATTTTAGTTGCAGCAAATTGCATTCCGAATTTGCCACAAAAGTAAACAATAATGAACGCCGGAAAGTTAGTTCAACTCGCTGAAGATTTTGTAGGGTTAGTGTACCCAAAGCTGTGTGTAGTTTGTAACGGTCACCTGTTGAAAACTGAACAAGGCTTTTGTTTTTCGTGCGAACAGGAACTTCCAAGAACGTATGATGAGCTGAATCCGGCTGCGAATCCCGCAAGTCGGGTGTTCTGGGGGCGTTTCCCATTGGAAGCCGCGGCTGCCTGTTTTGTGTTCACCGGGCAGGGCAAAGTTCAGGAGTTGGTCCATAACCTGAAGTATAACGGACGAAAGGATGCGGGTGTTGCGGCAGGTTATTACTATGGAACAATCCTTAAGACTATTTCACCATTTTTAACTGCCGACCTCATTCTGCCGGTGCCGCTGCATGAGGATAAACTCCACAAACGCGGGTACAACCAGGCCGCTTGTTTCGCGCAAGGGCTTTCGGAAGGGATGAATGTGCCGTGGTCAGACAAGGTTTTGTTGCGACTCAAAGCGACTACATCACAAACACGAAAGAGTCGTGAGGAGCGATGGGAAAACGTGGGTGAAGTATTTGCCGTTTCAGCGAAGAAGAAAATCGAGGGGAAGCATATTTTGATTGTGGATGATGTAATCACGACTGGCGCAACGATTGAGGCGAGCGTGCTGCCACTGCTGGATGTGGAGGGTGTGAAGATTAGTGTGGTGTCGTTGGCGGCCGCACGGGATTAGTGTCGGAAAAAGGAACGCGGATTCCGGTTGTCTGCGACGCTTTACACGGCGACGCGGCGAAACGGAGGTGTTAGGTGTTAATGCCCAAAGCCCATTGCGAAACGGCGCGATCTTAATAGATTAGATTCAATCCTATCTCATAAAATCCGTTAACGAAACGCTGTATTTACCGTACTCATCCGAGCGATAACGTAGAAAACAACGGCTAGCAAAATCCGCGTTCCCATTTGCTAGCTGCTAATCGTATCTTTGCCTTCCAGTGGCAGAAACCTTAAACATCACCGGTCAAACAAAAGCTGAAAAGTACACTGCGCTTATTCCGCAGCTGAAAGCTTTGTGCGAAGTCGAGAAAAACCGTGTTGCGAATCTTGCGAACATTGCTGCGGCGTTACGTCAGACCTTCGGATTTTTCTGGGTTGGGTTTTACATCGTACGTGGAAACGAACTGGTACTTGGTCCTTTTCAGGGTCCGCTGGCTTGTACACGCATTGCATTAGGCAAAGGTGTGTGCGGAACGTCGTGGAAAGAGAAGCAAACGATTCTTGTTCCCGATGTTGATGCTTTTCCCGGTCATATTGCATGCAGCTCCGATAGCAAATCGGAAATTGTTGTTCCGGTTTTGAACGCTGCCGGAGAAGTAACAATGGTTCTTGACGTCGACAGTGATAAACTGAACGATTTCGATACGACAGATCAGAAGTATCTCGAAGAAGTTTGTGCCTGGATTGGGACTTTAAATCACGCCGATGAACTTTGACAATGCGCAATCATCAATACGCAATGCGCAAAGGTTGTGGCCTTATTACGTATTGGCTATTGCGTATTGCGCATTGATGCTGGGTTGCGCGCAGATTGTAACACCGGACGGCGGTCCCAAAGATGCTACGCCACCACGTGTTGTGAGCTGCACTCCGGATAGTGCTGCGACAAATTTCACCGGCAAGAAAATCGTCATCACGTTTGATGAATACATTTCGCTGAATGAACTGAACAAGCAAATGATCATTTCTCCGTCGGTAAAGCGCAAACCGGAAGTGAGTATTCGCAAGAAAGATCTCATCATTGAATTCAAAGATTCGCTGGAGCCGAATACAACGTACTCGATCAGTTTCGGAAAAGCAATTCGTGATATCACTGAGACTAACACGCTGAATAATTTCCGGTTTGTGTTTTCAACGGGACCATTTATTGATTCACTGAAACTGAGCGGAACCGTTGTGAATGCGCAAACATTGCGTGGCGAGAAAAATGTGCTCGTAATGTTGTACCGCGACACCAAAGATTCTGTGATCTACAAACAGAAACCGTACTACTACACGCGCACAGATGACAACGGAAATTACGAGATCACGAATCTTGCTGCATCATCGTACAAACTATTTGCGCTCGATGATCAGGGCGAAGATTATCTGTACAACACGCCGGACGAACGGATTGCATTTACAGATTCGTTGATCAATCTTACTGCCGATCGCGATTCTGTTCGCTTGATGATGTTCCGTGAGAAATCACCGAAACAATTTCTCGCAAGAGCAGAACAACCTGGAGCGGGACGTTTCCGTTTTGTGTATAATCAGCCGGTTGAGAATTTCTCAGTAACCTATCTCGATCCGCTTCCACCAACGATGAAGCCCTTCGAAGAATACAACGTCGGAAAAGACAGTGTAAACATTTGGTTTTCCTCGGTCGAGCTGGATTCGATGACTTTCATTACTAAGAGCGGTGACGAAGTACTTGACACAATTCCAATGCGCATGCAGAAAGTAACGAAGAAGCCTGCACGTGCGGGTGCACAAGATCCCCGTGCATTGGTTATTACTTCGAACGCGGTTGGAAAGCTTTTGCCTGGCATGCAATACACGCTAAGATCTACGAATCCGATTTTCACACTCGATACTTCGAAGATCATTCTGAAAATGGGTCGCGATACAGTTCGCAAGAATATTCAGCACACGGCATATTCCAGAACGATTCTATTCAACATTCCATTTCCGGAAGACAGCGCGTTCTCCTTGTACATTCCTCCGGGAGCAATTAAAGACGTATTCGGACAGAAGAACGATACGCTGCGAATGTCTTTCACCGTGAATGCTTCGCGCTCTTTCGGAAATCTGTCGGTGAAAATGCCGAGTCTGGAAGCGGGAAAATATCTCGTGGAAGTTGTAGATGACAAAGACAATGTGGTGCGCGATACGGTGATCAACGGTCCCGCGGAAATTCAGTTTGGAACGATGGCAGCAGGAAATTATCGGGTACGCTTAGTGCGCGATGAAGATGGCAACGGAAAATTCACACCGGGAAATTATCTCAACAAAAAACAGCCGGAGAAAGTGATCTACTATGCAGTGAGTGTGAAAGTGAGAGCGGGCTGGGATATGGATATTGAGTGGATCTTACAGTAGGCAGTCTGGCAGTAGTGCAGTCGGCAGTCAAAAAAATGGTCTTCCTAAATTCGTGCGACAACAAATTCCCTTCAAACCAGCCATGAACGGCATGATAAACTATCCCGTCTTCGATTATAGTTTCCGTTATTACACTAACTAGAGACTGCCTACTGCACTACTGCCAGACTGCCTACTGCACTACTGCCAGACTGCCTACTGAATTTCGAAGTGATCAGCATCAAGCCCCACCGGAAACGCTTTCCGATAATCACGCAAGTCTTGTTTCGATAAACGTGCGGTGATAATTTCCTCTGTAGAAATCATAGCTCCGGTTACCAGTGCTCCTTTGAAATCGTATACCGCAGTATCGCCGGAGTGATAGATAAAGTTGCCATCATTTCCCACCCGATTGACACCAACCACATAGCAAGCATTTTCAATTGCGCGCGCCATCAGCAAAGTTTTCCAGGGATGAGAACGGCGCTCGGGCCAATTCGCAACGTAGATGAGCGTATCGTATTCTGCTACCATCTTCCCCTCTTCATGGCTGTAGCGATTTCTTGACCACACCGGAAAACGAAGATCGTAGCAAACCTGCAGACAGATTTTCCATCCATTGTACTCGACAATCACACGCTTCTCTCCTACTCCGTAATGCTGATCTTCCTGTCCCATGCGAAAGAGATGACGCTTGTCGTAATGAACCGTACTTCCATCGGGATTCACCCAAAGCATCCGATTGAAGTAGTTGCTTCCATCTTTCACAATGAAGCTTCCTGTGATCGCAGCGTTTTTCAGTTTCGCCAGTTCGCGCATCCACGAGTGCGTGGGACCATCCATTGGCTCAGCGAATTTTTCCGCGCGCATACTGAAACCTGTGGTGAACATCTCCGGCAGAATGAAAACATCTACAGGATCTGAAAATGGACGGATCTTTTCTCCAAGCATGTGGAGATTAGCTTCTTTGTCTTCCCAATGAAGAGAAGTTTGTATAGCTGCGACGTTGAGATAATCAGGATTCATTGCGATTAATCTGAAACTATGAAGAAATGGCCGACGATGTATGCAAGCATCAGGAACACGAATGCACCGTAGTCAATTCGTCGTCCGAGTTGTGCTTTCCCTTTTCGGAATGATGCGTTCGAAATTACGTTGAACACAATACTCATGAAAATCAAAGCGAAAGTAAGATTGTGAATTTTGTCGACCACCGTGAACGAAGTATGATCGGGCATGGATGAATCGACAATGTACTTGTTACCAACTGCAGCGAACAAAGCACCAACGGCGAGCGATGTACGTGCACCGATTTCAGAACCATCAAGGAAGAACACCGCAAGTGCGATCAGAAACGCGACGTATAATCCGAGGAAGAGCTTCAGAAAAATTCGTCCGCTTTCGCGTGTAATTTTTGTAGTGAACTGGAGACGGGCATACGAACTTTCGCCGGTGAGTGTAGGGTCGCCGTACGTGGTGTTGTACGATTTTACCAGGGGAATTACGTCAAACTCGGTTACGGTCCATCCGCTCAGATCAACCGAAGGATCGATCTTGGAATTTTCTACGTCGGCGATATATACCAGCTCAGAAGTATCGCGATCCGTTTCTTCGAGAATAACGTCAAGCGTTTGATCGTCGAGCGGGAAGCGGGAAATCTCCCAATTCTTTTTGATCATAGCGCGGCACTTCTGCACGGACCACATGTAATCGCCTTTTTCTTCATTGGTTCCGTATTCGAAAATCTGACTTTCCGAATTGAATATTTCCATGGTTTCCTTCGGATCAGTATTCGGATCTTTATGTACGAACCAAACCCAGAAGTCAATTCCGAAATCGTTCTCTGCAAATCCAAGCGAGTAAATGGAAGTGATGTACACGCCCACTTTCACGGTGTCTTTTCGCACGACTTCCTCATCCGCAGACAGAGAATCATTTACGAGCGAATCAGTTTGTGAATTCACTACAAAGGAAATCAGCAGGAGCAGTGAAAGAAAAAATGCGCGAGGAGAAGCCATAATCAAACGTACAACAAATTTTATCGCGGCGGCGCGCCGTAAAAATGTGACGCGGCGGTTAAACCCTGGTTTTAAACTTTACAAAGCACTTCTGCAGCTTTTTCAAGCGTTTCATTTTTCTTCGCGAAACAGAAACGCAGCATGTAATCGTAAACAGGTTTGTGGTAGAACACGGAAATCGGAATTGCCGCTACACCGTTCTCTTTCAGAACACGCACAGCGAAATCTGTGTCTTTCTCCTGTGAAATACTGTTGTATTGGAGCAGTTGAAAGTATGTTCCCGGAGCAGTCACCATTGAAAAACGGGAACCTTTTACGAGGTTTACAAAGTAATCGCGCTTCTCCTGATAAAATTGTCCGAGACCGAGGTAGTGATCTTTGTCCTGCAGAAATTCTGCGCAAGCAACCTGCATTGCCGTGTTGCAGGAGAACACCAGAAACTGGTGCACCTTGCGAAACTCAGTCATCAATTGCTTTGGCGCCACACAATAACCGAGCTTCCACCCGGTGGTGTGAAATGTTTTTCCGAATGAAGACACGATAAAACTTCTACCGGCAAGATCCGGATACTTCGAAACACTTTCATGAGTTCGTCCGTCGAAGAGAATGTGTTCGTATACTTCATCGGAAAGCACAATGATGTCGGAATTCTTCGTGAGTTTGTCGAGCTGCTTCATATCATCAGCACTCATTACTGCACCAGTTGGATTATGCGGCGTGTTGATGATGATCATCTTTGTGCGGTGATTGATCAGCTTCTTCACTTCATTCCAATCGATGTTATAGTTCGGCGCTTTCAATGAAACGAAAACAGGTGTTCCGCCGTTCAGTTCCACTGCGGGTTCGTAACAATCGTATGCAGGCTCGAAAATGATCACTTCATCTCCTTCACGGATCACAGCACCAATTGCAGTATAGATTGCCTGTGTTGCACCAGCCGTAACGGTAACTTCCGTTTCAGGATCATATTTTGTTCCGTACAGTGCTTCGGTTTTCTCTGCAATTGCTTCGCGCAACGCGAGCACGCCCGGCATTGGAGCATACTGGTTGTGTCCGGCTTTCATTGCTTTCGTCACGAGCTCAATCAGTTTCGGCGGACAATCAAAGTCAGGAAATCCTTGTGAGAGATTAATAGCCTTGTGTTCCGCCGCCATTTTAGACATAACGGTGAAAATGGTTGTGCCTACGCGAGGCAGTTTGGAGCTGATTGATCCTTTGAATTCGGGCATAAATGCTGATGTGTTACTAGTCCGAAGGTAAAGAGATCGGGACACAGTATCACTGAACCAAGCATTTAAACTACGTCCGAAATCATTCCGAATTCCGTGATTTCGAAATCCGGAATCGCGGAATCACGGAATTATTTAAGGTCAGCAGTGATCTCGACATTTTCACGTAGACCATGTGACGTTGTGAGCAGGTAAACCGTAACTTTGTCGACCATAAAAAAATCGTCGCATGACAATCACAGAAAAACAAGTGGTATCGGTGAATTACCATCTCACTGTTCCCGGAGAAAACGGGGGAGCAGAAATCACCATCGAAAAAACTTCTACTGAAGATCCATTTGTGTTCTTGATTGGCGCAGGTCAATTGCTTCCTGATTTCGAAGCAAACCTGAAAGGCAAAAAGGCTGGAGATACTTTTGATTTTCGCGTTAACGCAGCTAGCGGTTACGGCGAATATCAGGAAGATCATATTGTAAATCTTCCGATCGAAAATTTTCTTGATCAGTCAGGAAAGCTCGACACAGAAATGATTGCGCTCGGAAAAAATGTTCCGATGGTCGACAACGAAGGACACCGTTTGTGGGGAAAAGTAATTGAAATCGGTTTGAGTAATATCAAGATGGATTTCAATCACCCGCTTGCAGGAAAAGAACTGCATTTCGCCGGAGAAGTACTTGAGGTGCGTGAAGCATCTAAAGAAGAACTTGATCACGGACATGTGCATGGACCGGGTGGACACCACCATTAAACAGTAGGCAGTAGGCAGTAGTGCAGTTGGCAGTCAAAAAAATAAAGGAAAAGGATCGTTAGTCGCGATCCTTTTTTTTGTGTTACATTCTAAAAAGACGCCGTTGTTCTCACTGCCTACTGCACTACTGCCTACTGCCTACTGGTATAAAATCCCTATCACACGTGATAGAGACCCGGCAAAGAAAAAAAAGAAAGGGGGAATTAGTTGTTGTCGCCCGCGATGTTGAGGAAGTCTCTCCAGTCGCCGAGGTTGGCCATTACCTGCAATTGGCGGTAACGCTCATGGAATTCTTTATCGTCAGAAATTCCGTTCAATTGTTCGATTCTGTATCGGTCAAAGGTTCTCAACGCCAACTGCTCATCGGCAGAGAGCGCTTCCCCGTTAAATTCACGGTCGCGCAGGTCATTGATACTCGGTGTTCCACCGATATCTGCCTTAGCAAAGTACTTTTTGAGAAGATCTTCCCGAAATGCCATAATGATTCTGTTACAAATGTAACGCAATGCCCTTTTTGAAAGTTACCGGGGGGTTATGGAATTTTCAACACGACTTTGTTACCAGTTGGCAGTAGTGCAGTCCCGCAGTCGGCAGTCAAAGCGCCTATTCGTCTATTTCAGAGCGAAGTGCGCGTCCGATCGACTTGCGAAATAGTTCTTGTTTACACACTTACTGCTGCACTATTTACTGCAGACTAAGTGTTCGCAGCGGATCTTTTGAGTCTTGCCAATGCACCCAGAATATAGTTCCGCCAAGCAGAAGTGCCAGGAAACAAGAGAAAATGAGGTAAGTCGTCGTCTTGTCGGTCTCAAGATCTACAGGATCTGCTATCGGAGCATTGGCCTGGTTCGTCTTGCTCAGTGCCGCAGTATCTACATTATTTACGGGCGGTACAACTGGCGCATCCATGGAAATCTTACTGGAGTCGACCACAATCTGCTTTGCGGCCAGAGCTTTTTTCTCCAACCCGATGACGCTGTCGAGCAAACGTTTCGCTTCGATATTCTCTGGTTGTACTGCTAAAACACGATCGAGGTTGCGATGTGCCTGCGCATAGAAATCGGGTGTGCCAATGATTCCTCTCACTACGGCCATGTTGTAATTCGGATTCAGTGAATCGCTCAGCCACAAACGTTGCACACTGTCGTTGTAATGTGCCGCACGATAACCTTGCGCCAGATTGTCTTTCAGCGCCTGATCTGTCGTGCGTTGGTAAGCCTGATCGAATGCGTGTTGCGCCTGATCAAATTTTTGTGCCATGAAGCTTGAGCCTGCGTAGTCTGCCCAAATTTTACTGTCGGCAGGATAGGCCCGCAAACCGTAATTATAGAACATGGAAGCGCCTGCATAATCTTTGACCATCGCGCGCTGATTCGCCGAAGCAATCAGCATCTGTGCGTAGCTCTGAAGAATCGGGTTCGACGGGAAAATGCCGTACACTTTCTCCCACGAGTAGGCTGCCTGCTCGTAATCTTTCTTGTTGTAATAACACAAGCCGAGGTTCAGCCAGCCGTTCGCATAACGCGGATGTAATTTCACCGCTTTGTCGAGATAGAATATCGCGGTATCGGCATAATAGTTCACCGAATCCTGCATGGTAGAATCGTTGAGGTATTTCAGTCCGCGGTCCATAAAACGAGCACCGGCATTACCATTACACAGCGCACTCTCCGGATGTTTCTGTACATCGGCGATGAAAAGTGTTTCGTCATTTTTCCACTCGCGGTTTCGCTGCAACGTGATTATCAATGCAGGAATTGTAAGCGCAACGACAATAAACGTTACCAGGAATTTCCGTTGCTGTTCCTGAAGTTTCTCTGCAAGCCAGACAATTCCCCAGCCGGCACACATGCAGAAGCCGAGCGAGGAGTGATAAATTAATCGTTCACCCATTGTTGCTCCAATGTCGAACAACATGTTGTTGATGAGCATGAAGAACGCCCAGAAGAATAACAAGGCAAACGCAAGCACGTGCCGTTTGATCCACAGATAAACGGTGAGAGCAAACAAGCCTAGCATCGTGAACAATGAAAGGTACACCCACGGATCATCGAGACCAGAATATGGGAAGTGTTGATACGAGTAATCCGCCGCCAATGGGAACGGACAAATGAGCAACCAGATGTAATCGTCGAGTCGGTTGAGTTTCGAGAGGAACTTCTGTGGGCCCTTCGCAAACATATACGGATCGTTCAGTGGATCCTGATTTGATTTCGAGATAGGTTGACCGTGGAAGCCGACAGTGCCGGCACGAATCATGAGGTAGAGCAACATCATTCCTCCGATAGGTAACGCGAGGTAAGTCAGATCACTCAGTTTACGCTTGTGGAATACCATGAGCGAGATCGGAATCAGCACCAATAGAAGTGCGGCATATTCTTTCGACAACAATGCCAGCAGCCACCAAACGCAACCCAATATCAGGTGTTTTGATTTTCGCCGCACATCGTACCAGAGGAATTCTCCCAGCGTGAGCACGATGAACATCAAAGAGAAAATTTCATCGCGCGATTTCACGTTGGCAATAACCTCGGTGTGAATCGGGTGAATGACAAACAGGATTGTGGTGAGGAATGCAATGTCTGTATTCGAACGGAAGACGTGATTGCGCAGAAACTGCAACAGCACGATCATTGATAATGCGAACCAAAAGATCTGGAAGATGTGCCGGTAAGGAGCGAGTGCCATATTTGACTCCTTGATCTGCAGTTCGAGCACATTCTTCTCTCCAATGAGTCGCGACTGACTTCCGATATCTGAAATTCCCTGCTTCTGCATGTTAAAGAGCGAATCGCGGACTTCCTCGAAACGTTCTCCGTAACATTCACCGAACATGGATTGCTCAATGGCGAAAGTGACAATTGATAATGGACGATAACGACCACCCGAGAGCTGCTGTTCTACACCCATACTCTGGTAGAAGCTCTTGTAGGCATCGTTGCCCATGATTTCACTTATGCCCGAAACGCCTTTTTGCACGTAGACGTTCTGGCGCATAACGATGTCGTCGTCAAGCGCATACTCGTTCTGCCACGAATTTGCATTGAACACCACAGCAATTGCAACAATTGCGATAGCCTGCACCCAAAATTGACGCAGGAAGAGATAGCCATTCGAACCCAGGTTCGGAAGCTGAGTGAATTTAGTGCCGGATTTGGAAGTTGTCCCTGAAGCCTTCAGCGGGGTAACGCGCTTTGCCATAGGTAGCGAAGCTAAGAAAAAGTAGGCAGTCTGGCAGTCGTTCAGTTGGCAGTCAAAACAAAATTTGGTCCACAGCCTCAGGCAATTTCTCTAGAAGAATCTGTTATTACCTGAACCCCTAACTGCCTACTGCCCACTGCCCTACTGCCTACTGATTATGGCATGATATTTTCGGCTATCGCCCCGCTACATACCCTCTTGCTGTCAATTCAATAGTTAAATTTGTTTGAATGAGTTTTGCTGCCCGGGTGCAATCCCTTTTTAAATCGCGGTTTAGTACATTGATTGCCGGCGTGATATGCCTGCTCAGTGCTTACTTTATCTCGATCAGCACCGATAGCGGGGGCGCACCGGGTATCGACAGTTTCATCTCCACGCTTCACGAGAAGGAAAAGCATTTGCAGGATGAACTCGATTCGCTCGTGCTTCAATCGCAGGGCAAAACTTACAACCAGATTTTCCTGGAAGATCATCACGCAGAGCATCCTTACCGCGATGAAGGAATTGTGTTGCTCATCTATCAGGGTGATACACTGAAATATTGGTCCGACAATTCTGCAGCTGTTGAAAATTACATGCAGGAAGTTTGTCTCGATCAGCGAATGACGCGTTTACGGAACGGCTGGTTTGAGACTATTCTCAAAACTGACAACACCGGAAGGACGTTCGTGGGTTTGCTTCTCATCAAGAACGAGTATCCGTACGAGAATCAATATCTCGTGAATTCATTCGCGAATGGATTCCGAATGCCGCCTGAAACGGAAATTGAAGTTGAGACCCCTTCCTCAACAAGCAGTGTGCATGCGTCGGATGGAAGCTATCTGTTCTCACTCGTCTTCAAACAGGAAGGAAACACCGGTCTTTCCGTATTTCAGATTGTAATGAACATCCTGCTTACACTGCTGGGCACATGTTTCCTGATATCATTTTTGCATAGAGAAACTTCCGCTCTCGAGCAACAACTAGGTGCGCGGTGGCCGGCAGTAATCTTCATTGGAGCAATCATACTGTTGCGTTGGCTGACTATACTCATCCACTACCCTTCTGCGTTTTATGATCTTCCTTTGTTTAGTCCGCTACACTATGGTGACGCCGAATCATTCTGGAATCCGAACCTTGGCGATTTTCTGATCAACGTTGCGCTCTTCTTTTACCTCAGTGTGTATGCGAACGCACAGCTTAAGAAACATCCGGTAAAGCTCGAAGGAACTCCAGTCAGGAAAAATATCATTGCAACTCTACTGCTTGCAATTCCTTCTGTAGTGGCATGGGGAATTAACTCTGCCATATCAGGACTGGTTCAGAATTCCGACATCTCTTTCCAGGTAAATAATCTGTTCAGTCTTTCGGTGTACAGCTATACCGGCATTTTCATGATTGCCCTAATGCTTGCGGCGTTCTTTCTTATCGCCGAATCTATTTTGTGGGTACTGGAATCAGGAATGAAAAAGAGAACGGAAAAACTTGTTCCGCTTCTGATTTCAACAGCGATAGTCGTAGGCATTCATCACTTATTCGGAAGTGTGGATGGACTCGCTATTCTGTGGCCTCCTGCTGTCATTTTTGTTTTGATGTTGCGAAACACTGACGCGGAAGGAGAATCGTTCTCGTTTTCAATCATTGTGTTTCTAGTATTGCTGTTCTCCTTTTACACAACGCACATGTTGCTCAAGCAGTCTATGCACAAAGAACATGACAGTCGTGTGGTGTTTGCCGAGAAGATTGCCGCAGAGCAAGATCCGATTGCCGAGTTGTTGTATTCGGAAATCGACGACAAGATTGCGACAGACACACAACTAATCGCACTAACGCAAGGTGGCACACAGGACTTTGGTTTGTTTGAGAAAACAATTCGCCAGCAATACTTCAGCGGCTATTGGGACAAGTACGAAGTGAAAGTTACTTTCTTCGATACCATGTGTACTCCGTTGCTGCGATCAAGTTCGGCCTGGTCAGACAACATTCTTCATTTCGAAGATATGTGCACGAACATGGGTGTGCCCACATTAAGCGACGGATTTTATTACCTCGACAATGGTACAGGGCGCATTAGTTATCTCGCGCATATTGTAATGCAGTATCCTGATCACAAAACGCATTTGGGTCAAGGAACACTTTTCGTTGAGTTTGATTCGAAACTGATGTCGGAAGAAATAGGTTTTCCGGAACTACTGCTTGATCGTGAATTAGGATTGAATCAAAAACTGCTCAACTATTCTTACGGCAAATACAAGAACGGTCAGCTCATTAATCAGGCAGGTGAATACCAGTATAGTTTGAGTACAGAGTTTCTTGCCGTCAATGGTATTTACGAATACAGCAGCACTGAAGGCTGGGATCATCTCGTGTATCGCCCGGATGATTCTACGGTTGTACTTCTGAGTAAACCGGAAGAAGGATGGCTCGGAAAAACCACCAGCTTCTCTTACATCTTCGCATTCTTCAGCTTGTTGCTGATCGTTTCGGTTTTTCTGAGACAACTTGTGATCCAGGGTCCGACGTTTTCGAATCTCACGTTCAAGTATAGGATTCAGCTTGTACTTGTGATGATCGTACTTGTGTCACTCGGATTGTTTGGCGGTGGATCGATTTATTACATCCGTCAGCAATACCAAACCAAGAACGCGGAAATCATCAGCGAAAAAGCGCATTCCATAGTAATCGAGATTGAAGGCAAACTGCAGGACGATGTTCTCACTCCTTCCTACCGCGATTATGCGACGTACTTGCTGAAGAAATTCTCCAACGTGTTCTTCACCGACATTAACCTGTACGATCTCGAAGGAAATCTTTACGCTTCATCGCGACCAAAAGTTTTTGAACAGGGATTGGCATCGCGTAAGATGAATCCGGATGCGTACAGTGAAATCAGCATCCGTAAAAAGTCGGAGTTCATTCACGATGAAAATATTGGCAACCTGGCTTATCTCTCAGCGTATTTGCCCGTGAAGAATCGTGAAGGAGAATTGCAGGCGTATCTGAACATTCCTTATTTCGCGAAACAGAATGATCTTGAGAAAGAGATTTCCACGTTCATGGTGGCGTTGATCAACGTATACGTGTTCCTGTTTGCGTTGGCTGTACTCGCTGCGATTTTTATCTCGAATTATCTGACGCACCCGTTGAGGCTCATCCAGGACAAAATGCGACAAGTGAAGCTCGGCAAAAATGATCCGATTGAATGGAAGAACAAAGATGAAATCGGTGCACTGGTACAGGAATACAACCGCATGATTTTAGAGCTTTCGAATTCGGCAGAGCTTCTTGCACAGTCGGAACGTGAAAGTGCGTGGAGAGAAATGGCGAAGCAGGTTGCACACGAGATTAAAAATCCGCTTACGCCAATGCGTTTGAGCATTCAGTTGCTTGAACGTGCTTACAAGGACAAGGCGCCCGACATTGATCAGAAAGTTGAGCGGTTGTCGCGCACGGTTGTTGAGCAAATTGATACGCTTGCTTCTATCGCAAGTGCATTTGCTGATTTCGCGAAGATGCCGAAACCTGTTCTTGAGACAATGGATTTGCGCACGGTGGTTCACAATACACTTGAGCTTTTCTACGAGAATGATGAAGGGGTAGAATTTGTTTGTCGCGATGAAGTGAAAGGTGAAATGATCATCTCCGGCGATCGCGAACAATTACCACGAGTGTTCAACAATCTTTTCCGCAATGCGATACAGGCAATTCCATCAGACCGAAAAGGAAAAGTGGAAATCGCGCTTTCGAAACAGGGCAATCATTTCATTGTTGCCGTGAAAGACAATGGCACAGGAATTTCGGATGAAGTGATTGACAAAATTTTCGTTCCGAATTTCACAACGAAATCAACGGGTATGGGATTGGGTCTCGCGATGGTGAAGAATATTGTTGAAGGTTGTGGCGGTATGATATGGTTTGAGACTGCGAAGGATAAAGGGTCGTCGTTCTTCGTAAGCTTTGATGAACAGTAGGCAGTATGCAGTCGGGCAGTAGACAGTCAAAGCAATTTCTCGTAGTACTAGTGATGTATTTGTTGCCCTTCGTTATTCGCGCGCAATCGATCGATTCAATCCCTCTCGTTCGCTCCTTCTCTGTTGCGTACCAGAACGATTTATTGTCCGCAACGTTCGACACCACTACTGATTACTATTACACCGGCGGCTCTTTCATTGACTTCAATTTCCGTTGGTTGCAGAAAAGTCCTGTTTCAAAAATTCTCTTACACCTTCCAAACGGAAATGATCAATCGTTCGGAATGGGTTATGGTCATGTTGCGTTCACACCGACGAGTATTCTATCTGATTCCATTCTCGTTGGTGATCGGCCGTTCGCTGGTGCGCTTTATACCGGGGTAAATCGTGTGTCCTGCAACCTGGACAAGCGATTGAAATTAACATCGCGACTTGACATTGGATTGATCGGTCCGTATTCCTTTGCATACGAAACGCAGAAATTCATTCACGCCAACACACGTAATCCGGAGCCACGCGGTTGGCAATTTCAGATTGAGAATGATCTTTATGTGAACTATTCTGTGAAAATTGAAAAAGGATTGATCTCCAATAAATTCATCGAACTCATCGGTTTTGGTGCTACCAGTCTTGGAACAATTTACACGAATGCCAGTGCCGGAATCAAATTGCGTGCAGGTATGATGCAGAACTACTTTGAAGCACCTGGCTATTCCAAACGCTTTTTACTTTGGGGATATGCAAATGGTGAATGCAAAGTCATAGGGCGTGATGCAACCTTGCAAGGTGGACTTTTCAATAAGAACAGCATGTATTCAATTGCGCAGGACAATATAAATCGCAGCGTTTTTCTTCTGACCATTGGTGCAGTTGCCGGTTACCACAAATGGCGCCTGGAATATTTCAATACGTTCCTTACACGTGAATTCTCTAATGGGAAGACACATATCTGGGGACATTTGGGCATTCAATATTTCTTCTGATCCTCTTGTCCGCCTTCGACTCCGCTCAGTCTGACAAGGATCATAGCGTGCGATTTTGTTAGACCGAGCGGAGTCGAGGGTTGACTGCAGCGTGCCTACAGTTGATTTGATTATCTTTGGCACACAATGAATCGTCCTATCAGAGTTCTTATTGCAAAAGTTGGTCTCGACGGTCACGATCGTGGAGCGAAAGTGATTGCTTCTTTTTTGCGTGATGCAGGAATGGAAGTGATTTACACCGGACTTCGTCAGACACCAGAAATGGTTGTGAACGCAGCACTGCAGGAAGACGTTGATGCAATTGGTGTGAGCATTCTCTCGGGTGCACACATGACTGTTTTTCCGAAAGTGATGAACCTCATGAAGGAAAAAGGTTTGAACGATGTACTTCTTACAGGTGGCGGAATTATTCCGGATGCTGACATGAAGAAGCTGCAGGAATTGGGGGTTGGTGAATTGTTTGCACCGGGAACGGACACGAAAGTGATTGTAGAATATATCACGAAGTACGTGAGCGAACACCGGAAATTCTAACCGGAAGCTGTATCTTTTGTCTTTCTGAATAATTCTGATTTCTCATGGGAAAACTTGCGACATGGTTTTTGGTCTTGTTGTGTGCCACACTCGCAGGGCAGAATAGAACCGGAACAATCACGATTTATCCCAATGGTGATGAAGTTGAGAACGCGGCTTCATTAACTGACACTTTTGATTTATGTGGGGGCTGGACGGCAGTTGGTCGTGTGGAGAATGGACTGAAAGAAGGCTGGTGGGAGATCAAGCGGAATGGATATACAACCTACTCAGGAACCTACCGGAATGGGAAGAAGGAAGGGGAATGGAGATCCAATGATCCTTCAGCTAAATTCAACTATAAGAATAATCTGCTGAATGGTGAGGTGGTTTACTATCACCAATACTCGACTATCGTAGAGGAGAAAAGATACTACCAGGGTGGGAAAGCACATGGCGATTGGCTAGTGTTTGACGAAGAAGGTAAAGTGACCGAGATCCGGCATTTTGTAAATGATGTACCGGAAGGACTTTGGGAAATCCAACAAGGGTACCTCACCTGGAAAGGTTCCGTGAATGAATTTGGTTATCACGGAAAATGGGTGGTTACTTCACACGATACCTTAATTGGAGGCGGTACATACATTAACGGAAAAGAAGAAGGAGAATGGATTGAAGTGCACGACAAATTTCAATACAGTAAAGGCAATTTCAAGTCCGGAAAAAAAGAAGGACGATGGAAATCGTATTTCAACAAAGAGTTGGTTTCATCTCGGGAATACTTACATGGCGAAAGAAACGGCACAGATACTTCTTGGCAACAGGGAAGAATTATTTCAATATGTCATTTTAAGAATGATGAATATTCCGGCTCATGCATCTGGTACCATGTGAATGGAAAGAAACGAGAAGAATATTTTCATGACGAGAGTACTGGAAGAACTTCGTTAAAGGAATTCGATCAGGAAGGGAATTTAATTTCCAATGGAACTCTATCAACTAATCCTGGCTACCTGCTCGCGCAGTCCTCGCAGAAGCGAGCGTGTCGTGTTCCGGTACCCTGGCAATATGAACTGGAGCTAAGAGAAATCGGACTCTGCTTCTGGATCTGTCATGAATATTCTCATGATAAACCTACCGTGAGTATAGATTCTGTAATACACTACCTACGCTCACCATTGTTATCCCAAGACACTGCACGATTATACACTCCATCCGGAACTTACCGTTATTTGCGCACGGGAGTATGGACTTTCTATTATCCAAATTCGAAGAAAAAGGAAGAAGGAGAATATCTTCCAATAGCTTGGGCGCACCACCTTTCGGGAGAACCAACTTACACCAAAACAGGTTGGTGGAAAGTTTATGATGAGCGCGGCAAGCTTGTGCGCGAAGAACTTTATGAGAATGGCGTTCTTGTCAAAACAACAGATCGAAAAAAGTAGCTGTCCAACTCCCGAATTCAAAATATTTTTGGTCCGCCGCAATACGCTGCTTATCAATTGAATACATGCTATAATTATGTTGTTCAGTTCCGCCTTTTATCACGCGAACTCAACTTTTTTTACGACGAAATTTGTTTTACTGAAATATTCGCGCATATCTTTGTCCACGCAAAAGGTTTCGGCCTTTCAAAAAAATTAGAATTATATCAACATGAAAATCACTCGTAATATCAACTCTCAGTCATACATGATGTGTATGATGTGCTGCTGCATGATGTGCAGTACGGGAGGTGATACACGAATGTGAAAACAAATGTTGGTGTGTTGAGCAAAAGCCTCCCGGATAGAACCGCGGAGGCTTTTTTATTTCTACGCTCTCGCGATTCCCAAAGGAAAAATTAGTGAAACAATAAACTGGTCTTGTGGCCGAATGGTTAGGCACAAGTCTGCAAAACTTGATATGGCGGTTCAATTCCGCCCGAGACCTCTGAGTAAATGTCGGGATTGGGATCCCGACATCACCGTCGGGATTGGGATCCCGACATCACAAACTAAAACCATGTCAGGTCGGAGACCTGACAATACAAATGCAAAGCTTCAGAACAGAATTAGAAAGTCCGGCGGTAAATGGACAAGTGATCATCGAAAAAGATATCGCTCAACTTGCGGAGAAGATTCAACTTTTCCAGGAAGGCAAAATTGATCCGGAGAAATTCCGTGCACTGCGTCTGGCGCGTGGTGTGTATGGGCAGCGTCAGCAAGGCGTGAACATGGTTCGCATCAAAGTTCCTCATGGAAAACTTTCCTTCGTGCAACTGCGGCGGCTTGCTGATCTGAGTGATGAGTACTCAACCGGAAATCTTCACCTTACCACAAGGCAAGATGTGCAGTTTCATTTCGTGAGTCTTGATCGTACACCGCAATTGTGGGCAGAACTTGAGCGCGATGAACTCACTTTGCGTGAAGCTTGCGGAAACACGGTGCGTAATATCACCGGTTCTGTTCTTGCGGGAATTGATCCAAACGAACCATTCGATATCACGCCGTACGCAAATGCGCTGTTCCGTCACTTCCTGCGCAATCCGATTCAGCAGGATCTCGGAAGAAAAATCAAGATTTCGTTTTCTTCATCCGACAACGATACAGCAATCAGCTTCATTCACGATCTCGGTTTCATTCCGAAAGTGGAAATCATTGATGGAAAAATCACCCGAGGATTTAAAGTCCTGCTGGGAGGTGGACTCGGTGCACAACCGATTCCGGCGCACATTGCGTTTGAATTTCTTCCGGTCGATGAATTGATTCCGTTCTCAGAGGCTTTGATCCGTGTCTTCGATCGTCACGGAGAAAGAAACAATCGTCAGAAAGCGCGATTGAAGTATCTCGTTGCGAAACTCGGCATTGAAGAAGTATTGCGTTTGACTGAAATCGAGAAGGGCGCATTGTTGCACACGAAACAGAAAATTGAGGTCGCGGAAGAATCAACCCCTAAGGTTCTGCAGCAAGCATTCACAACTTTTCGTGTGACGAATGATGAGAAATTTCAGGCGTGGAAATCAGCGAACACCTTTGAACAGAAACAGCAAGGATGGTACGGTGTATTTGTAAAGATTCCGCAAGGAAACATTCTTTCGGATCGGGTGCGTGTATTCGCAACCATCGCTGAGAAATACGCTGCCGATGATGTGCGCGTTACAATCGGACAAAGCTTGCTACTTCGGTATGTTCATGAAACTGCATTACCTGCACTCTATCGCGAACTGAACCCCAATAGTTTTGCCGAAGTTGGCGCCAACGCCTTCGCAGATATTACTTCCTGCCCGGGAACAGACACGTGCAACCTGGCAATTTCAAACAGCACTAGTGTATCTGCTGCATTGGAAAATGTGATTCAAACTGAATTTCAGCAATTCGCAGCGCAGAAAGATCTTTCAATAAAAATCAGTGGTTGCATGAACAGTTGCGGACAACACGCGGTTGCGTCAATCGGATTTCACGGCAGTTCTGTAAAGTCGGGTAATGATGTGGTTCCCGCTTTACAACTTCTGCTCGGCGGAGGAATTTCAGGAAATGGTGAAGGCAGGATTGCCGACAAGATCCTGAAATTTCCTTCGAAGCGGGCCACTGCGGTGTTGCGCACTTTGCTTGCGGATTTTTCCCAATTGAAATATCAGTCCGAAGATTTCATTGCGTACTACGATCGCAAAGGCAAAGACTACTTCTATCAGTTGCTCAAAGCATTTTCTTCAACACACGATGTGAAAGCACAAGAGTTCATTGACTGGGGACAGGAAGAGCGGTACGCAACTGCAATCGGAATCGGAGAATGTGCCGGGGTGAAAATTGATTTGACCGCAACCCTACTCTTCGAGGCAAAAGATGCGTTACAAGCTGCCCATGAGAATTTCTCAGCGGGTCGCTACAATGACGCAACGTATAAAGCGTACAATGCATTTATTCACGCTGCCAAAGCGCTTTTGCTGAAACGTGATGTACAAGTGAATACACAACATGGAATCATACATGATTTTGACAAGCACTTTCAACTGGAGCTTTTGATTCCGGTGACATTCAAAGAGCTCGTGACACAAATCTCGTTGAACAAGCCCGAGAAGGAATTTGCGATCAAGTATATCAATGAAGCGCGCTTGTTTCTTGATTCTATCCCGGAACTGGAAAAACAAACATTTGTAATAGATCCAACACTGAATTGAGATGATAGGATTATTAGATGATCGGATGATTGGATGGCAGTCTCGCCAACTGCGATGTTGTATGTGCATGTGATGCTTGTTGTTCCCGCTCCGTTCGGAATGGCAAGCCGATTATCGAACGGAGGAACAACCAATTAAAACCAGCATGTCAGGTCGGAGACCTGTCAGCACAACAACGACTAAAATGTCAAAACATATTTTCCCCAAAGTAACACTCGTAGGTGCAGGCCCCGGAGACCCGGATTTGATCACCGTAAAAGGAATTAATGCACTTAGTGAAGCAGACGTAATTCTTTATGATGCACTCGTTAATCCCGAAATATTCAAGTACGCGCCCATTGATGCGAAGAAAATTTACGTGGGAAAACGCGAAGGTCACCATGCGTACCCGCAAGAACAGATAAACACGCTACTTGTTGATTATGCTTTCACCCACGGACACGTTGTTCGCTTGAAAGGCGGTGATTCATTTGTATTCGGACGCGGAAGTGAAGAACTCGAATATGTGGAGCAGTTTAATATTCCGACAGATATTGTACCGGGAATCACCAGTTCAATTGGTGTTCCGGCCTTGCAACGAATTCCCGTAACGCATCGTGGTGTAACAGAAAGTTTCTGGGTTCTTACCGGAAGAAACAGCGAAGGAAAACTTCCGGAAGATTTCAAACTCGCCGCGCAATCAAAAGCAACTGTCATCGTATTGATGGGTCTTGCAAAGCTTCCTGAAATTGTAAATGTGTTTCAGAAGTTTGGACAAGGCTCTACGCCTGTTGCGGTAATTCAGGACGGATCGCTTCCGACAGAAAACGCTGCCATTGGTTCTGTCGATACAATCGTTGATGTAGTCAAGCAGGAAGGAATAAAGTCGCCCGCTGTCATTGTCATTGGTGAGGTTGTTCGCAAGAATCCTCAAGCAGCCTACGTACTTTCGCTGGAGAATCAATTACTCAATTAGCACAAACCCTTAAAACCAAATAACATGTCACTACGATTAGGAGATCTTGCGCCAGACTTCAGCGCTCAAACAACAGAAGGAACAATCAACTTCCACGAATGGCTAAGCAACAGTTGGGGTGTTTTGTTTTCACATCCTGCCGATTATACACCGGTTTGCACAACCGAACTTGGACGCACCGCAAAGCTTAAATCCGAATTCGACAAGCGCGGGGTGAAAGTGCTTGCTGTGAGTGTTGATCCGCTTGAGTCGCACATCAGCTGGGTTAAAGACATTAACGAAACCCAGAATACGACGGTGAACTTTCCGATCATTGCGGATTCTGATCGAAATGTTGCGACCCTTTACGATATGATTCATCCGAATGCCAGTGAGAAATTCACGGTACGTTCTGTATTTGTGATTGGTCCTGACAAGAAAATAAAACTGACCATCACTTATCCAGCGAGCACGGGAAGAAATTTCGATGAACTCATTCGTGTGATCGATTCACTTCAGCTCACCGCAAACTATAGTGTTGCCACACCAGCCGATTGGAAACATGGCGATGATGTAATAATTGTGCCGGCAGTTAAAGACGAAGAAATTGCTGCGAAGTTTCCGAAAGGATACACACGCATCAAATCTTATCTGCGAACGACTCCACAACCAAATCTTTGAGGACTAAATGAAAAAGTACCTGGTTGTGCTGGCCTTGCTCATCACAACATTCCTTCCCGCTCAAACATCGCGAACGGTCAATACGCGCAACTTGTTCTGGGGATCGGTAACACTACACTACAAGCTCAACGAGAAGTGGTCTATCGTGAACGATGCATTGTTTCGCATTGAAACAACAGACGGTGACATTTTCCAATCGGGCATACGGAGCGGTTTGCAATACAAAAACGCATTCGGAATTCAGTTAACAGCGGGTGGTTGTGCATTCCTTCACTATTCAAATCCCAACGGACGCCCATCGCGACCGGAGCTCAGACCGTGGCAGGAAGCGGGAAGGAAATTTGATTTCGGAATTCATCACAGCTTTTATCCACGTGTTCGTTTTGAACAACGATTCTTTAAAGAGTATGACGGTACTGAACTCGCTGATGAATTTAACTTTCACACTTATCGGCTGAGGTTTCGTGCGGAGTACTTCTATTCCTTGGGCGATTCAGGAACCCGAAGATGGTCCCTCGTGCTTGGAGACGAAATCATGTTTCATCGTCGCGAAAACGGTTTTACATCACATGATCAAAATCGCATTTGGGTAGGATTCGCATACAAGATCACTGCGTCTTTCGCTGCGCAACTCACGTATCTCCACATTTATCAGCAACGGGCCCGTACTATTTTTGATCAATTCCACGTGATTCGGTTAACACTACAATTCACTGGGCAAACCCGACAGCAAATTGACGATTCTCAGAAATAAGTTTCACACCCAAAACGTACCTTCGCGTTGCAATTTTCAGCAAGAAGGTGTGTATGAAAAAGTTACTCGTAATGATTGCTTTAGTTAGTTCATTAGGCAGTTCAGCGCAAGATCGCGTTGTGAACACACGCAGTCTGGTGTGGACTGGACTTTTGGGTGAATACAAATTCAACGAAAGTTGGTCGGCGTGGCTGGATGCACAATTTCGTTATGAATACACCGATGGTGATATTTTCCAATGGACGATACGACCCTGTGCCACGTGGAAAAGCAAAAAGGGATTGCTGTTGTCACCGGGCATTTCCTATTGGCAGCTCTATCCCAACCCTAACGAACTTCCTGCGCGCCCCGAATTACGACCGTGGCAGGAAGTCGGTTATAAATTCAAACCGAATTCACACCATGTGATTTATCCACGAGCGCGTTTTGAACAGCGTTTCATTAAGGAATATGCCGGTATTGAACTTGCCGATAATTTCACCTTTCATTCCTTCCGCTTGCGATTGCGTGTTGATTACACGTACTCGTTTGGAAGTGCAGAAAGACCATCTCCGCTTTTCCTGATTGCCGGAAATGAATTTTTCGTTTACCAAAAAACTAATGGTTTTTCTGCGTTCGATCAGAATCGGTCGTGGGCTGGAGTTGGTTATAAATTCAATGCCAACCACAGTATTCAACTGACCTATTTATACCTGTATCTGCAACGAAACAGCACAGTCGTGGATGAGTTTCACAACGGAAGAATTATCTATCAGTTCACGCTTGCACCTAAACCCAAGGAGGCGGCGAAGTGAATACTGAAGAAATTTCTGCAGACGTTGCCTCCGAAACTTCCGGCATCAACAAGCTCTTCCCCGTTTTTCTGAAACTGGAAGATTTGCGCTTGCTTGTCATCGGTGGTGGAAACGTTGCCGCAGAAAAACTTCATGCAGTACTCGGAAATAGTCCGGCAACACAGGTAAAGCTCGTTGGCAAAACGATAAAGACTGAAATACGAAAGCTTGCGGAACAATATCCGAATCTTTCTCTGGAAGAGCGCGCAGTAACTAACGATGACTTCGACGAGCAGGATATCGTTTTCATTGCGGTCAATGATTTTGATCTGGTGAATCAACTTGTTCTTGAAGCGCATAAGAGAAATCTCCTCGTCAATGTTGCCGACACACCAGCGTACTGCGATTTCTACTTGTCGTCTGTTGTGCGGAAAGGTGATTTGAAAATTGCCATTTCTTCCAACGGAAAATCGCCAACGTTTACCAAGCGACTGAAAGAAATTCTTGCCGAATCAATTCCGGAAGAAAGTCAGCAGACGCTGGAGAATCTGCATGAACTTCGTGAACATCTGAAAGGAGATTTCGCGGAAAAAGTCCGTGTGCTCAATGAAGTCACTGCTGTTCTCAATAAGAACAAAAATATTATTTCGCTGCAGCCGCACCTCGCCGGCGAGCTTGTTGAACGCAAAAAGCGAACCTGGAAATACTGGTCGCTATTTGGTTTCGCGGCACTGGGTCTGATGGTGGTCGGACATCTGCTGTTCAGTCTTATTCCGTTTGAAACAATCGGCGGATATGCCGGCACAGTTTACGATCAGGTTGACTCTCGCTTGCTGATTTGCGTAGCGGCAGGATTCATCGCGCAGATGGTTGACGGTTCACTCGGCATGGCGTATGGAGTTACAGCATCCACGTTTCTGATGTCGTTCGGAATTTCTCCTGCGGCAACGAGTGCAAGTGTGCATGCTTCCGAAGTATTTACAACAGGAGCGTCCGGATTGAGCCACTTGAAGTTTAAAAATGTAAACGGTAAGCTCTTTCGTCATTTGTTGATTCCGGGAATCATCGGTGCAGCAATTGGTGCTTATGTGCTTTCAAGTCTGGAAGAATATGCTGTCTACGTAAAACCATTTGTCTCCGTCTACACATTGATTCTGGGAGGAATAATTCTCACGAAAGCCATCAAGAAACTCAAAGAGAAGCGGAAAGTAAAACGCATTGGGCTCCTCGGTTTCTTCGGCGCATTTTTGGATTCCATTGGTGGCGGAGGCTGGGGACCGATTGTTTCATCAACCCTCATCGCACAAGGAAGAAATGTAAAGTACACTGTGGGTTCGGTGTCGTTGGCTGAGTTCTTCGTTACACTCACGAGCACATTTACGTTCTTCATCTTTCTGGGAATTACACATTGGCAGGAAATTACGGGGCTTGTTATTGGGGGAGTAATTGCTGCTCCGATTGCGGCTTATCTGACTTCCAAAATTCCTGTTCGCACCGGTCTGATTGTAGTTGCTATAGCGATCATCATTGTAAGTCTCAAGAATCTCCTTTCCGTACTACTGTGAAGAACCTACAGGAACTAAATAACAAATACATCAACCTCACGCCCATTGAACGCGTGAAGCAATTGTATGTTGATTTCGACAAGGTTCTGCTCACGTCTTCATTCGGAACAACATCGGCTGTGTTACTCAACATCTTCAGTGAAGCCAACAAAAATCAGGACGTGATCTTTCTGGACACAACTTATCACTTCGCAGAAACACTCGAATACAAAGAGCTGCTGACGAAACAGCTTGGACTTACCGTTCACACCGTGACACCGGAAGAGTGGAAGAACAATTTCACCAACAGTGATCAAACCTGGAGTAAGGATCCTGATTTGTGTTGCTCGATCAATAAAGTTGAACCTCTCGATAAAATCAAAGCAGGTTATGAAGTATGGGTTAGCGGTTTGATGCAAAGTCAGAACAGCTATCGAAAACAGATGCACATTTTCGAAGAGAAGAGCGGAATTCTGAAGTTCTATCCGATCATCGATATGAGTGATGAAGAAGCGAAAGCATACATAATCAAACATTCGTTACCGGAACATCCGCTACTGAAACACGGTTTCAATTCCGTGGGTTGCATTCATTGTACGGTGAAAGGACGAGGTAGAGAAGGACGATGGGTGAATCGGTCGAAGACAGAGTGCGGACTACATATGTAATCGCTGATTCACTCGCCCCTCTAACTCCCCCTCCGAAGGAGTCCCTTCGGAAAAAGGGGAGAACCGTGAATCAGCGATTACATATCCATCATATCAATAATTGCATAGAAAGAGTCAATGAGTTAATACAACCAAAGTTTACATTTGAGCCATGGAAAATAAAATATCAGTAGCGTTGTTTGGATTCGGTTGCGTTGGACAAGGATTGTACGATGTGTTGAACCATTCTGAAGTGTTGCAGGCGAATATCCACGGCATTGGTGTGAAAGACCGCACGAAGAAGCGAAGTGTTGATCAGTCGCTGCTTTCTTATGAGTCGAAAGATATTCTCGACCGAAAAGATGTTGATGTGGTGGTGGAAATGATCACGGATACCGAAGAAGCATACCGAATTGCAAGTACAGCGATGCGCAATGGCATGCACGTAGTGAGCGCGAGTAAAAAAATGCTGGCTACATACTTCGATGAGTTGTATCGCATACAGGTTGAAACCGGCAAGGCGTTGATCTACGAAGGATCGGCTGGCGGAAGTATTCCCATCATCCGTACACTCGAAGAATATTACGACAATGAGTTGTTGAGCAGTCTGCGGGGCATTCTCAACGGAACAACGAACTATATTCTCACCCGAATGGAATTGGAGAATAAAGATTACGGTGTTGTTCTGAAAGATGCGCAGGATAGCGGGTTTGCTGAATTGGATCCATGGATGGATGTTGCCGGTTATGACACATTGTTCAAAACCATTCTGCTCAATGTGCATGCGTTTGGAGTTGTGCTCAAGCCGGATGACGTTTTGAATCTCGGTATACAAAACATTTCCTTCAGCGATATTCGTTATGCGAAAGAAAAAGGTTTACGCATAAAACTCATTGGTAGCGCAGCAAAATCGGGGGATAAATTCCGTGTGTACGTGATGCCGCGATTTGTAAAACAGGACGATGAACTTTTCAAAGTATTGTACGAGTACAACGCAATCGAAGTAGAAGGCGCTTATTCGTGCAAGCAAACTTTCGTGGGTAAAGGCGCTGGAAGTCACCCGACCGGTAGTGCGGTTCTATCTGATGTTTCCGCATTAACCTACGATTACAAGTACGGTTATCGCAAGCTGAAGAAGTTGGAAAAGAACAACCACGGAAAAAATCCCGGAAAGGCTTTACTCGACAACGACTTCTCAATCAAAGTTTACATTCGCTTCACCGACAAGTCGGAGTTGAAGGATATCGAAATCCGTAATGTGGTTGAAGAATACAAATCGCCCGCAGTGAATTTCATCATTGCAGAAGTTGGATTCCAATCTCTTTTTTCTCTGAAAGGAAATAAGGAGAGTAAGCTGTTTGTTTGCGAGGTGGAATAGTTCGTTCACTTAGCAAACGGTTAGAATAGTGTAAACAGATTTGCGTATTTTGTCCTGTGCTCCGTTATTCTCTCCTTTTTCTTTTTTCATTTCTCTCCTGCCCTTACTTATTCGCAGGTAACGATCCGTATGCGGATAGCCTGAGGACAGTTATCACCTCAAAAGCCTCGCACGATACCTCCAAAATTCATGCGCGTTATGCGTTGGGTGAATACATGCCCATCCTGCGCATAGGATATTGGGACACGCTAACAGTTGATTGCGAGCGACTGGCAGTTTCTGCAACAAGTAATGTTCCTTTGCGACAGACTTTTGAGCGGTACAAAGCCATGTGCCTGAACAATCTGGGCTTTTGCTACAAGGAAGATGGAAATTTTGAAAAAGGAATTGAGAACTACAGCAGTGCCCTGGTACTTTTCGAAAATGTAAACGATAGTGGTGGAGTTGCGAACGTCTGCAACAACATTGGTCTTACGTATTACAGTCTCGGCGACATTGAACTTGCACTGAAATATTACGAGCGCGCTATACTGATCCGTGAAGCACTGCGTGATCACAAAGGAATCGGAAATACGTATAACAATCTAGGCTTGCTCTATCACAGTCAGCACGATACAGTGAAAGCACTGGAATGTTATCGCCGCAGCATGAATGAGCGTGCGATGGCCAATGATCATAAAGGTGTTGCGCAAGGGCTGAACAATATTGGTGTGATCTTCGACGATTACGGCGATTACGATAGTGCGCGCTATTATTATTCCACCAGCTACGAGATCTGTGCTGCCAATAAGAATTACAGAGGGATGTTTACGGCACTTGGGAATCTTGGAGGAATGTACAAGCGTTCAGGAAATCTTGATTCGTCACTGATCTGTTATCGCCAAAGTCTTGCACTTCGGCTTCAATACGGATCGAAAGCTTACATCGCAAAGAGTGAGGCGGCCATTGCAAGTGTCTTTGGCGAGCTTAACCAACTTGATTCCGGCATCTACTATGGTGAGCGCAGTCTGAAAACTTCGCTCGAGCTCAATTACCCGGAGAACATTTCCACCGCCGCTGAGGCGCTATCATTCATTTACGAGAAGCAGGGAAATTACATCAAAGCTCTTGAGATGTTCAAGTTGTACATTGAGAATCGCGATCGCATCAGCAATGAAGAATCTCAGGCAGCTACAACCCGTCAGCAAGCACAATACAAATACGACAAGCAGAAAATTCTGGACGACGCTACGCACGCGACTGAACTGACCATCGAAGCGGAGAAGCAGGCTAAGCAGCGCATCATCATTATCGCCGCAATCATAGGGTTGATACTCGTTGTTGCGTTTTTGATTTTTGTGTTCAATCGTCTTCAACTCACCAGAAAACAAAAACTGATCATTGAAGAACAGAAACACGTGGTAGAAACTGCACACCACCAGCTCGGACATAAGAACAAGGAAATTCTTGATAGTATTAACTACGCGCGCCGAATTCAGAATGCAATTCTTCCTCCGGATAAAGTAGTAAGCCAGTTTTTACCATCAAGCTTCGTTTTGTACAAACCAAAAGACATTGTTGCCGGAGACTTCTATTGGCTCGAACGGAAAAACGATGCGACACTTTTTGCGGTTGCCGATTGTACGGGTCATGGTGTTCCTGGAGCGCTTGTCTCAGTATTCTGTAACAATGGTCTGAATCGCAGTGTACGTGAACACGGGTTGACGGATCCCGCGAAAATTCTTGAGAAGACGCGAGATATTGTGATGGAAGAATTCGGGAAGAGTGAAGAACAAGTACTCGATGGAATGGACATCAGCTTGTGTTCACTAAAAGATAATCAGCTTCTTTGGGCTGGCGCCAATATCGGATTGTTCATTGTCAGAAACGGGGCATTGTTAGAATACAAAGCCGACAAGCAACCGATTGGTAAGTATGTCGACAATAAACCCTTCACGACACACCGTATTGATTTACAGCGCGGAGATATGTTGTATATGTTCTCTGATGGCTTTGCCGATCAGTTTGGCGGACCGAATGGCAAGAAGTTTAAAGTGGCACAACTGAGAGAACTTCTACTCAAGTTGCATTCGCTTAGCATGAGTGAACAAAAGAAAATGCTCGACGATACTTTGAGAAACTGGCGCGGAGAAATTGAGCAGATTGATGATGTGTGTGCTTGGGGAGTGAGGATTAACTAATTGCAACAACCCCACAAAGGGTTTAACCCACGAAGTGTGTTGAGGTCTCCTCCTGTGGGAATTACAGAACTACAAGCTTATGCGTTTCAGTCCTTTCTCCATCGCGAACCTCACAGAGATAAATTCCCGGGGGTAAAGTGGAAACATCAACGGTTGTTTGTGACTCCTCTACAATAGTAGTGAAAACAATTTCGCCGATACAGTTAGTGAATGTGATGATTGAATTTGGTTTAGTGTTTTGGAGAGATACGAAATTGTTTGCGGGATTGGGAAAGAGAAACACTTGAGATGACGAAAGCTCGTTCACGGATTGAGGACCGCCATCATAGCGAACCACTACGCCATTCGTTCCACCAACATAGCCACGATTCACAGCAGGAAAATCCATACACCAGAATGAGTTACCTGTATGCACTGGCGTCCATGTCGTTCCTCCATTATTTGTTTCTTCTATTGCACCACTTCCAAAGCCGTTTCCTCCACAATAGAATCCATGCGTTGCGGTTGAAAAGAACATTCCATATCCGGGATAAGTTAACTGCGTTGTGGAAGTCCAACTTGCACCTGTATTTGCTGATTCGTACAGCCATCCAAGCATTCCACCTCCACGAATTGTAACACCATCAGGTGACGACATCGAATTCCAAACATCGGTATTCGGATCAGTGAATACTACGTTCCAGGTAACGCCCCCATCGATTGTTTTCAAAATGCCAGCATCAAAAGTCGTGAAGCCGATTAACGGTGAAATAAAATACAACTCCGGATAGAATATGTTGTACGGTCCTCCATGCGCGGAAACCAGATTCCAGTTTGATCCGCTATTAGTAGTCTGAAAAATGTAGACTGAATCGAGATTTGAATTTAGCGCACTTGTAAAACCCACATTCGCATTTACAAAAAACACATCGTAGAAATCCAGCGATACGTTTGTGAGAACCGGTGCCCATGTTTGCGCACCGTCTGTTGTAAGGCTGATTCCGTTCGTTTGAACCATACAACCTCTCTGGCCAGTGACAAAATCAAGTTGAACAATGGAATTGGCAGGAACTGTGCAGGGCGACCAATTTGCACCGGAGTTGGTAGTTCTTCTCAGTGTGTTGTTGCTCAATGAAACGTAACCGGTATCAACGGCAGGAAAATCGATTCTGTGGACTTCGGCGGAAGAGCCGCAGGAGAGCGGGGTCCAGGTTTGAGCATAAACATGGATGCCGCTAAGACCGAGTAATATGACTAACCTTATTTTATTCATCCTGCAAAATTTAGAATGTTACACCAACGCTAACACCAATCCACAAGGGGTTAAACCTTGGAAGAGATTGAGGATAATTCGATTCACTGGGGTCAGGGATTGGATTGTGTGGTAAAATCCAATGTGGCGTATAACCAAAACGAAAAAATAAATGCGGTGATCTTTTCGGAAATATTGAAAGTCCAATTCTGGTAACTAAAAAGTCATAGAAATTAACCTCCGTGTATTGTTCCTCATAGGTTCCTGAAGTTTTTATCCGAATTAACTGTCGTCCCAATAGCATCGTGTAACCTAAACAGCAATCCAATCGACAGGCCCCTTTACCAAATAAAATTCCTGATTCAAAAATCATCTCATGCAGGCGATCCGCATTACGCGTAAGGCCTGACATGTAACCGATCTTGGATGTGATCGATTTATTATTGTTAATTGACCGTGCCATAACTTGATAATAAATATTCGACATCAGTATAGGACGATCAACATAAAATGGACTATTGCCACCGCACTCCGCTCCAATATTATGCTGGAATTCTAGCGAGTCGCGCTTTGCATGCAAGGTCAGTACAACCAGGACGAAGGCGCAAGTCCATATGGTTCTCATAACTTTAAATTTTGATAAACTTCTTTACTTGCAACCCCACGTTTGAAGTCACAATTATCATATATGACCCCGGTTCCATTTGTGATATGTCTACAATATACTGCTTTGAATTAATACCTTCCATTCTCATCAATAGCCTACCGTCAGTATGATATACCGACACAGCATTTATTTCGATGTTGCCTCCGCTGGAAATTACTATCTCGGTGGTGGCCGGATTAGGATATAGGCTCACTATATCATTTTCATCGTCGTTAATTGGATTCAACAGGCGATCACTATTAATTGCGTTGCAATCTTCAACAATAATACATTGAGAATATGTTATTACCGTGTCTGCGGAATTTCTGATAACAAGGACTATATCATGCACTCCGGCCGTTAGAAATGAAAAAGTCGGGTGCGCGCCTTCATAATACAAAGCGCTGTTCAAGTACCAATGATAAGTAAGCATTTCACTCGAGTCGTTTTCAAATACTGCTTCAGCAACCACGACTGAATCCGCACACTGAAAAACTGTGTCTAACGTTATCTCATTGCTTTCCCTAAGGCCTAGCAATGGATCAAGGTCTGCACTAAATGCATAATCCGCCTCATATAAGAATCCGATGTTAGGACTCGGAACCTCTAGTCGACCGAAAAGGTCAGTCCACTTATACCTTGGGCTCAGATAAGGTCCTCCTCCACCTGTCGTATTGTACATTTGGATACGATATCTGCCAAAATTCAGACCTTCAACACGAGTTGGAAATGGATCTCCTAACGCATCCACTGGTGCAGAGATGGGGTTGGTTATCCCGGGGTCGTCATTATCACCCGGCATGATTGGCATTGTGAGGTTGTAACGATCACCGCAATTCTCATCAATATTGCCCCACCAATATGTCATGTTATGGGCCCAACCTATCACATGATCGTGAGTAACTGACTTCAAATAAACCGTTTCTAATCGTGACGATTGGCTAGTAGGAAACGTCGCATCGTCCCAGCGACCGGGTTCAGAATAGGAACTTTCTTCAAAATCAAATAATGAAAAGAAATGCGCGATTGCAGGATAATTGTTCTCTCTGTAGTCATCACTATCCCAATTCCACCAGTTCAGAGCTGTACCATAACCTCCACTGAAAGCGGACGACCACATATAATTGTGAAATGTAATATCGCTGCAGCCGGAAACATCATCCGCATCAGCCTCTGGAACATCAACAGGATCACCGTTAAGTATTATTGTTGCAGTTCGCGGGGAACTCAATCCAGTTTCTGTTAGCAATCCTGGCTTGTCCCAGTTATCAAATAGTCGTTCATCGGTACCAGAACAAGCGAAGCAACCATTGTATTCTGAAAACAGGTACCAAGCAGCAGTTCTTTCATTCGTATAACTATTCGCGCTGGTGACATCGATATTAGGAGAATCGAATATATGGTCATCGGACGGAAGACCCATTATCCATGGCTCGGTTCCGAAGGAAACTGACAACAAGTGAGATCTGCCGTCATCTATTGATTTAATGTAATCCGTATGATCGAGGAGAAATGCAAAAGCAGCCGCTCTCAACGGTGTGTCGTTCTGCATGTTCTCATGTTCCGTCCAATTGTCAAATTCACTGAACAACTGCAGAACACCCAAACTCGTAGAATAGCCATACCTAGATAAATAGTAACGATATTTATTTATGAAATGCTTGTACACTTCAACATAGTGATTCTCGTCAAGATATAAATCCTTTGGATTTACGATATCTGAAATGCCGGTGTGGTATGGATTACTTTCCCATCCCCAATATGGCTCATTTGAGCCAATGGTATATTCGCCATGAAAGGGAATATTCAACATCATGTACACGTTTTTTGATTCACACAGCTCGAACAACTGATCCAGTTCCCACGCTTGTGCTAACCCGGTGTTTGAAGTTTGTCCGATTCCCGAAGAATTCACGGAAGAATAATTACCAATCTCACCCCATTCAATTTCACCGAATTGTGGCGTAACAAGAAATCGAACGAAATTACCTTCATTATCCCCGATTGAAGAAATATAATTGTGAATATCTAAGATGCCTGTCGAGTGCGGCCGATTTATAGTGGTTGGTGTGCCCCCTCTAAAAAATGCATCACACCACGCCACGTTCTGACCAATCGCGAAGAAACTATTACCAGATGTACTGAATTTCAAATGCCTATTGTCGGATCCAACCCTTAGAAACCCTGGGTTCGAAGATGGAATGCAATTAAATACAATATCACTGACCACATTTATAGGTTGTGTACTGTTCTGAAGATATATTGAGATGTCTAACTTCCATTCACCAAGATCACGTGGAGCGAAACGGATCCTCCAGTTGTACGATGTAGTTTGGGGTAGCCAGTTATATGGTGTTTCTGGAATTAGGGTGTTTGCATCCCTTTCAAACTCCTCGTAAAAAAACGCGTAGGTTTTATAATGAACACTTCCATGGCTAAAATTCGCTTCAATATTAATTTGCTCTTGATCGAATGGATTCACACCGACTCCTGTCGCTAGATAATTATTGATTTCTTGGGCAATTGCAGCTGGCAAAATCATACCCAATTCAAGTTTTTGATTGAGTCCGACTTGCGGGGACTGCGCATTCGGCTCAATAAACACCACATCAAAATCAGGTGCTGCTCCAATCTGTGCATGAAAATATCCATTACCGGTAAAGTTGACCGCCTGAAATCCCGGCTGCAGATGCACACGTTCTCCCGCAGTAAAATCGACTTGAGCAGCGCCCTGAATCAGAACAGGACCAACACCGCTGTAGGGTGAATGTAATTCAAATGGAGCGAAGATGGAGGTTACACCAGTAAACGCGTTCATCGTTTCAACCGGAGTAACAGGTGTCGCTTGTCCGATTACGAGGACAGAGGCGAGTGAGCCGAGAAGTAAACAAGTTAGCTTTTTCATGTTGCGCAGATTATTTCGGCTGTTCAACTGTAACTTTTTTGTCCTTCTCTTCTACTTCCTTGAGTCGGGCATCGAGCTGAATAATATAAAGTGTGAGCTCCTCGATTTTGCGTTGCTGCATGGCAATGGTTTCGCTCATAGACATTCCATTCTGTTCGATTTCACTCTGGGGTTTCACTCCTGGTAGATGACCATTATTCGAAATGAATGAGGCAACGGAATCTAATGGGGTGAGATAATAAGTTGAATCAAATACCTCATCCTGCCAATCAACTGCAGTAACAACTAAATCTTTGCAGACTATTCCACCATCAACAGCGAGCTTGGTAAAACTTGTGTTGTACGGACTCGAATTGGACAGATTTCGCTGTCCTATCTGCACTCTGTCTCCCCACAGCGTCAGTATCGATTGTGTTTCGAAATGTATTTGGTCAACTGATTGATCAACACCACTTGTTTTATCAAAAACATAGAAACGCAAAGCTCCTTCATCATCTTGAGTGATAGCACTTCCGGCGTTAGAACTTCCATTTCCTCTTGCTGTGTACCATCCTGTCACGGCATCCTGATGCACGTTGAAACCAATCGTACTCTGAGCCCCTTGCGTTCCATTGAAAGTTGGCGCCATGATGATTTTCCCAAATGCATCTCCTACCTGAAAAAGTCCTTCCGGGTTAATTGTTGCTACACCAACTTTCCCCACCGTACCCAATCCTGCCGCTGGGGACATGAATAATGTCGGTTTATCGCTATTGAAACCGACCATCAATGAATTAGGGATTGCGTTTTCGAAGACACCATTTCCCGCTATGAGTCCTGTTCCTATAATTATTGCATTATTTGCTGTAACCGGCGTGCGAACTTTTTGGCCAATTGCAACGGAATTCTGACCGCGTGCAAATGCGGTACTTGAACCAACTCCGAGGCCTTGTGTCGAACCATAAATTTTGTTCCCGTTCCAGCTCGAAATGACAACGGAACTATCGCCGATATAAACTGCGCTATCGCCAGGTAACGGGGCTATTTTATTCACAAGGATCTTATCCGTCACCCGCAATTTGCCATCCACATCGAGTTTATATATGGGGCTAAACGTCCCAATCCCCACATTCCCACCTGTCCCTGCTGCGAAAATCACACTCGAAGCATACACATTCGGATTACATTGAATCTTCAGATCGCCAGTTGTGGTATACATTTCATTGCTCGTACCACCACTCATGTGAAGATTGTTGTTCAGTGAAAACATGCTGGCAGCTTTCAACGTATCGGCTAAAACTTTGTTCGATAAGAACACACCTTGCGCTGTTACTGTACCCGTGAAGTTGGCAGACCCTACTACGTCTAACGCAACCTGCGGAGTGTTCGTGCCTATTCCGACATTCACTCCCGTTGAATTGTACAGCACATTTCCGGTGCGCGTCCAACCGCTGAGTGCAGCAACACTCTTGAAGTTTCCGCTGCCGCAGAAAACCTGGTTCGTGTCGTTAGGAAAAATGCGCGTAGTAAGTACACCATTGTTGCTAAACGTAACAACACCTTTACCGAGATTTTCAAAAGAAGCTACTTTGATCTCACCGTTCGGTTTAATACGAAGTGCTTCGAGTGAATTTGTTTTGAAGATCAGCGGTTCGTTGTTCGTGGTGCCAAGAAAATTTCCATTGGTAGTTGCATTACCATTTACGTTCCAGTTGTTCTGAGCATTCGTAAATGTTGCTGATAGCACAAAGGAAAGCACGAGTACGAATCGATGTAATACGAGCAGGGGGAGGGGCAATTGTTTCATGTTGTAGGTTATTTTCGAAAAGTAGTCCAGAAAACAACTCGTGTCAACACGTAGAAATACGTCTTTTGTTCCCCCGTATTTCTACGGGATTACGCCCCCGTATTAATACGGTATCGGGGCACTTGCGAACTCACATCCATCGGGTTACGAAATGTGAAATTAGCGCTATAGACAAGTGAAAATCGTGTTGGACAGAAACCAAAATGCGACAGCAGTTAATGTGAGATTTTGATTTTTCTCTTCTTCGCAAACTTCCACGCCCAATTAATCAATACAATCTGCAATGGAAGTCGAATTATCGCAATCCAAAACATCATCGTTCCTGTTTCATAATGAAAACACATCGGAATGTGTATCAGGAAAAAGAAAACGCTTAGCATGAGAATGATCATCCACGCGGCGAATCTTCTTGTTGCCAATGGAATGAGCATGATTCCGAGAACGATCTCCGCTACTCCACTAAGCCAGTTCGACCATTCGTGCAGAGGTAACCAATCGGGCATTACCGACAAGTAGAAATCCGGATTCAAAAAGTGATTGATGCCTGCACCGATGTAGAGCGCAGCCATTGCGTAAAGCGATATTTTCCAACGTGGTATACTCATGCGAGATCAATTCTATAGAGGCTCAACTCTTCGGGATCATTTTCCATTCTGAAAAGCCTTTCGAATTTCAACCCGAGTTTTTCGAGCAGATGAATGGATCGTTGATGATACGCAACTGTAATCCCGTATACTTTGGGTAGTTTCAGTTCGCGCGCCAGTTCAATCATGCGGTTTGCCGATTCAAATGCGTATCCCATTCCTTCGTAAGCAGGAAGAAGTGCGTAACCCACATCAGGACAATCGAGCACAGGACGTTTATACAATCCTGCTGTACCTACTCTGTTGCCAGATGATTTTTCAATAACGATATAACCGCCGTAACCATTGTCGGTATAACTCTTCATTACACGATCCTCCAAATACTTAATGGTGGTTTCCAGCGTGTGGAGGTTGCGGTCGCCGATGTACTTCAGCCATTTCGGACTGTTCACGAGTTCAATAAAAAACGCAGCGTCTTCCTGCGGATTAACTTTCCGTAACTGAAGACGCTGCGTTTCAAAAATAATTTCTTCAGTCATTTACGAACGCATTGCGAACTGGCAGATTAGTCCGCCCATAAGAGCAAACGAAATGATCCAGAAGCCGGAATGCACCATGATGTATTTGAATCCACGACGTTCGAACATTGCGTTGATTCCAATGATTGGAGTTACAAACAAAACTGCCGTGAGTACGCCATGAAATGCGCCGTGCTTGAACGTACGGAAAAGAGTTCCATATTTAGCAAGGAAATCGGCACCCAGTGTATCTTTATCCGGAAGTTCTGCAAAAAGAGAAAAGACATGCATCTGGTGTATCACCATTGACATCATCAGCGCTGAAATCAGAAATCCGAGTACATAGGTCATGATGAGAATACCAACGAAATTCCCGGTTTTCAATTTGTCTTCTGATACTTCGGCAACACGCATCCAGAAATTTCCGAATACTTTCGGATGATAATAGACAAACCCGATTAGCAGTGGAATGAGTGCTGATACAAGAAGTGTAGTAAGTGTGTTCATAGATGAGTTTGAGTTAGATAACGAAGTTACGATAAGACGGGAGGTGACAGACGGGAGACGGGAGTAAAAAACGTTGTACCACCAGAAATTGGTCATAATAATGGCTGGTGTGTTGCTCTTCGGGAATCAAAGAGCCTCACCCCAACCCCTCTCCAAAGGAGAGGGTATACTTTTGTGAGCTTCGCAGGATTCAATAATGCTTCGCATCCCTTAGCTTTCGCACCATCACAAAATCATCTTGCACATCATCTCCTAACCGGAACTGTGTAAGACCGAATATCCGGAATCCTTCCCGTTGGTAGAAATTGATGGCGCGATAATTTTTCTGCCACACGTCAAGACAAATAGAATCGCATCCGCGTTTGCGCGCTTCTTCTGCAATCGCAGCAATCATGTTAACTCCGATTCCTTTACCGATCAGTTGAGTGTCGATATAGAGTCGTGCAATTTCCAGCGGATTGCTACCCGGAATTTTTGAAGGATCCGGAATAACAAGTTTCGTGTACGCGACGATAGTTTCATTCTGCAGTCCGACAAGAATTTCTCCGGCATTTATTTCACTTAGTAATTTCTCTTCGGAAAAATTCTCAGAGAGATAGGCGTGCATGTTTTCGGTGGTGTTGAAGCGGGCGTAGGCGGAGGTGAAAGAAGAAATGCCTAAATCCCGGAGTGTACTCAGGTCGTCCGATTCTGCGATCCTAATATTGAAATTGTCCCTTTCCATCACTCGCTCAGTTAAATCGTTCTATCATTTCCCAGGGAGCCATCACTCTGATTTCTTCTACGAGCGATAGGAACTCCGGTTTGCCATTCTCCTTTGCAAACTGATCGAGTTTCAATTTTAGGTCGGCAGCTAATTCCACGTTGCGTCTGTTCAGCTCGTACGCAGCAGCTACAGGAAACATTCGTGTGTAATCTTTAAGGTGATCCTGATACGTCCTGATAAGATGTTGCAATGTAAACGTGTCATTCGCCAATGCATCAAGTAACGACGAAGTTCCTGTCTTAAGGTAAATTGTGGGTAGCCTGTTGGGATTTGACCTTTGATCTTCTACAATGTAATTCAATGGTATGACTACTTCCACCCGAGACAATTGACCTAAAACTATTAACGCGAAAGGTGTGAGAAAAAACAGCGCTACAGCCCATGGAATGTAATTTCGGTTTAAGCGCTTCACTATTGACTGACCGTAAAATAGCAAGCCTAAGTTGGCGATTCCGAAAAAGCTGTGGAAAAAGAACTCCACGATCGGGTCCAATCTGAAGATGAATGAATAGAAGTACAACGCCCACAACGCTAGTAAAAGTCCACCGTAAAGCGTCGCCTGGGTTGCTGCAGATGCTTGTTTCATACGGCCGAGGAGGCTTTACCAGTCACACATTCGATTTTTAGGCCTGTCCAATTTTTCAATTCCAACCTAGTCCTCCTTTAATATTTGGTCGCATTTCCGAAGCTGATCCTGCGGATAAGTTTCTGTTGGAAGCCGCTCATGCGCCTCCTGATATTTCAATTTAGCGTCGGCATATTTCATCCACCTGTTCCAGTTTTACTTTCCTTCTTTTAATTGAACATTTGGCGTTGGAAATTTGGCGTTGAACATGACTACCGCAATTTTCATCAAGACCACACATGAACGCCAAATGTCAAATGTCAAACGCCAAATTTTCAACTAAACTCTCAATCCCACAATCAACATATCATCTACCTGTTCCAATTTTTACTTTCCTTCTTTTAATTGAACATTTGGCGTTGGAAATTTGGCGTTGAACATAACTACCGCCATTTTCATCAAGACCCCGCATGAACGCCAAATGTCAAATGTCAAACGCCAAATTTTCAACTAAACTCTCAAGCCTACAATCAACATATCGTCCACCTGTTCCAGTTTTACTTTCCTTCTTTTAATTGAACATTTGGCGTTGGAAATTTGGCGTTGAACATGACTACCGCAATTTTCATCAAGACCACACATGAACGCCAAATGTCAAATGTCAAATGTCAAACGCCAAATTTTCAACTAAACTCTCAATCCCACAATCAACATATCATCTACCTGTTCCAGACTTCCTCTCCATCCTTCAATAGTTTGATCGAGAATTCTTTCCTGATCGCGCATATCCTGATCCTGTACTGAAAGCAACACGGCTTTCATTTGAGTGAGTTTGAACTTTTTTCCTTGCGGACCACCAAACTGATCGGCATAACCATCAGAGAAAAGATAAAGTGTGTCGCCGGTTTGCAGTTGCATGGATTGGTTCGTGTACTTTCTACCTTTCTCTTCGTTGAATCCTCCAATGGAAACCTTATCGGCTTTGAATTCCTGAAACATTTTTCCGCGGAAGTGATACATAGGATTGAACGCACCCGAATAATGAAGTTCCATTGTGGCTGGTTCGAATACGACTAGCGCAATATCCACTCCATCACGCACACGAACATCATCAATGGTGTGACGCATCTTGTCGCTCATCAGAATATTCAGCTTGTCCAGAACATCTGCCGGAGTTGCAGCTTCGTTTCCTTCGAGTGCACGCGCAAGCATGTCATTCGTAACAATACTCATGAACGCACCGGGAACTCCGTGGCCGGTACAATCGACAGCTGCAATCCAGAAACGTTTTCTTCCATTCACTTCTGTGCTGCGGAAGAAATAAAAATCTCCGCTTACAATGTCTTTCGGTTTGTAAAGAATGAACGAATCTGCCAGCACCTTGCCCATTTCACTTCCGGGAAGCAACATGGCATCCTGCAAGCGCTTTGCGTAACGGATACTATCTGTTACTTCTTTATTCTTCTCTGCAAGTTCTTCGTTCTTCAGAGCCAGCTCTTGTGTGCGTTCTTCCACTTTCAGTTCGAGTAGCTTTTTTTGTTTCTTCAACTGACGCGTGCGCATCTGATCAAATCCGTAAATGCAGAAAATCAGAAAGACGGTCATCAATCCGTAGAACGTAAACGTTTGCCAGAACGGAGGCTTCACGGTGAACACATATTTCACCGGCTCTTTGTTCCACAGGCCATCGTTGTTACTTGCCTTCACGAGGAAGGTGTAATCGCCAGCAGGAAGATTGGTGTAGACTGCTTCGTTCATTTTCACAGGAAGAGGCGACCAATCTTTGTCGAAACCTTCGAGCTTATACATGTAACGCACTTTGTCGGGGCTCGTGAGACAAACTCCGTTGAAGAGAAACGTAATGTGATTCTGATCGTACGTGAAAATGTTTTCCTCCGGGAACTCTGCATCCTGCATGAAGATTCGCAAACCGACAATGTTTGTAAGCGGCTCTGTTGTGTTCACCACATTTTCCGCCGGATCAAAACATACTGCACCCATGATGGTACCGAACCACAACTTTCCGTCGGGACCAATACTCACCGCATTCGGATTCACTTCTACTCCGAGGAAACCATCGTACTTCCCGTAATGTGTGAATGATGTATCTCTCGGATTGAACTTGTCGAGACCGCGTCCGTTGCCGATCCAGATGTTATTGTCGTTGTCCGCAATGATGGCGTATGGAGACTCTGTGGTCATTCCATCTTTCGTGGTGTAGTTGCTGAAATTACTTCCATCATACTTATACAATCCACCACCGTACGCACCGAACCAGATGTTGTGATCCTTGTCTTCGTTGATGCTTAGAATGAATCGGTGAATGATTCCATTCTTCTCGTCATACTTTGTGAATGCGCGTCCATCGAACACGGACAGATATCCACCCAAGGCCCCGAACCACATGTTGCCTTTGCTGTCGCGGAAAATTCTGTACACGTTGTTGCCGCCCAATCCGTTATCGGTGGTGTAATTGTTGAACACTTTTGTGTTGATGTCGAAACGTGAAGCTCCCTCCTTCGTTCCGACCCAAATGTTTCCGGCATTGT
>JBEIPA010000006.1:0-230769 GCA_040377305.1 Flavobacteriales bacterium | reverse complement strand
GGGCTCACCCCCTGGGTAACCCGTTTCTGTTTTTTTTTTTTTGGGTGGTCAAAAAAACTCCCCGGGATTTTTTGGGCACCACCCGACTACGCTTAATATGAGAAAGTGATAACCGTCGACTTCAGTCGGCGGATAAGGAGTACTTAGTCACCCAGGAATATTCGCTTCCACCATGGTTTCTTGACAGGCACGGGAGCCATTGGGTCTGGTCTTTTCACGTTGTGATCTATTTTAGAAATCACTTCCAGAAATTGAATTCCGAAAAGCGTAACGGTTCCCTTTTGCTGAATAGTTTGGGGAGGCAAACTGCGCACTTCATAGTTCCCGGTCATTATATTTTCTCCAACGAAGAACACTGCGTTCAATACACTAGAAGTTCCTTCATTCCTCCAGTGCTGAGGATGCCACTGTGGAGTCATAATACACTCTGTAATCAATAACATACCTCCGTGAACCTGTTGTCGATATGACACATTGCAGTTTGAAAAATAGAATTGATAAGGAACAGCATTTAATTTCTTGTGCCATTCATTGATACTGCTACTTGGTACGGTTGCGCACACATTCGTTAGTGAGCGTAATAGCAGTTGGATCTCACTTGGGTTAGTCTGAAGCTTATTCACAAGCGCAACACTATACATGTGCGCAGCATCAGCAGCTCTATTTTGAGCGCCGCCTCCGTGTTCACGTGCGGCCATTACTATGAGGTCAATCATGGAATTTGTATTCAGCTTAGTGTTTAAAGATAACAAACCCGCTTCTGCGTTGGATCAGCTGGAAGAATTGCAGAGTGTACTTAGAGCAATCTGCATACTTTTGTTCCGTGATTTACCTCGACCACAACGCCACAACTCCCGTCGATCCTCGTGTTCTCGAGGCAATGATGCCATTCTTCGCGAACGAGTTTGGAAACGCGGCGAGTAAAACGCATCGCTTCGGTTGGTACGCATCGGAATCCGTTGAAATTGCCCGGGCAAAAGTGGCGGAGCTGATTGGTGCAGAGCCGCAGGAAATTATTTTTACTTCGGGCGCAACGGAGTCGATCAATACGGCCGTCAAAGGAATTGCGAAAACATTTTCTTCGAAGGGAAAGCACATTATCACCGTAGCAACCGAGCACAAAGCAGTTCTGGATTCCTGTGCTGATCTTGCGAATGACGGCTACGAAATTTCTTATCTGCACGTCGATCGCGAAGGAAGAATTGATCTCGCCGAATTGAAATATGTGATGCGTGCCGATACAATTCTCGTTGCCGTTATGCTCGCAAATAACGAAACCGGAACCATTCAGGATCTGGCCGCGATTTCAGAAATCGTTCACGCAAATAATTCCATTCTTTTCAGCGACACAACGCAGGCTTTCGGAAAATTGCGTGTTGATGTGAACGAACTTGGAATCGATTGTTGCTGTATTTCTGCTCACAAATTCGGCGGACCGAAAGGTGTAGGTGCAATGTATGTCCGCAGAAAAAATCCGCGTGTTAGCATGCATCCGCTTTTGCACGGAGGCGGACACGAGCGAGGATTGCGTTCCGGCACGATGAATGTTCCGGGTATTGTTGGTCTCGGCAAGGCAGCAGAAATAGCGATGAACGAAACGTGGGATGTGGCCGGAAAATTGTCGGCATGGAGAACACGTCTCGAGCAATACATTACCGAAGATGATCGGGGATTTGTGAATGGGTGTGTGAAAGACCGCTTACCAAATACGACCAATATTTTAATTCGTGGAGTGAAAGCGGATAAACTCATCACACATATTCCAGATATCGCCATTGCCACCGGATCTGCTTGTACTTCTGCAGAGGCAAAACCATCTCACGTACATCTAGCGATGGGCTTGAGCGAACAAGAAGCGCTTTCATGCATACGGATTTCGCTGGGAGCTGTGACTACAGAGGAAGAAACGATTCGGGCGCGCGAGGTGATTCGAGCGGCGATTGATAAGCTGTAGTACACCTAATTTAATCTGCGAAATCTGCGAATCTGCGGCGAAATACCGAGCGTGGATTTATGTGCATTGTTCCGCTAGCTGTTAAAAAGGAACACAGAAAAAAACGGATGTCACAGATTAACACAGATTTTGATTGTGGTGAAACGTAAGCCGAGTACAAGAAACCACAAGGGAATGTTCATTAAAAAACTGCCAAAACAGACTCATTCCCTACGTTTTCACATAGTTTTGCCCTTGCGTGCGCTCCCGTATGCAACTTTTAATGAATTCAGCGTTATTGTCACATGAGAAATTGGATTTTGATCTTACTGTTTGTCTTCGCGAAATCTCTTAGCGCGCAAACGGTTCCCGTATATACTGAGACTGGAGACAAGAAGGGAAAGAAGGAACAGCCGAAGAGCAGAAAGCCGACCAAGACGACGGAATTCTACGACGACGCCAAAAAGAAAAAGAAGAGCGACGAGTCGTGGCTCGACGGCAAGCTACACGGTAAGTGCGTTTATTATTATCAGAGCGGAAATATTCAGCGTTCAGGATATTACATCCAGGGCAAGGAAGATTCTACATGGTTGTTTTATTACGACAGCAAAACTCTGAAGGCGCACGAGTATTTCTACAAAGGGAAGAAGAACGGTCATGCTTCATATTGGTATCCGAACGGTCAAATGTTTTTGGATTGCCGTTATGTTGACGGGTTGCCGGACAGTACGTGGACTTCATATTACGAGAGTGGTGTGATGAAAGGGAAAGAGCAGTATAAAATTATGTGGGGCGCGAATTACACCTGGGTTTCAGTGAAGGATGGGCACTTCCAATATTACGATGCAAATGGAAAACCACAGAGCGACGGATATTTTGTGAATGACACCTTGCATGGAAAATATTCCGGGTGGTATCCGAACACGAAGCTGAAAGAAGAAGGCGAGTATGTGAACGGGAAAAAATCGGGAGTGTGGAAAGAGTGGTATGAAACCGGGAAGCCATCGCAGGAGTACGAATACAAAAACGGCCGACAGTATTTTGTCAATCTCTGGAGTGAGGATGGAAAACAAGTAATCAAAAACGGTTACGGAAAAGTTATACTCACATTCGAAGACGGAAGTAAATGGTGCGAAGGAATTTATCGTGGTGGTTTGAAAGATTCGACATGGACTTTCTGGACTCCCGATGGAAGACTCGAGGCGAAAGAAGAATTCGCTGACGGAATGAAGAACGGAAAAGCCACACACTGGTATGCGGATGGAAAGACAAGCTTCGAAGGAACTTATGTGAACGATCAGAAATCAGGAACGTGGACGTGGTATCAGGAAGACGGAAAACTCGATATGCAGGGCGAGTTTAAGAATGATGTTCGCAATGGTCATTGGCAATATTGGTTCGCAGGTTCTACGCAAATGGAAATGGATGCGTGGTACAAAGACGACAAAGAAGATAGCGCGTGGACATTCTGGTATCCGAACGGACAGAAGTACAAAGAAGGTTGGTTCAAAGCAGGAATCCGCGACAGCTTGTGGACGTTCTGGTTTGAGAACGGAAAAAAATTGCAGGAAGGAAAAGTGCGCAACGGATTAGAAGAAGGAGAATGGATTGCGTGGTGGGATAACGGCAACATCAAGGATCAGGGAACCTTTGATCGCGGTGTGATGATTGGAAAATGGCAAGGTTGGTATTACAATGGTCAGCTGAATTACACCGGAGAATACGGAACGAAATCCGGATTCAAAGAAGGATCGTGGTCGTATTTCTGGGACAACGGGAAGATTCACCAGAAAGGAAAATACGCTGGCGGATTGAAGAGTGGAAAGTGGAGCACGTGGAGCGAACACGGCATCATTGAAGAATCAGGAACCTACAAACTCGATAAGCTACACGGTCAATGGAAATTCTATTATCCAACAGGCGGAATAAAAACCATTGCGAACTATGATCTGGGAAGATTATCGGGCAAGACTGTGAACTATTACATCACCGGAGAAAAGCAAAGCATCACGCATCACAAGCTCATCAAAGTAAAAGAGTATCAATTCACGAAAGCAAACGGGAAGAAAGTTTACAAGACTCGTCTCGTGAGCAAGCCACACGGCAAGTGGATGTATTACGACGAGCAAGGAAAAGTGATGTTGGAGCAGAAGTATGAAAAAGGGGAGAAGGTGAATTAGTGCTCTGAATATTTAATCACCTTATTCTTACTTGACCCTTGAACATTGAGAGTTGCGCGTTGGCCCTTTACATAACTGGGGTTTAGTAAAGTATCAATGGTCAATGTACAAGTGCCAAGTTTCAACTAAAATAAAACAAGACAACCCCGCTCGCGCGAGGCAATCTTTGGTTTGTTCTATTTTTTGGAAACGGGTGTCGTTACGAAGTTTTCTTCCTCAACTTCCGGAAATGCGGATCGTTGGGGTGCTCATAGTGTTTCTTCGGCGTGTGGTGAGACATCTGTTCATGATGCTCTTTGTCCATCTTGTCCGTTTGCCTGGACGCGAAGAACCACGCGATTCCAATTACGACGACGATGATTGCAACATACATTGCGATTTCACCGGCCGTAATATTTGAGGCATGACCAGCTGCGCTGAGAATGCCCGGTAAAAAAATTAATGCGCTGAACGTCAGTAGCTTATGCGAAACTGAGTTCAATTTGGGTTTGTTTGGCTCCATGTGGACATGGGTTTAATGGTGAATAATGGTGCCATTACGGGGTTTGTAAGACAATACGTAAAGAACTAGTCTGATCGGCAATAAAGCCAAATTAGTCTTTTTATTGTACGCATTCATCGGGCAAAGGTTACATGTTATGAACACTTGTGGGAAACCGGTTTTTGTTGTACATTTGCATCCTGTTAAGAGAAAATGAGTTCAGGGGACAATTGTCCCCTGTTTTTTTGCAAATGATCAGCGATTCACACATTCGGGAACTGGCGGACAAGGCTTTAGAAGGGACAGATTGTTTCCTGGTTGATGTTCATGTAACACCAATGAATAAAATCATTGTGTTAATAGATCGTGACGGTGGGGTTAATATCAGGAAGTGCGTGGAAGTAAGCCGCTTCATTGAGAATAGCCTTGACCGTGATGCTGAAGATTTCGAACTCGAAGTTTCTTCTGCAGGCTTAGATCAGCCATTCAAAGTTCTTCGTCAGTACCAGAAGAACATCGGCAAAGAGGTCGACGTTAAGTTGGCCGACGGCAAGAAGGTGAAAGGCAATCTGATTAGTGCAACAGAAAAAGGAATTACAGTGCAACAAATAACTAAGGTTAGAATTGAAGGAAGAAAAGCTAAACAGGATGTCGAGAAAAACTTCGAGTTCAGCTTTCCGGAAATCAAGGAAACCAAAGTCGTAATCAAGTTCTAGTAACAGAAATAGTCCGCTACGGCGGCGTAAAGATTTATACCACTAAAAATGGAAAACATCAATCTGATTGAATCCTTCTCGGAATTCAAAGACATGAAGAACATCGACCGTGCAACGTTGATGAGTATTCTTGAAGACGTATTTCGTAGCATGATCCGCAAACGTTGGGGCAGCGACGAAAACTTTGACGTAATCGTTAACCCGGAGCGTGGTGACTTAGAGATCTGGCGCAACCGTGAAATCGTTGACGACGAGTTCGCAGAAGACAGTTTTGATTACAACGAAAACATGCACATCGCATTGAAAGAAGCTCAGAAAATCGAGCCTGATTTCGAAATCGGTGAGCAGGTTACAGATAAAATTAAGCTCGACGATTTCGGTCGCCGTGCAGTTCTTGCAATCCGCCAGAACCTTGTGTCGCGCGTACTTGATCTTGAAAAAGATGCTTTGTACCGTAAGTACAAAGACAGAATCGGTGATGTAATTGCAGGTGAAGTTTACCAGGTTTGGAAGAAAGAAACAATGGTTCTCGATGACGAGGGCAACGAATTGATTCTTCCGAAAACAGAACAAATCCCTGGCGACTTCTTCAAGAAAGGTGACGCCGTTCGTGCAGTTGTTTACAAAGTAGACATGCGCAACAACTCACCGGTGATTATTCTTTCCCGCACGGCTCCTTCTTTCCTGGAGAAATTGTTCGAGATGGAAGTTCCGGAGATTTACGACGGGCTTATCACTATCAAGAAAATTGTTCGTGAGCCAGGTGAGCGCGCGAAAGTGGCGGTTGAATCTTACGACGATCGTATTGACCCGGTTGGAGCATGCGTAGGTATGAAAGGTTCACGTATCCACGGAATCGTTCGCGAGCTCCGCAATGAGAATATCGACGTAATCAACTTCACGGCAAATGCACAGCTTTTGATTCAGCGTGCATTGAGCCCGGCGAAGATTACTTCGATCAAACTGGATGAAGAAAATAAGCGTGCGGAAGTGTTCCTGAAGCCCGACCAGGTTTCCCTGGCAATTGGTAAAGGCGGACACAATATTCGTCTTGCAGGTCGTTTGACCGGTTACGAAATCGACGTTTACCGTGATACGGATGAAGATGTGGAAGACGTTAGCATTGACGACTTCTCGGATGAAATTGAAGCATGGATCATCGATCAGTTTAAGGCGATTGGCTGTGACACAGCGAAATCTGTTCTTGAGCTCAGCGATGAGGAGCTGGTGAAGCGTACTGACCTTGAAGAGGAAACTGTCAAGGAAGTGAAGCGCATTCTCCGGTCAGAATTTGAATAAATCGATCGGAAAAGCGGATCGTGGCAGTGTAGGGATTGGGTTCCAAACACCACAAGCAAAGAGCGCCACGATAAGCTATGTTTTTCCGATATTTGTACCTCGTCGGCCAGGTTGGTCGGCACATTTATGACAGAAGGAACAATTCGTCTTAGCAAAGTAATCCGTGAACTGAACGTTTCAATGGATCACATCATTGACTTCCTCAAGGGGCAGGACATTGCTGTGGAACGTAATCCCAACGCTAAGATCACAGAAGCGGCTTACCGTGAACTCCTCAACGAGTTTGAGCAGGATCGTGCTGAAAAAGAAGAAGCAATTAAGGTTACTTCGACTACCCGCATCCGAAAAGAATCTTTGATTCTTGATGAGGAAGCGCCGAAGTCCGATAAACGTGATCGCGACGGCAAGAGTGACGAGGTCCTGATTAAGGATCTCAACGAAACAAAAGCGCCAACTCCGAAAACGAAGAAGAAGGAAGAGAAGCCTGTTGAGCCGAAGGAAGAAGAAGTAATTCGCGCGAAAGCCGATAAGGTGGGCGTGACGGTGGTGAACAAGATCGACCTCGAAGAAAAACCGAAGAAGAAAAAAGCGGCGGCTGCAAATGAAAGTGAAGAAGAAGCGCCGAAGAAAAAATCGACTAAGAAGAAAACAGAAGAACCTGTTGCAGTAGTTGAAGAACCGGTTGCACCAGTGGTGGAAGTTCCTGTTGCAGTGGTTGAACCTGTTGCTGTGGTTGAGCCTGTTGCACCGGTTATTCCCGAAGTACCGGTTGCAGTTGTAGTTCCTCAGGAAGAAGCTAAACCAGAAGAAGCAACGCTTTACCGTCGTTCAGTTGAAAAACTGGAAGGACCAAAAATCATGGGCAAGATTGAGTTGCCTGTGAAAGAAGAGAAGAAGAAACCAGTTGCATCTTCTAACGCGCAGTTCGAAACTGACAAGAAGAAAAAGCGCAAACGCATTCGTAAAGACGGGCCGGTTGACGTAAGTCAGATCGCTCAGCAAAATAGATTTATTCCGGGTCAAAGCGGAAACGGCCAACGTCGTGGACCAGGTGGTGCACCGGCGGGCGGCAATCGTTACACGCCTACACCGAAAGCGGAACTTACAGAAGAAGAAATTCAGAAGCAGATTAAGGAAACACTTGCACGTCTAAGCGGTCAAGGAAAATCCAAAGCTTCCAAATATCGTCGTGAGAAGCGTGATGAAATCCGCGATCGTATGGCGGATGAGCAGGAGCAGGCAGCTGTTGACAAGAGCACACTGAAAGTAACGGAGTTCGTTACGGCCAGCCAGCTTGCGTCGATGATGGGTCTTCCTGTAACAAAGATTATTGCAACGTGTATGACACTTGGCTTGTTCGTTTCGATCAACCAGCGTCTCGATGCAGAAACAATTTCACTTCTTGCTGAAGAATTCGGATTCAAAGTAGAATTCGTTAGCGTAGAAGTTCAGGAAGCAATTCGCGAAGAAGAAGATACTCCTGATCAATTGATGGATCGTCCTCCGATTGTGACTGTAATGGGTCACGTCGATCACGGTAAAACATCATTGCTGGATTATATCCGTAAAGCAAACGTTATTGCAGGTGAGGCCGGTGGAATCACACAGCATATCGGGGCTTACGGTGTAACCATGGAGAACGGAAAACACATTACGTTCCTCGATACTCCGGGTCACGAAGCGTTTACCGCGATGCGTGCACGTGGTGCGCAGGTTACAGACGTTGCAATCATTGTAGTTGCAGCAGACGACAGCATCATGCCGCAAACCACAGAGGCAATCAACCACGCACAGGCTGCGGGTGTACCGATTGTATTTGCGATTAACAAGATTGATAAAGCGGGTGCAAATCCGGATAAGATTCGTGAAGGACTTTCTGCGATGAACATTCTCGTAGAAGAGTGGGGCGGCAAATTCCAGTGTCAGGAAATTTCTGCGAAGAAAGGTCTGAACATTGATAGCCTCCTCGAGAAAGTATTGCTCGAAGCAGAAATGCTCCAGTTGAAAGCGAATCCTGATAAGCGTGCAAGCGGAACCATTATCGAATCAACACTCGATAAAGGACGCGGGTACACGGCAACAATTCTCGTCGAGAACGGAACACTGAAAGTTGGTGATGTGGTTCTTGCAGGTTGTTATTCTGGTCGCGTGAAAGCAATGCAGAACGAACGTGGCGGACATGTTGAAGTAGCAGGTCCATCAACGCCGGTACAGATTCTTGGTCTGAGCGGTGCACCACAAGCGGGTGATAAGTTCCACGTAATGGAAGACGAACGCGAAGCACGTGATATTGCTACACGCCGTTTACAATTACAGCGCGAGCAGCAGATCCGTACTACGAAACATATTACACTCGATGAAATCGGCCGTCGTCTTGCGATTGGTGACTTTAAAGAGCTTAACATCATCGTGAAAGGTGACGTGGATGGATCTATCGAAGCACTTTCGGATTCGTTGCTGAAACTTTCTACAGAGAAAATTGCAATTCGTATTCTCTTGAAAGGTGTCGGAGCAATTTCCGAATCAGATGTACTCCTTGCTTCGGCATCGAATGCAATCATCATCGGATTCCAGGTTCGTCCATCCGTGAGCGCGAAGAAGCTTGCTGAAACAGAGCAGATCGATATTCGTCTGTACTCGGTTATCTACAAGGCAATCGAAGAGCTCAAGGCTGCGATGGAAGGAATGCTTGCGCCAGAGTTCGAAGAGAAAGTGGTTTGCAACATCGAAGTTCGCGACGTGTTCAAGATTTCAAAAGTCGGAACGATTGCAGGTTGTTATGTGCTTGACGGAAAAGTTAATCGTCACACGAAGATTCGCCTCATCCGTAACGGAATTGTGTTGCACGACGGATCACTCGGTTCATTGAAGCGATTCAAAGACGATGTGAAAGAAGTTTCTGCAGGATACGAGTGTGGATTGAACATTGATAAGTTCGAAGACATCCAGACCGGTGACCTCATTGAAGGTTACGATATGGTCGAGGTGAAGCGCAAGCTGTAGTCGCAGCGGCGTCACGAGTATACTTGAAGTAATAAAAAGTCTCAGCTAAAAACTGGGGCTTTTTTCTTAGATCAATTCTCCGATGAACAAGTACTACGCTGTTTTAGGATTGCCGCCGACAGCTTCCAAAGACGAGATCCGAAGGAAGTATCGTCAGCTTGTTCTACTCTGGCATCCCGACAAGAATTCATCGCCCGAAGCGCATGGAAAGTTTATCGAGATCACAGAAGCGTATGATATTCTGAACGGAGAACGGAAAGCTCCGCGTGTCACTTTCACGACGAAAAGAAGAACAACGAGTACGCCACCGCCACAAGCACGAAGGAAAACAACGAAGGAGCTATACCGTGAAAAATATTTATCTGAACGGGCGAAAATTAGACGTGACCCGGAATTCGCAGAGAAAAAATCTCTGTCTGAAGGTAGAGTGAAGAAGTGGAGGGTGATCACCGTTCTCGTTTCTGCAGGGATTTTTGTGCCATGGTTCATTCCTCAGCTTGACCCGCTTTCCTGCTTTATTCTCTCTGGATTCGTTCTCTACGGTATTTTGTCGATTGGGTTTTACTCATACAAGCTGCGCATGCAGTCAGAAATGACTTTTGGAGACCGAGACGACTACGATTACACGGAGATACGCGATTACTTTCTGCCTAAGCATAAGTTGCGTTGGGGAAGAAACACGGTTGGGTGAGCGTAGGGCATTCTTCGGAAGTCGAAAACTCGTATCTTTTTCGGAAGCTGAGGTTATATTTCCAAACGCGCACATGAAAACACATCTCCTCTCCATCCTTCTTCTCCTTTCTATCTCAGCAAAAGTCAACGCATTCGACTTTCGTCCCGGCATGGTTATTCCCGGTGTGCATGCGGGCTACATCTTCGGCGCGGGAATTTCTTTTGGAGCTGAGTTGAGCTACAGTCCATTTGTGTTTGACATCGGCAGTGGAAAAACTGCAACCGGGTTGTACACCAACGCAACGTGGTTTTATTCGAAGGGAGAAATGTATACGCAAACCTGGTATCGCTCATTGAGTGCCGGCGCATTGATGTTCTCAGATAACTCATTTATGTTTCGCGCGGGAGCAAACAAAACATTGCTTCGTTGGGGAATTAACGGGCGCAATAAAACCCGTTCAAAACAAGTAACTCCGGAAATTGATTTGAGTTATTCTCCCACCCGAAACGGCGAATACATTGGCTACCGCGTTTTCTTCCCGGGCAATGCGTGTTTCGGACTTGACATCGGTATTGCGAATGAAGCCTACGCGGCGTACCGGTATAATTTTGATCGGGTTGCTTTTGCTGACCCTACGTTTCCAGTATTCTTCACCGTAAAACCTTAAGGTTTAAAAACCTTTAAGGTTTAACAGACGCATTTCGTAAATTCATAGTATGAAATGGGTCGCGCCTCTTTTCTTCGTTTTATTCTGTAGCTTTTCCTTTAACGATTCATTCTTCGCAGAAAGTAAACCGGATACATCTTATGATGCAACGCGAAAGTACAGTGTAAAAGAATTGAAGCACGACCTCGCTGCACTCCGCGCGAAATACGAACGACACAATCCGAATCTTTATCTCTACAACACCAAGGCGGAGATGGACAAGTATTTCGATTCTCTTTCGAAAGTGATTATTGCTCCAATGACCGACATGGAGTTCTATCGGCTACTTGGTCCGATCACAGCACGCATCAAGGACGCGCATACATCGGTTTTCCCCAACGAGAATGGGGAGTGGTGGTATGGAAATCAGAAGCTGTTCCTTCCATTGCTGATTACCTGCAACACCGGAAAGCTAATCACAGATTTATGCGCTTCTCCCGACAGAACTATTCCGGATGGTTCCGAAATTCTTTCCATCAACGGCAAACCAACTGCAGAAATTCTCGATCGTATGCGTCCGTATGCACCACGCGACGGATATAATCAATCGCGTGTGCATTGGGTCGTAAACAATTTCTTCTCGTATTTCTATACGTATTGTATCGAAACAGTTGATTCGTTCAACGTGGTCTATAAGCCGTCGGGAGGTAGCGAGATGTCGCACACAATTTCCGCAACTACGGTCGACAGCATGTGGTACAACGCGTACAAGTATTATCCTACGCGATATATCACCGGCAGAAAAGATTCGACTATCACGTTGCGTTTCCGTGAAGATTCTTCCATCGCGATTATGCGTATCCGTTCGTTTGTAAGGAGTGGCGCCAAATCGAAAGACGAATCGTTTCGGAAAGTCATTCACAATTGTTTTCGGACAATCAGGAATGCACCTGTGAAGAATCTGATTATTGATGTGCGCGACAATGGTGGTGGAAATCCGGAGTACGCGCGGTATTTGATTTCTCATCTCATCGACAAACAGTACGTGTACATTGAGAAATACAAAACGGTAGAGCGTCTTCATTGGAACGACGAAGACAAACGGACGCGTACACAATGGTATCCGTATTGTGGAATCGGAACATTTTCGCCGGAGAAATATTGCTATACAGGAAATCTGTACGTGCTGATGGACGGCGGAAGCACATCGACGGCAGGAGATTTTGCGGCGTGTCTGGATTATTATAATCGTGCAACATTTATTGGAGAAGAGTCGGGAGCGAATCGCGTGGTGTCTGGTGGAAATGTATTCGGACAGGATTTTGAATTGCCGAATACGAAGTTACGTGTGCGTTTGTCAACTATACAAGGTGTGAACAAGAGTGACATTGCGAATGATGGACACGGGGTAATTCCGGATTACGAGGTTGTGCCAACACCAGAGGATTATATAAATTTCAGGAATCCTATGCTGGAGAAGGCGTTGGAGTTGATTAAGGGGAGTGGGAAGTGTGATGCGTATAAGTGATTTGAGCATTAGACCTGACCCGATTGGTCGGACTGAATAAATTAGTTTGTAGCATCGATGTCGTATGAGAAGTTTCACCATAGTAATGTTTCTTGTTCTTGCCAAACAGTTGATCGCACAAGACACAAGCGTCACGTGGATACATCATGTGAATCCGTCAGCATTTACTGTTCATTATGACAAGAAGAGTATTCCGCAAGAACTATTCTCCATTCTCGGAATTCAATCTGTTGCTGATATTGCGAATCCAGGCAGGAGATATCAGAAAGGATGTATCGCGTATCGAAATTTGCCACACAAGCGATTGAACTGGATTGCGACAGATAGCTCAAATCATTGGATAGTGAGTGTTTCACATGGCGGTCGAGGAAGCGGCACCCTGTTTTATTTTATTGACAAGGAGAAGGGCGATTTGAATACTAGTCGATTTACCGTTCAAGTTGCGGGTGCGGAGAAGTTACACCTGACGAAGGTCGTGGAAGAAATTAAGGCGAGGCGTTACTGGCGTATTCCGACTCCGGAATAGTCAACCCCGCAAGCGTTTAACTCCTGCAGGGTTCGCGCGCGCGCGCACGCGTAACCCTTCAAGGGCTTAACCCTTGCAGCGTTACCCGCGCACGCGTAGTATACCCCAAATTCCCCAGCATTTGCATTTATCCGTTTTCAAACGTTTGTAAACGCCTATCTCAAAAATCCGTTTTACATTTGCCTTATCAATCCTATATTTTTCACATTAGGTCTATATCAAACAGTTTAAATTTTAAATGAGATTTTATGAGCACAACACCGTCATCGCTCCATACGGGCATCATCGAAACAAACTCCAACGCTGCTCTTGCGGCGAAATTCATCAACAGCACCAGTCGTAATATTTTCCTCACCGGTAAAGCCGGAACGGGCAAAACAACTTTCCTGCGTGAACTGCGCGACGCGACCTACAAGAATATTATTGTAGTTGCTCCAACGGGAATTGCAGCGATCAATGCGAAGGGAACAACCATTCATTCGCAGTTTCAGATTCCGCCATGCAGCTTTATTCCCAATGGCGAACGTCCGGAGGTTGACGATCCGAAACGATTCTACAACGCATATACGCTCATCAGTCAGCAACGCATGAGCCGCGATAAAATAAAAGTACTTCGCCATCTCGAGTTACTGGTGATTGATGAAGTGAGTATGTTACGTGCGGATCTGCTCGACGCAATTGACACCGTTCTGAAATCAGTTCGCAGAGCACATAACCGTCCGTTCGGTGGTGTGCAGGTTTTGTTCATTGGCGATTTGCAACAACTTCCCCCAGTGGTGAAAGACGACGAGTGGGCAGAACTTCGCAAGCATTATTCAACGGCGTTCTTTTTCGATGCGCAAGTGCTGCGTCAGCATCCGCCGGTGACCATTGAGCTGGATAAAATTTATCGCCAGTCGGATGAAACATTTATTTCTGTCCTGAATAATCTGCGCAACAATAAAGTCAGCGCGAAGGATATTGCTCTGCTGAACAATTATTACAAGCCGGGATACTACGGAATTCCACAGGACAATTACATTCAGCTTACGACACATAATCACAAAGCAGATTCAATCAACAATGCGGCGCTTCATAAGCTGAAGACGAGTGTCGTACGCTTCGCAGCGGAAATTGAAGATGTTTTTCCTGAGAAAATGTATCCGGTTGATTTTGATCTGGAGTTGAAGATTGGTGCGCAGATTATGTTCACCGTTAACGACAGAGAAAAAAAGTACTTCAACGGAAAAATCGGGAAGCTTTTAGCTATCGGACACGATAACGATTCTATCCAGGTTGAATTTGAAGATGGCAAAACCTATTGGCTCGGTAAACACACCTGGGAGAATATTGATTTCGTTCCGGGAAGGGGCAATGCTGTTTTTCCGAAGAGCATTGGAAAGTTCACACAGTTTCCGGTGAAGCTTGCGTGGGCAATCACGGTGCATAAGAGTCAGGGCTTGACTTTCCCGAAAGCGATTATTGATCTTGAGCAGGCATTTGCGCCGGGACAGATTTATGTTGCGTTGTCGCGTTTGCGATCGTTGGACGGATTGGTGCTTTCATCGAAAGTAAATTATCAATCGCTTCGTCAGGACCAGAACGTGAAATGGTATCAGGATCAGCAGGAAGCTCCGGAGTTGCTGGAGAAAATACTTGTTGCCGAATCGAAGAACTACGTGCAGGAGTATGTTGCAAGCAAATTCGATCTGAAACCGCTGCTCGAAATCATGATGCAGTTTGTAGATAACGGAAGCAATGGCAAAGCTAAAACTATGCACACCCGTTATCGTACATGGGCGCGATCGCTCGTGAATGATTTGCAACCTGCGGAAGTTACTTCTGAACGTTTTGTTGCACAAGTAAAGCGAATCGGCAATGACTGGGATTTGCTTAAGTCGCGTATTGATGCCGCGAAACAATACTTCACTCCGCTGATCAAGGAGACGATTGAAACGATTGACAAGCAGTTGAAGGTAATTGAAGACGAGAAAAAAGCAAAAGCCTATCGTGACAGTCTGAATGACTTGCGTGATTCTGTGAGTAATCAACTTCACATGTTCGATTGCGCGGAAATTATTCTCAACGCGCAGATGAATCGGAAGGAAGTTCAGCGCGAAGAATTGTATGCTGCAGAAGAGTCTCCCAGTTATGGGAGTGACCGGGAGGAGGAGGAAACGGAAACTCCATTACGCAAACGCCAACGTTCTGGTGCTTTTCGCGGCGGCGTGAAGAGTCGTCCGGCGAAAGGAGACTCGATGAAGCTTACACTTGCTTTGATAGAAGAAGGCAAAAGCGTTGAAGAAGTTGCAGCCGCCCGCGAACTTTCCGTTACTACAATCAACGGACATCTCATCGAAGCAGTGGGAAAAGGAATTTACGAAGCGGAGTTTTTTGTTGATGCTGAGAAGTTGCAGAACATTCGTTTGGCTGCAGAAGCGTTAGGCACATTGCAGTCGGGTCCGATCAGGGAGCATCTCGGAGATTCGTATTCGTTTGATGAGATTCGATTTGCGTTGGTGAGGAAGTGGGAGGAGGAGAAGAAGGCGAAGGGCGAGGTGGTGAGGTAAAGGTACCCACCCAACTTTTGATTGTGGTTCTGCTCTTCGAGAAACAAAGAGCCTCACCCCAACCCCTCTCCAAAGGAGAGGGGCTAGCGTTCTCACAACGTAGCGTCGGGATCCCAATCCCGACTCTGCCACGGTCTTGGTTCTCACATGAGCTGCGATCTGTTTCTCACAATGTGGTGTCGGGATCCCAATCCCGACACTGCCATGGTCTTGGTTCTCACGCGAGCTGTGATCGATTCTCACAACAGATCTTGCAGGTGCGTCAAGGTAATCTTGGAGTCTACCTGTCCATTATAAAACGCCGCACTCGAATACTGATAGTCTTGTGGATGTTCGCATAACCCTCGCTCGACAGGATTATTGTTGATGTAGCGGAGTTTGGTGTAACAAACTTTCGGTGAATAGAGATAGACATCATCGAATCGATCCATCCAGGCTTTGTGTTTCTGTGCACCAGAATAATGAGTGAGTTTGTCCATTACCTCTGGATTTTTCATTTGCCAGTATTCAATAATTTTCTTCGAGGTAAATCTTTTAAAATCCCGCATGTAGTCGATCAACAGATTTTCATTTCGAAAGTATATCATCAAATGAATGTGTTCGGGCATTAGTGCATAGCTCACAATTTCTGCATCGTACTTCTTATTGTAGAAATTGAGGTTCTCCATCAGCATGTCTTTCATTTCTTTTGATTCGATCAGAGGAAGAAATTCATGACAAGTCGTAGTGACGAAGAACAAACTGTATTCTTTGAGCCGTGTGCGTCCGCGAAGTCCCATTGTGCGAACGTACGAAGAGTGTTTAGTTGTAGTCGGGAGCAAACGTTTGAAAACGGATATCGCGTTCACGTGGCAAGCAGATCTCGTCTGAGTCAGGATTGGGATCCTGACTCCACGATGTGACACGGGTATCTCGGTTCACGTGGCAAGCAGATCTCGGCTGAGTCAGGATTGGGATCCTGACTCCACGATGTGACGCGTGAATCTTGGTTTGGCTAGGATTGGGACCCTGAAAGTACGGTGGGTCTATTCAACACCATCTCCTTCGCATTCTCCACAATTGCTTCGGCATCAAACCCGCACTCTTTCCAGAGTTCGCTTTGTTCGCCGTGTTCAATCCACTTGTCGGGAATGCCGAGACGTTTGATTTGCGCGTGGTAGTTGTGGTCGGCCATGAACTCAGCGATTGCGCTGCCGAATCCACCCTGGAGGCAACCATCTTCTACAGTGATAACCTTGTCGAACTTCGTGAAGATTTCGTGCAGCATGTATTCGTCAAGCGGCTTAGCAAAACGCATATCGTAATGTGCAGCGTCGATGTTTTGCAGATTCAAAACTTCAATTGCTTCTGTTGCAAAATTGCCGGGATGGCCGAACGTGAGAATCGCAATGTCTTTTCCGTCGCGGACTTTTCTTCCTTGTCCGATTTTAATTTCTTCGAATGGTGTTCTCCATTCCGGCATAACTCCGTTTCCACGCGGATAACGAATTGCGAATGGACCCGCATTTTTATCGAGTTGTGCTGTATACATTAAGTTGCGCAACTCCTGCTCATTCATTGGAGCGCTGATCACCATATTCGGAATGCAACGGAAATACGCGATGTCGAAACTTCCGTGGTGTGTTGGTCCGTCTGCACCTGCAAGTCCGCCGCGATCAAGACACAATACAACGTGCAGTTTCTGCAACGCAACATCGTGTACAACCTGGTCGTAAGCGCGCTGCATGAACGAAGAGTAAATATTGCAGAACGGAATCATGCCTTGCGTGGCGAGTCCCGCTGAAAAAGTAACTGCGTGTTGTTCTGCAATACCTACATCGAACGCGCGATCGGGCATTGCTTTCATCATAATGTTGAGTGAACAACCGGAAGGCATCGCAGGCGTAATGCCCATGATTTTCGGATTCAATTCTGCAAGCTCAACTATTGTATGTCCGAATACATCCTGATACTTCGGCGGTTGCGGTTCATTTGAAACTGTCTTTACAATTTTACCCGTGTCTTTGTCGAACAAGCCCGGTGCATGCCACAACGTTGGATTTCCTTCTTCGGAAAATTTAAATCCTTTTCCTTTTGTGGTGAGCACGTGTAAAATTTTCGGACCAGGAATATCACGCAAATCGCGCATGACTTTCACAAGACGATCAACATCGTGACCATCAATCGGACCGAAGTAACGGAACTTGAGTGATTCAAAAAGATTACTCTGTTTCAACAGCGCACCTTTTAGTGAGTCACTCACTTTCGTTGCAATCGTTTGTGCATCCGGACCAAACTTGCTGATCTTCCCGAGCAACTTCCACACTTCATCTTTCACTTTATTGTACGTGTGAGAAGTGGTGATGTCGTTCAGATATTCTTTCAGCGCGCCAACGTTCGGATCGATACTCATGCAATTGTCATTGAGCACAACAAGAAGATTACTCTTCTCTGTTCCCGCATGATTCAATGCTTCGAATGCCATTCCTGCCGTCATTGCTCCATCGCCGATTACTGCAACCGCATGACGATTTTCTTTGTTGCGATTCGCTGCAACAGCCATTCCGAGTGCTGCAGAAATTGAAGTTGATGAGTGACCAACTCCGAATGTATCGTATTCACTCTCGCTTCGTTTCGGAAATCCGGAGATTCCTTTGTAACGACGATTCGTATGAAAAACATCGCGACGACCTGTGAGAATTTTATGACCGTATGCCTGGTGACCAACATCCCACACGAGTTGATCGTATGGCGTATCGAAAATATAATGTAGTGCAACTGTGAGCTCAACAACACCGAGACTCGCGCCGAAGTGTCCGCCTTTTACGGAAACAAGGTCGATGATGTATTGACGCAACTCTTTTGAAAGTTGTGGCAATTGATCTTCCCGCAACAGACGTAAATCTGCAGGAGAATTTATTTGTCCAAGCAGTTTGCCCGGTGTGAAGTTATTGGAGGAGTTGGTGTTGTTCATGCTGTATGCCTCTACAAAGGTACGAAAACCTATGGCTCAAAGATTGACATAAAAACGTGATAATCAGAAACTTTGCGGGGCAAAGTTGTTAACATTGGTTAAGTGGCAATATTTCCCAATAGGGCAACATCCTGCCGTACCTTCGCAGCATGACACAAATCAAAGAAACTACAGACGCGGGATTGCTCGCAGACCTTAATAAAGAAGTGCAGGAACATCATAACAAAATGTATCCTGAAATATTTCGTCCATACGTGAAGGAAGAAATTGAAAGAGCGATTAAGAAAATGCTCGCTGGTCGCGAAGCAAAAGCATTTGTTGCTTATGAAGGAGATGAGCCGGCAGGATATGCATTGGTATTTATTTCGCGGTTCAACCAGAATGCTTTTCAGGTTGCACGTTCTGCGATGCAGATTGATCAGTTTGCGGTGTTGGAAAAATTCAGAAGAAAAGGAGTAGGGAAGAAGTTGATGGAACATTTACTTGACCTTGCGAAGAAAGAAAAATTAGGTCGTGTGGATCTCAATCATTGGGAGAAGAATGAAGAGGCAAGAGGGTTTTTCGGCAAAGAAGGATTTCAGTATTATAATTCCAGGATGTATAAAGAAATCAGTGCGCAGTAGACTGTACGCAATGCGCAGTCTGGTGATTGCAACTGCGCATTGCGCACTGATCACTGCGCACTTGACACGACTTCTCCATCATGCAACTTAATCACGCGATCTGTTTGCGCACTCAAGTTCATGGCGTGTGTCACTACTACGATCGTCTGATTATACTTCTCCTTCAATTCGCGGAAAATATCAAACACAAGCTGCGCATTTTTTGAATCGAGGTTTCCGGTTGGCTCATCGCCGAATATAATTGCCGGATCGTTAATCAAAGCACGTGCAATTGCAACGCGTTGTTGTTGTCCACCGGAAAGTCGTTTCGCACTTTTCTCTGCCTGGTCGGCCAGCCCGAGCAAGTCGAGTTTTTCCAGCGCACGTTTTTTGATCGTTGCATTGTCATACTTCGCAAGTTTGAGTGCAGGAAGCATCACGTTGTCGACAACAGAAAACTCCGGAAGCAGATAGTGAAACTGAAATACGAATCCGATTTTTTCATTGCGAATTGCTGCAAGTTCATTTTTTGATTTCGTGGAGAGATCTTCTCCGTCGAGATAAATGTGTCCTTCGTAATCAGTATCGAGCGTGGAGAGCACGTACAACAAAGTCGACTTGCCACTTCCTGATGAACCGATGATAGAAATAAATTCTCCCTGTTGAACCGCAACATTAATTTTCTTCAGCGCCTGAAAGTCTACAGGATCCCGGAAGAACTTATCAAGATCTTTTGTCTCGAGTATGTTGCGCGCTTCGTTCATACGTGTTTTCGCTCCGCCATTTTACAAAGCGACCGGAATGCGATTTCGTGCTTACGTACGGCATTGATATGCATAAGACTCGCCAACCATTCCTGATCGGCAAGATTGAAAACCTGAAGTTGTACGTTTGTCTTCTGATCCCGGGAAGAAAGTGTGTATTCTCCGCGATACCACCATTCGCCCTGAATCGCGATCGTGTTGTTTTCTTTTTCAACGTACACAAATTCACGGTGACCGTCCGCGAACTCAATAACGAAGTGAATTTTATCGAATGTCACTTTCACGTCTCCTTTTCCTGCAACAAGGAAAGGTGCCGATAGTTCATTGAATTTTCCTTCCCGAAAATCAAAGAACACACTCTTCGCATCCTCGAGCGGCATATCTACTTCACAATTGAATGTCCAGATCAGTTTCATTATTTGCTGCGTATAATATCTATTGCGTCAACTTTTGAAGCTTTGCGCGCCGGTATGTATCCTGCCAATGCCGTTGCGAGCAAGCCGAATGCATAAGCGAAAACGAAGAATGCCGGTGATGAATTGAACCGGAGATATTCCATCGCTACAAATCCACGCACATCCATTTTGATGCTGCCCACAATTTGCTGCATGGTGTAGCCGAGAATTAACCCGAGAATCCCTCCGAAGATTCCAATGATCAGTGATTCGGTGAGAAATATTGTCCGGATATCACTATCCCGGAAACCGGTGGCTTTCAGAATGGCGATGTCGGGCATTTTCTCATAGATGATCATCATGAGAATGTTGAAGATTCCGAATCCGGACACAATGAGAATAGAGGAGATGATCAGATACGTCACCATATTCTGAATCTTGAAAATGCCAAAGATGTTTGCGTTCGCACTTTCCCAATCCTGTGCGGTGTACCCAAACTTCGCTTGTAATTCCTGTGCAAGTGCTGCTGACTTCTTTACATCTTTCAGCTTGATGTTAAGGTCAGTGATATAGCTTCCATCTACATTCAAGAGCTTTTGTGCATTGCGTATGTTGATGTACGCGCGTGTATTATCGAGTTCGACAATCCCGGAACGGTGAATGCCTACAATTTTCAATTCGAGAGAAACACCTTTGGGTGAAACTGCTGTCATAACATCACCCACTTTTGCACCAAGCTTCTGTGCCAATCCTTCTCCAAGAATAATTCCATTGGGTGTCGATTCGAGTTTTAGCAGATCGCCTTCGATCATGTACTGCTCTACGTTGAAAATGGAATTCTCTTTTTCAATTTCAACACCCGAAACTCGACCGGAAACCTGTGCAAGTCCAAGTTTAAATATGGCTTGCGAGCCTGTGAACGGAGAAACACCTGCAACATCGGGGTGACGTTCAAGAATGTTCATGATCTGCAAGCCGTTCTTGATTCTCGGTTCTTCCTCTTTCGGCTTCTGATTATTCACCACTTTCCACGATGAATCAGTACGGAATCTTTCGAGCAGTGATGGGCGCGCTTTCTGCACATCGTTGTAAATACGAATGTTCGCGGAAGTGTTCACCGTTTGTTCAATGAACGTGGTTTGGAAACCGGACATCAATCCCGCCTGGAAAATGAAAATGGCAATACCAAAAGTGACTCCGAGCATAGCAACAATCGTCTGCCGCTTCTTGGATTTCAAGTGCGTGATTGCTATTCGGAAAGAAGGTGACTTAAAGAATGACATCATATACTAGTTTTACTTTCCTTCTTGTCTACTCGGCTCCGTTCGGTTTGACACATTCGTGATTAAAGAACTTTGTCAGACTGAGCGGAGTCGAAGGCGATAAAGTTATTTTTCTAACTCATCTGTTTCACTCAATCCGCTCGTGACTTCAATGAATTCCAAATCGGAAGCACCTGTCGTAATTTTCACAGGCTGGTCTTTACCTTTCACATTCACGGTATTACCCGGCTTGACGTACTCCCGAGGAATAACCAGTACACTTTTCTTTTCAGTGATGATGATATTGGATTCAATCGACATTCCGGAATACACGACCATGTCTTTTCCGAAAGTTACGCTGGCTATAATTTTCGCAGTTTTATTACCGGCACTGATTCTCGGATAAATTTCCAGCACTGTTCCAGTAAGCGGAAAGTCTCTGTATGCATCGATTTCGTACAACACCTCTTGTCCAACTACAACGAATGAAATATCTGTCTCGTCGATGCTTAGCTCTACTTCGAATTCAGTTGCGGACCCGATTTCAATCAATGACATTTGTGAATTCACGAGATCGCCAATCTTCGGAACAATGTCGTATACTTTTCCACTCACAGCAGCATTGATTGTAAAGTCGCCTTGATTGGTTGTCTGGGCATCGAGTTGCAGCTTTGCATTCTGAGATTCGGTGCGTAAACGATCACGCGTAGAGTTGTAATTATATCTCGAGCGATTCCATGCAGCACGTGAGCTTTCGAATAGTACTTTCGCCTGATCGACCTGCAATTGCGAAGCACTTTTGCTCGCGAGAAGATTTTCGTAGCGCCTGAAGTTTGTTGAATCAAGAAGGTATTTCGATTCCGAAGCATTTACTTCTTGCTTGAGCGCGCTTAGCACAGGTCCGCTTTCAGAAGCGTTGTTGGCTGCAAGATTGTATTGATTCTTCGCTGCTTCCACATTGATCGTGCTGATGTCGCTGCGAATTCTCAAGAGTGGCTGTCCGGCGGTAACTGTATCGCCAACGTGTACAAGAATTTCCTGAACGTATCCGGGGAGTCGCGCGGAAACTTTGTAGTCGTTCTTCGGGAATATTTTTCCGGAAGCGTACACCGCCTGTGTGAGATCACGTTTCTCGGGACGGATTGTTTCGCTTCCTCCTTTGCAGGAGATAAGAGCGATTGTAGTCAGTGATGCAATCAGTATTCTCATTGTAGATTCAATTAAAAGCCCCGATAGCGTTGACGCATCGGGGCTCTCATTATTTCGTTACAGCACCTTCCTCTGTACTCGGTTCATCCGAGATTATTGTTTCGTCGTGATGATCTGCCGTTGTTTTGCTTCCAAAAATGCGTCGCACAAAGTTACCGAAGCGTTCAGAGAGCACATACATAACTGGAAGTACAACCAACGTTAGAATCGTAGCGAAACTCAAACCGTAGATCATTGTCCATGAAAGAGGACCCCAGAATGCTACGCTGTCTCCACCAAAGAAGAGATGCGGATTGCCTTCTGCAAATAAGGTGTAGAAGTCAATGTTCAATCCTACTGCGAGAGGAACTAGACCGAGAATGGTTGCAGTTGCTGTAAGAAGAACCGGAGTCATACGCGTTTTACCCGCTTCAATTACAGCATCGGTCGTACTCATGCCTCGATCTTTCAGGATCTCGATGAACTCAACAATGAGGATTCCGTTCCGGACGACAATTCCTGCGAGTGCTACGATACCAACTCCTGTCATGATGATGGAAATGTTTCCACCGAAAATTGCCAGTCCAAGGAATACACCGATTACACTGAACAGAATTTCGCTCAGGATGATTAATGGTTTCCCGATTGAGTTGAATTGCGTTACGAGAATTACGAGAATCAATCCTATGCTGGTTAGCAACGCACCTCCAAGGAAAGACGCAGTTTCTGCCTGCTCTTCCGCTTGTCCACCCATCTTGATTTCTACACCTGGAATTTTGTGCGTGCGTTTCCAGTTCATCACCTGTGCTTCAACCTGAGTTGCAACTTCATTCGGGTTGTACCCCGCGAGAACGTTTGATTCAAGGGTGATGATACGCTTCTGTCCTTTGCGTTTTACTCCACCATAACTCTTGCCATAATAAATGTCAGCAAAAGACGACATCGGTACATTGCGAATCAATCCGCCCATGTTCATGTCGCGGTATGTGAACTTCAGGTTGTTCAGCGCATTTAAATCCATACGCTGATCTTCCTGATAACGAACCATGATGGGATATTCATCGTTCTCATCACGAAACTTCGAAGCTTCAGAACCAAACACGGCGTTACGTAGTTCCATTCCGATCTGGCCGGTAGAAATTCCTTCGCGGTTTGCACGTTCACGATCAATGTCGAATACAATTTCCGGTTTACTTGCCGCTACGTCGCTCTTTAGTTTTGCAACACCTGTAATGTTGATGCTGTCGAGATACACTTTCAGCTCATCTGCCGCAGCGGTCAATGCTTCCAGTTTATCACCGGTAATCTCAATACTGATCGGTTTTCCAACCGGAGGTCCGCCTTGTTCCTGTTCAACAACTACGCTTGCATCGGGAATTTTGTTCTCATCGAATGATTTTTGGATGCGGGTCAGAACGTCGGTTGTTGACTTGCCGTTACGTTTAGCGAACGCTACAAATGCAACAGTCACTTTTGCTTTGTGCGGCTGAACGGAAAGATCGGGTTGATTCGGATCACCTGCACCAAACGCAACATTCGCAATGATGGAGTTCACGAGATCGGTATCATTTCCGATGAGCGTGTTGATGCGCTCTTCTACTTGCAGCGCCACATCGTTTGTTTTGATCTGGTCGGTTCCAACCGGCATCTCGATGTAAGCATAAATGAAGTTCGGATCAGACGTTGGGAAGAAATCAACTTTTGGTTGGCGAAGACCAATTCCGAAAATCGACAAAATGAAAATCGCAATCATTCCGATGAACACTTTGCCCGGATTTTTCAGCGCCCATACCAGGCGGCGTCCGTACCACTCACGAACACGCGGCCAGGCTTTTTCCTGGAAGCCAAAAATAATGCGGCGCAGCAGATAGTGGTGTAGTAGTACAACAACCACGATGAATAGTGTGAAACTACCGAGAAACATGCCACCCATGAGATAGCACAGCACCGCAAATACGGAAGCAAAAATTACGAAGCGCTTCATCCATGTCGGCCAGGCGTTGTTCTTTGCCGTTTCAGAATCGTAGTGGCGCATAAAACTTACTGCAAAAACAGGGTTGAAGAGGTACGCCACCAGCAACGATGCCAGCAAGGTGATGATGAGCGTGATTGGTAAGTACATCATGAACTGCCCGATGATCCCTCCCCAGAACGCAAGCGGAATGAATGGTGCAAGTGTTGTTAACGTACCCGATAACACAGGAAGGAAGACTTCGCCCGCGGCAAGTTTAGCGGCTCGCACAATTCCTATTCCTTGATTCTCTAAGAAGATCCTGTGCGTGTTTTCGATTACAACAATCGCGTCATCAACCACAATTCCCAATGCAAGAAGGAATGCGAAGAGAACGATCATGTTCATCGTGAAGCCAAGGCTGTCGAGTACAATGAATGCAACCGCCATTGATAAGGGAACGGACAATGCAACGAAGAACGCGTTGGTTGCACCCATGAAGAACATAAGCACGATCAATACGAGTACGAAACCGATGATGATGGTGTTGAGTAGATCGTGAAGTGTTACACGCGTCTGATCAGATTGGTCACCCGTAATGGTGATGGTTACATCAGATGGAATTTCACCCGATGCTTTCATCTCATCAATCAATACGTAAATTTTATCAGACGCGTCCACGAGGTTTTCGCCCGAGCGTTTGATAATATTAAGCGTGATTACATCTTTGCCATCCAGACGTGCGAAACTCTCCTTTTCTTTATTCGAGTCAACTACTTCCGCAACATCTTCGAGATATACCATAGCGCCCGCTTGTGATCCTACAATAATGCGCTTGAGCTCGTCAACAGTTTTGAATTCCTTCTTCACTGCAATGGTACGTTTCATTCCGTCGGTAGTAACTGTGCCTCCGGAAATCGTCATGTTCTCGTATTGAATTGCGCGTGAAATATCGCCGAGTGTAAGCTGCAATGCCTGCAGCTTGTACATATCAACGTTCACCTGAATCTCACGGTCAAGCGCGCCCACCATGTCCACACGCGTAATCTCTTTCATCGACTCAATGCGGTCTTTGATGTCTTCGGAGTGCTCTTTCAGTTTTTTCAGATCGGGACCGGCTACATTGACGTACATGATCGGGAATTCAGAGAAGTTGACTTCCTGAGCATCCGGACCTGCTGTTAGCTTTTCAGGAAGGTCTTTCTTCGCTTTGTCAACCGCATCTTTTACTTTCTGTAGTGCGGTAGCTACGTCCACATCAGTATTGAATTCCACAACAATGTTGCAGAAATCCTGAATGGAATTGCTCGTCACTTTTTTAACACCTGAAATACCCTTGATCTGTTTCTCGAGCGGTTTTGCAACGAGATTCTCCATATCAGTAGGTGAGGTTCCAGCATACACAGTGGATACATAGATAGTAGGAACCTGTACTTCAGGAAAATTCTCCTTGGGTAGCTTCTGGTAAAACAGGTAACCTGCAAACGAAAGGAACACCAACAAGATAAAAGTTGTGGTCTTGTTGTCGATCGCCCACGAGGTTGGTTTGAATTCTTTGATTTTATCTAACATAGATCACTGTGCTAATTTGCTAAAAGGATAGTTTGCGAAACATGCACGCTTCACTTATAGCTATATGTTTTCATTTATATTTTACGCCGGTATCAGCTTCCGTGCAACAACACATCAGCAGATTGCGGCACTAGCAAATTATTTCAAGGGAGCAATTACGTCTCCCGGATTCAGATCCGCTGCACCTTCCAGTACCAGTTGATCGCCAGCCACAAGTCCGCTTGTTACTTCTGCCATTCCGTTGTAAGTCCACGTATAAGTCACTTCGCGCTTCTCCGCTACCAGATTTTCTCCGCTCTGTTTTGCAACGTACACGTAGTTGGTTCCGTTAGCGTTCTGCTGAACAATGGAAAGAGGAATTACAATTGCTGAATCGTTTTTGTAATCGTTGATTTTCAGAACTGCAACCATGTTCGGGGCAACGTCTTGTTCATTCGAAGCCAGCGCCACTTCCACATTGAACGTGCGATTGATGTTGTTGATCATCTTTCCTGCATACGTAACTTTTGTGTTGAGCGTTTTTCCCGAAACACCTGCGTCGGGAAGGAACACACTTACTGCGCTACCCGTTTTTACTTTTGAGATATACGATTCCGCTACTTCACCTTTCACGCGCAGGTTGTTCGTATTTACAATTACGATGTTCGAAAAACCCGGGCTAGCCAATTCACCTGCCTTGATGTTCACTGCATCCACAACACCTCCGATTGGAGCTTTGATTTTCGCCATATCAATCTGCTCCTGTACCGCTTTCACCTGGCTCTCGATTGCTTCAAACTGCGCTTTCGTTTGCAGGAACTGAATTTCGGTTCCGATTTTCTGATCCCACAGATTTTTCTGACGGTCAAATACCTGCTTCGAAAGATCACGTTGCGTTTTCAGCGAAGCCAGTTGCTGTGTCATTGCATCCGCATCAATTTCAGCAAGCACTTGTCCTGCAGAAACTTTATCGCCGGCTTGCACATAAACGCGTTTCACCAGGCCTGGCATTTGCGGACCTACTGAAACACTTTCGCTTGCATCAACACGACCTTGAATGTCAATTGAATGCTCAAAAGTGTCAATGGCGAGCGCCATTATTTTCACCGGCTTGCCTTCTGTTCCTTTGGTTGTATCAGACTTCGCGATTTCCATTTCAAGATCAACGATCTCTTTCCGGAGCACTTCCATCTGTTCTTTTTTGGCTTTCAGTTTGTCTTCTTTACTCTCAGCTCCACCGCATGATGTGAAGATTACTGCCAGGGCAAGAAGGGTAATTAAATTTCTACTCATAAGTATTATATTATTTGATTTCGAATTCGTGAATCGGAACGATTTCATAAACTTATTTTTATCGTGGTGAGATTAGTTTTTGAATGCGCCCATTGCTTTATCGTAATCAACTTTCGCGATTACTGCATCGTACAGTGCATTGAAATAATTCGTCTGCGCTTCTTTCAGCGCCGTTTGAGCGTTGATGATTTCAAGGTTCGATCCAACGCCCTGATCGTATTTCTTCTGCGCCACATCGAACACACTCTGTGCGAGATCCATATTCCCTTTTTGTGCACTGAGTGTCGCGGAAGTGTTCTGCAACGTAACTCGTGCAACGGCTTGCTGCATGTCAATGGTGCGCTGCATCATGATCAGATCATTCTCGGCTTTCAGAATTCCGACTTTCGCATATTGAATGCGGTGGTGGCGTTGCAATCCATCGAAGATTGGCATGTTCACCTGTAGACCAATAATGGCCATCGGGAACCAACGATTTCTTCCGAAGATGTCAAACTCATTACTCTGACGTTGTGCAGATGCTGTTGCGAACAAAGCAATCGTGGGCAGGTAACCAATTCGTTCTGCTTTCCAGAACAAACGCTGACCTGCAAGATTCTGCTCCATCAATTGGTACTCAATTCGGGAGCTGTAATCGAAACGGCCTTTTGTTGCGTCAACAGGCGCGAAACTAACATCAGCAAGTTTGTCGCTCAATACCAATGTTGCAGACTGATCCATTCCCATCTGATACTTCAGGAGTACGAGTGAAAGATCGAGCAAACGCTGAATGTTGTTGACTTCTGTTACAAGGTTGTTATATGTAACAGTGATTCTGTCCAGATCAAGTTTTTCCACAAAGCCATTTTCGTAAAGTGCTTTCGTGTCGTCCATGATCTTCTTCACGCGATCAACATTCGCAGTGAGCAACACTTTGCGTTCCTGGTTGACCAACGCAGTGTAGTAAGCTTTGGTCACTTCACTCGCAGATTCGATTTGCGTGCGCGTTACATTTTTCTGTGCAAGGCTTTGATAAACCTGAGCACCTTTCAAACCGTAAAGCCACGTTCCGTTGAACAACAGTTGGCTTGCAGAAAACGTAGCGGAAGTATTCCACTGCGTACCAAACTGCACCGGAATAAATTGCCCGGGAGGACCTCCAAAAACTTCAGCAGGAATCAATGAGGTTGGAATCTCAATGAAATCCTGGATCTGGAACGTTCCGCTTACCTGAGGAAGCGCAATGCCCATAATTTCTTTCGTTTTTTCAGTTGCCTGAATCTGGTCGTATTGCGCAGACTTAACAGATGTGCTATGCTCGAGCGCATAATCAACAGACTGTTTCAGCGAGAAAGTATAAGAACTGGTGTCTTGTTGCTGTGCGAATAATGATCCGCCTAGAACAACCAGAACCGCACTTATCATCCACGTCTTTACTGTTTTACTCATACAAGTGTATTTTCTTTGATCGGTTGGTATTTGGGTTATCCCGATACCTATCGGGAGTTGAGTCGGATGAAAACAGAAAATATTTTACTCCTCTTCATTTATTTCTTTAAGCTTATTAATGTGTTTATGTCCTTTGAGCGTACAAACGCCGTAGAGGAAATGCTCCACCATGGCAATCTGGACGTCGAGCAGTTGGTATGTGTCAGGAGGAAAAACCATTGGATTGAACCCCATTTCGATTTCCTCGACGCGTAAGCGAGAAAGAATTTTGCTGTTCACATCTGCACGAACGTATCCGTCTTTCTTTCCTTTTTCGAGTGCGCGCTCTACCATGCCTAAGCAAGTTTCCGAACGAAAGCGTGTTACAAGCTCCCACGACCGCGGGTGAAACTTCCGCAAATCGTAAATCATGTTAGGATTTGTATTGGTGAACATCTTGTGAAGCTTTTTCATGTGACCAAAAACTTCTTCAACAACATTGGGCGCTGTGTTTGCGATCTCTTCGAAGTCGCAAATGTCCTGGTTGAATTGTTTTTCGAGAAGCGTATGTACTACTTCGTCTTTGTCGCGGAAATACTGGTAGATGGTTTTTTTGGAAATGGACAGATGCTTCGCGATGTCGTCCATCGTTACGCTCTTGATACCGAAGCGTGAAAACAGCTCGTATCCTCCCACCAAAATTCGGTCCCGTGTATCTGTTTGTGTGTGATTCATTTCGCGGGCAAAACTATGGAAACATTTTTCGGTTCGGGAGTTTTTTCCGATGAAACTCCACAAGTTTCCGACGAGCGGAGGGCGTAATCGGCGATTTTAGCCTGAAATGAGATAATTCAGTGAATTCGGTTCCACCCCAAAATGTCATGATAGTGTCAGCGTTTCTGGTTTGCTTACCAGTTTCATGGTTTCCGTTTCCGGTTTCGGTCTCCGCTAGACCTTAAAGGTTTTAGAAACCTTTAAGGTCTGTGCGCGAGGGAATGGCCATCGGGTTCGGGCGGACTGCTTCGGAGAAACCGTACTTTTGTCACCCAATTAGAATCAAAATAAAATGGCACACGAAACAGTAAAGGAACTTTTACACGCTACGGAAGTTGATCGTGACGTAACCGCAAAAGGATGGGTTAGAAGCGGACGCGGAAATAAATACGTTGTCTTCATTCATATTAATGATGGATCGACAATCAAAAATATTCAGGCGGTTTGTGACGTGGTGAAATTTGACGAGCAGCTTTTGAATCGTGCGAAAGCAACGGGTGCATGCATCGGTGTGACAGGAAAATTAGTTCGTTCACAAGGCAAAGGACAGGATCTGGAAATTCAGGCCGACACAATTGATATTTATGGCGATTGCGATGCAACAGAATATCCGTTACAGAAACGCGGTCAGGACAGCAAAGACAATAAGCCTGTTACACTTTCACTCGAATTTCTTCGTGAGAAAGCGCATTTACGTCCACGCACAAATACATTCGGAGCAATTTTTCGCATTCGTCACAACATGACGTTTGCGATTCACAAATTCTTCAACGATAAAGGATTTTACAATTTGCATTCTCCGATCATCACCGGATCTGACGCCGAAGGTGCAGGAGAAATGTTCCGCGTTACAACACTTGATCTGAAGAATCTTCCGAAGAGTGAAGATGGTTCAATCAACTTCGAAGAAGATTTTTTCGGGAAGGAAACAAACCTTACTGTTTCCGGTCAGCTCGAAGGAGAATTGGCTGCGATGGCGCTTGGAAAAGTGTACACATTCGGACCAACGTTCCGAGCGGAGAATTCAAACACGCCACGTCACCTTGCCGAGTTCTGGATGATTGAACCGGAGATGGCGTTCTACGATATCAACGACAACATGAATCTCGCTGAGGAAATGTTGAAGTATCTGGTGAACTACGCGTTGCATCATTGCAAAGACGATGTGCAGTTTCTGAATGATACTTACGACAATAAACTGATTGAGCGTTTGAATTCGGTTGTAGCAAATCACTTCACACGCATCACTTATACTGAAGGAGTTGAAATTCTGAAAGCAGCGCATTCGAAAAAAGCATTTGAGTACGCACCAGATTGGGGCAAAGATTTGCAGAAGGAACACGAGAATCACCTCGTTGATCATTTCAACGGACCGGTAATTGTTACAGGCTACCCGAAAGACATCAAAGCGTTCTATATGAAACAGAACGATGATGGAACAACAGTTCGCGCCATGGATATTCTTTTTCCGTGGATCGGAGAAATTATTGGTGGTTCGCAGCGTGAAGACAATTACGAGAAGTTGCATGCACGTATCAAGGAAATGCACATTCCGGAAGAGTCGCTTTGGTGGTATCTGGAAACACGCAAATTCGGTTCGTGTGAACACAGCGGATTTGGTTTAGGATTCGAACGCTTACTCTTGTTCGTAACGGGCATGACGAATATTCGTGATGTAATTCCGTTCCCAAGGACGCCGAAGAATGCAGAGTTTTAACGGAACCATTGCGGCAGGGAAATTGCGTATATTTAATAAAGCAATTCTATGAGCGGATCGAACATTAAGAAATCCTTGTTGGAAATCGCGAGTCGGGTAAAATCAAACACCACGCTTGAGGAGGTTTACCAGCAGTTGGCCATGTTGTCGGACATTTCCCTATCGGAAGAACAGGAAAAAGCAGGACAGTTTTCATCTCATCGCGATGTAAAAAAGCGCGCGAAGAAATGGCTGAAGTAATTTGGTCTAAACTTGCGGAAGAACAGTTACAACGTGCTGTTCTTTATATCCAGAATGAACAAGGTTCGTTTTACGCACGCTTGGTTCTAAATCAGATTCTTGAATCCGTTGATGTTCTGGAATCACACCCCAAATCCGGTCCTAGAGAGCCTCTCCTTGCGCACAGAAAATTTGAGTACAGGTACATTGTGGTGTGGAGTTACAAAATAGTGTACCGTTTGGTAGGCGAACGGGTTACCATTGCACGCGTTTTTCATACAGCACAACGTCCGACAAAATTAGCTCGCCCGCCCCGAAAAGTATGAGCCATAATAGGCTCGAAATTGCGAATCAGGCACAGCGATAATTTTCTTATTTTCGGATTGCATAAACAATGACGACCGCCGATTCCATTTTCGAAACTTCTCTCGACCCACGTGGATTTATTATTTCACGGGTAGCTCCGTTAGCTGAAATCAATCTGGATCACGCAAAAGAGAACACAGCAAAAGTTCGTGAGATTTCCGGTGATGTGGTTTACCCGATTCTTGTTGACATCCGAAAGATCCGTTCAATCTCAAAAGAGGCGCGCGATCATTTCGCTATGCGCGGACGTAAGCCCGGAGTTGTTGCGATTGCTATGCTGGTGTCATCTCCGCTTAGTAGAATCATCGGAAACTTTTTTCTTGGATTGAATCAGCCTGTTGTTCCGACCCGAATGTTTACCGATCGTGATCAGGCCGAACGTTGGATCTTAAACGGGAAACACGAGGAGCATGACTAAGCTCGCTCTGGATGTTACTTCTGCCTTGATACGCATCTCCGGTGTAAAGCAACTGGATGGAGAGGACATTGAAGACACAGCAGTTCGCGCACTCGCTGTAGTGGAAGAACGTTTTCAGCGGTCGGAGTTTGAAAAGAAAGACAATGCACGTCGCGTTAATGAAATTCTCGATGTTGTAATGTCTCTGGCTTCACTTGATTATACGAAACGTGCAGGTTTTTCAGAATCATCTGATCATATCGATGCGCTTGCCGGGGGAGTGAATATGCTCGGCGAAGAACTGAAGCAGTCAACAATTTCCCTCAAGGAAAAGGAAGTTCTGCTTCGTGAAATTCACCATCGGGTTAAGAATAATCTGCAGATCATTTCCAGCTTGCTGAATTTGCAGTCGGGCCAGATTGAAGACGAACGTACGCGTCAGCAATACGCGGTGAGTCACGAACGTATTCGTGCAATGGCGATGGTACACGAAAAGCTGTACGAATCGAAAGATCTTTCCGGAATTGATTTCGGCGATTACGTTTCTTCGCTCGCACACGGTTTAAATCTCAGTTGCAATCCTGATCCGTCACGGATCCGTTTGAACATTGATGTAGATCAGGCACCCGTACAACTCAAACTCGATGCAGCAATTCCATGCGCGCTCATTCTGAACGAGCTCGTTATGAACGGATTCAAGCACGCGTTTCCGGGTGAACGTCAAGGAGAAATTTCTGTACAGTTTATTCGCGGAACAGAAATAAATCAACTGATCGTTTCCGACAACGGAATCGGTCTGCCTATGCAGTTCGATTTAGAGAACACAAACTCACTTGGCTTACAACTCGTTACTGTTCTCTCCGAGCAGATTGATGCACAGCTTGAGATTGTAAACGAGGGTGGGACAAAGTTTGTCCTGAGGTGCCGTTGCCATTAGAACGGGTTAAGCGCTCAAAATCAACCCATTTGATTGATTTCAGTTTTCTTTTAACCTACGTAGGGGTAAAGCCTGTCTGTATGGTCTTAAAGAAAAAGAAGTGTGCAATCGAGTCTGATTCAACATCGTGCAGCAACGTACCTTTGTGCGGATTATCATCTCCAAAAAGTGGCTGAGATTTCCGGACAAGCTGAACCAATACCCCTCATACGCATACGTGATGAGCATGAGTTTGAGCGGATTTTCCGTCAGCATCATTCTGCACTTTGCCGTTATGCATTCACGATTGTGAAGGATGCGGATAACGCGGAGGAAATTGTTCAGAATGTTTTTCTGAAGATTTGGGAAAGGAAAGGCACGATTGAGTTTTCAGTTTCGATAAAATCTTACTTGTATCGGGCCGTGCACAACGCAAGTCTGAACCTGATCGACAAAAAGAAAAAGGAAGTCCGCATGGACGATGTAACACTGAAAATAGTTCATCCGAACGTAAGCGCAGATGAAAACGTACAAAGAAAGGAACTGAAGGTCGCGATAGAAAACGGATTGAATAAGCTTCCTTCGGAGTGCAGAAAGGTTTTTGAGATGAGTCGCTTCGGTGAAATGAAGTACCGGGAGATTGCAGACACTCTTGGCATTTCTGTTAAGACCGTGGAGAATCAGATGGGGAAAGCATTGCGTATTATGCGCGAACAGCTTTCTGACTATTTACCCGTGTTGTTCCCGTTTTTCCTGTATCAATTATTCCAAATAATTCCTGTCCTATGAGAAACGAATTCGATCATACGGCAATAGATATTCTGCTCGCGTCATACTTCGCTGGTGAAGCAGATGCAGTAGAGCGTGCACAAGTTGAATCATGGGCTGCCCAATCTGACGAGAACCGGAAGTATTTCGAACATTCGAAGAAAGCGTGGGACACTTCAGCGGCTTTGCTGAGCGATACACGTTTCGATACGAATGCGGCATGGAATAAACTCCATTCAAAAATTCAGCAAACAAGTGTGCAACCCGCGAAACGCAATTATACGTGGGCCGCAGCCGCAAGTGTGTTGCTGATTATTGGAGTTGCAATTGTTTTCGTGCTGATGAAAGAATCAACGACAGACATTCAGAATCTGGTTGTCGCAAGTCAAACGGAAGTTGTGATCGACACGCTTCCCGACGGAAGTACGATCAGCCTGAACAGAAATTCTCAAATCGATTATCCTTCTGCGTTCACTGGCGACATACGTGAAGTTTCACTCAAAGGAGAAGCATTCTTCAACGTAAGTCACGATGCAGAGCATCCGTTTATCGTTCATACAGATAGGATGGAAGTCAAAGTACTCGGCACTTCATTCAATGTGCGCGCGTATGATAATGACAGCGTTCACGTTTCGGTGGAAACAGGAAAAGTGCAATGCGTTGCTCATGGAGACACGGTGATTATCACTCCCGGGCAATATGCGGTGTATGATAATGGAGGAGGAAAGATGAGAGTCGGCATTGAAGATGATCCGAATCGTTCTGCATATCGCAATCGCATTTTCCGATTCAACGACACACCGTTGGCAGCGATGGTACAGCAATTGAATACGGCTTACGGATGTAACATCATTTTGCAAAACGAAGAATTGAAGACCTGCCGATTCTCCAGCACGAAAGTGTTCAACAATGAACCCGTTGGAAATATCATTGAAGCAATTAAAGTGACTTTCCCTGGAATTACTTCTCAGGACAACGGAAGCGTAATCATTCTCGACGGAACGGGCTGCAACTAATTATGCGCAAAGCGCTGGTGTTTTTCTTTATTGTGTTTGCGATTCAGCTCGCCGGACAAACGCTGCCTCCAATACCCGAACGGCTGGTGGACATTGACTGTAGCAATAGACGCACCGACGATGTTCTTCGCGATATAGCACTTCAGGGAAAGTTTGAATTCGCCTGGGATGCGCGTCTATTCGATCCTTCAAAACCAGTTACACTTCACTTTCGGCAGGTCACAGTTCGTAAAGCCCTCAGTCTGATTTTCGGAAGCACAATCTCATTTCGTGTACAGGGAAATTATGTTGTGCTCGTTGCCGCAGCACCTCCGGTTGTTTCTACGCCTGCGTCACCGCAGAAGAATGAATTCACAATCAGCGGTTACGTGATTGATGAAAACAACTATGTAATTGCTTATACGAGTATTTACGACTCCATCACACTGGTATCAACGCTCAGCAACCAAATCGGGTTTTATGAACTGAAACTCGAAGCGGGCAATCGACCTGTTCGGATCAAAGTGAGTCGTGAAAAGTATATCGACACTTTTATTGTCGTAACACCTTCGTCAAATCAAACCGTGGATATTGTTCTCCGAAAAATTCCCCCTCCGGTTTTTGTTGCGCCTGTTGTTGTTGACTCGATTCCGGCGATGAGTGATACAGTTGCAATAATCCCTAAGCGGCGAATTGAAAACATTCCGATCATCGATTCATTGATCGGTTTCACACAACTCATGCAATCGAAGAATCTGACCGAGCGATTAAGACGCAACGGACAAGTTTCACTTCTTCCGTTTGTTTCAACGAATGGCGCAATGGGCGGAGCCGTGAGCAACAAGTATTCATTCAATCTCATTGGAGGATACACCGGCGGCACGACTGTAGCTGAAGTTGGAGGCGCATTCAATATTGATCGTGGTGATGTGCAGTACTTTCAGCTCGCAGGCGGATTCAATCTGGTCGAAGGAAATATGCGCGGTGTTCAGGTTTCCGGCGGAGCGAATATAAATTTCGGCACAGTGAAAGGATTGCAGCTCACGGGCGGATCGAACTTTGTGTTTGATACATTGACGGGAATTCAGTGCGCTGGTGGAAGCAATTTTATCGACGGTCACATGATCGGAATTCAAATCACCGGTGGAGTTAATATTGCCACGCAAGATATGGACGGAGTTCAGCTTTCCGGCGGATTGAATATGGCAGTGGGTGACGTAAACCAGTTTCAGATCACGGGTGGAATGAATATGTGCATGGATACACTGAACGGTTTGCAGTTTGGCGTTGTGAATTACGCGACTCATGTAGAGGGAGTACAGATTGGACTTTTCAACTTCGCGCAAACCAGTGAAACAGGAATACCGATTGGATTAATCAGTGTTGTCGCAGAGGGCGTGCACGAATTTGAAGTTGCGTCAACCGAAAGAGGCTTTATGAATTTCAACCTACGTACAGGCACAAGGAAATTTTACAACGTCCTGAATTTCGGATTTGATCCGTCTTATCCTGAAAATATTCTTTGGGCGTTCGGTTACGGTATTGGACAGCGTTTCGGTATTCATAAGAACTTCGACGTGGGAATGGATCTCACTGCACATCACCTGAACGAAGGCAGTTTCTCTGCGTATACCAATGAGTGGATACAGTTTGCACTAACTGCAGAATGGAGACTTGCGCGTCCAATTGCCATTGCAGCGGGACCCGTATTCAATTATTACATCACCGGAGCGCGGGAGAATCAACTTGCCCGTTTTCAGCAGGCTCCCGTTTTCATGGGCTCACCTGATACCGGATTCCAGGACATGGCATGGGTCGGCGCAACATTTTCGGTAAGATTTTTCTAAACGCGTAGGGGTAAGGCGCCCGGGATCTGTCATAACAGCAAATACATCTGTTATGAAAAATATTTATCTGCTTCTACTGTCAATCATTTGTGCACATACGCTTTCTGCACAAGACACAATCAAGGAAATTAAGATTCGCGTTCCCGATTCGATTCCGATGAACCACCCGGTTTACTTTACAATCATTGGAGTTGGAACTGAGCACACACAAATAGCCGCAATAGGAAATGTAGCGCCCGACGGATATAACGGTATTCAGGTTGCGGGCATTTTCAATATCGGTCGCGGCACAATGAATGGTTGTCAGATCGCCGGATTGAATAATCACGCATCAGATTCACTCACTGGCGCACAGGTTTCCGGCGGATTGAATACAGTTCACGGAAATGTTCGCGGTATTCAGTTGACGGGTGGAATGAATGTTACGGATCGTGATGTGTACGGAATACAAATGAGCGGAGGATTGAACATTGCGGGTGGAGATGTGCATCAGTTGCAAGCATCAGGTGGTGTGAACTATGCAAACGATGTGCATGGATTGCAGGTAGCGGGCGGATGGAATGTTGCTTCAGGAACCGTAACCGGCGTGCAGTTAAGCGGAGGAGTGAACATTGCACAGAATGTGAAAGGCGTTCAGGTAGGCGTAGTTAATTTCGCTGACAGTGTTGATGGTGTGATGATCGGTCTCTTCAGTTTCGCGCGTCACGGTTACCACAAGATTGAAGTAGGTTGGAATGAAACTACACCGATGAATTTAGCTTTCCGCACCGGTAGCGATCGTTTTCACAATATCTTTTCAGTAATAGCAGATCCGCGCGAGCGTGATATTGTCTGGGGATTCGGTTATGGAATCGGGTCCAGCACAAAACTCAATCGCCGTCTCGATCTTGGTCTTGATGTTGTGAATTATCATATCAGCAAGGGAGACTTTTCTGAATCGCTCAGTGATTTGTGGAAGATGAGTCTTACGCTTGATCTTCATATCACGAAGAATCTTTCACTGGCCGCAGGTCCAACACTCAATGTGTTTGTGACAGATCTCAATCCATCGGGTAATGAATTGCCCGTGACCGGAATTGCTCCTTACTATTTCTTCGCGCAGACATACGACAATCGTTGGAGCGCAAAAGCATGGGTAGGTGCAAATGTTTCACTCCGTTTCTTTTAATTAAACAGAACATATTCTATGAACTTTCTTTTTCTCTCGAAACGAGTTGCACAGATCGGGTTTCTAATTGCGACTCTGATGCTGTTGTGTTCCATTCTTCCGGCGCAATCACTTACACAAACTGTGCGCGGTACTGTGGTTGACAGACTCGTGAAATCGCCAATCACGGGCGCAATTGTTCAGGTGATTAATCTTGTTCCATCAAAAGGTACAGCGACCGATCTCGATGGCAACTTCAAGCTTGAAGCGGTGCCTGTTGGACGCCAGTCATTCAAAATCACTTTTCTCGGGTACAAAGAAGTAATTCTGAGTGACGTTGCTGTGACGTCCGGAAAAGAAGTTGTGCTCTACATTGAGATGGACGAGAATGTAGTGATGAACAAAGAAGTTGTAATCTCCGCCGACAAGAAAGTTCCGTTGAACGACATGTCGACCGTAAGCGCAAGAACAGTTTCTGTGGAAGAAACACAACGTTATGCTGCCGCAGTGAATGATCCTGCACGGGCTGCACTTGCTTATGCGGGTGTTGCCAGTGTGATGGACGGAAACAATTTTATTTCCATTCGTGGTAATGCACCGAACGGTTTGTTGTGGAGAATGGAAGGCGTAGAAGTTCCGAATCCAAATCACTTTTCAAGTCCGGGCGCAGCAGGTGGAGGAATTTCTATTTTGAGCGCGCAGTTGTTGGCGAATTCTGATTTCGTGACGGGGGCATTTGCTTCTGAATACGGAAATGCATCGTCGGGAGTTTTCGATCTGCGTTTGCGCAAAGGGAACAACGAACAAACCGAGTTTACATTTCAGGCCGGGGTTCTCGGAATGGATGTTGCGGCAGAAGGTCCGTTGTCGCGAAAGCATCGTGGATCTTATCTCGTAAATTACCGCTATTCAACATTGGGCTTGCTCGGGAAGATGGGGATTCTCGGCGACGGAGGAGTGACTACGTTCCAGGATTTGTCGTACAACATTGTTCTTCCAACAGACAAGTACGGAACGTTCACTTTCTTCGGCTTCGGCGGATTAAGCAGCGAAGTGTACAAGGCAAAACACGATTCAACATTGTGGGAAACTGACTGGGATCGTTACTCCAGCAAGTTTTTCGCCAACACCGGTGCGTCGGGAATGACGTGGAGTAAATCCATGAGTGATCATTCGTATCTCAAAGTTGCAGCAGTAGCATCTTCAACGGCGATTGGCTATAAGGAAATTTACACGCTCAACGATTATACCACGCGTGAAACATTTTTCAATTCGTACGCTCAGAATAAGTTCACCGTTTCTGCGGTGTTGACGAACAAGGTCAATACACACCACACGTTTCGTTCCGGAGTGATAGCAAGCCATCAGGGCTATAAGCTCAACGGGCACTACTACGACGAAGTGGATCAGGTCACGAAGAACTTCACGAATGCAAATGGTACAACGCAAGTGCTGCAGGCTTTTACACAATGGCAATATCGCCCAACGGAAAAGCTTACGCTGAATAGCGGATTTCATTCCTTGTACCTGGCATTGAACAACAAGATTTCCGTTGAGCCACGAGCGTCTGTGCGTTATGCGCTCACCGACCGTCAATCTGTGAGTCTTGGATATGGTTTACACAGCCAGGTTCTTCCGCTCGCCGCTTACTTTACGAAAACGAATTTCGCCGACGGAACTTCCATCACCACAAACACCGATCTCGATCTGTTGAAGGCGCACCACCTGGTGTTGTCATACGACAGAAGCATTGCGCAGGATTTGCGGGTGAAAGTGGAAGCGTATCATCAGTGGTTGTACAATCTTCCGGTTGGAGCAAGCGCGTCGAGTACATATTCCCTTTCGAATGAAATCTGGGATGGTGTGCGCGATAGTCTGGTGTCGGAAGGCAAGGGTAGAAACTACGGACTCGAAGTTACGTTCGAAAAGTTCTTCAGCAAAGGATCGTACTTCCTCTGGTCGGGCTCGTTGTTCAATTCCAATTACAAAACCCTGGAAGGTGTTTGGCGCAATTCCCGCTACAACGGAAAGTATCTCGTAACCTTCACGGGTGGTAAAGAGTGGACACTAAGCGAGAAGCGCAAAGGACGTGTAATAGGATGCAACGTCAAGTTCATTTACGCAGGAGGTTACTACGACAGTCCGATCAATCTCACGCAATCGCAAATGGAAGGAAGTACGGTGTATGACGAAGTGAATGCATTCACGGAAAAAATGCCCGACTATTTCCGCACTGATATTCGCGTGAGTGTAAAGCGCAACTACGCAAAGTGGACAAGCACTGTTTCACTCGACATTCAGAATGTTTCGAATCGAAAAAACGTATTCAACAAATACTATGATGCCGATAAAAATTCTGTGGAGTGGAATTATCAGGCTCCTTTGATTCCGGTGTTGAGTTACAGGATTGAATTCTGATCGTTCTAAAAGGCAACGTGGGTTATGTGAAATGAAAAACGCGGATTTTGAAGAACTAACAACGGCTGTACTTCAAAATCCGCGCTCCCACTTCCGGGGTTAAAAATCATCCCCCTCAGGCGCATCCTCTTCATCCTTCCCTTTCTTGAAGTCGATGGTACCTTTGTCGTCCTTGTTCTTCTTCTTGTCTTTCGGATCTTTTTCGTCTTCTTGGTTGATCGTAGAATCTTTCTTGAACCAGCCGAATTCCTTGTTCAGGATTTCTTTCAGGTTTTGTTTCTCCTGACGGATTTCTTCTTTCTTCTGCTCAATAAAACCTTTTCGATCCATGTAAGTAATTTTCGGATCGTCGATGGGACCTTTCATGGCAACATAAAGTTTGTAGCGACGTGAACCATCTTCTTCCACTTCTTCACCGAACTCGTCATTCTCTTTTTTGGATGTCTTTGCTTTGCGCGCACGTAGCTCGTCGAGAGAAACAACAAAGTGATAATCGATCATATTATCAAAGTCGTGCGTGCCGCTCATGGCAAGATCGACAGCAGAAGATTTGATTTCCATCTTCGGCAGACTCACAACACGGTTCTTAATTTCAATCGTGTTCTTGAGCGTATTGAACTTAATTGCCTTGAGCTCATCCACACTGATGAAACGTGATAGTGCCAGGAGTGGTTCGAAATTTCTCAGTTCACCTTTCTCAATGGAAACATCGGCAAAGGTGTAAATCTGTTTTTCGTTCACGTTGAGCTTCGTATCCCACATGGATGCGAACGTAACATCGGAATTCAGAATGCCGCTTACGTTTTTGTCGCCAAGTGTTGGGTTCAGCGAATCCTGTCCGAAGTTCTCAAACACGTAAAACATTTTGGTGATGTTTACATTGGAGATTTTCGAATTGCACGTAATCAGCAATGAATCGCCGGTTGCATCTATCGTTCCGTTTCCTGTAATAATTCCTTCCATGGAACGGAAGCTGACATTATTCGCATACAGCGTTTTGTTTTTGATGTCGACGGTGCCCGTAATTGCGTCGGCTTCAAAGCGACAAAACTTGGTATGTCTCACATTTGCATTGAGATGAAGCTTCAGCCGTTCAGGAAGAACAAGTTCGTAAGCTGAATTGTTGTTGCTTGCTGTTTGATCGCTCGCGAGCAATTTATCAAGATTCAGGTTTCTCGAAGTCACTTCGCCGTCTATGGCCAGTATTTCTTCATCAGTGAAAGCAAAACCGAGGAGATTTTTAACCGAACCGCTGATTACGAAATCACTTCCGCTGTAATTGCCGGAGAATTGTTTGATGCTGACATTATTTCCGTCAAAGGTGAGTTGTCCGTTAAGACTATCACCGTCGAGTGAAGAATTTTTCGTCCTGAACATTGCATCCGTGAGTTTCAGATCGCCCCACGTTTTGAATTTGCGCAAATCAGCAGCGGTAAGTGAACCCGGATCGACCTGCATGCCCGAAGCGTCAAAGTGTATATCCATCTTTCCGCTCATCGCGTCGATGGTGTCAAATTCAAAGATTTCCTGCAGCTCCGCCAGATCAATATTTCCGCTGAGTGAAGCAGCATACTCCGGATTCTTTCCTTTCATGAAGAAAGATCCTTTGAGTTTACTCTTTGATGTGCTTGCAGTGAATTCTGAAATCTCGAGTCGATCGCTGTTGTTAGCGTTGGAGTATAAACCGGCAAGACTAATGTCGCTCAACGTAATTCCGGAATTCTTCTTCGTCAACGTTGCGCCATTGCGAATACCGAAGTTGGCTTCAACATCCGGCGTAAGCGTATCGCCCGACAATCCTTTCACAGTGGCTTCGAAATAAAATTCTCCCGTGCTTTCGAAGTCGGCAATGTTGGTGCGTGCAGAGTCGGGGAGAAGTGAAATCGCAGAAGCAATATCAACGTCCTGACCTTTGATGAGCAGATCGACGAGATAATTGTTCTGTTTGTCCTGAATGTTGCCGGAAAGATCCAGCATGAATTCTGCGATCTGCAATTCGCCGGTAGTGATTGCGTAACTTCCGCTTTTGGTGTTAATGTTCATCCCGAGATTGAGGTGACCATAGTTTCCTTTGAAGAGTGAAACATCTTTCTGTTTCAGTTCTTCGATCAGAAAGTCGGCTTCGGTTTCCAGAGCAAATTCTCCGCTGGCAAAATCTCCGGCGAATACCAGATCATTCACATGCAGCTTGTACATGCTTTCGGAAGGAGCATCGCTGTAACCCAAATCAACATTCGTGAAAGTAATTTCTTCCAGGGCGAATGCAACTTCACTGGAATCGCTGGCTGTTGCTAGCGTGTCTGATTTCAGAAAGTGGTAGTTGTCGTTTCCGTTTTTATCAACGCGCACATCAACCATTCCGTCTTCGAGCGCAATATTCCGGATGGTGTAGTTCTCGCGGAAGATGTCGAGAATGCTGAATGAGAACGACACTTCGCCGGCACTGAACAATGTGTCGCGGGAAATGGTGTCGTTCGTCGCGTCAAGTGCAGTTACATTTTCGAACTCAATTGAAGCGAGTGGAAAATCTTTGATGAACGTGAGATTGATATCATCAGGAGCAACAATGATTTTCGTGTTGAGATGTGTGTTCAGTTCTTCGGTGACATATTTTTTGATGTCATCCTCAAACACAAACGTGAGAACGATGAGTAACGCAAAAAGAAAAGTGACGATTCCGCCCAACCAGAAGAACGCGCGGAAGATTTTCTTCCACCACGGTCGGCGCGTTTTGCTTACCTGATCTACCTCTTGCAGCGTTTCTTCCATCGGACAGGTAAAGTTAGAACGGCGTTAGTCGCGGTTTCGTATACCTGCTGTGGAAGTATTAAGAGCCAAATGTTAATTGGGAGGTGGGATGGGAACGCGGGTTTTGGTGTCCGTGGGGGGTTAGGTGGGTTTTTTGTTCAGTGTTGTAAATACAATAACCGTGAATTTGGATTTTATGAGATAAACTCAAGCTTATCTCATAAAATCGAAACCTAGTTTTTCAATTTACCGAAATGATCCGGTGGAACGACTAGAAAACAACGGACATCAAAATCCGCGTTCCATTGAGCCTAGTCCTCTGTATCCGTATCCGGTTCTTTAACCTTCTTCGTCTTTCTCACAGGTGCCGGTTTCTCTGCAACACCACGTTTTCCGCGGCCCGCGTTTTTGTTTCCGCCTTCACTAGTGCGACCTTTTTGCTTGTCGCCACCAACCTGCATTTTCAGGAAACCAACTTCTTTTGGTTCCAAAAAGCGCCATTTTCCTTTCGGAACGTTCTTTTTGGTGAGTCCTGCATACGCAACACGGTCGAGACCTTTTACGGTGTAGCCAAGATGTTCGAACACGCGACGCACAATACGATTGCGGCCTGAGTGAAGAACAACTCCAACTTCTTTGTGATCTTCTCCATCGCCAACGAAACTGAGATCGTCGGCTTTGATGTAACCGTCTTCGAGTTCGATTCCTTCGAGAATTTTGTCGAAGTCTTCTTTGCGAAGATTCATGTCGAGACTCACCTGATAAATTTTCTCAACGTTGTACTTCGGATGCATCATACGTTCAGCAAGATCGCCGTCGTTTGTGAGCAACAGAATTCCGGTTGTGTTTCTGTCGAGACGACCTACCGGATAAATTCTTTCTTCACCTGCACCAGTCACGAGATCAAGAACTGTTTTGCGTTCCTGTGGGTCATCCGTTGTAGTGATGTAATCTTTCGGTTTGTTCAGGAGAACATAAACCAATTTCTCACGACGCAAAAGCTGATCGCCGTAATGAACTGTATCGCCGGGATTCACTTTCGTTCCAAGCTGCGTTACAATTACACCGTTCACTTTGATCACACCAGCCTCAATCATTTCATCAGCTTCGCGACGTGAACATAAACCTGTATTCGCAACGAATTTGTTCAGACGAATTGATCCATCACCTTCATCTTCTTGTCCGCGATGCGCTTTTCTCGGCGTATAACTTTTCTTGAAAGCACTTGCTTCGTCCTGGTTGTCGAATGTTTTCCATTCACCATCTCCACCACCACGTTTCTTATCTCCGTATGAACCTTCGTTTCTATCACCGCGTTTCCACGATGGTTTTGCTCCGCGATCCCCAAATGGTTTGCGGAACGCAGGACGATCAGAGCTACTGCGTCTGCGATCATCACCGCCTTCGCGACGTTTGAATGCTGGTTTGTCATCACGATCTCCGAATGATTTTCTCGGACGATCATCACCGTCTTCGCGACGTTTGAACGCTGGTTTATCATCACGATCACCGTACGATTTTCTCGGACGATCATCACCGCCTTCGCGACGTTTGAATGCTGGCTTATCATCACGATCTCCGTACGACTTTCTCGGACGATCATCTCCACCTTCGCGGCGTTTGAATGCTGGTTTATCATCGCGATCGCCGAAAGATTTTCTCGGACGATCATCACCGTCAGAACTGCGGCGTTTGAACGCTGGTTTATCATCACGATCACCGTACGATTTTCTCGGACGATCATCACCGTCAGAACTGCGGCGTTTGAATGCTGGTTTATCATCGCGATCACCGTACGATTTTCTCGGACGATCATCACCGTCAGAACTACGACGTTTGAATGCTGGTTTGTCATCGCGATCGCCGTATGATTTTCTCGGACGATCATCACCGTCAGAACTACGACGTTTGAACGCTGGTTTATCACCGAATGCCGGTTTGTCGCCGTATGATTTTCTCGGGCGATCATCTCCGTCATCGCGACGTTTGAATGCTGGCTTATCACCAAATGGTTTCTTCTTGAACGCCGGTTTGTCGTCGCGATCCCCGTAAGATTTCTTTTTGAATGCCGGACGATCGTCGTCGCCACGTGAGCTTCCGCCACGCTTAAATGGTGGCTTTGAGCCACTTTTCCCTCTATTTCCGCTGTTTCCACCCGGTTTACGCGATCCGGAGCGTCCTGAATATGCCATTTGCTTTGTTAATTAAGCCGCAAAGGTACGGAATAACAGCCGGCGTCCACTGACGTTGCTTCTTACAATTCGATACTCCGGGAACAGATCAGAAATCAATGATATTGACAGTTAGATCTCTTACCTGATGAGCTTCATTGTCTGGGAATTTACCTGATTGCTTGCACGGATTATGTACATCCCTTCACTTTGCATTGAGAAGGAAGTGACGGAATATGGCGAAAGTGCTTCTTTCAGGATCAGTTGACCGGTATTGCTGAAAACCTCGATCGTCAGCTGTTCTGGGCTGGCTGAATATAGCGTTGTAATTCCCCACGATGAACTAGCTGTGAATAAGGTGGGCTCAGATTTTTCCGGCTCAGGCACTGAAGTCCATGTTCCGCAGAATAAACTGTCGTTGAACGTTTCGTCCAGAATGGCAAGACTACGCGTGTAGGAGATGAACGAAGTAGGCGCATTATTGATTGTGGTGTTTCTGCAAATCCAGTTGGAAGCAGAAGAACTGGTGATCAGCGTGTCAATTGCAACGCAAAGTCCCGTTCCATCCGAATGAATAGATGCAAGACCACAGCCGTCATTGTTTACCGTTGCGCCGAATAGAATGTCGTTATTGGGTCCGAACAAACCGATGCCTTTGATGGCACTGGAGGCAAAGTACCACTGCGGACTCGTGATACCTCGGATTGATTTGCTCCATTCGATCACTCCGGTTGCAGGATCAAATTTGATCATAAAAAATTTGTACAGGCCGTTTGTTGAATCCTGCATCACGCCATTGATCACAACGCCACTGTCAGCAGCAACGATCATGTTCTGTATGAGCATTTCTGTAGATGCATTCGGAGCATTAATACGCCACGCATTCATAACATTCAGTCCGGTGTCAAGTTTAAGCAGGTAGAAATACTTGTGGTTCACATACGGAACGCCGTAAAACGTTCCGGCAGTAGCGTAATAACACTGCTCAGATGGTGACCAGGTAAACTCAGTTATGCGTGTATGGATACCTGCAGCTGAATCGAACTGAATACGCCGACTTGAAATAACCTGACCTTGATTTCCGGAATGAATAATAATGGCACTGCTTTGTAGATCACTTGAATTCAGAAGCTGACCGGTTGAAATATATCCTCCACCGAATGCAGGATGAAGATCATATACATTCGATCCCAGAAATCCGAGTGGTGAAGTGTAATTCGACACCCATTCTGTTTCTCCGTACTTATCAAATTTCGCAATGCCGTATGCCATAGCACACTCTCCGAGTACGGAAACAAAACCGGAATCTGCTTCAGCTGATCTTTTTACACAACCAGTACTTACTACGCCATTGGGCCCGAGCGTATAGTACTTGCAGAAGGCCACATTCCCGTTGGCGTTGGTCTTCAGAAAGTATGTTTGAACTGAATCAATAAATATTCCGACATGACCGTGATCGTCCAGTTCGGCTGCATTATATAATGCTGCTGAGGGCGTTGTTGCATACGACTTGGTCCAGAGCGTATTGAACGAACTGTCCAGACGCATGTATGTGCAGAACTGTGCACCAGGACCAATGCTTGCTGAAAGAATATAGCCTCCGTCAGAAAGGGTGTCCAGTGCAGTAAACTGCGGTGCTTGATTGTTTGCGCTTGGATAGCGGTCGCCGAAAATATTCCGGTAAAATGTCGATTGCGAGAACAGAGAAAGACCTGTAATTACAAAAATACTGGTGAGTAGTGCTGATTTCATGCTGGGGTTTTGCCTGTACTAAATATAGTGGTATTACAGGTACGATTGCATGAACTCAGTAGGGTTTGCTTGCACGAATTCGGAGTAAATCAACGCAATTATCCAATCGCACTAAATGCACATTGTACATATTTGGAAATCACTTGATCGCCAGATCTAACAATTCCAATCACATCAAACCTCACTTCATTGTTCAGCTTTTTGTTCTGCAAATACCAATTCGCCGCACGAATCAATTTCTTCTGTTTCGCTCTCGAGACAAACATTTCGGGTTCGCCGTATGCATCGGTTGATCGTGTTTTCACTTCAACAACAACGAGTGTGTCGCCATCTTTCGCAACAATGTCAATTTCCAAATGCAGGAAGGTCCAGTTCGCTTCAATTACTTCGAGTCCGTTCTCTTTCAGCAGACGGATCGCCTCCAATTCACCCCATTTGCCGAGTGCTTGCTTCTCGTTCATCATGGAACAAAGGTAGACAAGTGGCTGGGAAATAGCCGTTTACAAACGTTTAAGTTCCCTTGTTTCCGGTTCCCCGTTAGTAGAATGTGGAAATCAACAAATTAAGTATGGCACTACCGGGAACCGGGAACCGGGAACGAGCAAACTTGATTCTTAAAATTCAATTTTAGCCGATGATTGCTCAACGTGCAAATGCACAGTTCTTCCCAATGGCAGCGCATAATTCCTGTAATCATGTCCTGCCGGGAAATTGTAGCACACCGGGAAATCATATTCAGCGACGTGTGATTCAATAATCTCTTCTGCCGTTTGTCCGAACGGAACCGCGTTGTCTTTCATGTCGGTCATTCCGCCGACAACAAGCCCCGCCAGCTGTGAAAGTTTTCCGGCACGTTTCAGACCCAGAATCATTCTGTCTATATGATATAGATATTCATCAATATCTTCTATGAAGAGGATTTTCCCCTTGGTGTCGAGATCAGAAACAGATCCTTGCAACGCGAAAATCAAAGAGAGATTTCCTCCGATAATAGGCGCGGTTACTATTCCTGCACGATTCGGAACAGAACCTTCGTTCGGCGCTTCGTGAATCATCGCGTGACCGGTCGCCACTTTGAAAAGTGATTCTGTAGAATGTAAATCTTTTCCAAAGTTGATCGGCATGGTGGCGTGAAGCGTTTCCACATTCAGTTTCGTGTGAACGTGATTGTGCAACACCGTTATATCGCTATAGCCAATCAGCCATTTCGGATTCTTGTCGAATTCTGTCCAGTCGAGTTTGTCAATGATGCGCATCGTTCCGTATCCGCCTCGTGCAAACAACACGGCTTTGATATTCGGATCATCCAGAAACACCTGAAGATCTTCCGCACGTTCATCATCTGTTCCCGAAAATTGGTGATGCTCGTTGAACATGTTCTTTCCCAGGACAGGAAAATATCCTTGCTCTTCAATCATGGTTACAGCCGATTCAATATCCTCAGCAGGAATTTTACGTGCGGGTGAACAAATGCCGATGGAGTCTCCGGCTTTAAGTGGCTCTGGTTTACGTGCGGTCATGGAAGCAAAGATAGGAATGGGAATTAAGGGATTGGGGAAATAGGGGACTTAGGCAATCTAAGTTTAACCCGATTACCCCAATACCCTAATCCCCTAATACCCATTTCCGTATCTTCGCTCTCTGAATTTTATGAATAATCCTAAGCGATATACCGTCACAGCAGCCCTCATTTACGCGAATGGCCCAATCCACGTTGGTCACCTCGCAGGCTGTTACCTACCATCAGATATTTACGTGCGCTATCTCCGCTCAACCGGAGAAGATGTGTTGTTTGTAAGCGGAACCGATGAACATGGTGTTCCGATTATGATCCGCGGATTCATGGAGAAAAAATCTCCGCAGGAAGTGGTGGACAAATATTACAAAGTCATCGACCAGTCTTTCAAAGATTTTGGAATCGAGTTTGATATTTATTCACGCACAAGCAAACCGGTTCACCATAAATTTTCTTCTGATTTTTTCACGACGCTTCACGACAAGAACTATTTCCGTGAGAAAACGACTGAACAGAATTTCGATGAGCAGGCAAAAATGTTTCTCGTCGATCGTTTCATCGTTGGAACGTGTCCGCGATGTCAGAATCCGAAAGCGTACGGAGACCAGTGCGAGAATTGCGGATCAGATTTATCTCCGGATGAACTGATCAATCCTGTTTCTGCTTTGTCGGGAACAGCGCCGGTGAAAAAGCCTACGAAGAATTGGTTCCTGCCACTCGATGAGATGCAGGGCGATCTTGAAAAATATATTTCATCGCATCCCGAGTGGAAAGCGAATGTTGCCGGTCAGTGTAAATCCTGGTTGGTAAACGGATTGCATCCACGTGCCATGACGCGTGATCTCAACTGGGGCGTGAAAGTTCCGTTGAAAGATGCTGAAGGAAAGGTTCTTTACGTGTGGTTCGATGCGCCCATTGGTTACATCACTGCAAGTAAAGAATGGTTCGAGCAACCGGAAACACGCAACGCATTGTCGTACGGCGGAAAACCGAAAAGCGACAACTGGGAAGTGTATTGGAAAGACAAGGAAACGAAACTCGTTCACTTCATTGGGAAAGATAATATCGTTTTCCATTGTTTGATTTTCCCTGCGATGCTCATGGCTCACGGCGGATATATTTTGCCGGACAATGTTCCTGCGAATGAATTCCTGAATCTCGAGAGCCGAAAAATTTCTACTTCGCGTAACTGGGCAATCTGGTTGCACGAATATCTGCAGGAGATGCCGGGCAAGCAGGATGAATTGCGTTATGTACTGACCGCAATTTCTCCCGAAACCAGCGATGGTGATTTTCTTTGGGGCGATTACGAAGCACGTGTGAACAACGAGCTTACTGCTGTGTTCAGCAATTTCGTTCACCGCACAATGGTGTTGACGCACAAAAATTTCGCCGGCAAAGTTCCGGAAGCAACACAATACACAAAGGAAGATTTGCTCGTGCTCGAGGAGATTACAAAATATCCGGAGCGCATTGGCCATGCAATTGCACAATACAAATTCCGCGAAGGACAGATGGAGATGATGAATCTCGCCCGCGTTGGAAATAAATATTTATCCGATAACGAGCCGTGGAAGAATCCTGATCCGGAACGCGTGAAAACGATTCTGAATGTTTCGTTGCAGATCTGCGCGAACCTCAGCATTCTTTGTCAGCCCTTTCTTCCGTTTACTTCGGAGAAATTGCGCGGCATGCTGAACATCGGTCAGCTTGGATGGAACAGTGCGAAGAGCACAAATCATTTGCAGTCGGGACACCAGCTGAAAGAACCGGTGATGTTGTTTGCGAAAGTTGATCCTGAGCTGATGAAGAAGCAGCTCGACAAGCTGGCGACAATTCGCAAGGAACAGGAAGAAGCAGAGAAAGCGCAGTCCGCCCTCGACTCCGCTCGGTCTGACAATTCGCAGCCAACCAATCCGCTCGAACCGCAGAAAGAAACTACGTCGTTCGACGATTTCGCGAAGATGGATATTCGCATCGGCACAATTCTCTCCGCTGAGAAAATGGCGAAGAGCGACAAGTTGCTGAAACTCGAAATCGATACCGGCATCGACAAACGCACCGTGTTGAGTGGAATTGCGAAGTGGTACAAACCGGAAGACATCGTTGGTCAGCAGGTAACTATTCTGTGCAATCTCGCACCGCGCAAAATGATGGGCATTGAGTCGAACGGAATGATTCTCATGTCGGAAAACGATAAAGGAGAATTGAGTTTTGTAGCGCCGACGAAGAATAATCAGAATAACGGAAGCACGGTGAAGTAATGTGCTAATGGGTTAGTCTGCTAATGTGCTAAAGGACTTTTGTGGTAGCAACTAATTGTCAGTCAGAGTAGCCTGAATGAAACGCGGAGCGACTTGCCCAAATACTTGGGCGTACCGAGGGATGGCAAGGCGACGCGAGAATTGAAACGTAAGTCCATTTTCATGAAATACATCTGCCCAATATTATTCGCAATATTCTTCGTTGCCTGTTCCAGCGATAACACGAACTCAAACAGCGACTCTGCAAACTCGGACAGCGCAAACGTTCAATCCACGGTTTTCGATTCTCCAATGGGCGGTGTGTATTCTTTCGGAAGCAATCCGGAAGTCGAGGCAGTAGGAACACTTTTTGTTTATCCCGAAACTGATTCTACATTTTTGTTTCACATCGACTTCAATCGAGGCGCACCGTCGTACAACATGGCATTGCTTGCTGGTCGCGGAACAATTGTTGGCGACACTGGAATTTACTTTAACGAAGTTCCCGATGAAGTGGAAGCCTGCAAAATCAAATTCTACTTCCGAAAAGATTTTGTGCAGATTGAAAACTCAGAGCGCAACTGTGGCTTTGGTGCGAATTGCATGATCGATCATGTTTACGATCGTAACGGCGTTACTCCGGAATTTTATGTTGGACCGGAAGGTGACACTGTGTACTTCAGCAATCTTTCGAAGGCGTTGAAGTAATCACAGGGTTGTAGGTCTATCGCTAATCGCGCCCGTAAATAAAAGCGCACACCGCCACAACCGGAAATAACAATCCACAGAAAAACGGCCAGATGTATTTTAACTTCGGTCCTCTTTCTAAAACAGCTTCTGATGGTTTTTTCGGATTGTAATACACTTTCACTTGTTGCAACTCGTAATATTTCCCCGAAGTAAATAGCTTGACCACATTCGCGTTGTCATACTGCACAAAATCAACTTTTCTTCCAATCATCTCTTCACCAGCAACAGCATACGCATAGCTGATTCTTGTTCCGTAAATAGGAACTCCATGCGCCCGACCGGTTTGTTTCAGACCATTTCCAAGTATTCTTCCCATCGTATGCGGCCACCAGAAACACGCGATTGATTTCCAGAGGATGTAGCCGAAGTAGCCGCTCATCCCTAGACAAACCAGGGAGATCAGAGAGAAAATGATTATTTGTGCCAAGGCAGGATGGTGTTACGGAAACAATATTCCGTTACAATCAAAACAATTCAACGGCGGAATTGTTGCGCTGTACTTCGCATTGATCGCATAAATAAATTCATTCGCAATCAGGGCATATCCTTTTTGATTCGGGTGATAACCATCCAGCGAGTAAAATCCGCCACTCACAAACGTTTCGTTGAAATCAACACCGTCCCATTTGATGCCGGCATTCACTGAGCGGAAATAATTTTTCATGTCCACATGCGCCAATCCGTATTGTGCGGCTTTGATGGCAATCACTGAATTATATTCGGCCACCATCTGATCAATGAAAGAAACTTCCGTGCTGTCGAGTACATAACGATCGGGCAACACTTCGAAGAGAATTCCCATGTATTCACATTTCATAGAATCAAGCGGAACACTTAACGTGATGTACTCATTGCGACGGATCTGACGATAGCCGGTTGGGTGATTCACATCGGCCATCATGAATCCGTTATTGCCTTCGTGAAATTGAATGTGCGGAAGCGTGAGAGAATAATAATCAGTCAGCGAATCTGCGGTCGATGCCGATAGCTCTGCACCATTCCAGGGTACGAGTGTGTAATATGGAAACTCACGAAAATCCGGAATGTTTGCAATCACACCTTTTGCTCCGTTCGCAGTGAGTGCACCAAGAATTGAATCCAGGTGAAGCGAGAACTGCGCGGAAGAAGCAATCGTCGTTCCTTCTCCACCACAACGCGCATATTCGAAGATGTCTTCCATGCCAATCCACGCGGTGAAGAATGTTGGATTTACAGCTGCTGCATCACTCGTCACAGTCGAAGAACCTGGACTGGAGCACATGCGGTAATAGAACGAATTAGGATAGCCATTAGGAGACTGACCGATAAGTGGATTCAACAAGTCGGCTGTTTTTGCGTAGGGAACCCCCCAATTATTATTTGGTACAAAATTGTGGTTCACACACATGACCGCGATGTTCCAAGGCAATGAATCTTTCACCGGCCCGAGAGATTCAACACCTTCACAATCCACGCGATAACCGAGATGAGATGCGCCCACAAACAAACTTTCCCAGGGCTTGCTGTTCCATCCGTAACCTTGTGCGCCGTTTGCCATTAAATTCTGGTTGAATGCTCCTCCACCTACAAACTCAAACTGGCGTGCCATCAAAGCTGGAATGCTTTTCTCCTGACCATCTGCGAACAACGCACCGTCCTGATAGCCTGCGATGAAATCTCCACCAATAGCAACCACTCTTTTGAAGTTGGCAGTGCCGGGTTGAGGCTTGGGATTGGAAAGTTCGGGTGTGCAGCCTTCAATAACACTGAAGACTGCAAAAGCAGAAGCTGTAATTCCGAAAATTATGTGCGGACGAAATTTCATTTTACTTGATCAACACTTTTTGTGTCCAGAGTTGCGCGCCGTTGGTAACGTTCATGATATAAATTCCTGGCGCGAGATTTTCTGTGTTAATGGTTGTAGTTCCATCCACATCAGCCGCCTGCGTGTTCACAAGTGCTCCTTGTGCGTTGTACATTTCTACAACGTAATCAGTTCCAACCAAACGCGTCGTATTCACATTCAGATTCTCATCGGCAGGATTCGGATAAACTTGCAGCACAGAAGAAATCGTTGGCATTTCATTCACGCCAATTGGATTGGAATAGCTGCAGTCGAGCGGATCTCCGCAAAGGAAATGCACGAGGAAGTTACGCGTGAGTGTAAGCGTAGTGTCGTAGTACAATGCACTTCCAACGTGAGGAACGTGATCTTGTCCTTCGTATGTTTCGAAACAGTTGGTGATTCCACACTGATCGAGACGCGCGTCGATTGAATAAGATCCGTCGACTTGCAGAAGCGGATAAACTCCAACCAGAAAGATCATATCAGAACCATAAGGAACAGTTTGATCTGCATCGCCGTGGAAGTTGATGCAAGGCTCATCTCCGGGATGGATGTAGGCAGTATCTCCAAGCGCACCTGCAATATTGATTACACCACGAATTTGTGAAGAGTAACCCGGGTTTCCGCTCAGGCCATCAATGCCTCCGTGCAAACCGTACTGATTTGTTGAATCGGCCCATGATGGAAATTCATTTTCTTCATCGAGGTAAGCAACCTGCAAGGCCATGAATCCTCCAGCAGAAACACCCGCGAAGAAAATGTTCGACGTGTCGATGCCATACGTGTTACCCATGGTTGCGTAATCTTTCTTGAAGAAACGCACGGCAGCTTTTGCATCGTGTACTGCGCGGATAACCGCTTCTGTTGCATCTGTGCTATCGGGACCAGGGAAAGGAAAGTTGGTCATGCCTACGCGATAGTCGATTGACGCAACAACGTAACCCATGTCTGCAAAGTCGTTACAGAACTGAAGAACATCACCACCGGTTTTCGATCCGCCAAGGAAATTTCCACCATGTGCGATAATGATCAACGGACGATTGGTAACTGTATCGTTCTTCGGCATCCACACATCCAGTCGCAAGGTTGTCGCGGCATTAGAAAGCGTTACGTTCGATCCGTAAGCGATGTTCGAAATAGTTGTGTCGTCGAACATGATGTCGCGATAACGCAAACCAGTGCATTGTGCTGAAGCGGTTTCTGCTACGAAAATTCCAAGCAGCGCTGCGAGAGTAAAAAGTTTATTCATAGGATTTTGTTTTCAATTTTTGTATTCATGAATCGCAGAGCGATTTCTTCATGTGGGTCGTGTGCTTACTGTTTAAAACTGATAAGTGATTCCGAAACCGGGCGCGAGCAATCGCGATTTGTACGTTCCGGAGAATTCTGTTTCAAGATTTGTGTCGGTGCGTTTCATTCCTTCTATAAACAAAAATGATAAGTCGAGATTAAGATTGTCGCCAAGTACTACAGTTGTTCCGGCTGTGATTCCAATGCGATCTGCATCCGGAGTTTCAGGTGTAAGATATCCGTCCTGCACGGGCGATTTATCGTAGTATGCACCCAAGCGAAAATAGAAACGCGAAACCGGCTGATACTGCACACCAACCCGTGCAATCCATGAATTCTCATACATGCGTGCAGATGAAATGTCTTTCAGCTTATCTGTGTTGTCTGCAAAATCAATCCGAAGTGAATCGTAGCTCGACCACGCAACGTAGTTGAAGTCACCTGCAAATTTCCACTTGCCGGTGCTGATTCCAACTCCGGCGTTCAATACTGCAGGTAGCTTTATCGCCGTGTTGAAAGTGGTCGACGGAAAATATTCTGCAAGTGAAGATGGAACTCTGAAGTCTGCAGCTCCTTCCTCAACCGTCACATTGATACTCGAGCGATAACTTATTCCGGCGCTGAATACTTCATTCGCGCGGAAGTAAATTCCAACGTTGTAACCAACGCCACTCGCAGAACCATCGAGCGTTCCTTCTCCGTTTTCTTCATTCTGATTTTGTGTTGGAACACCTTTGCGCAAAGTGAATCCACCGGTAGCGTAAATAAATCCGGCACCGATGCCAATGTAATCACCGAGTTTATAAGTAACCGTTGGCTGAATGCAAATGGTTTTCAGATTGATTTCACGAATCATAAACTGACCTTTCCATTCATCGGGCCACTGTGCGCGACTTCCGAACGGAGTATACGCAGCAACACCGAATGCAAAATTCCCGGTACGATACGAAGCGTAAAATTCAAAAGGAGTTCCGGTGTTGTGCACCATTTCAGCAGTGTATTGTCCCGGCGCAGGTTCGAGATAAACTACGCGTGGTTTCAGGAACGAAACTCCTGCTGTTATGGAAACACGACGATCGATGTAAATTCCTGCACCCGGATTGAAGAATAAGTACGTTGCATCGTTGTGCAATAGTCCGGTTCCGGTGTGACCCATTCCGAGCTGACGTTGTCCTTGCGCATTAATCTGGAATCCGCCGGCAAATAGTTGCGCGAACGTGAGCATTCCGATTAGAGTGAGTATACAGCGGGGCATTTTCAAAGATAGCAAATAGGAAATAGGCGATAGGAAATAGTCAATAGTAATTCGTGGCGTCAAAAAGCCCGCATTCCATTGTCCAAATCAGATGAAACTATCACCTGTCGTCTATTTCCTATTAACTTTAAGTCGTGATCAGAACGAACCCAGCCAACGTGAAAACGAGATGTCTCTTTTGGTTGGCGCTGGCCGTGTTTTTAGCAACTAGACACGCTTCGCAAGCACAAGCACAAACGCCGATCGCCGATTCTATCCGAAAAGAAATCGCGAGTCTCGATAAAAACGACGCAAAGTACCTCGATCATAAGGCAGGAGCAATAGGAACGCTGCTGCAATCCGTAAAATATTCAGATCCCGCAGGCGCGTTGTTGTTGTGTGATACGTTGCACGATGTTTTCATGCAAGTGAAGGACACGGTGCGTGCTTATGAAGCAAAGTATCGGTACAAAGCAGGGATTTACGAGATACTGGGACAAGCCGACAGCGTGTTGGTCAAGTTGGAATCGTATGCGGAAGCATTGGCTGCAATCAATAAAAGCGACGGTTACGTTTATCTCGACATTGGCAACGTGTATTTCAGCTTTGGCATGTTCGGGTTAGCAACCGAAAATTATAATCACGCGGAGGAAATTTTCAAAAGAGACGGAGTTCTTCAGGGTCTGTGTACGATCTACAACAACCATGCGCAGAGGCACATGAACCTGCAAAGTCCAGCTGACAGTGCGTTGAAGTGGTTGCGCAGGTCATACAACGTGCGGGCAATTCAGTTGAAAGATCCGATTCTCGCCCATGAAAGCATGTACCTGATGTCGATTGTTTTCCGAAGGAGTGAGCAATATGATTCAGCGAGAATTTACTTATGGCAAATCATCAGCGATATTGAAAGCGGACGAGTTGACAAGCACACCGATCACATTGCATTGCGTCAGGAATTCTCGGGCGCTTATACCGCGTTGGGAATAATTTATTCTGCACAAGGTATAAACGACAGTGCGGAATATTATTTCGGAAAGGGAGAAAAAATCTATCTCGAATCCGGATACAACAACCGTTTGCCGGGATTATACAATGCGTGGTGCCGTCACTATATCAAGGAGAAAAGCGCTGCGAGATCGTGGGAGTACCTGAAGAAATCTGAAGCGTATACTTCTCAGGAAAATCCATCGTCGCTGATGACTTTGTATCAACTATACGCTGACTGGTTCGAGTGGCAAGGACAAACCAGCGAGATGCAGGAGTATCAGCTGAAATATTACAAGATCAGTGATTCCATACAGGCAAGTAGTAGTAAGGAGCAAACGATGGTAGTTGCCTCGCGGGTACTACAGTTGCAAAATAAGGCAGAGATTGAACAACAACGCGCCGCTATTGCGCAACAGGATCTTGAAGCCGTGCAGTCGGAGCGTAAACGTGTGCGTTTGATTATTGTAGCAGTTGCGTTGTTACTGCTGGTTGCATTAGCAGTCTGGGCCGTGTTGCAGTTACGCAAGAAAAACGCACTGATTGAAAAGTACAACCGCGAGCTTGAATCAGCTAACGCAACGAAGGAACAGTTCCTTTCCGTAATCAGTCACGATTTGCGAAATCCGTTCAACTCTCTGATTGGAATGTCTGATTTGCTTCGTGAGAACGCAAAGCATGGAAACTTCATTAATGTCGAACAGAATGCTGAACAGATTAATGAAGCTTCGCGCAAAGCGTTTATGTTACTCGACAATCTCATGCAGTGGGTTAGTATTCAGAAAGACAATATTGTTGTGCGCAAGGAATTAGTTCCGGCTGATGACGTGATCGAAGAGGTTTTGTTTTTGCTTCGTGAACAATCGCTGAGCAGGAACATGACGATTGTAAAAGACATTTGCGTTGAACGACTGAACACCGATAAAACATTGTTGCAGGTTATACTTCGCAACCTGATTTCAAATGCGGTGAAGTACACGCCATCAGGAGGAACAATCAAAGTGTCATGTGTGAATAACGATAATGTGCTGATGTTAGTTGTAGAAGATAACGGAGACGGATTTCCTGAAGCCGAGTTGGCTGTGCTCATGAGTCAACGACAAGGAGTTGCAACTGCGAAGAAAGCGGGTGGACTTGGGCTCGTGCTTGTGCGGCAGTTTGTGGAATTGCTCGGAGGAACAATTACCGCAGAAAATGTGAAGGGTAGCGGCGCACGCGTTGCAGTGGCATTACCGAATGCAGGAGAAGGGAAAGTGATATCGGGCAACACTGAATTGCCGAAGATAGAAAGTGCGTTATCTGTCGCTGAGAAAAAGTTGTTATCAGAACTGCTGGTTAAGCTGTCTGACTACGAATTATTTGATGCGACTGAAATCAGAACAGTAGTGGAGAGACCAATAGTTGGAGAGACGGAAAACATCACTAAATGGCGTAAAGATTTGCTGCAATCCGTGTATCTTGCAGATGAAAATAAATATGCAGTGCTGATCGAGGCAGCAAGCAGATAGTATGGAGGTTTTTGAAAACAAAACAATTCTTGTAGCGGATGATGATCCGGGCAACCGCGAACTGGTGATTAGCACCATGTCGGGATTAGCAAAGGGAATCAAAGTTCTTTCTGCAGCAGACGGGAGCAAGGTGATGGAGATCATCGAGAAGCGCAACGTTGATGCTGTTCTGCTCGATTGGGACATGCCCATACTCGACGGACTCGAAACACTCAAGCAAATTCGTCTCAGCGAAAAGGGAAAGTTCATCCCGGTAATTATTTATACCGGCGTAATGACGTCAACAGGAAATCTCGTTAAAGCCTTGGAAGAAGGTGCAACAGATTTCGTTCGCAAACCTACCGAACCAATTGAGTTAATAGCACGAATTCAGTCGGCATTGCGTTTGAATGTTGAATTCAGTGCGCGCCTACAACTGGAGCAGGAAAACGCTTCGATGAAAAGCCAGATTCTGCAGAATGAAATTGAAAATCTGCGCAGCGAATTGAGTGGTTATCTGGCTCAGCTTGCACGAAAGAATGAAGTGCTAGCAGAAGTACGGGATCTGATTCTCACCGGTGAAAAAGAAGTTGCTGGCGATCATATTGATAAGATCATTGAAGGTGAAGCGTACTGGGATGAATTTTTCCAGCGTTTCAATCGTTTCGATAAAGTGTTTCTCGATTTACTGGCGCAACATCGCGGTGAGTTTTCTCTCTCCGAGCAAAAATTCTGTTTGTTACTGCGTTTAGGGATGTCATCCAAAGACATCAGCTCATTGCTCAATATTACTCCTGCAGCAATTGAGAAAAAGCGTTACCGCATCCGCAAAAAGTTCGAACTCGATTCTTCCGAGAGTTTGGAGCGGCATATTAACTCCTTGTAAACTCAAGGTCTGTCCGGTTATCGAAAAGTGCAATATTCTGATAATCAGTATATGATTTAATTCATGTCTTATGTTTGTCCGGCCTCTCGTTCTGAGTTGCTGACATTGATCCCATACCTTCGCGGCGGCAAATTCTTTTCGATTTCTCATCAATCCGCAACTGAAAATCAAAAGTCAGTTTCTGCAGCTTGATCCATGAATAGGGAGAAGCCGAATTAACCCCCGCGTGCTAGTATGAGTTTTATTCATAGACAAAGTACTCAGATGATTCCCTGCATCACTGTTGGGATTTCACGACCAATCATGTCTTCACTTCGGTCATTTATAAAGACCAATCACAATCTATTTTCCTTCGCATACCCCATTAATTGAAATTTTATGAAATCAATTTCGTTCACACGAATTATTGCGACCCTCTTTAGTTTTTTGATTGTTGGTGGAATCACGCTCCACGCGCAAAAAAGTAAAGATGGTGCCGAGACAGTTACAAATGCTAACCGCATTTTTAACCGGTATGCAACACTGTCTGCATCTGCCGTTGCTGGAGCGACAACTATCACCGTTGGGAACATAGCTGATCTCGCGTCGGGTGCAATTGCTGGCGGGTCAAATAACCCGTACGCTACTGCAGCTTTATCGCCCTGTGATCTTTTGATGATCGTAAAAATGCAGGGTGCTGACATTAACACTACCAACACAGCAGCATACGGTACTGTTTCCAACTACAACAACGTAGGTGTCTATGAGTTTGTAGAAGTAGGAAGTATTGCAGGCAACGTGATAACTCTTTCTTCCGGATGTAGTCTTTTAAATACCTACAACGTTGGTGGTCGCGAACGAGTGCAGGTTATCCGTGTTCCGCGTTTGAGTTCCTTAACGATCAACGCCGGAGGATCATTAACTGGTCGTGCATGGGGAAATGTTGCCGGAACAGGCGGAGTTGTGGTTTGTGAAGTAAACGGAAACACCATTGTTGACGGTTCAATTACTGCTAACGGAATTGGGTATCGCGGGGGAGCAATAGATAACAGTACAGACTTTGGAATTAATGTCTTTCGCAGCACAGTTAATACTGATGGAGCAGAGAAAGGCGAAGGTATCGTTGGTTATCAAGCTGACTATGATGGAGCTTTAAATGGACGGTACGGACGTGGAGCTCCTGCAAATGGTGGAGGTGGAGGTAATGCACACCTTGGCGATTGTTATCGTCTTACCGGTCGTTGGGGCAGAGCAGAGCAGTGGTACGGCAAGCTCGCAACAGGTCCGAATCCTACTGCGGAAGTAGTTTACTATTACGCACAGGCACTTCGCAGCAACGGTAAATACGAAGAGAGCAATCAGCAGATGACGCGCTTCTATCAGATGTCGGGAAGTGACACGCGTGCGAAAGAGCACACAGAGAATCCGGATTTCCACGAAGCGATTCAGTCGCAGGAACCTTATTTCTCCATCAAGTCACTCGATGTGAATAGCGAGAAATCTGATTTCGGTGCGTGCTGGTATGGCAGTCGTGTTGTGTTTGCGTCAGCACGTCCGTATCGTGTTTCAAAACAAAATTTTCACAGCTACAATGGAAGTCCTTTCCTCGACATGTATCAGGCAGATCGCGATGTCAATGGTCAGCTCACCGGTGTTTCACTTTTGCATGCTGGTGTTTCTACAAAGTATCATGAAGGTCCTGCCTGTTTCAGTGCCGATGCAAAGACGATGTATTTCACCCGTAATAATTTCTTCAACGGAAAGTATGGCAAGTCTTCTAAAGACATCAACAACCTGAAAATATTCCGCGCGAAATGGAACGGCACAACGTGGACGGAAGAAAATCTCTCGATCAACAGTGATGAGTTTTCGGTTGGACATCCGTGTTTGTCTGCAGATGGTGCCTGGATGTATTTCGCTAGTGATATGCCCGGCGGAAAAGGCGAAACAGACATCTGGCGTGTTGCGCTGAATGGCGATGGATCATTGGGGCAACCTGAAAATCTTGCCGGCAACGTAAACACAGAAGGGAAAGAAATGTTTCCGTTCGTTGACAAAGACGGAAATCTCTACTATGCTTCAGATGGACATCTTGGATTGGGAGGTCTTGATATTTTCTATTCACCGGCTGATGGAAAAGGCAGTTTCGGAAAATCGATCAATCCGGGATTGCCATTGAACAGTCCTTCCGATGATTTTTCATTGGTACTTGACGGAGAAAATAAAGCAGGTTACTTCAGTTCGAACAGAGAAGGCGGAAAGGGTGACGATGACATTTATGCAATCACCGTAGCTCGTCCGATGAAGCCTGTCTATAAGGTTATCGGAATTGCAAAGCAAAAAGGAGCTGACGTGATTCTCGCGGGTGTTGAAGTTTCTTTGAAAGATGCAACCGGAAAAGTCGTAGAAACCGTAACAACAGGAATCGATGGTTCTTATTCCTTCACTGTTGAACAGGGAACGGATTATTCTATTGTTGGCGCAAAGGACAAATACTTCGATGGTAGCGCAAAAGTGAATGCAGTTGATTTCGGCGACAAGACAGAATTGAAGCGTGATGTTGATCTGGAAAAAGATCCGGGATTATCGCTGTACGTTAGCGTGAAAGACAAAGTGAGTGGTTTGCCGCTTGACAGTGTGAACATCAGAATCACGGACAACATCACGGGCACACAAACAGCTAACGTGGTTACTACGACTTACGGCGAATATAGAAATCCGATTGCTGATAAAAAGATTGGCGATCGCATCAGCTACAATGTTGTATTTGAGCGTCCGGGTTATCTCGCGAAAACAATCACCGTCAATCAGGCAATTGAAAAAGAAGGTGAGATTCCTGTTCCTGAAACAATGGACAAGATTGCGGTTGGATTGGACCTTGCGAAGATCATCGACATCAAACCCATTTACTTCGATCTTGGTAAATCCATCATTCGCCCGGATGCTGCAATTGAGCTGGACAAGATTGTAAAGGTGATGAATGAGAATCCGAACATGGTAGTCGAGTTGGGTTCACACACCGATTGTCGTTCAAGCGCTGCATCAAACATGGCGCTTTCTGATCGTCGTGCGAAAGCATCCGCAGAATACATCAAGAAGCGCATTACAAATCCGGATCGCATCTACGGTAAGGGTTATGGAGAAGCTCAGCTCGTTAACGGTTGTGCATGCGAAGGCGCAGTGAAGTCAACTTGCCCTGAGGATGAGCACCAGAAAAATCGTAGAACCGAGTTTAAGATTATTAAGATGTAAGGTACGTTCCCCTGCACGTTGGCAGAATGAAACATGAGCAGACTCCTCATTCTGTTTAAGTATGAAATCCCGATCTCGACAAGACTTTGACGAGACGGGATTTCGCTTTTGATGCAACCTATTGCCACATCTTACGTCTAAGAAGAGATGAAGAACCTCTTCTTACTTTGTTTTCTCCTGATTGGATGTGCGGCTATGGCAAAAACGACGGTTTATCTTTTTCCCGGTGAAGGATCTGACGAACGGATCTTCTCGAAAATTTCGTTAGACACGAACTACACTGTCGTGCACGTTTCATTGCCCACGCCAGAAGAGGGCGCAAGCATGAAAGAATACGCGCAGGCAATCAGTCCGCAAATCGACACAACCGGAAGCTTCATTTTCATTGGTGTTTCACTAGGAGGAATGATCTGTTCGGAACTTGCAGATTTCATGAAACCCGATAAGATCATCATCATCTCCAGTGCAAAATGCAGAAGTGAATTACCGCATCGGTACAGATTTCAGAGAATTATTCCGCTCAATAAGCTCGTTCCAGAAAAACTGGTGAAGTCGGGAGCGCGTTTCCTGCAACCAATTGTTGAACCCGACAGGGAACTACACGCAGAGATTTTCAACAGCATGCTCGCCAGCAAATCTCCTACGTACTACAAACGTACAGTCAACCTGATTTTGAATTGGGCGAGAAGCAAGCCGAACAAGAGCATCATTCACATTCACGGCACAAATGACCACACGTTGCCCATCAGAAATATCAAAGCGGATTATGTGATCGAGGGTGGCTCGCACATGATGACACTTACGAGGGGTGAAGAGATTAATACGTTGCTGCAAACTATTCTGAGCAAATAGACTAATCGCTTGTAAGCACGAATTCCGCTTCAGCCACGTCTTTCCAGTGCATCTTGTTCTCCTTAAGTTCCAGCATTTCGAATACGCGCATTTCTCCATTGTCGTGATATTGCAATGTGAGGTTCGTGCCGTCATAATTCCAGTGTCCGGATCTTGTTTCACTCAGCGATGTACTAACGAAAGTGTAATTCGTATCAAACACCATAGCTTCTTTTTTTTCAAGCGGAGTGGCGCGATTCTCCAAACCGGGTTCTCTCTTCAACCTCCACTCTTTGCTTCCTTCGCCCGCAATAAGTTCCGTTGGTGTTGCATCGGAAGACTCGCCACCACATGCTACTGCAATCCCTGAAATGATAAAGAGCAAAGCGCCCACAATGTATCTCGTTTTCATAATTCGTATGTTTTCTTAGTCGAGAGGATTCAAGAAATGTACCAGCGAACGAATCATTCAATTCCAGTGATTAATGCCAATTGAATGTGGTGTTTGTGAAATGACAAGGGCAGAGTGAGAAAGTAATTCTACTTTGCTGAAGGCTTTCGGTATCAGTCACCACTTTAGAAGATTCGGAAACTACGTGGTTGAAATCGTCGAACCGAGTTTAAGATTATCAAGATGTAAGGTACGTTCCCCTGCACACTTCGACAGGGCTCAGGACAAGCGTTGGCAGAATGAAACATTAGCAGAGTCCGCATTCTGTTTAATTTTGAAATCCCGGTTGGTACAACCGGGATTTCATGTTACAGGCAACCTTCATTTATGAAATGCGTTATGGATTGATGCGCAAGTAGAAGTACACCGAAATGTTCTTCGGTCGCGTTTCCCGCTGGTCATTGTCATTCTCAGCGGTGGCCACAGATGGTCCCGGTTTCTTTGGATATCCGAGCGCGCGGTGGGCTCCACCTACCGGAGTACCATCATCATTTGTTGGGAATGGGTGTGAGTGTGAACCAACACGATCTTCCTGATACGCTCCAATCTGCATGTTCTGCGGATTGGCTTGTGACTGATTGAGAATTGGTTCTCCAATTCCGTAAATCTGATTGAGACCGCGAATAAATTTGCCGCGCAAATCGGGCGCATGTGTCATCCCGCTTTGCAGTGCAAGTTGTGAACCAACGATGGAGCGACCATCACACGGAATCCACTTAGTCACTGCAGGATTGATAACAATCGGATCACCTGTTGCAGTGATAAGGTGATCGCAATCTAAGAACGAGGAGATAACGTGTCCAATTATTGGTGTAGGCATTACACGTAGTTTTAGAATGTGCTTACTCTTTACCCTTTTCAGCATCCGGGATTAGCTTGAGCAAACATTGGAGAATGGAAGGTGTAATTCCAGTTAAGGCTACTGAATGTGATGCGGGAAACTACCTGAGTTGCGAGCGTAGAATTACGCAAGAGCATCCAGAAAACTACGCGATTTGAAAAATTGAGTCGTGTAGGAGGCCTAACCACATATATTTGATCAACCTAACAAACTATACCTATGGCTAAAAGCAAAACCCGATCTTCAAAATTTGAAGAATGTTCAAATTCAGACCCAACCACATTTTCTTGTACAACCTCCTTTAAAGAGTGCGTAAAGACAAAACACTCTCTAGAAAAGGACGAACATCGCGCGATGATTTTTAACCCAGACATTGAGCCTCGCATCGTAAGTTTTGATGGCCTTTCATTGGACCCAACTGGATGTGGAGATTTCCTGATTGAAATTTCTTTCGATCCGACTATTACTACAAGTAATGAAGATATCTCAGTATCCGTTGTTCCATGGGGTAATAAGCGTCCAAAATTTCAACCAAAAAAATCAGCTGAAAACAAAGTTTATTATTCAGACGTATTGTTCAACAAGCTGGAGAGCGATATTGGTATACTTGAAATACGCATGCGAAAGGGAGTTGAATCAGGAAAGAAAGTCGCATTGCCACATCTGCGTCCCAATAGTATTTTTCCCGACACCGTTTTGATCGAGATTGTAAACTATGGAAGATTAGTTAAATACCGTGGTGATCTGACCAGTATGCAACCGATCGCTCCAGGGCAGGAGTATTTACCTTGACATTAGTTCTTACATACATTTCGCTTCTGTCTCCATTATTTACGATTGTAATCGGATGGCGGCAACGTTTTACCCTGTTGTGGCTGTACGCTGCAACAGGGTTAATTATTGATAATGCGGGAATGGCGCTTCGTGCTTATGAAATCCGACCATATGTGTTGGGGAACATTTTTTTATTGGCTGAACTTATTTGCATCTCGTTATACTACAAGCGAAAGTTGTTCACCTCTTCTCCAAAGTACCTTTGGATTGTGGCATGTTTTGCACTTGGATTTTGTATTCATACAATTTATATGGGAATTTCTAATTTGAATATTTTAGGGGCGAGTGTTCTTTGTCTTTTCTATATCATACATGGGTTAATGGGATATCTCAAGCTATTGCGTAAGCCGGAGGAATTATATCTTAGTCGTTCAACATTATTTTGGATCAGTACGTCGTTTTTCATTTATGCAGCCTCAAACTGCCTGGTGTTTTTGTTTGCGACCTATCTTAAACGTGAATCGTATTTGTTATTCATGGCGGTATGGGGAAGTTTTTTTACTGTAGTAAATATTCTTCATTATATATTAATAGGTGTTGGTTTGTATAAAACGGAGAAAAGTGGAACTTGAATATCTAATAATTATTGCAATTGGCATTATGACATTAATGGCCAGTGCAGTTATCGTTTTCGTCATTCTCCACCAACGCCGCGTCATCCGCCACCAACTCGAACTCAACGAACTCGATTCGAAAAAACAGATCGAATTGTTTCAGGCCGCTGCGCAAAGTGAAGAAGAAGAACGTCAACGCATTGCTGCTGAACTGCACGATGATGTTGGAGCAACTCTTTCTTCTGCACGTATGTTTCTGCACCAGGCGGAAAAGTATTCTACGTCACCCGAACTGATTATGCAATCGGGACAATTGGTCGACGATTCGATTCGAAAGGTGCGCGACATCAGTCACAAGCTACAGCCGGGAACGTTGCAGACACTCGGATTGCACACTGCTTTGCAGGCGCTATCGGATGTTTACAAGCGTAGTGGAAGTATTCAGTTTGATGTTTTGCCTGCAAGTAATCTGCCACGACTCGATGCGCATCGTGAGTTACATACATACCGAATTGTGCAGGAACTCACGAACAACATCCTGAAACATTCGAAAGCAAACTTCATTGTTTTGCAGATCACGGCTATGAGCGGAGAAATGATTCTGACCATGCAGCACGATGGAAGCGGACTGAACAACGATTCGTTCAACACATTGCTCGCACAAAAAGGGGGCATAGGATTGAAAAACATTTCGACACGATTAAAATTCATTAACGGTCAGATCGCATTCACACAGCAAAGCGCTAATTCATTTATTACCGAGCTAAAAATTCCAACTCTCTTGTAACTATATGGCAACTATCCGATTTATCATAGCCGACGATCACAAAATATTTCGTGAAGGATTACGTCTTGTCCTCAGCGACGATCCCGGGCTACATTTCGTAGCTGAAGCCGAACATGGCGAAGAACTTCTGCAGATCTTGAAAGGAAATGAAGCGGATGTTATTTTGCTGGATCTTAAAATGCCGGTAATGGATGGCCTCGCAGCAACTAAAGAAATCCGTGCGAACTATCCGAACGTAAAAATTCTGATTCTCACCATGCACGATGAAGAACACATGATTCTCCACATGCTGGAAGCCGGTGCAAACGGATACTTACTCAAGAACGCGGATCCATCCGAAATCAAAAAAGCAATTTACGGCGTAGTTGAAACAAATTATTATTTCAACGATATGGTGAGCAGCACCATGCTGAAAAATATCATGAGTAAAAATATCGCAGCACCGAGCTTCAAACCAGTAGTCGAATTGGATGAGCGGGAAACGAAAATTCTGCAGTTGATCTGCCAGGAGTATACCTCTGCGGAGATAGGAGAAAAGGTATTTCTCAGTGCCAGAACGGTGGAAGGCTTACGATCCGGAATCATGGAAAAAGTTGGTGTGCGGAATATCGCGGGATTGGTGATGTATGCAGTGAAGAATGGGATTGCGCAATAAAAATAAAGGCTGCTTAAGCAGCCTTCTGTAGTCCCAAGCGGACAAATATCGAACCTGTTACTGTCAGATTTGCTTAAAACATGACCCTCTTACTTGTTTTGGCTAAAATTATTTACCTCCAAACAAAATTCAGCAGGTTGATCAGCAAAAACAAAATGTCCGGAATTTTTTACTGTAATGTGGGTACAGTTTTTCATAGTCGATGCTATCTGAACATGAACGCTGGCTGGTATAGGATCTCGTTCTGCACTTATTAATAAAGTTGCTGTACTAACCTTCGAGAGTTCAGGCAGGAGATTATAAGATTCAAAAGACTTGTCGTAATGAGGATTGTTGGCTTTGAGTTTACCTTTTGATTTTGCTGGTGCCGGAGAAACCATGGAATCCGGTTTGGCGATGGCTGCATTGGGAGCAACGAGAATCATCGCGCTTAGTTTTTCAGGAAACAGAGTTGCGTATTTCATAGCCACAAGTCCGCCAAGTGAATGTCCCATCAATACAAACGAATCCAGTCCAAGCGATTTCCTCACAGCTTCAATATCCAATGTAACCTGCTGTAAAGAAATGAGGGAACTGTCGATTGATTTTCCAGACCCGCGCATGTCGATGAAGATCAAACGGTAGTTGTACGCCAATGTATCAAGGTGCGGACTGAAATACGTGTGATCAAAACCAAGTCCATGTAGAACAATGATCGGAGTACCGCATCCGATTGATTCGTAATAAATACTGCAACTATCTGTTTCAATATATCCATTTGTACGTTCCGGTACATGTGACGAAGAGCAGGCATGGAGCAGGCAAAGGACAACAACGCCGATCGCGAAACGGAGGTTCAATTTTATATGTGCTATTGGGGACACGTTAGTACAAAATAACAAAAGCGCATCAATATGAGACGCTTTTTCTTCTGTAGTCCCGACGGGAGAAGACGCGTAAAGAAAATGTCCTGTGGACATTTTTAGCGTCTGATTTTCGCGCAGCGAACCGATTCCCGTCTACAAAAATAAAGGCTGCCTAAGCAGCCTTCTGTAGTCCCGACGGGAATCGAACCTGTATCAAAAGTTTAGGAAACTTCTATTCTATCCCCGTCCGAACGGCCAATTTAGGCTTTAGAAATCTTCTGCCAGCAGACGTCTTCAGATACTTTTCACGAGCGATCGCCTCTTTCAGTAGATCAAATTTTTCGAAGTAGGCCAATTCAACTGGAATGAAAGGCCGCAAAGATTTCGTCATACCAGAATTGTGTTCTTCAATCCGTTTACTTAAATCTTCGCAGTGTCCTTTATAAACGTAGTCCTTGTGTAAGCTCCTCACGACATAAACATAGTACGCCATCAAATAAAAATTTGTAGCCCCACCAGGAATCGAACCTGGATTTAAAGTTTAGGAAACTTTCGTTCTATCCATTGAACTACAGGGCCATTCTTTCGTCACCGTTCGGCCGGGCGGGCATTGAACTACGGGACCTAACGGACTGCGAATTTACGGCTTTTCCGCTCCCCATTTCGTAGTAATTGGTTTCACGTAGTTGCCTTTGGCTCAAATCATGCAACCCAATTTTGCAAAACCGCTGTATGAAAAAGCCACGCTTCAACTTTCTGCTATCTGCACTTAGTGTGAGTGCAATTTGTTTCGGACAAGACACGATCAGGAAGAACTACTACGACAATGGACAACTTGCGTGTGCAACACCGTTTGTAGATGGGAAGATGCATGGTGTTGAAAGCTGCTACTACGAAAACGGACAGTTGCGGGAAGAAACATTTTATAATCACGGACAAATCAACGGCGTTCAAAAATCATTTCATGAGAATGGCGAATTGTTGGGCGTAGACACTTTCTCTAACGGAATGCGCAATGGAATTCAGCGCGTGTATTACGAGAACGGAGCGCTTTTACAGGAAACCCAATTCGAACACGGAATGCCGGTGGGCACCGCGAAACTGTACTATGAGACGGGTGAGCTTATGCAAGTGAAACCTTTTGTCAACGGAAAAGTGAATGGTGCTGTGATCACATACGATAATGACGGAGCCATTCTTTCAGTGACCACTTGCCGAAACGATCGTCGCACGGGAAAAGAACTGGACTACTACGACAATGGAAGCGTGCGACGCGAAACGAGTTTTCTGGAAGACTACAGAACAGGAGTGACGAAAGAATGGAACGACAAAGGAATTCTCGTCCGTGAAACGAATTATGCGGATAATAAGAAAGAAGGTGTTGACAAACAGTATTACGATTCAGGAGAACTGTTCTGCGTCACCGAATTTCACAACGATCAAAGACACGGAACAGAAACCATTTACAACCGATGGGGAGAACTGGTAATCGTTCGCGTGTTTGTGAATGGCGTTGAAATCAAACAGTAATTATCCGACTTCCTGCAAAACACGAATGGACGTTTCCACTTTCGGCACGATGTAAGTATATTCCTGAAGATATCCTTCACGAATTGCATACTTCATCAGTCCAACAAGATTTTGCGTGTGCGTCTTCCGGTAAATGTTTTTGCGGTGCGTTTCAACAGTGCGTACACTAAGTTCGAACTGTGCTGCAATTTGCGTAGAAGAAAATTCGTTCACGATGAGCTGAACAATTTCCTTTTCACGGGGAGTGAGGGGTGCTAACATCTGTGTAGTGATTTGCTGGTTATAGTCAAACCTACCACGATACCAGTACGTGTTTGTCCGTAGTATTCCGTATTTTGATTTTGCGGAAACTACGTAGTGCTTTAGTATATTTACTCGTGCTCGTTTCCCCTAATCGCCGTTCAACAAGCCGTTACTTCCTGGTTTTTGGGCTCATTCTGTTGTTTCTCGTGGTTGCCAGCCAGGAGCGACACGCGGTTGCGCGCCTCGGTGTCGATGAGGGCCTTTCTCAGGGAAGTGTTTTTGATCTCGCCCAGGACGATAAAGGTTTTATCTGGATTGCTACTGCCGACGGACTTAATCGATTCGACGGCTATAACTTCGAAGTCTTCAGCAGCACGCTCACCGATTCTTTCCCACTCGGACTAACCCGATTGCGCAATCTCTTTCAAACCAAAGACGCGATATGGGTCACGGGCTCGCAAACCATGGTGGTCGCGCGCATTGATCTGGTAACTGGGGACGTCGAACAGATTTATGATTTTCCCGAACAGAATGGTTACGGAGACGTGTGTCCATTTCATCTATCTGGAGACACACTGTGGACCCTGGTAACGAACCATGGCGTGGTCGGCCTCAGTATATCACAGCACAAAATTATTCAGCAATTTCCTCAGGCACTTCATTCTTTTCCGGCAAACAGCCTCTGCTGTTACGATTCAGTCGCGGGCGAAATCTGGTACGCGAACAATTTGCACTCGAAGGTGCGTTCATTTTCTCTCGTTGACAAAACGTATCGTGAGGTTGTATTGATGGAGCCGGGTTCTACTGATACTATGCCAGTGTGTGCACTCCTGCAATCTGCCGACGGTTCCTTACGCATCGGATCACAAGGAAAAGTGATTGCCTATCATCCTGGCACGGGGGCGACTACGATTTACACAATGCCTGTTGCGCCGGAAAATGCAAGTCTAATCACAGCTTTGTTAGTAGAGAACGAGAACAGTACGTGGTGCGGAAGCAACGATGGATTTATATATCGGATCAATGAGGTCACCGGTGAAATAGAATTGAAAGGCAATCCTGCCGAAACGATGAGTGGTATCGGACATCGGATCATCTCTATGCTTCTTGACCGTTCAGGAAATGTATGGGTCGGAACAGATCCGGCAGGTCTGCAACGATTCGATACAAAACAAAAACCATTCAACCACACATGCCGTAACGCGGCATCGGTTGGTGGACTGAGGAGCAATTTTATGAAATGCTTTGCGCAGATGGGAGATGAAATGCTGATCGGAACGTACGACCAGGGAATCAACGTGGTGAATACGCACACAGGAGATTACCGTTACATCACCACTTCTGGAAATGTGCAACCGGTGATTTACAATGTGGTTGTTGATTCTATGAAACGAACCTGGGCATGTACACTTGACGGAATCATGGTAGCAGAGCCGGGATCATCGCAGCTTGCTCGTCCGGTTGTTCAAGGGGACAGCGGTGTGACTACCCGTGTGGGAAAAACGATTTACAGAATGAATAACGGTACGATTCTGGTTGGTCTTTTCAACGGACTGTATGGTATCAAACCGATTGTGAATTCGTACGTATACGATCCCGTCAACGTGCGGGCAAACGTAGAGTGCTTTTGCACGGATCATAGCGGGGGCTTGTGGATGGGATCTTCACACGGAATTTATTATAGCATGAATGGTGATCCGCATGAGTTGAAACTTTTCATTCCGAATACCGGCATGGTGAAATGTCTTTACGAGTCGGACGATAATGTCATGTGGGCAGGAACTGATCACGGATTGGGACGAGTTGATGCACAAGCCCGTACTATCAGCAGAATGTACACGGAGAAAGACGGAATGCCGAATACATTTGTGTACGGAATCCTGGGTGATGAAGAAGACCAGTTATGGCTCAGCACGAACAAAGGACTCTCCCGTTTTGATCCTGCGAAAGAATCATTCCGGAATTACACGGTGACGGACGGATTGCAATCCAACGAGTTCAACACAAACGCATTTTACAAAACAACTGATGGTGAATTATATTTCGGTGGCGTAAATGGCTTCAATCATTTTTATCCCGATGCGATCAAAGACAATCCGTATGCACCCGAATGCGTGCTCACCGGATTTAAGATTTTCGACAAGCCTTTCGCGCTGGACTCAACAATTGAATACAAAACGCACATTGAACTCGACTACACGGATAATAATCTCCTGCTGGAGTACACGGCCGTGGAGTATTCTGATCCTGCCCGAAACACATTTCGTTATCGCTTGCTGGGACTCGATACAAATTGGGTGGAAGCAGAAGATGCACGCTTCGCACGTTTTGTAAATCTTGATCCCGGCAAATACACGTTTCAGTTGACAGCAGCGAACAACGACGGAGTATGGAACAATATGCCGCATGAGCTCCGCATTACAATTACACCACCGTTCTGGCAAACTGCTTGGTTCATTGTGTCAGCAATAGTTCTCGGATTGCTGTTCATGGTAGTCACAGTACGTTATTATTTCCGCAGGCAAGTGCGCACTCAAACACATGAGTTCAGCCTCAAGCAAAGTGCGCGCATGAACGCAATCATTGAAACGGAAGAACGAGAGCGAAAACGCATCGCCGAAGAATTGCATGATGGGCTCGGTCAGTTGTTATCTACCGCACGACTCAATATTTCCGCAGTTGATTCGCCATTGCCTGATAAAGATGCACAGCTCTGGAAGAATTCACTCGCGCTGTTGGATGAAGCCTGTTCTGAAGTGCGAACGATTTCACATAACATGATGCCGGGTGCGTTGATTCGTTCCGGTCTGATTGAGGCCGTGAACGATCTTGCCGATAAGATCAACGATTCCGGAAAAATTCAGGTTGTGTTTAACACCGAACTCGAACAGCGATTTCCGGAGACTGTTGAGATTGCCGTGTATCGCATTGTACAGGAAATTCTGAACAACATGATCAGGCATTCGGGCGCTGATCAGATCACCATTGACATGAAAATTGTGAATGCACGCCTTCAGCTCCACATTGCTGATAACGGAAGAAGTTTCGATGTATCTACAATTGCCACTTCAGAGGGAATTGGCTGGAAGAACATCTATTCTCGCGTTGAAATCCTCAATGGAGAAATCGATGTAAAATCTGAAAAAGGGAAGGGGACTTCTGTGTTTCTATCCGTATCTTTCCATTAACACATGTCACCGCTCGGACCCATCCGCTTATTCTTTGTTGATGATCATCAGATGTTCATCGATGGCCTCAAATCGTTATTGCGAAGTGAATCGCGCTTTGAATTTGTGGGTGAAGCAAACAGTGGCGAAGATGCATTGCGCCAGCTCAAAGAAATTACTGTGGATGTTGTTATCACCGACGTAAGTATGCCGGGGATGCGCGGAACAGAACTCGCACGCCACGTGAAGACTGAGTATCCCGAAACACGAGTGCTTGTCATTACCATGTACAACGATCTTGCTACCATCAAAGAAATTCTGATGGCGGAAGCCGAAGGATATATTCTCAAGAATACGGGCAAGGAAGAATTACAGAAAGCACTCGATCAGATTGCCGACAACGGAACGTTCTATAGCCGCGAGATCATGGAGATCATGGTGAAGTCACGAATGAAGCAGAAGCTCACCACGCAGATGGTTCTCTCTCCGCGTGAAATTGAAATCGTGAAACTCGTTGCCGACGAATTGAATACTGCCGCAATTGCAGATAAACTAAGTCTCAGTGCGCGCACGGTTGAAACGCATCGCAGAAACATTCTCGACAAAATCGGTTGCAAGACAACAGTGGGGATGATGAAGTACGCATTCGAAAATCGCTTACTCTAAGAACAAGTGTCGCTACGTGAAAACACGTACGCTCTGAATACCGCACATTACTGATTTCCTGCTTTGGTTTTTGGACAATATTTGTTTCGCTTCGGATGCTGAATCTGTTGCGCTAAACAACCAAAATCCATGATAAAGAATCTTCTTCTATGTGTCGGCATTTTTATAGCCGTTCAGGCAACTTCTCAAAATCTCGAGTGGGCTCGCGCGTGGGGTGGCACGAGTGACGATCACGGCAAAGGAATTGATATTGATTCTAGCGGTAACGTTTATTCGATCGGTGACTTCACAGACACAGTCGATTTTGATCCGGGCCCGGCTGTTTTTAATATGAGCACCACCGTCGGATCTGCAGCTTTTGTAAGCAAGTTTGACGCGACAGGAAATTTTCTGTGGGCAGTGCAATTGGGAGCGGGCAGTGATTGTTACGCGTACGCAATCGACGTAGATGAATCGGGTAATATCCATGTCACCGGATGTTTTACAGGTATTGGTGATTTTGATCCCGGTGCAGGATCCAATGTTCTCACATCGGTGCAAGTATCGGACATCTTTGTATGTAAACTGAATACTTCCGGCGCTCTCGTGTGGGTTGCGCAATTGGGTGGCTCCGATTACCAGGAAGGTCATGGAATTGTAGTAGATGCAAACGGAGATGTTTACACCACCGGATGGTTTGCGGGCGGTGTGGATTTCGATCCAGGTGCAGGTGTAACGGTTTTATCTGCTGGTGGTCCGCCCAATGCGTATGTGAGTAAACTGGATGCTTCCGGAAATTTTGTCTGGGCTTCGCAGTTCTATGCTAATGGAAACGTTGAGGCATTTGATATTGCGCTCGATGCTTCGGGAAATGTTTACACAGCCGGAAGATTTATATCACCCACTGATTTCGATCCGGGTGCGGCAACATTCAATCTCACACCAACCGGATTGCAGGATGTTTTCATTAGCAAGCTCGACAATGCTGGTAATTTTGTTTGGGCAAAACAGATCAGCGGGCCCAACACAAATTCTTATTGCTGGACACTCACAGTAGACATTAGTGGTAATGTTGTGCTGGCAGGAGTTTTTGGAGCTTCAACTGATTTTGATCCGGGACCAGGTGTTTATACAGCTTCATCGCAGGCTGGTGGAGACATTTTCGTCGTGAAGCTCTCAGCGGTTGGAAATTTGATTTGGGCAAAAAATTTCTCCGGCGGAAGTCTGAATGAAGCATATAGCATCGCTACAGATGCGTCAGGCGCAATTTACGTGGTCGGCGCCTATCGTGGCACAACTGATTTTGATCCGGGTGTTGGAGTTTACAGCATTACCGCGGGCACTCAATCTGCTACTGATCTTTTCGTCTGCAAGTTAGATTCTGCGGGTGGTTTTGCATGGGCTTTCGCAGCGGGAGATCAGGCACAGGACGATGCATTTTGTATAGCGACAGACGCTGCTTACAACGTATACGTTACAGGCACGTTCCGATTTTCAATGGATGCAGATCCGGGATCCGGTGTTACGATGCTTCTTGGTAACGGCTTCTTCCGCGATCCGTATATTATAAAACTGAACCAGTTATCCACTGACGTTGCTGAAGCAAATGCAATGCAGAATGTCACGGCATACCCGAATCCAACCACAGGCAGCGTAAATCTTCAGATGAAGAATTCTACTTCACCAGTTACAACAGTTGAAGTGATGAATTCAACCGGACAGATTATTTATTCTGACCAGAAAACTGGAGGCAGTGAATTACTACTTTCGTTGGACCTCACTCCCTACGCAGACGGCATGTATGTTGTAAAGTTGTATACTGACGATTCGTCGGAAGTGATCCGCATAGTTAAACAACAATAACCCCAACGTATGCCGCTGAAATATCTCATTCCGATATTATTCGTTTGTACTTTATGCAGTTGCAAAGAAGAAACCCCGGTTCCGGAACACACACCTTTCTTGTATACGGATTCTGTGGTCGATCTGCAGGGTAATGTATACCGCACCGTGAACATCAATGGACGGGAGTGGATGGCAGAAAATCTTCGGTCAACACGATATAATAACGGTGATTCGATTGAGTATGTGGAGTTCGTTTCCGATTGGGATCAAACAGACAGCGGCGCCTTGTGCTCCTATGCACATCACCACGAAGCGGAATCGATTTACGGACTTATGTACAATTTTCATGCGGTGAATGATCCGCGTGGCATTGCTCCTCCCGGATGGCATGTTCCTTCATATTATGAATGGATAGGTCTCATGGCTTACTGCGGAAATGCGGATGCCGGAAATCGCTTGCGTGAGTTTGGATTCAAGCATTGGCTCGTGAACAATGAAGAAGCAACCGACGAATATGGATTTGCTGCGCTCCCCGGAGGCTATCGCGATCCGTATGGAGATTTCTATGACATGCGTACAAATTGTTACTTCTGGTCATCCACGCATTATCTGCCATCTTCGCCAGGATATCCGCATGCATGGTATACGAAAATAACAAGTGATCTCGATCCTACACTCGCTTTACCAGAACACGAGTTTCTTGATTTTCCATATAACAACGGATGTTACATACGTTGTGTAAAAGACTAACATGCAAAAATTCATCTCCTTAAAATTGAAGCGCGTACATCTTATTCTGATGTTGCTCATGTTAACCTGCGCTGCAGTGAATGCACAGATTCCATACGCGCGCAACACAGCGGGATTTAATTACGTCATCCCTAAGACGCTCAGCAGCGGTTATTCTTCCGAGCCGTTGCGCGGTATTAATATCCGCACCAAAGTTGTTGAGATGGGTTATTACGCTGGGAAATTCACAACCCCACTTGACTCCCAGAAATTGTTTTATAATGTCTACCTCGGTGTTAATTTTCCGATACGCGCTCTTGGCTTCGGTAGACGACAGTATGGTATCAAAGGAGCCAGTGTAGTTCCTTTCCTTGCTGGTGGATTTGGAATAATGGGAAGCGACGGACAAAAAAGTGCCCAAGGAACTTTCTCTCCGGGAATAAGCTTGCAGTTGCCTTACGTTGTAATTGATTTCAAAGTGAATGCTGTAGTTGGATTTGACAACGTTCCCGGATTGAAGCGAAGCAAATTCATGATTGCACCTGCAATAGTCCTTCAGTTCGATGGCTTGATGGAAGTCATGGATCCGGAATTGAGTTTCGATCACACCAACTCCGGATACTACGTTTGGAGTGAAGGCAGAGAAATAGATTATAACACCACAGAATGGACAACGTATTATGTCCCATTTACGGAAGATGTATATCGCAGAAATATCGGTGCACATATTTCATTAGGACCACGTGTGTGCAGCTGGAATCTGAAGAACGGAAACAACAAGACGTTGATGTATGGTCTTACACAATCCGGACGAGCGGGCAACTTTGGATACGATCTTATCGCAGAGACAGGAAAGATCACAACTCCGGACGGCGATGATTTGAGTGCAACTCGTGCTATGGGTCGCTTGTCGATTAACCTGAATGTGTCGAAAGGGAGCAATACATTCTTCACACGCTTCATGATTGGAGGTGGTATTGGTTACAACTGGTTCACGAAAGACAGTCCATACGTTCACTCTGAGAATGGAGAATTTATGAACCTGTTCTGCAGTCTTGAGTTCGGTGCATGCGCCTTTTCTTACGAAGTGAACAAGGCGTTCAACGAGAAGTTCGACGATCAGAAATATTTCGCATTCCAATATCGTATACCGATTGAGCGGGTTGCATATCGTTACCGTCAATTAAGAAACTCCAAATAGCCACTGCCATGAACGTAACTAAGAATATATTCGCAGCGTTATTTACAGTTTCAATATTGATTCCTGCAATAACTCACGCGCGCACCCCTGTCCCTGCATTAGAATTCGGATTGCTGAATTCAACAACCACGAGCGACGACATGCCGAAATTCATGGTGATTCTCACCGGTGGAATTCTGGCCGGAGGCAAGCAAAGTACCTGCTATCTCGCGCAGACAAGAATACACATCAGGAAGTTCAACATGACGGGAACCATGTATCAGCACTTTTACGGCGACCGCCTGTATGATGTGAATCTCGGATATGGAAACATTGTTTCTTTCACGGCGGGAGCGGAATTTGGTGATAGAACTTATTTCCTGAATAAGGATTCTACATTCGAACACATCAAATTTAAAAACACATCAACCGGTGAATATGAGGGGTACGATAAGTTTGACGGATTCACTATGCCGCAGAAAATGGTTTCGTACACATTCGGAATTTCATTCGGCGGTCGTTTTAAAACAAAGAACTACTGGAGGGGTGTTGGTGAATGCTGGAGCTGGATCAATTGCAAGTTCGAAGGAATGTTTGCGCCGGAAATAGAATATTCCAGAACGCTAGACATCACTACGCAAGGAATGTTCCAGCAGCAGACTACGACCTACGAACTCGAAGGAATCAAGGACCGCAAGTGGGGATTCCGACTCATATTTGATTCACGCATGGGCGCAAAAATCGGATGGATGATGGAAGTGGGAATGCGACCTGGAATCCGTTACGAACTCAACGAAGAAAACCGGTTTTCCAATGGCTATTTGAGAATGGGCGTTACAATGTCACTTTCGGCGGGCGGAAGAAAAGATCTCGATCGCCCTGGATTCGGTAGAGAAGTTCCGGATAACTGATCTTTAGGATACAGCATCTTTGTATTGATGTTGATTTGCCAGCCATAGGTTAAATGCTACTTTTACCTATGCTTCGGCCGCTGATTTTCCTGCGCACTGGTATTGTCGCAATTTACAGGCACTTCGACACACTGCCCAAAGGGGTTGAGTTGGAGAATTCACGTTTCTATACAGTTTCGAATCTTGCACAGACGCTGGCCTGGAATGCGCACCTGTGGTGGCTCTTTACATTCTGGTACCTGGAGATTTATCCTTTGGCATGGATACAGGTGCTCAGTGTGCTGGCATACGTTATGGCAATTCTAACTAACCGTAAAGGTTATCACATGACGAGCATGACAATTTCACTTATGGAAATTGTCGCGCATCAGATCCTTGCAGTATGGTTGTTAGGTGCTATGTCGGGCTTTCAGTATTTCATTCCCGTTGTTGCCATATTTCCGTTTCTCAAGCCGCGGGGAAATATATTCCTCAAGAGTGGGTTGTTGCTGATGTGTGCAGCAGGATTCCTGTTTATTGAATTGTATGTAAGCAAGGTAACACCAGTATACACGCTGGCCGAATCGCCATTGATGCTTTTCAACATTACGAACATCGTCATGGCCTTCGGCTTTGTGGGGTTGTGGGCATTGTATCTGAATGTGGCTATTTATCGCGGAGAAATTATTCTCGCAAAGCGTACACGAGAGATTGCCTTACTCGAACAGCAGGCGGAGCAGGATAAACTCACCTTTGAATTGCAGATGAAGGAGCGAGACAACGAAATTTTCCGCCTGCGGAATATTGAACTCGAAGAAGAAAAGAACAAATCGCGAAAATTATTGCTGAACATTCTTCCGGAGGAAACAGCAGATGAACTCATGAATTCCGGCAAAGCAAGTTCAAGGCGCTATGACTCTGCTACCGTTTTGTTCGCTGACTTTGTTGGATTTACTTCAAAGTCTGAGTTACTGCAACCGGAGGAACTCATCAATCGCATAGATGTGTATTTCACGGCATTCGATCACATTGCCGAGAAACACAACATTGAAAAAATAAAGACCATTGGCGATGCATACATGGCGGTGGGTGGATTACCGGTTGCAAACCAAACACATGCTGCTGATGCGGTGGAAGCTGCACTGGAAATGTTGCACTTCGTCAACGAGCAAAAACTGAAATCTCCGGATGCATTCGACATCCGAATCGGGATTCATACCGGCACACTGGTCGCCGGTGTTGTCGGACGACATAAATTTCAATACGACATCTGGGGAGATACCGTGAACGTTGCTTCACGAATGGAACAAAGTTCTGAGCCGGGTAAGATTAATATCTCCGGCGATGTGTATCAGTTGATCGGGCAGAAATATAAATGCTTCGGGCGCGGACCAATTGAAGTGAAGAACAAAGGGAAAATCGAAATGTTTTTCCTCGAAGAAAACGAATAGTACAAAAAAACGGGATGAAGTAGCTTCATCCCGTTTCTCTTTATTGTTCTGAAATAATTGTTCGCGTCCATCGGTTCCCGCTTTCATCACTTGCAATCAAGAGATATACTCCTGTAGAAGGAAGTGTGAAGCGATGTGTACCCGGAGATTTCTGTTCCGAAACAACAACTTGTCCGATCGCATCAACAATGGTTACTGTTACCGGAGTGTTTCCGCCCAACTGCAAGGTGAATTCTCCACTCGTTGGATTCGGGTACAATCCGATGATTGCATGCTCCGCTACAGCAATGTCACTACATAAATCCACCCACATGCTATCTACCGCACTCGCTGAACAACCGTTAGCATCGGTATATAGGTAAGTGATTGCGTGCATTCCAACACCGGCAACCAGCGGATCAAAACTATTTCCTGTAACTGCCGTCCCGCTCCATGTTCCTCCTGATGGTGTTTCACCGGAGAGAGAAATGGATCCCCCCGTAGTACACGCAGTGTCCAACGGAAGGGTTACTGTAACATTCGGAATTGGGTTAACAGTTACCATCACCGTGTCCATTGCAGTACATCCATTGGCATCAACTCCATTGACTGTGTAAGTTGTAGTCGTGCCTGGAGATACTATTTCCATCGTCCCTGTTCCACCACTGCTCCAGTTGTAATTTGTTGCTCCGGTAACCGTCAAGGTATCGCTTGCTCCCAGACAGATTGCTCCATCGGCAGCTGTAGCAGAGACTACAGGAATTGCATTCACCGTAATGAGCAGCGTATCCGTATCTGTACATCCGTTCGCATCAAGTCCATACACGGTGTACTGCGTAGTAGTAAACGGGGTTACTATTTCCATGGTTCCAACTCCACCGCTGCTCCAACTGTATAGCATTGCACCGGATACATACATCGTATCACTCTCGCCCATACAAAGATTTCCGTCGGCAATAGAAGTGGTGAGCACCGGATTCGGGTTGATTGTCAAATTGATTGTGTCGCGACCATTACATGTGCCGTCGTTCACTGCAACGCTGTATTGTCCGCTTGAAGTTGCGGTAATCTGCTGTGTTGTTTCAGTAGTTGACCAGATGTATGTCATTGAAGGATTGCCTGCATCTAAAACCAAGGTTTCACACGCAGTTGTATCGTTTCCAAGTGAAACAGTTGGAAGAGTAAGTGCGGTTACGGTTATCGGAGTACGAACCGGATTCGGACATACGCTGGTGGAGTAATAAACAGTACCGTTAAAAATCCTTCCGGCGTTCACGGTAGCAAACAAAGCACAAAGTCCCGCGCCTGTATTGATGGTCATATCACTGTTACTGAACGACTGGCTGCCAGTAGTATAATCAAGGTTGGCCGACAGCATAGTAACATAGATACCATACGGTTGTCCTGCAATCATATTAATGTTCCCGATAGGAATCATCGTTGGGTTGCCTGCACCTTGCCCGGTAACAGCCACAGTTCCAGCAATGATCCATGCACCTGGATTTGTTTCGTTACCTACATAAGTTCCGGTAGTGCATACGTAAATGCGGACTTGTTCAGCAATTACACTTCCAATATTAATCGCGAATGAATCTACCGTGAGATTTACGTTGGGCACAATGTCAAACATCGCACCATCGCATCCGTTGCCGCCTGTGTATTGGGTAACAAGATTGTTGGTGGTCGTGTTCGCTGATTCAACATAGTAAGTTGTGCTTGCCGTAATCGCACTGGTGGTGAGTGTATCCCCCGTGGTCAGCAAATTGCCGCCTGCCGGAGCATCGTACCACGCATGAAGGAAGCCATCTGTAGTCACATTGAGTGTAGCCGAATCGCCAATGCATGTTGAAGTGTTTGAACCAACCGCTACTGGTGCAATAGGTGTGATCACTAGCGAAACGCTGACAGTATCATTCGTAATATTCTGATCACCCACCAACGTGGAATATGCGGTGATCGTTAATGTTCCGCCAGGATTCGAATTGAATGTTCCCACCAATACAGTATCCGATTGTCCGAACGCAAGGCTTCCGGTATACGTTGCATTAAGCGTAGTATTTACATAACCCGTAATCTGGGCGGTGATTGGCATTGAAGTAATGGTACTCACTCCATAATTCGTAATTACAACTTCTACACTCATTGCACTGTTCGCACACGCCTGCGACACCGGAGAAATAATCTGCACCAATTCATTGTCGTTGCTTAATACGAGATATTCATCAGCCCCTATGTCGTAACCAACTGAAGGTGCAAGCGGGCGGACATCACCATCAATATCATTTGTGATTCCGACATTCGTTCCTCCGTCATACAACTGAGGACCGGTTGCGTGCAGATCGTTCGCCGGGTCGGTGTAAATCGGATCGCCATCGCGGGAGTTCAGGTTCCATCCACCTCCGCCAACATAAGTCGCAGTGGAGTAGGCGGCACTTACATAAACGAAGTTTGCAGAACCGGGAGCGTAGAAATTGTTATAGTCGAATTGCGAAACATACGTAGTGTTCGTCACGTATGCTGCATAACCGGTAGTTGCGCCGTACAACGCAAAAGAGTTATTGCGTACATCATGCATTGTACCGGCTGTAATGTACAATGCGCGTGGCCCGGTTCCGTTCATGCTAACGGAGTTATGCCACACATCAATATATCTGCTGTTAGTGGTCAGGTAAATACCGTACGCTGAGGCAGCGTCACGCCACGATCCACCAATCATGTTATTGGCAATGCGGGCACGTTGTGTGCCTGTTCCGCCCTGATAGTTTCCGTAGTAACAGTAAATACCATTGCCACCGATCGAGTCAAGATCATTTTCCTCAACAATAAAACGATCTGCGTAATAGAGATAAACACCATACCCGGATGCCGTTGCAGTTGGCCGTGCAGATATACTATTGTTTTCGATCACCGGCAGATTCTGTGAATAGCAATACACGCCGTAGTAGTAGAAATTATACAGCGTGTTGTTGCGCACAATATTATTCTGATCAAACACCGTTGTGCTCAGGCCGCGCATGGTAACAGAATAGTATCCACCATTAACCGTATTATTTTCAATCAGATTATTATCGCCATTATCAGCTGCGGTAGCAACTGTGGCCGCCGACAGCGTAATGCCTGCGAAGTTGCTGGCTGTAGCTGTGGTGCTCACCTGTACGATACAGTTTCTCACCACATTATCGTCGGCTGAATTAGTTAGCTGCACACCATACCCGTAGGTAGTTCCGTTATTGATGATGCGCATACTGTCGAGAATGATGTGATCGGCACCATTGAGTTTAATTACAGCACGTTCATTTGTAAGTGTAGCTGTGTATTCAACGATTTCACGATTCGCACCTCCGTTCAGACGTACGGTATTAATTGCACTTGTTCCGGCAATGGCTGGAATGATTACCTGCTCATTGAAAGGACCAGCACCCTGCGTTAAGTTTAAAGTCACCGGACCAAGAATTCCACCACAACTCATCGCAGTTACTGCGGAATTGATAGTTGGATAATCAGCGCCAACGCCTCCAATAGTATACACACCGTTGAGTGCAGTACACACGGTGAAATACAAAGTGTCATTCAGTATCTGCTGATCGGAAACACCATTCGGATTGCTTGTCCACACACGGATATTGTATGTAGTTCCCGAGATGAAATTATAAGTTCCGATTGTTGCAGGCGATGAACTGGTATAGGTCAGAACACTTCCGGTCCATGCAAACGGTGTTTGTAATACCGTGTTCACATCCCAGTTTACCTGCGCGCTCGTTAGTGTAGCGGAGCCGTAGTTGAACAACACGACATCGATGTTCTGAACTCCGGGACCGAATGGAGGCACTGGGCTTGTAGAAGAAACAACTCCCGCATCATTCAGAACCTGAACGTATTCATCAGCACCGATATCGTAAAATGCAGTTGGCGCCATTGGTCGCGTCTGACCATCGAAGTCAGTTGTGATGCCAACATTGGTTCCCGCATCGAACAACTGTAACGCAGAAGTATGCAGGTTCGTTGCGTTGTTCTGATAAACCGGATCACCATCGCGCGAATTGACATTGAATCCTCCACCTCCAACGTAGGTTGCGGTGGAAAAGGCAGCCCCTACGTAAATAAAATTCGAGGATCCGGGAGCATAATAATTGTTGTAATCGACTGCGGTTACAGTCGCAGCAGAAGTGACGTAAAGTGCATAGCCGGTTGTTGAACCAAATGCAGCACACGAATTATTCTGAATGTTATTGCCGAGGCCAGCTGTAAGGTAGATTGCGCGCGGGCCACTGCCCGTCATCGAAATTGAATTGTGCCAGATGTCGACATAGCGTGTATTGGTAAGCAGGTAGATTCCATAAGCAGATGTTGCATCTATCCAACCTCCCCCAATCATATTATTTACAATTCTTGAACGCGCGGTTCCGGTTCCACCCTGGTAATTTGCACTCGTGCCATAGATACCATTCCCGCCCAGATTGAAAAGACGGTTCTGCTCAATACTGAAACGGTCAATGTAATTCAGGTAAATTCCATAGCCGGCAGCGGTTGCTGCTACGCGTGCAGAAATTGTATTTCCCCTGATAATTGTTGAATCCTGATAATAACAATATACGCCGTAGTAGTAAAAATTCTGAACGATGTTTCCGATTACTGCGTTACGCCGATTGAAAACCGTAGTTCCCGTACCGCGCATCGTGATACCGTAATAACCTCCGTTCACGTTGTTATTCATGATCAGGTTGTCGTCCCCGAAATCTCCGTTCGCTGCCACCGTTGCACCGGATATTGTAATTCCGGCAAAGTTGCTGGTAGTCGCAGTGTTATTGGTAATTACAGAACAATTCGAAACAACGTTACTGTCAGCACCATTGGTAATGTGCACACCGTAACCGTATGTTGCGCCGGTGTTCACAAACGTAAGACTATCCAGAATGATGTGACGTGCACCGCTGAGTTTCACCACTTGCCTATCGGTTGTAGTAGTAGCGCTATACGTAATCATCTCTCGTCCGGGTCCACCTGTGATACGGATTGTGTTGGTTGCAGATGCGCCTGAAATCGCAGGAATTATTAGTTGTTCGCTATATGGACCACTGCCCGATTCCAGTCTGATCGTTACTGCTGCACTAACGCCGGGTCCGTTAATAGGTCCACCATCAGCACGCGTGCCCGAGACCATGTCAGAGATTGCATCGCCAACAGTTACGTAGTTCGTTGCACTCGCAGCAGAACTTCCGTCTATGGAATAGGTTCCTGAAAGTTGTGCGAATACCGGAAATGCAGAAAAGGAAAATAGTGAGAGGAGGAAAAGTTTTCTCATCGATTTGGGTTTGTTTATTAAGACACTATAACGCTTGAAAATTTGCCGTTTCGCAAGTTACTGAGTTTCTTTTTCTCAACAAGTATGTTTGCCTGTTTCTCACTGGGGAATTCTTACCGCAGAAATGCTTCGTTCGGTCTGATTTTTCACCATTTCATTAACCGATTGCTTATTTTGGTAGTCTATTCGCTGATTTCTATTGGTTAATGACTGATACCCGCGCCCGAAAACTTTTTTCTTCGCTCATCGTTTTTTTACCGGTGTGCGTGCTTATTTATGCGCTGTTTAATCAAACACAGGAAGTTTCACGACCCGTAGCGAAGAACGGTAGCATCGATCTGCGCCAGTGGGATTTCAAAAATGGTTCTGTTCGGCTTAACGGAGATTGGGCGTTCCATTGGGAAGAACTGGTGGATCCAACTCAACCTTCGTATGACTCGAGAACGTTCATGCCTGTGCCGGGCATTTGGAACAACAAGTCTTTTCAGACTATTCCATCGCTTCCGGCGAAAGGATTTGCAACGTACAAGCTTGACGTAAAGCTTCCTGACTCCGGAGACATGCGCGCAATCAGTATTCTTACCGTGAGCAACGCGTACAGATTTTATATCGATGAGAAACTTGTCGCTACAAACGGAACAGTGGGAGACAACTCCGACATTTCACAGCCACAATACGCTCCGCATGTTGTAACATTCGTCCCCGATTCAAATGAGATTACGCTCACAATGCAGATTTCCAACTTCGATCACTGCAAAGGCGGATTCTGGTTGCCAATAGAATTTGGCGAAGTGCAGCAAGTGCAGTCGAATCGCGACTCGCGTGTACTCACTGAAATGTTTTTGTTCGGATGTCTTTTCATGATGGCGCTTTACCATTTTGGTTTATATGTCTTGCGCAGAAAAGATTCAACTACGCTATTCTTCGGACTCATGTGTTTCGTAATCAGTGTCCGAAGTCTGCTCACAGGAGAAATTCTCATCAATCATATTTTCCCGGGAATGGATTGGCATCTCGCTCGCAAAATCGAATACATTCTAACCTTTACGAGTCCCGGAATTTACGTCGCATTCTGCAGAAAATTGTTCCCTACGGAGTGGAACAGAATCATCTATCGCAGCATTGCAGGTTTTGGTCTGGCATTGATTGCATTTGTAATTGTAACGCCAACCACAATCTTCACCAATACGTCGTATGTCTTCACCGGATACGCATGGATTGTAGGCATGATCACCATCTGGGTTTTTGTCAAAGCGCTTCGCAAAAAACTGGACGGCGCAGGAATATTTCTTGCAACAACATTATTTTTCCTGCTCACAATTGTAAACGACACTTTAAATCAGATGGAGTTCATTCACACCGGGCTGTACCTCTCCGCCGGGCTCCTCATTGTTACATTCGCGCAATCCTTCTCCCTCTCTTCACGTTTCTCCGGCGCTTTTTTCCAGGCAGAGATGTATGCGAGCACATTTCGGAAATTTGTGCCCGCACAGTTTTTAACGCGCATAGCGAAAGACGGAATTCATTCCATTAAACCGGGCAATGCTGAACGTGATGAAGTAACAGTTCTGTTCAGCGACATTCGTTCATTCACGTCAATTGCTGAAACAATGTCGCCGGAAGATGTGTTCAGCATGCTCAATAAATATTTGTCGTACGTAGAGCCACCAATCACAGCGAACAATGGCTTCATTGACAAATACATGGGCGATGGAATCATGGCGCTGTTCGAAAAAACGGAGTCGACCCGTAGTGCGAAGTTTGCCATTGACGCTGCGTTGCAAATGCAAATCGGGTTACAGCAATACAATGCACATCGCACCGAAGACGGAAAGGAGCCGCTTGCCATGGGTATCGGTTTACATATTGGCAATGTGATCATCGGAACACTCGGCGCGAATGACCGAATGGATTCCACGGCAATTGGTGACGCTGTGAATCTTGCCTCGCGCATCGAGGGCATGACGAAAATGTATGGAGTAGGAGTGCTCACCAGTCTCGATACCATTCTTGCACTCGAAGACGCATCGATTTACCGGACGCGTTTCGTAGACAACGTAATGGCGAAAGGAAAACACGAACCGGTTCAGATCTGGCAAATAATCGGAAAGAGCGAGGAAAATGTTTCCGGAAATTATTTCGCAATGCTTTCTGCGTACAACGACGGTATCGAATTATATCGTGAGAAGAAGATAGCGCAGGCAAAAGAAAAATTCGAACATGCACTTGCCCTCGAACCAACCGATATTGTTTCTGCAATTTATCTCGAACGCTGCCAGCTCTATCTCGAAACAGGAAGCGAAGAGCACATTTCTACGATCGCCAGATTGGAAATCAAATAGCAGCGATCAGTATCTCAACTTAGCGTCCGGACTGCTTCCAGCTACTAACCCGAAATGAAATACGCAATCTTCGCGTTCGTTACACTGATCGGATTAACAACCATTACCGGAATCTGTGCTTCATTCGTGATCGTTTCACGCTCCGCTGTGCCGTGAAGTAATTCGTGCACGCCGCGCTCCTGAGAGTTGACAACTGCAATCAGGTCAGCATCACTCTTCTTCGCGTAGTCAAGCATCTGCTTTACGAAATTCCCTTGCTCTGTTGCTTCCTGAATATCGAAGTCAACTTTATGTTTCACCAATTCGTTCTTCGCGTAATTCGTATTCAGCATAATCGACTTCTTGATGAACTCATCGTTTTCATGCTGAGAGAAAATGTGAACCTTCGATCCGAAGTAAGCAGCCATCTTGATAACGAGATCAAGCTTCTGTTTCGATTCTTTACTCAGGTCCATGGGAAGTACAATGTTCTTATAGCCATTACGGATTCCACGCTCCTGTACAACAACGAAAGGAACATTTGAATTCGTAAATACTTTCACCGCATGGCTTCCTGTAATATGTTGCATGCCCTTCACGCCATGAGTTCCCATGAAAATGAGTTTCGCACCAAGTGATTCTGCAACTCCACCAATGTCGTCGAAAATGTTGCCTTCTTTCACAACAGTTTCAATCGTTACACCCGACCACTGTGCGGCCTTCTGTGCAATTTCTGCAAGCTTCTTTTGAGCACTGACACGCTCACCGGATTTACCGATAACGTGGAGCAGCGTAACATGTCCGTTAACAGTTTTTGCAACAGATAATGCGTGTTGCAGGGCGCAATCAGCGACCGCGGTAAAATCAGTAGGTACCAGAAAATGGTTGTTTGTAGGCATAGTAAATTCTTGTAGGTTACGAATATAATAAATAAGGGATTAGGGAAATAGGGGATAGGGCGATTGGGTACTAGGCTATTGCGATATATAGCTGTGAAAATATCTGCATCCCTGAGAGTTATCTCACGTGTTTAATTTCCATTGCCCCATTGCCCTAATTCCCCATTGCCCCAATCCCCATTCCTCCAATCCCCAATTACCATTTACACGTATATCTTGGCAATTAAGTCCCGATATTTGCACTCACGTTCAAATAGCGCTTCGCTCAATTCATGTATATAGTAATCTTCTTCCTCGCACATTGGTTTTTGTCGCTTTTCGCACAGACCTTTTTCCTCCATCGCTATGCTTCGCATAAGATGTTTGCAATGAACCCTTTTTGGGAAAAATTCTTCTACTTCTTCACATTCATCACGCAAGGATCTTCTTTCCTCAATCCCCGGGCTTATGCAATCATGCATCGAATGCACCATGCGTATAGCGATACAGAAAAGGATCCGCATTCTCCACACTTCTTCAAAGACGTATGGCACATGACGATGAAGACCAAAGACATTTACCTCAACTACGCGAAGTACGGTGCGCAGCCGGAGAAAGCTTTTCAGGGTAATTATCCCGAATGGAAATTGCTCGACAAGATTTCTGATATGTGGTTCGTGCGTGTAGCATTCGGAGTACTCTACTTTTTATTCTACCTCAAATTTGCTCCATATTACTGGTGCTTCGCATTACTGCCAATTCACTTCTTCATGGGACCTGTGCAAGGTGCAATCGTAAACTGGTGCGGACATAAATACGGCTATAGCTCTTTTGAGAACGATGATCATAGCAAGAATACCGTACCTCTCGATTTCTTCCTGATGGGAGAACTGTTGCAGAACAATCACCACAAAAGTCCTAACAGCCCGAACTTTGGGAAAAAATGGTTTGAGCTTGATCCAAGTTATCCGATTATCATCGCGCTGAATTGGGTCGGCATAATCAAGCTTAGGAAAGTCACGGCATAACTAGTAATGATGTAATTTCTCCATCCAAACTCGTACCTCCACCCTCTGCCCTCCTCACTCATGAGCCCTTACTTATCACTACCGCTGATTTCTTTCGCTGCAGTTTCGTTCATCATGATCCTCATCTACATTTGGGGACGGATCATTAAGAACAATGGTATCGTCGATATTTTCTGGGCGTTTAACTTTTTGGTAATCGCGGGTATCATTTGGTTTCTCGCTGAAGGAAACGAACACCGGAAAATGCTGGTATGCGGATTGGCTGCATTGTGGAGTTTGCGTTTAGGAATTTATCTGCTCATTCGCGTTGGTAGCCACCTCAAAGTCGAAGAGGGTCGCTACAAAGCACTACGTGAAGAATGGAGCGACACGGTTTTCTTTTTCTTCTTCCAGGGACAAGCTTTTTCAAATGTAATGCTCGCTATCCCGTATTTCCTGATTGCCCTGAATACTGATCCGCAAATACACACGATCGAATACATCGGTGCCGCACTCTGGGCAATTGCAATTATCGGCGAAGGTCTTTCTGATTATCAGCTCGCGGCATTCAAAAAGAATCCGGCTAACAAAGGAAAAGTTTGTGAAGACGGATTGTGGTATTACTCACGTCACCCGAATTACTTTTTTCAGCTGATGATTTGGGTTTCTGTTTTCATCATGGCATTGCCAAGTCCTTACGGTTGGATTTCAATCATCTGTCCTTTGTCTATCGGCTATCTCATTTTCAAAGTCACAGGAATTCCAATGACGGAAGAACAAGCAGTCCGCAGCAAAGGAGACTTGTACCGCGAGTATCAACGTACGACAAGTGCTTTCGTTCCATTGCCTAAAAAGAAATAAAGGACTTGGCGTTTTGGCGTCTTGGCGGTTAAAATAACACGTGATGTGGTACGATAAGTTTGTAGAGAAGGATCTGGTTCCTGATTTTTTAATCCGCAATCGCATTCGTGCTTTACTACGGCAACGTCTCCGCGACGAAGACAAAGGTTCACCCGAAGCGAACAAAGCAAACCTTCTCCAGCTTATTACAGAACTGAAAGCGTCGCCAATTGCAATCAATACAGCAGAAGCGAACGAACAGCATTACGAGGTCCCCACCGAATTTTATCAATACTGTCTCGGCAGGCATCTCAAGTATAGCAGTGGCTACTGGAAGGATGGTGTAACTGACATCAACACTTCCGAGCACGACATGCTTGAACTTACGTGTGAGCGCGCAGAATTGAAAGACGGACAAGATGTAATGGAGCTCGGATGTGGCTGGGGATCGCTTTCGCTTTTCATGGCGGCGAAATTTCCGAATAGCAGATTTACCGTTGTGTCTAATTCGCGCACACAGAAAATCTACATCGACGAAATTGCAAAGAAGCGCAGCATCTCCAACCTCGAAGTAATTACTTCCGACATCAATAAATTTTCCATCAGCAAAAAATTCGACCGGGTAGTTTCTGTCGAGATGTTCGAGCACATGCGCAATTATCAGAAATTGATGAAGCTGGTTGCAGATGCGCTCAAACCCGATGGAAAACTGTTCGTGCACATCTTCACACATAAAACACTTGCTTACAAATTTGAAGTGATCGACGAAAGCGACTGGATGAGCAAGTATTTCTTCACGGGCGGGATTATGCCGAGCGATGATTTGCTCTTCTATTTCGACGATGATCTTGTGAAGGAGCAGCACTGGAAAGTGAGCGGAATGCACTACAGCAAGACTTCAGAAGCCTGGCTGGAAAACATGGACGCGCACAAAACTGAGATCATGCCGCTGTTCGAAAAAACCTACGGCAAAGAACAGGCTACGAAGTGGTGGGTCTACTGGAGAATTTTCTACATGGCCTGCGCCGAACTCTGGGGATTCAACAAGGGCGATGAATGGATCGTGAGCCATTATTTATTTAGAAAACGATAACAGATCGCCATGGCGATCACGCCGTTGCCGCGTGGGCTTCGAAATACAAAGTACGTCGCCGTTTCGCTGTGCCGCCGTGTAGAGCGCCGCAGGCAGGCAACAGATGGAAAAATTAGCAATCATAGGAACAGGAATCGCCGGCATGGGCTGCGGTCATCTTCTGCACAAGAAGTACGACATCACTCTGTTCGAGAAAAACGATTACATCGGTGGACACACCAATACCGTTTCAGTTCCCGAAGGCGATTCGCAGGTGCACATGGACACGGGCTTCATGGTGTTCAATTACGAAACGTATCCGCATCTCACGAAAATGTTTGCCGAGATAGACGCGCCAGTAAAGAAAACCAGCATGTCGTTCAGCGTACAACACGTTCCTTCCGGACTCGAGTATTGCGGCAGCGGATTGAACGGATTATTCGCTCAACGCAAAAATATTTTCAACTTCCGCTACATTAAAATGCTGAAACAGATTTCCCGCTTCAACAAAGAGAGCGTGAAAATTCTCGATCAGGAAAAGTACCGCAACTACTCGGTACGGGAATACATCAAGGAATTCGGTTACGGCGAAGACATGCTGTGGAAGTATCTCGTTCCAATGAGTTCCGCCGTGTGGAGCACACCAATGGAACTGATGCTTGAATTTCCAATCGTATCTCTCGTGCGTTTTTTTAAGAACCACGGATTTCTCGGATTGGATACGCAACACCAGTGGTACACGCTCATCAACGGAAGCGAATCGTACAAGAAAATTCTCATCGCTCCTTTCAAAGATCGTTTCGTGATCAACAACGGCGCGAAATCTGTTCGTCGCGAGAACGGGAAAGCAATTGTAACGACACAGGACGGCAAAGAACACACATTCGACAAGGTGGTAATTGCTGCTCATGGCGATGAAGCGCTCGCGATGTTAGAACAACCGACAGCCGAAGAATCTCGTTTGTTGTCTTGTTTCAGGTATCAGGAAAACATCGCAGCCGTTCACACCGATGAATCTGTAATGCCGAAAACGAAATCAACGTGGAGCAGCTGGAACTACCGTATCGAAGAACGTAAGGGTGTTCCTGTTCCAACAACGATTTATTGGATGAATAGTTTGCAGGGTGTTTCCGACAAGAAAAACTATTTCGTTTCTATAAATCCGATCGAAGGAAGCATCGATCCGAAGAAATTGATTCGATCCATCAACTACACGCACCCTTTGTTTGACGTATCGGCTATGAATGCCCAGGCAGAGTTGCACAAACTCAACGAATCCGGTCCGGTTTACTTTTGCGGCAGCTATTTCCGCTACGGTTTTCACGAAGATGCGTACATGTCTGCAGTGGAAGTGTGCAGTAAATTGTAATAATTTTAATCTGCGTAATCTGCGAATCTGCGGCAAAGAAAAGTCCAGATTCGGGTCAGCAATCATCTACAAAGCGAACTTGAATTCTTGCCTGTATAAAGCCCTCGTGATGCACAACCGCCTCGAACCAAAGGTTCATCGGTTTCATTACAGCGTCTTTATGTTTTACGTTGACCTGGATGAGCTCGATGGGCTTGCGAAGAAACACCTCATGTTCTCCCGCAACAAGTTCAACTTCTTTTCATACCGCGATCGGGAACACCTGCAACTGCCGGCCGACAATCCGGATCAATCGAAGAATACCAAACAACATATACTCGATTATCTCGCGCAAAACGGCATTCACAACGCCGATGGTAAAATCATGTTGCTCACTAACATGGCGGTGCTTGGTTACAACTTTAACCCGGTTTCGTTTTACATCTGTCACGACAAAAACGATAATGTAGTTTGCTCCATCGTTGAAGTCTGCAACACGTATCGTGAAATGAAAACGTATCTGGTGACTGAAAAGAAAGACGAAAAATTCATCCTCAACACCACCAAGTATTTCTACGTTTCACCTTTCATCGATCACGACGCAAACTTTGAATTCGTGGTTGGTGTTCCCGGCGAGAAGCTAAATATCCGTATTGACGACATCAAAGACGGTCGTCGATTTTTTATCAGCACACTCACCGGAAATCGTAAAGCCTTCTCTGGATGGAATTTGCTGAAGTATTTCCTGCGTTTCCCGATAATTCCGTTACAGATCATGTTTTTGATTCACTGGAATGCCTTAATATTATGGTTCAAGAAGATTCCGTTCCATAAAAAGGGCGCGCACGCAAATCTGCAACGCGACGTTATGCGTAAATACGGAGACAAATAAATGCCTAAGAACACACCATACCAGCCCGGTTTTTATCACAAACAAGTGATGAAGCTGCTCGAGAACATGAATCTCGGCACGCTGAATGTTACATTTCCCGATGGGTCGAAAACAGTTATTGGAAACGGCGAAGGCCAGATTGTTGCTAATGTAAAAATCAACGACAAGTATTTCTTCAAGCGTTGTATTTTGTATGGTGACGTTGGATTTGGTGAAGCATACGTTGAAGGCGAATGGGAAACAGACAACATCACCAATGTTATCAAATGGTTTTTGCTGAATGTGGAAAATGTACCGGGCGTTTCGGGCAGTTCTGTTCAATCTGCAATTGTGAATATTCTGAAAGCATTCAACACGGTTCGTCATTTACGCCGTTCGAATAGCGTGAAAGGATCACGAAAAAATATTTCAGCGCATTACGATCTCAACAACGATTTCTTCGCTTTGTTTCTGGATCCGTCAATGACCTATTCCTCGGCTTATTTCAAAGACGATAATTTCGATTTGGAACAGGCGCAGTATGAAAAATATGACCGCCTGTGTCAGCAATTGAAATTGAAACCGACAGATCACGTTCTTGAAATCGGAAGCGGGTGGGGCGGAAACGCAATTCATATTGCATCTAAGTATGGCTGCAAAGTTACGACCGTCACAATTTCAGAAGAACAGCACAAGCTAGCCATAGAACGCGTAGCACAACACAATCTCACCGACAAAGTGAATGTGGTGGTGCAGGATTATCGCACGGTCACCGGCAAATTCGACAAGATTGTTTCCATTGAAATGCTCGAAGCGGTAGGCGCAGAATATCTCGAACCGTATTTCAAAAAGTGCCACGAACTTCTGAAGAAGGACGGTCTTCTCGGTATTCAGGTCATCACATGTCCGGACTCACGTTTCGAAAATCTCAGGCATGGTGTCGATTGGATTCAGAAACACATTTTCCCGGGATCACTACTCCCTTCAGTTGGTGCACTCAATGATGCCATCAACAAAACCGGTGATTTAACTCTCGTCGATCTGAAGGACATGGGCTTGCATTATGCGCGTACACTCAACACCTGGTGCGATCGCTTCAATGCAAATCTTCCCAACGTAAAAAAACTTGGCTTCGACGACGCATTCATCCGCAAGTGGAATTATTACTTGTGTTATTGCGAAGCTGCATTTGCTATGCGTAATATCAACGTCATGCAAATGATTTACGCCCGCCCGAATAATATTACGCGATAAATTTCTTTGCTTTGACTTTGCGCCTCTGCGACTTTGCGGTTAAAATTTGAAGCCACGATCCTGGTTCTCACAAATCCGTTTTGATCTGTATTTTCCGTTCTTTCAGCGTACCATTCTGCAACGGATGTCAGCCATTATCTTTCTTCTCACGAAACCGCGTAAACACCAGCGCAGCAAGCAGACACAATCCACAGCCCAACAATCCATTCATCCGGATTCCAGCATCATCTCCAACATCCTTACCATAAATCAGAAACATGGAGAACAAAGCAATGCCGAATGTCTGCGCAATCTTCACGAAGAAGTATCGCACAGCGAAAAATACCGCTTCTTTATTCTCACCACTTTCTTCAATGTCTTTCTGAATGATCTCCGCAAGAATTGCATTCGGTAAAATATTCAACGCAGCAAATGGAATAGCCGCCAACGCAATCAATCCGAATATCTGAACGTACGGATCAAGATCGGATCGCCCCAGAAAATACACACCCAGAAAAATGCCGGAAAGCAAAAGTAGCGACGCAAGAACGATTTTCTTCTTTCCGATTTTACCAGCTAAGATGTTGGTAACGGGATAGAACAGGAACGAAACCAGGACCATCGTAATCATCAGTTTATTCCCAAGCGATTCAGGCAACTGCAACAGCACTTTTACGAAATAGAGCAGACCGGACGTAATTAACGTTACGCTGATGAAATACGAAAAATCGGCAACTACGAATAATAGAAAATTTCTGTTCGTCAGTGTTTCCCGCAAGGCTTCCCGCATCGGCACAGCGTGTGGTTTCTTAGATCCGTATTTTCGCTCATCAATCGCAAGAACCGGAATTAGCATACAAACAGCTCCAATTGCTGCTAGAATTACAACAGTAAGTTGCAGGGCATTCAGTCGCGAGCTCATGTCAAGTCCCACATGAAGAACATCGGTCAGATTGAATGCATTCGATGCTACTCCGATACCAACAACATATCCAACCGATTGCCATGTTGCTAATTTCACCTGCGACGCAGAATCATGAGCAAGTTCGGGTAACAACGCATTGTACGGAATAATGTAGCTCGTGGAAGAAACATAGAACAGCACAAGCGTTATAACCAGCCATACAATGTTGGTTGTGCTCTCCGTATCTGTCAGGGGATAAAACACAAGGACGCAAAAAATGAACGAAGGAATGATCGCCCATTTCATAATCGGAATTCTTCTTCCCTTTGGATTTTTACTCTGATCACTGAACTGCGCAATGAATGGATCATACACCGCATCTATCAATCGACCACTCGCCGTAATAATCGCTATCACATTGAATATTCCGAAGATTGTTGCTTGAGTAATTAATGTCGGTAACCCACTTGCATCCGGTGGTACGTACAAATAAACAATGATCACACTGATCAGGTTGATCATAATTCCCCATCCCATCATGCCGAAGGCGTACGCGATTTGCTTGGAGAGAGGAAGGCTTTGATTAGTAGTCACTTCTCAAATATACTCTACCATCAACTAATCAACTAATTCGCTCATCAACTAATTAGAAAGGCCCGATTTTCACCGAGCCTTTCTTTGTATGAGTGTGAAAACTGATTAATCAGCCTTCTGTATCTTCTTCGTTACAACGCCATTCGCATTTACAACCTGAATCGTGTAAACTCCGGCAGGCAATTGCGCCAGTGAAATTCGTGATGTAGTTCCAGGCGTGTTCTCACTATACACCAGTTGACCCTGCATGTTGAAAATGGAAACGACATTATCACTACCTGCAAACTGGATCGTCAACACATCCGTGAATGGATTTGGTGAAAGCAGGAAGTCATTCGAAGCAATTTCGCCAATGCTCATGCAACCATCCACCCAAACGCTGTCCATTGCAGAAGCAGTACAACCGTTAGTGTCAGTGAATGTGTAAGTCACCACACTGTATCCAACGATGTTTGGCGTGAACACAGAGTCTCCGGTTACATCTACACCTGAATAAACACCACCGGCTGGTGAACCTCCTGAAAGTGCAATGCTTACTGAGCTCGTGCACGCTGTATCAAGGTTCAATGAAACATTCACAGTTGGTGGTGGTGTATTCTGAACCGTATACGTCTCAACACTTGTACATCCGTTTGCGCATGTTACGGTGCAAGTATAGATGCCTGCGTTCAAACCGAAAGTCGTTGCAGTTATCCATCCGTTTGACCACATATACGTATAACCTGGTGTTCCGCCGCTAGGAGTTACTGTAAGTGAGCCGTCAGCCAATGTGCATCCTGATGGAGTCGACGCCGTAAGTGTTTGCGTTAACAACGCTGGTTCACTAATTGTAAACGTCATAGTATCTGCACCGCATGCTCCTGTAGCTACGGCAGAATAGGTGCCTACAGGTATCCCCGTGAGAAATGGAGTTGTTTCCGGACGATTCACCCATGAGAAAGTGATAGGACCTGAACCTGTTGCGTTCACCTGAATCGACCCGTCATTGCCACCATTGCACAAAACATCAACCTGTGTCAAAAGTTGCAGTGTTGGTGCAACACAGCAAGATGTCATTGTATGAAATCCAAGTGAATCGAAAGTATTTTGCGGGTGCACATTATACTCAGTGGCTGCAGTCGACCATGTTAAATTTCCCTGCTGAGTTCCGATCATACGGGTCAGCGTGAATTCACTGGTAGCCCCTGTACCTACAGGCCAATTGGTGCCGGGATCAACGCCGATTATGCCAATGATATCAAGCACCGTGTTTGATGAAATTTTCTTCAGGCTCAGCGCATCATCACCATTGAAGAAGGTGATGGTGTGCAGCGTATCCGACTCACTCAATATCGCGGCAACAGCGGATGGATTTCCGGCAACCCAAACATCTCCCGCAGCAAGAATGTCTAGTGGAAACAAAGAGTCTGTTGGTGTTGGAGATCCGTTGTTGTAACGGTAAATCACATAATCTGTGAGATTGATAGCCGATGATGTCGGATTGTAAATTTCAATGGCTTTGTTGTTGCTCGCCCCTTCCAGGTATTCAGAGAAGAACAAATCATTGCACTGTGCACTTGCAGCAGCGCTGATCAGCAAAAATGCTGGCACCAGTAGTCGTTTAATCATAACAGTTTATTTTCAGCGTTTGAATTCGTGAATCGCGACTGTGAACGTCAGGATTACACGAAAGTATTTTGTTTGCAGTGCAAATGTAAGTCAAAATCCCAGAGCAATATGTTAGGAAAAGACTACGATTACAGACACTCTTCTTTAATTTATCAATCTGCGGAATCTGCGAATCTGCGGCAAAATTTAAGCTACAATCTTAGGTCTCAGGATCACGCACTAATGTAATCGCATCACCTGCTCGTACTCTTTCTCATATTTCCTGAAAACATGCTTCCCTGTTTTACTGCCGTAAATAGTTTTCACCTCGTAATTCAACTCGAGTGTTTCGGGGAGCTTGTCTTGTAGCGCGGAATATGTTCGTGTCATTTGAAAATCAATCTGATCTCCATCAAGCGTGTCGCAACCCGCAACGACGCTGTCTGCAACTGAGCTGTAATCGCGTGATTCGATATACTCGTTCGTTGTGCCTGGAAAAACGCCGTAGCAAATCATGAGTGTAGGGTCCTGATCACTGAACTCCGTTATCGAAACATCAATATCCTCAATGACATTTATGCTGTCCGGATGTGCGTATCCCGAAATCGACGCAACAACTACTCCGTCCGAATACGTAACATAGATTGCAAAGTCTTTCATCGTATCACCATACACATCAATCCACGGCGAAAGATTGTCTTCTTCTGCAGATGTGTAATCCGGAACTGTCACGCTACATCCTGCCAAGAGGAAAACCAAAAAGGGAATAATTATTCGCACGATGTCGGTTAGTATGAAGTAATAATATTTTCTCCCGTCTCCCGTCTCCCGTCTCCCGTCTCCCGTCTCCCGTCTCCCGTCTCCCGTCTAGTAGTTAATAACCTGCTCCACAATATCTTTCGGCAGCTCACGATATTCATACTGCTGCGTTCTCAACTGCGGTTCAAATCCCGCTTCTTCAATCGCCGACATAATTCCTTTGTACGTGAAACGATGCGGAGCACCTGCGGCAGAAACAACGTTCTCTTCAATCATGATAGAACCGAAATCATTCGCACCTGCATGCAAACACATTTGTGCTGTTTCTTTTCCAACAGTCAACCACGAAGCCTGAATATTCTCAATATTCGGCAACATGATTCTGCTCATCGCAATCATGCGGATGTATTCATCACCTGTCACGGTGTTCTTCACGCCTTTCACGCGACGAAGTAATGTTCCGTCATCCTGAAACGGCCAGGGAATGAATGCTAAGAAACCTTTTGCGTTTTCTGGTTTCTCGCTCTGCACCTGTCGCAACCAAACGAGATGCTCGAAGCGTTCGTAATGTGTTTCTATATGACCAAACATCATTGTCGCAGATGTGGTCAATCCAAGTTTGTGTGCGGCGCGCATCACATCGAGCCACTCACGACCGGAACATTTTCCTTTCGAAATCAACCGACGAACACGATCATTCAGAATTTCTGCACCAGCGCCTGGCAATGAATCAAGTCCGGCTTCCATCAACGCAGAAAGTACTTGCGCGTGAGTCATTCCTTCCAGTTTACTGATGTGTGCAATCTCCGGAGGTCCGAGTGAATGCAACTTCAGTTTCGGAAACATCTGCTTAAGGTTTCGGAACAAATCAGCATAGAACTTCAATCCCAGATCAGGATGATGTCCGCCTTGCAGTAACAACTGTTCTCCGCCATACTTGAACGTTTCTTCAATCTTGCGTTTGTACGTATCAAGGTCGGTGATATACGATTCAGCGTGGCCCGGAATACGATAGAAATTGCAGAATTTGCAGTTCGCAATACACACATTAGTGGTATTGGCGTTCCGATCGATAATCCACGTCACTTTTCCGTCTGTCTTCTTCTGTTTTCTGAGCTCATTCGCGACCCACATCAACTCAGTAGTCGGAGCGTTTTCAAACAAATGAACACCCTCTTCAGCAGTCAAAAACTCCTGGTTCAATCCTCGTTTTAATAATTCTCCAGTATTCATCTCGTTCAAAATTCAGATGTTTAAGATCGCTTCAGCGAGCCACCGTTCCTCGTAGGAAACCACGTAGAAAACAACGGGCTCCGTTACGCTTTGTCGCCGTGTAAAGCGCCGCAGGCAACCACAAATTACCTACATTTAGCACTGCAAAATTAGTAAACATGACGGTCATTAAACGCGCGGCTAAGCTTTCGGACAGCAAATGCCTTGTAATTGTATGTTCGAACGCCGATGAGCTGAAGAAATTCAACCTTTCCGCAACAGATATCGACTATTTCCGCAATGCTGCGGCAAATGAACGCAAGTCGGTCTCAATCACAACGCCGCAGGGATGCCTCGTCGTAATTTTCAAAGACAAGAAAACAGAGCGAAACAAGCTTGCTGAAAGTCTTCGCAAAGCGGGCGCTGCTCTTATTCCATACTTCAACGACAACAAATGCGATTCGGTTGAAGTGGCCGATTCGACAGCGAACAACGAACATCTCCTGTTGGTTGCAGAAGGAATTCTTCTTTCGAATTATCAGTTCCTCAAGTATAAATCGAATGGCGGCGAGAAAGAGAAAAATTCACTCGATCTGATTACACTCGTTGGAACGGGATTGAATGAACAACAGGTAAACGCACTCCGCATCTCTGTGGAAGCGACGTTTATTGCACGCGATCTCGTGAACGAACCAGTAATTACGCTCAGCGCCGAAGCACTTTCCGATGAATTCAAAAGACTCGGAAAAGATGCAGGCTTCAGAGTGGAAGTACTCAACAAAGCAAAGATCACCGCTTTGAAAATGGGCGGATTACTTGCTGTGAACAAAGGCAGCGATCTTCCTCCTACGTTCACCATCATGGAACACAAACCTGCTCGTCCACGCAACAAGAAACCTGTGGTGTTGGTTGGAAAAGGCGTCGTGTACGATACAGGCGGATACAACGTAAAAGTGGGTACCGGAATGGAAACGATGAAGTGCGACATGGCTGGTGCCGCTGCAGTTGGTGCTACCATGTGGGCAATCGCGAAAGCGAAGCTTAATGTTCACGTCATTGGAATTGTTCCTGCAACGGATAATCGTATCAACGGAAACGCTTATGTCGCTGGCGATGTAATTACGATGTATAACGGCAAGACTGTTGAAGTACTCAATACAGATGCAGAAGGACGATTGATTCTCGCTGATGCACTTGCATACGCAGAGAAATTCGAACCAGGACTGGTGATGGATTTCGCAACACTCACTGGAGCGGCGATGGTCGCTATTGGTCCACACGGAATTGTTTCCATGGGAACTGCAGCTGCTGCCGTGAAAAAATCACTCGATCTGAGCGGCTTGCGTGTTCACGAACGTCTTGCTGAATTTCCATTCTGGGATGAATACGGTGAAGACATAATCTCTTCCGTTGCTGACATCAAAAATCTTGGCGGTAGTTATGCGGGTGCAATTACTGCCGGCAAGTTTCTGGCACACTTTGTGAAAGCTCCGTGGGTACACTTCGACATTGCAGGGCCGGCCTTCATCACAGCGAAAGATGCGTATCGTACAAAAGGTGGAACAGGAGTTGGAGTTCGTCTCATGATTGACTTCCTCTCCGACTACAAAGGATAGAATGTTCAGCTTCGGCAGGAAAACAGTTTCAAAAATCGTCGCTTGCCTTTTCACGGGGGCGGTTCTGATTTCTTTCGGGATGAATCTCCTTCCCGCAGGTAAGAAGCGTTTTCTCATTGTAGCTGAATACGATGTTGCGGCTGCAGCCAATCACACGGTTCACATTGTACGCATTCCTTTCACAGACGGAATTCCCGGCGCACGCGAAAAAATAATGGATGTTGTCATTCAGCAAGCTGGCGACAAAGTTCCGCGCATTCGTTTTGATCTCGGAAGAAACCAGATTTACAATAACCGTTATATCATCACGGCGTACGGACAGGTGATTGATATGATCGGCAAAAAAGTTTTGGTCGACACACACGATCAGTTTGTAAAAGCTTCCGGCGACAGCATTGTGATTTACACCAATGATATTGCTCGCGGAAAATTTTTCTCCATCCTCGATCTGAAAACCGGTGCGTACGCTCAAGCAGCACATCCCGATTACAATCCGCTTCCCGGTGCCGGTGTGGAAACAGATTGCTCTCAGCGCAATTACAAGATCTGGTATTATCCCGCATCAAAGCCGAAAGTGGAAGTGGTGAAGGATGCTGGCTATGGCGAAGATTATGCGCTCATTCCCGGCGGTAAGGCGCACTTGCCGATGTTCTGGATTGATAACGTCACGTTTGTCTACCCCTACTACAATTCACTTCACACAGTAGCCACAATTTACAAGGTCAATTACGTCACGCACGAGCAAGTGAAAGTTGGCGTGATTGATCAGTTACCAGAGAATAGAAAGTACACCGAGTTTCTTACAGACCTCGACGGCAATGTAGTTTACAACTGCTCACGCGGTTATTTCCGCATCGACACGAAAAAGAACGAGGTAGAGGAGATGAAATACTTCAAAGTCGGTCATGGATTCGAAATTGCGATGGAAGAAACCGCAGGCAAAGGCAATGAAATTAAACACAACGGATCATCCATTGGTTACTACTTTTGTACACCAAAGCTTGCAGTCACTACCGAAGACGGAATTTCATTCCCTTTCGAAATCGTTATGGAGTCGGAACACTACCTTCAGGGCGCTGCATACTGGTCGGGCGAAACTTCTAAGTGGAAAACCACCGGAGATAGCGATCTTTGTTCAGTTGTCGGTTGGACTACAGAGTAAGTATAGATTTAACCGGAGCACATTATCAGACTGAGCGGAGTCGAAGGCTGATAAGAGGATAACTGAATTATTTGACTGCCAACAGCACTACTGCCAAACTGCCTACTGTAACATGAGCGATAATAAGATTAGAATCGGAATTACCCAAGGCGACATGAACGGTATCGGTCCCGAAACCATCATTCGTGCGTTGTCAGATCCGGCGCTTCTGGAATTAATAACCCCGGTTATTTATTCTTCCGTAAAAGTTCTGCAAGCGCACCGCAAGGCAATGGGCATTGAAGATTTCGGTGTGCATGTAGTGAAACCAGGCGAACCGCTCAATCACAAACGCATTAATCTTGTTCCTTGTTTTGAAACAGAAGACGATGTAGAGTTCGGAGTTCCTTCTGAAACTTCGGGGCGACTTGCGCTGAAGGCAATTGACGTTTGCGTAGAAGATTTGCAACGCGGCTACATTGATGCAATGGTTACAGCGCCTGTCGACAAACACGCAGTGGCTCGTGCACTTCCGGGATTCACCGGTCACACCGGCTATATCAAGAATAAATTCGGCGTCAATGAAGTTTTGATGCTTCTCGTAAGCAATGATCTTCGTGTTGGACTTGTTACCGAACATTTGCCGCTGCGCGATGTTGCTGCTGCAGTAACGATTGAAAAGATCGTCGCGAAAGGAAAAATCATGGCGAAGACTTTGCTCGAGGACTTCGGAATTCGCAAGCCACGCATTGCAGTGCTCGGATTAAATCCGCACGCCGGCGACAATGGCGAACTTGGCAACGAAGAGAAAGATATTATCCTTCCTGCGGTTGATCAATTACAGAACGCCGGCATTTCTGCATACGGACCTTATCCAGCCGACGGATTTTTCGGTTCAGGCAACTGGCAAAAATTCGACGGCGTACTCGCCATGTATCACGACCAGGGACTCGCGCCATTCAAAGCAGTTTCGTTTTCATCAGGAGTAAACTTCACCGCCGGACTTCCTCACGTTCGCACTTCACCTGATCACGGCACAGCTTTCGATATCGCTGGTAAAAACGTGGCTTCGGAATCTTCATTGCGCGAAGCGATTTTCGCAGCAGTCGATATTTTCAACAAGCGCTCAAACTGGAAGGAGATTAGTGCGAATCCGTTGAAAGCTTCTCCTCGTCAAAGAGAAGGACGCGAGCGTTAAACTGAACCCTTCAAGGGTTTAACCCTTGCACGGTTAATACAAAACCACCCACCTGCAGCTGGTTTTGCGCGCTTCTGGCGTGTAGAACAACCATTTTTCGTCCCGTTTCCAGAGCATTTTGACGAAAAACCTCCAACTTTCACCCCATTTTCATCGAAAATCCTCATTTTCGACCCACTTTTTTTGTTGATATCCTGTTAATTTGTTTAGTTTTGCCACCCTTCTACCAGAGGGGAAAAGGAGCTAAAAAATGAAGGATCTGGTTATCCCTTTTGCGGGGATGAAAGAAGGAGATTACAGTTTCAGCGCAGAGCTGGACGATACGTTCTTTGAAGCACTCGAATTCTCTGAAATTCAAACAGGGAATATCAAAGTCGCGATAGAGATGGAACGCAGGCAACACCTGTTGAACCTCAATGTCGCGATTGACGGTAACGTAGATCTTGAATGTGATCGATGCGGAAATATGTATTCGCAGGAAATCGAAGATCAACGAAACGTAGTAGTAAATCTGAACGCAGATCACTTCGAAGACGAAGACGATTTGATCAGTATACCGCAATCGCAAAACGAACTTGATCTCACGCCTTATGTTTACCAGTACATCGTATTGGCAATACCGGCGAAACGAGTGTGTCCCGAAAATGTAGGTTGCGATCCTGATGTAATTCAGAAACTCGATCAGCTTCATCCGGGAGAAAAAACAGAAGAAGAAAACAAAAGCGATCCACGCTGGAATGCGCTGAAGAATTTTAAAAGTGATAATTAAATAAGTAACAGTTATGCCAAATCCTAAGAAACGCCACTCTAAAAGCCGCCGCGATAAGCGCCGCACACACTATAAGGCTGAAACGCCGAATATCGCTGTATGTGGAGTAACAGGCGAAGCTCACCTCTGGCACCGTGCATATTGGCACGATGGCGCCCTTTATTACAAAGGGAAAGTGGTGATGGAGAAAAAAGACTAAGGCGCCGCGCTGAATGCGAATCGGGATCGATATCCTAGGCGGAGATTTTGCACCACAAGCACCGCTTGACGGCGTGTGTCTTGCGCTTGCAGAACTCGATGCTTCGGTCCGGTTAGTGCTGATCGGAGATCAGGATCAGATCAGCGCTCACCTCAAAGCGAAAGGAGTTGATCCTTCCGCAGTTGACGTGGTACACGCAACTGAAGTTATTGAAATGGGAGAACATCCCGTCAAAGCTTTTTCCAAAAAACAGAATTCTACAATCGCAGTTGGTCTCAAGATGATGCTTGCAGGCCAACTCGACGCGTTCGCAAGTTGCGGAAATACCGGAGCTATGCTCGTTGGCGCTATGTACACCGTGAAATCTGTTCCCGGTGTTATTCGCCCGTGCATCACTACTGCATTCCCGAAAGAGAACGGCGGGTTCACAATTCTGCTTGACGTGGGCAGCAACGCCGATTGCAAGCCAGATGTATTGTACCAGTTCGGAATTCTCGGCAACCTTTTCGCACAGCACGTATTCGGCGTGAAAGAACCACGTGTAGCATTGCTCAACATCGGCGAAGAACCTGAAAAGGGGAATCTCGTTGCACAAGCAGCTTACGCGTTGATGAAAGACACCAACGATTTTAAATTCGTTGGTAATGTCGAAGGTTACGATGTGTTCGGCGACACAGCAGATGTAATTGTCTGCGAAGGATTCACCGGAAACGTTGTGCTCAAATTTGCTGAGTCGTTTTATGCAGCAATGAAAAAGCAGAATATCAAAAACGAATACCTCGATCGTTTCAACTACGAAATTTACGGAGGCACTCCGGTGCTTGGCGTAAACGGAAACGTAATGATCGGACATGGAATATCAAGCCCGCTCGCAATAAAGAACATGATTACTCTTTCGCGTGATGTGGTGAATGCAAAACTCCCGGAGAAAATCAGAAAAGCATTCTAGTATGACAAAGATCAGGGCAGCAATAACAGGAGTAGGGGCATTTTTACCAGAAACGGTATTGTCGAATGCCGATCTTGAGAAAATGGTTGATACAACCAGCGAGTGGATTGAGTCGCGAACCGGGATCAAAGAACGCAGAATTCTCAAAGGAGAAAAGCAGGGAACTTCCGTAATGGCGGTTAACGCAATTAAGAATCTCCTCGAGAAAACGAATACAAAACCGGAAGAAATTGAACTCGTAATTATCTCTACAGTTACTCCCGATTACGTTTTTCCTTCTACTGCAAATTTGGTTTGTTCACGTGCCGGATTAACAAACGCGTGGGGCTTCGATCTCGCTGCAGCTTGTTCTGGTTTCCTGTACGGACTTACAACTGCTTCACAATTCATTGAGAGCGGCCGATATAAAAAAGTGATTTTGGTTGGCGCCGATAAAATGTCGTCGATCATTAACTATAAAGACAGAGCAACGTGTATCATCTTCGGCGACGGAGCTGGGGCAGTTTTGCTTGAGCCATCGAAAGATGAAAACGGATTGCAGGATTTCATTTTGAAATCAGACGGAAGCGGCGTTACACATTTGCACATGGCTTCTGGCGGATCTGTTTCACCTGCATCACACACAACTGTTGATGCTGGCGAACATTTTGTTTACCAGGAAGGACAAGCCGTTTTCAAACATGCAGTGGTTAACATGGCAGAAGTATCTGCACAAATTCTCGAGCAGAATAACCTCACCGGAGAAGATGTTGCATTCCTGTTGCCGCACCAGGCAAACAAACGTATTTGCGACGCAACTGCAAACCGTATGGGAATTGGCCCTGAAAAAATGCTCATGAACATTGAGCGTTATGGAAATACAACAGCGGCAACAATTCCGTTGCTCATGTACGATTACGAAAAACTCTTCAAAAAAGGCGATAACATCATTCTGGCTGCATTTGGCGGCGGATTCACTTGGGGCAGTGTATATCTCAAGTGGGGATATGACACCAAATAGACGAACAGACCTTATATTTGACCGCTTGCATATTAACAAACAAAACGCACAATGAAACTCAACGAAATCCAGGACCTTATCAAATTTGTCGCGAAGTCGGGTGTAAGTGAAGTTGAACTGGAAACCAAAGACGTTAAGATCACGATCAAGACGAATGGTAAGAACAGAGGCGATCAACCTGTACTTGTTCAGCAGGCAGTGCCTATGATGCAGCACGCTCCGGTAACTCAGGTAGCACAACCTGCTTCTCAACAGGCCACACAGCCGGTTGCTGAAACAAAAGGAGCAGCTACTTCTGATGCAAACCTGATCACTATCAAATCACCAATGATCGGTACGTTCTACCGTTCAGCAGGTCCGGATAAACCAACTTTCGCAAACATTGGCGATGAGATCAAAGCGGGTAAAGTGCTTTGCATCATCGAAGCCATGAAACTCTTCAACGAAATCGAAAGCGAAGTAAGCGGACGTATCGTGAAAGTTCTTGTTGATGACGCAACTCCGGTTGAATACGATCAGCCTTTGTTTCTTGTTGAGCCTGCTTAAGGCAGAAATCAAAATTGAAGATGTGTAGACATGGACGACTGTGCTCGCCCGTCTCCCATCTCCCAACTCCGATCTGACGAATGGCAAAAGAAAAAATGTTCAAGAAAATCCTGATCGCGAACCGCGGCGAAATCGCACTGCGAATTATTCGTACGTGTCGTGAGATGGGAATAAAAACGGTTGCAGTGTATTCAACTGCCGATGCAGAATCACTTCACGTGAAATTTGCAGATGAAGCAGTTTGCATAGGACCACCTCCAAGCAAAGATTCATACCTGAATATTCCGAGCATTATCGCTGCTGCAGAAATTACAAACGCAGATGCAATTCACCCGGGCTACGGATTCCTCTCTGAAAATTCTAAGTTCTCGCGCATCTGTGGCGAACACGGAATCAAATTCATTGGCGCAACGCCGGAGCAGATTGATTCAATGGGCGACAAGTCAAATGCAAAAGCTACAATGCTTGCTGCAGGTGTTCCTTGCGTTCCCGGTGGAGTAGGACTTCTTGAAAATATTGAACACGCGAAAGCAGAAGCAAATGAAATTGGTTATCCCGTAATCATCAAAGCAACTGCAGGTGGTGGCGGACGCGGAATGCGTATCAACTGGAACGAAGAAGAACTCGTTACAAATTTTGAATCTGCATCGAAGGAGGCAGAAGCTGCGTTTGGTAATGGGGCGATGTATATGGAGAAGTTCATCGAAGAACCTCGTCACATCGAAATCCAGATTGCCGGCGATCAGTACGGAAAAGTATGTCACCTTTCTGAACGCGATTGCTCAATTCAGCGTCGTCACCAGAAACTGGCAGAAGAAACTCCTTCACCTTTCATGACCGATGAGCTTCGTAATAAAATGGGAGACGCTGCATGTAAAGCCGCTGCTGCTGTTGCATACGAAGGTGTTGGAACAGTAGAATTTCTTGTCGACAAGCATCGCAACTTCTACTTCATGGAAATGAACACGCGTATCCAGGTTGAACATCCGATCACTGAGGAAGTTATCGACTACGATCTGATCCGCGAACAGATTCTTATTGCGTCAGGCGTTCCTATTTCCGGAAAAAATTATTTTCCCCAGCTTCACGCAATCGAAGTGCGTATCAACGCCGAAGATCCGTTCAATAACTTCCGCCCATCACCAGGAAAGATCACTGTACTTCACACACCCGGCGGACATGGTGTTCGTGTTGACTCGCACATTTACGCGGGATACACAATTCCACCGAACTACGATTCAATGGTTGCGAAACTCATCACGATGGCACAAACCCGTGAAGAGGCAATCGCAAAAATGCGTCGCGCTCTCAGCGAATTCGTAATCGAAGGCGTGAAAACTACAATTCCTTTCCACCTGCGTTTGATGAACGACCCTGACTTCATTAAAGGAGTTTACACGACGAAGTTTTTGGAGACGTTTGATCTCAGCGAATAACTTGTCAGACTGAGCGGATCCCGATAACTATCGGGAGAAGGCGACAAGGGCTATACGGCGAAGTTTCACGAAACGTTTGATCTCACTTCTACTCGTCACAAAAAATCCCGAAGCAATTCGGGATTTTTAATTGGATACAAGTTGTAATCTGCTGATCGCTGATTCCGGATGCGTCAAATCGTAGCTCAGAAAAAACTGATAGACTCCACCTTCCGGAATCCGAAAGACTTCATTGTTTAGAATAAATGATTGCTCAGCACTCCACAATGAATTCGCAATGTCAAACATAGAAGCTCCGTGTCGATAGAACACGGTAGCATTCGTGAGATGTTCTCCATGGAAATCAAACCGGTATTCTTTGTCCTTTTCCAGATTAAACATATTCGGCAGCACATAGAATCCGAACATAGGAAGCGAAGACTTCCGATGATTGTATGCATAAAGTACAACAGGAACAGGTTTGCGTATATGCCGGGTGCCGAGATCTGCCGAAAGCATCACAAAAGGTGTGTCGCTCTCAATGATGATCATACTATCCCGCACTGTGCATTTCGTTTTGATGATGTGTCCGTTCTGATACGCTGTAATGCGGATATGTTCTGACTCAATTTCATGGGTAATTACTTTGAGTTCGCAGTAATATTTTTCTTCGGAAAAGTGATAGCGGTAAACATTATTCATCGTGCTCTTGGGTTCTTGTGCGACTAATCCGGATGAAAAATTTTCGTGCTCACTAAATTCACAGGAACCGGAGAAAGGATTGCCATCCAGCAATTTCGCAAACTGGTATTCCGGTTTTTTCAGAAAGACAATTTCTGTGTCCGGTTGGTTGAAAGCAAACCTCGACCAGATTCTCATTTCATTCCGCAAGCGCTCATCCGCGTACAACCTGTACAAGTGATCAAACTCCTGGAGCTGGTACTTCAGGTAACCGATGGTAATATTGCCACCGGTAGTATATCGCGCATACATTGTCCAATCGGGCTTATCGTATTTCGAAACATTCCCGATCATCTCCGCATAGCAGCTGTCGCGAACAGTTTTCGCTCGCTTGTCTTCCGGAAAAAACACGCAGTATTCGTGTACACCGATGAGTCCGTTGATAAAACCATTCAGCACAGACTTCGCTTGTTTCGAGTTTGGATATTCTTCAATCCACATGCCACCTTCCAACGTTCTGCTGAGTGTGCCGCCTTCTTTCTCATCCTTCAGCAAAAGGTGCATAAGTTGTTTGCTGAGTTTCAATGCAGAAATATCCTTTGTAAGCGTATAGTATCGCAACAGGAATGAAACCGCAGCTCCCTGCGTCATTCCTGAAACCCACGGTGGAGCTAGTCCCTGAAAGCCATAGCGGTAAGGAAGACCCGCACTTGCATTGTTGTCGGAAAAAACCAGGTTCGTGGGATCAGAAAAGAATTTGTACTGATCAATCACACGGTTGTAGTAAGTCAAATCGCCCGTGCTCATAAACGCATCATAATTCATAATGCCATATACACTCACCGTGAGCGCATGATGCACTCCTTTCTGCGTTATGATTCCGTCCTTGTCAATTTCACGATCGTGAATCAGCAGATACTTCTCCGCATCAATGTGAGAAAACGATTCATACTCCGGCAGCTGAGGTGCATCGTTGTGCATGCGCGCCAGAGAAAAGAAGTAAAGAAAGAATGCGTACTTCATACGCAATGGGTTTGTTACTGAAAAGATACTGCGCTTTTCATAACTTTCCGATACTTATCTCTGTGCCAACGGAAATGAGATGAGAATTCACATCATAGTCCCGTTTCCCACACGAGTAGTATCGAATTGATTTTGTAAATTTCATTCGCATGAAAACTGTATTCACATTTCTTTTTTCCGCGATGTTCGTGTGTGCGTTTGCGCAGGATCCGTTTTTCACGGATCCGAACTTTGCATATTCTACGGTGAATCCTGCATTAACAGGGACGTATGGATACATGCGGGGAGAGGGGGCGTATCGAATTCAGTGGCCTAACCTTGCGGGAAATTATCAAACGTTTGTTTTTGCAGGCGACAGTCCTTCGCGCTTTGGCAATATCGGAATGCAGTACATGTATGACGTTGCCGGAGATGTACTCACAAGCCATCGTGAAGACCTCAATTATTCATTTCCGATCCGCTTGTGGAAAGACAGCACTGGAGTGGGCAAAGTCGTTCTGCAACCCGGAGTTCAGATTTCTTATCAAATGATTAGTATCGATTGGGATGCCTTGACTTTCGGCGACATGATTGATCCCCGTGTAGGATTCGTGTATAGCACCAACAATAATCCTCCTGGAACAACCTGGAGCGGCAACATCGATTTCTCTGCGGGATTGCTCGCATATCATAAACGCTTCAGTATAGGAGCTGCAGCCTTTCACCTGAGTGAACCAAACCAAGGTTTCCAGGGAAACAGTCCTTTACCAATGCGTTTTGTAATTCATTGCTCCGGTGTCCTTTGGAATGTTGATGTGAACAATATGGATGCTTTCAGAGTTGTTCCTTCCTTTTATTTTAGCAGACAAGGAAATTTCGAAATACTCAGAACTACAGCGACAGCTTTCTACAGAGGTTTCCAGACTGGAATTGGTTACAGCAATCGCGATGCTGTGTTTATCTCTTTAGGATACTCTAGATGGGATTGTACAATTTCGTATTCCTACGATTATACTTTGTCAGATCTAAAGGGTGTCACGGGTGGATCACACGAAATTCACTTCCGAGTATTGCCACTTCGTATAATGCCACAAGAGAAGAAACAACAACTGGCGCGAAGCAATATGCGTATGCACTATTAGAACAGCGCTGCGATTTTGTAATTGTAATGATGTTGTTCTCCTGTAGTATCTGTGATCAATACATCAACGGTGTAAACCTGTTGAGCATTCAGGTCGCTGTGACTTTGAGTACGGCCGTCAAAGCTTCGATAAGCATCATCGGTGTTATACACTAGATTTCCTTCGCGTGAAAAAACTCTCATCTCAAATCCCTCAGTTTCCCATCCCGTTCCGTAGATGATATAAACATCATTCCTTCCATCGTCATTCGGTGTGAATGCAGTCGGCATGTACACTCTGTAAAAAGTATCGTTCGTCGCTGCATCCACTTTGAAATCCTGTGCAACCGAAATCTGATCATCGAATGTCATCACTTCTTCTTTCGCACAAGACGCAAAAAGAAAAGTGCACACGACGAATACCGGAGCCATGAATCTCATCACCACAATTTACAACAAGAAGTTTAAATGCTGTTGACTTGCCTACTTAGTTCCTTAACGACTTAATTACTTCACGGAAGGCATTTCAATTTTGCTCTCCACGATAAAACTCGCCGGAAAATCTGCCCTGATCTTTTTCAGGAACCGATACGCCTCAAGCCTGGAGCGGAAATCACCCACCCGGATTTTGAAGTTCGGCTGCTCATAAATCTCGTAAGCATGAGCTTCACTCGCATAAGAAGCCAGGAACCGCGACTTCACTTCCTTCGCTTTGGTTTTGTCCGTCCCAAAGTAAATCTGGACACGGAAGCCACTTGCCTTGCCACGCTTCAGAACATCGTTGTGCTTAAAAACCAGCGTTTTAAGACGCGGGTCGCCATGAACGCCGGTCTGCAATGTATCCGCTGGAGTTTGTCCGCTGACCATGTTCCACGCCAGTAAAGCGAAGAAAACCAGAACAAATCGTGAAATCATGGGTCAAATGTAGCAAGATTCACGCCGCGACTGAGTTCGGCGAATCCGGCGTCAGGGTATTTTGATTAAACGTTGAAGATCTCTCTCCGGCCAAAAGACACCCCTCAAATTTGGCCAAAATCCCATGATTGTCAGATTTTCAAATCCTCGTTTTTCGACCAATTTGGGGTACACGTCGGCTGCCCTCATGTCTAGCCTGATGAATACCACAATCCCGCAATTCACAAAAATTTTCCGCACAAATCGCCCTTATTTAGAACGATTATAAATTAAAAAAGTGCGTTAATTTTCCGTCACGAAAGGGTCACAAAGTGTGAATCACTGTTAAATTTGCGACGCCTTAAATTGTGTAAGGCAACTTCACCAATCGCCAACAGCAAAAATCGCTATATGACCAGTCTCTGGCAAAACGTACGAAGCTCACGCCTAGTCGTTGTATTATCGCTTGCTTTCACCATCCTTTTCTCAACGAATTCATTCGCGCAACCGGACGGTAAAAAGCTTTTCAAAGCAAATTGTTCTTCGTGTCACACTGCTACTGACAAAAAAATTACCGGACCTGGTTTGAAAGGTGTCCTGGATCGTATTCCCAGTGGAGACTGGAAGTACAATTGGGTGCGCAATTCAGCAGAGGTAATCAAATCTGGTGACGCATATGCGGCGAAGATTTTAGCTGAGAACGGCGGAGCTGCAATGACTGCATTTCCAAGACTCTCCAACGAAGAGATTGATGCAATTCTCGATTGGGCGCACAAAGGAGACGTTATTGTTGGACCAACTGGGCCGACTGGTCCGGTTGAACAAGCTGAAGAAGAAACAAATCCTTGGTTCTTAATCGCGATTATTATTGGCATACTTCTCATTCTGATCACAACACTTCGCTATGCAAGAATCCACATGCAGAATGCAGTCCGCGAAAAAGAAGGGTTATCTGAAGAGCCTGCTGCTCCTTTCATGGAAGCATCGCGCACATGGGTAAACAACAACAAGAAACTAGTTGCGCTCTTAGGAGTTCTGTTCTTCGGATGGTTGGTTGTTAAAGGCTGGTACGCTGCAAAAGGTGTTGGTGTTTATGCGGAAGAAGTGAAGCCAGGCAAATGGGAAGGTTATCATCCTTCACAGCCGATTAATTTCTCACACAAAATTCACGCGAACGATAACGCAATCCAGTGTCAGTATTGCCACTCAACGGTTGAGAAGTCAAAAACAGCAAGCATTCCTTCTGCAATGATTTGCATGAACTGTCACAAAGGAATTCAGGAAACTGCAACTCCAGGATCGAAAGAAGAGATTGCAAAAATCTATACTGCAACCGGATTTGATCCTGCGACAAACGCATACACAAACACGCCTGTGCCTTTGCAGTGGAACAAAGTTCACGTTCTTCCTGATCACGTTTTCTTCTCTCACCAGCAACACGTTGTTGTAGGTGCAGTGGCTTGCGAAACTTGTCACGGAGATGTGAAAGCAATGGGAACTGTAGAGCAGCAACGTCCGCTTACAATGGGATGGTGCGTTGATTGTCACCGCAACACTCCATTGAAAATGGAAGGCAACGGTTATTACACCGAGCTCCACGAGAAAATGAAAGAGAAATATAAAGGACAACCGATCACCGTTGCAATGGCTGGTGGAATCGAGTGTGGTCGTTGTCACTATTAATAGTATACCTGAACCGAATCATCATCGCATAGATTATGGCGAATCAAACAAAATACTGGAAAGGCCTCGCGCATCTCAACAACGATACTGCTGTTGCTGAGAAAAACGGGAAAGAATTTGCTGAGTACATCCCGGTTGAAGAGTTTGTAGGCGACAAGTCTACACTCGAAGCGAACACCAGCCGCCGCGACTTCCTGAAGTTTCTCGGGTTCTCTACAGTTGCGGCTACTTTGGCTGCCTGCGAAGCTCCTGTAACGAAAGCGGTTCCTTACGTAAACCGTCCGGAAGAAATTACTCCGGGTGTTGCGAACTGGTACGCGTCAACTTTCTTCGACGGACACGATTACGCAAGCATCCTCGTGAAAACCCGCGAAGGTCGTCCGATCAAAATCGAAGGAAACTCTCTTTCGAAACTGAACGGAAGCGGAACAAACGCACGTACACAAGCGTCTGTCCTTTCTCTTTATGATTCAACACGTCTCCGCAATCCGAAAATGAAAGCGGGCAACGCATGGTCTGATAAGACATGGGACGAAGTTGACGGAGCAATCGCTGAGAAGCTCAACGCTTCTAAAGGAATTGCAATCATTTCTTCTACAATCATTTCTCCATCGACAATGCGCGCGATCGGAGACTTTAAGAATAAGTACAAGAACGTTCAACACGTGATGTACGATGCCATTTCTTACGCTGGTGTAATCAAGGCTCATGCTTCTTCTCACGGAAAAGCAATGATTCCTACTTACAACTTCGATAAAGCAGATGTTATCGTAGGTATCGGTTGCGACTTCCTCGGAAACTGGCTCACAGGCGGAGAAGCTGAACGTCAGTACGGAATGACACGTAAGGTTAGTGCAGACAAGAAGACCATGTCGAAGCACTACCAGTTCGAATCACAGCTTTCATTGACGGGTGCTAACGCAGATGAGCGTACACCAGTTAAACCTTCTCAGTACGGTGCAATTGCTCTCGGGCTTCTGCACGAGGTAGGTGGTGAAGGTGTTGCACCAACTGTTGCTGCTGATGCAGTGAAAAAAGCAGGTGCGGCATTGAAAGCAGCAAACGGAAAAGCACTTGTTGTATGCGGATCAAACGATCCTGCGATTCAGTTGATCGTAAATGCAATCAACAAAGCAACCGGCGCATACGGCTCAACAATCAATACTTCAATTGAAGACTTCACACACCAGGGCGATGATGCTGCGATGAAAAAACTCGTAGAAAACATCAGCTCGGTTGATACCGTGATTTTCTACAACGCGAACCCGGTTTACACAGCTCCAAAAGCACTCGGATTCGAAGCAGCACTAAAAGGTGTTTCAACAAAAATTTCTTTCGCATCGCATGTTGATGAAACAGCAGCGCTTTGCGACTTCATCCTTCCTGATCACAACTACCTCGAAGCGTGGGGCGATCACATGCCGCGCACTGGACAGTACAGCTTGCAACAGCCTGCTATCCGTCCTTTGTTCAGCACACGTCACGCACAAGAGTCGTTTATCAAATGGTCTGGTGGTTCGAAAGACTACTTGTCTTATGTAAAAGAGACATGGAGCGGAATGCAGTCCATGCAATCCAATTTCGGCGACTTCAACGCGTTCTGGATTAACGTAGTTCGCGACGGTGTATTCGAAGGAATGCCGGCTGCTGCACCAGTTGCAGAAGAGAAGAAGGTAGTAAAGGAAGAGCCGAAGACAGACTCAGCAAAAGCAGACGCTGCTCCGGTAGCAACTGCAACAGCTGGTTCAATCGTTTTCATCGGCGGAACCATCTCCATGGACGAAGCTAAATCTCAGATTGCTGCTACAAAAGGTGGCAAGTATGAGGTGAACATTTATACGAAAACGTCAATGGGTTCTGGTAACCAGGCAAACAATCCTTGGTTGCAGGAAATGCCGGATCCAATTTCGAAAATCACGTGGGACAACTACGTGACTATGCACCCGCTCGACGCGAAAGAAATGTCTCTCTTCGGAATGGAAGATGAAACAATGATGGTTCGCTTTGATCAGATGGAAGACAACCTGGACATGGTTAACGTTACTGTTAACGGTCACACGGTGAAACTTCCGGTTTGGATTCAGCCGGGACAAGCAAAAGGTACTATCGGTATCGCGCTTGGTTACGGACGCAAAGGATTTAACGAGTACGTTGACAATATCGGCGCGAACATGTACCCTGCAATCGGAATGTCTGCAGGTGGCACAATGGTTTACAGCGGCGATGCTGCAATGACGAAAGTGGAAGGTGAAACGTATCGCATTGCTGCTACGCAAACTCACCACACGATGATGGGTCGTAACGACGATATTCTTCGTGAGACTACACTCGCTGCATATAAGACAGACGATCGCGCAGGAAACCCACTCAACACGATGCACACATATAAAGGTGAGCAGTTGACGGAGGAAGTTTCTTTGTGGAACGATTTCGAACGTCCGAACCACAAGTGGGGAATGGCAATCGATCTGAACTCGTGTCTCGGTTGTGGATCATGCGTTGTTGCATGTACAATTGAGAACAACGTTCCTGTTGTAGGTCGCGATGAAATCCGCAAGAGCCGCGAAATGCACTGGTTGCGTATCGACCGCTACTACAGCTCTGATACAGTTAAAGAAGTTGCTGAAACAACAGGAGAGATGGGTACAATGGAAATGTACCGTCACATGGAAAGCCCAACGTTCGACAATCCGAAAGTTGCGTTCCAGCCTATCATGTGTCAGCACTGTAACCACGCGGGTTGCGAAACGGTTTGTCCTGTAATTGCTACTACACACAGCAATGAAGGCCTTAACCAAATGACTTACAACCGTTGCGTGGGTACACGTTACTGCGCTAACAACTGTCCATATAAAGTACGTCGCTTCAACTGGTTTAACTACGTTGAGTACCACCGCTTCAAAGGATTGAACCCTGCTCAGGACGATATCGGACGCATGGTGTTGAACCCTGACGTTACAGTACGTGCACGTGGTGTGATGGAAAAATGTTCAATGTGTTCTCAGCGTATTCAGGCTGGAAAGCTTGATGCGAAGAAAGCAGGAACGAAAATCGTTGATGGTGCAATCAAGACTGCTTGTCAGCAAGCTTGTCCTACGGATGCAATCATCTTCGGTGATCTTCTCGACGTGAACAGCCAGGTTTCTAAAATGGAACAAGACGGACGCAAGTTCGAAGTGCTCGAGAATGTTGGATCACGTCCATCAGTATTCTATATGACTAAAGTGTGGAACCGCGATGACGCGAATGCCACGATCTAAAAAATAAAAACAATACGCTGCGTCGTGATTAAACTCCGCGCCGCCGCGATAAACGAATTAATACATCGTTATGCAACACGAATCACCGCTAAGAGATCCGCTGATCCTGGGGAACAAATCCTACAGTGACATTACAGCTGAGATCGCGAAGCCAATTGAAGGGAAAGCAAACAAGTATTGGTGGCTTGTTTTCCTGATCGCAGTGGGCACCTTCGTCTGGGGCTTCAGCTGTCTGGCATATACCATTGGTACCGGTATCGGTCAGTGGGGTGCTAACAGAACTGTAGGTTGGGCGTGGGATATTACAAACTTCGTATGGTGGATCGGTATCGGTCACGCGGGTACTCTTATTTCTGCGGTACTTCTTTTGTTCCGTCAGAAATGGCGTATGGCAATCAACCGTTCTGCAGAGGCGATGACCATCTTCGCAGTTTGTTGCGCGGCTGTATTCGTAACCATGCACACAGGTCGTCCTTGGCTTGATTACTGGTTGTTCCCGCACGCTAACCAGTTTGGTTCATTGTGGGTGAACTTCAACTCACCACTTACCTGGGACGTATTCGCAGTATCAACTTACTTCTCTATTTCATTGGTGTTCTGGTACCTCGGTCTTATTCCTGACTTCGGTGCAATCCGCGATCGTTTCAAGATCCAGAAGAAACCAATGCAGCAAAAGATCTACCGTATCCTCAGCTTCGGCTGGAGCGGTCGTGCTAAAGACTGGCAGCGTTTCGAAGAAGTTTCACTCGTACTCGCAGGTCTTTCTACACCACTTGTATTCTCCGTACACTCAATCGTATCTATGGACTTCGCGACGTCAATCCTTCCGGGTTGGCACACCACGATCTTCCCTCCATATTTCGTAGCAGGTGCAATCTTCTCCGGTTTCGCGATGGTGGCAACACTTCTTCTCATCATGCGCAAAGTGTTGAACCTCGAACATTTCATCACTATCCAGCACATGGAAATGATGAACATCATCATCACACTTACAGGATCGATGGTTGGTGTTGCTTATCTGTCTGAGCTCTTCATCTCCTGGTATTCGGGAGTTGAATACGAAGGTTACGCATTCATGAACCGTGCAACTGGTCCATACTGGTGGAGCTATTGGGGAATGATGACGTGTAACGTTGTATCGCCACAGCTTTTCTGGTTCAAGAAAATTCGATCGTCACTCATTGCAACTTTCATTTTGTCGATTGTAGTAAACATCGGTATGTGGTTCGAACGTTTCGTAATTATCGTGACTTCACTTCACCGAGATTTTATACCATCGAACTGGACAATGTACCACCCAACATGGGTTGAGATCGGAATTTTCGTTGGAACTATCGGATTGTTCTTTACGCTCTTCTTGTTGTTCGCACGCACATTCCCTGTAATTGCGTTGAGCGAATTGAAGATGATCGTGAAGTCATCAAGCGAAGAACACAAGAACAAGCGTGGAATGGCGGATACAACCATTTCATCACACTAATCAGTATTTGAGCGAAGACTTATGTCAGCAACAAAAACCATACACGGAATTTACACAGACGAGGAAATCTGTCTCGAAGGCGTAAAGAAAATCCGCGCGAACAAAATCCGCATCAAGGATGTGTTCTCTCCGTTCCCGATTCACGGACTTGACCCTGCATTGGGACTTGCACGCACGCGCATCGCGATCTGTGCATTCATCTACGGAATCACAGGTACATCGCTTGCAATTCTCATGACATGGTTCATGATGGTGCACGATTGGCCGCAAGACATTGGTGGTAAGCCAAGCTTTTACTACTACATGAACTGGCCTGCATTTATTCCTGCAACGTTCGAACTTACTGTATTCTGCGCAGGTCACGGAATGGCAATTACATTCCTGCTACGCAGCTGGCTTCTCCCGGGTGTTTCTCCGAAGAATCCTGATCCAAGAACTACCAACGACCGTTTCCTGATTTTGATTGAAGCAAAAGCAGAAGACGAATCGAAAGTTGTAAACCTGCTCCGTGAAAGCGGTGCTGATGAAGTAAACGTGAAATAATACACTATCAGAATTCTGATATGAAAATTAAAAAATACACACTGCTGGCTCTTGGAACTGTTGCGATTGCAGCAACGTTCTTCAGCTCTTGCATCCAGGAAAATCCGGACAGCCCGGGTTGGGAATATATGCCCGACATGTATCGTAGCCCTGCTCCTGAACCGAACGGAATTTACATCAGCGCTGCAACACCGGATAGCTTGTCTAACCGTATGCCTGCACCGGGATCAATTCCTCGCGGATGGACGCCGTTCCCTTATTCGAACGACACAACAGGCGATCGTCTTGCATCGATGTTCTGGAAGTCTCCTTTGCATGTAACTGATTCGATCGAAGACAAAGGAAAATTCCTTTACGAGCGTAACTGTATTTATTGCCATGGTCCAAAAGGTGATGGGGCAGGTCCGTTGGTTGAAAGCGGAAAATTCCCAAGTGCACCTATTAGCTATATCACATTACATAATGATGGCAAGCTTACAGGCGGACACGTTTACCATGTAATCACTTACGGTAAAAATGTTATGGGATCACACGCTACACAGCTCGATCCTCAGGAACGTTGGGAAGTAATTGCATACGTTATGCGACTCGGTCGCGGTGGTTCCCCAATGAGCGAATGGGAAAAGCAAAAACCAGCAGCAAATGATTCAGTGACAGCACCTGTTAAGCCAGTTGTTGCGAAGCAACCTTAGTCAATAAAAGCATTTAGAGTAATAAGAAACTTGCATTGAATATGAGCCAAGTGAACATGAATAATCTGACTTATAACTTCAGCCCGAAGGCGCAGAAAAATCTCTGGATTATCTGCGGTATCGGACTGGTTATGCTCATCCTCGGAATCGTGCTGTGGCATGCTCCGGAAGCTGCACACGGTCACGATGCTGCAGAAGGACATCACGACGCGAGTGCAACACTCGGACAGCGCGTGTGGGCGAACTTACTCGTGAATGGTTACTTCTTCGGAGGTATTGCACTCGCAGCTTTGTTCTTCTACGCAATGCAATATGCAGCGCAGGCAGCATGGAGCACGGTCTTCATGCGAATCTTCAGTGCAGTTGGCGAGTTCCTCGTAATCGGATTGGCTGTGATCGGAATCGTTCTAGCTGCCGGTCAGTTTCACATTCACCATCTTTATCACTGGCAGGATCCGGACGCTTATATCGGCGATCCGATCATGCAGCACAAAGCACCTTACTTCAATGCACTGTTCTTCTGGGGACGCACACTACTCTTCATGGGCGGTTGGATTTGGTACCAGATGTGGGCTCGCAAAAATTCACTTGCAGAAGACATGATTTCTGATTGGAATCAGCGTGCTGACAATTGGAGAAAGAATTTGAAGAATGCAGCAATCTTCCTTGTGTTCTTCGGATTTACTTCTTCTGTTTTCACATGGGATGTTATCATGTCAATCGATACACACTGGTACAGCACACTCTTCGGTTGGTACAACTTCGCAGGATGGTGGATCAGTGCTTTGATCGCATTCAACCTTATCGCAATTCACCTGAAGTCGCGCGGACAAATGGAGTTTGTTAATCCAAGCCACATGCATGACCTTGGTAAGTGGATGTTCGCTGTTTCGTTCCTGTGGACATACCTCTGGTTTGCACAGTTCATGCTCATCTGGTATTCAAACATTCCTGAAGAGGTTGTTTACTTCGCACAGCGTTGGGAACAGTACCGCGGATTGTTCTGGATCACTATGCTGGTGAACTTCGCGTTCCCTATGCTCGTCCTCATGTCGCGCGATTCAAAACGCAACAAGTCGTATGTATTCTTTGTTGGTCTTCTCATCTTGTTCTTCCACTGGACAGACACATTCCTATTGGTAATGCCTGGAACAGTTTCAGGAAACTGGGGGATCGGCCTTATCGAAATCGGAATGTTTACCGCGTTCCTTTCATTCTTCACATTCTGGGTATTGAGAGCGCTTGCAAAAGCACCGATCCTTGCGAAGAACCACGCGTTGTTGCCGGAGGGAATTCACCACCATCAGTAACGTTGATTGCGCATTAAAAGAAATTAATCAGTACAGCACTACAATACAGAAAATATGAAGTTCATAATTTATGCAATCCTGATCCTTGCGGCAGCCGCTATTTGGCAGCTCATCCGCGTTGTGGAACTTGCTGCAAAGCTGAAAGGAGTAGACCCGAATAGAGTCACTGAGCGTGACAACCGAATGAACGGTCGGTTCTTTTTCATTTTCATGATTGTGATGTGGATCACAAGCTTGTGGCAGTTGTGGGCGTACAGCGACGATCTTCTTCCGGAAGCAGCTTCTGCACACGGAGTTGAAATCGATTGGCTGATGAACTTCAACATGCTCATCATCTGGACCGTTTACCTCCTCACTAACACGGTGTTGTTCGTGATGGCATGGAAATATTACGGTCGCGATGGTCAGCGTGCGACGTTTTATCCGCACAATAATAAACTCGAGATGTTGTGGACTGGAGTTCCTGCAATTGTTCTCTTCATCATCATCTTCTTTGGAATCCGCTTGTGGAATTCAACACTTGCACCTGCTGACAAATCTGTACGTCTTGTTGAGATTTATGCGCGTCAGTTCGATTGGTTCGCTCGTTACTCTGGCGGTGATAACCAACTCGGAAAATCGAATTATAAGTTGATCATGGGTGTGAACGAATTGGGTCTCGATTCTTCTGACATCGCGTCGAAAGACGATGTGATTCTTCCGAAGTCAGACACCATTTTCCTTCCGGTAAACGAAGAAGTGAATTTCCGTTTGCGTTCACAGGATGTAATTCACTCTGCATACTTCCCGCATTTCCGCGCTCAGATGAACGTGGTGCCAGGGATGGAAACTTTCTTCCACTTCAAGCCGACGATTACAACGGATTCCATGCGTACAATCACAGGTAATCCTGAATTCGATTATGTGTTATTGTGTAACAAGATCTGCGGTGCATCGCACTACAATATGCAGATGAAGATTGTGGTTGGAACAAAAGCAGAGTACGAAGCATTCATTGCGCGTAAGGTGAAATTCCTTCCTGATGCAGCTGCAGAAGTAAAGCCGGCAGCACCAGCGAAAGTTGATTCAATGCCGAAAGCTGATTCAGGTGTAAAAGCTGATTCAGTAATCAATTAAGAAGACCAGTAGTATTTAAAATGCATTCTCTCCGCTGCGGCGGAGAACAACAATAAAAAAGAAAAGAATATGGCATCTGATATGCACGCACACGGCGACCTTCATGCGCACTCTTTAGAGAACGACGCACATGTGCATCACGGGCATGACGATCACGATCATGAGCACCACGAGACTTTTATCTCGAAGTATGTGTTCAGCATGGATCACAAAACAATCTCGCGTCAGTTCCTGGTTACTGCGGTAATCATGGCGGTGATCGCGATGATCATGTCGATCGTGTTCCGTTTACAATTGGCGTGGCCGGGAGAGAAATTCGCATTCATTAATGCGGTGATGGGTGACAAGTGGGGCGCAGATGGCGTACTTGATCCGAACGCATACATGGCACTCGTTACGATTCACGGAACAATCATGGTCTTCATGGTATTGACAGGTGGTCTCTCGGGAACGTTCTCTAACCTCTTGATTCCATACCAGATTGGTGCACGCGACATGGCATCAGGATTCATGAACATGCTTTCATACTGGTTCTTCTTCCTTTCTTCATTGACGATGGTAATTTCATTGTTCGTTGAAGATGGTGCAGCATCAGGTGGTTGGACAGTTTACCCTCCGCTTTCAGCTCTTGAAAAAGCGATGCCGGGTTCTGGCTTAGGTATGACGCTCTGGCTCGTATCCATGTCCTTCTTCATTATTTCTTCACTCCTCGGTGGCTTGAACTATATCATCACGGTTCTGAACATGCGTACGAAAGGAATGAAGATGACACGTCTTCCATTGACAATCTGGGCGTTCTTCGTTACAGCAATCCTCGGTGTACTTTCGTTCCCTGTTCTTTTCTCATGCGCACTCCTGTTGATCTTCGACAGAAGCTTCGGAACAAGTTTCTATCTCTCCGACATTTACATTGGAGGTGAAGCTCTGTCGCAAAGCGGTGGTAGCCCGATTCTCTTCGAACACTTGTTCTGGTTCCTTGGTCACCCGGAAGTATATATCATCATCCTTCCTGCACTCGGTCTTACCTCTGAAATTATTTCTGTAAATGCACGTAAGCCAATCTTCGGTTATCGCGCAATGGTTACATCGATTCTTGCAATCGGTTTCCTTTCCTTCATCGTTTGGGGTCACCACATGTACTTAACCGGAATGAATCCGTTCCTGGGTTCCGTCTTCGTGTTCACCACGCTTTTGATCGCAATTCCGTCCGCGGTAAAAGCGTTTAACTACATCACAACTCTTTGGAAAGGAAATATTCAGTTCACGCCGGCCATGTTGTTTGCCATCGCGCTCGTATCAACATTTATTACGGGTGGTGTAACAGGTATTATCCTGGCGGATTCTGCACTCGACATTAACGTACACGATACGTACTTCGTAGTTGCTCACTTCCACATTGTAATGGGTGTGTCTGCAATCCTCGGAATGCTCGCGGGTGTTTACCACTGGTTCCCGAAAATGTTCTTGCGTCACATGAACAAGAATCTCGGTTACCTGCACTTCTGGCTGACTTTCATTTCCGCATACGGCGTATTCTTCCCGATGCACTTTATCGGTCTCGCTGGTGTTCCACGTCGTTATTATCACAACATGGAATTCCCGATGTTCGATCACTTGCAGGACATCAACGTTCTGATCACTTGTTTCGCAATTCTCGGAGCATGTGCACAGGTAATTTTCCTGTTCAACTTCTTCTACAGCATGTTCCGTGGGCCGAAGTCGACACAAAACCCGTGGGGATCAAACACACTCGAGTGGACTACACCAATGAAGCACACGCACGGCAACTGGCCTGGTGCGCTTCCTGAAGTTCACCGTTGGCCTTACGATTACAGCAAGCCTGGCGAAGAGAAAGATTTCATTCCGCAAACAGTGCCTCTGCGTGAGGGAGAAGAAGATGGTGGAAGTCATCACTAAAATAATTAAGAGGCTGCATTACGCAGCCTCTTTTGTTTTAACACGACGTGGTTGCGGGATCCCAATCCCGACACAGCGGCGTGGTGTCACGCTCCCTGACCTGACGCTGCTTCTGACTATCACACTGCTCTTCTGTAGTACGAACTCACACGCGCAAGTCAACACGCACGATTCCATTTACAACAGTATGCACGGGCGCATCTCACTCGCCGGTGGACTCGATTCGCGGAATTCTTTCATCAGTAATCGTAAAGCACATATCTGGGGAGCGAAAATAGCAGCCGAATTCGGAGAACTCATTCAGTTGGGTATTGGTTACAACCGCCTCGACGATGACCTCTCCAAACGCATTTATTACGTGAACAACTCACTTGAAAACGACTCGACAATGGGTGAGCTGAAAATGGATTATTGGTCGTGGTATGCGCGATACGTTTTTTATCGAAAGGGTAAATGGAAGTTCAGTGTGATTCCTTTTCAATTGGGAATCGGCCGCTCGCGTTACATGTATCGGGTGAACACAGAAAAATATTACGCGCATAAAAAATCCATCATCGTTTATGAAACAGGATTCAGTGTTTCATACAAAGTTTGCCGTTGGCTCGGTGTTGGTGGCGACATAGGAATCCGATACATGGTGAAACCGAATCCGTATATCGTCGAAAAATTCAATTCACCGCAGTATGCATTTTACGCGATCATTTACTGGACGGAAATTCTGCGGGCAGTAGCGCCGAAGAATAAGTTTGTGAAGATGCTTTAGGTTGTCTGCGACGCTTTACACGGCGACGCGGAGGGACGGAGAAGAATTCTAGCCCCACGAGAAACGGCGAATGAGTCTAGAGATTGCGAAGCAATCCGCCGTCCCACGTGGGTATAGAATAGAAAACAAAGGACTCCGTTTCTCCGCGCCTCCGTGTAAAGCTCGCGCAGCGTAAGCGCCGCAGGCAACCAACAAAACCGTAAATTCGCTGTGTGAATCCCAATCTAGATCCCGACGACGAACAACTTTCTTCCTCCGAAAAAGAGGTAGAGAAGATGCTGCGTCCGCAAGACTTCGCAGATTTTTCCGGACAGGAAAGCGTGGTCGAGAACCTGCGCATTTTCGTGCAGGCAGCGAAGCAACGTGATGAAGCGTTGGATCACGTGTTGCTTCACGGTCCTCCGGGATTAGGTAAAACAACACTCGCGAACATCATCGCGCAGGAACTCGGCGTGAGTATGAAAACTACTTCAGGACCTGTGCTCGACAAGCCGGGAGATCTTGCAGGATTACTCACGAACCTCGAGAAGTTCGATGTGTTGTTCATTGATGAGATTCATCGCTTGAGTCCTATTGTAGAAGAGTACTTGTATTCTGCGATGGAAGATTATCGCATCGACATTATGCTCGACAGCGGACCGAATGCAAGAAGTGTGCAGATTAATCTGAATCCGTTTACGCTTGTAGGAGCAACTACACGTTCCGGATTGCTTACATCACCTTTGCGTGCACGTTTCGGAATTACCTCACGACTTGCTTACTACGATGCGAAACTGCTCAAGGGAATTATCATTCGCTCTGCCGCAATTCTCAATGTGCCGATCAATGACGAAGCTGCATTTGAAATTGCGAGAAGAAGTCGCGGGACACCACGTATTGCGAATGCGCTCTTGCGTCGCGTAAGAGATTTCGCGCAGATCAAAGGCAATGGTTCTATCGACATGGAAATTGCACAGATTGCGTTGCAGGCTTTGAACGTTGATAAGAATGGTCTCGATGAAATGGACATTCGCATTCTTTCTGCGATCATTGAAAAGTTCAAAGGCGGACCGGTTGGAATTACAACCATTTCCACTGCAGTGGGTGAAGAAGCCGGAACGATTGAGGAAGTATACGAGCCCTTTCTCATTCAGGAAGGATATCTTATTCGCACTCCGCGCGGACGACAGGCAACTGATCAGGCGTATCGCCACATTGGAAGAATTCCCGATCGCGACAAAGGCACGCTGTTTGGCGATTAGCTTAGAAGTAAGCTACGAGATAGAGCAAGTACTCTGCGAAGAAGAACAACCAGAATCTTTTGTAAAATCGCGCCAGTGATTTGTGTTGCGTTACGCGAATACTGAAACTATGCGTTATGAATAATACAAACAGCAGAATATGTCCGCTGAGTAATATTCTATGTTCTACATCCGGCTGATGCAGGCAGCTGTAAATGTTTACGAGTAGGCACGCAAGATATGCAACCATCATCAGGATCGTTCCTGCGATGTAAGCCAGACGTGGTGAATAAATAACGGCAAGCGATTTTATTTTGTACTGCGCATCGCCTTCAACGTCGGGCAGATCTTTGAACCATGCAATAACAATTCCTGTTACGGTGATGAACGAAGTAAGCAAGATCAGATTTACAGGAATGGTTGCTGCTTGTCCGGTTGTGCTGATGAAAACAACAAACGCACCAATGTTTACCAGCAGTCCGCGTACAGAGCTGATGGCAATAGCTGCGTTGAAATGGTGTTTCTTTAGGTGAAATGGCGGCATGGAGTAGGCCCATCCTATTGCGCAGGATAGTAGGATGATCGCGAAGAACCAGGGTGTAACGTACAAGGCAATTGATAAGCTTAGGATCAGTGCAGCCGTCACGATAATTTTTGCGCTTGAAACTGAAAGCCTTTGCGCAGGAATGGGAAGCCAGGGTTTATTGATGCGATCAATTTTTACATCGGCAATTTGGTTCAATCCAACGATGAAAAGATTGCAGCAGAGTCCTGCGACTAACACCATGCCGAGAATCGGAAGGTGCGCTAAACGTGTGTTCGACAACACAAAGAATAGCGACACTATGCTGATGACACTTCCAGCTATGGTGTGTGGACGACTAAAGCTCCATATTGCCGACATCGTTCTCATGGCGCGGGTAGAATTTCAATCACAGTTGTTTTTCCGAAGAGATGCTTTAACTCAAAGACGTTTACGGAGTCGTTGTTATATGCAAAGAGTTTGGTGTACTCACTGGCTGATTTGGATCGCATCACAGAAATGATTCCATCAATTGTAATCGTGATGATGTTCACCGGAACAATGTAGGTTAAGATGAGTCGTGTTAACGAGAATGGACGAATGAATGGAGTGAACAGTACAACACCGATTGTAGTCAAGGCTATTACTTTGAGCAAACAAGCAAAAGTTGGCTCTAAGATTTCAACGAAATAGGCATGCGATCCGGACACACGGATTTTTTTAACGATCGCCTTCTTTTCTTCATCGTTGAAGTGGTGAAAAGCGTTGAACATCGTGTAGCACACGCCCGGGCTGTAGAAGATGTTGAGTACATCGAAACTTTCGGAAGCGTAACTAACATTGCTTACTTCACGCTGTAGTTTGCGTGGAAATTTGTCGGTGAGCAATAAGTGCTCGAATTGTCCGCAGCTTTCGAAAACTGTAACGGCTGGTGCTCCGCTTCCTGCACACAGATCCTTCATGATCTTCACTTGAGGGGCGTTCAATTTCAAATAATCTGCAAATGATTTGTACACCCGAAGAGTGGTTGAAATCGCACCAACAAAATCGGTCTGGTAGTTTCTGAGTCTCTCAGGAAACCAGTTTAAGTCTTCAAGTTCTCGTATTGCAAATGCTGACATGTAGAATATGTTAGTCGACTTAGTAAAATAGTATGCCAGTATTGGACACCCAATGGCGGAATGGAATTCACTCCAATTGTTGTAGGAATTTCTAGACGTATTGAGAATGTTCAGCGACAGCATAAAACACTTGTTGAATATGTTGACAAGGGAAAGAAATTCCCCAAAACGCCACAATGCGTAACCGCGGTGAGAATGTAACGGTGTGATTTTCCGGTTACTATATCAGGCACACTTTTCGTTCTGGGGAGGCATGACCAACACTACACCTGCCTGGAAATCTTTTTTTGATGAAGCCGGAGGGATCTCACATTTTGCGGGACGATTTTTTTCGGAAGTGTTTAAGCCACGATATGAATTCCGCGAATTTTTTCGGCAGTCTTATTTCGTCGGTTACAAATCAGCGGGACTCGTTGCCATAACAGCATTTATCATCGGTCTTGTAATTACTATGCAGTCGCGACCAACGCTCGTTGATTTTGGAGCAGAAGCCTGGCTGCCACAAATGGTTTCGGTTTCACTTATACGTGAAATTGTACCGGTAGTAACCGGATTAATTTGTGCGGGGAAAATCGGATCCGGAATTGGTGCAGAGCTTGGTTCGATGAAAGTGACAGATCAGATTGATGCCATGGAAGTTTCTGGTACCAATCCCTTTAAATATCTCGTTGTTACACGCATCATGGCAACTACATTGATGGTTCCCGTCCTCGTGATTCTTGGCGACGCGGTTGCACTATACGGAAGTTATCTCGGTGCTGATATGTACGGTCAACTCACGTGGAATTTGTACTGGACACAAGTATTCGATTCGGTAACATACAGCGATGTGTTTCCCGCAGTGATCAAAACATTTTTCTTCGGTTTTGCGATCGGAGTAGTTGGATGTTACAAAGGATATAATTCTCCGAAAGGAACAGAAGGTGTTGGACAATCAGCAAACTCAGCAGTGGTTATTGCTTCGCTGATTGTGTTCATACTTGATTTAGTTGCAGTACAGGTAACCGGAATGTTAGGATTGAACTGATGAATACAAAGCAACATACAACAGAAGGACCTGTGTTAACGGTTGAAAATCTGAGCCTGTCGTTCGGAGAGAAGCACGTGCTGCAGGATTTTTCTTTGGAAGTTAACCAGAGAGAGAATGTAGTTGTGCTCGGCAAATCCGGATCAGGAAAATCTGTATTGATTAAATGCATAGTGCGGTTGATCGAAGCCAATAAAGGCAAGATCACTGTGCTTGGCGAAGATATCTGCGCTTTGGAAAGGGAAAAACTCGATCAGCTTCGAAGAAGAATCGGTTTCCTTTTCCAGAGCGATGCTTTGTACGATTCAATGACGATTCGGGAGAATCTTTCGTTTCCGTTGAGAACAGACGAGGAGCAAAAATCCCCGGGCGAGACTGAGGAGTTGGTGATGGAAGCATTGAAGAATGTTGGCCTTGAGAAAACCGTCGATCAATATCCATCCGAGTTATCGGGTGGAATGAAGAAGCGGATTTCACTGGCGCGCACATTGATGCTCAAACCGGAAATTATTTTCTACGACGAACCGACTTCAGGTCTGGACGTTGTAACCGGTTCGGAGATCAGTGATCTGATTGTTGAGATCAGAGAGAAGTACAACACATCAGCGTTGATTATTTCACATGATATGCATTGCGCTGAAACTATTTCAGACCGTATTGCAGTTCTGATCGATGGAAAGTGTCACGCAATAGGAACGTACGAAGAACTTGAAAAATCGGAAGACGAAAAAGTAAAACAGTTTTTTCATCAGGCTCATGAAAACAAAAGGAAATAATATCAAGCTAGGAGCGTTGGTTCTGGTTACAGCAATTGTATTCATGGTTGGACTGTATCTGATCGGCGACAAGAAGAATCTCTTTGGCGATACGTTCATGATTACTGCTCAGTTTCGCGACGTCAGCGGACTTACCGCAGGAAACAATGTTCGCTTTGGAGGAATTGACGTGGGCACCGTGGAGAAAGTGGAAGTAGTAAATGACACTTCGATTCTCGTGTACATGCGTATTGATGAACAATACCGCAACAATATTCATTCGAGTTCGGTGGCTATGCTGAGCAACGATGGTATGATGGGCAACAAACTCGTAACCATTACTTCATACGGAGATGGAACTCCGCCCGTAAAGGAGTATGCCATGATTAAATCGCAGAATGCAATCAGCATGGATGAAACCACGCGCACATTGTCGATTACAAATAATAACCTCAAGGAAATCACCGACAACGTCAAGAGCATGAGTGAGAAACTCGACAGCAGTGCATTGTGGATGGTGGTGAGCGATACAGCAATTGCGAATAATCTTCGTAACGCTTCGTACAACCTGAGTGAAAGTCTGGAAGCTTTTTCAAATAGCTTTCTCGTGAAGGGGTTCCAGTTCGGTGGGAAGAAAAAGGAGAAGGATAAGTAATTGTGATGAAAGATGAAAATGTTTAAGAATTGGATTCCGACTTCGGTTGCAATCGTGGCGTTATTTCTCGCCTTACACTATACGGGCGTTTTGAATTCGAAATTAACAGTAGGAGTAGTGTTGACGATATTTTCCCTGCTCCTGTTTCTGTCAGTATTTATTTCACCTCCTCATAAAGAAGAATAGTATGAAACCACTCAACAAATGGATTTCCGTGCTCGGCGTTTCCGTAGCAATGTTAATCTTGCTTTTTTACACAGGAGTCGTGAACTCAAAAGTATCACTGGGCGTAGCGCTCGGTGTTATGGCTGTCGTTGTGCTTTTGTCGGTTGTGTTGATACCGCCGCCTAAAGACAAAAAGTAATCAGTGCGCAGTAAGCAGTAATGCTAACTGCGTACTGCGCACTTCATTCTGCGTACTGTTAGTCCGCAAGGAGACCGAACATCCCGCGATTGTAATCTTCCACAGCCTGAACAATTTCTTCACGCGTGTTCATTACAAACGGGCCATGTGCTGCAATTGGTTCGTGAATCGGCTCTCCGCTAAGAAGGAGTATTTGCGATTGCTCAGTCGCTTCCACCACAAATTCTTCACCGTCGTTGGCCATCAACACGAAGCTATTTGCAATCGCTTCATTGCCATTCACTTTTACTGTGCCTTCAATCACAACAATCGCTGTATTGTAAGCGGATGGAAAATTGAACACTGCTTTTCCTTCTTTGTTCAGTTTCGCGTTCATCAGATTCACCGGAGTGAATGTAGAGGCAGGTCCTTTTGTGCTTCCGAATTTTCCAGCGATCACTTCAACGGTGCCCGCGTCATTCGGCAATTCAGATTTCCCCATCGAAGCGTTTACCAGTTCCTGGTATTTCGGTTTGGACATTTTGTCCTTCGCTGGAAGATTTACCCACAACTGCACCATCTGAAAATCACCCCCCGCTTTTGCGAACTCTGTTTCGTGATATTCTTTGTGAAGAATACCGGAAGCCGCTGTCATCCACTGCACATCACCCTCTCCGATAATTCCACTGTGACCTGCACTATCGTGATGCGCAACTTTTCCTTTGTATGCGATCGTAACGGTTTCAAATCCACGGTGAGGATGTATGCCAACCCCACGCGGAGTGTCGGTAGGTGAAAAATAGAAGGGCGAATTGTAATCCAGCATAATGAACGGACTCATTCGCTGCATGGATAACCGTCCATTCCCGGGAATGAAATTGTGAACTCTGAATCCATCGCCTACAAAATGCACTGGTGGCGGAGCGATGATTGCTTCAACTGATTTAGTACTCATAGTTTATCCTTTCTTGAGTACAAAGGTACGGTGTTGCTGAAGGGGAATGCAACATGCGGCGTCTATACAGCCATAAGGATTATCTATGTAAGATTCTGTTTACGCCGCTGCGCGTCTAAAGGAAATGGGGGAAGGGAAGGGTGATTTTTAGCAATACATATTTGGCTCCAGCGGAGCCAAATATGTATTGCCAGCCAGTCCGCCCAACCTCCCTTTTTTCTTTTGCGAACGGAGTGAGCAAATCATTGGAGCACCCGCGGCAGCGTCAGCAGCGGCACATTGATATTCTTCAGCACCTTCTGTGTTTTTGTCAATCGCATCATTCTATCGATGTAATGATTTCTGTGCGGAACGATTACGAGCAACTCGGCATCATTATCCTTGATCGCTTTTTGCACACCTTTCTCGAGACTATCGTTTTCTATTACCTGAATCATGTGCATCATTTCAGCGTAACGCATTTCAATAGCCACCGTTGAAGCATCTCTCAGCACTTTGTCTTTGGTGCCTGGTTCCGCAATCGCAGTAATTACCAGGGAAGAATGGAATGCAAGAATAAAATTCACCAAAGCGCTATCGTCGTAGTCGTTCCGACTTTTTGGATCCATCGCCAAAACAATTTCATGATACGGTGTGAACGTGCAGCCCATTGGCACTGCGAGAATCGGGTAGAGACTGGCGTGCATGAGATCGTACACGAGTCCGCCAACAAGTCCGCTGCCTGCTGCCGTTTCCTTGGAGCCGGTAACAATGAGCGACACATTATTTTTCTTCGCGATAGAAAGGATCTGCTCAACAGGAACTCCCTCCCGTTTATCGGTGCGCACCTTAATTTTGAAATTCTTTTTCAAATCCTGCGCAGCGAGGATAAGTTGTGCATTGATTTCAATGTCTTCCTGTTTCGTGAGCTTTGGTTCTTCCGGACGATGAATAATGTGTACGAGCAGGAGTTCAACGTCTAACGCTGCTGCGAGTTTAGAAGCGTACTTCACAGCGTTTTTGCTGCCGTGAGAAAAATCGGTACAAACGAGAATGCTAGCCATGGGATAAAAGTAGCAATTGATCATAAAATGACTGGAAGATTTAATGATTGAATGGGGCAATAGGTGTTTTACGTCGGTTAATCTTATCATTCTATAATTCAATCATCCGATCATCCACTGCGGTTGCGTAATTTTATCTGGTGAATCTCCAGCAGCATACTGCAATTGTCAAAGACGAAGCGAAACGTCTGGGCTTTGAGTATTGCGGAATTTCCAAAGCAGAATTTCTCGAGGATGAAGCGCCGCGACTGGAGAACTGGCTCAAGAAAAACATGCACGGTGAAATGGCTTACATGGCGAATCATTTCGACTTGCGTTTGGATCCGACCAGGCTTGTTCCCGGAGCAAAAAGTGTAGTGTCGTTACTTCTTAATTACTACACAGAAGAAAAACAGCAGGATGAATCGGCACCGAAAATTTCGAAGTACGCATATGGCGAAGATTATCACCTGATAATCAAATCGAAGTTGCGGGAGATGCTGAACACGCTCGAAGAAAAAATTGGGAGGAGTATAGGAGGACGCGCGTTTGTTGATTCAGCACCGGTGCTCGATAAGGCATGGGCAAAGCGCAGCGGACTGGGTTGGATTGGGAAGAACAGTAATCTCATCAATAAGAATTCAGGATCGTTTTTCTTCGTGGCAGAATTGATACTGGATATCGAGTTGATTACTGATTCACCGACCGGAGATTTTTGCGGAACATGTACGCGTTGCATTGATGCGTGTCCGACGGATGCAATTGTTTCACCGTATGTTGTCGACGGCAGCAAATGCATTTCCTATTTCACCATTGAACTCAAGGATGCGATTCCTCCTGATGAAAAAGGAAAATTTCAGAACTGGATGTTTGGCTGCGATATCTGCCAGGACGTTTGTCCGTGGAATCGTTTTTCTAAACCTCACAACATTGCAGAATTTTCGCCAAATCCGGAACTGCTCGGCAAATCCAAAGCGGAGTGGGAAGAAATCACAGAAGATGTCTTCCGCGAATTGTTTCGCAGATCGGCAGTGAAGCGCGCGAAGTTTGATGGGTTGAAAAGAAATATCTCTTTTCTTAAGCCCTCGTAATAGAACGATACGCTTCCTGAATCATATCACCATATACGTGACCGAAAGTCGCAAGTGCCCAGGCCTTTAGAAGCGTGGCTTCATCTGGTTTTAAACGGGAGAGCATTTTCATCAGTTCTTTCTGGAACAGAGCTCGGTCGAAACTAACGCTCTTGAGGATGTGTTTACTGAATTCAAGCATAATCTTCTCTACTTTACAACGGTTGAAAGAATTCAACAATGCTTTAACGGCTAACTGCCTACCCAAGATACATTCACATGGTTAATATTCCTAAAAGGGAAGGTTAGGGCTCGGTAACTTATTGTCTTTCAGAACGAAAAATTCAAAAATTCAAGGATTCGGGACGAGTGAACAGCGCACCTTTCTTATGCATTGTCGTTTAGTACCGACCAGTTATTTTGAATTTTGGAATCATTCGCCCCATCTGAAGGTATTTTGCTCCAAACCAGCGAGGTCGATCACGCGGTCAATAACCGTAGAAGCAAGTTCTTCGAAATTTTTGGGATTGCTGTAAAAAGACGGAGACGCCGGGCAGATGATTCCACCGGCCTCAGTGACCGCCTTCATGTTATTGATGTGGATGATGCCCAAGGGCGTGTCACGTGTCACCAGAATCAAGCGGCGACGTTCTTTAAGCATCACATCGGCAGCACGGGCAATTAAGTCGTTGCTGATGCCGGCTGATATTCTCCCGAGAGTTCCCATCGAGCACGGTACGATAATCATGGTTTTGTAGCTCGATGAACCCGACGCAAACGGTGCGTTGAAATCCATCTTATTCCAAAACCTGAACGTATAGTTGTCGTACGATGATTTTCCGATCTCTTTCAGCCAGATCTCTTTCGCATTATCCGACATCACCACGCCTACTTCTTCAATCTGATCACTTAGCGCAACGAGTTTGTCGAGCAGAACTTTCGCATAGATCGATCCGCTCGCACCCGATATTGCAACAACGATTTTATGTTTACTCACCACCAGCTCCTCCAAAACGAAAACCAAACATCACGCCTAGTAAGTTGTTGTACATGCCACGGTTGAACATGCGCGCAATGACATTCGCGTAATTATAAACGGGCACCTGAAAATTCTTAATTGGTATAAGTGAATTGGAAGTTGTGAGTTCAATGAACATATAGTCATTCACGTTGTAACCGATTCCATTCACCAATGCAAATTCCCAACCTTTGAATTCCTGCGGAGTTGTTTCTCCGTTTGCATCCCAGGTGCGTGCTTTAAACATCACACCAAATGAAACGCCCAGATCGAAGAACACTTTCTTGGTGTTGTAACGCGCGTTTAGCGGAATGTCAATATAGTTGAGTCGGATTTCGAAGTCGCGATAACCACCCATGTTGCGTGGCACAACATGCCGACTTCCTTTTCTCGAATACTGTATTCCGAATTGCCCTTGCCATTTCTCTCCGGGGTTGCTGTGTACAAATCCTCCGAGCACAAAGCCAATTTGGTCGAAACCGGAGTATCCATCGCCGTGAATCTGACAGCCGTTTATGCCAGCGATCATTCCCGCAGAAAATGTTTTCTGTGCGGAAAGAGTTCCGCAGAAGATCATGAATGCGAACAAGAGGAGTTTGCGCATGTTGCAAAGATACTGAAGAAGTGGCAGTCAGTTGTGGCCGATGGCTTCAGCGCGCGGTAAGAAACTGATTCTGTTGGTGTGAAAAGAAGAAAGGGCCACTTTCGCGACCCTTGTTATTTTTTTTGACTGCCGACTGCACTACTGCCTACTGCAAATGTTCTTCCCAGCACTGCATTACCTCACCGGTTACAGTATCATAGATGATTGCAACAAGGTGACAACCTGCTTCGTTGAATTGAGCGGGCAGGGTGTAAGGTGATGTAAGCGCGTATGAGTATGTAGATCCGATCAACGTTGGCGCAGTAGTAAGTGATGTCCCGACAATTGAACCTGGCGTGTTCAGGCACTCGCGAACAGCATCATTGAATACAAACTGAGAATCACATGCAGTTCCATCCGTCTGCCATCCAACCATTCCGCTTTCAGTGAGCATGATGGCAACATTCAGGTTATTGCTGTGAGTCATCAACCAGGTTCCGCGAACGGTGGCAGTTACCTGACGGGTTCCCGAATTGTAAGTGTGGTCAATGTGAATAGAACATATTGCATCTTCCTGTATAATGCTGTCGACAAGCCCTGCCCATAAGCCGCGGGGTTTGACTTCATTGTTCGGCATTCCGAGACGATTCACCATTCCCATAGGTGGCGAATTAGGACCTGTTGGGTGTAGTGATGTGTAGCTCGCAGCAGTTGGGCACTCAAGATCGGTGGAGAATGCTCCCGGATGACCAGCGCCACAACCGGGCATTGCAAGGGGTGGACACATTGCGAAGAATCCATCGTGAATTGAAATTGCAACGAAGCGTTCAGCATAAACTGTCTTCAACGTATCAATCAGGCGCGCTGCAGCAGGACACGCGATGCATGTATGACCAGTCCACTCTTCAATAATAGCGTTTCGTTTAGTTGTGTCAAATGCAGCTACAGTGGGCATCGTATCCGGATCGGCAACGTAGTCGCATTTCACAAAGGACAACGCTCCCACAAGGAACGCAAGCGGGATTATAATTTTTGAGATTTTCATTGTCTTAAAGTTAAGCAAAGCAATTGTTAAAATGAGCTTGTAATCGTCATTGCGAAACCGTTTGAAGCAGGTACGAAGCGACACACACCACCAACGCAGAAAATGCCTGCACGCTGCTTACCATAGCCCAGTACAATTCGGTTAGTTCCCCAGTAGTATCCTACTTGAGCGTTTACATAATGAATGCGGTGTTCAGGATCTTCGTTGCCGTAGTTGTATTGATCCATTGCTGCAGCAAAGAAGTGCTCGCCCATGGTGAATTCAATGAGTGCGAGACCCCAACTACCATAGTCGTGTTCGGTGTACATATGCTCAAGATCCGTTCTGATCGTGAGCTTGTCACTTGCAGTATAAATCAGATCGAACACAACGATATGTGAGTGAAGCAGCGGATAATCAATCTTCCCTTCGATAATATTCTTGTTGTAGGTGTTGAAGCTATACAAGAACGTTCCTTTGAATTTCGGACTGAACTTCTTGTAGATTTCAATGTTGATATCCTGGAAATACAAATCGCCAAGACCGAAGTAGTTCGTTGTATAGCCCATTCTGGCAGTGTCGTCTTCAACTATCACTGTCGTGTCGAGACCGTACGCAGAACCGTAATTCAATGAAACACTTGTTCCGTATTTGCCACCAAGCTTGGTGCCCTTCTTGAATTTGTATCCAAGCTCAGCCTGGAATCCTGTTTCTCCTGTAGGTTGAGTTGCATAAGGGTAAAACGCAGCAAGCTGATACGTGTGCTGTTTCGTAAGCGCCGGCAAGTAATTGATCATTGAACTTACTCCTGCCGCATCACGATCCGAGCGGTATGAAAAGTTATCGATCTGCTTCATGGAAACAAGTATTCCTAATCCTTTCTGAGCATAGCTCGCAGAAACGAACAAGGCGGTTCCCGGTTTGTAGATATAGTTATTCGCCAGTGAAGGATCATTGATCTTGTAAGCATATTCCCCGAATATATTCCAGCGTTTCGAGATGATGTTTGCCCGTCCTGCCCACGAACCCACGTTTTGCGGATAAATCAGAAACGGGTTCTGATCGAGTTGGTATTTGCTCACAAAACTTCCTCCGACGATGAATGTTGTTTTCACCGAATCCATTTTGTGGCCCGCAAATTCATTAATGTTAATTTCTCCATCGAAACCCCGAACAACTCCGGGAGCATACGAGAAGAACGCACGCTGACGACCCCATACACCTTTAACATAAACCCCGCGGTAAGGATTGAAACGAATTCGCATTCCGTCGAGTGAATTATCGTAACCAAGTCCGCGCTCTTCATACGTACGGTAAAGTAATCCGCTACCGAATTGGTCGTAGCTGTTACCCACCGTAATTTCGAGACGATCGTTGTTATAGGTCGCGAAGCGATAAGGAATGCCTGTTCCTTTATAGTCTACCGGAAAACCTTGCATGACATTCAGGTAATGTTCGTAGCGAACACCAGCCATGAATTTGCCATTGGTGTAAAGAAGATTTCCGAAACCATTCGAAAGCGCTTTCTCCGGAACAGCAGGAGCAGAGATTAGACTATCAGGATTGTAATACGCAGCGTCAAACTGGAAATTTCCGTGAATCTGTCCGGCACCCATTCCTGGAATCTGTGCGTATGCCAAGTTGAAGAACCCGGTTAGAGCGACCGGGATCAGTAGTAATACTTTTTTCACTAATCAGCGTTTTTAAAAGTGCGATTACTTATTCTCCGGGGTAGGAGTCGAGGTTGGCATAGCTGCTTTTACAGCCGCATAAATTGCTTCTACACCACCATTCGGATTGTACACGTTCGTTTGCCACGTTACTTCATTGTTCGCATTAAGAACAAATGTGTGAGGCACGTTGTTTACGTTCATAGCGCGTTTGAAATCCTGATTCTCGTCGAGATAAATTTCATACGTCCACTCTTGTTGTTCAACGTAAGGTTTCACTTTCGGAGAGTTGCGCGAATCATCGATAGAGACAGCGATTACCTTCACGCCGGTTTCCTTCTGCCACTCTTCATACACTTCAGCAATTTCGTTGAGTTCTTTTTTACATGGAGCACACCAGGTCGCCCAGAACGATACCACGATTGGTTTGCCACCATTGCTGAACGCGCTGGTGTTGATGATTTTTCCGTCAAGACCTTTTACATCAACCGATGCGAGTTTCTGTGCAGGTGTATCCTGTTTCAGCGTAAATGCTGTAAAAAGGAAGAACATTGCTGCAAGTGGAATGGTAAATAGCTTTTTCATAATAGTTGGTTTACTGGTCCGTCGGACTCCTTCGGAGAGCGGCTCTAAATTAGTGATTAGCGAGCAATGAGAACCAAAAACCAAGCCATAATCGGAACCCTTTAATGCGGCGTTTTTGACCAATACTTGCTCAAGATTGACAAACGGCAGGAACGGAACGACAAGTGGGCATTGAAATACGTTTCCGATTGATTATGTTTGTAATAGCTCCAATACACATAATAACAAGGATCATGAAAAAACTATTACTCGCATCTGTTACAACTTTGTTTGCTGCAGGACTTTCTGCTCAAAGCCTTTCTATTACTCACGCAACTCAAGGTGGAATTGCGAACGGATCAACACTTGTGTATTTCGTTGACCAGGCTACTGCCCTTGAAACGCATGATTTCGATGTGCACAACACAACCGGATCAAGTGTTACGGTAAAAGTTCGTAAGGCTATACAGTCACAAGCGTCGCCAAACAGCGTGTTTTATTTCTGTACAGATCAACTTTGCTATACGCCAAGCACAGTAGTTTCCGGAAACGTAACAGTTAACTCAGGAGGACAATTCCTTTTGGTGACGGATTTTACTCCGGACAACACAACTGGAACTTCTATTGTTCGCTACTCAATATTCAATACAGCAAATCCATCTGATTCAGTTTACTTCTTCATTGAGTACCACGTTTCTCCAACAGGAATCGGAACGCACTCAACTGTGAAAGCGAACATTGGTTCACCAATGCCAAATCCAGCCGCGTCTGTAGTTAATATGAACTACAATCTGGGCACTTCTTATGGTCAAGGTGTTGCTAAAATGGTAATCTACAACATGCTTGGTGAAGCTGTAAGAACAGAAACACTTGTTGATGCAGAAGGAACTTTCCGTATGGATGTTTCTACACTTGGTAACGGTGTTTATTTCACTGCACTTGAAGTTGATGGCAAACAGCTTTCTACTAAACGACTGATTGTGTCGCACTAAAACGATGATCACAAATACTATTTTAAAAGCGGCGCTCGTACTGAGTTCCGCTTTTTTGGTTTCGACCGCGTTTGCACAGAGCCATTACGAAGACCCGAATGGTAACAATGTAACGGGAGACACGATTGACTATTGGGTGCCTGCAAATGGGTCGCATCAAACGCATTTCGATCACATCAACACCAGCGGATCTACTGTAACGTATAAGGTTCAGAAAACGAACACTGTAATTACAGCCACGGCAGCTACCTGGTTCTGTGTTTATCACAATGCAGATCCGGCAGACCTGCAGAGCCAGTGTTATATTCCGAATACGACAGTGTCGGGAAATTTCATCACCGATAGTTCTTCGTTTAATCAACTATTGTGCGACTTCTCTGCTGGTTCAACATTCGGGATAACAATCGTCCGCTACAAGTTTTATGATGTAAACAACCCAAACGATACAGCTGTTCTTCATCTGCGTTACAATGTTACACCGGTTGGAATTGCTGAATCGCACAATGCAATTTTGGGTGAGCCATATCCGAATCCGGCAACGAATAATTTCTCGGTTGCATACAGCTTTGCAGATAATATCGGTGGAACTGTTAACGTAACAGATCTTACAGGTAAAGTGGTTTACACGCTAAGCCTTGCTCCTCAAAACGGAATTCTCAACATAGAAACTTCTTCGTGGGCGAAAGGCGTTTACATGCTTTCCCTTACGGATGAAAACGGAATGGCCGCCCGCAGAAAGATTGTTGTGCAATAATATTTCGCAAACCAAATACACTGAAAAGTCCCGTAGAAATATCGACGGGACTTTTTCGTTGACGAATATTTTTTCAGATTTCAGATTCAAGCAGTGCTTTCACAACGCGTGGCATTGCGTCACCGGCTTTCTCCTTGTAGAATGTGAGATTGTCTAATCCTTCGAGCGGAACTTCATTCGGATCAATCACAAACAACTTACTTGTTTTCGGAGCAACGTGAACTAATCCAGCAGCAGGATAAACGTTCAATGAAGTTCCAACTGTGATCAGAACATCAGCGGTGGAAGCCATTTCTTGTGCGCGTTCCATCTCCGGAACCATTTCTCCAAACCAAACAATGTGCGGACGTAATTGCGATCCTTGTTCGCAACGATCACCAGGATTTAACTCCCAACCTTTGATGGTGTAAACAAGTTTCGGATCGTAAGTGCTTCTCGATTTCCGGATTTCTCCGTGGAGGTGAATCACTTTTTTCGATCCGGCACGCTCGTGGAGATCGTCGACGTTTTGTGTGATGACAGTTACATCAAATTTTTTCTCCAGCTCAACAATCGCTTTATGTGCCGCGTTTGGTGTTGCTTCAATTACCTGTTTACGTCGGTCGTTGTAAAACTCCAGCACCAGCTTCGGATTGTTTCTCCACGCCTCCGGCGTCGCAACTTCTTTAATGTCGTACTTGTCCCACAAACCACCATTGTCGCGGAAAGTAGAAATACCACTTTCAGCGCTGATGCCTGCTCCGGAAAATACTACGATGTGTTTGCGTGCCATGTGAGTCGAAGATACGGTGTTTACATGTTTTGAGATTTGCCTATGATTGTCTCACTAAGGTTAAGTCGAGATGTACCTGCGGCGCTTACCACGGCGTACATTGCAACCAACTCTCCGTGACCTCCGGTTGGGCTTAGCACGATAAACACTTTCGCCGTTTCGCTGTGCCGCCGTGGTAAGCGCCGCAGGCAACCTGCAGACTATCAGGTGATTATAATGGCAAATAGTGGTCTCAAAAGCGATCCTTTTCCTTACCTTCGCAATTCCGCTTTTTTTAGCAAAACGGCGGGAATTCAGTAGATAGATTATGGCCAAATATAGAAAGCAGGAAGCCCTTGATTATCACTCTCAGGGCCGTCCGGGTAAGATTGAGGTTGTTCCTACCAAGCCTTACAGTTCACAACGTGATTTGACGCTTGCGTATTCTCCAGGTGTTGCTGATCCATGTCTCGACATCGAGAAAAATCCCGAAGACGTGTACAAGTACACAGCGAAAGGAAATCTCGTGGCCGTTATCTCCAACGGAACAGCTGTCCTCGGTCTTGGAAACATCGGGCCGCTGGCTTCAAAGCCGGTGATGGAAGGAAAGGGAATGCTCTTCAAGATCTACGCCGACATCGATGTGTTCGATATTGAAATTGATTCGAACGACATTGACGTAATCGTACAAACTGTAAAAGCAATTGCACCCACTTTTGGCGGTATAAATCTCGAAGACATCAAGGCGCCGGAGTGTTTCGAAATTGAGCGTCGTCTCAAAGAAGAACTCGACATTCCATTGATGCACGATGATCAGCACGGAACTGCAATTATTTCTACTGCTGCATTGATCAACGCTTGCGAAATCGCAGGGAAGAAAATTGAAAAAGTAAAGCTTGTTGTAAATGGTGCCGGCGCATCGGCTAATTCCTGTGCAAAGATGTACATGGCGGTTGGTGTGAAGAAAGACAATATCACGATGCTCGACAGCAAAGGAATATTGACCGATGACCGGGATGATCTCGACGAGAACAAAAGACATTTCGCTCGCAAAAAAGACAAACGCGTAACACTAGCAGATGCGATGAAAGACGCTGACGTTTTCGTTGGACTTTCCAAAGGAAATATCGTCACTGCTGAAATGGTTCAGTCTATGGCTAAACGTCCGATCGTATTTGCACTGGCGAATCCTGATCCGGAAATTCCATACGACATGGCCATGGGCGCGCGGAAGGACATCATCATGGCAACCGGTCGTTCAGATCATCCTAACCAGGTGAACAACGTACTCGGATTCCCATTCATTTTCCGTGGGGCGCTTGATGTTCGGGCAACGACTATCAATGAAGAAATGAAGCTTGCTGCAGCATATGCGATTGCAAATCTCACGAAGGAACCAGTTCCGGATGATGTGAATCTCGCTTACGACACGCGTGGTCTCAGTTTCGGTCCGGGATACATCATTCCTAAACCAATTGACGGACGACTAATTTCAACCGTTGCTCCCGCAGTGGCGAAAGCTGCAATGGATTCGGGAGTTGCGAAGAAACACATTACGGACTGGGACGCGTACAAAACAGAGCTGAACAATCGTCTTGGTCTCGACAACAAGCTCATGCGTACTGTCGCTTCGAAGGCACGCCAGAATCCGAAGCGTGTAGTTTTTGCTGAAGCAGATACTTACAAGATTCTCAAAGCAGTGCAGGTTGTGAAAGACGACGGCATCTGCAAACCAATATTGCTCGGTGATGTGAACAAGATCAATCGTCTGGTGGAGGAACACAACCTCGATATGACTGATGTTCCGATCATTGATCCACGCAGTGCAGAACACGATGAAAACCGTTACCGCTTCAGTGAAATGCTGTATCAAAAGCGGAAACGTCGTGGTTTAACCCAGTATGAGGCTAAGAAGCTCATGCAGGACCGGAATTACTTCGGAGCTATGATGGTTGAAACCGGAATGGCTGATACAATGATCTCCGGACTCACCCGCAAGTACGGTGTTCCGATCAAACCCGCATTGCAGTGTATTGGTGTTCAGGACGGCGTGAATAAAGTGGCCGGGATGTACATGATTTCGACAAAACAAGGCAACTTTTTCTTTGCCGACACGACTATGAATGTGGAACCCACTGCCCAGGAACTGGTTGACATTACGGTCCTCACAGCACAGGCGGTCAGACAATTTAACATCGTGCCACGCATTGCATTGTTATCGTACACCAACTTCGGTTCAGCCGATGGTCCGTTGCCTCAGAAAGTACAGGAGGCCACAGCCATTTTGCACAGGGATTATCCCGGACTGATCGTTGACGGTGACTTGCAGGCAAATTTTGCACTGAACAACGAGCTCCTCAAAGAAGTGTTCCCGTTCAGCGAACTTGTCGGAAAGAAAGTGAATACACTCATCTTCCCGAATCTCGCTTCCGGAAACATCGCTTACAAAATGATGCAGGAGCTTGGAAGAGCAGAAGCAATTGGTCCGATCCTTCTCGGTTTGAAGAAACCAGTACATATTCTTCAGCTAGGAAGTTCTGTCCGTGAAATCGTGAATATGGTTACGATTGCCGTTATGGATGCACAGTCAAGAAAGCAGTAGAGTATGTTTAATCATTTCGAAGGAAAAGTATCCGTGAAGACCCCAACGTACGCAGTTATCGATTGTGCCGGTGTAGGGTATTTACTCAACATTTCTCTCAACACATATTCTAAAATCCCGGATTCGGGAAGCTTTCGTTTACTGAGCCATCTTGCCGTAAGGGAAGACGCCATGGTGCTGTACGGTTTTGCAGACGACGAAGAGCGCGAAGTATTTCGCCAGTTAATATCAGTTTCCGGTGTTGGTGCCGGCACTGCACGGATGATCTTGTCATCAATGACTCCTGCAGAAGTAGTAACAGCAATTCATTCAGGTAATGTAACAGCTTTGAAATCCATCAAAGGCATTGGAGAGAAATCGGCACAGCGGATTATTGTTGATCTCAAAGGAAAATTCGGGAAAGATATTTCAATCAGCCCCTTACAATTTTCTGCTGCAGACAATAAGCTCCGCGATGAAGCGTTATCAGCGCTGGTCGCACTCGGCTTTGCACGCAACATGGCTGAAAGAGCAATTGATAAATCATTGAAATCAGAGGGTAATGTGGTTTCCGTTGAACATCTAATTAAGCTTGCACTAAAAAACCTCTGAAAAAATAGAACTTGAACGCATTCTTTAAATATACAATTGCAGCTGCCGCATCCGTTTCTCTCCTCGCCATGGTGATGAAAAGCGATGCACGTGTTGCTATCGGTAACCGCGGATTGGTCGGCGGAACAGATAGCCCGGCATGCGATACTTGCGATCTGCCTTATCCTTTCGAGGATCAAAGCGCACTCGATCCGTTCTACTTCGATAATAACAGTAATCTATCGCTGAATGATCCGGCGAACATCAAGACTACTGTTACTTATGACCCCGATTCCAACATCTACGTGCTTACACAAACCATGGGTGGCGTTCAATACCGTCCACCGATGTACATGACGATGGAGGAATACGTTTACTACGACATGCAGAAATCGGTTGACGATTACTGGAAACAACGTGTGCAGGCAGAAAGTCAGGCACAAGGTCGTGGAGACAAAGGACTCATTCCACCAATTAAAATCAACAGCGAAAAGTTCGACCGCATTTTCGGTGGTGGAACAATCGACATTCGTCCGCAAGGTTCTGCCGAATTGATTTTTGGTGTGAACGTAAACCGTACAGACAATCCTGCATTGCCTGAACGTCAGCGACGCATTGCCACGTTTGAGTTCGATGAGAAAATTCAGCTCAACGTAGTTGGTAAGATCGGTGAGAAACTGAAGCTGACCACAAACTACAATACCGAGTCGACTTTCGAATTCGAGAACCAGATGAAATTAGAATACACTGGTTTCGAGGATGAGATCATCAAGAAAATCGAAGCGGGTAACGTAACGTTCGGACTGAACTCATCGCTCATCACCGGTTCGCAAACGCTTTTCGGTATTAAAACCGAACTCCAGTTTGGACGTCTTACCGTGACGAGCATTGCCTCACAGCAACGTGGTAAGAAATCAGAAGTAAACGTAACCGGTGGTGCGCAGGTCACGAATTACGAAGTGAATGGCGACAACTACGAAGCCAACAAACACTTCTTCCTGTCGCAGTACTTCTTCAATCACTACGATCAGGCGATGGCAACTTTGCCTGTGATTAATTCGGGAGTGCAGATCACGCGTGTGGAAGTGTGGGTGACGAACAGAACAGGTGTAGTGGATAACACACGTAACATTGTGGCGTTTACCGATATCGGTGAAGATTCACTGGAGAGACAAGGATCAAATTGGATAGAAGTTGACAATACACGTTCACCGTATCCGGACAATGAACTCAACGATTTGTATGCGAATCTGACTAACCTTTACGAAGACGCTCGCAATCCATCGATTCCATTGAGTCAAACTTTTAGCGCACTCACAGTTTCGGATACCTTCCTTCAGGCAGTCAATTACGAAAAGGTTAACAACGCACGTAAACTTCTTCCAACCGAATACTCCCTGAATGAACGTCTCGGTTTCGTTTCCCTGAACCAGGCGCTCAACTACGATGAAGTTGTAGCTGTCGCATTCCAGTATACGGTGAACGGTCAAGTTTATCAGGTTGGTGAATTCTCTACAGATGGTATTCAGGGACAGGAAGCGCTCTTCGTGAAATTGCTAAAGAGTACGAACAACGTTCCGAAAATCAGACAAGGCGTTCCTTATCGCACGTGGGATCTGATGATGAAAAACATCTATTCTATTGGTGCGTATCAGGTGAACCCACAGGATTTCGTATTGCAGGTTTGGTACAACAACCCATCAACAGGAACAGATATTCCATTTATTCCGGAGGGACCAATCGGTTCTGTTCCGCTCATTCAGGTAATGGGATTAGATAAACTAAATCAACAATTACAACCTACACCCGATGGAGCGTTTGACTTCATTGATCGAATAACGATTTATTCTAACAACGGACGAGTCATATTCCCTGTGACGCAACCGTTCGGTGAATATCTGAACTCTAAGTTCGCAGGTGATCCGAACCAATCACAGTTGTATTTGAAGTACGGTTATCCGCAGCTTTACGACTCCACTAAAACGGTCGCGTCTACAACCTTTGCCGGGAAGAACCGATTCAAGCTCAAAGGCACGTACAAGTCTTCGTCCAATTCCGACATTTCACTCAACGCGGTAAACGTTCCCGCAGGTTCTGTAACTGTAACTGCAGGTGGTGCGCCACTTCAGGAGAACGTGGATTATACCGTTGACTACACGCTTGGTCGTGTGCGAATCATCAACGAAAGTGTCTTGAATTCAGGAGTACCAATCAAGATCTCGCTGGAGAGTAACTCACTCTTCAATATTCAGTCGAAGACTTTGTGGGGGACGCATTTGAACTATCGGGTGAACCGCGACTTCAATGTAGGTGGTACCGTAATGAATCTGACCGAGCGTCCGATCACACAAAAGATCAACATTGGTGACGAGCCAATGAGCAATACGATCTGGGGACTCGATCTGAATTACCGGACTGAAGCACCTTTCCTCACGCGAATGGTCGATCGACTTCCGTTGATCAGTACAAAAGCTCCTTCATCAATTACGGCACAAGGTGAATTCGCATATCTCGTTCCTGGGCACAACAAAGCCATTGGTAAAAACGGTAACTCGTATATCGATGACTTCGAAGGAACGCAGTCTGCGATTGATATTCGTTCACCACAAAGCTGGTCGCTTGCATCTGTTCCGCAATTACAACCTAGCCGTTGGCCGGAAGCGATTGAAGACAGCTTATATCCTGGAATCAATCGTGCGAAGTTCGCCTGGTACGTAATCGATCCGTTGTTCTTACGTCCCGATAACAACTTAAAACCGAGTCACGTTACTTTGGCTGATCAATCGAATCACCTGGTACGTGAAGTACTCGAAACGGAAGTGTTCCCGAATAGACAGCCTCCAAGCGGTCAGCCGATGAACATTTCTATGCTCGATATTTCTTTCTATCCGAGCGAGCGCGGACCGTACAACTTCGACGTGTTGCCAACTGCTGTATCAGCTGGTCTTGATCCTACTGGAAACGGTTTACTAGCTGATCCTGCATCACGTTGGGGTGGAATACAACGTCGTATTGAGACCAACGATTTCGAAGCAGCAAACATTGAATACATTCAGTTCTGGATGATGGATCCGTTCAACGAAGACGTTCCGGCTAACCAGCAAACAACCGCGGGTGAACTTTTCATTCACATCGGAAACATTTCGGAAGATGTGCTGAAAGATTCTCGGAACTCATTCGAGAATGGAATTCCCGGAAACGGAGATTTCTCTTTGATTGATACAACAGAGTGGGGACGTGTTCCGGTTGTGCAGTCAATCGTAAACGCATTCGACAATGACGAACAGGCGCGCCCATTGCAAGACGTTGGTCTCGATGGATTGGGTGACGACGATGAAGCTTCTTTCTTTAAGGATTATATGGAGGGAATTGCAAACGCGGGATTCCCATTAGCAGATGCCTATAATAATGCTGTGAAAGATCCTGCAGCCGACAACTATCACTACTACCGTGGATCCGATTACGATAACCAGCAGAAGCCAATTCTGGAGCGTTATAAAATGTTCAACGGCCCTGATGGAAACTCTCCTGCAAACGGACAAGCGAACGACGATGGATTCTCTGAAGATTATCCAACACAATCGACCACGCTTCCAAACCAGGAAGACATCAACCGCGATAACACGCTTAACGAAAACGAAAGTTATTACGAGTATCGTATCAAGCTTGATCCGACGAATATCAACCGTAACAACGTTGGTAACAACTATATCACGGACGCGTATGTTACGAACGTTACTACTAAAGACGGACGTTCACGTGAAATCGTGTGGTATCAGTTCCGTGTTCCTGTTCGTTCATACAGCGCGAAAGTTGGAAACATCGAAAACTTCAACTCGATTCGTTTCATTCGTCTTGGTATTCGTGGTGCCGATAATCCGGTGACTTGCCGTTTCGCGCGTCTTGAATTTGTTCGTTCTGACTGGAGAAAGTATCAGTATTCACTGTTATATCCGGGTGAGTATATCAGCAACGATCAGTCGGACACAGAATTCGAAATTGCAGCAATCAACATCGAAGAAAACGGAAACCGTACGCCTATCAATTATGTGTTGCCTCCGGGAATTGATCGCGAGCAGAACGTTCAGAGCGCAACACTTGTTCGTTTGAATGAGCAGTCGCTTTCTATGAAAGTGTGCGATCTTGAAGACGGCGATTCACGTGCTGCATTTAAGACCGTGAGCAATATGGATGTACGTTCTTATGGAAAGATCCGCATGTTTGTTCACGCTGAGCAACGCGCAGGTTCTAACCAACCTTTGAACGACGGAGATGTGAGTGCATTCATCCGGATTGGTTCAGATCAGACGGAGAACTATTACGAGTACGAGATTCCGCTTTCAGTTACTCCTCCCGGAACATATTCTGCAAACGATGATGCTGCACGCAGACAAGTTTGGCCGGATGCAAATACGATGGAACTTTCATTCGAGTTGCTCCAGTATGCAAAACAGCAGCGTAACATCGCCATTGCAAACGGTACCGCATCATTGACTGCAGAATACTCAGTGGTAGATCCTGATCATCCTGAACGTCGCGTTACAGTTAAAGGAAATCCAAACCTTGCATCAATCAAAGTATTTATGCTAGGTATCCGCAATCCGAAAATGACAAGCGCGAACCAGGGATCGGACGACGGATTGTCGAAGTGTGCGGAAGTTTGGTTCAACGAATTACGTTTGACAGATTTCAACGAAGACGGCGGTTGGGCTGCAACTGCACGAGTTACTGCTAAGCTTGCTGACTTCGGTATCGTGAACCTGTCGGGTAACATGGCAACTCCAGGTTTCGGAAGCATCGAGAAGAAAGTAAGTGATCGTTTGCGCGAGAAGCAAATGAACTACGACGTATCAACACAGCTCGAGCTTGGACGTTTCTTCCCTGAGAAAACAGGAATTCGTTTGCCACTTTTCTGGGGTTACGGTGAAACATTCATTACACCGCAGTTCAATCCGCTTGATCCGGACATTCTGTTGGCGCCTGTTCTTTCGAATGAAGATTTGGGAGACAATGCGCGCGACTCAATACGTGGCGCGACGGTAGATTATACACGACGAAAATCGCTCAACTTCACGAACGTTCACAAAGAGAAAGCTAAGGGTGGTAAGTCGAACATCTGGGATATATCGAATTTCACAGCGAGTTACGCGTACACAGAAGTGTATCGTCACAACGTGAATATCGAGTATTCGTCAGCAAAAAATCACAGAGGCGGACTTACATGGTCTTACCAGCCGCAGATGAAACCGTGGAAACCATTCGAGAAGAAGAAGTGGGCGAAAGGCAAATGGATGACGATCATGCGCGAATTCCAGCTTGCTCCGTTGCCTGCATCCATGGGTGCATCGATGGATCTGAATCGTACGTTTAGTGAAATGAAGCAGCGTAACATTACAGGTTACAACGACATTTTCACGCCGACGAACTTCAACAAGAATTTCGTGTGGAACAGAAATTATGATATCCGCTGGGACATCACGAAGAACCTGAAATTCGATTTCAGTGCCGATAACATGGCACAGGTTCTTGAGCCGTATGGAAAGATTGATACACCTGAGAAGCAGGATACGCTCATCAGCAATATCCGTGGATTCGGTACTACGATGACGTATCATCACCAGTCGAATTTCTCATACACCGTTCCGATAAACAAGATTCCTGTATTCGATTGGATAACTGCGAACGCGCGTTACCAGACAGGTTACACCTGGACTCGTGGACCGTTGGCTGCAGATTCAATCGGGAACTCCATCGGCAACAACGCCCAGTGGACACTCACCGGTCAACTGAACATGGTTACGTTGTACAACAAGATTCCGTACCTGAAGAAAGTAAACAATAAGAAGATCGGAGCACAACCAGCACCGAAACCGAATGCACCGAAAGACACAACGAAGAAAGACAACGACCAGTATGAAATCGTTGAATACATCGCACGTGCTGTGATGACGTTGAGAACGGTGTCGGTGAACTACTCGAACAATTCAACACTTGCATTGCCGGGATACAAACCGCGTACGCAGTTACTTGGATTCGATGAGAAGTTTTCAGCACCGGGACTTGGGTTCCTCTTCGGAAAGCAACAACATTTCGGACCGAACAAAGACCAGGATTTCCCATTGTATGCTGAAGCAAACGGATGGCTCGTGCAAGAGCAATCGATCTATGTTCCATACACGCGAGGCAATACACAAAACCTCACGGGACGTGCAGCGCTTGAGCCATTCCCGGATGTGAAAATCGAACTGAACATAAGCAAGACAAATTCATTGAACAGAAGTGAGTTCTACCGCTGGGATGAAACCATTAATGAATTCCTTCGTCAGTCGACAACTGAAACAGGAAGCTACAGCGTATCGATCATCACCTGGAACACGGCATTCAAAGGTGACGACAAGGATCACAACTCACCTGTGTTTGAGCAGTTCCTTAATAATCGCGCGGTTGTTTCCGGACGTATGGGTGTTGAAAGTCCTTACTCAACTGGTATTAACACAGATGGTTTCGCAGATGGCTACTCACGGGTTTCTCAGGATGTTTTGATTCCTGCATTCCTCGCGGCTTACACCGGAAAGAATGCAGCAAACCAACCGGTAGGTCAAAAAGGAGTTTTCCCTGCCATGCCATTGCCGAACTGGCGCATCACGTACGACGGACTCACGAAGATTCCTAAAATCCGTAAGTTTTTCAAAACGGTTACTTTTGGTCACACGTATCGTTCAACGTATTCGGTAAGCGGATTCCTGACGAACCTCAATCACTCTGATGGAGATCAGGATGGCTTCACAGAAGCGCGTAACGTAAGCCTCGACTTCGAAAGCAAGTATCAGATTGGTTCGGTTCAGATCTCTGAGCAGTTTACACCAATGATCAGCATCGATGTTGTCTGGGCTGGCAAGCGTAATTTCTCTACGAAGTTTGAGTTCAAGAAAGACCGCACATTGAGCCTTAGCCTTGCGAACACCCAGCTTACAGAGGTGAGTGGAAAAGAATACGTGTTCGGAATGGGTTATCGTATTCCGCAGCTGGAGTTGAAGTTCTTCAAGAAGTTCATGGGAGGAAAGATTTCTATTCCGAAGAGTGATTTGAACTTACGTGCAGACGTTTCATTCCGTAACAACCAAACGGTGATCCGTAAGAGTGTTGAGGAAATCAACGTACTCACAGCGGGACAGAACATTCTTTCGATCAAGACCTCTGCCGATTATCAGATGACAGACAAGTTGATCGTTCGTTTCTTCTGCGATCGCGTGATGACGAATCCACTTGTATCGTCTTCGTTCAAAACGGCGAACACGAATGCAGGGTTGAGTTTGAGATTCCTGCTGCAATAATGAATCGTGATAATGTGATATTAACTGCGCTGGTGATTTTTGTCATCAGCGCAGTTTTGTTAGTTGCCAATCTGTCTCCATCAAATTCAGAAGGGGAGCGCGCATCGGATACCATCCCAGTGATTTCTGAGATCAATATTCAGGTTGCAAACGAGAATGCACTAGAGGACAGTTTGTTGATTCTTGGAAATACCGGATATACGATTCGATTGCCGAAAGAGTATCGAATGACCCAAACTACGGATTCATCTTTTTCTTTCTTTTTGATTGGTGACACCTGTAAATGCGCACAGCTCAAGATGGAGTGGAAATACAGACAAGGGCCAGTTCCAGGAACGCTTCAGATTGGAACTACTTCTTTGCTCGTATTGGGAAATTACGAGGTGTTCACAGATTATCCGCTAATTGCAGTTAGATGTATTGCGCGTGTAGGTTCGATCAAAACACAGAGTGGTTTCATCTATATCAATTGTATGGCTCCGGCTGGCAAGGATATGGAGCGGCTATTTAAGGTTGTCGTTTCATTGGCAAAATCCCCAAAATGAGGACTGACGATTCATTTTTTGGTTACATTTGTTCACCATAAAAAAGCACTATGAACTTCCCTGACAATCTTAAATACACGAAGGACCACGAGTGGGTTCTTATCGAAGGAAACACAGCAACAATCGGCGTTACTGATTTCGCGCAAGGCGAATTGGGTGACATCGTTTACGTTGAAATCGAAACAGTTGGGGAGTCAATGAACCAGCACGAAGTTTTCGGAACAGTAGAAGCGGTGAAAACAGTTTCTGATTTGTTCATGCCGGTTTCTGGAACAATAACAGCAAAGAATGATGGCATTGATGCTAATCCACAAGACGTGAATACAGATCCTTATGGAAAAGGCTGGATGATTAAAGTGGAAATGAGCAATGCTTCTGAAGTTGCAGGATTGATGGACGCAACAGCTTACAGAGCGATGGTTGGCCAATAATCCGAGGATTTGAAAATTTGAATATTCGAAAATAAACCCGGTTTAGATCACCGGGTTTTTTCATTCCATATTTCTCGCGGAACGTTGTATTATAGCACGCGGATTCGAATCTCGAATCTTCAAATTTTCGAATAATAGCATGAAGTATTTTCTCCCTGCAATCGTTTGGTTCATTTTCATCTTCGTGGCATGTGCGATGCCGGGAAGGGATATTCCGCACATTTCTTTTTTGGAGATGCTCGCGTTCGACAAGTGGGTTCACGCCGGAATATTTTTCGTGCTGGTCATTCTGCTGATGCGGGGAATGAAATTCGCTTATTTGCGAGTGGCTCATATTACCACGGTTTTATTCGCACTGGCGATTGCTATTCCGTATGGAGGATTGCTGGAAATCATGCAGGGCACATTTTTTCAGGATCGTTCTGCAGACCTGTATGATTTCGTTGCGAATTCGTTCGGAGCGGTTAGCGGTGTACTGCTATACCGTATTTTGGCTAAGCGAATTAAATTTTTGCAACCCCAATGAGCAACGCAGCAATTACCTGGCAATGCAAGAAGTTCCGCGACATGAGCGCAGGGGAAATACACGCTGTCCTCGCCTTGCGCGCGGCTATATTTGTCGTTGAGCAAAAGTGTCCTTATCAGGATCCCGATTACAAAGACGAATACAGTATGCACGTGATGGGTTGGCTCAACGGAGAACTCGTTGCGGTAGCTCGCATTCTTCCGCAGGGTGTTTCTTACGATGAAGTTTCGATCGGAAGAGTGGCAACGTCTTCAACTGTTCGAGGTACAGGAGCAGGAATGATGCTCATGGAAAAAACCATGCAGTACATTAAAGATCACTTTGGTGATGTGCCGGTTCGTATTTCAGCGCAGAGCTATTTGAAGAAATATTATGAGAAGTTTGGATTTAAGCGGAGTGAGAAAGAGGAGTATTTGGAAGATGATATTCCACATCTGGACATGATTTGCGCGGTGTCCTAGAGTTGTCCAACGACTTTCCTCTAATTGGTATCGATACTTTGCCGGACGATTAATACATTGTGTCCTTAAAACGCTGAAACTCCTACCTATGAAAAAAATTATGCTGCCGCTACTCGCGGTTGGAATACTGTTTACTGCCTGTACTTCGTATAAGAATGTTGGATTGTGGATGGACACGCAACAATTACCCTCGCTTACTGCGGGTGCTGCGCCGGCTTCTGTAACGGTTTCAGTAACATCGGCAGATGATGTTGTGGGAATTCCGGAAAAAGGACTTCTCGCAGATAAAAGCGGCTATGTAGTTCCTTTGCCTTTCGTTGCTTTCTTTGGGAAGAAGCTTACACTCAAACCAGGAGAAACGTCTTTGCAGGATCCGATGGAAGAGAATCTGAAGGCGGCTGTTGAAAATGAACTGAGTGCTAAAAAATTGTCTCCTGCAGACAACTACACACTCAACTTAAAGGTGGACAGCTCCAACTTCAAGTTCAAGTACAACAACAAAGGATACATCATTGTGTTGTTCATTATTACTTTCGGTTCGAAGAAAGAGTCGTGTACACCAACCGACCTGGGTTTGACGGTTACGTACGAACTGAAAAAAGGGGAAACGGTTGTGAAGACGGGAACTGTAAACAAGGTTGCGCATAGCGATGAGAAGATTACCGCTTCGTATCAACCGGGTTTTTATGATCCTTATTTCGGTGATGTATCGAGATCTCCGACACAGAGCGCAGTTGCATCGCACCATGCATTCGCTTTTGGCGGAGCAATCAGCACGATGCAGAATGGACTCGCATACGGCTTTAACGAATACAACAAGTTGATTGTTGAAACCGCAAAGGAAATCACTGAAACGGTTTCGCCATTGATTAAGTAGGATCAGGACTTCGGATAGATAATTTCAAAAATAAAAATATCTCCTCCGCATTCTTTTCCTTCACCAATCACCTTCATTCCGCATTTCTCCAACACACGGAGGGATGCGGAATTTTCTTTTCGCGCATGCGCAACTATGCGTGCGAGGTTCATGTCCTGGAAACCGAATTCGATTGTGCGTTGACAAGCTTCACTGGCGTAACCTTTTCCCCAATGTTTTTTGAAGAGACGATAGCCGACATCATGCACTTGTTCATTCGGGTGAAATTTCAATCCGCACCAACCAACAAGTTCGCCGGTTGATTTCAATTCCATTCCCCAGCGGCCACAGCGATTGCGACGATACGTTTCAGTGTACGCATCCATAAACGCGCGCGCTTCTTCAACGGATTCAAATGCAGGATCGCCCGTGTATTGATTGACTTCCGGATCGCTGTTGAGGTCGAAACCAAACTGCGCGTCATCACCCGTGAGCTCGCGAAAGCGAAACCGTTCTGATTCGAAAATGTACATCGCTAAATTTTAAAAACCAATCCGAGTCCGAAACCATTGCCCGGACCTTCCAGCTTGAACTTGTATTCCAAGTTGTTGTCATCACTCACCGTTCCTTCTTTGAAATTGTGTTTGGTGTAACGATACCAGGCGGTGATTCCGAATCGCGCACTTTCACCGAAATACAAACGGGGATTAACTCCTATAACGAGAACGGTGCCTCCAGCTTTTGCAACGGGATTGTTCGGTTCGTCAATAGTGTATTTGAAAGCAATGTATCCAAATCCTACACTCGCAGTGAAATCAAAATGTTTCAGGCCCCACGGCACGTGAAGATGTGCGGTTGGAACAATGTCGATTGTAGTGGCTTTATCGTTACCGCTACTGTCTCCTTCTATGAATGCATTGTACGTGAACGCAAGTCCACCACCGAGCCAACGGTTTACTCCATATTCGAGCTGGAACGGGAATGACCACGAGCCGGAAGTGTCGCGATCGTTAACCACGTTATTTGTCAGATCGGTAAATTGATGGTGATAAATACTGAGACCACCACCCGCTTGAATAATGAAGTCACCTTTATCAATGACTTGTGCAGTTGATGTCAGGTAGAGAAGTGTGGCGAACAATGCAAGCGTCTTTTTCATCAGCGGTGATGTTGGGGTTTTACAAGTTAGACAATCATTCCAGCCGCCACCGTTTCATTCGTTGCTTCATCAACCAAAATTATTCCCCCGGTATTTCTGTTGCGCGAATAACTATCGAACAGCAACGGAATTGTAGTGCGAATCCTGATTCTCGCAATATCATTCATCTGTATGTTTTTATCATCCTCCAGACGATGAAGTGTGTTGATGTCGACTTTGTACTGAATTTCTTTCACCATGCAACGTGCTTCCCGGGAAGTATGACGAATTACAAACTTGCTGTTTGCCTGAAGCGGTTTTGAATGGAACCAGCAGATCATTGCATCCAGATCCTGAGAAACATGCGGCTGATTATTCTCCCGCACGATCATATCACCTCTGGAAATATCAATTTCATCTTCAAGTGTAAGTGTCACACTCATTGGTGCAAATGCTTCTTCGATGGGTCCGGAAAACGTGTCAATTGACTTTACTTTCGATTGAAATCCGGAAGGAAGCACAGTGACTTTATCGCCTGTCTTGAAAATACCACCTGCAACACGACCAGCGAATCCGCGATAGTCGTGATGTTCGTTACTCATTGGGCGAATTACATATTGTACCGGAAAGCGGCAATCGATGTGATTGTGGTCGGATGCAATGTGAATATTCTCCAGCAGATAGAGCAGGGTAGAACCTTCATACCACGGCATCTTGTCTGAGCGATCAACAACGTTGTCTCCGTTCAGGGCAGAAATTGGCAGGAAGTGAATGTCGATTGAATCCAGTTTCGATGCAAAAGCCTGGTAATCTTTCCTGATGGAGTTGTAGACCTCTTCTTTATACTCGACCAAATCCATTTTGTTCACGCAAACAACAATGTGCGGAATGCGCAACAAGGAAGCGATGAACGTGTGACGCATGGTTTGTTCAATCACACCTTTGCGCGCATCAATGAGAATGATTGCAAGATTTGCTGTGGAAGCGCCCGTCACCATGTTACGTGTGTACTGAATATGTCCAGGGGTATCTGCAATGATGAATTTACGTTTTGGTGTTGCAAAATACCGGTATGCAACATCAATCGTAATTCCTTGCTCGCGTTCTGCACGCAATCCGTCGGTAAGAAGTGCGAGGTTCACATATTCTTCGCCACGTTTTTCGCTCGAAGCTTTTACTGCTTCGTACTGATCTTCGAAGATCGATTTCGAATCGTATAGCAGTCGTCCGATCAAAGTTGATTTTCCGTCATCAACACTTCCTGCAGTGGTAAACCGCAAGAGATCCATGTCTAAATAAGATTGGAGTTCGGAGTTCGGAGCCGGGTGTGTAGTATTACTCATATCACTAATTGTATGTTGTGTTCAGTTGTGAAATTGTAGCGGAATTTTACTCCCGTCTCCCAACTCCTATCTCCGAACTTAAAAATAGCCTTGTTTCTTACGATCTTCCATTGCAGCTTCGCTACGTTTATCATCAGCACGTGTTCCGCGTTCGGTTGTGCGTGACGCTGCAACTTCCTGCACTATTTCCTCGAGCGTTGATGCTGTTGATTCTACTGCACCCGTACATGTAATATCGCCAATCGTACGGAAGCGGATAATTTTCTCTTCTACCACTTCTGTCGGTTTCTTCGCGAGAAAATCGAAATCACCAGCCAGCCATTGCCCATCACGCATAAAAACTTTACGCTTGTGCGAGAAGTAGATTTTCGGAAGCGGAATATTTTCTGCGAGGATATATTGCCACACATCCATCTCCGTCCAGTTTGAAATCGGGAATACGCGGAAGTGTTCGCCTACATTTTTTCTGCCGTTGAACAGGTTCCATAATTCCGGACGCTGGTTCTTCGGATCCCACTGACCGAATTCATCGCGGTGAGAGAAGAACCGTTCTTTCGCCCGTGCTTTCTCTTCATCGCGGCGTGCACCACCGATGCAACAATCGAGTTTCAGTTCTTCAATCGCGTCGAGAAGAGTTACCGTCTGCAAAACGTTACGACTTGCGTTGATTCCTTTCTCTTCCGTTGCGCGCCCCTTGTCTATAGAATCCTGCACATATTTAATGATGGACTTCGCTCCAATTTCATTCGCCCACCAGTCGCGATACTCCAAGGTTTCCGGGAAATTATGTCCCGTATCAATGTGCATAAGCGGAAAGGGAATTTTCGCCGGAGCAAAAGCCTTTCGTGCCAGGTGGCTCACCACGATGGAATCTTTTCCACCGGAGAACAGCAACGCAGGATTCTCAAATTGCGCAGCTACTTCGCGCAATACGTAAATCGATTCCGATTCGAGCTCCTGTAAATGTTTAAGTGTATAATTTTTACTCATGGCAATTATTATCAATCTTAAATTCGTGAATCCTGACTATCAACGTCAGGACTTCATTGTATCAATAAGTTCTATTCTGAACAGCTTCGGTAAGTTGTGCTATAGACTCCTCTAAAGTTTGAGTGTCTGTTTTGATTTCCATCCAAGGGTTAAGCGGGGCTTCAAACGGTTGATGAATTCCAGTGAAATCTTTCAGTTCGCCACTTCTCGCCTTTGCATACAATCCTTTCACATCACGTTTTTCGCACGACTCCAACGAAGCATTTACATACACTTCAAGAAAGTCCTGTTCACCGATAATTTTTTTCGCGAGTTCCCGGATTTCAATGGTCGGACTCACAAAACAGCAGATCGTAATTACACCTGCATCAGCAAAAAGCTTCGCCACTTCCGCAATGCGCCGTACATTTTCTTTCCGGTCTTCTTCAGAAAATCCGAGATTGCTGTTGATTCCTGTACGAACGTTATCTCCATCCAGTACGTAGACCAGTTTGCCTTCGTCGGACAATTGCTGTTCAAGCGCAATGGCAAGCGTAGTTTTTCCTGAACCGGACAAGCCTGTTAGCCAAATTACTTTCGCGTGCTGACCGAGCATATCTTCCCGGTCTTCCCGACGAAGAAATCGTTCAAATGTTGGATGTATATTTTCGTTGTGCGACATAAAATACAAAAGGCCTTTCTCTGTTACCTGAAAGACCTCCTCTGAAAAAATTAAACAGCAATTCAGTCTTTCTTACCGGGAAATACACATACAGCAAGACATGGTCTTGAGAAGTGATTTATAGATAGCGGAATTGTTTTTCATTGCTGTGGGCACAAATGTAATAAAAATAGGGATTAGGGGATTAGGGGATTAAGGAGTTGGGGAATTTGGGCTACAAGGAGTAGGCGATGCGTTCATACGCCTAAATCCCCTAATCCCCCAATACCCCAATCCCTTGAAACCGTACATTTGTTTTGATGAGTAAATTGGACTTTTCGAACACCCCCAACATCGACCAGGTAAGCGTCGAAGAACGTGTTGCCCGATTGAATACGCGGAGCATCAAAAAAGCGGCGAAAGTGCAAGGATTAAAACTTGCCTTGAACATGATTGACCTCACCACACTGGAAGGGAAAGACACGGCAGGAAAAGTGCGGCAGATGTGTTACAAGGCCATGCATCCGCACGATGAACTGGAAGGTTTACCAACTGTAGCAGCAGTGTGCGTATATCCGACTTTCGTGGGACTCGCGAAAAAGGAACTCGGAAATTCTGGAGTGAAAGTTGCTTCCGTTGCAACTGCATTTCCTTCCGGACAATCTACGCGCGATATCAAAATCAAAGACACAAAGTTCGCAGTAGATAACGGTGCAGACGAAGTGGACATGGTAATTTCCCGCGGAGAATTTCTCGCTGGAAATTACAATTACGTATTTGACGAAATCGCTGAAGTAAAAGCGGCCTGTGGTGCTGCCAGATTGAAAGTGATTCTCGAGACGGGAGAACTTTCTACGCTGGACAATGTTCGTCGCGCAAGTGAAATTGCCATGCGAGCAGGTGCGGACTTCATTAAAACGTCTACCGGCAAAATTCAACCTGCAGCCACGCAACCTGTGACATTAGTCATGCTCGAAGCAATTCGCGATTACTATTACGAAACCGGAATCATGATCGGAATGAAACCTGCCGGAGGAATTTCTACTGCTAAATCGGCGTTGAATTATCTCGTAATGGTGAATGAAACACTTGGGAATGCATGGATGAGCAATCAGTGGTTCCGTTTTGGTGCGAGTAGTTTAGCGAACGATATATTGATGCAGCTGGCGAAAGAAGCAAGCGGCATTTATCAGGGACCGGAATATTTTTCAAAAGATTAAATGATGAGTACAAAGACAAAGAAGAGTGTTGAAGTGAAATTGGATTTCAACAAGTGGGGATATGTAGCCGCTCCGGAAAGCACCGACCACATTCGCCTCGAAAAGAAGTACGGACATTTCATCAATGGAGAATTTGTTGCTCCATCGTCGGGGAAGTATTATACGACGTATAGTCCTTCCACGGAAAAGGCACTCGCGGAAGTTGCGAAAGGTGACGCGAAAGACATTGACAAAGCGGTGAAAGCTGCGCGCGGAGCTTACAACAAGGTGTGGAAGAAAATGCCTGCGTCCGAGCGCGGGAAATATTTGTTCCGCATTGCACGCATGATACAGGAACGTGCACGTGAGCTCGCGGTGATTGAAACAATGGATGGAGGAAAGTCTATCCGTGAGTCTCGCGACATTGACGTGCCGTTGGCCGCCGCACACTTTTTCTACTACGCCGGATGGGCGGATAAGCTCGACTATGCATTCCCGAATCGTAAACCGGAATCGCTTGGCGTAGCGGGACAAATTATTCCGTGGAATTTTCCTTTGCTCATGGCAGCATGGAAAATTGCACCGGCACTTGCTTGCGGAAATACCGTTGTACTAAAGCCTGCGGAATCAACACCGCTTACAGCATTGAAGCTTGCGGAAATAATCCGTGATTCGGGATTGCCTCCGGGTGTTGTGAATATCGTAAATGGTTTCGGCGATGCGGGCGCGGCATTGGTGAATCATCCTGATGTAAATAAAATTGCGTTCACCGGATCAACCGATGTTGGTAAGCTCATTCAGAAAGCAACAGCCGGAACCGGAAAGAAATTGACGCTCGAACTGGGTGGAAAAGCAGCGAATATTGTTTTCGATGATGCTCCACTTGATCAGGCCGTAGAAGGAATCATCAACGGAATTTTCTTTAATCAAGGTCACGTGTGTTGTGCAGGCTCGCGCTTGTTCGTGCAGGAGGGTATTGCGGAAAAACTTATCCGCAAACTGAAAGACAGAATGGAAACACTGATTGTCGGCGATCCATTGGATAAGAATACCGACATCGGCGCAATCAATTCCAGGGAACAGCTCGACAAAATCAATCACTACCTGAAAGTTGGAAAAGAAGACGGAGCAGAAATGTGGCAGAGTTCATGCGCAATTCCATCGAAGGGATATTTCTGTCGCCCAACACTTTTTTTGAACGCATCACAGTCGCACCGAATTGTTCAGGAGGAAATTTTCGGGCCGGTTCTCGCCATTCAGACTTTCCGTACGATAGAAGAAGTTATTGAGAAGGCGAACAATACACCTTACGGATTGTCAGCCGGAGTTTGGACCGACAAAGGTTCTCGCATTTTCAACATGACCAATAAACTACGCGCTGGTGTTGTCTGGGCAAATACGTATAACAAGTTTGATCCAACTTCACCATTTGGCGGCTATAAGGAAAGCGGTTTCGGTCGCGAAGGCGGCTTGCACGGATTATCAGCATACTTAAAAATGTAATGAAACCACATAGGATCATAGAAATGTTAATTGCGTTGCGTGCTAAGGCGCTACGCGATCATAGTTCACAGGAGAATATCGCTAAGCGATATTTCTCCTGTGAACTATGTAATTCTTTCGCCCAACAAGAAAACAACGGGCTATGATCCTATGTGGTTAAAAAAAATCACGATATGAGCAGAATAGAAATTCTCAAGACGTATAAGCTTTACATCGGCGGACAATTTCCGAGAACCGAATCAGGGCGTTATTATCCATTGACGGACAAGAAGAAAAATGTGATTGCGAACATTTGTCTTTCATCACGCAAGGATTTCCGTAATGCCGTTGTTTCTGCTCGCGGAGCATTTGGCGGATGGAGCGCACGCAATGGCTACAACCGAAGTCAGATTCTTTACCGCATTGCAGAGATGATGGAAACACGTTCTGCACAATTCGTAGAAGAATTGATTTTGCAGGGAACTACAAAAGCGATTGCGGAAAAAGAAGTGAAGCTCGCCATTGACCGCATGGTGTATTACGCAGGCTGGTGTGACAAGTATTCTGCCGTTTACAGTTCTGTGAATCCGGTGCAATCGTCTCACTTCAACTTTTCTGTTCCTGAAGCGACAGGAGTAGTAGCTATTGTAGCTCCGCAGGATTCTTCGCTCATCGGATTGGTTTCCGTAATTGCTCCCGTAATCGCAGGAGGAAATGTGTGCATCGTTCTTGCTTCGGAGAAAATGCCGTTGTGTTCGATTACATTCGGAGAAGTGCTGGCCACATCTGATCTTCCCGGTGGCGTAATAAATATTCTCACGGGAAATTCGAAAGAACTTTTGCCTCACATGGCTTCACACATGGACGTGAATGCGCTTGTGTATTGCTCGAACGATAAAACAGAAATCAAATCGGCTCAGGAAGCGTGTGTGTCGAATGTGAAACGATTCTTCCATTGGAATAAGAACTGGAACAATGCTGCGAGTCAGGATCCGTACATGATCATGGATCTGCAGGAAATTAAAACAACCTGGCACCCGATTGAGAATATCGGAGTTGGTGGGGCAAAATATTAGTCTGTGAAGAATCTCGTTGAAATTGCAATCGCTGCGTCGATCGAAGCCGGACATGAAATCATGAAAATCTATAGCACTGAAGATTTTGGTGTTGAGATGAAAGGTGACAATTCTCCTTTGACAAAAGCGGATATTGCTTCACAGAAAGTGATTATGAAATATCTGGAGAAAACTAACATTCCGGTATTGAGTGAGGAAAGCGATGAGCAGGTTGAGTTTGTTGTTCGCAAATCGTGGACGCGGTGTTGGGTGGTCGATCCACTTGACGGAACAAAAGAGTTTATCAAACGGAATGGGGAGTTCACAGTCAACATTGCGCTCGTGGAAAATTCGAAACCTATTTTCGGAGTCATTTATGTTCCCGCCCGCGACGAATTGTATTATTCCATTCCGGGCGAGGGAGCATACATTCGTAAATCGGTAGCTGGAAATTCGCCAGAAGAAAGATTACCAGCGCAAGAACTGCCGCCAGCATTCACCATCGTCGGTTCCCGCTCTCACAGTTCACCAGAAACGGAAGCTTACATCGATGAGATGAAAGCAAAACATGGCGAAGTTGATTTCGCTGCTTCAGGATCATCGCTGAAATTCTGTCTCGTGGCAGAAGGGAAAGCACACTCGTATCCACGATTCGCACCAACTATGGAATGGGATACTGCTGCCGGGCATGCAATTTTACTTGCTGCAGGTGGAAGTGTGGTCGTTTGGCCGGAAAAGACGGAATTGCGTTACAACCGCGAGCAGTTGAGGAATCCTTGGTTTCTCGCGACTATCCAGTAGAAAGTGGAGTCTTTTCCTTTTTCGCGACAACGGAATTCTACCAATTTCATGAAGTTCACAATACTTATCGCTAGTTCAGATAAGTGCCGTTGGCTGAAGCCGAACGGCGATCTTTTGTTCTTCACTTGTTTTAGTGCAAGAGGGAAAAATGGCAACGCCATTTTTCCCTCTTGCACCCAATTTGTTATGAGATAGACGTGATCGCCGTGAGCTTCAGCTCACGAGCGTGAATTTCGAATAATCACAACTTAATGACATTGGGGTTCCCGGCTGAAGAAAAGGATTCGCCTGCTTAACCACTTAGGGACCTGAGACTTTTTAGTTAACTTTCGGTTAACATGACGCGCCGTTACTTCCTCAGTTTTGCATTTAGCCTGCTCGCCTTTTGTTTATCAGCCCAAGGACCTATCTGGAATTGGGCCAACAATTGCGGGAACACAAGTTCTGACAAAGCACTTGACGTTGCTTTAGGTTCTGACGGCTCTGTTTACTCGTGTGGATTTTTTAATGGCACCGGAACATTCGGATCTATTGTGACCGGAAGCGGGAGTTCCAGTAAAGATGCATTTCTGGCGAAACAAGATCCTAACGGAAATTATCTGTGGGCGAATTACTGCAACAGCGGGCTTGACGATCGCGCGCTTGGCGTTCACGTTGACAAAGACGACAACGTTCTCATCTGCGGAACATTTTGGTCGAGTATGGTAGTTGGTCCGTATAATTTGCAAGGCTCTGCAGATAGTCCGTTCATTATCAAGTATAGCCCGACCGGTGCACTTATTTGGGCTGTTACAGGCGGGGGACAAGGAGATGACCACGCATTCGATATGGTTACAGATCAGAACGGAGATATTTATGTTACCGGTTTTCTCTCTACTCATTATGGCCCTCCAACTTGTACGGCACAGTTCGGAAACCTTACACCCTTTTCTTACTCCGATTCCATTGCATTCCTCGCTAAGCTTTCATCAACCGGAACGTGGATGTGGGTGCGAACTTTTGATGGTGCGGATGTGCAGCGGGATAACGATATCGCAATTGACAACGCTGGTGGAATTTATATCGCTGGAGGATTCTATGGGCAGAATCAAATGTTCGGACCAATTCCGCTTAACTCGAACTCGAACAGTCGCGACATATTTGTAACGAAGTTCGACTCCAATGGGAATTTTCAGTGGGTGAATCAGGTCGGTGGTTACAACGATGATCGTGCGAATGGTATTACGTGTGGAGCCGACGGGTATTTGTACGTTACCGGAGAATTCCGCGCTGAATGTAATTTCGATGGCGATACGCTGAATAACAACGGCGGTCCCGGTGGCAAAGACATTTTCGTAGCGAAGATGGACATTAACGGCGGATGGAAGTGGGCCACGAAAGCCGGATCGGACGATGGGGGAGAATGCGGGCGATCCATCGCATCCAACAATCAGCATTGCATTTATGTAACCGGACAAACGCAAGGGTCAAATGTGCAATTTGGCGACAGCTTGTCGTTCTCCACGGGTCTTGATGGAATTCAGGCGTTCGTCGCTGGAATTGACACGGCCGGAAAATGGCGTTGGGTACAGCAAGCTGGTAGTCCAGGAGAAGATCGCGGTTATGGCGTAGAAGCAACGAACGATTGCAAGGTTTACGCGGTTGGATATTTTGATGGACCGAATAGTACTTTCGGACCTTATTCAGAAACGTCGTACGGACTGAAAGATGGATTTGTAGTGCGACTGGATGTAACCTGCTTCAATTACGTCAATGATTCAATTACTACTGTAGGTGCGATTTCATCGAGTTGTATCCCGATCATTCCAAATTATATGTCGCCCAACAGCACTACGAATGATTATATCACCATCCAAAATGCGGATTGTATCAAAAAAGGGGATTGGAGAATTTATAACATGTGGGGGCAGCCGGTTTATGCAAGCAGTGATTTAACAGCTTCCTGGGACGGTCGCGACTTTAACGGTAATTATCTGCCATCCGGATCGTATTACTACACCCTGAACTCAACTGAGGGCGCAGAGGTTGCTATTACCGGACAGATCACAATCATACGCTGATTTTCCAACGTAATTACCGGAGTTAAGTGTAATTTTGACCGACTATATTATGGCAAAAACAGCATTGATTACCGGTGTTACCGGACAGGATGGAATGTATCTCGCAGAGTTATTGCTCAGCAAAGGGTACATCGTGCATGGAGTGAAAAGAAGAAGTTCTTTGTTCAACACTCAACGTATTGATCACCTTTATCAGGATCCGCACGAGACTGGGAGCAGATTTCACCTGCACTACGGTGACCTCACAGATTCTACAAACCTCATTCGGATTGTTCAGGAAGTTCAGCCTGACGAAATCTATAACCTCGCTGCCCAGTCGCATGTAAAGGTTTCTTTTGAAACTCCCGAGTATACAGCGAATGCGGATGCACTCGGAACTTTGCGTTTACTGGAAGCAATCCGAATTCTGAAGCTTGAGAATAAAACACGCTTCTATCAGGCGTCAACTTCTGAGTTGTACGGCCTGGTACAGGAAATTCCGCAGAAAGAAACTACACCGTTTTATCCACGCAGCCCTTACGGAGTTGCGAAGCTTTACGCGTATTGGATTACGAAAAATTATCGCGAAGCATACGATATGTACACGTGCAACGGAATTCTCTTTAACCACGAGAGCCCTGTTCGCGGAGAAACTTTTGTTACACGTAAAATCACACGTTCCGCAGCGAAGATTAAACTTGGTTTGCAGGAAAAACTTTATCTCGGTAATCTCGACGCTGAACGCGATTGGGGTCACGCGAAAGATTACGTGGAAGGAATGTGGCTGATGATGCAACAGGACAAGCCAGACGATTACGTACTCGCAACAGGAAAGAAAATTTCTGTGCGGCGTTTTGTTGAACTGGCATTCAGTGAAGCAAGTATTCAGCTGCGTTGGGAAGGCAAAGGCGCAGAAGAACGCGGAATTGATACGCTCACCGGAAAGACGCTGGTGCAGATTGATGAAAAATACTACCGTCCTGCTGAGGTTGACTTGCTCGTGGGCGATGCGTCGAAAGCAGAAAAGGCTTTCGGGTGGAAACCAAAAATTACAGTTGAGCAATTGTGTCGCGAAATGGTTGCTGCCGATCTGAAAACGTTCAGCAAGGACAAATATTTAATTGAAGGCGGACATCAAGTGAATCAGTCGCAGGAGTAGCACCATACGCACCTCTGTTAGTGAATGTTCAATGTTCAACGCTCAATTTTCAATGATCAAGTCATTTATCAATGAATAAGGATTCGAAGATTTACATTGCGGGACATAGAGGAATGGTGGGTTCTGCCATTCACCGCAATCTGGTAGCGAAAGGCTTCTCGAATTTTGTTTTCAAGACTTCTTCTGAAGTTGATCTACGCAATCAACAGCAGGTTTCTGACTTCTTTGCGAAAGAAAAACCGGAATATGTTTTTCTCGCTGCAGCAAAAGTTGGAGGTATTCAAGCCAACAACACATTGCGTGGTGAATTTCTCTACGACAATCTGATGATTCAGTCGAACGTCATTCACTCCGCGTATGCAAATGGCGTGAAGAAATTATTGTTCCTCGGCTCCACCTGCATTTATCCGAAGATGGCGCCGCAGCCTTTGAATGAAAACGCGTTGCTCACCGGACTGCTCGAACCTACGAATGAGCCTTACGCCATTGCGAAAATCACCGGCATTAAAATGTGTGATGCGTATCGCGCTCAATACAATTGCAATTTCATATCTGTAATGCCAACGAATCTTTATGGTCCGAATGACAATTACGACCTGAAGAATTCACACGTGTTGCCCGCGTTGCTTCGGAAGATTCACAATGCGAAAATGAACAACGATTCGCACGTGGAAGTTTGGGGCAGCGGAAAACCACTGCGCGAATTTTTACATGCCGATGATATGGCCGATGCCTGCGTTCACATGATGCAGAATTTCAACGAGCCTGGATTCGTCAACATCGGAAGCGGAGTGGAAATTTCAATCGGTGATCTTGCACGGTTGATTGCAAAAGTCGTAGGATTCAACGGAGAACTGAAATTCGATCCAACAAAACCAGACGGCACTCCGCGTAAACTCACTGATGTAACGAAACTTCATTCCTTTGGGTGGAAACACAAGATTAATCTGGAAGAAGGAATCACGGCTGTTTATGCAGCGGTGAAAGATTCGCTGAGCGCGGAACATACGCTATCGAAATCCGGCGCTGAACGTCTATGAGAGGATTTCTACTCTTACTCTTTCTCGCACCTCTTGCACTATTCGCGCAGAATGGAAATCTTCCGTTGAACGATCAATGGATGACAGAAACTGAAGCGCAGATGGTGAGGTCAAAAGGCTTCAATCTTGTTCCGCATTTGTTGCGTTACGAAACCGATACGTTGCTGCATGCGCTGATTCCGGATCCGAATGATTCTATCGCTGAGATTAATGACACATACGTGATTGCCTGGCCGGGTCAAACTTCATTTCGTCCGATCATTGAACAAGGACATGGATTGCGGCAGTATTATAATTATCACAATAATGGACCGTTCAAACACAACATAAGAGGCCGGCGTGGATTGGCAAAGTGGATTTACGGTTATCACACGCAGAACAGCTTGTTGCAGATAGAAAAGCCCGCTAACGGAGATATTCCTTTGTTCCGTTTGTACATCGATCCGCTCTTGAATCTGCAATACTTCAGCACTGGTGACACAGGACGGGCGTATGTAAACAGTCGCGGTGTAACTGCGCGCGGCGACATCGGTAAGGTCTCTTTTGAAACTTCGTTCTGGGAAAATCAGGCATTTCTTCCTGCGTACATGGATACGTTTGCGTTGGGTTTCGGAGTGATTCCGGGAATGGGTCGCTGGAAAAAATTCAAGAACGACGGTTACGATTATGCCATGGCTTCCGGAAATATTTCCTGGGGCGTGTGCAAATATTTCAACGTGCAGGTCGGAAGCGGAAAACATTTCATTGGCGATGGTGTGCGTTCGTTGTTGCTGTCCGATAACAGCTTCAATTATCCGTATGCGAAGTTCACGGGCTGGGCATTGCCGAACAAAAACATTCAGTACACCGTGATGTATGCATCGCTGATGAATCTGACCAGCGGAAATGTGACGACACCGGTTGGAACGGAACCCTTGTTTCAGAAAAAATCAATGGTGGTTCATCACCTCGCGTTCAAATTTCTTCGTCAGTTTGAATTCTCTGTTTTCCAGGGAGCAGTTTACGAACACGCCGATTCGCTGAACAAACAGAATCTCGATTTCTGGTATTGGAATCCGTTGATGTTTGCGAGCATGGCCAAGTACGGATTGAAAGACACGAACAATTACATGCTGGGATTCACAGCTCGTGCTGATCTTTTCAAAACGGTTACGCTATACGGACAGTTTGTTGCTGATGAATTGGGCAAAGACAATCACGCGAAGACAGGTTGGCAGCTCGGTGTTCGTTACTTCAATGCATTCACGGTTAAGCATCTTCATCTACGTTTTGAATACAACCAGGTTAATCGATTCACGTACGCGCATGAAGATGCGTTGCAGTCGTGGTCGCATTACAACCAGGCGCTAGCCCATCCTCTTGGAGGTGGTTTTGATGAAACCAACGCGACCGTGTATTACAAGTTCCGCGACTTCTTCTTTTCAGCGAACTACTTTGTTGCCCATGCAAACGTAGATTCAGCGTATGGCAATGGAGGCACGAATCTCTTCAAATCAGATGCTGTCGTAAACACGGCGCTCACCACGCCCGCCACTTTGACCACCATGGATATTCATGTAGGCTGGATGATCAGCTACGCCAGCAACCTGAATCTGTCCGTAGGCTATAAGTCCCGGAAAATCGACCGCACCAGCAACCCGACCACGACTTCCTTCGTATATGTGGCTCTGCGGACGTCGCTCACCAACCAGAGTTTTGATTTCTTTTAAATCATTACCTTTGTCAGCAACCTGTTCATAACCTGTTGGTTGCTTGTTAATTGCGACTATGCTCACACCGATGACACACCTCATTTTAGCCGGAATTACGGCTTTTTTAGTGGTTTTGCTGGCTACGCCGTCCTTAATCAAGGTCGCGTTCCTGAAGCGTCTGTTTGATGAGCCTGGGGATGCCCGGAAACTTCACAAGCGGGTTGTTCCGACCATCGGCGGCATCATCATTTTTGCGGCAACTCTTTTCGCCTGTTCACTGTGGTTCCCTTTCGATAAGTCGGAAGCAGAAGTTGGTCAGGACGGAATTCGTTTGTTCCAGTTTGTAGTGGCAACACTCATCATCATGTTCTTCGTCGGCATTAAAGACGATATCATTGGAACAGCACCAATCAAGAAACTCGCAGCGCACGTGATTGTCGGAATGATTCTCGTCTTAATGGCAGAAACCCGCATCCGCAGCATGCACGGATTATTCGGCATTCAGGACATTCCGCTTTGGGCAAGTATTTTCCTTTCCTTGTTTGCATTCATCGTTGTTGTCAACGCATACAATCTTATTGATGGCGTAGACGGACTTGCATCGGGCGTTGGATTGATTGGCGCTGCTACGCTTGGTGTTGCGTTTGCATTCACGGATCAACTTGTCCCGGCTGTACTTGCGTTCTCATTAACAGGCGCACTTGCAGCGTTCCTCGTTTTCAACTTTAATCCCGCGAAAATTTTCATGGGCGACTCCGGTTCACTCAGCATCGGACTCATCATGAGCGTTCTGGTGATCACATTCATTGAGTACACGCCGACTGCAACAACTCCTGCGTGGATCAGACCACTGTTGAATCCTGTTGTTGGAATGGCCGTACTTGCCTATCCGTTAACAGACACACTTCGCATTTTCGGTCACCGTGCATTGCGTGGAGTTTCTCCATTCTCTGCCGACAGAAATCACTTGCACCATTTGCTGATCGACAGCGGAATGGGTCATGCTAAAACCGTAATCTGGATTTACGCTGCGAACATTGCATTGATTGGATTGGCAATTGTTACCAGTCTGACGATGAATGTTACGATGTCTTTCATTGTTACCGGAGGAACAGTTCTGATGCTTACATTCATACCATGGATGCTCAAGCGCGCACATACGGCGAAACAGAAACCGGGCGGAAAAACCCGTCATCTCAACGAAGCAGCAGCTTGATGCAGTACGCAGTACGCAGCATTCAGCGCGCAATGCGCAGTTTCCGTCTCCTCATCTTTCCCGTATTTTTCCTGATCACTACAACTGCATCTGCACAGCATACTTTGTGGATGAACAGCAGCGTACCGACTGGTCGTGATAGTGCGATTCAGCAAACGCGGCACAGTGCGGTTAAGCCGTATGTTGACATGGATGTAATTCCTGCAGATACAGTTCGCCGGATTGACTCTGAGATTCGCCCCTCAAAACCGATCATTGTTCCGCCACGCCTAAGCATGCAATCGGTGTACAGCAAAGGTTCGCCGAATTACAATTACGTTTCTGCAGCGAGGCTTGATCACTCAGCAGAATTTGCAATCCGTCCTATTTACGATTTGCGTGCAGGCTACGATCTCAAAGCAAGTCGTATGCTCTTGACTACTGCTGCAGGTGTTGCGCTCTCCGGCGACTTCAACATGAAGCTCGGATACGAAGCACGTTTAGTAAGCGGGATTACTGTTTTGCCCAACTATCAGGATTCACTCGCTTCCACTTCGGGATTTGTCCCGGGCTGGGGTGATCGTGCGTACATGCTTGACTCATCCGGGAAGTATGGATTCCAGCACCTCTCCGGAAATATCATCTGGCGTCCAACGCCTGTTTTTAATTTGCAGGTGGGTCGCGATAAACATTTCTGGGGCGATGGAAACCGTTCGCTATTTCTTGGAGATCAGGGCGCAGCTTATCCATACATCAAAGCGCAAACTACAGTCTGGAAACTGCAATACACTTCTTTGTTCGCGTGGTTGCAGGATTGGACCATGTCTAGCGGCAGCAACAAAGATTACAGAAGCAAATTTGCATCGTTTCATTACCTCAGTTTCAACGCAGCAAAGTGGCTGAACATTTCTGTCTTCGAAGGAATTGTTTGGCAGGGAACAGACTCGAATCGTCAACGTTGGTTTGATGCGAACTATCTGAATCCGATGGTGTTCTTTCGTCCGGTAGAATATTCGCTCGGATCTTCCGACAATGCCATGCTTGGTATCGCGGGAAAAATTCGTTTCAACCGCAACAACTTATTGTACGGACAGATTATTCTGGATGAATTTTATCTGAAGGAAATCAGGAGCTGGAGTGCAGGCTGGTGGGCGAATAAACAAGGCGCGCAAGTTGGTTACAAGTGTTTCAACTTCGGGATGATCGACAATCTTTTCATGCAGATGGAAGTGAATGTTGTTCGCCCGTACACGTATTCGCATGGGAGTCCGCAGCAGAGTTATTCGCACGGACCGCAGCCTCTTGCACATCCTATGGGAGCGAACTTTGCGGAAGTGATGGGATTGCTTTCGTACAACGTAAAAGGATTGACTGTAACCGGTCAGCTCGTTGGTGTGCGTTACGGTCGCGATGTAAACGACACGATGAATTACGGGCAGAATGTTTTTCAGTCTTACCGCGATCGCGAGTTTGACTATGGCAACAAAGTTTTCCAGGGATACGCGACGAATATTTTCCTTGCGAAGATTAATGCGTCGTATGTGTTCAACACCAGTTTTCCGTTGCGTGTGCAGTTGACTGCAATTGCACGTTCGGAGAAAACGAAGCTCATCAATCACAAGTTGAAGTCGTCGTTTGTGATGGTGGGATTGTGTTTGCCACTGTTCCGGGCGCAGGACGATTACTAGATTTTTCTGAATTCTGAGAACGGGGATTGAGGCTTTGTCGTGAGGGCCCGCGATCTTCGTGGTCATTTACTACAAAGGCGCCAAGCCGCAAAGGACCGCAAAGAGTTATTCCAACATTTTTCTCCCGTCCCCGAGATCTTGATGGTCATTAACTACAAAGACGCCAAGCCGCAAAGGACCGCAAAGGATTTACTAGCAGCTAACACCAAACACCATCGGCATATCTGCACATTTGCATACTTGTCCTGAGCTTGTCGAAGGGTCGGCACATCATTTCCGGGTCTCAAGCGGAGCAGAATATTTCTATTTAAGAGAACATTCCAGCGTTCCTGAGTGTTACCTTTGCACGCTTGCCGGAAACCGCTTTACATATTGCCAAACCAGCCGGGTTTATGGGGAAAGTCACAGATTACGCTCAGTTTACAAAGCTCCGACTTTCCGCCCTCGTCGTTTTCTCCGCTATTATCGGTTACGTAATTGCCATTGAAGAGCTTCAGGTTGCTATCAACTGGCTGGAAATGACCATGTTATTCTTGGGTGGATTCCTGGTAACCGGTGCTTCGAACGGATACAATCAGGTCATTGAACGGGAGTACGATAAACTCATGCCGCGCACTTCAACACGACCTATTCCCACCGGAAGAATGTCGGTTACAGAAGGTTTAGTTGTCGCTACAATTTGTGCCATCCTCGGTGCCGGATTGCTCTTGTATTTTGTGAATCCGCTCAGCGCAATCCTCAGTGTTGTCGCATTATTGCTGTACGTTTTCGCATATACTCCGCTCAAGAGAATTACGCCGTGGGCTGTTCTCGTTGGTGCATTTCCGGGTGCGGTTCCTCCTATGTTAGGATGGGTTGCCGCTACAGAAGGATTCGGGTTCGTTGGAACAAACGCCCTGTTGCTTTTCGCGGTACAATTCATGTGGCAGTTCCCGCACTTCTGGGCAATTGCCTGGGTAGTAGATGACGATTACCGAAAAGCTGGATTCCGTCTTTTACCAACGAAAGAGCGCGACAAAGGCAGTGCATTTCAGGTGATGGTTTACGCCATGTTTTTGATTCCGATGAGTTTGCTTCCGTACTTTTATAATATGACAGGACTTGTAGGCATCATCATCGTTCTGCTTTGTGGAATTTTCTTCTTTTACCAGTCGTGGAAACTGTATTCAACACTTGAAATAAAGGCCGCATCCAAATTGATGTTTGGCTCATTCATATACCTGCCGGTAGTACAGCTGGCTTATTTGTTCGGATAAAAATGGCTACAATCACAATGAAAATTTCAGGAGAAGAGCGGAAAGTACAAGAGAAAGCAGAGAGAAATCTCGTGCGACTTTCTTTGTTCGCAATCGTCATGCTCTTCGGCGGTTTGACCAGCGCGTATGTTGTTCGTCACGATGGCGGTGCATGGTTTAGCATCAATCTCCCTTCCGAATTCTGGGTCAGCTCGGCGGTGATTTTGTTCAGCAGTGTATTCATGATCGTATCGCAGTGGGCGTACGTGCAGAACAAAAAGGGACTAGGAAATGCCATGATGGGAGCAACGCTTTTGTTCGGATTCCTGTTCGCTCTTTTTCAATGGCTTGGGTGGAAGGAACTCGTGCGCAATGGAATTTTCCTGTCGCCTTCAGACGGTCAGGGAGCACTCATTTCCGGATCATTTATTTATGTGTTGAGTGGCATTCACTTGCTCCACGTGTTTGGCGGATTAATCTCGCTATTTATCACCCTGATCAAGGGATTCATGGGCAAATATCATTCTGCTAACATCCACGGGGTAAAACTCGCATCGATTTACTGGCATTTTATGGGGGCATTATGGATATATTTGTTCCTGTTTTTGACACTTTTTAAGTAAACTTGCACCGCTGTTAAAACAGCGAACACCAGTCACCACTAAATACATTTCAGATTATGGCAGGTTCAACTGCAGAACTCGACGCAAAGTACGCATCATGGGATGGCGGAATGTCTCCGATGCGCACGAGTTACGGTAAGCTTTTCATGTGGTTTTTCCTCGTATCAGATGCCCTGACATTCTCAGGCTTCCTCTGTGCGTATGGATTTTTCCGACACAACTTCGCAGGCGATTGGCCTGACCCACAGGCGGTGTTCCATCACTTCCCGTTCCTTCACGGAATGCACCTTCCATTGATGTACGTGGGTCTCATGACCTTCATCCTCATCATGTCGTCGGTAACCATGGTACTTGCAGTAGAAGCCGGTCACCGGAATAATCGAAAAGGAGTTCTCATCTGGATGTTCCTCACCATTATCGGCGGACTTATGTTCGTAGGATCACAAGCGTGGGAGTGGACAAACTTCATCGTTGGTTCAGACGACGGGGCGATTCTCTACAACAAGGAAATTTACACCTTCGATGTCAACCATGAAACACACGTGCCGGACAAAACAATTCTTTGGTCGCATGGCGTAAAGCTTTCTGCAACTGAATCGGCTGACATACTTGCGAAAGGTGAAGTTTTCAAAGGAGCGAATCTCCAGTACAACGAGTACGGACAAACCGCTTTTGCAAACTTCTTCTTCTTCATTACGGGCTTCCACGGTTTCCACGTATTCTCCGGAGTAATCATTAACCTGTGCATCTTCCTCATGGCGTTGAACGGGTACATGAAACGCGTTGGTCACTACGAGATGGTTGAGAAAGTTGGTCTCTACTGGCACTTTGTCGATCTCGTTTGGGTATTCGTATTTACCTTCTTCTATCTTCTTTAATCAGAAATAAATATTCTTATGTCAGAATTTAACGACGTATATCCGGATTACGAAGGACTCGCTCACCACGACGAAGCCACAGGAAAGAAGATTCGCAAAAAACTTTGGAGAGTATTCTGGCTTCTTCTGGCTGTAACTCTCGTAGAAGTTATCGTTGGTCTTTACGCAGCTGATTGGAACCTGGGCAAGACCTTCCTGAAATTCTTCTTCATCGGGTTCACACTTTTGAAAGCAGCTTATATCGTAATGGTGTTTATGCACCTTGGCGAAGAGAACAAATGGACGAAGTGGGTAATTCTAATTCCTTACGCCGTGTTCATTGGTTATCTGATTATCATGATGACGATTGGAGAAGGAAATTACGTAAAGGAACACCGTCTGAACGGAACGGGATCGACTAATGGTCAGACCGGAACAACAGGACAGACTCCTACGAGTGCAGTTGAAGGTGCAGAGGTGCATCACTAGGAATGAAGAAAGCCGCAATTCTTTTAGGAATACTATTTTTCCCTGCAATAGTTTACGTTTATTTCGCACTGGGAATTCCTAAAGTAATTAAAGCTCCTATATACGGTCCACGCACCGCACAAGGGAAAGACACGACGTATTACACTATACCGGCCTTCAGTTGTTCAACAACTGGAGGTCTTTCTTTTTCATCAGCGACGAAGCTCGACGGACGTTTATACGTTGCCGTGTTTCTTCCGCCGGATAGCCTGAAAACGATGCTGCCGATTTTTGCCGAAGACATTCTGCACAAGAGGAACACGTACGGGTATGCCCGATTTGTTTTCTTTATGCACGGAGATTCTGTTGGACAAACTCCACTGAATGCACCCGATATCGGAAAAGATTTAGGACTTGGAGTCGACACTTCGTACACGGTATTTCTTACTCCGCAACAATTTGAAAAGGTGCGTGCTGATTTTTACGTGGCAGACGCATCCCGCAAACGCGATCCCTGGCAGACTGAAACAGATGCCGTGCTGATTGATCGTCTCGGAAGAATTCGCGGTTACTATAATATTCGTTACGCCGCCGATCTGAAGAAGATGAAGGAAGATGTGAATCACGTTTTATTGCGTGATGAAGGTGCGCAGACCATTGAAGAATCTACAGTTGAACAGAACCGTGATAAAAAGTAGCAGTAGCAGTGGCAGTAGCAGTCAGTGGAGCAGTTTGCTGCTACTGCTACTGCCACTGTTTACTTTTTCTTGTGGGCCTGAAACAATTGGCGACGACCGTTCTTACGTAACGGGTGTTCCACGTCTTGCAAAGTATTACGACGGCATCGAAAACGGAGACACACTTTTTAAAATTGTTCCGGTCGAAACGTTTATCAATCAGGATGGAAACACGTTTTCTACTGCTGAGCTGAAGGGCAATATTTCTGTTGTTCAATTGTTCTTCACGAGCTGCGAAGGAATTTGTCCCGTGATTTCAAATCATATGGCGATGGTGCAGAAAGAGTTTTCGGGTAACAGCAATGTGAATCTTGTTTCGTATTCGGTAGATCCGGATCGCGACTCAACAACTGCGCTGAAGAATTACTGCAAACGTTTTGGCTGCGATTCAACACAGTGGACGCTCGTTACAGGCGACAAGAAAAAGCTGTACGATCTTATTCGCTACGGTTATCAGCTTCCGGATATTGAGCCGGGTGACGGAGGAGAAGAAGATTTCATTCACAGCGATCAGATTGTACTGGTAGACCGCAATTCCATTATTCGCGGTTACTATGGCGGAACCGACACAGCGCAGGTGCGTATGCTGATTGAAGACATTCATATTCTCATCAACGAAAAATGAGCTATCCGCAGCAGTCACTTCAGAAAAACGACAAGAAAGCACATTTGCTCATCATCGCATTTTCCATTGTGGTGTTTGGCATCATTCTTTCGCTGAGCAGAATTCAGTTGCGCGTTGATCTCGGATTCGACGAACACATTTTCGCAGCGTTCAACGCAGTCGTCAATTCCATAGTCACAATTCTTCTCGTCGTTGCGTTGATTTTCGTCCGCCAGAAGAAGTACATCGCACACAAAAAGACGATGATGTACGCGATGGTGCTTTCGATTTTGTTTCTGGTGTCTTATATCATTCACCACCTTTTAACCGGCGATACGGTTTACGGCGATTCAGATCACAATGGAATTCTCGATGATGCAGAGCGCACCGCGGTTTCAGCTTCTCGTGGCATTTACCTCATCATTTTGCTCACGCACATTTTCCTCGCGGGAATCATTCTTCCGTTCATTCTGTACACCGCTTATCGTGGGATGATTTCAGAATACCCGAAGCACAAAAAGCTGGGCAGAATCACCTGGCCGATCTGGTTTTACGTGAGTCTGACGGGACCGATTTTGTATCTGATGATCGCCCCGTATTACGGGTAGAAAATTCAACCCTTTCAGGGTTGGGGCTTGTGTCTCACGGTGTTGGTTACCGTAATTATACTCCTTCGGAGTTCTCAATATCGCGAAGCCTGAAGGGCTTTAATTACGGTAACCAATCTGTAACGCGTGAAACCCCAACCCTGAAAGGGTTGAATTTCTCGTCAGGAGCCGGGTAAAAAATCCGTAAATTTGTCTCGTGAAAAACACGCACCGCATCCTCTTTTTCCTTGTCATCTTCACGCTCCTGTTTTCTCTGAGCGCTGATGCACAATGTGCGATGTGTAAAGCCGTTGCAGAAACCGGAAGTCACGATGGTCATTCGGTGAGCGGTGGAATCAACAACGCTATTCTGTATCTGATGGTGTTGCCTTACATTCTTCTCTTCCTGCTTTTCAGAAAAAAGATTGCAGCTTTTTACCGCGAGTGGAAAGCGATGTGGAAGTGAGAAGAAGTCCTTAAGGTATAAAGGAGTTAAGTAGGCAAGGAGGAGAAGATTCATGTGACTCGCCTACTTAAAAACTTAGACTTACTCCTTATAAGTCAACATCACCGAATCACAGTACTTGAAATCCGACTGCAGTACAACTTCTGTGCTGCTGCGTCCGTCTTTGATAATGATGCACGCCGTGTTCGGAGGAACGGATCCTTGATTCTCAGCAAAAAGTACAATCTGTTTTGGCCCCGATTTATCCATCTTGATCGTGAACGAAACTTTCTTGTGCGTAATGGCGAGGTGTTCTACAATCAGTGAATCGCCATAGTACAGTGAAATACTATCACCATCCACTTCATTCTTGTCGAAGATCTGTATGGTGATTTCATCGCTGTGTATTTCAATGTTGCGTCCTTTGCGAACCTTACGTCCGTTGAGTTCGCTCATGTAGGCTGAAGCCGGTTTGCGAACGTTCACCGTAATCAGAGCACTATCTCCTTCGCTGCGCACAATGAACGTACGTTTCTTGTTCATGGTCACTTTCAATTCATCTCCGTTGCCGATAACTATATCCGGACGTTCTGCATCATACCAGGTGTACGTTGTTCCGCCTTTTGCAATTATTGTCGAAGTAGTTCCGGCATACACGAGCGTATCGCCGGTAACAGCAACATCAAACTTAGCTTCATTCAACATAAAGTCGTCAATGAAATAGGCACCCATGCCCGGGCGATACGTGTGCGGTGATTCAATAAATTCCGGCTGAGGCAGTACTTTCACCGTTGTGTTTGCATGCGTGAAAAAGTTTCCGATGATCACATGCGTGTAGTTGTCTGCAGCAACAAAAGTCCCGCTCACTTTGTACCAACCTTCTGTCTGATCAATCACAGTCTTTGTGTTGACTTGCGGATCGCCTGTGATAATGTAACTCGGCTCAGAAGAGAATGTTCCCGTCTTGAATAACATTCCCATGTTGTTTGTTGCAACTCCGCAGAAGTCACCCAGGGAAACATAAAACTCCGCGTAGTATTTTGTTCCTTTCACAAGTGGCTTCGTCAAGGTTACTCCGAGATATTCGCGATACGTTCCGCCATGACCCGAAGTCATGATCATGCCCATTCCTTTTCCGCTGTGTGGTTGTTCGTGACCGTAACTGTCCCAGTGATTTGAAACAGCAGCAGCGTAACATGCAGGATTTGATTCTGTCGAAATAAAATCTGGTGTACCGGAAGCTGCGTTCTCCCATCCCGTAACGTATGACGACAAGCTGCCTTGCATACATGCGCACGGCACTTGTGTGTACGTTTCGAAGCCTGGATTTGGAATAAGGTTTTGTGCATTCGCAGTGAAGGCGACGAACAGCAAAACGATACTCAGCATGAACTTCTTCATCGTGCAGGCAAAAGTTAGGATGTGAAATCCTCTAAATTCCACAAAAACGGACTACAATCAGATACGTTAAGTTACGCCGAAAGTATGGCATCGTTCGCATGGATTTGTTAAAGGATGTTTAGCGACTTATTTCTAACTTGAAGCAACTTTCATACCCATGAAATCGAGCTACATCCTACTTATGGTTATGTTGTCAGCAGCATTAAATGCGCAACAGCCATTTTCTGTTGCATTCGAATTGCAGGGAGAGCGTGCGCATCATAACCTGACGAAAACTTACGATGGCGGTTACGTTTTCTGTGCCGATGCCGAGTTGCAGCCACCGATGGACAATAATTTCGGCTACCTCGTGAAGATTGACTCAACAGGTTCGCAGGAGTGGGTGCAGACGTATCGGAAATCGAATTGGTCAGCAGGAATTACGGATGGCAACACCGTAGTCCAAACACATGATTCCGGTTTTGCCGTTGCAACAATGTGGTTTCATCGGGACAGTGTGACAATGGATTACACTTCTTCTGCACGTTTAATCAAAACAGACGCACAGGGAAATGTACTCTGGTCGATGCTGTATCCAGGTTTACGCTACAGCTTATTTTACGATGCAGAGGAAACATCCGATCATGGGTTCATTGCCTGCGGACGGACAGCCGATCCCAACGGCACATACCGTGAAGGATTCATTGTGCGCACAGACAGTGTGGGCAACCTGATGTGGACCAGAACTTTTGGATGGAATGAGCATGTTGAGTTGAACACAATTATTGAAGCTTCAACCGGTGACTTTGTTGCTGGTGGTCGCCTGGGATATGACGGCATACTGCTCAAAGTAAGTTCATCCGGAGTACTCCTGTGGTGTAACCGTTGTCCCAATTCTGCCAGTCAAACCGACATTCATGAAACTTCGATTGGTGCGTTTATTACCTGCGGAATTAACACCGGATACATATTCACATCGCTGTATCAGTTCGATGCATTTGGTACTGCGATGTGGGCTCGCGCTTATCTGGCTGGCAGTTCTTTCGTCGCGACACAGATGGTGCCGGTAGCAGGAGGTTATACCATGATCTGTGATTTGGCAAACACCGGTCACATTGCTATGGGGCGAATAGATTTAAACGGTAATCCTATTTGGGCCAGAGCCTATCTGGATCTTAACGGAGGCATGGAGCCGTCAATCGTACGCAGTAATGACGGAGGTTACATGTTCATTACCTCTCGTAATGATGGAACAACCGCCACCGATATCAGCATTGTAATTACGAAGACAGATAGTCTCGGTGCCGCATTTTGCAACGATAGTATACTTTCCGATACATTCATAAATGTCACGCCCGGTCTTGCAACAAGCATAACAATCGGAATAGCTGACTCGTCAATTGTGCTTACAACAGTTGCAACATCAACTACGCTGAATCCAGGTGCGATATGTGTGATGACGACTCAGCAAAATGTGGAACGTGAAACAGAATTGCTTCGTGTGTTTCCGAATCCAACACAGGATATCATAACTGTTGCAACACCGATTTCAGGTAACGGACAAACGCGAATACGGTTATGTGATGTCACGGGCAGAACAGTACTGGATGAACAATTACGTTCTGACCAGCACAAGATTGACATGAGCGCTCTCAATCCGGGCTTGTATTTTCTCCTGCTCGAACGAAACGGGGTATTAATCGCCCAAAAACCAGTGATTCGTAACTGAGTCTGTCATTGGTAAAAGTCCATTTCTTATCTTTGCCCCAGTTCTTTTCCAACAACTTATCCAGAAAGGCGGAGGGACCGTGCCCGATGATGCCTTGGCAACCCTGTGCCAGTAGGCAGTGGGGCAGTAGGGCAGTTGGCAGTCGAGAAATAGTGGTCAGGAATAATTCCTGCTTCGCTTTTTGACTGCCTACTGCAAGACTGCACTACTGCCTACTGGCGAAGAAGGTGCCAATTCCTGCTACAGACGCAGAGGAGTTTTGAGATGAAGATGGAATGTTGTGTTAACCACACTCAGCACGCCCGTCTCCTGTCTCCTTTCTCCCGTCTGTTACAGATAAGTCAGAAGCTAAACTCCTTGATATATCAACGATCCCTTCTGACTAAACAGTAGGGATTTTCTTTTTTGTGCGGCGCCGATTTATCAAACTTCGGCTACGCTCAGTCTGACAAATCGTGTATCGAGATCCTTGTCATACTGAGCGTAGCCGAAGGATGACAAGTGAGGCGAAGCGTAATTACGACACGCAGGAGAAGACAGAACTATTTATGACAGACATCAGAAAAGAATTAGAAAAGCGCGTGCTCATCATCGATGGTGCAATGGGCACGATGATCCAACGTTACAAGTTGGAAGAAGCAGATTACCGCGGAGAACGTTTCAAGGACTGGAAACACGACCTGAAAGGCAACAACGATTTGCTCGTTCTCACACAACCGAAAATTATTTACGACATACACTGCGAATATCTCGCGGCAGGTGCGGATATCATTGAGACGAATACGTTCAATGCCAACCGCATTTCCATGGCCGATTATCACATGCAGGAAATCTGTTATGAGATGAACGTGGAAGCAGCGAAGATTGCGCGAAAAGCTGCTGATAAATTCATTGCGGAAAATCTTCACCCGAATGCCGAAGGCGGGCGGGCGAAGAAGCACCGTTGGGTTGCAGGTGCAATAGGTCCTACAAACAGAACTGCTTCATTGTCGCCGGATGTAAATGATCCCGGTTTCCGTGGTGTTTCTTTTGACGAACTCGTTGCAGCTTACCTTGAAGAGGCACGTGCTTTACTGGAAGGTGGAGTTGATCTGTTCCTGATCGAAACTGTTTTTGATACATTGAATTCGAAAGCCGCTTTGTTTGCTGTGCAGACTTTGCAGGAAGAAACGGGAAAACGTTTGCCGGTGATGGTTTCAGGTACAATCACAGATGCAAGCGGAAGAACGTTATCGGGACAAACGACAGAAGCATTTCTGAATTCAATTTCTCACGTTGACTTGCTCAGCGTTGGATTGAATTGCGCACTCGGTGCAGAACAGATGCGTCCGTTCATGGAAGAGATTGCCGACAAGGCTCCGTTCTTCGTGAGCTGTTATCCGAATGCAGGATTACCGAATCAGTTTGGAGAATACGATGAAACTCCGGAACAGATGGGCGAGAAGATCCGCGATTTTCTGGACAGCGGATTCATCAACATCATTGGTGGTTGTTGCGGAACAACTCCGGCGCACATCAAACGCATTGCTGAAATTGCGAACGGAACGAATCCACGACCGGTTCCATACATAGATCCGTATTTACGTTTGAGCGGACTCGAACCGGTGACATTGCGTCCCGATTCGAATTTCATGAACGTGGGTGAACGTACCAACGTTACCGGCTCACGTAAATTTGCAAAGCTCATCATCGATTCGAAATACGATGAAGCACTCGCCATTGCACGCGACCAGGTTGAAGGCGGTGCACAGGTGATCGACATCAACATGGATGAAGGCATGTTGGATTCTCAAGCGGCTATGGTTCGCTTCCTGAATCTCGTTGCAGCAGAACCGGATATTGCTCGTGTGCCAATCATGCTCGACTCTTCGAAGTTTCATGTGATTGAAGCCGGACTGAAATGCGTGCAAGGAAAAGCGATTGTGAATTCCATCTCCATGAAAGAAGGAGAAGCGGAGTTCATTCGTCAGGCACACATCGTGCGCAAGTACGGCGCCGCTGTAATCGTAATGGCATTCGATGAAAAAGGTCAGGCCGACACGTATGAGCGCAGAATTGAAATCTGTAAGCGCGCTTATGATATTCTCGTGAATCAGGTGCACTTCCCTCCACAGGATATCATTTTCGATCCGAATATTTTTCCTGTCGCGACAGGAATGGATGAGCACCGAAAAAACGCGCTCGACTTTTTCAATGCAACGAAGTGGATTAAAGAAAATCTTCCGCATGCAAAAGTGAGTGGAGGCGTGAGTAACGTTTCTTTCTCTTTCCGCGGAAATGATCACGTGCGTGAAGCGATTCACTCTGCGTTCCTGTATCATGCGGTGAAGAACGGCATGGACATGGGCATTGTAAATCCCGGTCAGCTGCAGGTGTATGATAATATTCCAAAAGAACTGCTCGACCTCGTTGAAGATGTTTTGCTTGATCGTCGCGATGACGCAACTGAACGTCTGATCACTTACGCTGAAAAAGTAAAAGGCGAAGGAGCAGGCAAGAAAGCAGAGAAAGATACAGCGTGGAGAAACGGAACAGTTACCGAACGATTGACTCACGCATTGGTAAAGGGAATTGTTGATCACATCGACGAAGATGTAGAAGAAGCGCGTAAGCAGTTTCCGAAATCGCTGCACGTGATTGAAGGTCCGTTGATGGACGGCATGAACGTAGTCGGTGATTTATTCGGTGCCGGAAAGATGTTTTTGCCGCAAGTGGTGAAGAGTGCGCGTGTGATGAAGAAAGCCGTGGCGTATCTCACACCGTATCTCGAAGCGGAGAAAGTAGCCGGTGAAGGAAAGTCGGCAGGAAAAGTTTTGCTTGCGACTGTGAAAGGCGACGTACACGACATCGGAAAAAATATTGTGGGCGTTGTACTCGCGTGCAACAATTATGAAATCATTGACATGGGTGTGATGGTGGCGGCTGATCGCATCATCGACATGGCGAAGAAAGAAAAAGTCGACATCATTGGTCTCAGCGGATTGATTACACCATCGCTGGATGAAATGGTACACATGGCGAAAGAGATGCAGCGTGTTGGATTGGAAGTTCCGCTGTTGATTGGTGGTGCGACTACTTCGAAAGTTCACACCGCGGTGAAAATATCTCCGCACTACAAGCATGCTGTTGTTCATGTGCATGATGCTTCGCGATCTGTGCCTGTTCTGCAGAGTTTGATTTCGAAAGAGCTTCGTGGTCCGTTCATGGTGCAGGTCAATGAAGATTACGATCGTGTGCGTGAGCAGAATGCCCGTGCGCAGAGTCAGAATAAATTTATCTCGCTGGCAGAAGCGCGCAGAAATAAATTTCCGGTCGACTGGAGCAAGCACACGTTTGTAGAGCCGACATTCAACGGAACAAAAGTTTTGGATGATTATCCGCTGAAGACACTCGTTCCTTACATCGACTGGACGCCGTTCTTCATCTCCTGGGAAATGAAAGGAAGCTATCCGCGCATTCTGAAAGATGTAGAACGCGGAGCAGAAGCAACGAAGCTCTTCAACGATGCGCAGGCGATGCTGAAGAAAATCATCGAAGAGAAATGGCTCACCGCGCGTGCTGTCATCGGTTTCTGGCCGGCGAATACCGCGAACGATGACGAGATGCAGGTATTCACCGACGCATCACGAAAAAATATCGCAGCGAAATTCCAGGCGATCCGTCAGCAAACACAAAAGCCGACCGGTCATTACAACGTTGCGCTTTCTGATTTTCTTGCACCTGAGGGCTTGAACGATTACATAGGCGGCTTTGCAGTCTGCACCGGTTTCGGCATTGACGAAAAAGTCGCGGAGTTCGAAAAGAACCACGACGACTACAGTGCGATCATGCTGAAAGCATTGGCCGATCGTTTAGCAGAAGCATTTGCAGAACACCTGCATGAACGTGTGCGTAAAGAATTCTGGGGTTACGCGAAAGACGAAAATCTCTCCAACGACGATCTCATCAAAGAGGCGTACGCAGGCATTCGTCCTGCACCGGGCTATCCTGCACAACCCGATCACACCGAGAAAGATGAGCTCTTCCGTTTGCTCGATGCAGAAAATCAAATCGGATTAGTGCTCACCGAAAGCAAAGCCATGGTTCCAACTGCGGCAGTAAGCGGAATGTATTTCTCTCCGAAGGATGCGCATTATTTTGGAGTGGGAAAAATTACGAAGGAGCAGGTGGAGGAGTATGGGAAGAGGAAAGGGATGAGTTTTGAAATTGCAGAGCGGTGGCTTGGGCCTGTGCTCGGTTATTGATTAGTTGATATGCTGATGAAAGGGAAGGGGATGGAGTTTGAGGGGGCGGAGAGATGTCCCGATAGCTATCGGGAGGGGCTGGTGTTGGGGTATTGATTAGTGCTCGGTTCGCTGGTCAGGAGTTCGCAGTTAGCCGTTTTTAGAGTACATCGATTATGATGAATGATGCGTCTATTTCGTTGACACGGGACAGTTTTATTTGCTAATTTTCAGATGTGAATTATCCGCTATAAACAGTCGCCAAGCATGCCGGTTCGACAACTGGAAATCGAAGTAACAAATGACGACAAGAACAGAAGCAAAACAGTTTCAATACGAAATACAAACCTATCAGGAAGACTGCGTAAATAGCATTATCAGTCTTTTTGAAAGCCTTCGCCAAAAACAAAATTTTGATGATGTGCTGACGGCCCACCATAAAAGGAACAAATACAATTTTCCAGTTCAGGACAACAAAAACGTTGACATAATGATGGAAACGGGAACGGGAAAAACGTTCACGTTTATAAAATCCATTTTTGAGCTGAGTAAAAACTTTGGCTACAAGAAGTTTATCATTCTTATTCCTACCGTTCCAATTCGCGAGGGTACAAAAACAAATCTAGAGGATACCAAAAATTATTTTAAGAGTTTTTACGCTAACGAAAGAGAAAAGGAAATTGAAGCATTCGTTTACGAAGGCGGAAACCTTTCCGCGGTTAAACAATTTATTGGCGCTTCGCATTTATCGGTATTGGTGATGACACCAAGTTCATTTAATAGCAAAGACAACATTCTGAATCGTCCGTTGGAAAGAGAAATGAACGCACCAGAACTATTTGTAAATAATCAGGATACGCCAAAATCGTATTTAGAATGTTTGAAACGCTTAAAACCGATTGTGATAATGGACGAACCTCACCGTTTTGAAGGCAATGCCTTTAAAACCTATTTTGAAGGGTTTGACAATTACTATTTGCGTTTTGGAGCTACATTTCCAAAGAAGAAAGACAGTTTGCCATTATCAAACGTGGCGTATGTATTGGACAGCATTTCTTCTTTCCGACAAAACCTGGTAAAGAAAATCGTGGTTTACACTCAGGACGTAGTTGAAAACACAGATACGCTAGTTGGCATAGAAAAGGTTAGCTCAAAATATATGGCGTACGTAAACACTCTAACCAACGGAATTGTAGTGCCGCGAGTATCTGGGATTGGTGCAATATTCAACGGCAAAAGCATTAAAAAAATAAACAAAGACACCATTGTTCTAGCGGACGACACCATAGAAAAGGTTGATTATTCTTTATCTGACGAGTCATTGCGGGCAATGATCAGAGAAACAATAAAAATACATTTTGAGAAGGAAAAATCACTGTTTGAGCAAGGCGTAAAAGCACTCACCTTGTTTTTTATGGAAGCAGACACCAGTTTGTTTCGTGGCGAAAAACCAAAAGTAAAAAACATATTTGAAGAAGAATACAAAAAGCAATACTCCGCACTTGTAAGCAAACTTGATCAAACATGTGAGTATAAAAAATACCTGCAAAACGATTTTGACAGTGACAACTCTTTGCAAGTGCACAAAGGTTATTTTTCCGGTGACAAGGGAAATGCTGACGAAAAAGTCAAAGCAGGGGTTGATGAAATTCTAAAAGACAAAAAGAAGTTGCTTTCGTTTGAAAGTCCCACACGTTTCATTTTCTCTATTTGGGCTTTGCAGGAAGGTTGGGATAATCCGAATGTGTTTACAATATGTAAACTATCCAATCAAGGAAGTGAAATATCGAAGCTTCAACAAATTGGAAGAGGATTACGCATTTGTGTGAATCAAAATTTGCAACGATATACACTTAAAAACCTGAATGACGACCAAGAGGCTTTTTGGAAAATCAACAACCTCGATGTGGTTGTCTCAAGTAAGGAACAAGGTTTTGTTGAAGCTATTCAAAACGAAATATTAAGTAATTCATTCTTAATTTCCGAAACATTTACAGAGCAAGAACTGATTAAAACCCTTAAAGAAAAATCGGGCTTCGATGATGATACAATCATTACGTTAGTTGATGATGTGTTGAAGGAGAAGAAAATGATTGTTAGAAAGGCAATTGTTGACGGACAAAAGATTTATGAAAAGTCACCCGAGTTCACTGCAATACTGAAGGAACAAAATTTGCCCGAAGAGCAAGTTAAAGCGATTGAAAGCTTGTTTGCAACTGATGCAAACAAATACATTCAGGATGCTAAAAAAATTAAACCCAAAAAGAAGGTTTTTATTAAAGCAACCCACCTGGAAGAGTTTCAAAACCTATGGAACGCTATCAACAAAAATGCTTTTTATGTGCTAGAAACTTTAAGTGATTCACAAGAAAAACAATTGATACAAAACATAAAAGTGCAGATAGAAGCCGTAAACATTGAAGAAATTCTGTTGCAGACCATTCGTGCTGAACTAAACGTGAACAAGATTGGTGAACAAGGTGCGATAACAGAAAGACTAACGGAGACAGCTTCTTACAAAAGCAAAATTAATTATCTAGAATTGGTTCACACTTTAGCAAACAAGACCAAAACACCTATTTCATTTGTTGTAAAGGTATTCAATGCTCTGAGTGATGATTTCAAGAATAAGATGCTGTGCAACAATCCTGAACAAGCCCAAAGAGAAATTACACAAATAATCAATAAGAACTTAATTGCAATACTCAAGGCGAATATCAAGTACGACGGGATTAACGGAACCGGTCTGCCAAACGTATTTAAGAACGAAAATGGAAGAACATACTTGGACACAGGAAGCGTTGGCAAATTTCAAAAAGACATTGCAGGTGATTTTTCTTTGAAAAACAAATGGATATTTGAAGATGTGATTGAATACGACAGCGATTTTGAATTGGAAATTGTGGAGCAAGACCCTGATGTTGACAGTATTGAAATTTTTGGCAAACTTCCGCGCCTAAAAATAAAAACGCCTTTGGGCGATTACAACCCGGACTTTTGCTATGCAGTCAAAAGCTCAGGAGGAAACAAAATATTTCTTGTAGTAGAAGCTAAAGGCTACAAATCGTCGACCGCAATACCCGTAGATGAAAAAGAGAAAATCGATTTTGCAAAAAAATATTTTGAGGCATTGGGCGAACACTACAAAGGACAAAATATAAAAATATCATACAAAGAACGTATCAACAAAACGCAATTAGCGGCTTTGATAAACAACGCATAAAACAATGGCAGAACAAGATTTTATAAAAGCAGGATTTACAGTTGTTGGAACAGAAGCCCGCGAAAACATATTGTTGAGTTTTCTGAAAGAGAACTTCCCTAATGTAATACGCGACACCGAACTAAATATAGAGGAACTAAAGGCCGCATTGGGTTTACCAATTGATGAAAAAGTAAACGGTTACGGATTAAATTTTGTCGGAAGAAACTTTGCCAGAGCTAAATATGACCAAAAAACTGATAAAGAACTCCACCTAAATCCCACATTGAGCAAGAGTATTGAAACAACAAAAAATTTGGTGCTGAAGGGTGACAATTTGGATAGCTTAAAGATTCTAAAAAATTATTACAGCGGACAAGTGAAGTGCATTTATATAGATCCACCATACAATACTGAAAGCGACGAATTTGTTTATCCTGATAAGTTTGACAAAGAAGAAGCGGAAGTTTTGGGCATGGCTAACTTGGATGAAAGTGATTTTGCTCGAATGGATTTTAGCTTTAGAACTAAAAAGAGCCACAACGGTTGGTTAGCGTTTATGTATCCGCGCCTTTTATTATCTAAAGACTTATTAAGAAAAGATGGTGTTATTTTTATTAGCATCGATGATAACGAACAAGCTAATCTGAAATTACTTTGTGATGATATTTTCGGTGAGGAGAATTTTATTGCCACTTTTATTTGGGAGAAAAGAACAAACAGGGAAAATAGAAAAGTTGTTTCAAACAGGCATGACTACATCTTATGTTATTCAAAAAACCAGATTGAAGGTGTCCGGTCTATTAGCCAAACTCCAATGAGTGAAAAGGCATTGTCCAACTATAAGAATCCTGACAATGATCCAAGAGGGCTTTGGAAGTCAGACCCTGCAACTGCTCAAGCTGGCCATGGAACTAAATCGCAATTCTATGACCTAAAAGCGCCGAATGGGAAAATACATAAACTTGAAAGCGGTAGGTGCTGGCTTTATACAGAAAATGTGATGGATGAAGCAATTAAGGATAAAAGAATTTGGTTCGGTAAGGATGGGAATGGAGTGCCAAGAGTTAAGACCTACTTAGAAGCAAAAGAAAGAGGTTTGACTCCTGAATCTATATTATTCGCAGAAGACGTAGGCACTACAGAGACTGCAAAGAACAAAATTAAAGAATTGTTTGATGGCGTAGTTGTTTTTGAAACTCCTAAATCAGTTGAGTTGATTGAGCAAATAATACAAATGAGCGGTAAAGACGGAATAATTCTTGACTTCTTTGCGGGTTCAGGATCAACAGGCCATGCAGTTATACAGGTTAATGCCGAAGATGGTGGTAACCGGAAGTTTATTTTGTGTCAAATAGATGAACCTATTAATCCAGTCAAAAACAAAGATTCTTATGACTTTTGTGTAGCAAATAATTTATCACCGGTTATTTCAAGTATAACAATTGAACGTTTGAAACGTGCAGGTGAAAAGATTGCTCAACACATTGAAGAGGAAAACAGTAAAGCAGGATTGTTTGATGAGGATAAAAAACAAGTTCCTGATATTGGCTTCAAGGTTTTTGATAGCGTGGAAGCACCAAAATTAAAAGTGGATGATCAAGGGCAAATCTCAATAACTGAAAACGAAACTGATGCTTTAAGTCGTATTTACAATATGGTATTCACCGTTGGTTTAGACGAACCAACTCAAGTTCCTGAAGAAGTGGTTAAGGATTGCATTTACAAAATCGGCCATCATTATTACATAACCAACAGTGAGAAAATTGCCAGTGACGATTATTCAAATGCCCTTAAAAATGGCAAAGTATTTATTGACGGATGGACAGCAAGTTTGAATGGAACACTGCAGAATTATAAAGAAGATGTAAAAATTGTGTTTTGAGTGAACACATCCCTATCAGCTCAGTCATCTCATGAGATTAATTTTTACAATCATCTCCTTCGTTACCATCACCACCTGCTTCTCCCAAATCAACACCTTCTACGTCCAACCCATTCGGACCGACGCAAATTACTCGCATGGTGAAGACAGCAATTTGGTTGTCAGAAATACCACAACTAACCTGAACACACTCTTCTAAATTTATTGGAGGATTATTTACTAAATTTCATCTCACAATCATCGACTCACCAACCCCCAACCATGAAACACTCCTACCTCCTCACCCTCTCCGCATTCCTTCTCTCAACTCCAACATTTCTCACCGCCCAAACCTTCCTCAACGGCAGTTTTGAAAGTACCTCCGGCAACTGCAATTTCAATATCACAAACGCTTCGTTCAACGGTATGATGAACGATTGTTACGCATTCGGTTCTGCAGATCAGCTGGATATAATCAACAACCCCTGTGGATATGGCACGGCTGAACATGGAAATCAATTTGTAGGGCTGGCAGTTGATATTACGAATACACTCACTGACGGATTTTCAATGGAGTTGTCTGCGCCACTCGTTGCAGGTAACACTTATCTGTTGAGTTTTTATAACCGCAAAGATCCGGGTTACGGAGCTAACCTGCTCGAGATTGGTTATTCAAACGACAGCACGCTATTCGGAACGGCAATTGATACTGCTGCGGTTCCCGGACTCACCTGGGATTTTGTTACTGTCACATTTACTCCGACGATCAATTGCTCTCACATCACCATCCGCACCATCGCAGGTACGTACGGCTGGAATTTCGTTGACGATTTTACGATTTCCGATATCACAAACACGAATAATCTTGCAACAGCAGATGCAATGATTCAGGTTTATCCGAATCCGACATCGGGTGTGATTTCCATTGCAACGTCATCTTCGTGTGTAACGGAATCTGTTACCGTAAAAGATCTTCAGGGTAATACCGTGTTGGTTTCAAAAAGTCCGAGCATTGACTTGACCGGATACGCAGCGGGTGTATACATTCTGGAAGTTGCGACGAATGAGGGGAGAGTGGTGAAGAGGATTGTGAAGGAATAGAGGTGCGTGAAGCGATGGGCTCGCCCCATTTTTGCTCCTTAAACGCATTTTCAGGTCCGCTTAATATTTCGTAAATTAGAGGGTGAAAAGGGAAGTAAAAAAGCACCTTGATTTCGTCATTGACAAGCTGACGAACTCTATTGAAAACACTCTTTCCGGGGAAGTCTTTGATACGCAGATAATAGCGGTCACCGAAAAGGACATAAAAGGAATTACACGCAAAGACTGGCAGTTCAATTGGAAGTCAGAGCACAAGGACAAGTCGAAGGAAATCTACAAATTGACTACTGCCAATAACGCGTCAATAATACAGGGACTTGTTGCAATTGAAGATAAGCAAGATCATATTTTCATGCATCTTCTTGAAAGTGCAAAATTCAATATTGGTAAGCATAAATTATATCTCGGCGTTCCAGGCAACTTAGTGGCATTCGCATGTAAGCTTGCTTTCGATAGGAATTATGATGGCTATGTTGCATTTGATAGTAAGACAAAGTTAATTTCACACTATCAAAAGTCTATCGGGGCGACACATCTCCGAGGTCAACGGATGTTCATTGATACTGAATCGGCAGGTAAACTTGTCGCACAATACTTTAAAAACTGAAATCATGGGACTCATCAAAGAACCTAAAAACGTTGACCTGATTATTAAGTCAGAGCCATGGTCGGACAAGGAAGTGGAAGAATTCAGAGAGATCATGCGGGCGCAAAAATTGAAAAGGCGCAGTAAGAAACGCAGTACAACTAAAGGCAAAAGTCGCTCTGCGGCGTGACCTACATTAAAGACCGTAGCCACTCTTCGATCAATATCGATCTGTTGAAGTAATTCTAAAGCAGTGCGAAGCTTAAGTATCAGTTTTGCCATGCGGCAACACATTGCCTCTCTCAATAAAACTATTACCGATTTCTCACTCCCCGAGGCAACACTTCCCAATCATGAGGTGATTGGTCATCAAGACAAAATTCTGTTCCAACCTGCTTCTGCTATCCGCGCGTCCCGATAGCTATCGGGACGACGCGGTTATCATAAGCATGTTTAGGGGATAATGCACTCGCTGCGTGAGTGAGCCGTTCTCATAGACCAAGTCACGTGAAAGCAAATTGGATTGATACAAACCGGAATGAAATTTGAGTGATGAACGAGTGATATTATCCACACGTTCAAATTCAAACTGAAATCATTTCGCAATGAAAATCCATATTCTTCTGCTGTTCTTTTTCGTAACGGCAATTCCTTGTTTCTCCCAGGATAAATTAACGGCGCTGGACAAAGATCTTTCTACCGTGACTTATCCTTTCGAGGTGAAGTTTCATGCGTTCAAATCTCAGGGTCAGCAGATGCGAATGGCGTATATGGATGTGGCTCCACTCATGACGAACGGAAAAACGGTTCTGTTGCTTCACGGAAAGAATTTCAACGCGGCGTATTGGGAACAGACCATTGCTGCACTGAATGCAAAAGGATATCGTGTCATCGCGCCGGATCAGATTGGTTTTGGAAAATCGACGAAGCCGCAGAATTATCAATACAGTTTTCATCAGCTGGCTTTCAATATCAAATCTATTCTGGACAGTCTGAGACTTACCAAAGTGATTGTGCTCGGTCATTCTATGGGCGGAATGCTGGCAACGCGTTTTGCATTGTCGTATCCGGAGATGACGGAGAAACTCATTCTTGAAAATCCAATCGGTCTGGAGGACTACAAAGTGCAGACGAGCTATCAGAGTATTGACGCGAATTACCAGAGTGAACTGAAGAACACCGTGGAGAGTTATCGCGCGTACCAGCTGAAATATTATTACGACAACAACTGGAAGCCGCAGTATGATCGTTGGTTATATCTTTTGGCGGGCTGGACACTGCATGCAGATTATCCGCTCATTGCGTGGAATGCGGCATTGACGACTGATATGGTGTTCACTCAGCCTGTAGTGTATGAGTTTGGAAATATAAAATGTCCGACTCTGCTGATCATCGGCACGCGGGACAGAACAGCAATCGGAAAAGAGCGTGCAACGAAAGAGATGCAGGCGAAAATGGGATTGTACAATGAATTGGGAAAGAAAACACAAAAGGCTATTCCCAATTCGACATTGGTGGAACTGGATGATATTGGACATCTTCCGCACATTGAATCGTTTGACCGGTTTATAAAGCCGCTGAATGATTTTTTAGAGAAGTAGAATCATTAATTTGGTACTCCCAACACAGAAAGTTGGATCAGCTAATAATTGAGACGCACAGTATCATGTCCATCACCAACGACACCGAACTATCGGGAATGAAAAAAGCAAGCGAAGCAGTTGCTTTGACTTTGAAAGAAATGCGAAACTTCGCTCAGCCCGGAATGAGCACGAAGGAATTGGACAACTACGGCGCCAAAATACTTTCTGATCTCGGAGCAAAATCAGCACCATACGAGACGTACAAGTTTCCTGGCTTTACGTGCATCAGTGTGAACAATGAATTTTGTCACGGTATTCCGTCGGAGAAAAGAATTCTGAAGGAAGGCGACCTGATCAACATCGATGTATCTGCCGAGCTGAATGGTTTCTGGTCGGACAACGGCGGTTCTTTGTGATAGGCGAAGACATCAATCAACACCAGAAACTCATTGAGGCTTCGAAAGAGATTCTTCACAAAGCCATCTTCAGTATCAAAGGCGGTGTTCGCATTTCCGACATTGGTCATCTGATAGAAACGGAAGCAAAAAAACGTGGTTACAAAGTGATCAAGAATCTGACCGGTCACGGAATCGGAAGAAGTCTTCACGAAGAGCCCAGCGAAATTGCGAATTACAAAGACCGGTTTAATACGACGCGCTTTAAGAAAAACTCTGTTGTTGCGATTGAAACGTTTATCTCCACAAAATCTACTTATGCTGAAACGATTAGTGACGGTTGGACCATGGTTGGAGATAAAGGAGGGTTTATGGCGCAACATGAACATACGATTGTCGTGACGGATGGAAAGCCGATCATATTGACAGAGATGAATGAGATTTGGAATTAATTACGGAACGCGATGAGAAAAGTAATTGCAGCAATGAATATGACCCTCGATGGTTTCTGTGATCACACCGCAGGGATCGTTGACGATGAAACACACCAGCACTACAATGATTTATTGAGTAGTGCAGGCACGCTCATCTACGGAAGGACAACGTTCCAGATGATGGAAAGCTACTGGCCAAAGCTGGTAGAAGAACCAAGCGGCATCAAGACCAGTGATGAATTTGCAGTGCTGATCGACAACATTCCAAAAATTGTTTACTCACGTACACTGAAGAATGTAGCGTGGAAGAATTCTACATTGAAAAATGAACTGGTCAAAGAGGAGATTCTGGAGCTTAAGCAACAGACAGGTAAAGATATCATGGTAGGTAGTCCAAGCATGATCGTTGCCTTCACCAAACTCAACTTGGTGGATGAATACCAACTGATGATTCACCCGGTGATTCTGGGGAAAGGATTGACCTTGTTTAAGAATATTACGGAACAGGTGGATTTGAAATTGCTGAAGACAAAAACGTTGCGGTGTGGAGCGGTGGTGATGTATTACCAGTCGGCAGCACGATGAACAGAGGAAAATGATAGTGAGAACGAGATCCCGGCTTTTGATTAGTTGATTTGCAGATTAGTTGATATGCTGATTTGCAGAATGTAAAGGACGGAATTCAAATCAAATCCCCATTTTTCCAAAATTTCATGAAATATATTTGCGAAACCGATTAGTTGCGCATATATTTGCAATCAAATGGTTGCGCATATAACCAAACACCAATGAGAAGAGACGTTTTTCAGGCCATTGCCGATCCGACACGCAGGGCAATCATTACACTCATCGCGTTACAAGCAATGACGCCTAATGCTATTGCAGAACATTTCGACACGACACGGCAGGCTATCTCGAAGCACCTGAGAATACTGACCGAATGTGAATTGGTAAAGCCGAAGCAGGAAGGGCGAGAGATTTATTACGAGCTCGAGATCAAAAAAATGAAAGAAGTAGATAAATGGCTGGAGCAATTCAGAAAGATATGGGAAGATCGATTTAATCAATTAGACAAAGTACTTGCTACCATTAAGAAACAAAAGCGATGAACTCTCTTCGCGCTGCTCAGGCTTTACCACGGTGCCACGGCGAGCACGGCGAAAAGGGTTAAATATTTAAGGGAGAACAAATAGTACTCTGTACTTGTGTGCAGAGGTGATTGTACAATTACGAATTGAAAATAGAAGGCAAACAAATAAAATCGCCGTGCTCGCCGTGTCGCCGTGGTAGAGCAATTGCGAAGCAATCAGAAAACAAAACAACATGAAAAACTTATTCTCCGACTTCACGGTCGACAAAACAACGAACACGATCAACATCAAGCGCGAATTCGCGGCTGACCGCCCGACGGTTTGGGATTGTTACACGAAATCAGAACTTCTCGATCAGTGGTGGATGCCGCATCCCTGGAAGTCGCGCACAAAAAGTATGGACTTTCGTGAAGGCGGTAGATGGCATTATGCTGCCGTAGGGCCGAATGGTGAAGAGCACTGGGCAATAGCCAGCTATGTGAAGATTGAACCACAGAAGTTGTTTCTTGCCGATGACGCGTTTGGTGACGCAGATGGAAATATTAATCCGGCTCTACCACAATCAAAGTGGACGATGAATTTCACGGACATGGGAGAGAACACGCTCGTGCACGGCATCATGGTGTTTCCAGATCTCGCGCAGTTGGAGGCAACGATTGCGATGGGCTTCAAAGAAGGGTTGCAGATGGCGATGGAAAATCTCGACAAGATGCTGGCCAAAAAATAGACGGCTGATGCTTGGCGTCGCCGATGGCGAAGCTTTACCACGGCGAGCACGGCGAAAGATTTTAAAGGTGTTAGACGTACAAATAACAGAATGCCGTGCTCGCCGTGCCTCCTTGGTAAACCAATCGCGGATCGATAAAAAAAACAATAACAAACAATTCGCCGTGCTCGCCGTGTCTCCGTGGTGAAGCAATCGCGAAGCGATTAAAACAACAACAGATGAACAATCTATTATTCGATTTCACCGTCGACAAAGCAAAACAAACGGTAAACATTACCAGAGAATTCGATGCAGAACTTTCACTCGTGTGGGATGCCTTTACCGTAGCTGAAATTCTGGATCAGTGGTGGGCGCCGAAACCATTTACATCGAGAACAAAAGTTTTGAATTTCGAAGAAGGCGGACGAAGATTTTATGCGATGGTAGGTCCGGACGGAGTGGTTCTGAAGTGGGCAGTGCAGAAGTACACTTCTATCACACCGAAAACCAATTTCAAATTTCTCAATGCGTTTGCAGATGAGAATGAAAATATGGAATTACCGGGATCGGATTGGGATCACACGTTCAGTGAACAAAACGGAAAGACCACTGTGCGTATTTCCATTTACAATGAATCACTGGAACGTATGGAGAAACAACTTGCAATGGGCTTCACCGAAGGATTCAAGATGACGTTGAATAGCCTTGATGAGTTGCTGAGGGATTTGACTGGGAAATAATTGCACTTCTAAAGCACCATGCAGTTGCGCCTAAAGGCGCTTTGCCACAGATTCGCAGATTACCCTGATTTCTCAGATTAAAATGTTTGAGCCGTAAGGCAAAAAAACAATTTGCGTAATCTGAGAAATCTGCGAATCTGTGGCAAGACGGCAGAGCCGTCAAGTACGAAACACTGGCACGATTACTACGAACAAGTGAAACAATTTGAATTTTCAAGATCTATGACCGTAAAAGCTCAAATCAAAGAACATATTGCCAGTCTTCCCGACGCGCAGCGTGCCGACATGCAGACCTTGCACGAGCTTGCAGTTAAGCTTTCTCCAAAAAGTAAGTTGTGGTTTCTCGATGGCAAGAACGAGCAGGGCAAACAAGTGACTAATCCAAATATTGGTTACGGAGAGCAAACGATGCAACTTGCCGGTGGAAAAACCAGAGCGTTTTATCGCGTTGGATTTGCTGCCGGAAAAAGCGGAATCTCAGTTTACATTATTGGTCTGGCCGACAAAAAACATTTGCAGAATGCGTATGGCAAGAAAATAGGCAAAGCGAAAGTGACCGGATATTGTATTGCTTTCAAAACGTTGAAGGATATAAAGATTGAAGTGCTGAAAGAGGCAATTCGATTTGGGCTTATGGCTTCCGAATGAGTGTGTATTCGATCAACATGTATGATGTAATTCTGATCGGCACTTCAGCCATGTGTGCTGAACCCTGAATTCAGCGTATATCAATTTACAAGTCTGGAATTTCTTAACTTTCCAACACATGTGCTGCAATGCATACGCGTCTTAGTAGCAGCGATGTCGTTGTCCGAAAGAATATAAAAGAAAAACAGTCTACATGACCCACACACTCGCAAGTAGTCTAAAATCAGCATCGGTAAATTTTGAAACGCTGCACAAATATTATCATCCCATGTTGGCGCTGGTGAAAGAGTTGATTGGTGTGGTGCCGGCGTGTGATCCGATTTTAGAAATATGGCCGACAGGTTTCAGAACATACAATATCCTTGTGCCGAATATGTTCAACTTGCCGAATACAATTTTTGGCAGGAAATCTTTTAAAGCAGCGATGGGTCTTGCGATGTACACATCCAGCAGAGCGGCTGAGTGTCCGTACTGCTCGGCACACACGTGTTCTTTTGCCTTGAGAAGAGGAGCAACACCAGAAGCGATTGCAGGCAAACGTACAGCGAAGGAAGAAGCAGTTGTTGCGATGGCCGAAGCTTTATCGCGCGTGCCTGTTGAACTTACTTTGGCGCACTGTAAATCCATGGCTCAATATTTCTCTCCAGCGGAAGTGGAACAGATCGTCTACTCAATTAGCATGATGGGTTTCCTGAATAAATTTATGGATGCAATCGGAGTTGAATTGGAGCAGGAAGCGATTAATGATACGGCAGATCTTATTTCGAAAACCGGGTGGAAAGCGGGCAAGCACGTGAACGGTGAATATAAAGTTACTGAGAAGTCAACACTGAAATCTGATACGTTCATGACGTACCTGCGGGTAATCAGACAAGCACCTGGCGCGATCCGTTTGGAAAAAAAGTGGACGAAAGGTGTTCCTGACAAGTACGCGCAAGCGACGGAGTATCTTAAAGAAAAGACGAACCATGATTTTCCGATTCTGAAGAATATTGTACAACCGAGAGTTGTGCTGGCGTTGACCACAGTTCTTCGCGATAATCTGAATGCTGACACAACCGACGTCGGACTAGCTACAAAGAATCTTTCGGGATATGTTTTTTCGAGAGTAGTTCAGAACGATAAACTGGCTGCGGAAATCCGAAGCATGAGTGTGAATTATACTCCACAACCGGGGGAAGAAGTTTTCGACACGCTTGATCAGATAGCACGACAGGATGTACCAACCGACGTAAGCAGATGCAAGGAATGGATGGCATCAATCAGAAAGCATTCTGGTATATCTGAAAAAGGTGCAGCGGTACTGCTTCTCGCGAGAACTGCAGCCCCTAGTCCGGCGGAAGTTAATGACGCTGTGATCGAAGCAACAACTCCGCATATAAGTCCCGCAGGAATTGTTGAGATCATCGTATGGTTATCAGTTCTTCAGCTGTTGCACCGCCTGGGCAGTTATTACGCGGTGGTGAAGTAGTAATCGAAAGACCAGATTTGGACTACGATGCAACAGTAATAATACACGAACTACATTTCAATATGAACTACCCAACCGTCTTCGCCACCGTCGATGTCATCATCCGAAAAGGCAACAAACTACTTCTCGGTCGTAAAGCAAAGCAAAACAAATTCCGTTTCCTCGGAGGATTCGCCGATCCTGCTCTCGACAATTCGTACGAAGACGCCGCAAAGCGCGAAGCGAAGGAAGAATCGAATCTGATTGTGAAGTCAGTGAAGTATCTCGGCTCTACACGTATTGACGATCCACGTTATCGCGGAACAGAACATTGCATTATTACACATTTATTTCTCGCAGAAGAATGGAACGGAGAGCCCGTTGCATCGGATGATATTGCAGAACTGAAATGGTTTGATGAAGCGACGTTGTCTGAGAATGATTTTGTGGCGGAACATGATGTGTTGTGGAAGTTGTATTGCGCAACTAAGGAGTAGTTTTTGTTCATCCGCCGAACCTGCATTGTGGCTTACCTGCGCTTCGCGATAAGGAAGTAACAAAAATTGGCAGGAGATAGGTTGTGTTATTGCCGGAAACACGCTGTTTTTGTCTGGTACGATCAGACAAGTAACATTTGTTACAGACCAGACCCTATGCTTTTCCGAACTTTGCTACGTAAATCGCACGTAGTATTCCGTAACAGTGATTACGAATTATTCCGTGTAGTAAACACAACAGAAATGAAAGACAGAATCCTGAAGGGTTGGACAGTGATCCGTGTGTTGTACACGGTGGCAGGTATTGCAGTAGTAGCGCAGTCGTATACGATCCATTCGTGGATTGGAATGCTATTTGGTGTGTATTTCACGTCGATGGGCGTATTTGGGTTTGGATGTGCTGCAGGAAATTGTTTTGGCGGATCATGTGAAACACCGGAATCCAAAGGACGCGGGGGTTACGAAAAAATAAGTTTTGAAGAAGTAAAGGAGAAGCCACATGGAAACGAATGATAAGTCAAATGCGTTCGCGAAGGTTATCGGACAGGATAAACCGGTGCTGGTAGATTTCTATGCAGAGTGGTGCGGACCTTGCAAAATGATGGCTCCGGAACTTCAGGAATTGAAGAGCAGGGTAGGAGATGCAGCAACCATTATTAAAGTGGATGTAGATCAGAATCCTGCCGTGTCGGGCGCGTATGGAATTCGTGGAGTTCCAACTTTGATTCTTTTCCGGAAAGGCGAGGTGAAATGGCGTCAATCTGGAGTTGTGCGTGCAGCAGAGCTCGAAAGAATCATTCAGCAGTTTCGTTAAGATCGGCTATTCGTATCGCGTTAAATCAACGTGATTTTAGTGCATGATCTGTTGCGGAAGTTGTATTGCGCAGCCAGGGATTACTGAACACGTAAGGACGCTTCGATTTCGATGCTCGCATACAACGGATCTCCGTAACTTGTACTGGTCATATCATCGTCATGAAAAACCTGTACTCCATTTTCTCCGTGTTTCTCATTCTATGTGCACATGCTGCATCCGCACAAACCAACGTGAGCGGATTCATCAATGCGAATACCACGTGGACGCTCGCGGGTTCTCCGTACATCGTTACGGGTAACGCGTTATTGTCGCAAGGCTTTACTTTGACGATCGATCCGGGAGTAGTTGTGAAATTTGACAGCAACAAAGCGCTGCAGATCGATGGAGAACTCATTGCAATCGGAACACCTTCGCAGCGAATTGTTTTCACATCGAATCAAGTGAATCCTCAGCCAGGAGACTGGGCGAAGCTGCACTTCTCAGATTTTTCCACCGATGCAGTTTATAATGCACAGGGAAATTATATTTCCGGAACAATCCTGAAGTATTGCGACGTGCAGTACGGTGGTTCTTTGATGTGGGGCTCGGTCGATATACAACAGTGTTCTCCTTACATTAATCATTGCAGAATTACAGATGGTTCATGGTGCGGCATCAATTTCAATGGCGTTCATCTGACGGTTGATTCAACACGTATTGGTAATTTTCCTAAACGTGGAATCTATTACCAGGGCGGACATTTTACATTGCGCAATGATACATTCGTTTCGAATCTGGAAGGAGCCATTCACGTGCTTCAGAGTTATGATGGTCTGCAGTCTCTGATAATCGATTCATATTTCAGATTGAACTACGGAGCGCTGAGCTGGCAGAACAACGGACTTCATCACATTACGATCAGGAACAGTGCATTTCTCAATAATAACGGTCCTGCGGTTGTCGCATTGCAAGGCGAATGCGATACCATCATTTGCTGCAAGTTCCGGAATAACATGAACGGACCTGCGATTCACTGGAACGACGGAGCGAATCCGTTTGGTTCAGGATTGATTCACAACAACCTCATTGAATACAATAGCAATGCATCAGGACCATCTGTTTTTCTGCTTGGAGTCGGAGGTTATGATACTATGTTTATTTCCGACAACACGATCCGTCACAATTCATCGCCGGGAAACTCATGCTGTCACATTGATCACACGCTATCGGGAACCGTAAGGTCTTTGCAGATATACAACAATACCTTCTCAGAGAATGACGGTGTTAATTTCATGATGTTGCTGGGTCCGCAAACCAACGATCCTTCATTCGATTTCATGTACATGAGCGGAAATTCTTTTATCAATCCGCTCTGCCAGTATGAACTGAACAACAACATTCCGTATGGTTCACCGAATTTGTTTGTCGGCGGAAATTATTGGGGCAGCAGCAGTACAACGTTTGTCGATGGTAAGATTTATGATTACTTCGATTTCGCCAATCAGTCGGTTGTGTACTACATGCCGATTCTTTCAGCACTGGTTGCAACTGATACGATTTGTCATCCGTTTCTGCCACCGGTTGGTGTTGATGAAGAGCATTCGATTGCTGAAGCAAATGTGGTGTTGTTTCCTAATCCCGCTAATTCGGAATTCGTTGTTCATTCTACCATGTTGCCAGGCGATAACGAAATATTCGTGATGTACAATTCCATTGGCGAGGAAGTGAAGCGGATTCAGTTGACCACATAGGACCAAACAATTTCCTGTCGCGAACTGGCTGCAGGAATTTATTTCTATTCAGTGCTTTCCGAAGGGGAATTGACGGGAGGCGGGAAGTTTATTAAGGAGTAGCCATATAAACTTTGACAGCCGTGCGATTTATCGCGCGGATGACGAAACGTACAGCGGAAATTTGCGACATGAACAACGGCGGGTTTAAACCCGCCGTTCTCATGTTGTTTGGTATCGATCTGGACATAACACCGCGGGATGAATCCCGCGGCTGTCATGTGTGAACGATAATTTCAGAAAACATTATACAATCCCCAATAGCCAAAGCCGATAATCAGCAATACAAACGCTACGTTGGTTACGGTAAACAGCCCTCGCATAAAACGTCCCCAAAGTGGCGACCGGAACAGATTCCTGTTTACAACGATTAACGGTATCGCCGCAATCAACAACACGAACGGAACGTACGCTGCAACATCAAGAATCGAAAACTGATAATCCTGATAAGGTGCAGGAAAGTAGTAGATGCCGTCATTTTTAATCAGGACCAGCGTGTAGAAAGTCAGAATCCAAAACAATTGAGGCAGCAGCAACTTCACATATCGGTATTTCTCGCCGCGATTTCTGAAGAAACTCACAAGGAAGATAAATCCGGAAAGAAAGAAGAAGCCTGCACACGAAAACAGAAAGTTGGTGACGAACGTACTCGTGCCCGGAGTTTTGAATGCGAGAAACGCTTCATATTCTGCATTGACGGGAAACAAAGTTGCGATCTCAATCTGATGTTCTCCTTTTGCGAGTTCATCCTGTAAGCTAAGCTGGGCATGATGCTGATAGTCGTGATAGAAGTACAAGTGAATGATCCCGCGTTTCAGATCGAGAATGGAAGTCAGTAACGTGCCATCTCCGATTTTATCTCTGCACACATGCATGGTGTCTGACAGTGCCGTGCAAAATGCCAGAGAAGAATCAATTTTGTTACTGACAAATGCAGATCCATTGATATAGCGTTCTTGTTTGATCGTAGAGATGTCTGCAATTGTGGATGGACAAAAGTTCGCGAGCACATACGACGGATCTTCACCGATGGTCAATGCATTGGGTTCAACAACGAGGTAGTGTCCGGAACTATCGGTGTAGAGGAATACTTCGTCAAACAGCAAACTGCGATCGTGTTGCTCCACGTATGCTTTGACTTCTTCGACATTTCTGCAGGTGTGTAAAATGTCTTTGAGATAGTTGCTGCGACTGGCGATCGGTTTCTTTCCTTGCTGGGCAGGATTGATCGTTTGTGGAGGCGCCGCGAGAGTGACGAATGAAAGTCCATGGACATTCAATCCTGTTTGCGGCGCAACACTATTTTCACCTTCGCGACGAGCACCACTGAAGGAAGCACCATAACCGTTGGTCTCAAACCAGATCACCGGGTTTGTGAACCACGAGTCATAGTTGCTTCCTACCATGGTTTTGCCATGTGCCGTAATCTTATACGAACTACAGGAGAGTAATTTCTGCACGGGAAATAGTATCCCTATAGCGAACAGAAGTACTGCCGCACATTGCGTTTTTGTCATGAAAATAAAGTTTAGCGGATCTGGAACGGCACTATTTCATCGCATTCACATACGCTTCTGTTTCCAGCTGCATGACCTGGAACTTCACGCTTCCGTAAAGTGTTCGCTCAATCATGTTATACTTCAACGGCGTCCAGTTTGGATTCGAAGCCATCGTTGTATTCAGCGTGCTTACTGCATCACTGATTCTCGTGTTGAATGGAGCGAGTTGTTCATTGCTCACGGGCAAACCGTTGCCGATTGTAGCAGCGTCGTCGGTGGCAATCGTCGAGACTGACTGATCACACGAAGCAACAAATTGCTCCAAGGCTTGCTTGGTTGTTGATGCTGCATCACTGTTCGCGAGTTGATCTTTCATTTTAGCCAACAGCTGTGTTTGATTCTGTTCAATGATCACAAGAGAATCCGTCACGGCCTTACTCGGTTGCTGAAAAGATAGCAGCATCATGAATCCACCAATACATGCAAACAAAAATCCGTTGCTGACTGATGACAATCGCGTGAGCGGATTTCTGGCACCATTGATAATATACAACGGCAGGAAAATCAGAAAGAAAAATGTGAATGCAATAATCAGGATTGTTGCTCCGGGCCAGTGCATTAATTTGAAAAATGCTCCGGTTGCCATGAGTACAGCAGTGATCAGGCCAAGAGTAGAAATGACTTTTCCTTTCTTCTCTGTTTGTTCCGTGAATTGCGTGTAGAAGAAATACGGAATGAAGAAGAACGTCATGAGTAGTGTTCCGCTAATGAGCATAACATTTGCTCCGGGCCAGTGCTGAACTTTGAAGAGTGCACCGAGTACGAGTGCTGTGGCAGAAAGTCCACCTGAGAGATAAGCTATTTTTTTCATCTTGGTTAGATAAGGTCGGTTAACTAAATAGAGTGTTTCATCCTGAATGCCTTGTAGTCCTTGTTGACCAAAAGCATCCAATGCCCGCCGGTAAATTTCCTCGAACGGTCTTTCATCATCCTGTTCCTCTATGAAACAGCAGATGTGATCGAGGAGATCTTCCTGCAGCGATTGCGTAAACACCCCGCGGATGCGGATGTCGTCGGCAATGAAATCGATTTGTTCGTCGCTGAGACTACGCATGCTTAAGTCCAGCTGTGCCTTCGAAGAGAATGCGCATCGTGTTCAGGAAATCGGTCATTTCACTGAGCTTACGTTTTGCATTAGCGCGACCTTCAGCAGTGAGCTTGTAATACTTCCGCACGCGACGACCGATGTGCATGGTTTCAGTAGTTACAATTCCATCTGCTTCGAGTGCGTGCAATGTAGGATAGAGCGCACCTTCGGTGATTTCAATTTTCCCGTCGGTCAATTCTCTCACGCGTGCGGTGATCTCGTACCCGTACATTTTGCCTTCATCTTTCAGCAACTTCAGAACAATCGTTTTTAATGTTCCGCGAATTAATTCACTTGAATACATACGCAATTATACATAAGATTATTATGTATGGTTACGGCAATGCATAAGAAAGTTGGGTATAGAACGTTAATCTATTGAAAATCAACCCCAAATATTGAATGTCGCAGGACCGATGTTTCCAGGATTCTATGTGGTTAAACACCCTATTTTTACCGCACATGCTCACCACGCGGAAACCGAATCTGACATTTTCATTGCTGCTGTTGCTCGTGAGCGCTGTATTTATCTGGCAACGACCACTCAATAGTCCGTGGAATCCGTTTATCGCCGGTGACGGACTGGGCTATTATTCTTACCTGCCCGCCGTATTCATTCATCAGGACGAGGACCTCACGTTTCATTGGTTCAACGAAGTACACAACCAAAATTATCAATACAGTGCCTTTAACAATCCGGAAGATAATCTGCTTGTTCAGTATGGCGACCGCAAGATCAACAAGTACTATCCTGGACTTTCGTTTACGTGGATGCCGTTTTTTTTCGGTGGCCATCTTGCTGCAAAAATGTTCGGTTATCCTGCAGATGGATATTCACTTCCCTACCAGCTCGCGATAGGTGTGGCCTCACTCTTCTGGCTGATCATTGGACTGATTTACCTGAGAAAATTAATTCAGGGAATTACCGGCAATGAAACTTCCGGCGTATGGATTCCGGCGGTGATTTTCTTCGGCAGCAATCTCTATATGTTTGGAATTTTCAACAACTCGTTGTCGCATGCCTATTCGTTCACGTTCAATACAGTTGTGCTGTACTATCTGTACGCGTATTTCAAGAGTCCCGAAAGAAGAACGTACAACCTTTTCCTGTTGCTTCTGGCATTGACGATCACTGTATCCATCCGGCCTTTAAACGGACTCATATTATTCATGGCACCCGCATTTATACCGAATGGATTTTTCCGCGAACACAAGTATTTTTCCGGATGGAATAAACGCTACCTGATCAGCATCGGCGTTTTATTTTTGGTGCTGGCGTGGCATTTTTCGATCGTTTATGCTTCAACCGGAAAACTGTTTGCCTACACATATACCAATGAGCGATTTAATTTCGGAGATGCTCATTTCGTCGATGCGCTGTTCAGCTATCACAACGGTTTGTACCTCTATGTGCCTTTGGCGTTACTTTCACTTGCCGGTATTTATTTCCTGAAAGGGAAACAACGTGTGGTGGTTCCGCTCTTTTTTTTCGCAATTGTATTCCTGTATTCCGCATGGTGGTATTGGCCGATAACGCGTCGCGCCCTCATCGATTATTATCCGTTGATTGCAATCATGCTGGGTGCTTTAATCGCCGGAACGCAGCACAGGAAAGCTCGCTTCGCGGTGATCGCACTCATTTCGCTGACCATCGCGCACTACCAACTCAAGAATTACCAACTGAACCATGGAATCCTGAGCGAGTATTCGACTTACAGTGAACTGTATTGGAGAAATTACTTCCGCACCGATCCTGCGAACATTTATCCCGTGCCTCCTCAAACAATTCTTGCTGTTGAAGAATACACGCACGGTTTTGAATCGGATATAAAAGATTGTCCAGTTACCGATAGTATTTCATTTTCCGGAAAACAGGCCTTGCGCTTCGACGAAAAATGGGCAAGTTGCATAATCACGCGCGATCCTTATCCTGCACTCTTTTCGAAACCCGGATGGAAAAAAGTGCGGGTTTCCTACGAAGCGTACTGCGAAGACAGCGTTGGAATGGTGAGTATGTTTCTTGAATTCCGAAAGAACGATTCAGTGATTGCCAATGTGCCGTTTTACCTGATCAAGGATTACATCAATCCCGGCAAATGGGACTACAAAGAGTTCGGCTATGAAATTGTCGACAGTACATTGATCAACCCGCAAACCGTTGATGAAGTTACATTCGGAATGTGGAGCACGGAGCCGAAAGGAAAACTGTTCGTGGATGATGTACGCGTCGAATTCCTGCTCACCGATCGCAGCTTCGAAACCATCCAGTAAAGGCAGGGAGTCGTAACACTTGTTCAGCGCATCCTGCACTAATCACCATATACTGTTAAAGTAGTATAAGCGACTTGTATCATTGGCTCACTTCTTGCCATATTGCTGCCATGAATTTCATTGGGCAACAACTTCGGAATCCCTCAGTAGCAGCTTTTCTGTTACTCTGCGTGGGATGTTTTACACTCTCGATCGCGAGATGTTTCATGAGTGAATCGGGTCACTTCCTGTTTCTGAACTGGAATTTGTTTCTCGCCGGAATTCCCTTGCTGTTAAGTCGCTTGTTGATGCACAATGCCCGTCCGGAAACCGAAGGGGGACGGGAACAGATCACCAAAGCGAAAGTTATTTTTCTTCTGCCGATGTGGCTTCTCTTCTTCCCGAACGCTCCATACATTCTCACCGACTTATTTCATCTCGGCAAAGTAAGTTCCATGCCTCAGTGGTTCGACCTGATGATGATTCTGCTTTTCGCATGGGCTGGACTCTTCGCCGGATTCAAAAGTCTTCAGGACATTCAACGTATGCTGGCGAAATTCATGAGTCAGCGGAAATCGATGATCGTTGTTGCGCTGTTACTTTTCATTGCGGCTTTCGGTGTGTACATCGGTCGCTTCGAGCGTTGGAATAGTTGGGACCTGATCACGCAGCCGTTTTCGGTGATGAGTGCTATCGTGGAGAAATTCATCAGTCCGATGGAGAATCTGCGCACCTGGGGCGTAACGCTTCTGCTCGGAACTTTGCTGAATGTGATTTGGTTTTCGATACGGTTGATGCAACACGGTTCACCATTGAACGGCTCTACGGTTACAACCGAAGTGGTGCCTCGCGAACAGATTTAGGCGTAATTCCTGGTGCTCATGAAGCAATCCGGATTTTCGCACAAATCACAATCTGAAATTAACACTACATTGTCTCTGAAATGGTGCAGTTCGCTTGAATGCATGGCTCACTGTACACACATAACCGACAATGAAACTTTCATTCACAGTAAACAAAGACATCGACTTTGTTTTTGACTATTTAACCGACACGCAAAAATATGTATCGGTGCATCCGGTTATTTCCCGCATTGATAATACCGGTAATGAAGTTTATTTAGTTCACGAGACTTTAAAATTAGGCTTCATCCCATTTTCATTCACTTACCCGGTTACGATTGAAAAAAACAGTGCGGACAAAACAGTTACTGTTCGGGCAACGGTATTCCGATTGACTAAGATTGAAATGAAGTTCGCGTTAAAGTCAGACAGCAATTGCACTGTGATCGACGAGGAAATTCAATTTAAATCGCCACTGCCGGTTAAGTTCATGATGCAGCGCATTTTCAGAAAGCAACACCAGTTGTTGTTTGAGAATATTGGACGGAAGTGAAGTACTACCACTCCCCGCATAGCCGCACACAGAATTGTGGTTAAAAAAGGTTCATATGTTCGCAGCTACAATTGTGGTAAAATCACCACCTTCGTCAGACCCAAAACCTTTTAGAGCCACGCAATCCCCCCACACAATGGAAACAAAGGAGCACGACATCAATAATTCAGGTTTAATGGTTGCGGACCAAATCTCGGCCATGTTGGCCTATTGGGACAAAAATTCTGTTTGTCGTTTTGCAAATTCCGCTTACGTAGATTGGTTTGGTAAAAGGAAGGAGGACATGGTTGACAAAATGACCATCAAGGAATTGCTAGGTCCTTTGTACGAAAAGAACCTACCCTATATTACGGGGGCGCTGAAAGGGGAAGCACAGACATTTGAAAGAGAAATTCCTTTACCCTCAGGAACAACACGACATTCGCTGGCTAATTATTTCCCCGATATTGTTGACGGGGAAGTCCATGGTTTTTTTGTTCACGTTGCCGACGTAACACCCTTAAAAATATTAGAAAAGGAACTGCGCTTATCGAATGAAAAAGTGAATGAGCAGAATAAGCGACTCCTGAATTTTTCTAACATCGTTTCGCATAACTTAAAATCATATGCGAGCAATCTGGATTCATTACTCCATTTATACAGTGTTGCTGATTCGGCGGAAGAGAAAGACAAAATCTTCGGTTTCATAAAAAAGATTTCACAAAGATTTAGTTCTTCAGTTAATCACCTGAATGAAATTACAAAGTCTCAGAATCTCGCCAAAGTTTCTCCGGAGCGGATTAATCTGTACGACTATTTAGAACGGTTGAAGGAAACATTACTGATTCAGATTGAATCAGCACATGCAACCGTTATAAATAATGTAGACAAGGAACTTGAAATATTTGCTAATCCGGCGTACACAGAAAGTATCCTTATGAACCTTTTGACCAATGCCATTAAATACAGAAAACCGGACAGATCTCCGGTAATTGAACTGAGCTGTAATAGGGAGGGGACAAAGGCGATATTTAAGATAAGAGACAATGGAAGAGGAATTAACCTGGAAAAATATGGCGCCGAACTTTTTGGAATGTATAAAACATTTCACGGAAATTCCGACGCTGAAGGTATAGGCCTGTTTATAACCAAATATCAAATAGAAATAATGGGAGGGCAAATAGAAGTGGAAAGCAAAGAGAATATCGGGACCACCTTTACTGTTTCTTTTGATACGCTTCAACTCTAAGGAGGAGGACGTAGCTTGAGTTGTTCGTTTCGTTGAAGCCACGGGAAAATTACCAATCTTCCGCGTACTTCAAACTCTTTCCTGTTTTCATTCTTCAGTTCGCACCTGATTTTCAGAAAAGTTACCCCGTGATTTTTTTCGCACGCTGTCCTCACAATCACTTGTGTGACCTTACCAGACGCAGACTTTCCCAATCGGCTATCAGCTATCAAATTTCACCTATCCTTTAATTATTATACTTCGGATAAACGAGTGTAACAAAATCTGTTTATATTGTATTGTATTCGTTGATACAAACACACGCTGATTTTAACACTATTACCGAATTATTATGACTGCTGCACAAGGAACAACGCTCACCATTGCGTTGAACGACGGAACGAAATTGCCTTCCGATAAATACACCATCTACGTCCTCGGGTTTACTACGAAGTCGCAAAAGATGTTGTCGATAAGCGCCAACCGCAAAAGCAAAATCAAACCCAAAACTGCCACATTCACTCCTGTTACTGCAGCGAGCGGAACACTGCCGGTGTACAAACTCAATGATGAAATTCTCGAAGTGCAGATCGACATTCCTGCTCCGTTTACCGACGCAGCTAAGATCGACGGTGCACGCATTTATTTTTTCATCGCAGATAATTCGAAGTTTTCGTCCGGACCACAAATCGCTTACAGCGGACAAGGCGCCAACGTAACCAATGTGCAGAATCCACCCAACTCAGCAGTACCACCGTATTCTTTTTGCGAATTCACAATCGTAGATCCAGGTTACGGACCAGTGATTGACGTGCAAACTGTAGATGGATTCACTTTGCCGGTGACGATCACACTCAATCAGGGTGGTGCCGTAGGACAACCGCTTGGCAATGCAGCTGTCACGCGCGCATCGATCATCAGCGCGTATGCACCATTCATTAACGCACTCGGAGCAAGTGCAGCACCGTTTCTGGATATGCAGTATTCAACGAACTACGGCGGACTGCTCAATCCCGGACTTTACCTGAGTTCCATCGATACAACCAACCAGTTGCTTCATCTCGACAGCAAACTGAACGGATGGTTTGATGCGGATCTCACCACGTTGTTCTCCAATAATAAACTCAGCATACAAGGTGTTGGCGGTGGAAAAACAATTACGCCCGACATCTACACGGTAACATCAACTGCTGCACAACCGATTCCGGGCAACACAAAACTTTCTCATGCTGCATTGCAGTTCACCGGAGCAAGCAACAAGCAGGTGTTTACTGTTTTCAATCCGATCGGATTATGCACCATGTCGTACGCCGGAAGTTCGGGTCCTGTTGCAATCACCGGAGTGCTCAGCAATGCAACGCTGACATTCACCACTCCGCTGCCGGCAGCTACAAATCTGCTCACGGGCATGTACGTCACCGGCGCAGGAGTTGATCCGAATAACACCGTGATTAAATCCATCAACACAACAGCAGCAGGAATTACATCTGTTGTGCTCGAAGGAAGTACACTGAGCGGAACAACACCCAACGCCCAGTTCGGATTTTCCAAAGTGCCGGGCATGTTCCTGACGAGTGGCGCTATGGCATTCGGCAATGCAGGCGTGTTTGCATTTGCACCGGGATTGAATGCCGATCAGCAGTCGGTAGCGCTGAACATTCAGAACCAATTGGTGAGTGCGTTGAACCGTGGTGTAGCGAACTCCGCACCCACATCAGGAACGGCGGGCTACACTTCGAAATACTGGGGCACACAAACCAATTGGTATCCGGAAAAAACGGTGCAGAATTTATTCTCACTCTTCATGCACACAGCAACAGTTGCGGTGACGACTACCGATCCGAAAACCAAGAAGAAGAGCACCGACAACGTTCCCATCTTCATCCAGGCATCCAACTCCACCACCTGCGCACGCGGCACAACCATGGGACAAGCTTACGGTTTCGCTTACGACGAAAACGCAGGACCAATTCCACCCGCACCAACAGGTCAGCCGGAAGTTCCTTCGAAATACGATCCGCTGCCGGTGGGAACGAAGGGGTTGGTGGTGACGTTGGGGGAGTGGGGGTGAGGAAAAATAGTTCTCGCGATGCTGTGCCAACAATGTTTGGGATAGCAGGGGATAGTTCTATTAAATACAGAATAATTATAGAGTTAGCAGTTATAATGTAAACAATCGAAATGTTCGAAAACGATCAAAAGATATTGTTTGATAAAACTTTTAAAGACAAAGGTGGCCTTTTTAAGACAGAGAAATTGTCTAAAGATAGTTTTGCTGTTTTTGAGTACTATAGAAACAGAGCAATTAAATATATTGAGAGTTGTAGAAATCACGAGAGCTTAATAAAGAGCCCTCCTAATATTCATTTTGACTTTATAGATAGTCCAGAATTTAATGCTATTGCCGCGAAAACAAATGATGGATTTTATTTTATTGGAATAAATGCGGGGGCTGTAGTAATACTATACGACCTGTTCTTCAGAATGCTTTCGAATCCTCTCGTGTTAGGTGAAGTTGGAGACACTTCTTTGGAAACAAAAAATAGTCCAACAATAAGAAATTACTATTTAGACGCAAATCTTTTGGTTACATGTGGCGATATTGACTACAATGCTTATCAAATGGCTATTCCAAATGATAAGATTAGGCAAGCGTATGCTAGGCATTTGGTTGATGTGTCTGTCGATTTTCTAGTAGCTCACGAATTGACTCATATAATTAATGGGCATCTTGATTTCATTAAGACTCGTTTTGGAACGAATATTTATGAGGAGCGAAATATTAAAGCCATTTCCGAAGATGATATTTTAACTATTCAAACTTTAGAAATGGATGCCGATTGCTTAGCTGTTTGTAAAGGATTAGTAAATGCAGTAAAAAGACATTTAGGGGAACAAAGTGTTTCCGAGGATAGGAAGGAATTTTATGTTGACTTCGATAGAACAATATTTAATTGGTCGTTAGCAGTACTGACTCTTACACGCATAATGGTCGAGTCTAGTATTTACAGAAGTATCGATTCTAAAGTCCAAACACATCCTCATCCGAGGGTGAGACAAACTATGATTCTTGCCACCGTTGATGAATACTTAAAAGCATATTATCCAAAGCAGTATGAATCATTTTCAAAAGCAATCTATGGAGAACTAGCGATAGTGCTTGAGACAACCTATAAATATATAACAGGAAATGCTATTGATAAAGAAGAATATCTTGCAGCCATAAATAATGGTAAAGAGTATGTTCCTCAAGTTCTTGCACATTGGAATATAATTAGAAAAGACTTGAATGACAAGACGTATGTAGAATTGGTATAATAACAACTGCTAACACGGGTTTTGCGTTAGTGGGCGTATAGTGCGAGTATCAACATTTGAGCGATTAATAAACTTTAGTGTTCCAAAAGCCCACCAACGCGAAGCCTGAAAACGTTACCAGCAAGCGTATAACGAGAACACAACAATAGTAATAGATACAAACATCTTGGCAAGAATTATTAAGACTTAACATTTATGCTCTTATATCTCTGGGTAAACAAATACAACCATATTAAAAAGATAGGATTCAATTTGAGTTCTCTCTATGAATTCAGTTTTACAATAGAGAAGGACAGCCCTAAAACAAAAGAAATTGTAGGCAGACTTGAATGCGTAAAAAAAAGAAACCCAAAACTTTTTAATGAGCAGATTGAGGACATAAAGGCAATCATTGGCGAGAATGGTTCGGGCAAGTCAACTCTTTTAGAAATCCTGATTCAAAACATAATGACAAAACCGAGTTATTATTTTGACGGTTTTATTATCACTGACAAATTCATTTTCAATCGCAAGGGAATTCATTTTGGCAAATCAATTTCTGAAATCAAATATTTTGATTTGAAGGAAGTCCCAAATGTTGAGTTGGTAAATTATAATAGAGATAAATTTCAGAGAAAACTTAAACCCCATGAAGTTGAAGATAGTTATACAGGACAGATTGCCACCAGTCATTTAAACCACCTTTCAATTATTCATTACAGTCCGTTATTGAACATGGATAGGATTGCAAACATTGAAGGTGTTGCTGGAAGTTCAAGAACCTGGGAGACGGATTATTGGCATTACTACGATTATACAACGGAGAATTGTATTGTAGATGATTATCATGCTCTAAATATTGGTGAGACCAGTTATTACATATCGGGAGAGAGTGAATTGTTGGCTCATAAATCAGCTGAGTCGAAACGAAATTTGGAATTTCTTTCGAATCAAATATTCGAACAACTGCCTTTCAAGAATCGCATTGAAGGTGTAACCATTCGCTTGAATGATTTCTATCAAAGGTTTTGGGAAAGCATTGATAGTTTTTTGAAAGCCGACAATGAATTGCAAGGACGAATTGAAGAAGTAATTACTTCAATAAAAGAAAAAGACCTAAGAGAAAAGGACAGGTTGAAGGAATTAGAATCAAACTTGTATGTGAGTTTCCTTTACGGGGCATTGAAATATGAGTATAAGAACAGAATGAATTTTGGCGACAGAGGAAAATCAAATGCAATCCTTTCTACAATAGAATTATTCCTTTCGTCTACGAGCAAAACAAGAATTCATAGAACCACACTTGAAAACTTTTTAAAGAAAGCCCAGTTCACAGGGAAATTTAGGAGTTCACTTTATTCTAAAATAAAAAAGGCAGTTGATTTCATTATTGAATCTCCTTCCATAAAATATAAAGGAAATTATGATTTCACAATTCCTCTTTCAAAACCAGATGTAATAAAGGAGTTCATTAAAATATATTTTGATGATTTTGTTTTGGAAGATGGAGAAGATAGACGAACATTCATCTTTGATATATTTTCAATTGAGTACGTAGGTTTAAGCAGCGGAGAAAAAAATTTACTTTCAATGTTCAGTCGACTTAAAAGAGCGGCAGATACAATTCCAGCAAGTCAATCAGAGCTTGCTTTTCTACTTGATGAACCTGAAGTAACACTCCATCCACAGTGGCAGATTTCGTTTATAAAATTGTTGAATGAAAATTTACCGAAACTTTTTCCCAAGAAAAAGTTACAGATACTTATTTCAAGTCATTCACCAATTTTGGTTTCTGACTTGCCTAAGAACAATATTCTTTTCTTAGAGAAGGATGATATTACAGGAGATTGCAAAGTTTCGGAATTGAAAGACATGCAAAAAACGTTTGGAGCAAATATTCATTCACTTTATGCCGATGCTTTTTTTCTGAAAGACAAAGGCGGTGCAATGGGTGAATTTGCAAAGGAAATCATCAAAGAAGTTATTAGTGAATTGAAGAGAGAAGTCCCCAGGAATCCACAGCATTTGAAAAGTGTAATCGATTTAGTTGGAGAACCGCTTATTCTAAATCAGTTGTTGGAATTGTTTTACATGAAATTCCCTGAACAGAGAATTGAAAACATTGATGAACGAATTGCATTTCTTGAAAGGGAACTTACATCAAGCAGAGAAATAAAACAAAGAGGCAGCAATGAGAATAATTGATAAGATAGTTGAAAACAGTGGCAAGTTGGTTTCGTTTGCAAGTTTTGCGAATGAATATTTGACATACCATAAAGCAGCTTGGACAAACTATTTTGACAAAGCAACAGATAACCTTACTGCATTAGCGTTACTTAAAATTGGTAACCAACAAAATTTCATAAATGATTTGATTGACAACTTTGATGATATTATCAAAGCTAGTCCAGATCAAATCCCAAATCTTATTACACAGTTTACAACTGGTGCATATATGAACACTCTGACTGACCCAGTTTTCAGAAAAGAAATTGAAGTTGCGTTTGGATATTCTGCATATAGAAAAAGTGCAAAAGCATCTTGGTTTGCAGAAAGATTCGAAGTCAAAGCTTGTCTATACTGCAATGCTCAATTTACATTAGCAATTGGAAAAGACGGAGCAAAAAAGAAATTGCTTTTTCAGTTAGACCATTTTTACAATAAATCAACTTTCCCTTTTCTTTCTCTTACACTTGGTAATTTAATTCCATCGTGTTCAACTTGTAACATTTCAAAAAGCAGTAAGGCATTTACAGTGCTTACACATATACATCCTTATCATGAGGATGCAAACATCAAGTTTGATTTTTACATTGACCAAAACAATGCTCTTGAGTACTTGATAGGGAATAGGGATTACAAATTATTAAAACCAAAAGTAAATGTAGTTGACCCTAGATTTAATGAACACAAAACAACATTTGGCATTGAGGAGATTTATGAAAAACATACGGATGTTGTTGAAGAGTTAGTTTTGAAATCTCTCTATTACAACCAGTCAAGAAGAGATGAATTGAAAAAAGAATTTGCTGATTTAAAATTATCAGCAAGCTTAATTGACAGATTTGTTTTAGGCAATTACAGTTTAGATTCAGAAATTAATAGAAGACCGTTAGCAAAATTGGCTAAGGACATTGGCAAGCAATTAAAAATTATAAAATGACCATGGACAGAACGCCAGTTGGTAACAGCACATCTGCAATAGGCGGGGTTTTGTGCCCGCAGACAGTTTAGTGGTAGCCGAAAGATCAGTCTTCCGCATTGACAATAGTGCTGAAAAGCCTGCCCATCGCATATTTGCAAACCGTTAGAACCCACCCACCACCAAACCCAAACCCATGACCACTCTCACCTACGGCGTTAACGCCTGGATCTTCCTCAACGAAGATGAACCACCTACAACGAATTACAACAGTCCCGACAGTTGTTTTCAGTCTTTGATTCAGTACAAAGTTTACAACAGCATCAATTTTCTCGGCATTGCTTTTTTTGAAGTGGTGCCCGCAGCAAGTGGTTTCACCATACAGATTGGAAATGGTTGTCACCTCGGTGATGCACCCAAGCCAACTAAATTTCTGAGCAATCAGGATTACCTGAATTATGTGCTGCGTGATGCGCGAGCGGTGAATCCGAACATCAAGTTTCTGGCGACGATGATTTATGGAGGCAATCAGACACTGGCAGCTGTTTTCTCCAGTGGAGATCCGCAAACGCAAGCCACTGCATTTGCCAACAACCTCGTTTCTTATTTGCAGGCAAACGGTATGAACGGAATTGATGTAGACTGGGAAGGTGATGTGGCCGGTATGACGGACTCACAATTTCAAATTCTGTTTACCGCAATACGCACGGCATTTGATGCGCAATCAGAAAAATTGTATCTGACCATGGCGCCGGCTTTTGCTCCTTCGCCCAATCAAATAATCACGCTTAACAGCACTTTCGATATCGTCTCTCCGCAATTCTACGACGGAAGTCAGTTGTCAGACTATCTGAGTGCCGGAATAGCGCCTGCTATTATTGGTTATGGCGCACAATTCGAGCCGGGCAATTCTGCTCCTAACGCCAGCGCACAGCAAGTGTGGAGCGCTGTAAATTCGGGGTTCAATTACCTGGACATCTTCACATGGAGATTCAACTCCGGCAACTTTCAGTTCGAGCAGGCACAGATCATGATCCTTTCTCAGCTCGCGAATCCTCCTGCAGGAAATAATTTTGATGACTCTGCAATTGTTGCTGTTGCGGGTAATCCTCCAATAACACAAATGATCATTCAGTCCGGCGATATACTCAATGCCATTCAGTGCGTGAACACCGGAACAGGCTCATACAATTTCGGTACGCAGCCTCCGGGAACGACGAGCGGTGTATTCACTTTATTGCAACACGGCGGAACAAGTGGAGTAACGCAGACGATCAATATTCCAACCACTGATCCCATCGTTTCTGTCACCGGTTACACCGGTGTGTGGTATGGAACGAATTGTGTTTTACAAATCACGCTGCACTCGCAAGCGGGTCTCAAGTATGGACCATTCGGCAGTATGGCCGGTGCAACAAGTCAAAAACCGTTTACACAAACCGGTCTGAGCGGACAAACCATCGTTGCATTCAAAGGTTCGACTGTATCGGTGACGTTGGCCGGAGGAGAGCAGACAGACATCATTGCTTCGTTGACAGCGGTGTTTGTGTGAAATGTGTCAGTTCGAGCGCAGTCGAGAAATAGCACATTTCATGCAACACGGAGCGCTGTGTTTGCATGAAGTATCAACCTTTCAATAACAACAACACACCATGAACGCCTACCTCTTCCTCACACAATCCAACGTCCGCATTAACGACATTCCACCGCGCCTGATGTGGAACATCGACGACAACAACTGGAGCAGTTCTGCTTCGGGTTATTGCGGAGAAACTTCTGTTTTGTCGGCGGGACTGCTGTACGGACAGTACATTCCCATGTACATGGTGCGGCAGGTGCTGGCCGATTATTTTCATAAGCTGTGGGGCGACAAGGCAACCACTCCTTCACCGGAACTCGAGAAGATGTGGCTCAATTATTTCGGTGTTGAATGGAAAGCGAAAGGTTCTCCCGGCGGAGATTTTCCCGGCGACAAAGATGGTTTCCGGAATTGGTTTCAGAAGAACGGACAATATTATTGTCAGTTGTTGCCGCAGATATGGAACAACACCAAGGGCGCAGATAATTCATGTTTCGTTCCTACCAATGAAGTGTTGAAGCATCTGCATCTCGCGCATGAGCATTTCGAGGGAATGGATCAGGACACGGTAAAGAATTTTATTCCGTGGATGAAGAAACACGTTGTCAATGGTCGTCCGGTTGTACTCGGCGTGCAGGATTTTCTTGCCGGTTCAGAGGACACCGACTTCGACCACATTGTGATTGTAATCGGCTGGGGCTCGAACAACGATTTCTCCGACACAAAATATTTTGCCGATGATGAAATTGTTTTCAGTGATCACGGATTAATGGTGTGCGGTCAGCAACCACATGGAGGATCGATTCCATATTATTTCCGTTACATCATGGAAACGGAGAACGACATTACTAAAACAGGAGGATGGCTGCCCGATGGTGGTTGTCCTGATCCGGATAATCCCGCGTGGAATTTTATCATGGATCTTGGCAAGTACCGTAATCTGAATGAACAGGATGTGCCCGACAGTGATGGCAAGTACACCTGCAACGCGTATCAGCTTGCGCAATCGCCATCGAAACGCGGTTCAGACGGCAACGCAGCATTTGCAATCACCGGCTTGAGCGATACACTTCCGCAGGGAGTTGCAGTGCGCATTGATACGGATCGTTATTACGTGGTGCCGTGCATTACTACACATCAGGCAAAAAATGGTGCGCAACCTTTATGTGCACAGACCCTGAATCACAAAATCACAATTTCCGGATTGAACACCGGCACGGATTACAATGTCTGGATCTTCACTGCGAAAGACACCAATGAACTCAGCCACATTCCTGATTCAGGATTCAACGCGTACGGAAATAAAATTGGCGCTATCTGCTATAAAGTTTCCGGACAGAACAGCGCGCAGTATAATTACGCACTTGCTGCAGATGTTGCTTTAGTTGTGAGATGCGTAGAAGCCACGGACAAGTAAGCAGTACGCAGTACACAGTACACAGTAAGCAGTGCGCAGTAACGCTGCATCAAGCTAACTGTGACCGCTCTACCGCTCTACCGCGTACTGTGTACTGCTTACTGCGCACTGCCAACTGCGCACTGTCTTTACCATTCACCCGCATACTTCAAACTAATCCCTGTCGATTGTGCGAGATAATTATGCTTCAACGTAAGCAACTGACGCATGTGCAGGTAATCGTGCTCAAGCCAATTCGTCAAAAACATTTTCGCTGGTAGCGGACCCATTTTCGGATGCTCGTACGCTTGTTCCCAATTTGCATTCGTCAATGAATTCAGCCACGCAACAGAAGCTTTGCGTTCCTGAATAAATCCCGCGAGCATCTCGTCGTAATTCTGTCCGATGTAATCTCTGTCCGTCACCAGTTTCACCGGATCAATTCCGGGCATTGGATCTTTCGGTGTTTCCAATACGTGTTTGGTACGCGCACGAAAATCTTCCCGCTCTTCATCGTAGAGGTGACAAAGTATTTCTAACGCACACCATTTCTCCGGAGCAGATTTCCATTTACGCGTGTCTGTAGGAATAGAATGAAACATTCCGAAAAACACAGGAGCGTTCCGGTCGAGTTGATGAATGATTGCTTTTGGATCGAACATTATCTGCAGATTATAAAAGTTGTTGTGTATAGAATTTCATCACGCATGACATTCACGAAATAAATCCCATCGGGAAGAACGCTGGTTTCCACCGGAGAATTTCCCGTTTGCTGCAAAACAATTTGTCCAGTGGAATTCAGAATGGTCAAGTTGTCTTGCGATGATGCACCTTCTATGTACAACACATCATTCGCCGGATTCGGAAACACGCGAAGAGAATGCTTTTCGTTTTCTTCAATCCCCGTGAGATCGCGATAGCGCAAATAAATCGTGTACGTTCCGTTTGTTTTCTTGTGATAGTACATCAGTGTTCCTGCAGTGTTCACCGTTGCTCCTTCCGGAAAATTCGGAAATTCATTGATGAGAACCAGTGGCGTGCTGAAAGTATCTGCAGTAGTCGGTCGCACCGAAACGCAGATTTCTGTATTGAATCCTCCAATAGGAAAACGTGTAAAATACAATTCGAGTCCATTGGTACTGAGCTCGGGTGCATAAACACAATAGTCTGTATCGTTCACATGCTGAAGAATGTTTTGGGAAGAACTAATCGTGTTGAAAGTAGAGTCGTTGACTTTTTTCGCAAATCCCAGAGAAGCCGTACAAGGAACGGTACACGTGTCGAAAAACGCATTGCAGTAATACAATTCATTTCCATCGTGCGTAAGTGCTGCGTCCATAATAATGTAACCCGGCTGATAAACATAAAACGTTCCATGCATCCGATTTACATTCGTAACCGTTCCGTTCGAATAATCGCCGCGATGCAGATTGTCCATATTACCCGGCCATCCGCGCAAAGAAACCCAAACGAAGTTGCCTGTAGTGTCGAGCGATGCAACACCATTTAGCTGTGGATTCATGGGCTCATTCGCTCCATTCACTTCTCCGATGTATGTAAACGTAGAATCATCAACACGCGTTGCGTAATACAAGCGTGTTTGAATTCCATCGTTGAGCGAATTGAAGAAAAGTGTCGTTCCGTCTTTCGAAATAAACGGTTCCATCGCATCACCCATGTATCCGGAGATGTACACTTTCACTTCAGGTCCGTAAACGGGATAGCTCTGAGCCTGCAACCGACATCCAAAGAAAACGACAAGCAATAACATCGTTGCTCGCAGGAATACATTTGAAGATCGGAAGATTCGAAAGTTTGAATAAACACCAAGCCGATGATTCAACGTAGCGACCATCGTCGAATCTTCAAATTTTCGGATCTTCAATTTGTGTAAGTTGTTTACCATGGAATTTCTTTTTTGTCTCGAAAGAACCGACCATTGCTACTCGTGCCATCGTTGATCAGCCACACCGGAGTTTCTGCGCCTTTCTCAACGGTACGCGGTGCACCTTGTCCGCCCATATCTGTTTTTACCCAGCCCGGACAAACCGCGTTTACGTTTATGGAATTTTTCGCAAGCTCATAGGCAAGTTGTCGTGTAATTCCGTTCAGCATGGTCTTCGAAAGACAATATGCAGGCGACCATCCACCAATAGGATCTGTCATCGATCCACCGCCGCTGGAAATATTAATTACCTGAGATCGGTCTTTCAGATAACGAAGAAATGATTTGGTAACGCGCAACGGACCGTAACAGTTTGTTGTAATCGTTTTCGTGAGCACATCATCGGCATCGGAAACGAGCCCATCGTCATCGGGTACAATAATCCCGGCGTTGTTTACAAGAACATCCAGCACGGGGAACATTTTTCCGAAAGTGCGTGCAGCAGTTTCTATGCTGGCGAAATCGCTCACATCCATTTGCAGCGTTGCACATTTCAAACCTGCATCGAATAGTTTTTTCTGTGCTGCAGCCAAACGGTTTTCGTTTCTTCCCGACAAAACCACACGATGTCCCTGAACCGCACATTGACGTGCGATTTCAAAGCCAATTCCCTTGTTTGAGCCCGTAATGAGGACTGTTTTACTCATGCATTTGTATTTTTAATATTGAAATGGCGGTCGCTGTGTTGAAGTCTATTTCATTGGTGAAGTGCCATCCTAAATTTACTATATTTGATCGGCATTTTCACTTTCATAACTACAATCATATGAAGCAACTTCTACTTAGCGTAGCATTTGTATTTGGATTCTTTACGGCTAGCTCAGCTCAGTGCGCAACCCAGTTTTACGACGGATTTGAATCGGGCAGTTTTACGCCAACCTGGTCAATAGGTAGCGGGATATACAATAACAGCGTTCCTTCCGGTAGCGCACCGGTTGGTAACTACCACCTTTCTATGGAAAGTCCCGGCTCGAACGGTTTTTATCAGGGACTTTATACCACGTTCACGCCAGCTCAGCCTGCATACATGTCGTGGTGGATGCGTTCGAATACAACTACCGGTGCAAATGGTTATGTAATCATCGGTGATGCAAACACGCCTACTGACAATGGAATTCTGTTTTGCTATTTCAATAGCGGATCCGTGCTGCGTTTCTATAACAGCACAGGATACAATCACCCGATCTCGGCAAATACGTGGTATCATGTTGAATGCAGAAATATGAACTGGACTTCACGTACGATGGACATTTATCTGAACAATGTCTTGATATTGTCGGGCTGGGCGTTCCGTTCTCCAACAGCTACCACCGTTGACCGCATCTACCTGAACAGTCTTGTGGCTGCCACTGCAGAGTATGATGATTTCACCATCGGCAATGTTCCTCTTCTTACCACCTCAACTTCTGCAAGTGCTTCGTGTTTCGGCAGTTCTAACGGCTCGGCGACGGTTACAGTTACGACTGGAACTGCACCTTACACATATAGCTGGGCTCCATCTGGAGGAACTAATGCAGTTGAATCGGGCCTTTCCGCGGGAACTTACACGTGTACGGTGACAGATGCGAATGGATGTACGAATGCAACAACTGTTGTTGTTACGGAGCCCACAGGCATTACCGCAAGCACCATGCAGACAAATATTTTGTGTAACGGCGGAAATAACGGCGATGCAATGGTGATGCCTTCCGGCGGAACTCCCGGATATACTTACCTGTGGTCTTCCGGCGGAACAGCTGCAACTGAATCTAATCTTGTTGCCGGCACTTACACGTGTACAATTACAGATGCAAACGGATGTACGAATCAGCAAACTGTAACTATTACTGAACCAACATTATTGGTGACTGCTGCTGCGAACAACGGAAACGTTTGTGCGGGCGACACTGCAATGCTTGTAGGAACTGCGATGGGTGGCACCATGAATTACACGTACAATTGGATGCCAGGGAATATGTCGGGTAGTGCTACGAGTGATGTTCCGGCTACGACAACCACATATACTTTACTGGTAACCGATGCAAATGGTTGCACGAGCACTTCAACAACAACGGTAACAGTGAATACGCTTCCAGTCGTAACACTTGGTAGCGATTTCTCATCATGTGCAAGTGCAATGCTCGATGCGCAGAATGCAGGAAACACTTTTTTATGGAATGACGGTTCTACAACGCAAATGATCAGTGTGACCTTGAGCGGTCCATACTACGTTATTGTGACTGATGCGAACGGTTGCGTAGGAATGGACACGGTGAATGTTACGATCAATGCAAATCCGGTTGTCGTAGGAAGCGCCGCAATGAATTTTGTGTGTACCGGCGAACCTACAGTGCAACTCTTTGAATCTCCTGCCGGAGGAACGTGGACCGGAGCCGGAGTATTCGGAAGCACATTCGAACCGGATACAGCAGGCGCAGGAATGCACAACCTGATTTACACGTACACCGATTCACTCGGTTGTTCCGGAATTGATACGGTTACGATTAACGTAGATCTTTGTCTTACCACAAATGAAATCGCAGATGCAGGCACAGCAGTTTTCCCAAATCCAACGAATGGCTTGTTTGAAATCACTTTCGCGAATACAGCGAAGGATGCTGTGATCGAAATTACCGATGCTCAGGGCCGGATTGTATTTACTTCCAGAGAGCCGGTAGTCAACGAAGGCAGCCGCAAACAAATTGATTTGTCTGCAGAAGCAAATGGAATATATCTGTTACGTGTTGTAACAACAAGTGGTGTCGTAGTTCACCGTATTGCATTGCAGCATTAGAATAAACAAACCGTTAAGAAAGAACGAACACATGAAAAAATCTCTACTCGTAGCCGCGTTTGCTGTGGCTTGTTCGATGAATCTGAATGCGCAGTGTGCCGGTGCATTCTACGATGGATTTGAATCCGGCAGTTACACACCAACCTGGAGTATCGGTGCCGGACTGACATCCGCAGCTGTTACTACAACCAATCCTGCGGTAGGAACATACCGCATTGAAGGTACCGGTGGTGTTTCTACACACATTACCGGATTGTCTACGAGTTTCACTCCAGCAACTCCGAATACCATAAGCTGGTGGATGTGTCCGCAAACAACCGGCTCTTCGCACAATTATGTAGTTGCCGGAAATGCTTCTGTTTCTGCTACCAATTGCATCGTATTCTGCTATTATCAGGCTGCGGGAGTGATTCGTTTTGTGTCTTCTTCAACGTTTGATTATGCAGCGACTCTGAACACCTGGTACAATGTAGAACTGCGAAACATAAACTGGACAAACCACACGTTTGATATTTACATTAACAATGTTCTGATGTACACCAGCTTTCCTTTCCGCAGTGCTACTCAGAACGACGTAAGCCGCGTGCACCTTTACAATTTTACTTCAGGTGTAGGCGTGTGGGATGAAATCCGCATTGGAAATGCTCCGCCGATTTCAACGGCAAGTTTCACTGCTCCTCTTTGTAATGGCGGGAATGATGGTTCAATCAATCAAACCGTAGCAAGTGGAACTTCACCTTACACGTTCGCGTGGAGTAATGGCGCAACAACAGAAGATATCACGGGTGTTCCTGCAGGATCATATTCTGTAGTTGTAACAGATGCATTGGGATGTATGGACACAACGTTCGCAACAATTACGGAGCCTACAGCCATTACAGCAAGCACCATGCAGACCAATCTTTTGTGCAATGGCGGAACTAACGGAGATGCAATGGTCATGCCTTCGGGCGGAACTCCCGGGTACACTTACCTGTGGTCAACCGGAGGAACAGCTGCAACTGAATCTAATCTTGCTGCCGGTGCATATACGTGTACAATTACAGATGCGAACGGATGTACGAATCAGCAAACAGTAACAATTACTGAACCAACCTTATTGGTGGCGGGCGCAACGAATAGCGGAGACGTTTGTCCGAACGGTACAGCAACGCTTATCGGAACGGCAATGGGTGGCACAATGAATTACACCTACGACTGGATGCCGGGAAGTATGTCGGGCAGCACGGTAACTGATATTCCTGCAGGAACAACAACATACACGTTGCTTGTAACCGATGCGAATGGTTGTACAAGTTCTTCCACAACTACAGTGATCATGAATGTTCCGCCAGCAGTAAATATCGGACCTGATACAACAGTGTGTGGTGGAATTGTATTGAGTGCACAAACCGCAGGGGCTACTTATCTCTGGAACGATAATAGTACGCAGAACACACTGGGTGTAACTGCGACAGGAATTTATTCTGTTGTTGTGACTGACGCAAACGGTTGCACGGCTTCAGATACAGCTGCAATCACGGTAGATGTTCCACCGAATGGTGGAATTATTTCCAACTCAGGTGGTATTGATATTTGTCCGGGAGATTCTACCAGTCTGATTTCTGTTGGCGACATCGGTAACATTGATTGGTGGATCTTAGCTCCATCTGATACGGCGTGGCAAATGATCGGAAGCGGAAATCCATTTGATTTGGGTGCGCCTTCATTAGCAGACACAGGCACTTATCAGTTCATTGCAATTGCTTCGAGCGGAGTGTGCATGGACGATAGTTCAAATAATATTTTTGTGATCGTACACGCTCCACCAATGGTTGTTTTAAGTGACACTGTTGCATGTGGAAGCAGTCTTGTTCTCGACGCAACAGTTGTTGGCGCTACCTATTTGTGGAGCGATAACAGCACACAGTCACAGTTAGCAGTGAATACTTCAGGTGTTTATTCAGTAGCGGTTACCGACCAGTTCGGGTGCGTAGGAAATGACACGGTAAACGTAACGTTGAATCCAAATCCTGTTGTAACAGGAATGGCAACTTCAATGACTCCTTGTTTAGATGACGCGAACGTAACGCTTACTGGTTCTCCTGCTCCGGGATTATGGACTGGCCCTGGTGTTACAGGAAATTCATTCGATCCATCTGTTGGAACAGGTCCACAAATTCTGACGTTCAGTCACACAGACACTAATGGTTGCAGCGGACAATTTGTTCTCACTGTGAATGTGAATGCCTGTGTAGGAATTTCCGAGAACGAAACATTTGGTTATTCAGTTTATCCAAACCCGAACAACGGAATGTTCAACGTCGCGCTGAGCAATTCAGCAGAAAAGCTGCTCATTGAAATCACAGACCTTCAGGGACGAGTTGTTTATAGCTCTGCATTGAATGGTACACAAGCAGGAAATGTAATTGCGGTTGATGTTGCACATGTTGCAGCCGGAAATTACATCATGCGTGTTATTGCCGATGGATCCGTTTCAAATCGTGAAATCATCATTACTAAATAATTCCTATGAAAAAATTACTTGTAATTGCTGCGTGTGTCTTTGCCGGAACTTTTGCGGGCGCACAAACAACAATGACCTACACCTTCACCGGTACGCAACAATATTTTGTTGTGCCTTCCTGTGTGTTCAGTGTAACACTTAACGCATCGGGCGCACAGGGTGTTGCTGGTGCTCCGGGAGCAAATGCAGGTCTTGGCGGAAGCGCACAAGGTGATCTTGCCGTAAATCCTGGCGATACACTTTTCGTTTTTGTCGGTGGACAAAACGGATACAACGGTGGTGGAATGCCTGGCGGCGGAGGTCCGACTCTTTCCGGTAACGGAGGTGGTGCATCAGACGTTCGTCACAACAGCAACACTATAGCAGCGCGAGTAATTGTTGCAGGTGGTGGCGGTGGCGGAACCGGTGCACCTCAAGGTTCTTGCGGATCGAGTGGTGGTGGATTTGGCGGTAATGGTGGCGGCACAAATGGTCTGCTTGGTGGAGATGGTCCTGGTTGCGGAACAGGTGGAACAGGTGGTGGCGGTGGAGATCAAGTGACCGGTGGCATTAACGGAATTGGAAATTTTAATTGCTCAACAAGCGGAGGAAATGGATTAGTTGGTGGAATGGGTATTGGTGGCAATGGAGGATTTGGTGTAATAGGATGCAGCGGCTTCACCGGATCAGGTGGCGGCGGTGGCGGCGGCGGTTACTTCGGTGGCGGCGGCGGCGGCGGTGGTGCAGGCGGCGGCGGTGGTGCATGGTCAGGCGGTGGCGGCGGTGGTGGTTCGTCATACATCGGAACACTCACACTGGCATCAACAACTACCGGAACGCAAACCGGAAATGGAATTGTTACAATAACATATTCTTCTGCAGGATCACTTCCTGCACAACCGGGATTGATCACAGCAAGTGTAAATCCTGCTTGCGTTGGATCAACGGTTACTTATTCTATTGCTCCTGCAGCAGGTGCATTGTCTTATACCTGGAGTGTGCCAGCGGGAAGTACAATCACAAGCGGACAAGGAACAACAACAGTCACAATCACAGCAGGAAGTACATCAGGATTTGTTTATGTAACAGCAGATAACGCATGCGGAAGTACATTGCCAGATAGTATTGCGGTCGTGTTCGATCCAATCAATGTTGCAGGAACAGTTGCAAGTGATACAGCAGTTTGTTCCGGAAGTTCAATTACACTTTCTGAATCCGGTAGTTCAGGTACAATCACCTGGTACGATTTCGACGGAACGAATTACACGATGATCGGAACTGGTTCTCCGCTTACAACTTCTTCGGTTGTAACTGCAGGTACACATTCGTTTGTTGCGATTGCATCAGGCGGAGTTTGTTCGAACGATACTTCGTTGATAACAACAACACGCATTGATTCTGCATACGGAGGAATGATTTCCGGTGCAAGTGGATCTGATGTTTGCCCCGGAGATTCTTCTGCGCTAACAGCAGTTGGTGCAGCCGGAAATATTGAATGGTGGGTGTGGTTGTCTGCAGCACCGTTCTGGCAGAATGTTGGAAGCGGAAATCCATTCGATCCGGGTCTGCCTTTACCACAAGACACAGGAACATACTTGTTCATTGCTATTGCAACCGACGGTATGTGTCCGGTTGATACATCAGATACATTATCAGTAACTGTTCATCCGCAACCTGTTGTTCAGCTTGGTTCAGACGGAGCGTTCTGCGGATCAAGTGTACAACTCGATGCAGGAAATCCCGGCGCAAGTTTCAACTGGAATACAACGGCAACCACGCAAACAATTTCTGCAACGGCTGCCGGCACGTACATGGTTGATGTAACGAGTGCAATGGGTTGTGTCGGAAGCGATACAATTGTAATTACTGCACTCAATGCAAATCCGGTGATTGCATTCGGAGCAGATACAACTCAGTGTGGCGGTAACGTGTTGCTCGATCCACAACAATCGGGTGGAACGTATGTATGGAGCGATGCTTCGAATCTGCCTACACTTCTGGCAACAACCAGCGGAACATACTGGGTTGCGTTTACGGATATGAACGGATGTAACGGTGGTGATACAATCGCGGTTACAATTAATCCGGTTCCAACAGTTACAGGTTCTTCCTCTTCAAATACAGTTTGTCTCGACGATGCGAATGTAACACTAACAGGTTCGCCGGTTGGTGGATCGTGGAGTGGTCCTGGCGTAACCGGAAATTCATTTGATCCATCCGTTGGAACAGGTCCGCAGCTGGTTACCTATACTTTCACAGACTCACTGGGTTGTAGCGATAACGCTGTTGTAACTATTGCTGTGAATGCTTGTGTTGGAATTTCGGAGAATGAAAATTCAGCGTATTTGGTTTACCCGAATCCGAATAACGGAATGTTCAACATTGCAATGAGTAGTTCTTCAGCAGAGTTGCAAATCGAAATTACCGATCTGCAAGGTCGCACTGTTTACACTTCGGTGACGAGCAACGTTCAAAGCGGAAACGTAATTGCAATCGATGTAACCAATGTAGCAGCGGGTAATTACATACTGCGTGTTATTGCCGACGGATCAGTTTCTAATCGTGAAATCATAATTACAAAGTAACTACCATGAAAAAGTTCTATGGATTTGTTTCAGCCGTGGTGTGCGGATCTGCACTCATCGCACAAACAACAACAACGTTCAATTACACTGGAGCGATTACAACTTTTACTGTTCCTGCATGTGTAACATCCGTGACGATTGAAGCGCGTGGTGCGCAGGGCGGATACAACCCTTCATCTACCACGCAGTCGGGTTTGGGTGCAATTATGATTGGCACGTTTAACGTTACTCCGGGCCAAACATTAAATGTGTTGGTAGGTGAACAACCTTCTCTCACGAATGGTGCTGGTAATGGAGGAGGCGGAGGATCGTTTGTTACAGACGTAGCAAACAATCCACTCATTGTTGCTGGTGGTGGTGGCGGAAGTTCGCAAGGAATGGATTCTCCCGATAAACACGGCAACGTGACTACAACGGGAGGAACAGGAGCAGGTGCTGGTGGTATTGGTGGAAGCGGAGGCAACGGCGGTAGCGTCGGTTCATCCGGATTTCAATCGGGTGCAGGTGGTGGACTTCTTACCAACGGCGCAGATGGATGGCAGGCAGGTACCGGAGGTTTTGCATTTGTAAATGGTGGTGCCGGTGGTGCGTCACATGTTTCAGCACGCGGTGGATTCGGTGGCGGTGGTAACGGATCATCTTATGTTGTTGGTGGAGGTGGCGGTGGATATTCCGGCGGCGGTTCAGGTGGAAACACAAGCGCTGGTGTTGGTGGCGGCGGTGCAAGCTTCAACGGTGGAACGAGTCAGACAAACACGGGTGGTGCAAATACAGGACATGGAATTGTTACGATTACTTACACTGCAGGTCCTTCTTCACCAACTTCGGTGAGTGGTGCAACTACAATTTGTTATGGCGACACACTCACATTAACCGCAGCAACAGTTGTAGGTGCAATTACTTATAACTGGACTTTGCCAGGATCTGCAACAGTTATTTCAGGAAGCGGAACAAACGTAATTTCTTTTGTCCACAACGCATCTGGAGTTGAAACGGTTTCGGTTACAGTTACAGATGCATGCGGAACAGGTCCGGCTGCAACGTACTCGTACACCGTGAATCCTCAACCAGTAATTACATTGTCTTATTCACCGATGAATCCATGTGATGGAGACACTGTGACTATTATGGCAAGCGGCGCGTCATCTTATGTGTGGTCGACTGGTGGAACTAATCCAACAGAAACATTTGTGATTACAGGAAATATGACGGTGTATGCAACGAGCACTGATGTGAACGGATGTACTTCGCTGGACGGACAAGCATTTGCAGCAAACCCAAATCCTACGGTAACGCTGGGCGCTGATACCATAGCCTGCAGCAACATTACACTTGATGCATTGAACGCAGGTTCTACTTATCTGTGGAGCGACAACTCAACCAATCAGACGTTGGTGGTTTCTTCGAGTGGTGCATACAGCGTTCTAGTTACTGATGCTAACGGATGCGAAGGAACAGATACAATCAATGCGAGTATTGGCGGTAACTTCGCTACGGTTGGAAGCGCTGCAATGAATTTCGCTTGTACCGGAGAACCAGCAATCATGTTGTTCGGATCACCTGCAGGTGGAATGTGGACCGGTGCCGGAGTTTTCGGAAGCACATTCGAGCCAGACACAGCAGGAGCAGGAACACACGATCTCGTTTACATGTATACCGATTCACTCGGTTGCAGCGGACTCGATACCATTTCAATCACAGTTGATCTTTGTCTCGGTGTTGCTGATGCAAATACTTCGCTCGTGAATGTTTACCCGAATCCAAACACAGGAGCATTTACAATTGCGTTCAGCAATTCCATGGAGAATGTAATCGTAGAAATGGTTGACGTAAATGGCCGCAACGTGTTTGCACAACAATTCGACGTAAACGCCGGCGATCAGAAACAACTTGATTTGACTGGAGAATCAAACGGCATGTACTTGCTGCGCGTGACTTCAGCAAATGGTGTAAGCACGCAACGCATCCTGATCAACCGTTAAAGTTGATGATAGGATGATGAGATGATAAGATGATAGAATGAAGGGCTCGGTTAATTCCGGGCCTTTTTCTTTCTCACAAAGTGGTTGCTGTTCCAGCAAGATTCACCACGGAGACACGGCGAGCACGGCGAAAAGGTGGCGTCAGGATCCCAATCCTGACGCTGTGTCGGGATTGAGATGCTGACGCAGTGTGGGGAGTGGGATCCCGACACCACAGCCGTGCT